>NZ_JAQQEK010000037.1:0-79570 GCF_046027355.1 Paraburkholderia sediminicola | reverse complement strand
GGCGGCAAAGAAAGTAAGTGCCGCCCCGCACAGGGGCAACGCTAATAGACCACAAAGAATTCAAGGAAAGGCCAACACCCCAAGAACCCAGCCCCAAGCGCCGCGCAGGCAAAACCCGTTTACAACCTGAACTTCCCAACCATAACCTTCAACCCCCTGGCCTGATCATCCAAAGATCTGGCAGCAGCAGTAGCCTCCTCCACCAAAGCCGCATTCTGCTGCGTCCCAGAATCCATCTGCGTCACCGCAAGGTTGATCTCCTCGATCCCAGCACTCTGCTCGGAAGAAGCCGCAGAAATCTCCCCCATGATATCGGTCACGCGCTTCACAGCCTTAACGACCTCATCCATAGTCTGCCCGGCGTCCTGGGCCAAAGCCGACCCATTGCTCACCCGCTCGACCGAAGTACTGATCAAGCCTTTGATCTCCTTGGCAGCCGCAGCACTCCGCTGAGCCAGATTCCGCACCTCAGCAGCGACAACAGAGAACCCCCGCCCTTCCTCACCAGCCCGCGCAGCCTCAACCGCCGCATTCAAAGCAAGAATATTGGTCTGAAACGCAATCCCTTCGATTACGCCAATGATGTCGCCGATACTGCGCGCGCTATCGTTGATATCGTTCATCGTCGCGACCACGCGGCTCACCACATCGCCGCCCTTCTCCGCGATCTCCGACGCGTTGTTCGCCAGCGTGCTCGCCTGCTTCGCGTTATCGGCGTTCTGGCGAACCGTCGAGGTCAACTGCTCCATGCTGCTAGCCGTGCGCTCGAGCGCCATCGCCTGCTGCTCGGTGCGCTGCGACAGATCGAGATTGCCCATCGAAATCTCACCCGACGCCGTCGCAATCGCATCCGCGCTCGACGCAATATCGGCGACCGTCGTCGCGAGCCCGCTTTGCATGTCATGCAGCGCAAACAGCATGCTCGACTTGTCCTTGCGACCCAGCGCGATCTCCACCGACAGATCGCCCGCCGCGATCCGGCTGGCAATTTCCTTCGCATACGCCGGCTCGCCGCCGAGCTGGCCGGCAAGACGCCGCACCACCCACTCGCTGATGCCGAACGCGAGCACGATCAGCCCGAGCGTCGCCACCGCGATCATCACGAACGACGAGTGGTAAATAAAGCCCGACGCCTCGATGGTCGCCTTCGCCGCCGTGCCGCGCTGGGCGACGAGTTCGTCGACCATTTTTTCCAGCTTGCCGGTTTCGACCAGCAGCGACACGTCCTGCGTGCCGACCTGCCAGTTCATCTGCGAGAGGTCAAGCGGTTGCGCTTTCACGAGCGTCACGAAGTCGCGCAGATGCCCGCTCCACACCGTCACGGCAGCGGCAAATTTCTTCTGCTGATCGACGGCCTTCGCGTCGGACGTGTCGACGTACTGTTGCAGCGTGCCGAGTTGCGCGGCGAGGCCGCTCAGGCCCGCCTCGATGTCGGTGCCGAGTTCGTCGCGCTCTTTCGCGGTGGTCGCGGTGAGCAGCATTTTTTGCGCGCGGCTCGCGCGCAGCATGTGGCCGCGCGCTTCTTCGGCGGCGCGGCTGGCGACGTGCCCCTGATCGTAGATGGATTGGGTGGACGCATTCAGACGGCTGATCTGGGTCAGCGAAAACACGCCGATCAGCAGCGTGCCGATCAGCAGCACGGCAAACGCGAGGCGCAACATCGCCTTCACCGACAAACCCTTGAGCCTCACCGCCCGCGAGCGGCTGCTCTGGCCACGCGGCGGCTTGCCGGCCGCTTCTCCCTCCGGTACGAATCCCGCGCCCGTCTGGCTTCCCAGCGAAACTGCTTTCATATTCCCCGTCCCCACGTTTAGAACTGCCGGAAAGGTCGGTTCCGGCATTGCTGCTTATCTCTCCGGGTCTACGGCAAGAACGCCCGCGATCTTTAACGTCGCTCGCGAAATGCCGGCCGCTTTCGCCACATGTGTCGCCCGGTCCTCGGCGCGCCGCTTTGTAAGCCGCGCGCCCGCGACCGTTTTATACACGGCCAAAAATCCCCGGTCGGCATATATCAGACGACTTGCCACCGGCGCGTGATCGTGGCAGCACACACGTCCCCGGCACCGCCGAGGTGCGCGCGGTTCCCGCTTTCGGCGCACAGTCTCTGGCCCTTATCAGCCGCGCGTGTCCGATTCGCGACAAAACTTGTCCTTACAATTCAGTCAGGCCACATTAAACTTCGACAAATAGTTGACGACGCAACACACCGCGCCGAAATGCCGCAGCGCTGAAAACGTTGCTCGAACAGCGTCCGGCTACTCCAGATCCCTCTTTCTTCTCTCTCATCTAGCGTATGGAAACGAGCCTCGATAAAAGCGCCCTCGCCGGCGCGCCAGCCGGAGCCGGCGGAGCTGGAACAGGAACCGGCGCGGCGGCCGCCGCGCAACCCGCCGCCAAAGTGCAGCGCACGGTGTACTCCGTGCTCGGCGCGATCAGCTTCTCGCACCTGCTCAACGACATGATCCAGTCGTTGATCCTGGCGATCTACCCGATGCTGAAAGACAACTTCTCGTTGTCGTTCGGCCAGATCGGCCTGATCACGCTGACCTATCAGATCACCGCGTCGCTGCTGCAGCCGCTCGTCGGCACTTATACGGACAAGCATCCGAAGCCGTATTCGTTGCCCGTCGGCATGGGCTTCACGCTCGCGGGTCTGCTGCTGATGTCGATCGCGCCTAACTTCGGCGTGCTGCTGGTGGCGGCGGCGCTGGTCGGCTGCGGTTCGTCGGTGTTCCATCCGGAATCGTCGCGGGTCGCGCGCATGGCGTCGGGCGGCCGGCACGGGCTCGCGCAGTCGCTGTTTCAGGTGGGCGGCAATGCGGGTTCGTCGCTCGGGCCGCTGCTCGCCGCGTTGATCGTGATTCCGCACGGCCAGCGCAGCATCGCGTGGTTCTCGGTGGCGGCGCTCGTCGCGATCGTCGTGCTGACGCAGATCGGCCGCTGGTACAAGCAGCATCCCTCGGTGAAAAAGGCGCGCAGCGTCGCCGGTCACGCCACGCTGTCGCGCAACAAGGTCATGTTCGCGATGAGCGTGCTGATCCTGCTGGTGTTCTCGAAGTACTTCTATCTCGCCAGCATCAACAGCTACTTCACGTTCTATCTGATCGACAAGTTCCATCTGCCGGTGCAGGCCGCGCAGGTCCATCTGTTCGTGTTCCTCGCGGCCGTCGCGGCGGGCACGGTGATCGGCGGTCCGATCGGCGACAAGATCGGCCGCAAGTATGTGATCTGGGTGTCGATCCTCGGCGTGGCGCCGTTCACGCTGCTGCTGCCGTATGCAAACCTGTTCTGGACCGGCGTGCTGACGGTGATCATCGGCGTGGTGCTGGCCTCGGCGTTCTCGGCGATCCTCGTGTATGCGCAGGAGTTGATCCCCGGCAAGGTGGGCATGGTGGCGGGTCTGTTCTTCGGCTTTGCGTTCGGCATGGGCGGGATCGGCGCGGCGGTACTCGGACAATTGGCCGATGCCACCAGCATTACGTATGTGTACAAGGTCTGCTCGTTCCTGCCGCTGATCGGCGTGCTGACGGTGTTCCTGCCGGATGTGGAAGGCAAGCGCGCGAAGGCGTGATGGCCGTCTGACCGCGGGTCTGATGAGAGAAAGGCGCTTCGGCGCCTTTTTCTTTGTCTTTGCGTCAAGCCGGTGAGCGCGGCGTATCCGGCGCGCGACTCATCGCCGCGCCGGACAGCGCGCCGCATCGCTCATGGTGAACCCGCGTTGTCCGCCGAGCCACGCCTGCTCTATGCTTGTGCGGATATACACCTTGCTCCTGCGCCGCGCCACGCGGCCGCACCGACATCCGTTCACTCACGCAGCAGAAGGATCGCCGCAGATGACAAGCTACCGCGACTTCCACCGCCGTTCGATCGAAGACCCCGAAGCATTCTGGCGCGACGAGGCGCGGCGCATCCATTGGCAGACGCCGTTCGACACCGTGCTCGACCGTTCGAATCCGCCGTTCGCGCGCTGGTTCGTCGGCGGCCGCACGAACCTGTGCCATAACGCGGTGGACCGTCATCTGGCCGAGCGCGCGCAGCAGAACGCGCTGGTGTATGTGTCGACGGAAACCGGCATCGAGCGGCGCTACACCTACGCCGAGCTGTACGCGGAAATCAACCGGATGGCCGCGGTCATGCGCTCGCTCGGCGTAAAGCGTGGCGACGTGGTGCTGCTCTATCTGCCGATGATCCCCGAGGCCCTGTTCGCGATGCTCGCCTGCGCGCGCCTCGGCGCGATTCACTCGGTGGTGTTCGGCGGCTTCGCGGCGCCGAATCTCGCGGCCCGCATCGACGACGCGAAGCCCGTGCTGATCGTCACCGCCGACGCCGGCGCGCGCGGCGGCAAGGTGATCGACTACACGCCGCTGATGGACGAAGCGCTCGCCCGCGCGAAGCATAAGACGCCGCACGTCTTGCTGATCGACCGGCAACTCGCGCCCGAGCGGCTCAATGCCAGTTATCTGGTCGCCTACGAACCGCTGCGCGAACAGTTCTTCGATGCCCACGTGCCGTGCGAGTGGCTCGAATCGAACGAGCCGTCCTACGTGCTGTACACGTCGGGCACGACCGGCAAGCCGAAGGGCGTGCAACGCGATGTGGGCGGCTACGCGGTCGCGCTGGCGGCATCGATGGAACATATTTTTCAGGGCAAGGCGGGCGACGTGATGTTCACCGCGTCGGACGTGGGCTGGGTGGTCGGCCACAGCTATATCGTCTACGCGCCGCTGATCGCGGGCCTCACCACCGTGATGTACGAAGGCACGCCGATCCGTCCGGACGGCGGCATCTGGTGGCGCCTCGTCGCGCATCACCGGATCAATCTGATGTTCACCGCGCCGACCGCCTTACGCGTGCTGAAAAAGCAGGACCCGGCGCTGCTGAAAAAAGCCGACCTGTCGAGCCTGCGCGCGCTGTTCCTCGCCGGCGAACCGCTCGATGAACCGACCGCCGCCTGGATCGCCGGCGCGCTTGGCAAGCCGGTAATCGACAACTACTGGCAAACCGAAACCGGCTGGCCGATGCTGGCGATTCCGCGCGGCGTCGAGGCGCTGCCCACCAAGCTCGGCTCGCCGGGCGTGCCGTCGGCCGGGTTCAGTCTGACCTTGCGCAACGAGCTGAGCGGCGAGCCCTGCCCGCCCGGCGAAAAGGGCGTGCTCACGCTGGACTATCCATTGCCGCCGGGCTGCATGTCGACCGTATGGGGCGACGACAAGCGCTTCGTCAGCACGTACTGGTCGAGCATTCCGAACCGGCAGGTCTACTCGACCTTCGACTGGGGCGTGCAAGACGAAGACGGCTACGTGACGATCCTCGGCCGTACCGACGACGTGATCAACGTCGCCGGACACCGGCTCGGCACGCGTGAGATCGAGGAAGCGTTGTCGAGCCACGCGGCCGTCGCGGAAGTGGCGGTGGTCGGCGTGACGGATCCGTTGAAGGGTCAGGCGGCGATGGCCTTCGTGGTGCTGCGCGACGCGCAAGCCTACGCGGACACGAAAAAACGCGACAAGCTGGAAGCCGAACTCACGGCGACGGTGGACCGGCAGCTCGGCGCGATTGCGCGGCCGTCACGGGTCGTGGTGGTGTCGATGCTGCCGAAGACGCGCTCCGGCAAGCTGCTGCGCCGCGCGATCGCGGCGCTCGCCGAGGGACGCGAGCCGGGCGATCTGCCGACCATCGAAGATCCGGCGGCGTTGCAGCAGGTGCGTGAGGCTTTGGACGACGGTGGGGGGAAGTAGCTTCCGACGTTGCCTCAGACCGCCGAACTGCGCGCTTCTAAAAACCGCGTGAGAATCGCGTTCGAATACGTCCCCGCGATGTCCGTGAGAAACGAGACGAAAGACTCGGGCGCGTGATCGTCGGCGGTATCCGAGACGGTACGCACGACCGCGCACGGCACGCCGTATTCATAGCAGACCTGCGCGATGGCCGCGCCTTCCATCTCCACGGCGAGCGCATCCGGCAGCGCGTCGCGCAACGCCTGAACGCCCGCCGCGCTGGCCACGAACTGATCGCCGCTGATGATCAACCCACGATGCACGCGCGGCTCGCGCGTGCCGAAACGCGCCGCCGAGGCCGCGCCCTCCTCCGTGACGAAGCGCTCGCAAGCCGCGGCGAGTTGATCGGCGAGCGCCGCATCGGCGTCGAATCGCGAGATGCCCAGCAATGGCACCTCGAAACGCGGAAACAGCGGCGACGCGTCGAGATCGTGCTGTAGCAGCGCGTCGGCGACGACGATGTCACCCACCCGGACCTCGCTCCCCACGCCACCAGCCACACCCGTGAAGACGATCGCTTCCACGTCGAATGCATGGATCAGCGCGCTGACCGTGGCCGCCGCCGCGACCTTGCCGACGCGCGCCAGCGTCACGACGCACGGTGCGCCGTGGACAGTGCCCAAGTGATAGTCCCGCTGACCGTGCGTGATCGTGCGCACGCCGGACTCGGCGCGCATCGCCTCGATCAGATCGCCGAGTTCTTGCGGCAAGGCCGCCAGGATTCCGAGCGGGCGATGTGAGACCGGCGCGCCGCCGCGGTTCGGATTAATGTCGGACATGCTTGCGGCCACCGAGCCTCCATCAGTCGCTCGCGCGCCGGCCGCTCCCACGCCCGGCGCGCCTGCACCCGCCGCGCTCATTCCACCGCCTGCAATTTAGCAACCGCCAACGCCAGCCACTTCTCGCCGTGCCGCTTGAATTTGACCTGCGCCTTCGCGTCGGTACCGCCGCCTTCGAGCGCGGTGATCGTGCCTTCGCCGAACTTGGTGTGGAACACCTGCTGGCCGACGCGGAAACCCGTTTCCGCCGCCCGCTGCTCGTTCGCAAACGCAGGCAACGGCGCCGGCGTCGACGACGCGGCCCCCGTATAACCCGGCCGCGCGAACCAGTCGCGTCCATAACCCGCGTTGTCCGAACGGCCGCCCCAGCGCGCGCCCGCCTCGACCTTCGGCGTAAGCCACTTGAGCGTTTCCTGCGGCAGTTCGTCGAAGAAACGCGAACGGATGTTGTAACGGGTCTGCCCGTGCAGCATGCGGCTCTGCGCGAACGACAGATACAACCGCTCCTTCGCCCGCGTGATCGCGACGTACATCAGGCGGCGTTCCTCTTCCAGACCGTCCGATTCCATCGCGCTGTTTTCGTGCGGGAACAGCCCCTCTTCCAGACCGGTGATGAACACCGCCGTGAACTCCAGACCCTTGGCGGCGTGCACGGTCATCAGTTGCACGGCTTCCTGGCCGGCTTGCGCCTGGTTGTCGCCCGCTTCGAGCGACGCGTGCGACAGGAAACCGGCGAGCGGCGTCATCGTGTCCGGGTTTTGCGCCGGATCGGCGATGCCGGGCGCGTCGAGCACGACGGTATTCGGATCGTCGGTGGCGACCGCCAGTTCGGGCGCGGCGGTCGCGCCCGGACGCAGCGGAATGGAGCGCGCCGGTGTGTCCATGCCGTAGCCCTCTTCGCTGACGAAGGCGGCGGCCGCGTTGACCAGTTCCTGCAAGTTTTCCAGCCGGTCCTGGCCTTCGCGTTCGTTCTGATAGAACTCCGTGAGACCGCTCGTGCGAACCACGTATTCGACGGTTTCCGGCAGGCTCATCTGCTGCGTTTCCGCGCGCATCTTGCCGATCAGGTTCGCAAAGCCCGCGAGGCTCGAACCTGCTTTGCCCGTCACGTACGGGATCGCAGCGGCCATCGAGCAGTTGTACAGACGCGTCGCGTCCGCGAGTTGCTCGATGGAACGCGCGCCGATGCCGCGCGTCGGGAAATTGACGACGCGCGCGAACGCGGTGTCGTCGTTCGGATTGTCGATCAGGCGCAAATAGGCGAGCGCGTGCTTGACTTCCTGGCGCTCGAAAAAGCGCAAGCCGCCATACACGCGATACGCGATGCCCGCGTTGACCAGCGTGTGTTCGATCGTGCGCGACTGCGCGTTGCTGCGGTAGAGAATCGCGACTTCGCTGCGCGACGTGCCGGTGCTGATCAGCGCCTTGATTTCCTCGACGATCCAGCCGGCTTCCTGCGAATCGGTCGCGGATTCATACACGCGAACCGGTTCGCCGTGCCCCGCGTCGGTACGCAGATTCTTGCCCAGACGGCGCGAATTGTTGGCGATGAGCTGATTGGCGGCGTCGAGAATATGGCCGTGCGAGCGGTAATTCTGCTCGAGCTTGATCAGATGGCGGACGTTGAACTCGTGTTCGAAGTCGCGCATGTTGCCGACGTTCGCGCCGCGGAAGGCGTAGATCGACTGGTCGTCGTCGCCGACGGCGAAAATCGAGTTGGTCTGGCCCGCCAGCAGCTTGAGCCACGCGTATTGCAGCTTGTTGGTGTCCTGAAACTCGTCGACCAGGATGTGCCTGAAGCGCGCCTGGTAGTGCGCGCGCAGCGGCGGATTGTGCGCGAGCAGCTCGTAGCAGCGCAGCAGCAGTTCCGGAAAGTCGACCACGCCTTCGCGCTGGCATTGCTGGTCGTAGGCTTCGTAGAGTTCGACGAATTTGCGGTTGAAGTTGTCGGTGGCGTCGACGTCTTTCGGCCGCAGGCCTTGTTCCTTCGCGTTGTTGATGAAGTACTGGAGATTTTTCGCCGGGTACTTTTCGTCGTCGATGTTGAGGCCCTTCATCAGACGCTTGATCGCGGACAGTTGGTCCGCGGTATCGAGAATCTGGAAGGTGGCCGGCAGGCCCGCGTCGCGATGATGCGCGCGCAGCATGCGGTTACACAGGCCGTGGAAGGTGCCGATCCACATGCCGCGTGTGTCGATCGGCAGGAGCGCCGACAGACGCGACATCATTTCGCGGGCGGCTTTGTTGGTGAAGGTCACTGCCAGAATCGTGGCGGGCGACGCCAGTCCGTGCTGGATGAGCCACGCGATGCGCGTGATCAGAACGCGGGTCTTGCCGCTGCCCGCGCCGGCGAGAATGAGCGCGGGCTCGTTGGGGAGCGTGACGGCGGCGTGTTGTTCGGGGTTTAGATTGGCTAGCAGGTCGGGCATTTTTTGGGAGGGGCGGCAGATCGTTCGACATTATATGCCCCGGAGGGGGTGGGGCTTTTTGCGGATTTTTTCGTTCGCGGCGGGTCCCAGGCGCCGGCGCAGACTACGCGAGATTCTGCGCCACGTCACAACAAACCGGCTCCGCCGCGCTGCGACCGCGTCGGAAGAATCGACGATACCCACTCAATGCCTGCGCCGTCACACCTTTGCGGCCGGGATGCCCGGACGCCTGGTCAGGATATTTTTAATTTTTTCCTCCGATGCATCGTACAAACTGGCAATGAACGACGCGCTCAGGCCGCTATCTTGCGCAAGTTTTCGAATTTCATCCTCATCCGCCTGACTGAAGATTGTGACTGGCGGTCGAGGTGCGTCTGTCAGAGGCGGGGCGACCGAATCGTCTGCCGCCGCCACGAGCGGCACATCCTCTTCGTACAGTCTTTCTATGGCCGCAAAATCCTGTTTGAGTTCGCCTGCGACATCTCTCAAGGTCCTACCGTCATCCATCCCGCGCATCGCCTGTACCTCCTGGTCTAAAGTCAGCGGCCGCACCCATTCGTACTGGTCGCGAAGAACTCCTGGAGCGGAGGAAGGCCCTGGCTGGGGGGACTGGGGGTGCGAGATAATGGAGCCCACCTCGTATTCGTGCTCAATCAAGGTCACCGTAGCCTCCGGCAAGTGGGCCCCCTTCGCCAGCTCGCCAGTCGTAAAGAAGTAATCCTCATCGTTAAGCGCCCGCACGATATCGTTCAATTGTTGCGGCGTCACAGAGTCCATGATTTTTGTACGGAATTCATTGGCGAGACTATGGGCTTTCCACGGAGAGATGCCTAATTTGTTGGCGACATCCTGCCTGCTATAGCCTTTCTGAAACATATCCATTGCCACGGCCCCGTCTTCGGAGGCCAAATGGATATCGTGTGTGCCTTCAGGCACGCCTTGGGCCAGCCGCCTTACATACGCAGGGGATATGCCCAGCGACTGTGCAACTTCTTCAGCGGACTTTCCTTGGCTCAAAAGCTCGCTGGCTAACGAATCTCTTGCTATTCGGTGCTGGTTGGCGATCCCACGCACGGTTTCCAGCGGAAGACCCAGCTCCCGAGCGATGTCTTTTGCGGCTTTGCCCTGATCCAATTGCTGGATAGCTGCGGTTCGATTTGCCGGCGTCGTGTCCCACCACGACCTTTTGCCGGTATCGGAATTGTAATTTGCATAAATGTCTCTGACCTTGCGCTCTGAGAGCTTGACTGCGTCGACAGTTTCCCGGATGGATTTGCCCTGATCTCTCAGGGCAAATATCTGGTCGATCTGCTCAGGCGTAACGTCGTCTGAAATACGGCGGGCTATACCTTCTTGCCGGGCGACCCGCCCCACGGTTGCCACGGATACGCCAGTGGCTGCGGCTGCCCTCTCATACGGCAACCCGTCGTTGAGCTGTTTGATAATGTCCTGGCGGACTGCCGGCGTGATTTTTCGACCAGGTAAGGAGGCGCCAGGGGTGAGTGGCGTTCCACTCCTGATCTTCGTTACAGAGCTGCCTGGTATCCCCACCTTTGATGCTATTTCCAGAGTTGACAACCTTCCCTCAGCTATCAGCTTCTCTACTTCCAGACGAATTTCTGGCGTGATTCTTTGCCGCATGGGTGCCGAAACAATATTATTATCCTTCGCAATCTTGGTTACCATCGACTTCGCTATCCCCACTTGTCTTGCTATCTCAGTGCGCGACAAGTTTCCGTTTTTTAGCAGTGTGATAACTTTCTGCCGGTCCCCGGGCGTGATCGGCAGGCGGAGCAAAGAACCAGGAGCAGACACTCCGATATTTTCCTGTTTCGCGATTTTGTCGACCATCGAACCCGATATCCCCAGCTTGGCTGCGATCGCGCGGTGCGACAGTTCGTGCTCGTTCAACAGTCTGACGACTTCCTGCCGCACCGCATCGCTTATTTTCGCCCATCCCCCTCCCCTCAGCCCCACGTCGCTATTGACTTCCCAAGCGTGGGTTGCTGCATTCAGCCGAACCGGATACTGTGGTTTCAAATCGGCTCCTTTCATGAACACCCGCCAGGTGTCGCTGTCGCTGTCAAAGCGGGCGTGATAAGCCTGTCCACCCAGTTCAATATACTTGTCGCCTCTGGCATCCTCGAGGATGCCCGGCTTGGACCCAGGGCGTAAATTACTAAGGAGAACATCAGGGTCGGCATAGTTCGCAAGCGAGCCATATGGGTTGATCCCCACGGCCTCGTGCGCGAGCAGGCTGGTGGAATCTACCGGGGGGCCAGCCTCCGCGAGAGCCTGCCTCTCGAGTGCCTGTTGCGCCGCCTTCGCTTGCTGACTCAAGGCCTGGTCTGCCAATGTCTCCTTGACAATGCCTTCACCCGCAGCCACAACGAGGCCTTTGCCTGCAGCGCGGACTCCTGTTCCAGCCAGATTGTCAATCCCGGCCTTTCTCGCTGCCGCGACAATGGCTTTAGCTGCACGACCGACCTGTTTGCCTATGCCCAAGCCAGTCAGAGTGCCCACTATCATTCCGCCGACCTCGAGCCCCGTCAAAACATTGTCCGGAAGGGTCGAGGGCACAAGATCAGCCAGCACCCCTACAGGTGACACTTCGAACATGACTCGCATGATGCCCTCCAGTATTTGCCCGGCCAACTTCTCCGCCCGTACCTTGGGAGTGATGGAATAGTTTTTGGCACTGGCGTCCTTCAGTACACCGGTGTACTGGTCGCTGAGATCGCGTACGTAGTCGGCACTGACTTGCGGCAGGTTCTTGAGAATGTCTGTATATCTTTTGGCGGCCCCCACTCCGTGGGCATTGAGAGGCCCGCTCACCTGATCATGCCAGGCGTTGAGCTTGTTCCGCAGTTCGGGCGAATCCTGCATGTGTTGAGTGAAAGCCAGAAGGACCTTGTCCTTCAACTCGTCCTGCCCGGGGTTAATCTGAAAGAGTTGGCGGCCGATCAGTTCGTAACGTTTTGCAGGATCGGTCTGCGCTTGCGCTTCGTTCAGGATGCGGTCGACTTCTCTGTTCGCTTCTGTCCACTTGTTGTCTGTCTGGCGCTTGCGAACGCCAATTTCAAGGGCGATACGCACCTGCAGTTCACTTTTAAGCTGGACGGCCTCCTGGAATATGTCTTTCCGTTCTTCGGCATCGGGTGCAGCAAGGAAGTCTTCGCGCAATTGCTCGAGTATGTCAATTTTTTCGCGGTCTGATTTCCGCAGATAGCCTTCCCCCATGGGAGGGTTGAAGATGCTCAGGGCCCGGTCGACAGGATCGTTTCCAACCCGGCTGACTTCATGAAGCACCGCACTCTGCACCTGGTCGAATTTCCGGTCAATCTCGTAGCGCTTGTCGTTGCTGGTTTCGAGTTCGTAGGCTGTCTCCAAGGCAGCAATAACGCCACCGTAGAATTGGCGTTCGCTCTCAGGTAGTTGCGCCAGCATGCCCTGCACAGAGATTTTTCTCTGTTCGAACTGAACCACCTGGCGTGGGTAACCGGTCAAGTCCTTCGGCAGTTCGTCTGCGATTCTCCGTGCAGCCGCAGTATCGTTCATGCTGCCCTGCTGGATGTAGCCGTCTCGGGTGTCGAACTGGCGGTTGAGTTCCTTGAACTCTTCCACGGTGGCGTTAGGCAGCATGGCCGTGGGTTGCGCCTGCCCCGTGGCCTGCGCCTGTAGCGCTCTCGCAGTCCGGGCGGAAGGCGTGGCGCTCGATGCGCTGGGGCTCGCATGTGCTCTCGCGAGGGAACCTCCCGAGACAGGCCCCGCCGCACGGGTCTCGCGCGACACAAAACCTGACGTGCTGGCCTTTCCTGCTGACCGACCGGGCGATACGGTATGTCGCAGAGTCATTGCGCCCGATGTCTGGTGCGAGAAGATCGCGGCCGCGCTCGCGTGAGTTGACGTCGAAGGTGGCGCCGGAGTGCCGACCAATTCGTGCGTCTTCGGGTCCGCGTGCGAAAACGGCGGACGAATCGCCGACGCATTTCCTGCCGACCGGGGTTCGTCGGCTTCTCTTTTCCGTGTTTGCAGATCGGAGCCGACCGGCGTGGTCGAACTACCTGCTGGGCGTATCGTCATTTCCTGAACTCCTGAGGAGAAACTATTGACGCAGCGAAGTGACAAGAGAAGCGACGCTGCTAGATAGATTGCAGCATGGCGACCGGTTTGAAATGTAAGACTTATCTATATCCGCCGGAACGGAAATGCGTGGTTTTGCTCTGTAGCCGGGCAGGGCATAAAGAGGGCAAAAATCCCCCACCGCCAGGCGCCGCTTATAATCAACCATTCCTAGCATTCACCAGCCGAACCGACACAAATGAGCGAGACCCCGAGCGACACCATCTCCACGCTTGCCAAAAGCTTCGAGCCCCACACCATCGAAGCCCACTGGGGCCCCGAATGGGAAAAGCGCGCCTACGCGACGCCCGCCATCGAGGAAAACAAAAAAGATTTCTCGATCCAGCTGCCGCCGCCGAACGTCACGGGCACCCTGCACATGGGCCATGCCTTCAACCAGACGATCATGGACGGCCTCACCCGCTATCACCGCATGCTCGGTGAAAACACCCTGTGGGTGCCGGGCACCGACCACGCGGGTATCGCCACGCAGATCGTCGTCGAGCGGCAACTGGACGCGCAAGGCGTCTCGCGCCACGACCTCGGCCGCGAAAAGTTCGTCGAACGCGTCTGGGAATGGAAGCAGGAATCCGGCTCGACCATCACGAACCAGGTGCGCCGCCTCGGCGCCTCGATCGACTGGTCGCGCGAATACTTCACGATGGACGACAAGATGTCGGCCGCCGTGCGCGACGTCTTCGTACGCCTGTATGAACAGGGCCTGATTTATCGCGGCAAGCGCCTCGTGAACTGGGACCCGGTGCTGCTCACCGCCGTCTCCGACCTCGAAGTGGTCAGCGAAGAGGAAAACGGCTCGCTCTGGCATATCCAGTACCCGCTCACCGACGGCTCAGGCCATCTGACGGTCGCCACCACGCGCCCGGAAACCATGCTCGGCGACACCGCCGTGATGGTCCACCCGGAAGACGAGCGCTACGCGCACCTGATCGGCAAGACGGTCACGCTGCCGCTATCGGGCCGTGAAGTGCCGATCATCGCCGACGATTACGTCGACCGCGAATTCGGCACCGGCGTCGTCAAAGTCACGCCCGCGCACGATTTCAACGACTATCAGGTCGGCCTGCGCCACAAGCTGCCGATGATCGAAATCCTCACGCTCGACGCGAAGATCAACGAGAACGCACCGGAACAATACCGCAGCCTCGACCGCTTCGAAGCCCGCAAGCAGGTGGTCCTCGACCTCGAAGCCCTCGGCGTGCTCGAATCGGTCAAGCCGCACAAGCTGATGGTGCCGCGCGGCGACCGTACCGGCGTCGTGATCGAGCCGATGCTGACGGACCAATGGTTCGTCGCCATGAGCAAGCCGGCGCCGGAAGGCACCTTCAATCCGGGCAAATCGATCGCCGAAACGGCGCTCGACGTGGTGCGAAGCGGCGAAATCAAGTTCGTGCCGGAAAACTGGACCACTACGTACTACCAGTGGCTCGAGAACATTCAGGACTGGTGCATCTCGCGCCAGCTCTGGTGGGGCCATCAGATCCCGGCGTGGTACGGCGAAAACGGCGAAATCTTCGTGGCGAAAACCGAAGACGACGCCCGCGCCAAGGCTGCGGCGGCCGGCTACACGGGCGCGCTCAAGCGCGACGAAGACGTGCTCGACACGTGGTTCTCGTCTGCTCTGGTGCCGTTCTCGTCGCTCGGCTGGCCGAATGAAACGCAGGAGCTGAAGCACTTCCTGCCGTCGTCGGTGCTGGTCACCGGCTTCGACATCATCTTTTTCTGGGTCGCGCGCATGGTCATGATGACCACGCACTTCACCGGCCAGGTGCCGTTCGACACGGTGTACGTGCACGGTCTCGTGCGCGACGCCGAAGGCCAGAAGATGTCGAAGAGCAAGGGCAATACGCTTGACCCGATCGATATCGTCGACGGCATCGGCCTCGACGCGCTGGTCGCCAAGCGCACCACCGGCCTGATGAACCCGAAACAGGCCGCGTCGATCGAAAAGAAAACCCGTAAGGAGTTCCCGGACGGCATCCCGGCCTTTGGTACCGACGCGCTGCGCTTCACGATGGCGTCGATGGCCACGCTCGGGCGCAACGTCAACTTCGATCTGGCGCGCTGCGAAGGCTATCGCAATTTCTGCAACAAGCTGTGGAATGCCACCCGTTTCGTGCTGATGAACTGCGAAGGCCACGATTGCGGCTTCGGCAAGCCGGAACAATGCGGCGAATGCGGCCCGGACGGACATCTGCATTTCTCGCCGGCCGACTTCTGGATCGTCTCGCGTCTGCAACGCGTGGAAGCGGAAATCGCCAAGGGTTTCGCCGACTATCGTTTTGACAATGTGGCCAACGCCCTATACAAGTTCGTATGGGACGAATACTGTGACTGGTATCTCGAACTCGCCAAAGTTCAGATCCAGACGGGTCAGCCGAACCAGCAGCGCGCAACACGCCGCACGCTGCTGCGCGTGCTCGAGACGGTGCTACGCCTGGCGCATCCGGTGATTCCGTTCATCACCGAGGCGCTGTGGCAAAAAGTGGCGCCGTTGGCCGGGCGTTATCCCGAGGGTAAAGCCGAGGGCGAAGCGTCCATCATGGTGCAGCCTTACCCCGTTGCCGAACCGTCAAAAATCGATGAAGACGCCGAGCAGTGGGCGGCCGATCTGAAAGCAGTGATCGATGCGTGCCGGAATCTGCGCGGCGAAATGAATCTGTCGCCGGCGGTCAAGGTGCCGTTGCTCGCTACCGGCAACGCGGAGCGCCTGCGCACTTTTGTTCCGTACGCACAGGCGTTGGCCCGTTTGTCCGAAGTGCAGATCATTGCCGACGAGGCAAGCCTGGATGCGCAGGCAGATGGCGCGCCAATTGCTATCGTAGGGAATGATAAGCTCGTGCTGAAGGTGGAAATCGATGTGGCGGTCGAGCGCGAGCGGTTGTCGAAGGAGATTGCACGGTTGAGCACGGAAATCATCAAGTGCAACGGCAAATTGCAGAATGAAAGTTTCGTTGCAAAGGCACCGCCGGCAGTCGTTGAGCAGGAGCAGAAAAGACTGGCAGAATTCGAAGCGACGGTGGGCAAGCTAAAAGCCCAACTGGCGCGCTTGCCGGTCTGATCACGCTCCGTGCCCGCCCCCAGGAGGCGGGCAAGGACCGATCGCTAATTCAGAGGATTCAGGGTAATCACATGCTAAAAGTTACAAAGGCGGTTTTTCCGGTAGCAGGTCTTGGCACCCGGTTCCTCCCTGCCACGAAGGCTAGCCCGAAAGAGATGCTCCCGATTGTCGACAAGCCACTGATTCAGTACGCGGTCGAAGAGGCAATGGCAGCCGGCATCACCGAAATGATCTTCGTCACGGGCCGCAGCAAGCGCGCGATCGAGGACCACTTCGATAAGTCATACGAAATCGAGGCGGAACTCGAGGCGCGCGGCAAGGACAAGCTGCTGGAACTCGTGCGCAGCATCAAGCCGAGCCATGTGGACTGTTTCTACGTGCGTCAGCCGGAAGCGCTGGGCCTGGGCCACGCGGTGATGTGCGCCGAGAAGCTGGTGGGCGACAACCCGTTCGCCGTGATTCTCGCGGACGACTTGCTGTACGGCACGCCGCCCGTCATGACGCAGATGATCGAGGTGTTCGACCACTATCACAGCTCGGTGATCGGCGTCGAAGAGATTCCCTCTCAGGAAACCAAGTCGTACGGTATTGTCGACGGCAAGGAGTGGGAAGACTCGATCATCAAGATGTCGGGCATCGTCGAGAAGCCGGAGCCGAGCGTGGCGCCGTCGAATCTCGGCGTGGTGGGCCGCTATGTGCTTAAACCGCGCATCTTCGAACATTTGCGTGCGCTGAAGCCGGGCGCAGGCGGCGAATTGCAGCTGACGGACGCAATTCAGTCGCTCCTCGCCGACGAACAGGTGCTGGCGTACAAGTATCACGGCACGCGTTTCGACTGCGGCAGCAAGCTGGGTTATCTGAAGGCGACGGTTGAGTTTGCGCTGCGCCATCCGGAGGTGGCCGCCGATTTCGAAGAGTATCTGCGTACGCGTTCGCCGGTGCTGGAAGGTTGAGCGAGTTTCTTCCGCTAGCTTCCCGGTAGCGTTGAACCGAAGTAAAAAGGCGCTGTGCCCCGCGTTCGCGGGCACAGCGCCTTTTTGTTTTTGGGCGCGCGCGCCAGGACGCTGGTTTCAGCGACGCTTCATCAGGAAGGTGAAGACCTTGTCGTGCGCGGAGCTTTCGACGATTTCGTTGCCGGTTTGCTTGGCAAACGCGGCGAAATCGCGCTGCGAGCCCGGATCGGTGGCAAGCACCTTGAGAATCTGGCCGCTTTCCATGTCGGCGAGCGCCTTCTTGGCGCGCAAAATGGGCAGCGGGCACATGAGCCCGCGTGCATCGACTTCCTTGTGAATCTGAATTTGCATCGACGATGACCTTCGGGGACTGGGCGTCTGTTTTGACGCCGAAGGGTCAAATTCTACCGCAGGCGTAGCGTGGTTGCCGGGCGGCAGTTTTAGGCTGTGTTCTTTTGGTGTTGGCCTTTCCTTGAATTCTTTGTGGTCTATTAGCGTTGCCCCTGTGCGAGGCGGCACTGTAGTGGTCCAATGGTCCTGGACACCTCTAAAGGGGATAATTCTCCAAATTGAGGGGAGAGACATGGGCAGACGGAACCTGACAGCCGAAAAAGTTCATTGCCGCCTGCGAGCCCGCGGCAAAAATCCTTGACAGTTGGAAAAATAATCGAATATCCGAAAAATCTGTCATTCGCGAGGCGCGCCACGTCGAGAACCCAAAACTACAAAATCACAGCCTCCCCGCTCTCCAACGACTGCCTCATCGCCATCCCGATCCGCGTCGCCTCCAGAGCATCGGCAAGCGTGGCGCCCGCACTTGCACTAGCACGCGCATCACCACCTCCGCGCACCGCCGCCACAAACGCCCGTGCCTCATACAAAAACGCCTCTTCAAACCGCTCAAAAAAATTCGCCGTGCATTCGTTCCGAATCCCCGAGGCATCATAAATCTCAACCCGATTAGCCCGAGGATTACGCCCAATAGCCAGCGCTCCAGCCGTGCCGATCACCTCGCTATGCGTGTCATTCCCATGCGCCTGCGTCCGCGACGCATAAAACATGGCCAGCTTGCCATCCTCGAACTCGCAGATCGCCACACCATTATCGACATCGCCGAATTCACGCAGCCCTTCATGCATCGCGGCAACACCCGCGGCGAACACGCGTTTGGCACGCGGCCGACCCAACAACCACCGCGCCACATCGATATCGTGCACAGTGCAATCGAGAAAGATCCCGCCAGAAGTCGCGGCAAAACGCACGAAAAACCCATCGCTATCGTTCTGATCCGCGGTCTGCGATCGCACCAGAAACGGCCGGCCGATCTTGCCGGCTTCGATCTTGTCGAACGCGTCCTTATAGCTCGGATCGAAGCGCCGCATGAAGCCAATGGTGGCCTGCAAATGCGGATAGCGCGCAGCCTCGGCCAGCACCCTCTCGCACTCCGCGAGATCCAGCGACAAAGGCTTCTCGCAAAACACATGCTTGCCGGCCCGCAAGGCGTCGACGATCTGCTGCGCGTGCAACGAAGACGGCGTGACAAGCCAGACCGCATCCACCTCGCGGTCAGCCAGCAACTCCGCATAATCTTCGTACAGCCGCGGCGCAGGCAACGCTTCCCGCGCCCACGCCCGCTCCTCCTCCACCGGACTGCAGGCCGCCACGAGCGACGCGCCCGGCACCCGATACGCCAGATTCTCCGCATGCCGCTTGCCGAGACGCCCGAGGCCGACTACGCCCACACGAACCCGCGCTGCGGCGGCCGTCATCACGAGGCCTCGCCGAGTTTGACCGCGCGCCCCTCGCGCCACGATCGCGTCGCGGCGTCGGCGAGTTCGAGCGCCTTCAGGCCGTCGGCGACGGTGGTGCGCACCGGCTTGCCATGTGTCACCGCATCGAAGAAATGCGCGATTTCATGCGCGTAAGCCGCACGGTAACGTTCCAGGAAAAACGCTTCCGGCACGTCGCTCGACACTTCGGTTTTCGAATACGCCGTGACTTCCGTGGGCCGCACATTGCCCGCCTGCAGCATGCCGGTGCTGCCCAGCACTTCGAAGCGCTGATCGTAGCCGTACGCCGCGCGCCGAGCGGTATTGATCTGGCACAGGCGGCCGCGCTTCGTGCGGATCGTCACCGCGGTCGAATCGATATCGCCCGCCTCCGCAATCGCCGGGTCGCTCAGACAACTGCCGGTGGCGTGCAGCGTGTCGGCCTCGTCGTCGAGAATCCAGCGGAAGATGTCGAAGTCGTGAATCAGCATGTCCTTGAAAATGCCGCCGGAATGCTTGATGTACTCGACCGGCGGCGCGCCCGGATCGCGGCTCGTCACCACCAGCATTTCCGGCGTGCCGATTTCGCCGGCGTCGAGCCGCGCTTTCAACGCCGAGAACGTCGGATCGAAGCGGCGCTGAAAACCGATCATGCACACCACGCCCGCGCGCTCCACCGCTGCCGCGCAAGCCCGCGCGCGCTCCAGCGTCAGATCGACCGGCTTCTCGCAGAACACATGCTTCTTCTGTGCGGCGGATTGCATGATCAAATCGGCATGCGTGTCCGTACTCGAACAGATCACCGTTGCGCCGATCGAGGCATCGCCCATCGCGCCGTCGATATCCGCGACCTGCGCACCATGCTCGGCGGCAAGCGCCGCGGCGGCCTCGCGATTCACGTCGACCACATATTTCAGCCGCACGCCCGGCTGCCGCGCAAGGTTCGCCGCATGAATCTTGCCGATGCGCCCCGCGCCGAACACCGCCACGTCGATCGTCTTTGCCGCCTGATTTGCCGCCTCAGTCATCGTATCCTCCAGTGTCTTTGGATTCTTCAACGTTCAATTCGAGCTTGTACGCGAGCGCGATGAACAACGCCTGGCACAAACAGATCGTGCTGGTCAGCGAGCGAAACGCGAACGCGCTGCCCTCTTTCACATACAGTTGCGTGCTGGCATAACGCGCGAGCGGAGATAGTTGGCTATCCGTAATAACCAGCGTCTTGGCCTGATGGTGATGCGCGACCCGCAAGCAATACTGCGTTTCCTTGCCGTAGGGCGCGAAGCTGATCGCGATCACCACGTCGCCCTTTTTCACACTGCGAATCTGTTCGCGGTACATGCCGCCGAAACCGGACACCAGGTGCACGCGCTTGGGCGTGTGCTGCAGCGCGTAGACGATATAGCTCGCCACCGGAAACGAGCGCCGCACGCCGATCACGTAGATGTTGTCGGCCTGTTGCAGCATCTTCACCGCGGCGTCGAACTCCTTGTCGTCGAGCCCCGCCTCCAGTTCCTCAAGACCGCCGCGCGAAGCCGCGATGAATTCGCGCGCCACCGAGCCGCCGGACAGCGCGCCCGGCTTCTCGTCGATCAGCTTGCGAATGCGCTGCTGATAACTCGGCGACGAACTGCCCTGGCCCGTGTATGCCTGCCGAAAAACCGCCTGCAGATCGGAGAAGCCGGAAAAGCCGAAGCGCTGCGCAAAACGCACCACGGCGGACGGATGCACGCCGCAACTCGCGGCGATGTCGCTGGTGCGATCCACCATCACGCTGGAGCGGTGCTGCTCGATATAAGTCGCGACATTCTTCAGCTGACGCGGCAACGCGTCGTAGTTTTCCGCGATGCGCTGCATCAATTCTTCGACGCTGGGCAATTCCTCGGTGCTCTCTTCCGCCATGGCTCTCTCTCGGGTGCTTTATTGCAGTGCCGCAGACGCTCCGAACGCCCGCCGCACGGGCCTCCTGACGCTGCCGATTATAGGCAGCCGCCATGTCAAATGGAACGTATTTTCTATTTTTATTTGTAATGAAATTTTCATTGCAACACCTTGGAAGATCGCCTAATCTTGGTCGTGAGCGATGGTGCTTTGGTGGAAACACCGGGTTGGCCAGACGCTCCCTTCAAAAACGACATACCGAGAAAGGTGGAGACAATGAGACTTTGCAAGGGCAAGGCTACGCTCAGGATTCTGGTGACGGCATTGACGTTGGCGACGGGATTCGGCGCGGCCTCGGCCGCCCGCGCGGCTGACGCTCACTTCGTGCTGATCAGCCACGCACCGGATTCGGATTCCTGGTGGAACACCATCAAGAACGCCATCAAACAGGCCGACGAAGACTTCAACGTCGAGACCGACTACCGCAACCCGCCGAACGGCGACATCGCCGACATGTCGCGTCTGATCGAACAGGCGGCCGCGCGCAACTACGACGGCGTAATCGTCACCATCGCCGATTTCGACGTGCTGAAAAGCTCGATCACCAAGGTGACCGCGAAGAAGATTCCGCTCGTCACGATCAATTCCGGCACGGAGGAACAGAGCGCGCAGCTCGGCGCGATCATGCATGTGGGTCAACCCGAATATGTCGCGGGCAGAGCGGCCGGCGAGAAAGCCAAGGCCGCGGGCGTGAAGTCGTTCCTGTGCGTGAACCACATCGCCACCAATACGGTGTCGTTCGATCGTTGCCGTGGTTTCGCCGAAGCGCTCGGCGTCGACTACAAGGCTTCAACCATCGACTCCGGCCAGGATCCGACCGAAATTCAGTCGAAGGTCAGCGCGTATCTGCGCAACCACCCGAACACCGGCGCGATCCTGACGCTCGGACCGACCCCGGCTTCGGCCACGCTCAAAGCAGTCACGCAAATGGGTCTCGCGGGCAAGATCTACTTCTGCACGTTCGACTTCTCCGACGATATCGCCAAGGCAATCCAGAACGGCACGATCCAGTTCGCCATCGACCAGCAACCGTACCTGCAAGGCTATATCCCCGTGGCCGTGCTGGCGATCGTGAAGAAAGAGCACACCACCGATCCCGCGAAGATCCGCCAGATTCTCGAGGCGAATCCGAAGTTCAAGGAACGGCTGGCCACTTACGGCCTCGCGCCGTCCTATGGGCCGAAGAACATTCGCTCGGGCCCGGGTTTCATCACCAAGGAAAACCTCGACAAGGTTATCAAGTACGCAGGTCAGTACCGCTGATTCTTTACTCTAGCTAGTCACGCGCACGGCGGGCACCGCTTCGATTCCGGGCGGGCCGCCCGCCGCCACCGCGCATTTCACCGGCTGTCGTTCTCGCCACGCATCCTCGCGTGCGAGTCGCACACGGCCGGGCTCCAAGGAGACATCATGGGTGTAGCCGGCAAACACTTCCCACCGCACGTGAAGACGAACACCGGCGAGGCAGCGCCCTCGCTGCCCGATTCGGATGAACGGCTGCGCAAGGAATCCAGGTTCGGCCATGTGCTGAACCGCCCCGAATTCGCCGCGATTTCCGGCGCGGTACTGGTGTTTCTCGTTTTCGCGCTGACGGCCGGCAACTCCGGCATGTTCAATCTCGACGGCGTGATGAACTGGTCGCAGGTCTCCGCGTATCTCGGCATCCTCGCCGTGGGCGCGTGTCTTTTGATGATCGCCGGCGAGTTCGATCTCTCCATCGGCTCGATGATCGGTTTCGCCGGCATGATGGTCGCGATTCCCTCGGTGTATTTTCATTGGCCGATTTCGCTCGCGATTCTCTTCGCATTCGCCGGCTCCATGCTGCTCGGTGCGCTGAACGGCTATCTGGTGATGCGTACGCGGCTGCCTTCATTCATCGTCACGCTCGCGTTTCTGTTCATCTTGCGCGGCCTCACGCTCGCGCTCTCGATCATGTTCGCGGACCGCACGATCGTCTCCGGCGTCGGCGACCTTGCGCAGCAGGACTGGCTCGCGGATACGCTGTTTCACGGCGTCGCGCTGAACGGTCTTTTCACGATGCTCGCGCGTCACGGCATCGGCACCATGCTCGACAACGGCCACGCGCTCGTGCCGGGCATTCCCAAGGTGATTCTGTGGTGGCTCGCGCTCGCTGCGATCTGCGCATTCGTACTGGCGAAAACACGGGCGGGCAACTGGATTCTCGCCGTGGGCGGCGATGCCAACGCGGCCAAGAACGTCGGCGTACCGGTGCGTCGCGTGAAGATTTCGCTGTTCGTGCTGACCGCGTTCTGCTCGTGCCTCTTTGCGGTGCTGCAGGTGTGCGACATCGGATCGGCCGCGGCCGACCGCGGTTTGCAGAAGGAATTCGAAGCGATCATCGCCGCGGTGATCGGCGGCACCTTGCTCACGGGTGGCTACGGTTCGGTGATCGGCGCGTGTTTCGGCGCGTTGATCTTCGGCGTCGTGCAGATCGGCATTACCTACACCAATGTGAGTTCCGACTGGTTCCGTGTGTTCCTCGGCGTGATGCTGCTGATCGCCGTGCTGTTCAATCACTATGTGCGCCGCCGCGTCGCGCAATCGTAACGAGGAGACGACCATGTCCGATACGAATACCGCAGCGAATGGCGTGGACAGCTCGAACCCGAACGCGAGCGCCCCGCAGGAAGACGTGATCCTCGCTCTCGAGAACGTCAACAAATACTTCGGCAAAGTGATCGCATTGAGCGGCGTGACCTTGCGCCTGAAACGCGGTGAAGTGCATTGCCTGCTCGGCGACAACGGCGCGGGCAAGTCGACGCTGATCAAGACCCTTGCAGGCGTGCATCAGCCCTCTTCCGGCCAGTATCTGGTGGACGGCAAACCGGTGCTGTTCGAATCGCCCAAAGATGCGCTCGATCTCGGCATCGCCACCGTCTATCAGGATCTTGCGCTGGTGCCGCTGCTTTCCGTGGCACGCAACTTCTTCATGGGACGCGAGCCGCAAAAGAAGCTGTTCGGCTTCCTGAGCGTGATGGACCTCGAAACCAGCGCCACCACCGCGCGCGACAAGCTCGCCGAAATGGGCATCAATGTGCGCGACGCGCATCAGCCGATCGGCACGATGTCCGGCGGCGAGAAACAGTGTCTGGCGATTGCGCGGGCGATTCACTTCGGCGCGCGCGTGCTGATTCTCGACGAACCGACCGCCGCGCTCGGCGTGAAGCAGAGTTTCAACGTGCTGAAGCTGATTCACAAGGCGCGCGCCAAGGGCATCTCGGTGATCTTCATCACGCACAACGTGCACCACGCGTATCCGATCGGCGATTCGTTCACGGTGCTCAATCGCGGTAAATCGCTCGGCACGTTCACCAAGGACACCATCAGCAAGGACGAGGTGCTCGACATGATGGCCGGCGGCGCCGAGATGCAGAAGATGATTGGCGAACTCGAAGGCGCGACGATCTGATTCATTCGCGCGACGGGCGGGCGTCGATGCGCCCGCCGCCGCGCCCAGCTATTCAGGAAACTTCATGAATCACTCCAGCACATCCAGCGGGACCCCGTCCGCTTCGGCGCCGGCGAGCGGCAGCCGCTTCGCGCCGGGCCGCAGCCGCGACATCGTCTGCCTCGGCCGCCTTGCCGTCGATCTGTACGCGCAGCAAGTGGGCGCGCGCCTCGAAGACGTGTCGAGCTTCGCGAAGTATCTCGGCGGGTCGTCGGCGAATATCGCGTTTGGCTGCGCGCGGCTCGGCCTCGCGTCGTCGATGCTGGCGCGCGTCGGCAACGATCACATGGGCCGCTTTCTCACCGAGACGCTCACCAAGGAGGGCTGCGACGTCAGCCACGTGCGCATCGATCAGGAGCGTCTGACCGCCCTCGTGCTGCTCGGCCTGAAAGACCGCGATACTTTCCCGCTGATCTTCTATCGCGAGAACTGCGCGGACATGGCGGTCGATGAAGCGGATTTCGACGAGGCTTTCATTGCGTCGTCGAAAGCGCTACTGATCACCGGCACGCACTTTTCGACCGAACAGGTGAACCGCACGAGCCGCCGCGCGCTGGATTACGCGCGCCGCAACCAGGTGCGCACCGTGCTCGATATCGACTATCGTCCGGTTCTTTGGGGTCTTACCGGCAAAGCGGACGGTGAAACGCGCTTCGTCGCGAGCGAAGGCGTCACCGCGCATTTGCAGCGCATTCTGCCCTTGTTCGATCTGGTGATCGGCACCGAAGAGGAATTCCGCATTGCCGGCGGCAAGACCGAACTGGTCGACGCGCTCGCGATGGTGCGCGCCGTCACGCCGGCCACCTTGGTGCTCAAGCGTGGACCGCTGGGCTGCCAGATCATCGACGGCGCGGTGCCCGCCTCGCTCGACGACGCGCCGATTCACGGCGGCGTGGAAGTCGAAGTGCTGAACGTGCTCGGCGCAGGCGATGCGTTCGCCTCGGGATTTCTCTCCGGATGGTTACGCGATCAGCCGCTCGAAGCGTGCGCGCGCGCCGCGAACGCAAGCGGCGCGCTGGTCGTCTCGCGCCACGGTTGCGCGCCGGCCATGCCGACGCCCGCCGAACTCGATTACTTCCTGCGCGAAGCGAAGGCCGATCCGCAGCGCATGCGCCGCCCGGATCGCGACGCGACGCTCGCGCGTTTGCATCGCGTCTCGCCGGCTCGTAAACAATGGGACGAAGTGCTCGGCTTCGCCTTCGACCATCGCAACCAGTTCTTCGAACTCGCGCAGCAAACCGGTGCCGACGAAGCGCGCATTGCGCGTCTGAAGGGCCTGTTCGTCGAAGCCGTTGCGCAGACCGAAAGCGCGTTGGGATTGCAGAACCGCATTGGCGTGTTGATCGACGACCGCTACGGACAGGACGCGCTGAACGCGGCCACCGGGCGCGGCTGGTGGATCGGCCGGCCGGTGGAACTGCCGGGCTCCGTGCCGCTCGTGTTCGATCATGGCCGGTCGATCGGCACCACGCTGATCCCGTGGCCGCAGGAACATATCGTCAAGTGCCTCGTGCAGTTTCATCCCGACGAGCCCATCGAGCAGCGTCTCGAACAGGAAGCGCAACTCCGCGCGCTCTACGACGCGACCCAAGCAAGCGGCCATGAATTGCTGCTCGAAGTGATTCCGCCGAAACACACGCACCTGCCGCAGGCACCGGACACCGTGTATCGCGCGTTGAAGCGTCTGTACAACATTGGCATCTATCCCGAGTGGTGGAAGCTCGAACCGATGGACGCCGCGCAATGGCGCAACGTCGACGCGCTAATCGCCGAGCGCGATCCATATTGTCGAGGCGTGGTGCTGCTCGGTTTGTCGGCGGCCGTCGAGCAGTTGGACGAAGGCTTCCGCGCGGCGGCGCAATCGGCGACGTGCCGCGGCTTCACGGTCGGGCGCACGATCTTCCACGAGCCGAGCCATGCATGGCTCGCCGGAGAAATCGGCGACGACGAACTGATCGCGCGCGTGCGCCGCACCTTCGAGACACTGATCGCTTCGTGGCGTGCAACGCGTGGCGCGAGCGCCGCGCAAGCCGGCGCGCCGAACC
The DNA here is from genome assembly GCF_046027355.1 of Paraburkholderia sediminicola. Classification (GTDB taxonomy): domain Bacteria; phylum Pseudomonadota; class Gammaproteobacteria; order Burkholderiales; family Burkholderiaceae; genus Paraburkholderia; species Paraburkholderia sediminicola_B. The sequence goes on along the minus strand of NZ_JAQQEK010000037.1, from coordinate 53,207 downwards.
ATGTCCATCAGGAGCAAGCCGCATGAATCAGCGCGTATTGCATCACGACGCGGCGTCCGCCAACGACGCCAGCCACACTCGCGCGGGCTCGGGCGGCACGGTGCGCCTGACGACCGCGCAGGCGCTGGTCCGCTATCTCGCCGCGCAACGCGTCGCGACCGAGGACGGCCAAGGCACCGAGCCGTTATTCGGCGGCGTATTCGCGATCTTCGGTCACGGCAATGTGGCGGGGATCGGCGAAGCGCTGTATCAGCACCGCGATGAATTGCCCACCCTGCGCGCCCACAACGAACAGGCGATGGCGCACAGTGCTATCGCCTATGCGAAGGCGCATTTCCGCCGCCGCATGATGGCCGTCACGACGTCGATCGGACCGGGCGCCACCAACCTCGTGACGGCGGCGGCGCTCGCGCACGTGAATCGTTTACCGGTGCTGCTGCTGCCCGGCGACATTTTCGTCTCGCGCGCGCCCGATCCCGTGTTGCAACAGGTCGAGGACTTCCACGACGGCGGCGTCTCCGCCAACGACGCGCTCAAACCGGTGTCGCGTTACTTCGATCGCATCGTGCATCCGGCGCAATTGCTCAATGCGCTGCCGCGCGCCGTGCGCGTGCTGACCGATGCCGCGTTGTGCGGTCCCGTCACGCTCGCGTTGCCGCAAGACGTGCAGGCGCAGGCATGGGATTTCCCTGTCGATTTCTTCAAGCCGCGCGTCGTCACGTTTTATTCGCCCGCACCGCGCGTCGATGAAATCGAGGCCGCCATCGCGCGTCTGCGTCATGCGAAGCGGCCGTTGATCGTCGCGGGCGGCGGCGTGCTCTACGGCCGCGCCACCGATGCGCTGCACCGTTTCTCGACCACGCACGGTATTCCAGTCGCGGAAACGCAGGCCGGCAAAGGAGCGCTCGCCTGGAACGATCCTTTGAACGCGGGCGCGCTCGGCGTCACCGGCTCGCCCGCCGCGAATGCACTCGCGCACGACGCCGATTGTGTGCTGGCCATCGGCACCCGCTTGCAGGACTTCACCACCGGCTCGAACACCTTGTTCACGCAAGCGGACGTGATCGCGATCAACGCCAATGCCTTCGACGGTCTCAAGCATCGCGCGGTGGTGGTCGAAGCCGACGCGCGTCTTGCGCTCGACGCGCTCGCCGAACCCCTGCAAGGCTGGCACGCGGACCGCACGTGGACCACGCGCGCGCACAAACTCGCGGCGAGCTGGCGCGATACGGTGAGCACGCTCACGCATGCGCCGCAACGCGACACCGTGCTGCCTTACGAGGGCGATGTGATCGGCGCGGTGCAGCGTTCAAGCGCCAGTTCACCCGCGAACGATATCGTCGTCTGCGCGGCCGGTACCCTGCCCGCCGAATTGCACAAGCTGTGGCGCGCCGGCAAACCGGGCGCGTATCACGTCGAGTACGGCTATTCGTGCATGGGCTACGAGATTGCCGGCGGACTCGGCGTGAAGCTCGCACGGCCCGCGCGTGAAGTGATCGTGATGCTCGGCGACGGCAGCTATCTGATGATGAACAGCGAGATCGCGACCTCGGTGATGATCGGCGCCAAGCTGATCGTCGTGGTGCTAGACAATCGCGGCTATGGCTGCATCAACCGCTTGCAGCAGGCGTGCGGCGGCGCGCCGTTCAACAATCTGCTCGAGAACTGCGTGCAAGGGCCGCTCGGCGCGCCGCAGATCGATTTCGCCGCGCATGCGCGTGCCCTCGGCGCGCAGGCCGAACACGTCGCGAATATCGCGGAACTCGAGACTGCCCTGGAACGCGCCCGCGCTGCGGATCGCACCTACGTCATCAGCATCGATACCGATCCCGCCCGCACCACCGACGACGGCGGCTGGTGGTGGGAGGTGGCCGTACCGGAAGTGTCGTCGCGCCCCGCTGTGCGCGACGCGCGTGCGAAGTACGAAACGCAACTCGCGGCCCGCGCCGAACCGGCTGGCTCCGCGCAAAACACCGGCCCCACCGACAACGAATGAGGACGTCCGCATGACTGCTTTCGACGTACGTATCGGCATCAATCCGCTCTCGTGGATGAACGACGATCTGCCTTCGCTCGGCGGCGAGACGCCGATCGAGGTGGCGTTGACGGAAGGCCGCGAGATCGGCTATCAAGGCTTCGAACTCGGCAACAAGTTTCCGCGCGAACCGCAGTCGTTGAAGACGCTGCTCGCGCAATACGATCTCGCGTTGGTCTCCGGCTGGTATTCCGGACGCCTCGCGCGACGCAGCGTGGAAGAGGAAATCGCCGCCGTCGGCCCGCATCTCGAGCTGCTCGCGCAAAACGGCGCAACGGTGATGGTGTACGGCGAGGTCGCCGATTCGATTCAGGGCGCGTCGCAGCCGCTTTACCAACGCCCGCGTTTTTTCAGCGACGCGCAATGGGCCGAGTATGCGGCGCGCGTCGACGAATTCGCGCGTTATACGCTGAGCCGCGGCGTGCGGCTCGCCTATCATCATCACATGGGCGCTTATGTCGAGACGCCGGCCGACGTGGATCAATTGATGGCGCGCACCAGCGACGCCGTCGGCCTGCTGTTCGACGCGGGGCACATCACGTTTGCCGGCGGCGATCCGCTCGCCGTGCTCGACAAACATATCGGGCGCGTTTGCCACGTGCATTGCAAGGACGTGCGCCCCGCCGTGATGAAGCTTGCGCGCAATCGCAACTGGAGCTTTCTCGACGCGGTCATCGCCGGCGCCTTCACGGTGCCGGGCGACGGCGCGGTGAATTTCCCCGCGATCATCGAGCGCTTGAAGCGGCACGGTTATTGCGGCTGGCTGGTGGTGGAAGCCGAACAGGATCCGGTCGTGGCGCCGTCGTTCGAATATGCGCAGAACGGCTACAAGACATTACGCACGCTGGTCGATGCGCCGCTCGGCGCCGCCGGCGGCACTGAGCAGGAGGCAGCATGAGTTTATTGGTGAAGGCGCAGCGCGAAGGCCAGACGATCGCGCGAGTGACACCCGAGTCGGCGTGCTGGCGGTACGTCGGTTTTGCCGCTTACCGGCTGGGTGAGAACGAGGTCGTGCACGTGTTCGAACCGTCGCGTGAGGTGTGCATCGTCGTGCTCACGGGTGCAGTCGATATCGAAACCGCGGACACTAAATGGCGTTCGCTGGGTGCGCGCGACAGCGTGTTCGAAGACGCCGCGCCGTACGCGGTGTATCTGCCGCCGAACGTGCGGGTGACGGTCCGCGCATGTCGAGACGCCGAGATCGGCGTGGCGAGCGCACCGGCCAAAGGCGAATTGCCGGCGAGGTTGATCGAGCCTGCTTCGATGAAGCGCTCGACACGCGGCAAAGGACTGAACACGCGATACGTATGCGATATTCTTCCGCAGACCGAGCCCGCGGAGTCACTGTTGGTGGTGGAAGTCAGGACGCCCGGCGGACACGCTTCGAGCTACCCGCCGCACAAGCACGACACCGACAATGTCCCGCACGAAAGTTCGCTCGAAGAGACTTACTATCACCGGCTCGACCCGCCGCAAGGGTTTGCGTTTCAGCGCGTGTACACCGATATGCGCGACATCGACGAGTCGATGGCCGTCGAGAATCACGACGTCGTGATGGTGCCGCGTGGCTATCATCCGGTGATCGTGCCTTACGGGTATGACTCGTATTATCTGAACGTGATGGCGGGTGGACAGCGGGTCTGGCATTTCCGCAATGATCCGGCGCACGAGTGGATCATCAATAAGGACGCTTGATGTTGCGACCTGCGCGGCGCTTTCGAAAACACCGCGCAGGCTTCGCAAAAACTCATGCTACTTTCTGACGGCCAGATCGACATCCAAGCCGCCGTCCTCGCCCATCTTCACTGTTCCCTTCGACACGTCCTTGCGATAGCCGTACAGGTCGAACTTCATCGCACCGGGGTTCGAACTGTCCTTGATGAACGTGCGCGTATTCGTCACCAGCGAATTGAACATCTTGACGTCGCCGGATTCGATCCAGACGAAGCTCTTGCCCGCGCCCGCGGGCGGTTTCGCGGCGGCGACATTGCCGTCGCGCTTGAACTTCAGCACGAGACCTTCGTCGGTGACAGTGGCGCTCGCGAGACGCCCTTGCAAAACCGGCGGCGGAAACACCGTGTACTGATCGAACACCAACTCATTGTCCTTGAGCGCCACGCCTTTGCGCGTGAACGGCGTGAGCGAAGCGAGCGGAATATCTAGCGCACGCAGCAGGCCGGCCTGCGGCACGCCGAGCACTTTCACCGACGTCGGTTCATACACGAGATGCCGCCCATCTTTGGCGACGAGCGTGCCGCTCATCGTGGTCGGCAGCCACACGCCGGGAAAGTGATTCCACAACTTGATGCCACCCGTGACTTCGAGCTTGCCGTCCACCGGCTTCAATTGCAGGTCGTTGAGCGAACGCGGCTCGTAGTCGAGCAGATAGTCGTTGAAAAGCGCCGCCATTGCGGGCCAGGGCTCCACGACCTCGCCGCCGATGATGCGGATATCGTACTGATCAGGATCGTCCAGATCGACCGGTTGTCCCGGCTGTTTCGGCACCATCTGCGCGTCCAGTGAGCGCACGTGAAAACCGATGCGCCCCGCCACGTAGAAGTCGACGTTCTCGACGTGGATCAACGGCGCGGGTCCCGACGAACGACGCTCGTCAGTGAACACCGAACCTGGCGTCGTCATGCGTTGCCCGGAAAACGCCGCACGCGTGCCGACCGGAATCGCGTGCGCCACCGACGCGCTTTGCACAGACAGCGGCACGCGTTGCCACACGAGCCGCGCCTGCGCGAGCGCGGCCTGCTGCGCTCGAATGAAGCTGTCGTTAAAGCGCGCACTTGCGCTGCCTGTTTGTATCGGCGCGTCTTTGTCCACGCTGGCTAGCGTCGTATATGACGGCAGATGAACGTCCAGCGCGCCCGCTTCATCGAAGGTGAAATAGCCGGCCGCCATCTGTTCGCGGTAGTGGTACAGGTCCAAAACGAACGGCGCTTTGCCGTCGATCGGCGTGAGCGCCATGTCGATGTTCATCGGCATCGAGCGCATGAATTTCACGTCGCCGCCCTGCACCAGCATGCCGCGCGCGGGCATCGTCGCGGGCCAGACGATGTTCGGCACAGTACGGTCGCCGAGCCTGAAGCGCACGCCAGCGGCGCTCGTCTCGATCTGCGTGATCGTCATATGCAAGGCAGGCGGCGGCGTCAGCCTGGCCACCTGCATCACGACGTCGTCGCCATCGAGTCGCGCAATCGGCGTGTCCACTTTCAGCAGGTCGGCCATCTTCACGTGCGCGGCCTGCATCAGCTTGTCGGCGCCGACGCCGGCCACTTCGACATGATCGGCATGAAAGACGAGTTCGTCGGCATTGCGCATCGACAGCGATCCGCTCAGCACGATCGGCACCCATGTCTCGCGATGCATCTCGCCCGTAATGCGCAGGGTACCGCCGTCCTGCGGCACGACGCGCATATTGCGCAGCGGCGAGCCCTGATACTGGAACAGGTAACGGTTGAAGATCGCGGTGAGCTTCGCACTGTCGAGCGTGATCTCGCCGCGGTGGACGTTGATCGTCACGCTGGTCGGGTCGTCGAACACGATCGGCTGGCCAGGACGCGCCGGAGTCAGCGTCGCCGCCATGTCGTGAATCATGAAGCCGATGTCGCCGGTCACGCGGAAGTCGACGTCGCGCGCGAACATGAGCGAACCGTCGATGCCGGAATCGCGCAGCGTCAGCGGACGGCTGCGCGATTCGGTCATGCCGCTCGCCGACGGCACGCGCGCGGCGACGCTTTGCTCCGCGGCGAGTTGTTTGGCCTTGGCGAGTTCGAGTGCGGGACGTGTTGAAGATGCGGGTTGTGCGGCGAGTGCGGGATCCGGCGATGTGGCGGCATTCGCGCGGCTGTCGAAGGTGCTGGCATTGTTGCCCGCTGCAGCGGCTGTCGAGCTCCCTGGGCTTGACGGCGTGGACGCGGTGTCGCCGGTGGTCGAACTCGCGTCGGCGCAGGCGGACATCAGTAGCGCGGCCGTCAACAGCGCGGCGCCCGCGAAGATCGGCGAAAGCAAGGTGTGCTTCGGCTTCAGATCTTGCAGCGAACGCGTCCTCGCTCTATTTGCCGACGCCTCGCACAATGCGCGTTTCTGTCTCATGATGTCTCCTCCTGAAGCCGCGATGCGTCTTTCGCGCGCCCGGCACGACATGGTTCGTCGCGCATACGGTGGCTTTAAACAGCAAGCCGCGGTCGCGCGTCTTTTACCCGATTGTCTTTATTTGTCAGCGCGCTGCCGACAAGATTTCTGGAGGACGCTCACCAAACGATCAAGCGTTTGAATCGCTGCAACAATTGATTCGAAAGCCGCATGCACGGGGCGTGAGCGGCATGTCGGCAAATGGGATTCAAACGGTATGATTTGGCGCGATTCGAGCGCCGCGCGCGGGACGCATGACTCGGCCAATGCCCGAAAGATTCAACAGCACGGCAAGACGATCGCCAACCGCCATGCCGCGCCGCAATAAAACACCGTGGGCACGCGGCTCTCGCTCAACCCACGCCGAGCCAGTCCCGCATCACGTCGGTCCGCTGCAAGAAAGACGTGAGCGCACCATCGAACACGATTTCGCCATGCCCCATCACCGCAACGCGGCTGGCGATGTCCTGCGCGATCACGAGACGCTGTTCGATCAGCAGCATCGCCACGCCGCGATCGCGCAGCGTCCGCAAGCATCGGGCGACCTGCTCCATCACCAGACTTGCGAGACCCTCGCCGGGTTCGTCGATGACGAGCAGATCGGGGTCGCCGAGCAGCGCGCGGGCGAGCGTCAGCATCTGCTGCTCGCCGCCCGACAGCGCGCCCGCACGCGTGCGCTTTCGTTCGCGCAGCACGGGGAAAAGCGCGTAGGCGTCGTCGAAGTTGAAACGCGGCGCGCGGCCGCGGTCCTGTGGCGCGACACCAAGTTGCAGATTCTCGTGCACGCTCAGCGTCGGAAAAACGTCGCGATGTTCAGGCACGTAGCCGAGTCCGAGACGCGCGATCTCGAAGGTCCGCAGACCGCCGAGCGCGCGGCCCGCGAAACGCAACTCGCCTTCGCTGCGCACGAGGCCCATGATCGCGCGTGCGAGCGTCGAGCGGCCCGAGCCGTTACGGCCGACCAGCGCCAGCACTTCGCCCGCCTCGATGCTCAGCGTGACGCCGTGCAACGCCTGGCTCGCGCCGTACCACGCGTTCAGCGCGCGAATGTCGAGCAAGGCGCTCATGAGCCGAACCCTTCGCCGAGATACGCGGCGCGCACCGCCGCGTCCGCGCGAATCGCCGCCGGTGTGCCGCTCGCGATGATGCGTCCTTGCACAAGCACCGAAATGCGATCGGCGATCGCGAAAACCGCGTCCATGTCGTGCTCGACCATCAGCAGCGTGCGGCCCGCCGTGGTCTCGCGAATCAGTTCGATAGCGCGCGCCGCTTCCGCGCGATTCATGCCGGCCGTCGGCTCGTCGAGCAGCAAGGTATGCGCGCCCCCCGCGAGCGCGATGCCGAGATCGAGCGCGCGCTGCTCGGCATAGCTGAGCGTGCCGGCCTCAACGTGACGGCGCTCGCTCAAGCCGACTGCTTCGAGCACTTGTGAGGCGCGCGCGTCGACCGTGCGCGAGCCGCTGAAACGCTGCCACCAGCGCGTGCGGTCGCGCTCCGCCAGCATCGCCGCGCAGCGCAGGTTGTCGAACACGCTGAGGCGCGTGAACACGCTGGTGCTCTGGAAGCTGCGCGCGAGTCCGCGACGCGTGATCGCGGCCGGCGCGAGGCGCGTGATCTCGGCACCGAACAGATCGATGCGCCCGGCGTTCGGCCGCGCGCCGCCGGCGATCAGATTGAAGAGTGTCGACTTGCCCGCGCCGTTCGGACCGATCAGCGCGTGGCGCTCGCCGGGTTGGATCGCGAGATCGACGCCGCGCAGAATCTGCGTCGAACCGAAGCGTTTTTCGATGCCGTAGAGCGCGAGCGCGGGGATCATTGCGAGGCTCCGGCCATGTGCGTAGCGCTTGAGCGCACGGCTGTGAGAAGCGCTTGCGCGCGGATCGCGAGCGCCGGGATCATCGTGAGCCTCCGGCCATGTGCGTGGCGCTTGAGCGCACGGCTGTGAGAAGCGCTTGCGCGCGGATCGCGAGCGCCGGGATCATCGTGAGCCTCCGGCCATGTGCGTAGCGCTTGAGCGCACGGCTGCAAGAAGCGCTTGCGCGCGAATCGCGTAGTGCGCGGACAGTCCTCCCAGCGCGGCCAACACGAAGACTGTGGCGCCGAAGCAAAGCGGCGACGCGTTGATCCACGACGGCATACCGGGGACGTTGAACACCTCGCCATCCTCCGCACCAAATTGCACCGCGTAGGCCCATTGCACGGCGAGCACGGTGGCCACCGTCCACAGCAATGCGGCGGCCGTGCTCCACAGGTACGCCGCACGGCACCGGCGCCAGCCGTTTGCGGCCACACGTGCCATGAAACGCTGCATGAAGCCCGCCAATCCATCCGGCGAAATCACCACGACGACGATGAAGAACAGCCCCAGATAGAACAGCCAAGCCCGCGTGACACTCGCCACCGCAACGCTGAAAAACGTCAGCACGACCGCGCCCGCGACCGGCCCGAAAAACGCCGCCGTCCCGCCGATCACCGTGGCGATCAACACCGCGCCCGAGCGCATCATGCCGACGCTCTCCGTCGACACCAGTTCCACATTGATTAGCGCCAACGTCCCCGCGATACCCGCAAAAAACGCCGACATCACCACTACGCCATAGCGAATGCGACGGGGGTAGCAGCCGATCGCCGCGGCCCGCACCGGATTGTCGCGCACGGCGTTGGCAAGGCGCATGACAGGCGTACGCGAAAGCGCGAACATCGCCGCACACGCAAGCAGGCACCACACGGCGATCAGCACATAAGCCTCGCGCGCCGGGCCGAAGCTCCAACTTCCCAGCAACGGTCCGCTCGCGCGATCGATCGCCACGCCCGCTTCGCCGCCGAACCAGTCAGGCAGCGTCCACGCGGCGGCCGCCACGAGTTCGCCGAGACCGAGCGTGATCATCGCGAAAGCCGTGCCGGCGCGCCGCGTCGAAATGAAACCGAACAGCACGCCGCACAGCGCGCCGCCGATCCCGCCGACCAGCGGCAGCACCACGAGCGGCACGCCGATCCGGTTGAACACCTGCGCGGCCACCAACGCGCCAAGGCCGGAGTAAGCGGCATGACCGAACGACAGCAGTCCCGTCTCGCCGAGCAGCAGGTTGTATGAAAGCGCGAACACAATCATCGTCGCGGTCTGCGCGAGATAGGCGAGCAGCCAGCTTTGCGGCCAGATGAAAGGCGGCACGGCGAGCAACAGGATGAGCGCAAGCCACGGCGCAAGCATGCGCCATAGCGCGCACGGCGCGATCGCGGACAGCGCCGATGATTCGCTGGCCTCACGCATGATCGTCGCGCCGCCCGAAAAGCCCGCGCGGGCGCAGCGCCAGCATCGCCACCAGCAACAGATAGGGAATCAGCGGCGCGAGCTGCGCGAGCGTCAGCACGTCCCATTCGACGGGGAGCGTGGCGTCGAATATCGACAGCACGTCGCCCAGCGACACGTTGCTCGCCACGGCCAGCGTCTGCACGCAACCGACCAGCAGCGACGCCGCCAGCGCGCCGCTCAGCGAACCCAGCCCGCCGATCACGACCACCACGAACACGATCGAGCCGAGCGACTCCGCCATCCCCGGCTCGATCACGAAGAGCGGTGCGCCGATCACGCCGGCCAGCGCGGCGAGCGCCGTGCCGGCCGCGAACACGCCGGTGAACACGCGCGGCACGTTGTGGCCGAGCGCCTCGACGGCGCTCGCGTGCGTCAGCGCCGCGCGCACGATCAGGCCCGCCTTCGACACGCGCAACACCGCGAACAGCACGGCCAGCATGGCGAGCGACACCGCCATCATGAACGCGCGGTAGCGTGCGAAGGCCGCGCCATATACCGTGAAAAGCGGCCCGTCGAGCAAAGCGGGCACAGTGGCCGAGAGCGGATTCAAGCCCCAGCCGAGCTTGACCAGTTCGCCGAGCAGATACGCGGCGCCGAACGTCAGCAGCAACTCGGCGAGGTGGCCATGCACGCGCACGCGCCGCAACAGCCAACGCTCCAACGCCGCACCGATCAACCCGACGACAAAGGGTGCCACGACCAGCGCGCTCCAGAACCCCGCGTGCGCCGCCACCGAAAACCCGACGTACGCGCCGAGCATGTAGAAGCTCGCGTGCGCGAAATTCAGCACGCCGAGCATGCTGAAAATCAGCGTCAAGCCCGCCGACAGCATGAACAGCAGCAGGCCGTAACTGACGCCGTTCAGCAGGTTGATGACGAACGACTGCACGCGCCTAGTCCGGCTGTTCTGCGACGCTCAACGGTTCGAGCGCCGCGCGCAATTCGGCGGGCAAGTTCACCGGGCGCCTTGTGACGCGATTCACATACACATGCACGAAGTGTCCTTGCGCGGCGGGTTGATCCTCGCCTTCCTTGAAGAGACCGACCTGATAGCGCACGCTCGACGTGCCGAGCCGTATGACGCGCAGGCCCGCGTCGATCCGGTCGGGAAACACCAGCGGCGCGAAGTAGTTGCACTGTGTCTCGACCACGAGTCCGATCGTCTCGCCCTGCTCGAAATCGAGCACGCCGGTGCGGATCAGATACTCGTTCACCACGGTGTCGAAGTAGCTGTAATAGACGACGTTGTTCACGTGGCCGTAGACGTCGTTATCCATCCAGCGGGTGGGGATCGGCAGGAAATGCGGGTAGGCGCTGCGCGCGGCGGATGCGGGTTTGTTCATGCTGGCGGGGTTGTCTCGGGCGTTATCGTGAACGTTGTGCGGCCGTTGGTTTCGTCGAAGCGACTCGGTCAGCATGCGGCGCGAGCGCCTTCGCTACCGGCGCACGGTCAGACAGGAAATATAAGCCATGCCGCTCCTCGCTGAGCGCGGACTCATCGACATGTGTGTCGGCCGGCTCACTGTCCCGGTCTTTCGACAAACTCGAACGGCAAGCCGCGTCGCCGCATCCATTCGCCGAGCGCCTGGCCGGTGCCCGCGCGCCATGGCCGCAATTTGGCCGGCTCGACCAGCCGGTACTCCAGCAATTCCGGCGACAACGCAATCGTGCCGTACGCCTTCACGTGATACGCGATGATCAGTTCGTTCTTGCGGATGAACTCGTACACGCCGATCAGTTCGACCGTCTCCGCGTGCAACGAGGTTTCCTCGAGCACTTCGCGCGCAATGCCCTCTTCCGGCGTCTCGCCGTTTTCAAGGAAGCCCGTGATCAGCGCGAACATGCCCTCCTGCCAGGCGGCATTACGCGCCAGCAGAATCTTGCCTTCGTACTCGACGATCGCCGCCACCACCGGCAGCGGGTTGTTCCAGTGGACGTAGCCGCACGCCGGATCGGGGCAGGTCTGGCGGATGCGGCCGCCTTCGTGTTCGGCGTCGGCGCGCTCGGTCAAAGGCGTGGCGCAGCGTGGGCAAAATCGGTGTTCGGTCATGGCGAAGGGGACGTTCCGTTTGTCTTGTGTGATGGCTTGCAGCTTTTGGGGGTGACGCTCGGTTTGCGGTTGCCGTTCTAGTCGGTGCGCGAAATGGTGCTCGGACTCACGTTCTGGCCGGTGCGTGAAATCGTGCTCAGGTTCACGTTCTGGCCGGTGCGCGTCGGCGCCCAGGTTAGCGCGCGATCTCGACGCGCCAATGGCCCGGCACTTTAGCGCCCCTGGTCGAACACGGTCTCACGCCGTACACAACTCGCGCACCTCGGCGGCGAACCGCTCGACCGTTTCCGGCTGTGTATCCCACGCGCACATCAGCCGGCATCCGCCCGCACCGATGAATTCGTAGAACTTCCAGCCGCGCGCGCGCATGGCCTTGGCGGCCTGCGCGGGCAATTGCGCAAAAACCGCGTTCGATTGTCCGGGAAACATGATGCTCACGCCCGGAATTTCCTGCAACCGCGTCTGCAGCAGTTGCGCCATCGCGTTCGCATGACGCGCGTTGCGCAACCACACGTCGTTATCGAGCAGACCGAGCCACGGCGCGGAAATGAAGCGCATCTTCGAGGCCAGTTGACCGGCCTGCTTCAGGCGGTAGGCGAAATCGTCCGCGAGCGCGCGGTCGAAGAACACCACCGCTTCACCGACCGGCAAGCCGTTCTTGGTGCCGCCGAAACACAGCACGTCGACGCCCGCGCGCCACGTGATCTCCGACGGATGCACGTCCAGCGCGGCGACCGCGTTGGCGAAACGCGCGCCGTCCATATGCACTTTCAGATGACGCCGTTTGGCGATCGCGGCGATCGCGCGCACTTCCTCGACGCTGTAGACCGTGCCGACTTCCGTCGATTGGGTCAGCGTGACGACTTTCGGCTTCGGATAGTGGATGTCGGCGCGGCGCGTGACCACCGCTTCGATCGCATCCGGCGTGAGCTTGCCGCCGATGCCCGGCGCCGTCAGCAGCTTCGAGCCGTTCGAGAAGAACTCCGGGCCGCCGCATTCGTCGGTTTCGATGTGTGCGAGTTCGTGGCAAATCACCGAGTGATACGACTGGCACAGCGACGCGAGCGCCAGCGAATTGGCCGCCGTGCCGTTGAACACGAAGAACACTTCGCAGTCGGTCTGGAACAGTTCGCGTAGACGGTCGCACACCTGGTTGGTCCAGGAATCGTCGCCGTAGGCTGGTTCGTGGCCGCTGTTGTTGGCGGCGATCAGCGCGTCGAGCGCCTCGGGACAGATGCCGGCGTAGTTGTCGGACGCGAAATGTTGCATGGCTGGCGGCGCGTCCGGCAATGGGCGCGCTGGGATGACGGGAAAGCGGTCATTTTAGTGCGCTCGTCGGTTATTTGTTTTTCGGCGGATGCAGCGTGGGCAGCGACGCCTTTATCGATGTGCGCTCAGTTGCAGCCGCAATCGGGCATGCGGCCTCGGCCGCGCGGCATGCGCGCGACGACGATCAGCCCGGCCGCGCCCAGCAGCAACGCGCCCGCCGCCAACCACAACGCCGGCGAAAACGATCCGGTCTGCTCGGCGATCGGCGCGGCGACGAGCGGGCCGACGATCTGACCGACGCCGTAGGCCGCCGTCGCATAGCCCATCAGACCGGCAGCGTCGTCGCCACGCAGACGCCGGGCCTCGCGCATCGCGAACAGGGTGGTCGCGGTGAACGGCAAGCCGATCAGAATGCTGCCGAATGAGAAACCACCCGCCGTCGGCCAGACGATACCGAGGGCGATACCGCACGCCTGCAGCACATAGCAGCCGGCGAGCAAGGTGCGGTTGTCCCAATGCACCGGCAAACGCGCCGCCAGCAGCGCGCCGACGATCAGCGCCGCGCCGAACATCGGCCAGAACAGGTCGGGCCATGATGAGCCGGGCAATGCGTGACGTGCGATGACGGGTAGGAACGTCGCGGTGATGATGTAGCCGAAGCCGGGGACGCCATAGAGGAGGATGAGCCAGAGGGCGTCGGCGTGGTGGGGGGCGGCGTGGCGGCCGGCGCGGATCGTGGTGGGTTGGCTGGCGGGGTGTTGGATTGGTGCGGCTTGCGGCGCTGCGCTTTGGGTTGCTGCGCCGCGAGTTTCAGCGCCGAAGGTTCCGGCGCCTTGAGTTACTGTGTGTCGAGTTCCAGCACTTTGGAATTGAGCGCCATAGGTTCCAACGCCGCCGGTTCCGGCGCCTTGGGTTGCGGCGCGTTCCGGCGCGCCGAATTGGCCGGCGACACGTTGGCTCGTCGGGCCAACACTCGCCTGATCACCGCTACCAGAACCAACCATGCGCGCGCGCAGACTTTTTCCCCCACTGCCGGACGCCGCGCCGAACACTGGCCAAACCACAACCGACAGAATCGCGGCAATCAACCCAAACCCAAGCCACCCCACTGTGGCCCCATACCCACCGGCCACGCTGACCAGCAGGCCCGTGCCGACGATGCCCACGCCCGGCCCCGTGTAGATCACCCCGCCCCACCCGTGCGCACCAAGCTCGGCGAGCCGCCGCAAGCCCCACTGGGACGCGAATACGAACGTCCAGGCGCTAACCGCACCCGCGATGAACCGCACCGCCGCCCAGATCCAGAACTGGCTCGTCACGCCCATCATCAGCGTCAACAGCACCGTCGCGGCGAGCCCCGCGCGCACCATGCGCGCCGGCTCGATCCGCAGCGCCGCGCACGTGAGCGCGCCGATGAAATACCCCGCGTAGTTGAACGACGCCAGCCAGCCGCCATGCTGAATATCGAACTGCGGCTGACCGAAAGCGCTACCGTGAAGCATCAGCGGCAAGAGCGGCGTGAATGCAAATCTCCCGATACCGAGCGCAACAGCCAGCGTGACCATGCAGGCAAGCGCCGCGTGGCGGGCGGCGTGGCGTCCGGCGAAGCTGCCGTGAGCGGCGGATGCGAGATTGTTCATAAGCGGGCGGCGATAAATGCGGTCGGCGAATCAGATGGCTTACATCCATGGTAGCTTGACCTTTCAATCACGAAAAATGAATAATTCGGATATCACCCATCGTTTAGAGAGAATCATGGATCTGGCCGCCTTGACCATTTTTCGCGCCGTCGTGCGGGAAAACGGCGTGACGCGCGCTGCTGCCAAGCTCAACCGCGTGCAATCGAACGTCACCACGCGCATCAAGCAGCTTGAAGAGCAACTGGGCACCGACCTGTTCATCCGCGACGGCCGCCGTCTCGTGCTGACGCCCGCCGGCGAGACGCTGCTGCCCTACGCCGAGCGCCTGCTCGCGCTCGCCGACGAGGCGCGTCACGCGGTGCGCGAGGACCGTCCGAGCGGGCGGCTGCGTTTGGGCACGATGGAAAGCGTCGCGGCAACGCGTCTTCCCGCCCTGCTCGCCCGTTATCACCAGCAGTGGCCCGCCGTCGCGCTGGAACTCGAGATCGGCACGACCGGCAAGCTGATCGAGCGAGTGCGTGAATTCGAAGTGGATGCCGCGTTGGTGGCGACGCCGTTGGACCGGGCTGCGCTCGGCGAATTATTCGAGTCGGTGCCTGTGTTCAGGGAAGAACTGGTGATGCTGACGCCGCGCGGGCATCGCCCGATTCGCGACGTTCGGGACATTGCGCTGTCGACGCTGATCGCGTTCGAGCGTGGCTGTGCTTACCGGTCTTATATCGAGAAGTGGTATCTGGAGCACGGCGTGAGGCCGGCGCGCGTGCTGGAGCTGGGTTCCTATCACGCGATCGTGGCTTGCGTGGCCGCGGGCGCGGGGGTCGCGGTGGCGCCACGGTCGGTGCTGAATTTGCAGACGGATGCCAGCAATATCGCGGTCCACGAGCTGCCCGATATCGGCGTGATCGAGACGCTGCTGGTGTGGCGACGCGGGCACTTTTCGTCCGCGCTGAATGCGTTGAAGCAGGCGCTGGTGATGCGGCAGGATGCCGTGAGTTTGCCCGAGGCCGCGACGGCTGCGGAAGGGGCGTCCTGATTTTTTGACTGCACGGGCGCGGTGTGGCGCCAACCCACTACCGCACGCCAGACCCTCAAAAAAAACTTAGGCCACGCGACACGCCCAGATTCCGGCGCCCCGCGTGGCCCAATCACATCAGAATCAAAGCTGGCCTTCGACCCAACCCTTGACGCCGGCGAGTGCCGCCGGCAGATTCGCCGGCTCGGTGCCGCCAGCCTGCGCCATGTCCGGACGGCCGCCGCCCTTGCCGCCCACTTGCTGCGCCACGAAGTTGACCAGCTCGCCCGCCTTGACCTTCTTGCTGGCGTCCGCCGTGACGCCGGCAATCAGGCTCACCTTGCCGCCTTCGACCGAGGCCAGCACGATCGCCGCGCTCTTCAGCTTGTCCTTCAGCTTGTCGACGGTTTCGCGCAGCGTCTTGACGTCCGCGCCTTCGAGCGTAGCCGCCAGCACGTGCACGCCGCCGACTTCGATCGCCTGACCGGCCAGCTCGTCGCCCTGGCTCGACGCCATCTTCGACTTCAGCGCGCTCAGTTCCTTCTCCAGCGACTTCACCTGGTCCTGCACCTGCGTGATCCGCTGCGTCAGCTCCGAAGGTTGCGCCTTCAACACAGCCGCAGCCGCATTGATACGCGCGTCGAGGTCCTGCACGAAGCGCACGGCGTTGTCGCCCGTGATCGCTTCCACGCGCCGGATGCCCGCCGCCACGCCGCCTTCCATGACGATCTTGAAGAAGCCGATATCGCCGGTGCGATGCACGTGCGTGCCGCCGCACAATTCACGCGAGAAGCCCAGGTCGAGCACGCGCACTTCGTCGCCGTACTTTTCGCCGAACAGCGCCATCGCGCCGCCCTTCACCGCTTCGTCGAACGGCATGACGCGCACGATGCCCGGCGCGTTCGCCAGCACCTCGGCATTGACGATTTCCTCGACACGGCGGATTTGCTCGTCCGTCATCGGCGCGTTGTGCGCAAAGTCGAAACGGGTCTTGTCGGCGTCGACGAGCGAGCCCTTCTGCTGCACGTGCGAACCGAGCACTTCACGCAACGCCTTATGCATCAGGTGCGTGGCCGAGTGGTTGCGTTGCGTGCGAGCGCGGCGCACCGCGTCGATTTCCGCCTTGACGACGTCGCCCACCTTCAGCGTGCCCTGCTCGAGCGTGCCGTGATGACCGACCACGTCGGCCTGCACCTTCAGCGTATCGCTCACCGCGAAGCGCAAGCTCGCGTTGGCCAGCACGCCCTGGTCGCCGACCTGGCCGCCCGACTCCGCGTAGAACGGCGTGTGGTCCAGCACGACGACAGCCTGCTGGCCGTGGCTGACTTGCTGCACCGAGGCGCCGTCCACATACAACGCGACCACCTTCGCGTCGTCGAAGACGATTTCTTCGTAACCGTGGAACGTGGTCTTCGCGCCCGAGTATTCGAGGCCTTGCGCCATCTTGAACTTGCCCGCCGCGCGAGCCTGTTCGCGCTGACGCGCCATGGCTTCGTCGAAGGCGGCTTCGTCGACCGTCACTTCGCGCTCGCGGCACACGTCCGCCGTCAGATCCAGCGGGAAGCCGTACGTGTCGTGCAGCTTGAATGCGAGTTCGCCGTCGAGCGTCTTGCCGCCCTTGGCTTCGAGGTCGGCCAGCGCGCCCTCGAGAATCGACATGCCGTGTTCGATGGTCTCGAAGAAGCGCTCTTCTTCCTGACGCAGCACGTCGGTCACGCGTTGCTCGGCTTCCTTCAGTTCCGGGTACGCGCCGCCCATCTGCGCGACGAGGTCGGCCACCATGCGATGGAAGAACGAACCCTTCTTGCCCAGCTTGTAGCCGTGGCGGATCGCACGGCGCACGATCCGGCGCAGCACGTAGCCGCGGCCTTCGTTGCCCGGAATCACGCCGTCGACGATCAGGAACGAGCACGCGCGGATGTGGTCGGCGATCACCTTCAGCGAGTTGTTGGTCAGATCGCTCACGCCGGTTTCGCGCGCGGCGGCCTGGATGAGCGCCTGGAACAGGTCGATCTCATAGTTGCTGTGCACGTGTTGCAGCACGGCGGCAATACGCTCCAGACCCATGCCGGTATCGACGCACTGCTTGGGCAGCGGCGTCATGTTGCCTTGGGCGTCGCGGCTGAATTGCATGAACACGAGATTCCAGATCTCGATGTAGCGGTCGCCGTCTTCCTCAGGCGATCCCGGCGGGCCACCCCACACGTCCGGGCCGTGGTCGTAGAAGATTTCCGAGCACGGACCGCACGGACCGACGTCGGCCATTTGCCAGAAGTTGTCCGACGCGTAGCGCGCGCCCTTGTTGTCGCCGATGCGGATAATGCGCTCGACCGGCACGCCCACTTCCTTCGCCCAGATGTCGTGCGCTTCGTCGTCTTCGTGATAGACGGTCACCCAGAGCTTGTCTTTCGGCAGCTGGTACACGCCCGTCAGCAGTTCCCACGCGTAGTGGATCGCGTCGCGCTTGAAATAGTCGCCGAACGAGAAGTTGCCCAGCATTTCGAAGAACGTGTGGTGACGCGCGGTGTAGCCGACGTTTTCCAGATCGTTATGCTTGCCGCCGGCGCGCACGCTGCGCTGCGCGGTCGTGGCGCGCGAATACGGGCGCGATTCCGCGCCGAGGAACACATCTTTGAACTGCACCATTCCCGAATTGGTGAAGAGCAGTGTCGGGTCGTTGCCGGGCACAAGGCTCGACGAGCGAACGATCGTATGGCCCTTCGATTCGAAGAACTTGAGGAATTTCTCGCGGATTTCGGCGGCTTTCATAGCGGGCGGGGGACGGTCCTGGCTGTTACCGGCGGCATCGTGGGATGCGCCAACTGTTTGTTTCTTAAACGACTGATTATACGGGATCGGCGCCCGTGCGCGGCAGCTCGCCCCGCATGGTTGGCCGTTCGGCCAGGTTTGAGCGGGCGGCGTGGGACATGGCGGGACTTTGCGGGGCGCGTCATTCGTCCTATGCCGTTCGGCCGACTGCGCCCGCGCGCGGGAATCGCTTAAGATTGCCTCCATTCGCGGCGCCTTACGCGCAGCCTGGCTACATAGGAGACATCTACCAATATGGGCGCTCTCAGTCATATCCGCGTGCTGGATCTCACACGCGTGCTCGCCGGACCCTGGTGTGCGCAGACTCTCGCCGATTTCGGCGCCGACGTGATCAAGATCGAACGCCCCGAAGTCGGCGACGACACCCGCCACTGGGGGCCGCCGTACCTCAAGACGCCTGACGGCGAGGACACGCGCGAGGCCGCGTATTACCTCGCGGCGAACCGCAACAAGCGCTCGGTCACCGTCGACATCGCCTCGCCCGAAGGCCAGCGGATCATCCGCGAGCTGGCCGCGCAGAGCGACGTGGTGCTGGAGAACTACAAGGTCGGCCAGTTGAAGAAGTACGGTCTGGACTACGCGTCGCTCAAGGAAGTGAAGCCCGACCTCATCTACTGCTCAGTGACCGGCTTCGGGCAGACCGGGCCGTATGCGCAGCGCGCCGGGTACGACTTCATCGTGCAAGGCATCGGCGGCTTCATGAGCATTACCGGCGAACGCGACGGCCAGCCGGGCGGCGGCCCGCAGAAGGCCGGCGTCGCGATCGCCGACCTCATGACCGGCATGTATTCGACCATCGCCGTGCTCACCGCCCTCACCCATCGTGACCGGACGGGTGAAGGCCAGTACATCGACATGGCGTTGCTCGACGTGCAGGTCGCCATGCTCGCCAACATGAATTCGAACTACCTGGCGAGCGGCCAGCCGCCGGTGCGCTGGGGCAATGCGCATCCGAACATCGTGCCGTACCAGACCTTCCAGACGAGCGACGGCTGGATCATCGTCGCGGTCGGCAACGACGGGCAGTTCCGCAAGTTCGTCGAAGCGGGCGGCCGCCCGGAACTGGCGGACGACGAGCGCTTCGCCACCAACCCGGCGCGTGTGCGCAACCGCGAGATCCTCGTGCCGATTCTCGCGGACATGGTCCGCCTGCAGGGCAAGCAGCAATGGATTGCCGCGCTAGAAGCGGCAGGCGTGCCGTGCGGGCCAATCAACGATCTCGGCGAGGTCTTCGAGAATGAGCAGGTGGTGGCGCGCGGGCTACAGGTGGATCTCCCGCATCCGTCGGGCGGCACGGTCAAGCTGGTGCGCAATCCGATCAATATGACCGGCACGCCGCCTGAAGCGCTTGCGCATCCCCCCACGCTCGGCGAGCACACGGAGAGCATTTTGCGCGACGTGCTCGGGTATGACGAAGCGAGGATCGCGGCGTTGCGGGGGCAGTCGGTGATTTGAATCCGCTGGGGGCGCGCTGGTCGCGTTCAGCGCGGGCGTTACTCAGCGACGGTTTGGCGCGCCGAACGACTCCAGCCACTCGCGTCCTTGGTCCCAATCGCCGAGCCCGCTGTCCGCGTTGATATGGCCGCGCGGTCCGATGTCGATCCAGCGGCTGCCCCACGCGTTCGCACAGGTCTGTGAAAACGGCACGCCGCCGTAGGGATCATCGCTGCTGGCCACGACAATGGTCGGAAACGGCAGCCGCTCGAGCGGCACCGGTGCGAAACCGCGCGCGTCCTGTGGAAAATGCGCCTCGGCGGGATCGGGCAGCGCGACCAGCAATGCGCCCGCGACCTTCGCAAGTTGCGCGGCGCTCGCGTATTGCGACGCCCAGAAAGCCGTCGTGAGGCAGCCGAGGCTGTGCGCGGCGAACACCACGGGCGCGTCGGCGGCGGCCACGGTGGCGTCGAGCGTGCGGCACCAGGCGTCGCGCTCAGGGTGGTCCCAGTCCGGCATCGGCACCCGTACGAATGCCGGATTCAGCGCTTCCCAGCGCGTCTGCCAATGGCCGGCACCGGAGTTCTGGTAGCCTGGCAGCACCAGCGTGCCTGGTTGTTTTTGTCCGCTCATCGCGTTCCCCGTTGTTGGTCGTTATTCGCAGTTTATTGTTTTTGCCGATGGTTCTACCCGCGCCGCCGTGAGTCCGCATCAGCGCTTCAATGCATCACGCGCCCCACACCCACGCCGCGCGGATCCGCCGCCGGCTCAGGCGTCGTGCCCTCGATGCGAATCATCTGCACGTCGCCGTTGAACGACTGCCCCTCGAGTGTGTAGCCCCTGGCTTGCAATTGCTCGGCCAGTTCGCCCGTGATCGGACGATACGGCTCGAAATAGATCGTCTTCTGCGGCAGCAACTGATGATGGAAACGCATGGCGGCGAGCGCGTCGGTAGGCGACATGTTGAAGTCGTACAGATCGGTCATCACCTGGAAAATCGATGTCAGGATGCGCGAGCCGCCGGGCGTGCCGATCACGAGCGACACCTTGTTGTCCTTCAGCAGAATGGTCGGCGTCATCGACGACAGCGGCCGACGTCCGGGCGCCACCGTGTTCACTTCGGCGCTGCTTGCGCCGGACGCGCTCGCGCCGGCGGGCTTGGTGACGAAGTCGTCCATGGCGTCGTTCAGCAGGAAGCCGCCGCCGTCCACCACCACGCCCGAACCGAAGTCTCCGTTCAGCGTGTAGGTGTTCGACACGGCATTGCCCCACTTGTCGACTACCGAGAAATGCGTGGTTTGCGCTTTCTCCGGGGCCGCGTCGCCGAGGCCCGGCTTGACCTGCGCCGCGCCCGGCACTTCATCGGGTTTGACTTCGTCGGCGCGCTGCGCGAGGTAGGCGTCGTCGATCAGTTTGCCGACCGGCACTTTGTACGCATCCGGATCGCCCAGGTATTGCTGGCGATCGGCGAACACGCGGTCCTCGATCTGCGCGATCAGATGGATGTACGGCACGGAGTTCAGCTCGAGGCCGTCGAACGCCTGCTTCAGATCGGCTTTCATCTTCAGCATCTGGATCAGCCCGACGCCGCCCGAGCTCGGCGGCGGCGCAGTGACGACCTGATAGCCGTTCCAGTCGGCGGTAAGCGGCTGGCGCCACACCGCCTTGTATTGAATCAGATCCTGTTTCGTGACCAGACCGTGGCCGTACATCTGCTGGGCGATCAGATCTGCCGTGCGGCCCTCGTAGAACTCGCGCCCGCCGTCGCTCGCAATGCGCGACAACGTCTGTGCAAGCTCCGGCTGGCGGTACGTCACGCCCGCCTTGAGATTGGAGAAGTAGGCGTCGAAGTTGGTCTTGCCGGCGAAGCTCTTCGCCGCCACGTCGTGGCGTTGCTGCAACCACGGCTCGACCTGGAAACCGTCGGTGGCGTAGCGAATCGCGGGCGCCAGCACCTGCTTCCACTTCAGTTTGCCGAAACGCTGCTGCGCCTCCCACATGCCCTCGACCGTACCCGGCACGCCCACCGCGCGATGCCCGACGGCGCTCATGCCCGGCAGCAGGTTGCCCTTGTCGTCGAGATACATCTCGCGGGTCGCCTGTTGCGGCGCGCGCTCGCGATAGTCGAGAAAGTACGGCTTGCCGTCCATGAACACGGTCATGAAGCCGCCGCCGCCGAGATTGCCTGCGTCCGGCGCGGTCACGGCCAGCGTGAAGGCGATGGCGACGGCGGCATCCACCGCATTGCCGCCGGCGGCGAAGATCTGCTGCGCCGTGTCCGCGCTGTAGCGGTCCGGCACGGCCACCGCCGATGCGTCGAATACGGCCTTGGGCGGTGGCGTTTTTGCCAGCGCGGGCACGGGCGCGACGACGACGCCGGTGAACGCGGCGAGCATGGCGGACACCGTCAGGATCCGGGCCAGGGAAAGCGAGGTGAAAGGCGCGCGAGGCGCGCCGTGCGTCGGGACAGACATCCGAGAAACTCCGGCAACTAAGGGCGCCATGGTGCACGAACGGCAGGAATTCGTGCAAGGCGACAAAGGGCGGTGCGGCCTGTGTGGACGGCTGCGACGAGTGCACGCGCTGCGCGTCATGGCGCAAGCTGCACTGCCCCGGGAAACTATCGGGCGGCGGGCATGCGAGGCGAGGCGAGACGGCTGGTGCGCCGCCCCATGCGCGGTGATTTCTCGCTCGCGGCAGGTTGATGTTCCGCGATGACGGCCAGGCACTGCGCGGCATGGCCCGAACGCGGGCGCATACGGCCCATTGTGGCGTCCTGAAACCCCGCGCGGACGTGCCACGCAGCCCTCGCGGACGAAGCCGCGCCGCTCGCATCCTAAGTCGCCGGCGCGAGTGTGAACAAACCGTTTTACCTCCTGTTACAGCGCCGGCCTGACCCCTGAATTGCCGTCAAAACCGCTCAAACGTTGGCTGCACGCCGCACTCGCCTGCTGCGACGGGACTCGTCAGGTAGAATTGTCGGATAAGTGGACGCATTGCGCGCCCCCGACAGACTTTGACCTTCTCGCATGAATACCGAACGCAACGACGCGCCAGCGGCATCCAATTTCATCCGCAACATCATTGACGACGACAACCGCACCGGCAAGTGGGGCCAGCGCGTCGAAACGCGCTTTCCGCCCGAGCCGAACGGCTATCTGCATATCGGCCACGCCAAGAGCATCTGCCTGAACTTCGGCGTGGCGCGCAGCTACGGCGGCGTGTGCCATCTGCGCTTTGACGACACCAATCCGGAAAAGGAAAGCGTCGAATACGTCGACTCGATCATCGACGCCGTGCGCTGGCTTGGCTTCGAGTGGGAAAAAGGCGGCAAGGAAGAGCTCTACTACGCGAGCGACTACTACGACAAGCTGTACGAGTTCGCCGAACTGCTGATCGAGCGCGGCAAGGCCTACGTGGACAGCCAGTCGGCCGAGGAAATGCGCGCGAACCGCGGCTCGGCGACGGAAGTCGGCACGCCGTCGCGCTTCCGCGAGCGTTCGGTGCAGGAAAACCTCGACCTGTTCCGCCGCATGAAGGCCGGCGAGTTCCAGGAAGGCGAGCACGTGCTGCGCGCCAAGATCGACATGTCGTCGCCGAACTTCAATATGCGCGATCCGGTGATCTACCGGATCCGCTTCGCGCATCACTACCGTACCGGCGACAAGTGGTGCGTGTACCCGATGTACGACTACACGCACTGCATCTCGGACGCGTTGGAAAACATCACGCATTCGCTGTGCACGCTGGAGTTCGAGGACCATCGTCCGCTGTACGACTGGATCCTGAACGAGCTCGCCGAGGCCGGCATTTTCACGCGCCCGCTGCCGCAACAAATCGAGTTCTCGCGCCTGAACCTGACCTACGCGATCACCAGCAAGCGCAAGCTGCTGCAACTCGTGACCGAAGGCCACGTGGACGGCTGGGACGATCCGCGTATGCCGACCATCGTCGGCGTGCGCCGGCGCGGCTTCACGCCGGAAGCGATCCAGTTGTTCTGTGAGCGCATCGGCGTGACCAAGGTCGATTCGTGGATCGACATGAGCGTGTTCGAAGGCGCGCTGCGCGACGATCTGGACGACAAGGCGCCGCGCACGGCTGCCGTGCTCGATCCGGTCAAGCTGATCATCGACAACTTCCCCGAAGGCGTGAGCGAGCCGTGCAATGCGCCGGTCCACCCGCATCATCCGGAAATGGGCGTGCGGGAGTTTCCGATTTCGCGCGAACTGTGGATCGAACGCGACGACTACAACGAAACACCGCCGAAGGGCTACTTCCGCCTCTTCCCCGGCAACAAGGTGCGCCTGCGCTACGGCTACGTGATCGAATGCGTCGGCGCGGACAAGGACGAGAACGGCAACATCGTCGCGGTGCATTGCAACTACTTCCCGGACAGCAAATCGGGCACCGAAGGCGCGAACAACTACAAGGTCAAGGGCAACATCCACTGGGTCAGCGCGGCAGCCGCCTGCCCGGCCGAAGTGCGTATCTACGACCGCCTGTTCAAGGAACCGCAACCGGACGCCGGCGGCCGCGATTTCCTCGAAGCGCTGAATCCGGATTCGAAGCGCGTGGTCAACGCCTACCTGGAACCGGGCGCGCGCGAAGCGCTGCCGGAACAACGCTATCAGTTCGAGCGTCACGGCTATTTCGTTGCCGACCGCGTCGATTCCAAGCCGGGTAAGCCCGTATTCAATCGCATCGTCAGTCTGCGCGACAGTTGGGGCAAGCCGGCGTAAGCTGGAACGCACCCTTTTGCAGCGCATCTGAAGTTGGATACGGCGTGCGTCTTGATCGAAAGATGCACGCCGTTTTGTTGCATCATGTTCCATCGACAGTGACGGCGCGGCATCCGCCAACGCCAGTCCGGGAGGTCCGATGAAAGTTGCAGCCCGCCGCAGGGCGAGTACCCGGCGCACAACGGGGCGCATGGGGCGCGGCGCGCGTTTCGTCCATGGCGCGCGTTGCGCGCTCTTGGCGCTGACCACATTTGGC
Source organism: Paraburkholderia sediminicola (assembly GCF_046027355.1). Taxonomy (GTDB): domain Bacteria; phylum Pseudomonadota; class Gammaproteobacteria; order Burkholderiales; family Burkholderiaceae; genus Paraburkholderia; species Paraburkholderia sediminicola_B. Next base: position 28,490 of record NZ_JAQQEK010000037.1, on the reverse strand, counting down.
GCGGCGTCGTTCGCCTGCTCCGCTCAGACGGATGAACTCACCGGCACGCTGAAAAAAATTCACGACGACGGCGTGGTCGTGCTCGGCGTGCGTGAAGCGTCGATTCCTTTCTCCTACTTCGACGGCAAGGGCACGGTCGGCTACTCGCAGACCATCGCGCTGCAGATCGTCGACGAGATCAAGAAGACGTTGGGCATGCCGCAACTGAAGGTGCACGAGATCACCGTGACCTCGTCGAACCGTACGCCGATGTTGTTGAACAACCAGATCGATCTGGAATGCGGCTCGACCACACACACAGTGGAACGCGAAAACGTTGCCGCGTTCTCGAACAGTTTCTTCCAGTACGCCGTGCGCATGATCGCGCGTAAGAACAGCGGCATCACGGATTTTCCGGACCTGGCCGGCAAGGCGGTCGTGACGACCGCGGGCACCTCGGATGAACGCCTGCTGCGCCGCCTGAATACCGACAAGCATCTGAACATGCGCATCACCAGCGCGCGGGATCATTCCGAGGCCTTTTCCGCGCTCAAGGACGACCACGCGGTGGCCTTCGTGATGGACGAGCCGATCGTGTACGGTTTCAAATCGACCGATCCGCGTCCTGACGATTTCGTGGTGACCGGCACGCCGCTTGGCTACGAAGTCTACGCGTGCATGTTCCGCAAAGGCGATGAACCGTTTCGCACCCTCGTCAACGGCGTAATCACGCGCAGCCAGACTTCCGGCGAAGCCGAGCGTCTGTACAAGCAGTGGTTCACGCAACCCATTCCGCCGCACGGCATCAATCTGAACTATCCGCTGTCGGAGCAGAACCGCGCGCTGTTCGCGCATCCGAACGACCGCGCGCTCGACTGAACCGTCGGGCGGTTCACGCAGTCGCCAGACTCGTCACAGCTATAACGACCGATGCAGTTCCGCGAGCGACAGCGTGGTCTGAAAGAGCCGCGTGAGACTGCGGCTCGCATACTTGTCCACTTCGTCGGGGGCGGCCCAGCGGTAGGCATCCATTTCGGGAATCAGCGTGCCGTCGGAGCGGCGCGGAAAGAGCGACGTGCAGGTGCACACGCTCAGATCGAGTTCATCGGCGATGGCACGCGCGCCGAACAGATGAAGGTCCTTGTCGCGACGGTAGACGAATCGGCCGAGATCTTTCAGACGCTGGGGCTCGATGGCGATACCGGTCTCCTCGACCATCTCGCGCAGCGCCGTGACGTGCGGCGGCTCGCCTTCCTCGCCGTGTCCTTTTGGAATGTCCCAGTGCGACGTTTCGGTGGCGTGCGCGAGCAGCACGCGGCCGTCCGCGTCGAGCAAGACGATGCCGCACGAAATAATCCGCGTGCTCATCGCCACGCCATTTCAAGCAAACGCAACGATCCACCAACACGCACGCGCACGGCTTCGAGCCGCACCAGTTGCAGACCGGCGCGCGCCACCATCGAGGCCTGCATGCTCAGTGCTTTTTCTGCAATTGCCAGGTGCCGCTACCCTGCTTGCAGAACTGCGGGCGCAGGGTCATCGATTGCCCCTTGGCATTCAGCACGACACCGACGTCGCGGCAGGTGCGATCGCCGTCCTTGGCCGTACTGGCCATTGTGATCGCAGCGTCGATCTTCACGCTGTTGCCCGTGCCTTCGTTGACCCAGTTCGCGGTTTCGCCGTCCTGCTTGTCGTTCAGCGCGGAGATGACCGCCTTTTTGACGGAGTCGACGTCGCGCTGCTTCATGTAGCTGATCGGCGTGTCGTTCAGAAAACCGAGGTTCGCAGCTTGCGCGCCGATCGCACCACCCAGCAACAGGCTACCGGCGGTCAGTTGAGACAGGACACGGGTTCGCATCGACATGAAGGGTTCTCCTCGAAAGTATTCGGCGATCTCGAGCGCGCATGGCGTCTCGTGATCTGGACCCCAAAAGCATAGCATGTCCCCCTCGAAGGGACCGCCAGAAACGGCCGGGCTGTCAGCCGGAACAGGCCGCAAGAACGGGCACGCGGCGCGCGCCATTTCCTGAAGCACGCGTCGTCGGACACAGTGAGCGCCCTAATTTTAGGACAGCTCCCATTCCTAGCACCAGGACGCCTTCTTAAGATTGATGGGTTGCGCCTCCGCGCCAATCAGACTCTGAAGACGCCCCGCCATGCACACCCTCTCCGCCCTCGAAACCTTTGCTATCGCGCTTGCGCTGCTGTGTGTCGCGCTCGTGCCGGTTGCGATCAGCCGCGATCCGGGACTCGCGCGGCGCGTCGTGCGGATGGACGCATTGCCTCGCGCTCGCTGGCCCAATCTGCTGACGCGTGTTGGCGTCGCCTGCTTGTTGCTGTCCTTCGCCCTGCTGCTCGTCGGCTGCTATTACATGCTGGCGAGCGCCGGCCACTAATTCTGACCTGAGCGACCGGCTACGCCGGCAGCCATCGCGTCACCTGCCTCACTTCGCGGCCACTGAATCGGCCGCCCCGCTTCCCGCCTTATATCCGTCCGTCAGCGTATTCAGAAACGCGACCACGTCCTTGATTTCAGCTTCGTCGAGCGCCGGCTTGTCACCCGGCTTGCGGTCGAACGGCGGATCAGTATTCAGATTGGCCCAGTACTGCTGAGGCAGATCGTCGAACTTCCGCACTTTGCCTTTCGCAACCGGATAGAACTTCTCCGGGTTCGTGTCGCGCTCGGCATAGAAGCGCACCACCTGATCGAGCGAATGATAGATGCCGTTGTGGAAGAAGCTCTTCTTCAGCGCCACATTGCGCAGCGTCGGCGTGCGGAAGATGCCGCAAAACTCGGCGCGTCCCTTCAGATCGGTGCGCTCCGGGCCGCAGGCGCCGAGGTCGTGGAAACGTGGATCGCGATTCACCGACAGCGCGCGATTGCGCGGCACGCCGATCGCGATCAGACCGAAATCGCTGAACTGCGGCGGCGCGCCGTCCATGGTGCGCTGGCTGATGTGGCAGCTCGCGCAGTTGCCTTTTTTCTCGTCGTTGAAAAGTTGCAGGCCGCGCAGTTCGGCTTGCGTCAACTGTGCCTTGCCCGCCAGATACGCGTCGTACTTGCTGGTGTACGGATAGAAGGTTTCCGGCGTCTGCTCGAAGGTTTCGAGCGCTTGCAGCACGGCCTTGAAGGTGGCGTCGTCGCTATCGAAAATGTGTGCGCCGAAGGCCGCGCGGAAAGCGTCGGCGTAGGGCGCGGCCTTGACCGCCGCAGTGACCTTGGCCGGCGTGCTGCCCATTTCAAACGACGACAGCAGCGGGATGCGCGCCTGGTCGCCGCCACGGTCGACGCGGCCATCCCAGGTCAGGCCGCCGGTCGGTCCGGCGTCCACGCTTTCGTCGCCTTCGTCATCGGACTCGTGATAGTGCTCGGCGAACGCCGGCACCGATTGCAGATACTTCAGCGTCGGCGCGGCGCGCATGCCGGTGCGGTGCATGTCGTTGCCGCCGAGTTGCACCGACAACGCATTGGCCGGCGAAAACCCGTGGTCCGGACTGTGGCACGACGCGCAAGCGAGCTTGCCCGAACCGGAGAGCGACGCGTCGAAAAACAGTTGCTTGCCGAGCGCCGTCATCTGCCGCACGGATTCGTAGACTTGCGCACGGGACTGCCCCGCTTCATGGGCGGCCACCTGCACGGCCGACGCCGCCACCGGCGCGGACGAAGCCGATACGCCAGGGCTCGTGCTCGCCGCGGCACTCGTGACGGCTGCCGTCCCCGGCGCACCCGCATCGCACGCGGCCAGCGCCAAGGTCATGGCCGCGAGCGCGAACGCCGTCGCTTGCCGCATGCGCATCGTCGCGAGCCCGGCGCCATGCCGCGCCTCGACCCGAGCCATTATTTTCCGAATCCCCGTCAGACCTGGCCGCATATGAAAGTTGTGAGTTTGCGATAGTGAAGTCCGCGAGCGTATTTCATCCGCATGTCGTTTAAATGACATACAGCCGACGGTATTTTTCAATCAGAAGCGATTCGTAATTAATTACATCTTTCTGTCAAATTGCCTTGCCAAACTTTCGCCCGCGGTCATCCGTGTAAGGAGTTCAGATGGCCCGTCCCCAACGCGAGAGAGAGAAACCACATCAAATGAACAAGAAACTGATCTGCGCGACGCCTATCGCGATCGCAGCAGCGTTGAGCCTGTATGCGTGCGGCGGTGACAAAGTCAACGAACCGGACATCACGTCGATCAAGAATGTCGTGGTGATCTACGCGGAAAACCGCAGCTTCGACAACCTGTACGGCAACTTCCCGGGCGCCAACGGTCTGCAGAACGTGACGGCGGCGAGCGCCACGCAGGTGGATCGCAACGGCACCGTGCTCGCGACGCTGCCGCAGGTGTGGAACGGCCTGACGCAAACCGGCGTGACGCCGGTGGTCACGCAGGCCATGACGGCGAATCTACCGAACAGCCCGTTCGCCATCGACGATCCGAAGGGTTTCAACACGCCGATCACGGCCACGACCCGCGACCTGTACCACCGGTTCTACGAGAACCAGATGCAGATCAACGGCGGCAAGAACGACAAGTTCGCCGCGTGGGCGGATTCGGGCGGCCTCGTGATGGGCCACTACACGCTCGACGCCGACAAGCTGCCGCTGTGGAAGATCGCCCAGCAGTACACGCTCGCCGACAACTTCTTCATGGGTGCGTTCGGTGGTTCGTTCCTGAATCACCAGTGGCTGATCTGCGCCTGTACGCCGACTTATCCGAACGCGGACAAGAGCGTGGCGGCCAGCTCGATCTCGTCGGTGGAAAGCGACGGCGTCACGCTGAAGCTCGCGTCCAACTCGCCCGCTTCGGCATTGAGCGGCCCGCCCAAGTACGTGAATTCGGGCAACCTCACGCCTGACTTCTTCGCGATCAACACGATGCAGCCGCCGTATCAGCCGAGCGGCAACAAGGCGGCGACCGGCGGCGACGCGAATCTCGCCGATCCGACTCAGGCCACCACCCTGCCGGCGCAGTCGCAGCAGCACATCGGCGATCTGCTGAACAACGCGAAGGTGTCGTGGGCGTGGTACGGCGGCGCGTGGGGCGCGGCGGTGTCGGCGGCGCAAAACGGCACGTCGAATGTGATTTACGGCGCGAACCTGACGGCGCCGAACTTCCAGCCGCATCATCAGCCGTTCAACTACTTCGCCGACCTCGCGCCGGGCACCGCGAACCGCTCGCAGCATCTGCTGGACGGCGGTCTGGCCGGCTCGGAGTTCATCAAGGCGATCGACAACGGCACGCTGCCGCAAGTGTCGTTCTACAAGCCGCAGGGCAACCTGAACGAACACGCGGGCTACACCGACGTGGCGTCGGGCGACCAGCACATTGCGGACGTGATCTCGCATCTGCAGAAGAGCCCGCAGTGGAACAACATGGTGGTGGTCGTGACATACGACGAAAACGGCGGCTTCTGGGATCACGTGTCGCCGCCGAAGGCCGACCGCTGGGGTCCGGGCACGCGTATTCCGGCACTGATCATCTCGCCGTACGCGAAGAAGGGTTATGTCGATCACACGCAGTACGACACCACGTCGATCCTGCGCTTCATCACGCACCGCTTCTCGCTGCCGACGCTGCCGGGTATCGCGGCGCGCGACGCGGCGCTGGTCAGCAACGGCAGCAAGCCGATGGGCGATCTCACGGCCGCGTTGAACATCAAGCAGTGAGCGAAGGGCAGAAGGCGTTCGATTTCAGACGGACGGCGTTAAGCGGTAAGCAACAGTCCGCCTGAGGGCGAGACTTTGACAGGGCAGCTTCGGCTGCCCTTTTTTATGGCTGCGGCGCGGACTCGCAGTCCGACGCGTTTTCACGAGCGGCGTATGCTTCGACCCAGGACGCGAGCGTCTCTTCGATGGCGGCTCGATACCCTCCGCAACACGTGGCAGGCTTGCCCACTCATTCAGGAGTTCGACAGCATGACTGAAAAAACCATCAAGGTGCCCGGTCCCGATCATCCGATCACGGTCGAGCCGGCTAAAGCGCGCGTGGTCGTGACGGTCGCCGGCAAGGTGATCGCCGATTCGAAGAAGGCCCTCGTGCTGCGCGAAGCATCGTATCCGGAGGTGTATTACATTCCGCGCGACGACGTCGAGATGACGCTGCTGGAGCGCACCGATCACGCGACCTACTGTCCTTACAAGGGCGATTGCGCGTACTACAGCATTCCCTCGGGCGGCGAAAAGACTGTCAACGCGGTGTGGACTTACGAGTCGCCGTATGCGGCGGTGAAGGAGATCGCGCAACATCTGGCGTTCTATCCGAACCGCGTCGATTCGATCGATGTGAAACCGGCGGAGTGACGATCGCGCGCGGCGCGGCGGACGCAATACGCGACGCTCGCCGCGTGGTACGGCGAGCGCGCTCGCAAACATGAGAAGTACGGCAGGAGGGACTCGAACCCCCCACCCTCGGCTTAGAAGGCCGATGCTCTATCCAGCTGAGCTACTGCCGTATTGAAGTGAGGCGATGCAACCCTGCACGACGTGCATCGCCCGCAATGAGAACCCGCTTTCGGGCATTGGAACCTGTGCACCTGCAAGCCACAGGGTTCGTGGAATACCGAAATTCTAACTGACCGTGCCGCAGACGGGAAATCCACTCCGGCGCCTGGCAGACAATCCGCGCGCCACACCGGCCGTGCCAGTCACAAAACAAACGGGCCCGGCAGGTTGAGCCGGGCCCGGATTATAACCGATCGTTCCCTGCCCGCCAGCACGCGCTAACGGACATGGCGAACGCAATCACACCGGTTGCGGATGCAGCATGAACCAGCCGAGGAACACGATCCCGGCGATCACGCAATACACGCCGAACGACGCCAGACGTCCGCGGCCTTCGAAATAGCGCATCAGGAAACGCACGCTGAGATAGGCGGCGATCGCGGTCAGCACGCCGCCGAGCAACGCGTCGGCGAGTTGGCCCGGCGCATGGAACAGCTTCGGTAACTCAAGCACGCCGGCTGCGAAGATGATCGGCGTGCCGAGCAGGAACGAGAATTCCGCCGACTTCTCCGCCGTCAGGCCGGCCGCATTGCCGGCGATCATCGTCAGACCGCTGCGCGAGAAACCCGGAATCAACGCGCCGATCTGCGCGAGACCGACGAAAAACGCCTGACCGAAAGTCAGCTTCTCCGGCGCCTGATGCGCACGCGTACGCTGCAGGCGATCACCGAACCACAGCAGCACGCCGTTGACGATCAGCGCGATCGCGACGATCCGCAGGTCGTGAAAAAGCCGCTCGAGCCGCTTTTCCAGCAGCAGCCCGACCAGACCCGCCGGAATCGTGCCGATGATGAGCGCCCACATCATGTGCGCGTCGTCGTTGCGGCGGCCGCCGAACGACGCGAAGAAGCCGCGCACCAGCGCGCACCAGCGCTTACGGAAATACCACAGCAGCGCGAGCGCCGTGCCGAGATGCAACGCGACGAGGAACGGCAGCAATTGCGGCGCGTGTTTGTCGATATGCATACCGAACAGCGCGGGCACGAGCAACGTATGGCCGAGGCTGCTCACCGGAAACAGTTCGGTGACGCCTTGCAGCACGCTCAGGAAAATGAGAAACGACAGGTTCACGCGGGGCGTCCTTGTAAGGAAAATGTCGGGGACTGGCGCGCCGGATAAGGAATCCACGGCCGCCTCAAAGCGCACCGATTATGCCTGGCTGCAATGTCAGCGCCAAGCGTTTGGACCGTATTCGGGGAAATATTGTGCGTTGCGTCACAACTCGAAACCGTTGTTACGGCGCAGAAAAAGAAACGGGCCGCCGTGAATGGCCGCCCTGTGGGATCAGCAGAATGACGTGAAGCGAACTACGCGGTGTCCAGCAGAAGAATCATCCGCCAGACCGGACGCCCTTTGACCATCTGAGCAAGACGATGCGGGATGCCCGGATCAGCGTTCGAGCTTGTAAAAGAAGTAGACCGTGCTTGCCGCGAACATGCCGAACAACGTCACAGCCATTGCCATTGCGAGATCCATACAGCCTCCTGAGGCAGTCTCGCCCGGTCGTCGAAGTTACCCGGGCAGTCAGACGAATTATCAGCAAGGATGGCCTTGCGGCGACACCCGCAATTTCCCCAGAAGGGTTTCCCCGTAGCGGAAAGCAGCGCAAAATCATTCTCTCGCGTGGCGCCGCGCGGCAAATTCCGACGCTCGCACGCCAGGATGACGCCGCCTCCGGGCTACCTTGCATTTGCCTTCAACCTCTTACTCATCAGTCCATCGACCATGCCCCTCTTCCCGCAACAGGACATTCTCGAGATCGCCCAGGATGCCTCCGTGCTCCGTTTCGCGCCGCAAGCCGGCGGCCGTCTGATGTCGTGGACGATCGACGGCGAAGAAGTCATCCATTGGCCGGAGCATGCCGACTGGAGCCAGCCCGCGCGGATTCGCGGCGGCAATCCGTTGCTGTTCCCGTTTCTCGGCCGGCATCGTGTCGACGGCAAGATCGGCTACTGGCGTGACGCCCAAGGCACGGTGCGCGAGCTGCCGATGCACGGCTTCGCCCGCGACCTGCCGTTCGAAGCTCACGCCGACGTGCACGGCGCCGGCCTGCGCATGGTCCTGACCGACAGCGAGGCGACCCGCGGCGGCTATCCGTTCGGCTTCCGTTTCGAGGCCGCCTACGACCTCGTGGATGCGCACACGCTCGACGTCACGTTCACCACCACCAATACCGGCAACGCGCGGCTGCCCTACTACGCCGGCCATCACTTCTACTTCAGGCTGCCGCATACGCAGCGCGGCGAGACCTCGCTGGAGCTGCCGCGCACGCAACGGTGCTATCAGCAGGAGGACGGTTCGATCAGCGCCGCCGAGCCGGGCGAAGCGCGCTACACGCTCGATGAGGCGCGCATCCATGACCGCTTCCATTGCCTCGTCGGCACGCCGGATCAGCCGGTGCGGCTCGTCGCGCCGGGTCTCGACCGGCTCATCACGATCGACCTGCAACGGCCGGGCTCGGTGCCCTGGTACGCCGTGACCACGTGGACCGAAGCCGCGGAGTCGGACTTCTACTGCGTCGAACCGTGGCTCGGACTGCCGGACGCGATTCACAACGGCATGGGTCTGCGCTGGCTCGAACCGGGCCAGACCGAGGTCGCCGCGCTGCGTATCAGCGTCGCCAAGTTGGGTTGATTGCAGGGATTCCAGACCGAGTCGCGCGGCCGGCTTTGAGGCGGAATTCGAAGCGGGTTTCGCCAAAAATCTCGCTTCATTTCGCCGCATCCTGCGCCGCGCGAGCCTGCCGCGCTGCCCGCTTTTCGCGTGTTGCAGCGCAAAACCGTTAGAATCGAGCGCTTTGTATCCACCTGCCGCGTGATCGGGATCGGCGCGCGGCAGCGCTTTGCGAGGTCCAATGCGTAACACAACAAGAATGATGAAACGGCTCGCCTGCGCGTCGTTGGTGGCACTGCTCGCCGCGTGCGGGTCGGCGCCGGTGGGACCGGGTTTTTATCGGGTGGAACGGGGCGATACGCTGTCGAAGATCGCGCGCAGTAGCCGGCAACCGGTGCAAAGCATCGTGCGCTGGAACAATCTGACCAATCCGGACAGTATCGAGGTCGGCCAGGTGCTGCGCGTCGCGCCGCCGGGCGGCACGGCTTCGACCAGCGGCGCGGTACGCAGCAGTGGAAGCGGCAGCGCTTCGGCCACGCCACGTCCGGCGCCCGCCGATAGCGCGCCGTCCGCCGCGCCGGCTTCGACGATCTCGCTGGTATGGCCGGCCGACGGCACGGTCATCCGGCGTTTCGACGGCGGCAATTCGAAGGGCATCGATATCTCGTCGGCAGCGGGCACGCCCGTCATCGCCGCGGCGCCCGGCACGGTGGTGTACGCCGGCAACGGCTTGCGCGGCTACGGCAATCTGCTGATTCTCAAACACAACGCTGAATATCTGACTGCCTACGCCCACAACCGCGTGCTGCTGGTGAAGGAAGGCCAGTCGGTCACGCGCGGTGAGAAAATTGCCGAGATGGGCGACACGGATACTGACCGTGTGATGCTGCACTTCGAACTGCGCTACCAGGGCCGTTCAATCGATCCGTCGCGGGCGCTGCCGCCCCGCTAGAGGCCCGACTGAGGAGCGGGCACTGGCTGCCCCACCGGCGGCCGCCCTCGGTTCTCCCAGTGCCATCCGTGCTTTCCCGCCGCTCGCGCCGTCCGTTGCCGGGCACGCGCCCTGCAACCGCAGCCGAGGGAACCCGGCATGTTATAAAAGGCTCAATCAGGACACGACGTGGCTTCGCGTCACGTCTTCCACCGTTTATCTGTAAGGAATCTGTATGAAGAGCGCATTTGCGTCCGTCGCGACGGCCGCGGCGATCGGTCTCGGCCTGGCGACACTCGGCAGCCTCGGCGGCTGCTCCAGCACCACCACCATGACCTACCTGCCGAACGGCGACACCGGCTTTGCGATCAACTGCAGCGGCAGCGACGCAAGCTCGAGCTGGGCCGAGTGCTACAAACGCGCGGGCGAAGTCTGCGGCAATTACGGCTACGACGTGGTGTCGAAAGACGTCGACAACGGCGCGACCTCGGGCGGAACGGTCGGCGGTATCTTCGGCGCGAACGTGAAGAACCGGTCGATGGTGGTTCGCTGCAAGCAATAAGACGACGCCACGCGTGCCGCCGCCCGGACTAGCGGCGGCGCCAGCGTCCTGAGCGCGGATCGATGCGCGCGGCGAAGGCGATCAGCACGCCGAGCGCAACCGGGCAGATGCCGAGGAAAATGATTAACGCGCTCATGCTCGGGAAAGGGAAAGTAAGTTTTCATGATCCACTGCCCATGTGAATCCGCAGTGACTCGCACGTGACTCGACCATGAGCGCGGCGAAAAAAAAGCCCGGCACGAGGCCGGGCTAACGGGGGTTCGGCGCATATCGGCAAAGGACCGGTTCACCATGCGCCAGAACGAAATCTAACAATCCCCTTTTACAAGCGCAATATATTAATTTCGCAGTCAATGTGATGCGGCGTACTGATTCCGCGTTACGTGAACCGGAAAAGTCGGAAATAAGCAGGCTAAATACGCCCGCCGTTTCACATTAAGCGTTTCAAATGGCGCGACTCGAAACTCCGGCGTTGGCCGCCGGACCGCGCAAAGCAGGCGTCCGGCCGAAATCGCCCGCAAAAGGCCTGAGGAAAGGCCGCTGGCCGATTTCGGCTAACTCATCCAGTATGATTCGGACGCTTTACGTCCTGCGTAGCTTTAGTGCGCCACCGCACTCTTTCGCATTATTAACCGATATTGACCGGTTCAATTAAAGCAGTGATTTCTTCACAAGAAAATTCGCGAATGGCGAAAATATTAAAGAGATTCAAATCCGCCGACAAATTGTGCCACGAAAAATCGGGCGGCTTATTGATTCGACCAATCGAATGATAAGTATCGGCATCCAATCGTTCAAGCTGGCCGAATGGCTAAAATCGGCCGGCTAAAACACGCGCGCTCACATGACCCGCAAACCCAGCTCGGTGACGAGCACGGCCGCCTGGGCATGCGAGATCGTCGCGCCCTTGAAGAGCGCCGCGTCCACGAGCCGGACGCCGCTCAGGTCGGCTTCGCGCAGGTCCGCACCGTCGAAGCGCGCGCCCTTCAGATGGGCGTCCTTCAGGCTGCCGCCGTCGAAGATCGCTTCACGGAAGTCGACACCGGCGAGATCGGCATCGGAGAAATCCAGCTGTTGCAGCGTGGCTTTGCGAAACGACAGGCCGCGCAAGTGCGCGCCGACCAGCAGCGTTTCGACGAAGCTCAAACCCAGCGCCGTGCACGCCTCGAAATTGGCGCCGGTCAGCTTGCAGCTGTGAAACGACGCCGAAGCGAGTTTGGCGCGCCGCCAACTGGTGTTGTTCAGATCGCTCGACTGAAACGCCGCGTCGACCAGATCAGCCGACGCGAAATCCGCCTCGCGGCCACGGCAACGGACCCACCGGGTATGCGACAGCGTCGCGCCGAAAAACGAGGTCTCGACGATCGTGCAGCGATGAAACTCGGCGCCGCGCAGATCGAGCCGCGACAGGTCCACGCCTTCGAAATCGCAGTCGGTGAAATGAAGCGGCGCTTTATTGCCGGCGAGGCTCGCCGCGACGAGTCGCTCCACCTCGGCGCGCATGAGCGCGGCGTCGCTCACGACGTGAGCTTGGGCGCCCGAAGCCGGCGCCGTTGAATCCAGTGACATGAAGGTTCAGAATGAATTTCGAAGGACCCATAGCCTACCGGAACGCGCGCCGCGATGGCGCCGCGCGCCGATGGTTTATAGTAACGGCCCCGTCAGAACCCGCTTACGATGACTTCCAACGACGCCACCCATAGCCCGCTGTACGCCAAGCTGCTCGCCGAAACCGCCAAGATCGGCTGGCCCGAACTCGAACGCTTCTTCGCCCGCGGCATGCTGCTGCGTGTCGCGCGCGACCTCGATCTGGTGAGCGTTGCCGAAGCCATCGCCGGCGACGACACCACGCAGGTCACGCAATGGCTGTCCTCCGGGCTCGTCGAGCGCGTGCAGGCGGAAACCGCCGCCGACTTCACCGAGCGCGACCCGGATCTCTGGGCCGTCGTCGTCTCGCCTTGGGTGTGCGTGCAGGAACGCAATTGAGCGAAGCCGCGCGCGACGCGGACACGTCGGCCGCGGCACCCGCCGTCCCTGTGCACTGGCACCGCCGGGTGCTCGCGCTGGCGTTTCCCATCGTCCTCGCCAATCTGACGCAGCCGATTCTCGGCGCGGTCGACACCGCCGTCGCCGGCCATCTGGATGGCGCGTCGTATCTCGGCGGCGTGGCGCTCGGCGGCCTGTTCTTCAACTTCGTGTTCTGGGGTTTCGGCTTCCTGCGCATGGGCACGACGGGTCTGGTCGCACAATCGCACGGCGCGGACAACCACGCCGAGTTGCGCAACAACGTCGTACGCGCGCTGTTGCTGGCGGCCGCGATCGGCGCCGTCGTGCTGGCGCTGCAAATGCCGCTGATCGACTACGCATTGCGCGTGATCGGCGGCAGCGACGCGGTGCAACGCAACGCGCGGCTTTACTGTCACGCGCGCATCTGGGCCGCCCCGCTCGCCCTCGGCAATTATGTCGTGCTCGGCTGGCTGCTCGGCACGCAACAGGTGCGGCTCGCGCTGCTCTCGCAGGTGTTCATCAACAGCGTGAACATCGTGGCCGTGCTGCTGTACGTCTACGGATTCGATTGGGGCGTGGCCGGCATCGGCGCGGCCACGGCCACCGCCGATGCGCTCGGCTTCGTGCTCGGCGCCGCCCTGCTATGGCACGGCAGGCCGCGCGGCCTGCCCGCGCTGAACCGCGCCGCCTTGTTCGACGCTGCGGCGCTCAAGCGGCTGGTGGTGCTCAATCGCGACATCTTCGTGCGCACCTTGTGCCTGCTCTCGTCGTTCGGCTGGTTTGCGCATCTGGGCGCGAAGCAAGGCGACGCCACGCTCGCCGCCAACGCGCTGCTGCTCAATTTTCAGACCTTCATGGCCTACGGACTCGACGGTTTCGCGCACGCCGCCGAAGCGCTGGTCGGCGCGGCGATCGGCGCGCGCGACCGGCATGCTTTCACACAGGCGATCAAGGTGACGGCGTTGTGGTCCACGCTCGGCGCGCTGGGGTTCTCGCTCGTGTATTGGGGCACGGGCTCGTGGATCGTCGAACGTCTGACGGATCAGGCCGCCGTGCGCGCCACCGCTGAAATGTATCTGCCGTGGGCCGCGCTCTCGCCGGTGGTTTCCGTGTGGGGCTTTCTGCTCGACGGCGTCTTCATTGGCGCGACCCGCACGCGCGAGCTCATGATGTCGATGGTGGTGTCGTTCGCGCTGTTCGTGGCGGCGTCGTGGGCCTTGCTGGCGCTGTACGGCAATCACGGCCTGTGGGCCGCGATGCTGCTCTTCATGGCGCTGCGCGGTCTCACGCTCGCGCGCTATGTGCCGGGCGTCGTGCGCGGTATGGCGGGCACGGTGACTTGAGCGCTCAGGCGTCGCCCATTTCGCATCGCGGCACCCGGTTACGGCTTGAAACAAGCGCACACATATCGCGGGCGACGCCCGCCCTAGAATGACCTCAGCCCGCGCTCTCCGCGCGAAAAGTCTGCGCGGGTCAGAAGCGCCGGCGTGCCCGCGCCGGAGCTTCGCTCCCGCTATTCGTCCCCGTCACCGAGTCCGTTGTCAGCCGATGCTCAAGGTGTGGCCGGCGCAGGCACCATCGTGGGAGGACGGCTGTCGGTGGGCACGCCGTGGTAGTCGGCGGGATCTTGCGGCGGCGGGCCGCCGTGATGGCCGGACGGACCATTTGCACAGCCGGCAATGCCGGCAACCAGCAGCAACGCAATCATTGAAACGCGGATCATAGACAGGAGTCTCTCGAAGCAGAATGAAAGAGCGGCTGCCCGGCGCTGACCGGGCAAGCGCGAGCGCCGAGAGTCTACCTGCAAAGCGCATTCCACGACGCCGCGGCGAGCAGCCCTGCCCCTCCCATTTCGTTACGTGTGAGCTACTATAAAGTCACAGCCGCATCTCACAGGAGACTGCCATGGACGCTGAAACGATCGCGGGTCTGATCGGACTCGGAATAGGTCTGCTCGTGCTGCTCGTGTTGTCGATTTACGAATCGAGAACCTATCGGCGCGAACACGACGGCGAAGGCATGGTGCATCACTGGCTGACTCATCAGCACATGCCGCACTGGATGCGTCGCCGGCACTGAACGGAAACCCTGCTGCAGGCTGCGCCTGCGGCGATTCCGGATAATTAAACGGTTGATACGCTGCACCGCACGTGCGAGCCCGCGCTCGCACGTCGACTGCTTGCGTGGTGACGCCAGTCCCGCACTCACCTTCGGCGCGCAAGTTTTTCCTGCCTGCCGTTTCCCCTGATGCATCACCTCGCCACGACTGAAGCATCCAACCGCCCACCCTCTCCCCTCCGACCTTACTTTCCGTTTAGGCACATGCCTTGCTGCATGTAAGCCTGCAAGGAGCGCGCAGCTTGCGCGTCGAGCGTCCCGGCGCGAATGCGCCGAACCAACAGACCAAATGGCTCAGGCCAGACAGGGAGAACTCGAATGACCATCGGAACCATACTACTTATCGTGCTCATTCTTCTGCTGATCGGCGCGTTACCGAGCTGGCCGTACAGCAGCGGCTGGGGCTATCGGCCGACCGGCGTGCTGGGCGTCGTGCTGATCATCGTGATCGTGTTGCTGCTCATGGGACGCATATAACGCGGCCGAATCGCGCATTCGAGCCTCCGTTTCGCACCGGCGCAATTCGTGATTGACTCTGGCACCCAATGCCACGTAGAATCTCGGATTCGTCGGAGCGTAGCGCAGCCTGGTAGCGCATCTGATTTGGGATCAGAGGGTCGAAGGTTCGAATCCTTTCGCTCCGACCACGAAAAGCAATACGAAACCCGCGTAGCCTCCGGCTTCGCGGGTTTTTGCTTTTTGGGCTCTCAGGCTCGCACTCGCGATATACCGGAGCGCCTATACGGTCAGCCTGAGCGATCGCCTTGCGGCCTGGCGAGGCCGCGTGCGACAGTGACTAAAACCTGGCGCACGCCTGATCAGGCTCAAGCGCCGCAACCAGAGTCAAGGAGACACCCATGGATCTGATTCTCTGGCGTCACGCCGAAGCCGAAGACATCGCCAGCACCGATCTCGCGCGGGCGCTCACTACGCGGGGCCGCAAGCAGGCGCAAAACGTCGCCAAATGGCTGCGCACCCGGCTGCCCGACGACGCCGTGGTGCTCGCGAGCCCTGCCGTGCGCACCATCCAGACCGCCGAGACCCTCAGCGATCAGTACCGCGTGGTGCGCGAACTCGCCCCCAACGCGAGCGCGGACGACGTGCTCAACGCCGCCGGCTGGCCCAAGGGCATCGCGCAAACGGTGGTGATCGTCGGCCATCAACCGACGCTCGGTCACGTCGCCGCGCGGCTGCTCGGCGATAGCGACGCGAGCTGGCCGCTGAAGAAAGCCGGCGTGTGGTGGATCGCAAGCCGTGAACGCGACGGCGACGACCAGGCCGTGCTGCGCGCCGCCATGAGCCCCGATCTGGTCTGATTCGGATTCGCTTCAACCAGGCCGGCGGCCCATAAAATCCCACGCGGCGCACGAACACCGCCGGGCCGCTCGCATCGATCACGTGCTTCACCCACACCGCCAGGATCGCAGCGTCCCGGCGCTCGAATCGCTCCCATCCAATCCGCCACGCCCCCACATTTCGCGCGAAAACAACACTCGCCGACTCGGATCCGGACATTACAAGCCGGAGGCATGCAGCTTACGGGCAGTCATCCAATCGTCATGGGTTTGCCATGCGAGCGTCACCAGGCGTTACTACATTGGCGAAAAAAGAAATCTCCCTTTTTTCGACCAGGACCCCCCATGCGAGAACTGCCGACGCCTACCCTGCCCCTCGCTTCGATCTTCGAGTCGCGCCGTCTGCCGCGCGCCGAGGAAACGGTCACCGCCCAGCATCGCCTGCAAGTCACCTGGGCGCGCACCGACGAAGAGCTGCGCGAAGCCCAGCGTCTGCGCTACCGCGTATTCGCCGACGAAATGGGCGCACGCCTGACGGGCCCCGCGGGTCTCGACGTCGATTCGTTCGACTCCTACTGCGATCACCTGCTGGTGCGCGATCTCGACACGTTGAAAGTGGTCGGCACGTATCGCGCGTTGCCGCCGCATCAGGCCGCGCGTATCGGCCGCCTGTATGCGGAAAGCGAATTCGACGTGTCGCGTCTGACGCACCTGCGCGCCAAGATGGTCGAAGTGGGCCGTTCGTGCGTGCATCCCGACTATCGCAGTGGCTCGGTGATCATGTCGTTGTGGGCGGGCCTCGCCGCCTACATGAAGCACAACGGCTACGAGACAATGCTCGGCTGCGCGAGCGTGGCGATGGTCGACGGCGGCCACTACGCGGCGAATCTGTATTGCTCGCTGCGCGACAACGCACTGACCGCGCCGGAATATCGCGCGTTTCCGCACACGCCGCTGCCGGTCGATGAATTGCAGACGGGCGCCGAGGTGGCACCGCCGCCGCTGGTGAAGGGTTATCTGCATCTGGGCGCGAAGATTTGCGGCGCGCCGGCATGGGATCCCGACTTCAATACCGCAGACTTTCTGACACTGTTCCGTTTGTCCGATATCAATGCACGTTACGCTCGCCACTTCCTCGGCGATGCGCTGCCGCGCTGAGCGGACTGGTTCGTGTGACGCGCTTTGATGGGCGTCGGCGAATCAGAAACAAGCGGCCACAAAAAAGCCCGGCGATTTGCCGGGCTTTCTCATTCATGCGCCGTAAGCAATGCCTCAGTCGTCCGTATAAACCACACGATACGGAATGCCGACCTTCTCCCACTCCGCGGCCTCCTGAATCAGGCTGTAGTCGGTCAACGGATTGTTCGCCACCCACTCGTTCGGCAAGCGCACCTCGTAACCGCCGTTGACCTGCGCCACCGAGATGCCCGGCAAGCCGACGTCCGCACGCCGACGGCACAGCAGCGCCGCGAGCCGCAGACAGAACAGCAGCGGCCACTCCACTTCGCGCGTTTGCGACAGCTTGCCGAGCTTGCCCGCGTGACCGAGCACGAGCGCGGCGAGCCGCGCCTGGTCGGTGCGCGAAAAGCCCGGCATGTCGGCGTTGCTGGCGATGTAGGCCGAGTGCTTGTGATACGCGCTGTGCGAGATCGACAGCCCTATTTCGTGCAACGCCGCCGCCCAACCGAGGAACATGCGGTTTTCCGTGCGACGCTCTTCGTCGGGTTCCGCGAACTGGTCGTAGAAGCGCACCGAGAGTTCGCCGATGCGCCCCGCCTGCGCGCGATCCACGCCATAGCGGCGCATGAAGCCTTCCACCGTCACCGTGCGCATGTCCTCGTGCTGCGAACGGCCCAGCAGGTCGTACAGCACGCCGAGGCGCAGCGCGCCGTCCGTGGTATCGACATAGTCGACGCCGAGTTCGTCGAACACCGCGATCATGATCGACAGGCCACCGGCCAGCACCGGAATGCGATCGCCCTTCAACGCGACGAGCTTCAGCCGATTGACGTTCTCCGCCTTGATCAGCGCGCGCTTGAGCCGTTCGAGCCCACCGCGCGAGATACCGTGCGTGATGCCCGGATCGTTGAAGTTATTAGCCTCCACCAATTCGGCCAATGCGCGTGCAGTGCCCGATGAACCAATCGCCTGTTCCCAGCCGGTCTTCTTGTACTCGGCGGAAATGATCTGGATTTCGCGGCCCGCGGCGAGTTCGGCCTGACGCATCGTATATTCGTCGACGTTGCCGGCCGGGAAAAACGCACGGCTATGGCTCACGCAACCGATATACAGGCTCTCCATCTTGATCGGCGTGTAATGCGAGCCGATGATGAATTCCGTCGACCCGCCGCCAATGTCGACCACGAGCCGTTTGCCCGGGCTCGCGGGCACGGAGTGTGCTGCCCCCGCGTAGATCAGGCGCGCTTCTTCGCGCCCGGCAATCACTTCGATCGGGAAACCGAGCGCGGCTTGCGCCTCGCCGAGAAATTCGCCGGCATTCTTGGCGATGCGCAATGTATTGGTGGCGACCGCGCGAACGTGATCGGGATGGAAGTCGCGAAGACGCTCACCGAAACGCTTGAGCGCGTCCCAGCCACGCACCTGCGAAGCACGGTCGAGCATCTTGTCGCGCGATAGACCGGCGGCAAGGCGCACGGGCTCGCGCAAGGCATCGACCTGGTAAATCTGGCTGCCCGCGTCGGTTTCCTCGACCCGGCCCACGATCAGCCGGAAGCTGTTCGAGCCGAGATCGACGGCAGCGAGGAGGTGCGGAGTATTGACCATCGGGTAAGCGGACTCCATGCGCGCGAGCGCGGCGACGTTGGATGCGGAGGGCGCCGCGTATCCACTCGGTGCCTTGGGCGCCTTCTGGCCGGCCGCGCTGTTCAAAGACGCCATTCTAAGCGTACCGGGCCTCACGATGTCACCTCGCAGCAATGGGGGTGCCCAATGGTCCCATATCCACTGCGTCATAATGACGACATGCGACGATTACGGCGTAGAATTAAAAAATCGAGAATGTCATAACAACGTCATCATACTGTGAGAATTTCCGAGCGTCTTTCCGCCTCTCTTCCTGACATTCCATTCTCGCTGCCGATGTCCATCCGCTACCCCTTATTGAATCGCGAGCTGGGCATTCTGGGTTTCAACGAGCGTGTGTTGGCACAAGCTGCCGACCCAGCCGTCCCTTTGCTCGAACGCCTGCGTTTCATCTGCATCACCAGTAGCAATCTCGACGAATTCTTCGAAGTCCGCATGGCCGGACTGCAGGAACAGATGCGCGACAACCCCGGCGCACTGTCGCCGGACGGTATGTCGCTGCAGCACGTGTACGACCTCGTGGTCGAACGCGCGCAGAAGCTCGTGCATCGCCAATACACCATGCTGCACGACACGGTGCTCACCGCGCTCGAAGCAGAAGGCATCTATTTTCACGGCACGGAAGCGTGGAACGAAGCGCAGACCGAATGGGCGCGCAATTACTTCTTCGATGAACTGCTGCCCGTGCTCACGCCGATCGGGCTCGATCCGGCGCATCCGTTTCCACGCGTGCTCAATAAGAGCCTGAACTTCGTCGTCGAACTGGAAGGCAAGGACGCGTTCGGCCGTCAGGCGATGATGGGCATCGTGCAGGCACCGCGCGCGCTGCCGCGGCTCGTGCGCATGCCGCAAGACCTGTCGGGCTATCCGCATGGCTTCGTGCTGCTGAGCTCGCTGTTGCAGCGCTTTGTCGGTGAGCTGTTTCCGAACCTCGTCGTGCGCAGTTGCAATCAGTTTCGCATCACGCGCAATAGCGAACTGTTCGTCGACGAAGATGAAATCACCAACCTGCGTGTCGCGTTGCAGGGCGAATTGCCGGCGCGGCATCTGGGCAACGCGGTGCGGCTCGAAGTGTCGGCGGAAACGCCCACGCATGTCGTGCGGCGCCTGCTCGACGAAAGCGGCCTCTCCAACAAGGATTGCTATTACGCAGACGGCCCCGTCAATCTGGTGCGGCTCATGCAATTACCGGAGATGGTGGACCGCCCCGATCTGAAGTTCGTGCCGCACATTCCCGCGATTCCGTCGCAGATCGCCAACAGCGCCAATATGTTCGACGTGGTCGATCAGGGCGACGTGCTGCTGCATCATCCGTACGAGAGCTTTCAGCCGGTGCTCGAGCTGCTGTTGCAAGCGGCCAAGGATCCGAACGTGGTCGCGATCAAGCAGACCATCTATCGCACCGGCACCGATTCGCCGCTGATGGACGCGCTGATGCAAGCCGCACGCAACGGCAAGGAAGTCACGGTGGTGGTCGAACTGCTCGCGCGCTTCGACGAGGAAACCAACATCAACTGGGCCTCGCAGCTCGAAGCGGTCGGCGCGCACGTGGTGTACGGCGTGGTGGGCCACAAGTGCCACGCGAAGATGATGCTGATCGTGCGGCGCGTGTCGGTGGGCGGCAAGACCACGCTCAAGCGCTATGTGCACCTCGGCACCGGCAACTACCATCCGCGTACGGCGCGTCTTTACACCGACTTCGGCCTGATGACCGCGGATCAGAAAATCTGTGAAGACGTGCATCACGTGTTCCAGCAGTTGACCGGCATCGGCGGAGAACTGAAGCTGCATGAGTTGTGGCAATCGCCGTTCACGCTGCATCCGAAACTGGTCGAAGCGATTCGCGCCGAAGCCGAGCATGCGCGCGCCGGCAAGAAAGCGCGCATCGTCGCGAAGATGAACGCGCTGCTCGAACCCACGGTGATCGCCGAATTGTATGAAGCCGCGAAGGCCGGCGTGAAAATCGATCTGATCGTGCGTGGCGTGTGTTCGTTGCAGCCGGGTGTGGCTGGGCTTTCGGAGAACATCACCGTGCGCTCGATCGTCGGGCGCTTTCTTGAACATCACCGCATCTTCTACTTCTACGACGGCGGCAAGGAACAGGTCTATTTGTCGAGCGCCGACTGGATGGACCGCAATTTCTTCCGGCGCGTGGAAGTCGCTTTCCCGATCAATAACCGCCGTCTGAAGCGGCGTGTGATCGCTGAAGGCCTGTCAGCATTTCTCGGTGACAATCAGTCTGCGTGGCTCATGCAAAGCGACGGCCATTACCGGCGTCGCCGGCCGGGCAAGTCCTCGCGCAACGCGCAGATGAGCCTGCTTGGGAAATTCTGTTCGTAACGCGCTAGCGATTGCGCTCGCTTCTGCGAGCCCGCGACACGCGTAAAAAAGCCCGCTACTACGTGCGGGCTTTTTTTCAGGCCGATGTGTTGACGTTCAAGCCGGCGCAGGCTGCCGGCGCGCCGTGCGATACACCGGGAAGCGCACGGTGAACGTGCTGCCACGTCCCTCTTCGCTCTTCACATCGAGCTGCGCATCGTGACGTTGCAGCACATGCTTGACGATCGCGAGGCCGAGGCCCGTACCGCCGGTGTCGCGTGAACGGCTGCGATCGACGCGATAGAAACGCTCCGTCAGCCGCGGAATGTCCGCAGAGGGAATGCCGAGTCCGCTGTCCGTCACGGAAAACACCGCATTGCCACCTTGCGCGTGCCAAGCCACCTTGATCGCGCCGCCATCCGGCGTGTAGCGAATCGCGTTCGTGACGAGATTGCCGAACGCGCTGAGAATTTCCGTTTCGACGCCGGTGACGGTGAGCCCTTCATCGGCATCGAACACGATCTTGTGATGATCGCTCGACAGGTTTTCCGCGTCGTCCCGCAGATGCCGCAACACCGCGCGCATATCGATCATCTGGTCGCTCGGCGGCTTGTTGTCGCCTTCGAGTTTGGCGAGCACCAGCAGATCACTGACGATATGGCGCATGCGCGAAGCCTGCTGCTCCATCAGTTCGAGATAGCGCGAACGTTCGGCTTCGCTCAACGGCAACTCGCGCATGGTCTCCAGAAAACCCGAGAGCACCGTGAGCGGCGTCTTCAGTTCATGCGAAACGTTGGCGACGAAGTCGCGCCGCATCGCGTCGGTCCGCTCGAGTTCGGTAATGTCTTGCGAGAGCACCAGCTTGCGGTTTTCGCCGTACGGAAATACCTGCACCGACAGCACGTTCTGACGCTTGTCGCCCATGCCGCGCATGATCAGCATTTCTTCGTAGCGATGCGAATTCAGATAGCGAACGAAGTCCGGTTGACGCACCAGATGCGTGATGTGCTGGCGCAGATCGCGCTTCGCGTCCAGGCCGAAATGAAGTTCGGAGATCGCGTTGCACCACTCGATCTGATCGTGATCGTCGAGCATCGCCACGCCGTTCGGCGAGGCCTGGATCGCCTGAATAAAGCGCGAATGCTGTTGCTCGACCGAGCGTACCTGGGCGTGCCAGCGCTTCGCGAGCTTGTGCAGACGGTAGTAGATTTCGCCCCAGATGCCGGGGGCGCTCGGCACTTCGCCGTAAACCGGCGCGTCGAGCAAACGCCACAAACGCTGTTTATGAAAGGTGCTGAAAAGGCTCTGCGCGAGCAGCATGACAATCGCGAGGACGAGCGCTGCCTTGACGTTCACGAGTGCGCCGACCACCACGCACAGAACAGCCAGCAGCACGACCGACACGATGGAGCGCGCCCAGATGATGTTCATGGTCTAGCGATCGAAGAGAAAAGCCCATGCGCCGTGATGGAAATCGCGGCGCCTATCGTTGCGAAGATGACGTATCCGACGCGGACTCGAACGCCGCGACCGGTGAGCGAGCGTCAGGCGCTCTTCGCAAGCCGGTAGCCGCTGCCGCGTACCGTCTCAATCATAGCATCGCACCCGGCCGGCTTGAGCGCCGCGCGCAGGCGCTTGATATGCACGTCCACCGTGCGCTCTTCGACGAACACGTGATCGCCCCACACCTGATCGAGCAGTTGCGTGCGGCTGTGCACGCGCTCCGGGTGGGTCATGAAAAAGTGCAGCAGCCGGAATTCCGTCGGGCCGAGATCGAGTTTGATCTCGCTGCCTTCCGCATGCGCGGCCACGCGGTGCGTCGCCGGATCGAGCTTGAGACCGTTGATCGCGACCACGTCTTCGGTCAACTGCGGCGCGCGGCGGCGCAACACCGCCTTGATGCGCGCCATCAGTTCTTTCGGCGAGAACGGCTTGGTGACGTAGTCGTCGGCGCCGATTTCGAGGCCGAGCACCTTGTCCTGCTCGTCGCCACGCGCGGTCAGCATGATGATCGGAATATGCTTCGTGCGCTCGTTGTTACGCAAGTCGCGCGCGAAGGCGATGCCCGATTTTCCCGGCAACATCCAGTCGAGCAGGACGAGGTCGGGCAATACGTCGCTGATCAGGTTCTGCGCCTGCTCCGCGTTGTACGCGCGAATCGGGCAGTGTCCGGCGTGTTGAAGATTGACCGAAATCAATTCGGAAATGGCGGGCTCATCTTCAATGACGAGAATGCTGCTGGGCATCGGCACCTCTGGTCCTTATATCTGGATTAACTGAGTGCTTCGCGTTCGAGCGCGTCGCGCGACTTGTGCCGCACGTCCGTGCCCTTGACGATGTAAATGATGAATTCGGCGATGTTCTTCGCGTGGTCGCCGATCCGCTCGATCGCCTTGGCGATAAAGAGGAAGTCGAGGCCCACCGAGATCGAACGCGGATCTTCCGTCATGTACGAAATCAGCTTGCGCACGAAGGCGCGGAATTCTTCGTCGATCGCTTTATCGTCGCGCACGATCTGCGCGGCGGCGACCGTGTCGAGGCGCGCGAACGCGTCGAGCGCGCGGCGCAGAATCGACACCGCCATCTCGCCCGACAACTTGATTTCGGCGATGTTGATGGTGCGCGAGGCGCCGTCTTCCATCAAACGCTTGGTGCGCTTGGCGATTTTTTCGGCTTCGTCGCCGGCGCGTTCGAGATTCGTGATGGTCTTCGAAATCGCGATCAAGAGACGCAGATCACGCGCGGCCGGCTGACGGCGCGCGATGATGTTGCTGCACTCTTCGTCGATTTCCACTTCCATCTTGTTCAGGCGCTCTTCCGCGGCGATCACCTGTTCGGCGATGTCGAGATCGAATTCGTTGAGCGCCTGCATGGCCTTGACGATCTGCGATTCGACCAGGCCGCCCATTTCGAGCACCTTGGAGGAAACCAGATTCAGGTCGGCGTCGAACTGGCTGGACAGGTGTTTGTCGGACATGTCGTACTCCCTTGTTTTGCTCGGCGTGTTAACCGAAGCGGCCAGTGATGTAATCCTCGGTTTCCTTGCGGACCGGCTTGATGAAGATCTTTTCGGTATCGCCGAATTCGATCAACTCGCCAAGGTACATATAGGCAGTGTAGTCCGAACAGCGGGCCGCCTGTTGCATGTTGTGCGTGACGATCACCACCGTGTAATCGCTCTTCAATTCGGCGATCAGTTCTTCGATACGGCCCGTCGAAATCGGGTCCAGCGCCGAACACGGTTCGTCGAGCAGGAGCACTTCCGGACGGATCGCGATACCGCGCGCAATGCACAGACGCTGCTGCTGGCCGCCCGACAGACCGTAGCCGCTCTGACCGAGCTTGTCCTTCACTTCGTTCCACAGCGCGGCCTTGGTCAGCGCCCATTCGACGCGGTCGTCCATTTCCGAGCGTGGCAGCGTTTCGAACATCTTCACGCCGAACGCGATGTTGTCGTAAATCGACATCGGAAACGGCGTCGGCTTCTGGAACACCATGCCGATCCGCGCGCGCAGCAGCGAGATATCGCGCTTGGAGGTCAGCAGGTTTTCGCCGTCCATCAGGATCTCGCCTTCGGCGCGTTGTTCCGGATAGAGCGCGTACATCTTGTTCAGCGTACGCAGCAGCGTGGACTTGCCGCAGCCCGACGGGCCGATGAACGCGGTCACCTTGCCTTCGGGAATCTGCAGATTGATGTTCTTCAGCGCGTGATACTTGCCGTAGAAGAAGTTCAGGTCGTTGATCTCGATCTTCGGGCGCGACGACGCCTGCGACTGGCCGCTCTGGGCGGGATCGAAACCGGCGGGCGCAGTGGGACGCGCGATCGGATTGAGTTGAGTTTCTGCCATATTCATCGGATTACACTCCGCCCTTACTTGTTCGAGAAGATCGTGCGCGCGAGGATGTTCAGTCCCAGCACCGCGAGCGTGATCAGGAAGACGCCGGCCCACGCGAGCGATTGCCACTGCGCGAACGGGCTCATCGCAAACTTGTAGATCGTGACCGGCAGGTTCGCGACCGGCTGGCCCATGTCCATCGAGAAGAACTGATTCGACAGCGCCGTGAAGAGCAGCGGCGCGGTTTCGCCTGCGATACGCGCCACGCCGAGCAGCACGCCGGTGACGATACCCGCGATCGACGCCTTCAGCGTGATCGACAGCACCATCTTCCACTTCGGCGTGCCGAGTGCGAAAGCCGCTTCACGCAGTGCGTTCGGCACCAGTTTCAGCATGTTTTCCGTGGTGCGGATCACGATCGGGATCTGCAGCAAGGCAAGCGCGAACACACCGGCCCAGCCGCTGAAGTGACCCATCTTCGCGACAACCAGCGCGTAGACGAACAGACCCACCACGATCGACGGCGCCGACAACAGAATGTCGTTGATGAAGCGCGTGAGGCTCGCGAGCCAGCCCTTCTGACCGTATTCGGCGAGATAGACGCCCGCCAGAATGCCGATCGGCGTGCCGACGAAAGTCGCTAGCCCAACCAGCATCAGGCTGCCGACGATGGCGTTGGCGAGACCGCCGCCATCGGTGTTCGGCGGCGGCGTCGATTGCGTGAACAGTTCGACCGACAAGCCGCCGATACCGAGGCGCAAGGTCGTGTACAGAATCCAGATCAGCCACAGCAGACCGAATGCCATCGCGGCGAGCGACATGGTCAGCGCAATCGCGTTCTTCATGCGGCGGCGGCCTTGCAGGCGCACGCGCATGGCTTCGAGCGCGACGGCGTCGTTCGAACCCGGCATATTCAAAGTGGGCTGGCTCATTTCGCGCCCTCCCCTTTTTCGAGGCGAAGCAGCATGACCTTGGAGATCGCCAGCACGACGAAAGTAATCACGAACAGAATGAGGCCGAGTTCCATCAGCGCCGACGTATGCAGGCCCGGATCCGCTTCGGCGAATTCGTTGGCGAGCGCCGACGTAATGCTGTTGCCCGGTGAAAAGAGCGACACGTTGTCGAGCAGATTGGTGTTGCCGATCACGAACGTGACAGCCATGGTCTCGCCGAGCGCGCGGCCCAGACCCAGCATCACGCCGCCGATCACGCCGCTCTTGGTGAAGGGCAGCACGATCTTCCACATCACTTCCCACGTCGTGCAGCCAATGCCGTACGCCGATTCCTTCAGCAGGACCGGCGTGACTTCGAACACGTCGCGCATCACCGAGGCGATGTACGGGATGATCATGATCGCGAGAATCACACCCGCGCACAGAATGCCGATGCCGATCGGCGCGCCCTGAAACAGTGCCCCGACGACCGGAATGCCGCCGAGCACCGCGCCGAGCGGCTTTTCGAACCACGTCGCGAAGATCGGCGCGAACACCAGCAGACCCCACATGCCGTACACGATCGACGGAATCGCGGCGAGCAGTTCGATCGCGATGCCGAGCGGCCGGCGCAGCCAAGCGGGCGCGAGTTCAGTCAGGAAAAGCGCGATGCCGAAGCTGACAGGCACCGCGATGATGAGTGCGATGATCGACGTGGCGATCGTGCCGTAGATCGGCACCAGGGCGCCGAATTGCTTGCTGGGTGGATCCCAGTCGGCGGTCCACAGGAAGCTGAGACCGAATTGCTTGATCGACGGCATGGACGCGACGATCAGCGAAACGATGATGCCGCCGAGCAACAGCAATGTGATGATGGCGGCAAGGCGCGCGAGACCGCCGAAGATCACGTCGCCGGCGCGGCTAGGCGCTTTCTGCTGCGACGCGCTGCCGGGCGGGGTCGACCTGCTCGCGCCGGACGCTAATTGGATATCGGACATGAGAGCCTGATGGACCTGTTTCCAGTTGCCGTATGACACGTGTCGTGCGGCCGGTAATGCCGGTGGTTAAAGCCATTGGCCGTCCTCGCTTGAGGACGGCCAACGTGTTACGTACTACGGATGCTGAGCGCTGTGCTCATTGCTTCTCTTACTCGGCGATTGCCTTGCCCGAAGCGTCCTTCACCTTCGCCTTCCATTGCGTGCGGATTTCCGCCACGACCGAATCCGGCAGCGAGATGTAGTCCAGATCGTTTGCGGCTTGCGTGCCGTTCTTGAACGCCCAGTCGAAGAACTTCAGCGTTTCGGTGCCTTGCGCCGGCTTGTCCTGCGCCGTGTGCAACAGCACGAACGTCGCACCGACGATCGGCCATGCGTTCTTGCCCGGTTCGTTCGTCAGGATCTGGTAGAACGACTTCGACCAGTCCGCGCCTGCAGCCGCTGCCTTGAAAGTGTCCGTCTTCGGCTCGACCACCGTGCCCGACGAGTTCTTCAGCGCGACATACGTCATGTGGTTCTGCTTCGCGTACGCCCATTCCACGTAGCCGATTGCGCCCGGCAGACGTTGCACGAAGGCCGCGACGCCGTCGTTGCCCTTGCCGCCCGTGCCCGTCGGCCAGTTGACCGTCGAACCTTCACCGACCTTCGTCTTCCAGTCCGCGTTGACCTTCGACAGGTAGTTCGTCCAGATGAAGCTGGTGCCCGAACCATCGGCGCGGCGAACCACGGCGATGTCGGTATCCGGCAGCTTGACCTTCGGGTTCAGCGCAACGATCGCCGGATCGTTCCACTTCTTGATCTTGCCCAGGTAGATGTCGCCGAGCACTTCGCCCGACAGCGTCAGTTCAGCCGGCTTCACGCCCGGCACGTTGACGACCGGCACCACGCCGCCGACCACCGTCGGGAACTGGAACAGGCCTTCCTTGGCGAGTTCGTCGTCCTTCAGTGGCGCGTCCGAACCGGCGAAGTCGACGGTCTTCGCGACGATCTGCTTCACGCCGCCCGACGAACCGATGCCTTGATAGTTGACCTTGCCGCCGCCGGACTTCTGATACGAATCGGCCCACTTCGTGTAAATCGGTGCTGCGAAGGTGCTGCCCGCGCCGGTGATGTCTGCGGCTTGCGCTGCGATCGCGAAAAGCGCGCCAGCGACGCCAGCGAACACGGTTTGCATCAATTTCATGAGACCTCCAAAGGTGTGAGCGGTGTGAGCGAGTAACACGAACACCGCGAAGCTTAGGGTCTCTTTGTGACAGTAACGTGACTGACCGTGAAACGGATGTGACAGTGGGATTACAGGCCTGAAAGGCGCTTGAACGGAGAAATTGCCGGTTTCGCGACGTTCGGGGCGTCGCTCTACAGATTAGGCGAAAAAGATGGGGCGCGAACGTTTGCGGGTGCGCGTTGGGGGTTAGGGGGATGTGGCGCGGGTGGTGCGGCAATGGGCCGCGGGTGGAAAGATGGCTGGTGGGGCCGAGGGTTTGGCGGTGTGGGTTTGGCGGTGTGGGTTTGGCGCTGTGGGTTTGGCGCTGTGGGTTTGGCGCTGTGGGTTGGCGCTGTGGGTTGGCGCTGTGGGTTGGC
>NZ_JAQQEK010000036.1:0-79610 GCF_046027355.1 Paraburkholderia sediminicola | reverse complement strand
CGACGATCTGCCGTTCGTGCCGCTCGCGAAACGCGCTTGAGGCGTATTCATCGCCATCGGACGCGTGAGCGCGTAGCCGCGCGAATGCAAGCGTTTCTCCTCCATTGCGTCTAAAGAGCGCGGCGCAATGAAGTTGGGCCTTGGCTCGCTGAAACCCCGGGCCAAGGCCGTTTTTTGCGGCGCATTGACACGGCCGGCCGCAAACCCGACCGGCACGCTGCCGCAAGCTAAACTACACGTACTGCCTGACTGGCTCGCCAGGGAAACGTCATTAAAAAGGGGCCGCCGATCGTGATCGGCCGCCGCCATCGTCCCCGGATCATTACTGTTTTGTCCCCTACGCCATGAATACTGCAAACCGCAAACGCCTTCCCGGCACCCAGCTCGATTTCTTCGACACGCGCGCCGCGGTCGACGCGATCCAGCCCGGCGCTTACGACAAGCTGCCGTACACGTCGCGCGTGCTGGCCGAAAACCTTGTGCGCCGTTGCGATCCGGTCACGTTGACCGCGTCGCTCAGGCAGATCATCGAACGCAAGCGCGAGCTGGATTTCCCGTGGTTCCCGGCGCGCGTGGTGTGTCATGACATTCTCGGCCAGACCGCTCTCGTCGACCTCGCCGGCCTGCGCGACGCCATTGCCGCGCAAGGCGGCGATCCGGCGATGGTCAATCCGGTGGTGCCGACGCAGCTCGTGGTCGACCATTCGCTTGCCGTCGAGTGCGGCGGGTTCGACCCGGATGCGTTCGCGAAGAACCGCGCGATCGAAGACCGCCGTAACGAAGACCGCTTCGACTTCATCAACTGGACCAAGCGCGCCTTCAAGAACGTCGACGTGATTCCGCCGGGCAACGGCATCCTGCATCAGATCAACCTGGAGCGCATGAGCCCGGTGGTGCAGGTGAAAGACGGCGTGGCGTTTCCCGATACGCTGGTCGGCACCGACTCGCATACGCCGATGGTGGACGCGCTCGGCGTGATCGCGATCGGCGTGGGCGGGCTCGAAGCGGAAAGCGTGATGCTGGGCCGCGCGTCGTATATGCGCCTGCCGGATATCGTCGGCGTGGAACTGACGGGCAAGCCGGCTGAAGGCATCACGGCGACCGACGTCGTGCTCTCGTTGACCGAATTCCTGCGCAAGGAAAAAGTGGTCGGCGCGTACCTCGAGTTCTATGGCGAAGGCACGGCCAAGCTGACGCTCGGCGACCGCGCGACCATCGCCAACATGGCACCCGAATTCGGCGCCACGGCCGCGATGTTTTCTATCGACGAGCAGACCATCAAGTACCTGAAACTCACCGGCCGCGATGACGAACTCGTCAAACTCGTGGAAACGTATGCGAAGGAAACGGGCCTGTGGGCGGACAGCCTCGTCAATGCCGAGTATGAACGCGTGCTGACGTTCGATCTGTCGACCGTGGTGCGCACGCTGGCCGGCCCGTCCAATCCGCATCGCCGTTTGCCGGTGTCGGAACTGGCGGCGCGCGGCATCAGCGGCAAGGTGGAGAACGAGCCGGGCCTGATGCCGGACGGCGCGGTGATCATCGCCGCGATCACGAGCTGCACGAACACCAACAATCCGCGCAACATGATCGCCGCCGGCCTGCTGGCGCGTAACGCGAATCGGCGCGGACTGACTCGCAAGCCGTGGGCGAAGACCTCGCTCGCGCCGGGCTCGAAGGCGGTCACGCTGTATCTGGAAGAGGCCGGGCTGCTGCCCGAACTGGAGCAACTGGGCTTCGGCGTGGTCGCGTATGCGTGCACCTCGTGCAACGGCATGTCCGGTGCGCTGGATCCGGTGATCCAGAAGGAGGTCGTCGAGCGCGATCTGTATGCGACCGCCGTGCTGTCGGGTAACCGCAACTTCGACGGCCGTATCCATCCGTACGCGAAGCAGGCTTTCCTCGCGTCGCCGCCGCTGGTGGTGGCCTATGCGATTGCGGGCACGATCCGCTTCGACATCGAGAAAGACGTGCTCGGTATCGATGCCGACGGTCATGCGGTCACGCTGAAGGACATCTGGCCGTCGGATGCGGAGATCGATGCGATCGTCGCGTCGAGCGTGAAGCCGGAGCAATTCCGCAAGGTGTATGAGCCGATGTTCGCCGTTTCCGTCGACACGGGCGAGAAAGCCAATCCCCTTTACGACTGGCGTCCGATGAGCACCTACATTCGCCGTCCGCCGTATTGGGAAGGCGCGCTTGCCGGTGAGCGCACGCTCAAGGGCATGCGTCCGCTCGCCGTGCTGGGCGACAACATCACGACCGATCACCTGTCGCCGTCCAACGCGATTCTGGCGGACAGCGCCTCGGGCGAATATCTGGCGAAGATGGGCTTGCCGGAAGAGGACTTCAATTCCTACGCGACGCACCGCGGCGATCACCTGACGGCGCAACGCGCGACCTTCGCCAACCCGACGTTGAAGAACGAGATGGTGCTCGAAGACGGCAAGGTGAAGGCGGGATCGCTCGCGCGCATCGAGCCCGAGGGCAAGGTCACGCGCATGTGGGAAGCGATCGAAACCTACATGGAGCGCAAGCAGCCGCTGATCGTGATTGCCGGCGCCGACTATGGCCAGGGTTCGTCGCGTGACTGGGCGGCGAAGGGCGTGCGGCTAGCCGGCGCGGAAGCGATCGTCGCCGAAGGGTTCGAACGGATTCACCGCACGAATCTGGTGGGCATGGGCGTGCTGCCGCTGGAGTTCAAGCCTGGTGTGAACCGGCTCACGCTTGCCATCGACGGCACGGAAACCTTCGACGTGGTCGGCGAGCGCAAGCCGCGCGCGGACCTCACGCTGGTGATTCATCGCAAGAACGGCGAGCGGGTCGAGGTGCCGGTGACGTGCCGGCTCGATACCGCTGAAGAGGTTTCCATCTACGAAGCCGGCGGCGTGTTGCAACGCTTTGCGCAGGACTTTCTCGAGTCGTCGAAGGCGGCGGCTTGAGGCTGGCTGGTTTTTTAGATCGCTTCGCTTGAAGCGGCGAACGCTACAACGCGGGACAGGGTGATATGGCGCGCTATGCCATAGCACCCACCCACATCAGGACACGACTTTCATGGCCCACCAACCCCAGATCAAGATTCCGGCCACCTACATGCGTGGCGGCACCAGCAAGGGCGTGTTCTTCCGCCTGCAAGACTTGCCCGAAGCGGCCCGAGTGCCGGGCGCCGCGCGCGACGCGTTGCTGATGCGCGTGATCGGCAGCCCCGATCCGTACGGCAAGCAGATCGACGGCATGGGCGGCGCGACGTCGAGCACCAGCAAGACGGTGATCATCGCCAAAAGCAGCCGGCCCGATCACGACGTGGATTACCTGTTCGGCCAGGTGTCGATCGATAAGGCCTTCGTCGACTGGAGCGGCAATTGCGGCAATCTCTCCGCCGCTGTCGGGCCGTTCGCGATCAGCGCGGGCCTCGTCGATCCGAGCCTGATTCCGCGCGACGGCGTGGCGACCGTGCGCATCTGGCAGGCGAACATCGGCAAGACGATCATCGGACATGTGCCGATGACCGATGGCGCCGTGCAGGAAACCGGCGACTTCGAACTCGACGGCGTCACGTTCCCGGCCGCGGAAGTGCAGCTCGAATTCATGGATCCGGCCGCGGAAGAAGAGGGCGCGGGCGGCTCGATGTTCCCGACCGGCAACCTGGTCGACGACCTGCAGGTGCCGGGCGTCGGCACGCTGAAGGCGACGATGATCAACGCCGGCATTCCGACCATCTTCGTCGACGCGGAATCGATCGGCTACAAGGGCACGGAGTTGCAGGACGCCATCAATAGCGATGACAAGGCGCTCGCGATGTTCGAGACGATTCGCGCGCACGGCGCGCTGCGCATGGGGCTGATCAAGCATCTCGACGAGATCGCGACGCGCCAGCATACGCCGAAGGTCGCGTTCGTCGCCAAGCCGGCGGACTACGTGGCGTCGAGCGGCAAGCGCATCGGCGCGGGCGATGTCGATCTGCTGGTGCGGGCGATGTCGATGGGCAAGCTGCATCACGCGATGATGGGCACGGCCGCGGTGGCGATCGGCACGGCGGCGGCGATTTCAGGGACCCTCGTGAATCTCGCGGCGGGCGGCGGCGCGAAGGAGTCGGTGCGCTTTGGGCATCCGTCAGGGACGTTGCGGGTCGGCGCCGAGGCGAGCGAGAGCGGCGGCGAGTGGACGGTCACCAAGGCCATCATGAGCCGCAGCGCGCGGGTGCTGATGGAAGGGTGGGTGCGCGTGCCGCAGGAGAGGTGAACGAACAATTCGGCAAGATCGTCGTGACGGTTTGACGAACGGCGCGAAAACAAAAGACGGGCGCGCGATCCTGCGGACATCCGGCTTCGTCCGGAAAGGACGAAGCCGGGAAAAACGGGTTTGATGCAACGGCGAAGCCTAAGACATCAGCCCGAAGCTGGCGAGAACGAACCGAAGACCGAAGAAGCAAACGGACGAAAACAGCGGCAGGCCGAAAGCTAGCGACATACACCGCAAGCCGACGACGCTGACCTTTGGCCATCGATTGAAAAAGTAGACAGCCGCGCCGGCCAGTACGCGGCCGACCCCGTTCATTGCCGCACCATCACGATCTCGAGATACTCGCTGGGCAGCACGAGTGTCCCGTCGCCCGACCGGTTGCGGCTTTCCATCAGCGTCATGAGATCGCGCTGGAAGGCCGCTTGCCGTTCGTCGTCCATCGCGGCGAATGCCTTGTTGATCGGGCCGTAGTAAGTCCGGAATACCTCGAGCCAATGCGCCGGCGAGCGGTAACGGAACGTGAATTCGCGGCTCGTTACGGCGACACTGCGCACATTGCCGTGAAAGAGTTCGTCGAGCCGCGCCCTGGTGCCCCACAGTGCCGGCGATTTGAGGCCGGGCGGCGGAGGCAGGTATTTGCCGATCGTCTTGAACACCTCGCCAATGAAGCTATCCGGCGTCCAGTTCGCGAGGCCGATCTTGCCGCCGGGTTTGCACACGCGTGCCAGCTCGCTCGCCGCCTTCTCCTGATTGGGCGTGAACATGACGCCGAAGGTCGACATGACGACATCGAAGGAGGCATCCGCGTAGGGCAGCGCTTCGGCATCGGCTTCGCGGAACTGCACCGCTGTCAGACCCTCCGCTCGCGCGCGCGCCTGACCCGCGTCGAGCAGCGAGGCCACGTAGTCGGTCGACGTGACATCGCACCAGCGGCGCGCGGCGGCGAGCGTGCCGTTGCCGTTTCCCGCCGCGACATCGAGCACGCGGCTGCCGGCGCGCAGATCGAGCGCCTCGCACAAATTTTCTCCGACGATCTGAAGCGTCGTGCCGACGACGGCATAGTTGCCCGTTTCCCACGCAGCGTGCTGACGCGTTTTGACGTCAGCGAATTCGGAGGTTTGTGATGAAGAAGAATGGACTTCAGACATGGAGATGCTCCTGAGAAAAGTTGTGCGATGCACGCTAGTGTTATTGCGCCAGGGTCTATGAATTCATGTGGTGCCTTATTAATAGAGGTTAAGTATTCTGTTCATTCAAGATTCCTTAACATTGTTGTAAGGGATTCGCATGGATGCTAGTATCAGTGCGGCTGTTGAATCGATGAATGACCAGGCGTCCAGATCTTTTGCGCAGGACGCCGAAGTTCCTGGACCCCATGATGGATGCGCTCTCCGACGTCCTCCGCCTGGTTCGCCTTGGTGGTGCGGTGTATCTAAACGGCGACTTCACTGCACCCTGGTGTTTGTACGGCCAGGCGGACGCGGCGCTGTGCGGCAGTTTCCTTCCTCCAGCAGAACGTATCGTCTCCTACCACCTGATCACCGAGGGAGGCTGCTGGGCTGCGCTCCCGGGCGACCCTGAGTCCGCTATTTACGTCGCTGCCGGCGAACTACTCGTCGTGCCGCAAGGCGAAGCGCATCTGCTCGGCAGTTCGCTCGACATCACGCCCGGACCCACTGGCGAACTGCTCGAGAGTCAGTTGCGGAATGCGCCGGGACAGTTGATGGCGCTTCGCTACGGCGGTGGTGGAGAACGCACGCGTCTGGTGTGCGGCTTTCTCGCGTGCGACGACACGTTGAGCAACCCGGTGCTCTCCGCGCTGCCGCGCATCTTCAAGGTCGACATGCGTAACGACCCGCAGTCCGCGTGGCTCGAATCGTCGTTACGGTTCGCGGCGGCCGAGGCGGCGGAATGGCGCGTGGGCAGCGCGATCGTTCTTGCGCGTCTATCGGAACTGCTTTTCGTGGAGGCGGTGCGGCGTTGCATCGATGCGCTGCCGTCCGATCGGAAGGGCTGGCTGGCGGGCGTGGGGGACCGGTTTGTCGGCCGTGCGCTGGCGCTGATGCATGCGCAGCCGGCGCATGGGTGGACAGTCGATGAGCTGGCGCGCAAGGCGGGTTTGTCGCGGTCCGCGCTGGCGCAGCGGTTTACGCAGCTGCTCGGTCAGCCGCCCATGCAGTATCTCGCGCATTGGCGTTTGCAAATCGCCGCGCAGGAGTTGCGTGGCGGGACGAAGTCGCTGGCGGCGGTGGCGGATCAGGTGGGTTATGAGTCGGAGGCGGCGTTCAATCGGGCTTTCAAGCGGGAGTTCGGGATGCCGCCGGCAGGGTGGCGCAGGAGCAGGGGTGAGATGGCCGGTGTTTCTGCTGCTTCTGCCGCTGTGGCGGCAGGCAGCGTGGACGGGGGCGTTCGATGATAGAGGTGCTTGGACGCCACGGCCGTGCGATCGATTGCGCCGGCCTCGTGCAAGCGAAGCGGCATGAAACCGAACTTAGCGTTACTCTCGTAGAAATCTGGCTTTGTCGCCACGGGTCAGTGCCGCCAAAATCAGGAACACACCCAGCGTGGCGTAAATGCCGACAATCATCAGGGGATATTCCGAATGTCCGGTATGCCAGACCCAGCCGTCCGGCCAGACGATCATCAGCGGGTAAAGGCCAATGGCCGTGATGCCCGTCAGGACCAGCGCGATCCGTAGGTAATTGAGCCGCTGGGTGTCGGTCATGATCGTCTCCTTCGACTCGCGCAGTGCCCTCACTTCACCCCGTGCTTCGCCTGCCAACTCTTCATGAACGCGATTTCATCATGCTGCGCCTTGATGATGTTTCTGGCCAGCCGCTTCAACTCCGGGTCCTTGCCATACTTCAACTCGACCTGCGCCATTTCGATCGCCCCTTGATGATGCGGAATCATATGAGCGACAAAGTCCTTGTCCGCGTTGCCCGTGTAGTCGACGCTCATGTCCTGCATCATTTTGTCGTCGGCGGCCTTGAACGCTTGCGTCGCATCGCCGGCGCCTGCATCCGCTGACTTGGACATGTCCATGCCGGGCATGGCGGCCGGTTGCTGGGCGTGGACGGGCATGGCCGCGAGAGCAAACGCAAAGCCGCTGAACAGGCAAAGGGTGCGAAAGGCGCGAAGTTTTTTCATTGTGAATGTCCGTTGGGAAAAGGTTGTCCATCAGGCTCTCAGCGACGGATGAAAGCCCGCCGCCTCGATGGCCTCGATGAGTTGTTCGGCCGCCAGCGTCGAGGTGACCTTGACGATTTTAACGGGGACATCGACTTCGAGCTTCGCGGCAGGGTCGAGACTCGTGACTGCGCGCGTGATGGCGTTGGCGCAGCCGCCGCACGACATATCCGGGATGGCAAATTCCATTTCCTACCTCCAATGAGAAGTCATGACTCAAGCGTGGACCTTCCCACGGCGGTAAGGTCAAGCAGGTTTTCGTGGTTGGCTGAAATCCGTAGCTAGGCACTCAAAGCCATCACGCGCGGCATCGTCGCAGCCTTACGATTTTGCAAACCTGCGTGCTAGACTTCATACCCATGTCTTACTGGCGAAAACTCTTCATCGTCGTGCTGCTCGTGCTGAGCCTCCCGGTTCAGTCGTTCGCGGCCGTCTCCATGAAATGCGAGTCCTCGCATTCCGTGGGCGATGCGGCGCCCACGCGCCCTGAGGCAGCCGCTGCAATGGCCCAGCATCACGACCATGCCGCGATGATGGCCGAGCAGGCCGACACGCTCGCCAGTGCCCATCTCCAGCATCACAGTCCCGCGGGTGGCGAGCATCATGCGCACGCGTGCTCCACTTGCGCGTCCTGCTGTTTCGGCGGCGCGCTGCCGATCACACCAGTCGCGTCCCTGTCCGCCAACGCGGCTCATTTCGCTGTTCCCCTGCCTCCCGCCGTCCGTGCCACGTCGTTTCTGACCGGCGGCGTCGAACGGCCTCCCCGCATCTCTCTCGTCTAGTTCTTTCGCAGCCTCCCGCTGCGTGTTCCATTTCGCCTTGATGGACGGCTGTGCGTCGTCCGTCATGGCCGTACATGACGAGACGATTCATGCGAACGTTCATTGCGGCGCTGCTGGGCGCGACGGCATGTCTGCCGGCGCTCGCGCACGCCACCCCCATACTTCCTGATCCGGCGAATCCGGCGGCATCCGTGCCGGCGAGCGAGGCGCCCTCCGCCCTGGCCGACTATCGGCCATACCGTGAGCAGCAAGCGCCGAGCTGGCCGGCGCTCAATCGCGCGGTGGCGAATCCAGCGAGGCACGCTGGAGCGAGCCACGGACCGATGCATTCGAGCATCGCTGACGCTAAAGAAGACGGCGACGATCCCCATCGCAAAGGGGCGGAAAAATGAGGCCGTGCCTGTTTCCAGCCACCCGCACTATGGCAATTGCCATCGCGGTGACATTACTCGCCGGCTGCACGACGTTCTCGAAGGACGGCGGCTTCGGCGCGGTATCGACCGCCGCGTCCGAGCGGCTCGGCAAAGATGCCGTACTGATCAAGACCGACGAGGACCGAAGTACCGTCGCCAAACGCACGCAGGAACTGCTTTCCGCGCCGCTCGGCATGGACGCCGCCGTCCAGATCGCGCTGCTGAACAACCGCGGCTTGCAGGCCTCGTACAGCGAGT
This sequence comes from Paraburkholderia sediminicola, assembly GCF_046027355.1. Taxonomy (GTDB): domain Bacteria; phylum Pseudomonadota; class Gammaproteobacteria; order Burkholderiales; family Burkholderiaceae; genus Paraburkholderia; species Paraburkholderia sediminicola_B. The sequence continues at coordinate 70,726 of NZ_JAQQEK010000036.1, read as the reverse complement.
TGGGCATCGCCGAAGCGGACCTCGTTCAGGCGGGACGCTTGCCGAATCCCGGCTTCTCGTTCAGCCGCACGCATGGTGGCGATGACCTGAGTATCAGCCGCACGTTCACGCTCGGCATGTTGCGCGTATTGACGATGCCGTTGACGACGCGCATCGAAAGCCGCCGTTTCGAACAGACCCGCTTGCTGGCCGCAAACGCCATGCTTGAGGTCGCCGCCGATGCGCGGCGCGCCTACATCCGTGCAGTCGCTGCCAGGCAATCGGCCGCCTACGCGGAGCAGGTGAAGGACTCGGCCGAGGCCGGCGCCGAACTCGCATGGCGCATGCAGCAGGCCGGCAACTTCAGCAAGCTCGATTACGCGCGCGAGCAGGCCTTCTATGCGGAGGCCACGGCGCAAGTGGCAAGAGCGCGGCAGCAGTCGGTGTCCGCGCGAGAAAAGCTTACTCGCGTGATGGGCCTCTGGGGTTCACAAGCGCAATACGCATTGCCCGAGCGTCTGCCGGATCTGCCTGACACACGCCCCGAGTTGCACGACCTGGAGACCTTCGCGATGCAAAACAGGCTCGACATCCAGGCCGCGAAACTGCAAACGCAAAGCATCGCCAGTTCACTGGGGTTGAGCAAAACGACGCGTTTCATCAACGTGTTGGACGTCGGCTATCAGAACAATTTCACGACTTCCGACGGGCGCGAGCAGGGCTACGAGATCAGCGTCGAGATTCCGCTTTTCGACTGGGGCAGCGCCAAAGTGGCGCGTGCCGAAGCGATCTACATGCAGTCGGCGAATCGCGTCGCCGAGACCGCGATCAACGCGCGTTCGGAAGTGCGCGAAGCATATTCGGCCTACGTGTCCGACTACGACCTCGCGAAGCACTATCGCGACGAAGTCGTGCCGCTCCGCAAAACCATCTCCGATGAACTGCTGCTTCGCTACAACGGCATGCTCGCGAGCGTGTTCGAACTGCTCGCCGATTCACGCGACCAGATCGGCGCGGTGAATAGCGCGATCGACGCATTGAAGGACTACTGGCTCGCGCAGAGCGATTTGCAGCAGATGCTCGGCGGCCGTTTGCCAGTTGCCACCATCGCGACGCCGCTCGCATCCACGACGCAAACGGCGTCGTCCACTGAATCCGAAGGTCAATGACATGGTGTCACGTCGACAATTTATCGGCGGCTCGGGCGCCGCTTTGCTGGGAGCCGCACTGGTGAGCAAGGCCGGCGCCGCGTCGCTGCCCGAAGCACCCACGATGGCCACGGCCTCGATGCAGCCGCCGCGCGCGCCATCGACTGGCCGGCCGTACACGCCGGTCGCCACGCTCAACGGATGGTCGTTGCCGTGGCGCATGAAGAACGGCTGGAAGGAGTTTCATCTGATCGCCGAACCGGTGGTGCGTGAACTCGCGCCCGGCATGAGCGCGAACCTGTGGGGCTACAACGGCCAGGCGCCGGGGCCGACCATCGAGGCCGTCGAAGGCGACAAGGTGCGCATCTTCGTGACCAACCGGTTGCCGGAGCACACCACGGTCCACTGGCACGGCATGCTGCTGCCCTGTGGCATGGACGGCGTGGGCGGTCTCACGCAGCCGCATATCCCACCGGGCAAGACTTTCGTCTACGAGTTTAAGCTGGAGAAGCACGGCACCTTCATGTATCACCCGCACGCAGACGAGATGGTGCAGATGGCGATGGGCATGATGGGGACGTTCATCGTCCATCCGAAAGATCCGGGCGTGATGCAGGTGGATCGCGACTTCGTGTTCATCATGTCCGCTTACGACATCGACCCCGGCAGCTTCACGCCGCGCGTCAACGAGATGACCGACTTCAACATGTGGACGTGGAATGCGCGCGTGTTTCCGGGCATCGATTCATTGCCGGTGCGCGCGGGCGATCGCGTGCGGATCCGCGTCGGCAATCTGACCATGACCAATCACCCGATTCATCTGCACGGCTACCACTTTGAAGTGGTGGGCACGGACGGCGGCTGGATTCCACCGTCCGCGCGCTGGCCCGAGGTGACCGCCGATGTCGCGGTCGGGCAGATGCGCGCCATCGAGTTCACCGCGAATCGTCCCGGCGACTGGGCATTCCATTGCCACAAGTCTCATCACACGATGAACGCGATGGGGCATCAGGTCCCGAACATGATCGGCGTGCCGCAGCAAGACCTCGCCAAACGCATCAACCAGCTGGTGCCCGACTACATGGCGATGGGCAGCACGGGCGGCTCGATGGGATCGATGGAGATGCCGCTGCCCGACAACACACTGCCGATGATGACCGGCACTGGCCCATTCGGCGCGCTGGAAATGGGCGGCATGTTTACGGTGGTGAAGGTGCGCGAAGGACTGGGTCGCAACGACTACCGTGATCCGGGCTGGTTCAGGCATCCCAGGGGAACGGTGGCTTATGAATATACCGGCGAGCTGCCGGATGGTTGACGTTGGCGCGGGCAGGTTGGCCGTGTGGATCGTATTTAACGTGGGAGAGTGTGAGATGAAGAATGTATTGGCTTCAATGGCGATGGGTTGCATGGTGATGATTTCCGCGTCGGCGTACGCGGCGGGTGAGGCGAGTGAAGCGCGAGCTGCGATGTCCCATGGCGAAGTCAGGAAAGTGGATGCGGCTGCCGGCAAGCTGACCATCAAGCATGGTCCATTGGAGAACCTCGGCATGGATGCGATGACGATGGTGTTCAAGGTCAAGGACCCGGCAATGCTCTCGCAGGTCAAGTCCGGCGACAGGATCGACTTCATCGCCGACGAGGTGGACGGGGCGCTGACGGTGGTGAAGTTGGAGAAGCGAGAGTAGTCAGCACCTGCGGGTTGTGTGCCTATCGCGTTCTTGCGGAAGGTGTCATCCGGATAAACCATTACTACTCGTGGGTTGCGATTTGGATGTCTCCCGGCATGCAACCGCCACAACTCGCGGGGAAGTCTTACCGATCCCTTTGTGCGCTAGCTCACTAAGACAAGCGGAACTTACTCGCCCCGGGCTTTTGAGATGTTATGCTCGGGCGTCGTGGACTTCTTCATGCATAGACGCGCGCGAATTAAGAATACCTAGATTCCATTAGGAGCCGGGCATGCTAAGAAAGGTAGTCGATCGGGCGAAACAGATCCGACGCAGCGAGGGGTTCAAGCATTCCGTGGCGACACCACGCCGCATTTCACTTCATGCCACGCAGCGATTGAACAGGGGAATCTTTGCCATCGAAATTCAGGAGAACTCTGGTTTCTTCTCCGTGATGCAGATGGTCCTGTTTATTCTGATGTATTGCGACGAGAAGTGTCTGACGCCGTGCATCAGTGCGCGCGGCGGGCTCTACGGAGACTCCGCGGGAACGATCGACTGGTTCTCGTCCTTCTTCGAATCCGTGAATGGCAAGGCCACGGCGTCGCTCACGCACAAAGTGAGAAAATCGACGGTTCGCGACCTGGTCCAGCTAGGGTTTCGTCAACGCTACGAGACTCAGCTTCAACTGAACAGCGCGAGCGAGCTATTCTTCGCACATTACCGGCCAGCCGGCCACATCGGCGATGAAGTCGATGTGATCTGCCAGAAGCTCGGGATCGGCGTGTCCACGCTCGGCGCGCATTTCAGAGGCACGGACAAATCGCTGGAAGCCATCCCGGTTTCGTGGGGCGATTTCTGCCGTCACGTGGAAACGACGCTTGCGGAAAACCCGCACCTCGACAACGTCTTCGTTTCAAGCGACGAACAGGCGTTTCTGGACTTTTTCGTCGCCTGGCCGTTTAGCAAGCCAGTCAAAGTGGCGCCCGCGAAATTGCTCGCAAGCGGCAATACGCCGATTCATTTCAGCGGCTATCCGGGGCTCGAGATCGGCCGTGAAGCGCTGGTCTCCAGTCTGCTGTTGTCCCGCTGCGGGTATCTGGTGAAGACGCCGTCGTATCTGTCGGCATGGTCCAGAATATTCAATCCGTCGCTGCCGGTGAAACTCGTGTCGCCGCCGCGGCCGGACGCATTCTGGTTTCCCGACAGCCGTCTCTGGCTCGAACAGGTGGCGCAGGACAAAGCGGCCTGAACGCGGATGCGTTCGGCTCGCCTGGGTGCATCGCGGTCGTGACATCGGTAGGAAGAATGACGCGCATATAATGAAAGGCCACCTGACGGGTTGGCCGGGACGAGTCGTTCGGGTCCGGCAAGCCGTCAGATACAACGTGACCGCAAAGAGGCCTTCAGCATGTACATTGCCATGAACCGTTTCAAAGTGACGCCTGGGTCCGAAGCCGCTTTCGAACATCTGTGGACCACGCGCGATACGCACCTGAAAGAGGTGCCGGGTTTCGTGGAGTTTCATCTGCTGAAGGGACCGCAGAAGGACGATCACGTTCTCTATTCCAGCCATACGATCTGGAAAGACTATTCGTCCTTCGAGGCGTGGACGAAGTCCGACGCCTTTCGTGCCGCGCATCGCAACGCAGGCGGCGACAACCGGGTGCTCTATCTTGGACATCCGGAATTCGAAGGCTTCGAAGTCATTCAGACGGTCAAATGAATGCATGATCCTGACGAGCGCCCCATGTCATTCACGGGCGCCGTGAAGGGACCTCCTCCATTCACGATGAGCTTTCAGCGAGCGTTTCGCCCCCGCTAGCCTGTGCGCGTCCGACGACGCGCTGAGCACGCTTGCGGTATTCTTTTGCGAGCATTTCGCCGCGACGCGTCACGCGCCGGCGCAACTCACAGAGGAACGAAAACATGAAAGCCATCAAAATCGGTTCGCCCGCCACCGTCGCCAATCTCCAGGTCGTCGACATCGCCGATCCCGGTCAGCCCGCGGCCGGCCAGATTCGCGTGCGCATTCATGCGAACTCTTTGAATTTTCACGATTACGGCGTCGTGAGCGGCAATTTGCCGGCTGAAGCAGGGCGGATTCCGATGGCGGACGGCGCGGGCGTTGTCGAGGCAGTCGGCGCGGGCGTGTCGGAATTCAAAGCGGGCGATCACGTCGTGTCGTGCTTCTTCCCGTTCTGGGAAAACGGGCCGCCCGCCATCGCCGATTTCAAGACCACACCCGGCGACGGCGTCGACGGCTACGCACGCGAAGCCGTCGTGCTGCCGAGCCACTACTTCACGCATGCGCCGCGCGGCTATAGTCACGCCGAGTCCGCAACGTTGACCACAGCCGGGCTGACCGCATGGCGCGCGCTCGTGGTGGACGGCCAGTTGAAGGCCGGCGCCACGGTGCTCGTGCTCGGCACCGGCGGCGTGTCGATTTTCGCCTTGCAGATGGCCAAAGCGATGGGCGCTTCGGTGATTGCCACGTCTTCTTCAGACGCGAAGCTCGCCAGACTTCGCGAGCTCGGGGCCGACCACACGATCAACTATCGCGAGAATCCCGAATGGGGCAAGCAGGTGCGCTCGCTGACCGGCGGGCAGGGTGTCGATCATGTGATCGAAGTGGGCGGTCCGGGGACTTTGCCGCAGTCGATCACCGCTTGCCGGATCGGCGGTCATATCGCGCTGATCGGCGTGTTGACCGGACGGGCAGGGCCGGTGCCGACCGCGGCGCTGATGGCGCGGCAGCAGCGCTTGCAAGGCTTGATCGTCGGGAGCCGTCAGGATCAGCGCGATATGATCCGGGCGCTCGAAGTGACCGGCATCAAGCCGGTGATCGACAGCACGTTCGAACTGGAGAAGCTCGGCGAGGCGTTTTCGCACGAGGAATCCGGCGCTCACTTCGGGAAGATTTGCGTGGCGGTCTAAGCGATTCGTGTGCGCGAGTGAAAGCCGGGTTGCCGGTTTCGCTCGCGCTGTTCATGCCGCTGCCAAGCGGCATGCAAGGGCGCGTCAGTCGTGCCTTCCCAAGTCGGCGAAGTCGACGCTGCGCGCCTCGCACGCATTCGTAAAGACCTCGTCGTAGCTCGAGAAAAACACCGTGCGTGTTTGCGCCAGTGTCTTGAACAGATCGACCAGCACGGCGCGTGCGGCGGCGTCGAGTCCGCCGACGGGTTCATCCGCGATCAACACCTGGGTTTCGCCGAGCACGGCTGCCGTCAGGAAAAACTTCTTGCGCGTACCGAACGACATCTGTTCGAAGCGTTTGTCGAGATGCGGCGTGAGGCCGAAGCGGTCCGCAAGCGTCAGCGTGTCAGAGGTAACGGCGGTATTTCTCGCCGATGCCACGTGATTCAAATACTCGCGACCGGTCTGATCCGAATAAGGCATGCAGTCTTCGGGCACGTAGGTAAGGACGGATTGCGCGGCCTGCGGCGCGCTGCGCAGCGAATGGCCACCGAGCCACACTTCGCCGGTATCGGGCTCGATCGTGCCCGCGAGGATGCCGAGCAATGTCGACTTGCCGCTGCCGGATTCATCGTTTAACGCGACGCATCCTGATGCCGTGCCGAAATGCAATCCCTGAAAGATGAGGCGTTCGCCGTAGCGCTTGCTGAGGTTTTCGAATCGAAGCATGGATTGGAGCGTGATTCAGGAGAACACCCGCCGCATGGAGTCGCGCGGCAGGTGTCTTCTACAGGTTGGCGTTGCGCAAGTGTAGCAGCGCAAGCCGTGGCCGCTGTCGCGTCCGAAGCTTCATTTACCGATCCGCATCCAGCAAAAACTCCACGATCCGGTCGCACACGCGGCCGAACATTTGCGTACCCGTCACAGTCGGGCAGCCGCGCGCGCGGGCGGCTTCGATCAACGGCGTGAGCGGCGGCTTCGTCACCACGTCGCCGACGAACGTCGTGGCCGGCAAACGCGATACGTCGATAGGCAGCGGATCCTCTGCTCGCATGCCGAGCGGCGACGCGTTGACGACCACGTCGTACGCATTCGCATCCACGGAAGCGGCCGCACTGTGCACTTCACTTTGACCGAGCACATTCAACCGGCCGATCAGCGAAGCCGTGCGTTCGGCATCGTTATCGCGCACGTCGAGCGACGCCACGCCCCCTTGAACCAGCGCATGTCCGATCGCGGACCCCGCGCCGCCCGCGCCGATCAGCAGCGCGCGTTTGCCGCGCAGATCGCAGCCGGCATCGACGAGCGCCGCGACGAAGCCGGTGCCGTCGAACATGCCGCCATGCCAACTGCCGTCCGCCGTGCGGCGCAACGTGTTGACCGCGCCGAGAAAGCCCGCCTGTTCGGTGAGCGAGCCGCAATACTCGGTGGCGCTGAACTTGTGCGGGACGGTAATGATCACGCCGTCGACATTGCGCATGGGCGTCACGCCCGCAAAGAACGCGGGCAGGTCGGCGGGCGCGACGTGCGCGGGGACCACCAGCGCATCGCGTCCGGCGGCGCGCAAAGCGGCGGTTACGCCGGACGGCGAGCGGACCTGCGCGATCGGATCGCCGACGATGAAAACCACGCGCGTGGCGCCGCTGAGGCCTTCATCCAGCGAGGTGGAAAAAGAAGGGGCGTCGGGTTGCGTCATGTTGTACGTCTCCTGAGTGTTGCCCGGTTTTCATCTTGCGCGATGCCGGGCGATCTTGCTTGAGTGTGTCAAATCTAACTTTTTATGGAATAGTGTTCAACAATAAAATTATTTCGCTTGAGCGAGAAGTGAGGCAGGTTGTCGATAAAAATCCACGGTCTGACGTAGTCCTTCGTCAAGCGAGGTGTGCGGCAGACCGGGCAGCAACTCCTCAAGAGTCGGATCCACGGGGAACGACGTGGCAATCGGTAACGGCGCGCCGGCCGTATCGATACATGCGCCCGGCACGATCACGCCGATACGCTCGACCACCTGATCCACCGAAACGATGTCGCCGGCCAGGGTGAACGCATGCGCGCCGCGCGGCGCCTGCACGAGGGCGGCTTCATAAGCGGCGGCGACATCGTCCGCGAAAACGAGCCCTGTCGAACCGGTGAACGGAATCGTGTACCGCTCGCCGCGCGCCGCTGCGCGGCACGCGAGGCTCGGCCCGGCGCTCGAACCGGTCTCGCGCCCGGCGCCATACACGACGAGCGGCCGGAAGCCGACGCTGGCGATGCCATGGTCATGCCAGTACGCACGCGCCGCGCCTTCGCAGGCGAGCTTGAACGTGCCGTAAAAAGTCTGCGGAAAAGGCACGGCGCCGTCATCGGGCCCGAAGACGCCCGCGCTGCTGGCATACAGCACATTCTTCAAACCGGCCGCTCGTGCGGCTTCGAAAACATTGAGCGTGCCGATCAGATTGATTTGCGCGCCCCGCACGGGATCGAGCGCGCAGGCCGGCGTGAGCACGCCCGCGAGATGAATCACCGCGTCGCAGCCGTCGAGTGCGCGCGACACCTCGGCTGCGTTCGCAATGTCACCGCTCGCCCATCGCGCCGTTGCGGCTTGCTCAGGCGCGAGCGCTTCCAGCAGACGCGTATCGGCGCGCAGATCGAACGCCCGCACGTCTATGCCTTTGCCAAGCAGGCGCCGCATGATCCACGCCCCCAGAAATCCACTTCCTCCCGTCACCAATACGCGCATCGTCTTTCCTCCGTGAGTGCAGAAATATTTTGCATTTTCGCATTTGTGGAATAGTATTCCGAAATCAAAGCAAATTCTATAGATGTCGACGAACTGCGGCGAACTATCCGTCGCGGGCCTAGACAAGGAGCAGAGGAGCAGCACATGGTGGAGACTTTCAGCGGGTTGCAGCAGAACGAAACGTTCGACGTCGTGGTGATCGGCGCCGGCGGGGCCGGGATGTCGGCGGCGCTGTTCGCCGCCGTCGAAGGCGCCCGTGTGTTGCTGGTGGAAAGCACCGAATACGTGGGCGGCACGACGGCCTATTCGGCCGGCACCACATGGATTCCCGATTCAATGCACGGCCCGTCGGTCAATCCGGACGACAGCCGCGCCAATGCCGAGGCTTTTCTGCGCCGTGCCGTAGGTGAGCACAGCAGTGAGGCGTTGCGTCGCGCGTTTCTGGCGGCCGGCCCGCAGGCCGTCGCGCATATCGAGGCGAATTCGGACGTGAAGTATCGGGCGCGCCCGTTTCATCCGGACTATCTGTCCGAGCTCGAAGGGTCGACTTTGCGCGGCCGCGCGCTGGAGCCGCTCGCTTTCGACGGCCGCAAACTCGGCAAGCATTTCGCGCTGATCCGTCCGCCGATTCCGGAATTCACGGTGCTCGGCGGCATGATGGTGGATCGCGACGACGTCGGTCATTTGCTCGGCATGACGAAGTCGCTCAAGTCCCTGCGCCATGCTGTGAAGCTGCTCGCGCGCCACGCCCGCGACCGCATGAGTTGGCCGCGCGGCACGCGTCTCGTGATGGGCAATGCGCTAATCGGGCGTCTGCTTTATTCGCTGCTGGCTCGCAACGTCACCGTGCTGACGAACACGAAACTCGAAGCGCTGTGCACCGGCGCGAACGGCAGTGTCGACGGAATCACGCTGAGCCGGAACGGCGAGCGGCGTCAAATCGCGGTGAAAGGTGGCGTGATTCTCGCGAGCGGCGGTTTCAACCGGCATCCGCAACGGCGCAGCGCGATGCTGCCGGGCGTCGATCCGAGCTGGTGTCCCGGCGCGCCAGGACATACCGGCAGCGCGCACGATCTCGCGCTCGCCATCGGTGCACGGTATGGCGAAGGCGCGTTGAGCAACGCGTTCTGGGCCCCGGTCTCCGTGCGCAAGCGCAAGGACGGCACGACCGCGGTGTTCCCTCACTTTCTGATGGATCGCGGCAAGCCCGGCACGGTGGTCGTCAATCAGGCGGGCAAGCGCTTCCTCAACGAAAACACTTCGTATCACCTGTTCGGTATCGCGATGCAGGAGGCGCATCGCCAGTCGCCGTGCGTGCCCGCGTATCTCGTCACGGATACCCAAGGCTTGCGCAAATATGGTCTCGGCATGGTGCGCCCGGGCGGCAAAGGCCTCGCCCCATTTCTCGCCGACGGCTATCTGACACGCGCCGATACGCTCGACGAACTCGCGGGCAAGCTGGGCATCGATCCGCGCGGATTGACCGATAGCGTCGCACGCATCAACGAATACGCAAAGACCGGCGTCGATCCGGATTTTCAGCGCGGCACGACCGATTATCAACGCGCCAACGGCGACGCAAACTGGCCGGGACCGAACCCTTGTCTCGGGCCGATCGGCCGCGCGCCGTTCTACGCGGTGCGGCTCTATCCCGGCGACATCGGCGCAGCGACCGGGCTGGTCAGCGATCAGCACGCCCGCGTGCTCGACCGCGACGATCAGCCTATTGGAGGCCTGTACGCATGCGGCAACGACATGCAATCGGTGATGGGCGGCGTGTATCCCGGTCCGGGCATCACGTTGGGACCTGGGCTCGCGTTTGCTTATCTCGCCGGCCGCGACGCGGCTGCGCGCGCCAAAACCGCTTTGGCTTCGAGGATTTCGTCTGCACCGCTCGGTCCTGCTGGCGCAGGCTCGCAGCGGGTCAAGGAAAAAGTCCTCTGACGAACCAGGGCTGAACCTGGTTTGAATTAAGTTAAAAAGTGGAATAGTATTCAACAAATAGATCGAAAACGATCTCTTCCCAACCGACGAAGCGAACTGGCAATGAAGCGCGATCCGATCCTCGAATGTGATGTACTGGTGCTGGGTTCCGGCGCGGGCGGCCTCGCCACCGCGGTCACCGCCGCGACGCGCGGACTGCGCGTGATGGTGGCGGAAAAAGCCGCGGTGTTCGGTGGCACGACCGCATGGTCGGGCGGCTGGATGTGGATTCCCGGCAACCCGCTCGCAACGCGCGCGGGCATTGTCGAGGAACCCGAAGCATCGCGCACGTATCTGCGCAACGAACTCGGCGCGCACTTCGAGGCGGACAAGGTCGACGCTTTGCTCGACTACGGTCCCGAGATGATCGAGTTCTTCGAGCGCAATACGTCCATGCGTTTCGTCGACGGCAACCGCATTCCCGATTTTCATACCACGCCCGGCGCCACGACCGGCGGCCGCTCGGTGTGCGCAATGCCGTTCGACGGCCGCGAACTCGGACCGCTGATCGAGCGGTTGCGTGAGCCGCTCGGCGTGGTGACGCTCAAAGGCATGGCGATCGGTTCAGGGCAGGACCTCGCGCATTTCTTCAACGCCACGCGTTCGCCGCGCTCCGCATGGCACGCGCTGCGCAGGCTCGCGGCGTTCGCGGGCCACAAGCTGCGCTATGGCCGCTCCATGCATCTGGTGAACGGCAATGCGCTGGTCGCGCGACTGCTCAAATCCGCCACCGATCTCGACGTCGATCTGCGCACGAACGCCAAGGCGGTCGCGTTGCTGCGCGAAGCAGGTCGCGTAGTGGGCGCGCGTGTCGAGATCGACGGCATGCCGCACGAGGTGCGCGCCGCGCGTGGCGTGGTGCTGGCTTGCGGCGGTTATCCGCACGACCTCGCGCGCCGTGCGCAAACTTTTGCTTATACGCCGTCGGGGCGCGAGCATTGGTCCGCCGCGCCGCTCTCCAATACCGGCGACGGCATCCGTCTCGGTGAATCGATCGGCGCGCACTTCGATGCATCGCTCGAAACGCCCGCCGCGTGGGCGCCGGTCTCGCTCGTACCGCAAGGCAAGGGACGCGCGGACGTCGCGTTCCCGCATCTGATCGAGCGCGCGAAGCCGGGCGTGATTGCGGTGACGCGCGCGGGGCGCCGCTTCGTCAATGAAGCGTCTTCGTATCACGACTTCGTCAGCGCGCTGATCGGCACCACGCCTGCCGGTGAGGAGGTCTGCGCGTGGCTGGTTTGCGACCATCGTTTCCAGCGCCGTTATGGGCTGGGCTTCTCGAAGCCGTTTCCGTTTCCCACCGCGCCGTATCGCCGCTCAGGGTACCTGAAGCGTGCGAACAGTCTTGCCGAACTGGCCGCGCAATGCGGCATCGATCGACATGGATTGGAGAGCACCGTGGCGGCCTATAACAGCTACGCGAAGGATGGCTTCGACCCGCAATTCCACAAGGGATCGACGCCGTACAACCGAGTGCAGGGCGACGTGCGGCACGCGCCGAGTCCGTGCCTCGCGCCGCTCGAAAACGGGCCGTTCTACGCGGTCAAGCTGCTGCCAGGCAGCCTCGGCACGTTCGCGGGCCTCGCCACCGATGCCAACGCTCGCGTACTCGATCACGCGGGCCAGGCCTTGGCGGGCCTCTACGCGGTCGGCAACGACAGCGCCAGCATGATGGGCGGCTGCTATCCGAGCGGCGGCATCACGCTTGGCCCGGCGATGACCTTCGGTTATCTCGCGGGCCTTTCCATCGCCGGCGAAGCTCGGACAGTTCAAGCAACTCGCAGCGCCAACGCACCAGAGGCGCCGGCCACGAACACCACGAACACCACGAACACCACGAACACCACGAACACCACGAACACCACGAACACCACGAACACCACGAACACCACCATTCAGTCACAAGGACACATGCAATGACGCTCTACGACGTAGTGACATTAACAGTGAAGATCGGCGCGAACGCGCAGGTCTTCGAAAGCATTCAGGCAAGCGGCGATCAACCGGACTCGAAACTGCTCGGCTGCTGGTACTCCGATATCGGCACGCTAGGCCAGGTGCTGGTGCTGCGCGGCTTCGATTCGGAAGCCGCGCTGATCACGGAGCGCAAGCGCATGCTGCTCGAAGGCAATCCATTCGGCTGCGGCGAATTCGTCACCGACGTGAAGATCGACAGCTATTCGCTCTTTCCGTTTCTGCCACCGATCGAACCGGCCGTCTACGGCGGCATCTACGAGATGCGTGTTTATGGCACCAAGCTCGCGAGCCTGCAACACACTATCGACGCGTGGGAGAAAGCGGTGCCCGAGCGGACGCAGCGCTCGCCGCTGGTCGGCGCGATGTATTCGCTCGACGGCAACGTGCCGCGTTTTCTCAACATCTGGCCGTATGCGAGCGTCGACGAACGTTCGCGGATTCGCGCCGAAGCGGTGAAGAACGGCATCTGGCCGCCCAAGGGCGGCCCCGCGCATCTGACCACGATGGAGTCGACGATCTGCGTGCCGGCGCCGTTCTCGCCGTTGCGCTGAGCGCGGACCCGCAGAGACGAAATCGTAATCAGGAAACGACATGACCCAGCACAACTCACGGGCGCTCTCGCTGTCGGCGTTGACCGTGCTCGAACTGAGCCCGCCGCGGATGGTGGAATGCGCGGCTGAAGCAGGCTACGACTTCGTCGGGCTGCGCCTCTTGCCCGCCACCGATCACGAAGTACGCCACGACATCATCGGTCCAACGCAGTTGAAGCGCGAGACGCTCGCGTGTTTGCGCGACACCGGCGTCAAGGTGCTCGACGTCGAGATTCTGCGGCTCAAGCCCGACACCGATGTGGCCGCCTGCAAGCCGATGCTCGATACCGCCGCCGAACTCGGCGCGCGCTACGTGCTCGTTGCGGGCAACGATCCTGACGAAGCGCGCACCGCGGAACGTCTCGCGCAACTCTGCGATCTCGCCGCGCCGCTCGGCCTGTCGCCTTCGCTCGAACCGATGCCGTGGACCGACGTGAAGGACATCACGCAGGGCGCGCGCATCGTCAAGGCGGCGGCGCGGCGCAATACCGGCCTGATCGTCGATCCGATTCACTTCGACCGCGCGGGTTCATCGACTGACGCATTGCGCGCGTTGCCACGCGAGTATTTCGGCTACGTGCAGTTTTGCGACGCACCAGCCGAGCGGCCCACTGACCTCGATACGCTGCTCTACCAGGCGCGTTGCGAGCGTCTGATTCCGGGCGAGGGCGGCATCGACCTTGGTGGCATTCTGCGCGCGCTGCCGGATCATTTGCCGATCAGTATCGAAGTGCCGACCCAACGGTGGGCACAGACCACGCCCGCGGTGGAGCGCGCCCGCAAGCTGCGCGCGGCGACGCTCGCCGTACTCGAACGGACCTATGCGATGACGTAGTCCGTTTCATCTTCCCCGACGCCGGTTCGCCGAAGCGCACGCCAAAGATGCCGCGCGGCATGAGACCGGCCACCTCAATCGATAGCGATAACGATAACAACGATCTGGAGACACCTGATGGAACCTTCACTCAAGGCGCCGCGGAAACCCGCGTCCGCTTCACGCGTCATCGACGTGCAGCAGTTGCTCGACGAACAACCCGTCGGGCGCTTTCAGATTCTCGTGTTGCTGATGTGCATGTTCATCGTCACGCTCGACGGACTCGACACCGTGATGGTCGGTTTCATCGCGCCGGCTTTATCGAGCGCGTGGGCGATTCCGCGCGATGCGCTCGGCCCGGTGATGAGCGGCGGCCTGCTCGGCCTCGCGTTCGGCGCGCTGTGCGCGGGCCCGCTCGCGGACCGCTTCGGCCGCAAGACGGTGATGACGGGCGCGGTTCTGTTCTTCGGCATCTGGAGTCTCGGCTCGGCCTTCGCGAGCAACATCGGCGAACTCACGGTGCTGCGTTTTCTCACAGGTCTCGGTCTCGGCGCATCCATGCCCAACGCCGCCACGCTGATGGCCGAATACGCGCCGCAACGCTGCCGCGCGCTGATGGTGACGACGGTTTTCTGCGGCTTCACGCTCGGCGCGGCCGGCGGCGGGTTTGTGAGCGCATGGCTGATCGCGTCGCACGGCTGGCATTCGGTGCTCATCCTTGGTGGCGTGTTGCCGATTCTCTACGTGCCGCTGATGATCAAATGGTTGCCCGAATCCGCCCGCTTCCTCGCGCTCAAGGAAACGCGCCGCGCGCGGCTGGTGACGGTGATGAACCGCCTCGAACCCGGCAGCGCCAATCAGACCACGCGCTTCGTCGCGCATGAAACGCCGCAGCGCGAACGCAGCCCGGTCCGTTTGATCCTGTCGCGCGACTACGCATTCGGTACGGTGATGCTGTGGATCTGCTACTTCGCCGGCTTGCTGACCGTGTATCTGCTCGGCAGCTGGCTGCCGACGCTGATTCGCGGCGCGGGCTTCACGCTCGCCGAAGCGGCCGTGGTGGGCGCACTGTTTCAGGCGGGCGGCACGATCGGCTCGCTCGCGATCGGCTGGCAGATGGACCGCTTCAATCCGCATCGGGCGCTAGGCGCAACGGTGTTCATGGGCGGCGTGCTGGCCTGGTACATGGGCCTGCCTGGCCACGGCATCACCGCGATCAGCGTGCTGGCGTTCGGCATGGGTTACTGCATGAACGGCTCCAACACGGGATTCTGCGCGTTGGCGGCGGGTTCCTACCCGACCCGCATGCGCGCCACCGGGACGAGCTGGATGCTCGGCATCGGCCGCTTCGGCGGGATTGCGGGGGCGATGCTGGGCGCCGGCATGCTGCACGCGAATTGGGGCTTCGGCCAGGTGTTCACGTCGCTCGCGTTGCCGGCTGCGGTCGGCGCGGCAGCGGTGCTGCTCAAGGGCGCGCGTCATCGCGGACCGGTGCTGCAGGTCAGCGCGGGCATCGGACACTGAGTTCGGCGGAATTTCAACGGCGTCAGACGCGGCCGCCCTTGAGTTCCGATATGGAATCGTGTTCTCATTCGGTATCGAAATCGAATTGAGAGTGCAACATGGCGGGGAATCTGGAGCGGGCGCTGGCCATCATCGAATTGCTGGCGAAGCAGGGCGGCAGCATGCAGCTGGCCGCCATTGCCGATACGCTGAACATTCCGCGCAGCGGCACGCATCGCCTGCTGGCCGAGTTGAGCGAAGAGGGCTACGTGCGGCAGGACGAGCACGGCGAGTACGTGCTGGCGCTCAAACTGGTGTCGCTCGCGCTGATGTGGCTGTCCACCGGCGGCGTGCTGGATATTTCGCAGCCGGTGCTCGACCGGCTGGCGGCGGCGTCGGGCGAACTGGCGCGGCTGGGGGTGGTGGAGGACGATCACATCACCTTCGTCGGCAAGGCGCAGGGCGCCAAATCCGGCTTGCGCTACGACCCGGACATGGGCAGCCAGCCGCCGCTGCATTGCACCGCGAGCGGCCAGGCGTGGCTCGCCACCATGAGCGACGAGGAAGCGCTCGAACTCGTGTCGCGCCAGGGCGGTATCGGCAAGGCGGGGCCGCGCGGTCCGAAGGCACCGAAAACGATCCAGCAGTTCCTGCAGGACCTGGCGGGCGCGCGCAAGCGCGGCTACGGCGTCGCGAGCGAAACCTACGAGGCGGGCATGACCTCGATGGCGGCGGCGATCCGTCATCCGTTGACCGGGCTGGTGGTGGGGATCGTCAGTCTCGCGGGCCCGACCAGCCGCTTGCCGGAAGCGCGTCTGAAGGAGTTGGCGCCGGCCTTGCTCGAAGCCGCGTCGGACATGGGCGCGGCCACCATGAGTTCACCGTATTTCAAACGCAGTCTGCGCGTGGCGCCGGTGGCGGCCGTGGTGCAGCCGGTCGAGCCGAAGCGCAAAGGACGGCCGCGTGCCGCTTGAGCTTCGAGCGGCTCGCCACGGCGCGTGAGTCGGTGAAGGACCGTGGGCCCGGACACGTGCCCGCGCCGCGTCAAGTTGCACCGTGCCGTGCCGCCAAGCTGAATAACCGGCTCGCTTTTCTTCCATCACCTCCCTGAATACCTCGACGAATTCGTCGACCGCCACTCATGCACACTGCTGCCGGCAAAGCGGCCCCGCTGTCCCGCGCCGAACTCAGGCGTATCGTCGCCGCCATCGTGATCGGCAATGGTTTCGTCGCTTACGATTTCACCGTCTATAGCTTCTCCGCCGTCGTGATCGGCAATCTGTTCTTTCCGTTGCACGATCCGGCGTCGTCGCTGTTGCTGTCGCTCGCCACCTTCGGCGCGGGCTTCGTGATGCGTCCGCTCGGCGCGCTCATGATCGGCCACATTGCCGACAGCCGCGGCCGTAGAGCCGGACTTACCGTATCGCTCACATTGATGACGCTCGGCACATGGCTGATCGCATGCCTGCCAGGCTATGCGTCGATCGGTCCGGCGGCGCCCGTGCTGATGGTGCTCGCGCGCCTGATGCAAGGGCTCGCGGCGGGCGGTGAGATCGGCCCGGCGTCGGCGTCGCTGATGGAGTCGGCGGGCTACCGGCACCGCTGTTTCATGGTGAGCTGGCGCGGCGCCAGCCAGGGCGCGGCCGCTTTCGCCGCCGCGCTGGTCGGGGCGAGCACCACGGCGCTGCTGTCGCCCACCGCCATGCACGACTGGGGCTGGAGGATTCCGTTCGTGCTGGGCGGATTGATCGGCCCGGTCGGCTGGTACCTGCGCCGCCGCATGCCGGCGGCGGCGCCACAAGAGCGCATGCGGCTCAGCCCGCGGCGGCTATTCGCGGAGCACGCGCGCCCGCTCGTCTGCGGCATTCTGATGATGGCGGCGCCCTCGGTGAGCATCTACATCACCGTGTTCTACATGCCGGCCTATCTGGTGCGGACATTGCACCGGCCGCCGGCGATCAGCCTTTTGACGGCGTGCCTCTCGGGTGTCGTGATTCTCGTGGTGACGCCGCTGATCGCGCGCGCGGCCGACCGGCTCGCGAGCCGCAAGACGCTGCAATATGTATCGCTCATGGCGTCGCTGGCGGCGGCCTGGCCCGCTTTCTGGGCGTTGACCCACGGCGCGGGAGATCTCGCGGCGCTCGTCATCATCACGGCTTACGTGGCGCTTGCGGTGAACAACGCCGGTGCCGCTTCGGTGCTGATGATGGAAGCGTTTCCGGCGCACCGGCGCGCGGCCGGACTGTCGGTGATTTACAGCTTCGGCGTGGTCCTGTTCGGCGGATTTTCGCCGTTTCTGGTGACGTGGCTCATCAACCGGACGGGCGATCCGATGATCCCGGCGTGGTATCTGATGGGCGCCACCGCGCTCACGCTGATCGCGCTGAAGGCGTTCCCGGAAGCGGAACCGGAGGCGGGCGCTCGCACGGCAAGCGCGTCGCAGTCGGCTGCGTGAAGCGCTAGGCCGCGTTGCGCAACTGCCGCAGGTCGAAGGCGCGGGCGCGCATGTCCTGCGGGCTCATGTCGAAGGCGCGGCGAAACGCGCGGGTGAAGTCGGACGCGCTCTGAAAGCCGAGGCCAAAGGCGATTTCCGCCACCTGCAGATGCGGATAACGGGCTAGTTCGTCCGCCGCCTCGCGCAGACGGCGGTTGCGGATATAGGCGCCGAGACCGCCTTCGTGCTCGAACCAGCGATAGATCGTCGCGCGTTTCAGTTGCAGCGCCTGAACCACGCTGGACGGCGTGAGGTCGCACTGGTGCAGATTGGCTTCGATATAGCGGCGTACCCGGCCCATCACCGCGGCCTGCAGCGCGGCACGGCCCGCGCCGCTCAGGTGCGCCTCCTTGCGAAACGCGGCCACCAGCAGCTGCGCGCCCGCCTGCAGGGCATCGATGGCGCCGGCCGGATCGAGCCGCGCAATGTCGCGGGCGAGCGCCGTCATGTGATCCAGCACGACGCCGGTCAGCGGCGAGCCCTGCTGGACGATGCGGCCGTGAATCGCCGCGCCGTCGCGCAACGCCTCGTCCACCACCGCGGCCGGTACGAACAGGCTCAGAAGGCGGCTTTCGGGGCGCTCGGCGCGAAACGGCTGGTTCAGATCGAACGCGACGATGCCTGGCACCGAACCCGGCGCGCTACGTTTTTTGTGCATGCCGGTGACGTGGCCGACTTCCCCTTCCACGAACAGTTGAAACACGTAATCGCGCCGCGAGTCGGTGGATACGCGGGCCACCGAGCGCTCCAGCAGCATCGAATCGGTGCGGCAGTCCGTAAAAACCATGCCGCCGACCGCGTATAAATCGATTTCACCGCGAAATCCCCCAGCAACCTGCGCTTTCGACGGCGGCGCGTCGACCACATGGCCCACGCGCTGGCGCCAGGCGAGGAATTGTTCGGCGGGTGCCAGTCCGTGCGTGCTGAAGCGGCTCGTCGAAATGGCGGAGCGCGAATCGGCCGCGGCGGCCGCGGCCAGATGTTGCGGCAGGGTGCGCTGGTTCATCGGATCGGTTGTTGCAAGCGAGAAAGGCGTGTCGGCGAGGCCGCGGCGTGCATATGCGGGTATTTCACGCGCCGTCGTCCAATTTTGAGACGTACGGTCAAGCCTAACAAAAAAGCTGCATTAATGTCGCGTGATCAGATGCAGATCGTTTTCGCTGACGGCGCGGCAGGCAGTCGACCGCCGCCCTTATTGGAATCGCAACTGCGCGCAGAAACAGCGCCGATCCGTTACGCGCGGTGCAAGGGTGCGAGGTTCACGCTTTGCCGGCAGGCAATTCACGGGGTATCAAAGATGAGCGGCACGAACATGCAACCGACCGTGCAACGCGGCGCTCGGCGTCCGGCTAGTCTGGTAGACAGCCAGTTGCAACATCTCGAGAACGTGGTGGAACACCTGACGCGTGGGGACGCGTCCGGCGGGCTATATCCGCTCGACCACGAGTATTGGGAAAAACGGATCCGGGCGCTGGAAGAGACTTACGAACTGATTGCCAGCCAGCGGCACCGCCTGACGAGACTTCTCGACAGACTCGCGAGCGAAGCGCAGATGGCGCGCAATGCGCTGAAGCCGCGCACGGCCGCTTGAGTCTGTCGAGGCACAGGAACGCGAGGACCGAATTTAGTCGGGGAGAACCAGATCGATGCATGCCGGCATCGCTAATAAAAGCAGCAGAACCTGAGAGCAAGCGGCGATGGTGCGACGGGCCCGAAGAGGCCCGTCGCACATCCCCAATGCTCGAGTGTCAATGAACACCTGCGGCGCGAATCCGGGCCGCCGCGTCCACCGCCTCGTTCATGAGCCGGTCGATGACTTCCGCCACCGGCGCGCACCGCTCGACCAGCGCCGACGATTCCCCTGCGAACAACGCCATTTTTTCCAGATCGCCCACCGTGTCGCGTAGCGGCGAAATCGTGCTGAATTTGTAGATCGGCCCTTGATCGTCGTGCGCGATTTCTTCGCGCGGCAACACATGCGGATGATTGCCGAACAGATGATCGCCAGCCTCGCGCGTCACGCTGTTCGCCAGCACGCGCACCGGCGAGCCGGGTGGCCAGTTGATTGCGTAGATATCGGTGTGCACGGTGTCACCCGCTCGGGCATCGACGATCCGTTGCTTGTGATAGTCGTGCGCGAAAGACTCATGCGTAGCGACGAATAGCGTGCCGCAATGAATGCCCGCCGCGCCGAGCGCAAGCGCGGCAATCAGCCCGGCGCCGGTCGCGAAGCCGCCGGAGGCCACTACCGGCACGCGCAGACGCTGCGCGATTTCCGGCAGTAGCGCCATGATGCCGATGCGCCCACGCACGTGGCCGCCGGCTTCGACACCTTGCGCGATGACCGCGTCCGCGCCGGCCTGCTGCGCGGCGAGCGCCTCTTCGAGCGAGCCGACTTGCCAGAGGACCAGCGCGCCAGCATCTTTAGCCCGTTTTACCACGTCAGGCATGACGTCCCAGAAGAAGCACATGACCGGCACCTGCGCCGCGCGGCACACATCGAGTTGCGCATCGAGCAGCGCGGGCTCCGTCCGGAAAGGAATGAGATTGACGCCGAACGGCCGGTTCGTCGTCGCGCGCACGGCGGCGATCTCACACTCGATCACTTCCGGCGCTTCCCCAACCATGCCGAGCAGGCCAAATCCGCCGGCTTCAGACACGGCGACCGTCAACTCGGCGCGCGCCGGGCCGCCCATTCCGGCTGAAATCACGGGGTGCCGGCAACCGAGCAAACGGGTCAGCGCTGTATCGAACACCGGGGTGTCGTCGTGCATGGCAGTCCTCCCATCGTGTCGCGCGGCGCTCATGCACAGGATTGTGCGTCTCGCCGCATCGAACCTGCATCCACGGCAGTCTTTTTAGAGTAGATGCAGACGACTGCGGCGGCAGCGGGTATTTTTTTCGTCGGAGGATAGGCGAGCGCGGCGAGACGATATTCAGTAATTCTGACCGCTTTTAAATAGGGAGCGGTTAATAGTAGATATGTGGAATACGCAATGAATTTAGCGCTGATAAACTGTGCGCCGGAGCAGTCTGTTACCGCACTGCACACAGCGCTCGCTCCCCAAAATCCGGCGGCCCGAAAACGTCGGATAGACGGTAGAACTAGGCCTTTTCTGCGATTTGGAAGGCGCGGCGGCACGGCATATTGGCCGTGTGCACGTTGTTAAAAGGGACGTATGGTTGGGTGTCCTTTCTTCCGGTCATTGCATGGTGTCGCATCAGTCGATTCCCCTCCGCCAACCTCTGCCCATCTGAACTTTGACAAGTATCAGGGCTCGCTTTGGGCCCGTTTTTGGAAGTGACTCATGAAGCCGGGAAAAAACTCGCTTGGTAAAAGACGCACACGCAAGATCGCCATGTCGGTGGCGGCGGCGCTTATCGCAGTGTTGCTCGCATTTGGCGTGTGGCATTACCAGCAGCGCGCAGCGCAGGTCGCGCCGGCGCTGACCGGCGTCGCGAGCCAGATGCGTCACGATTCCTCGGCATGGACGCATGAGGAGAAAGACGCCTCGCAAATGTTGCGCGATATTCACGACGCCAAGGTTGCCGCGATCGGCGTGAGCCCCAACGCGATACTGATCTCGAAGCGCGACGGCACGAAATACTTCGTCACCGACCACAACGCGACGTTCTCGCATGCGCTGCTGCTCGGCGAACCCAAGGCCGACGAAGCCGCCACGTACCAGCTCGTCTGGCTTCCCGATGCGGATATTCAAACCGGCGGCTCGCGCTGGGTGCAGGTGTTCGACCAGGTGCGCGACGCCATCAGCGTGATGCTGCCGCTGTTGTTGATCGGCGGCATGGTGTGGTTCATGCGGCGCGAAATGCGCGGTGGCGCCACGCTGCTCGCCAAGGCGCCCGCCCTGCGTTTCGACGACGTGATCGGCGCGGGCGAAGCGAAGGCGGCGCTCGCGGACATTCGCGGCTATCTGTCCGACCCGAAGCAATTCACGTCGATGGGCGTGCGCGCGCCGTGCGGCATTCTGATGGTGGGCGGCCCCGGCGTCGGCAAGACGCGGCTTGCCCAGGCGCTGGCGGGCGAGTGCGGCGCGAACTTCATCTCGATCACGGGCAGCTATTTCAGCGCGAAGTACTACGGCGTCGGCATCCAGAAGGTCAAGCACCTGTTCGAACTGGCGCGCAAGAATGCGCCCACGGTGATTTTCATCGACGAAGCCGACGGGCTCGCCAAGCGCACGGATACGGGCAGCGGCCCGGTCGAAGCCGAGAGCAACCGCATCATCAATCAACTGCTGGCGGAAATGGATGGCTTCGCTTCGAACGAAGGCGTCATCATCGTCGCGGCGACCAATCATCCCGACAATCTGGACGAGGCGTTGCGCCGGCCGGGCCGATTCGACCGCACCGTGCAAGTCCGTTTGCCCGATCGCGAAGACCGCGCGAAGATTTTCCGTTTTTACGCGGAGAAGCTGAAATCGAAAGCCGCCGACATCGACTACGATCAGTTGGCGCGCCTAACCACGGGCCTGTCGCCGGCAACGGTCGCGATGGTAGTGAATCAGGCGGGGCTCGTCGCGCGCAAATCCGGCGACACCGAAATCACCTCAAAGCATTTCATGGAGGCGATCAAGATTGCGCGCATCGGCGACGTGAGCGGCGCCGAGCGCGCGCTGAGCGAGGACGAACGCACCCGTATCGCCGTGCACGAAGCGGGGCATGGTCTCGTCGCCGCGCTGCTGGGCACCGGCGTGCTCGAAGAGGTCACGATCCTGCCGCGCGGCGGCGCGCTGGGGGTTGCGCTCATCACGAAAGCGCAGGACAAGCATTTGTATCGCGAGACTGAGATTCGCAACGAAATCCAGGTTTTGCTCGGCGGCCGCAACGCGGAAATTCTCACGTTCTCCGAAGCGTCGAGCGGCGCCGCTTCGGATTTGCAGGAAGCGTCGCGCATCAGCCTCGATATGGTGTCGAAATTCGGCTTCAATAGCGATGGCAATTTGTTCAGCCTCGCGGCACTGCCGTCGCAGTACGCGGGTTTGCAAATGAAGAGCGCGATCGAGCATGCGAATGTGCTGCTCAAGGAGCTGAACGAGCTGTGCTACGGCTTGCTGCATGCGTACGAGCCGGTGCTGCGCGCGATTGCGGACGAACTGCTCGAGCAGGAGACCGTGCCCGGAGAAACCGTGTACCGGTTGATCAGGGAACACAAGAGCACACTGAAGATCGTTCACGAGGCGGAAGCGGCGTGAACCGATGATCGAGTGACTGCCTGGACGGCAATCGACGAGCGGCGCCAGTCACTGACGCCGCTTTTTTATCGCCCGGCGCTAATTACGCGAAATCGGACGGGCCGGGCTCCGGAACGCCCGGAGGCGTTTCGGTGTCGCCCAACGCCTCGCCATCGGCATCGGCGTTGTCAGCGGGCGGCGGCGTTTCGCCTTTCTTCGGCAGCGGTTGATCGAGACCCGGTTCGACCGGCGTGGGGATTGCATCGCCGATCGGCTTGGAAACCTTGGTGGGCGGGCCGCCGGGGTCTTCTTCGGGCTGGCGCTCGGGCTCGTGCTCTTGCTCGTTCGGTAAATTGGCCATGGTTGCCACGACGGGCTCTCCGGTTGATTAGAGTGACACCCGTTGAGCAGCAATGCGCGTACCACGGGCCGTTTCGCCTAAGCGCAAACGGTGCGAACCTTATAAAACCCCGGATTTCCAGATCATCTGCGCTGCGGCGGCCGCCACGAACACCAGCACCAGAATCCGGAATGCGGCGGGCGGCAAGCGGTCTCGCAAGGGCCGCACCAGCAGCATTCCCGCGATCACTGGCACACTCGCGCAGGCCGAGATGGCGAGGTCCGTCCAACTGGCATGCGCGCCGCCGCTGAATGTCGCGACGAGCGTGATGATCGACACCACCAGAATGATGGCGATCTGCTTCGTGAACGCTTTGCCCGTCGCGCCCGTGGCGATCAGATACATCGCGAGCAAGGGGCCCGGCACTGAAGCAATGCTCTCCATGAGCGCCGCGCCGAATCCCAACACGAACCCCGCGGGCTTGGCCCACGTTGGCGAGAGCGTTAGCCGTGGCGAAGCCAGCAACAGCAAGGCCGCAATCATCAGCAAGGCGCCGGCGGCCGCTTGCGCGCGATGCGGCGCAAGCGAAATCAATACCGTCACCCCGACGATATTGCCGATCACCGTGCCGATCAACGGCGCGGCGATGCGCCTGACCGTCGGCAAGAGTTCGCCGCCTTCCAACGCCTGCGGGATATTGCCGAGGATGATCGGCATCGACAGCAGAAGAACCGCTTCCTTGATCGGCAGGAAGTGGCTGAGGATCGGCATCGCCACCAGCGGCACGCCAATGCTGACCACGCCCTTGACCATTCCGCCCAGCAGGAGCGCGGCGACGATGCCAAGCAACGCGTAGAGGCTTAGCGCCTGCAGGCCTGCGCCTAGAACGCCGCCGGCGAAAGTGAAATGAGACATTGGTTGGAAAGCGCGTCTTGGAAACCGCGAGCCGGCCGCGCGGGCCGGATCGACCGGACAGCGCGCGGGCGGTGGCTTGTTGTTATGGTTCGGCCAGTTCGGTGCCCGCGTGTCACGCAGGATTGGAAGCAGCCGGCTAAGTGAGGCCGCATGATACCGTGCCCTCACTTGCGCCGCATGCAAGTGAAACGTAAGTCACACCTGGATTAGACCGCGTCGGACGCGGCGCTCTCATTCCTCGACGAATGCTCCGCTCGCTCACGACGCGAGGGCGACGCAGCCGGCGCACGCCGCGTCTTCAAGCGAAGGATCGGCTCTTCGATCAGCCGCCAGGACAGCATCGCCATCGCGAGCGAAATCACAAATGACCCGGCGATCCCCGCGACGTGCGCCCACACGGGCACCGTGCCGCCGAAGAGTGCTGCGGCGTGATGGTTGCGGGTCAGGTCGGGGATCAGGTTGTGATAGAGGTAGAAGCCATAGCTGATTCGCCCGAAGCTCACCAGCCAACTCGTTTCGAGCAGGCCGATCACGACGGTGTTGCGGCAGCAGGCAATCGAACACACCAGCGCCGCGATGCACACGCCGTACGAGGCACTGACCATGGTGAACAGCAGCGGGTTGTCCACCTCGCTCCAGATCGGTTCAGTGGCGCAAAAGCCCACGAGCCCGAGACTCAGCACGAAGAGCGTCGCGCCGTGCCCGAGCCGCGCCCGCAAGCGGCTCGCTTTCCCCACAATCATCAAGCCGCCGATGCCGCCCAACGCCAGCAGCCAGAAGTTCGTGAGCGGGTGGGTATAGATGGTGATCTCGGGCCAATGCGCCGCGCGCATGGCCAGCAGCGAACCGAGCCCGGCCGCGACGATCGCGAGACACACCGCGCGATGTCGACGCGCGGCAAGCAGCAACAGGAGCGGCGCGAACACGAGATAAAACTGTTCCTCGATCGCAAGGCTCCACAAATGCGAGTAGCGCCCCGGCCAATAGTGCAGCACGGAGCCGATCCAGATGTTCGACAGGTAGGCGAAATGAAACGGCATGCCGCTCGCCAGTTCGGGACTCGCCATGCCGAACGCCATCAGTACGCACATCACCACCAGCATCAGGTAGTAAATCGGAAAGATGCGCAGGGTCCGGCGAAACAGAAAGCGCTTCAATTCAGCGCCGAATCGACTGGCGCCGCTTTCAATGCGCGCGCGTTGCGCGGCGAGAATGCCGATGATCAGAAATCCGCTCAGCGCAAAGAAGATCCATACCCCGAGATGGCCGATCTCGCCGATGTCGCCGAACAGGCGGTGTTGAAAAAATACCATCAGGACTGCGATCGCGCGCAATCCGTCGAAGCCGGCAATTCTGTTGTTCATGTGGTCGTCTTCCAGGGCGAAGGTGGCGCGCGCAGCGCAGCCGTTCTGGGCGGTAATGGAAGGACCGGCGCGCATCGGTGACGCTCAGGTCGGCCGTGGCGTATGGAAAGGCGTCGCAAATGACGCTCGGCGTACCGGCCGATCGCGGATCGGCTGGCCGCGTGTCCGGTCCACATGAGTGGCCGCCGTCGAAGGTGGCATCGCGCGAAACGCGCGAGGGCCGACGGGCGTGCATGAAACCATCCTACGATGAAAAAAAGCGAAAAAAATCGCCCAGCGCTTTCGGCGATTTATTTTTCGCGCTGATTACCGGTTGCATTCTCGCCCGGCGAATTAAAGCCGCAAATCTTGCCGCGAACTGAACACGTAACGACTCAGTATTACCGCATGCCGACAACCGAATTTCAAATCACCACCACGTGATTTGAAATTAGAGGCAGGTTGTCAGCGCGCGCCGATGGACCGCGCAGCCTCGCTGGGAACGTTTTATTGTCATGGTGTTCCTACGAAAACGACGCGCGGCATGCGTGCGTCTATCCTGCGAGAACCTGAATGGAAACCCGTCGCGGCCGCCCCGGTGGAAGTCCCCTTGGAGGGCGCTCGATCGAAGTGGACTTCTTCCGCGGCGTCGTGCTGATCGTCATCGTGCTGGATCACATTCCCGGCAGCACGCTGTCGCATCTGATGCTGCACGCGTACGCCTTGTGCGATTCAGCGGAAGTGTTCGTGTTTCTCGGCGGCTATGCATCGGCGGCGGCGTACACGGCGGTGCTCGCGGGCCGCGGCGAGAACGCGGCGAAGATGCGCTTTGTCAGGCGCTGCTGGGAAATCTACCGCGCCTATCTGCTGACGGCGGTATTGACGCTGCTGTCCGGCGCCATCCTCGCGTCGCTGAATCTGAACCGGCCCATGGTCGACCTCACCGGCTGGCCGCCTTTCGCGGTTCAGCCGCTGCGCGAAGCCTTCGATATCATGCTGCTGCGGCGCCAGCCTTATCTGTCGAGCGTGTTGCCCATGTACGTGATCTTCGCGCTATGCGTGCCGTTCGCGGTGCCGCTGGCGCGGCGTTCGCCGCTCACGGCGCTCGGCTTGAGCTTGCTGATCTGGGCGCTGGCCCGGCCGCTGGCCGCATTATTCAGCATTGACGACGTGGCCGACTGGGCTTTTAATCCGTTTGCATGGCAACTGATGTTCGTACTCGGGATTCTCTGCCGGGTGCAGCCCATCAGCGAGCGCTTTCACGCAAGCCGTACCGCGCGCTGGTTCACGTGGGTCGCGGCGGTCGCGGTGCTGGCGTTCGCTATCGTCAGACTTTTCGTGCTGACGCAACCGTTGCCCGGCACGTTTAAACAGAATCTTTCTCCGGACCGCGTGATCAACTTCATCGTCATTGCCTGGCTCGCCGCGCAGTTCGTGCGCATGGGCAGCATCGCGTGGCTCGCGCGGCGGCTGCCTGTCGTGGTCACGGTCGGCCGCACGGGGCTCGTGTGTTTCGTTGCGGGCACACTGGTTTCGCTGATCGTCGATACGGCGACGCCGCATATGTTTCATGGCTTTCGCGGCGTGCTGATCGGACTGGGCGGCGACCTCGTCGCCATCGGCGCCGTGCTGATGATCGCGCGCGGCTGGCGCGGCTGGCGAGGGCAGCAGTCGGCCACGGCCGCCAATGGCGCGGGCTACGGATGAGGTCGCGTCGGCGCCGTGCGCGTGTCGCGCGGGACTCGCGCGCGGTCATCCACGTGGCAGGCGCCATGTTGTGGCTCGCCGCTCACCCGGCGCTCGCCGCTCTCAATGAAGCGCCGCTCGCCATGCGCTGTGCGGAATTGGCGGGCGCCGTTCTGCAGCCCGAACTCATTGCGTTGCCGACCGCCGGCGTGCAGATCGAAAGCGCGGCGATGGTGAGCGCCACCGCGCCCGGCAATCAGCAAGGCGGCGAATATTGCCGCATCACCGGCCGCATCAAAGGGTTCAAGGCCACTACACCTGATATCCGTTTCGATCTGAATTTGCCGCGCCGCTGGAACGGCCGCGCGCTGCAGATTGGCGGCGGCGGTTATAACGGCGTGGTGGTGAGCGGCACCGGCGTGATGCCGTTTTCGCCGAACCGCGCGCCGCTCGCGCAAGGCTACGCGACGTTCGGCGACGACTCGGGTCATGTTGGCGATTCATCGGTCGCGGTGTTCGGCCTCGTCGACGAGGCGGTCACGAACTTCGGCTTTGCGCATCTGAAAAAAACTCACGACGCCGCACTTGCCCTGATTGCACGCGCGTACGGCCGGCCGCCGCAACGGATGTATTTCGCCGGCGGCTCGACCGGCGGCCGTGAAGGCTACACCGTGATGCAGCGCTTTCCCGACGACTACGACGGCGTGATCGCCAATTCGCCCGCGCTCAATTTTTCGGGCGTGCGCCTGCTCGGCGTGAAACTCGGCCAGGCGGAATACAACACGCCCGGCGGCTTCATTCCGCCGTTGCTACTGGAACACGTTTATCAACGGACGCTTGCCACGTGCGACCGGCTCGACGGCGCGGCGGACGGCATTGTCAGCGACGTCGCCGCGTGCCACGACCACGAAACGGAGATCATCGACTCGTTGCGCTGCAGCGGGCGCACGCCTTCGCACGATGAATGCCTCACGAACACGCAACTCTCCACCTTGCTCGTGATGCGCGACGGGCTCTCCTTGCCTTATCGTCTGGCTTGGGACGTCGACGGCTATAGCGGCTACAACGTTTTTCAGGGCACGCATCTGACCGGCCTGCTCGGCCTCGCGCATCAACCGGAGCGCTTGCCGGTGCCGACGTTCTTCGCCAACGGCTACCTGTTCGCGCAAGGCGACGGCTATATCCGCTACTTCGTTACACGTGACGCCGGCTTCGACTCGCTCAGATTCGACCCGCAACATCCCGGCAAATATCTCGCGCAACTGGTCGCGCTGTCGCAGACGATCGGCGCGATGAACCCCGACCTCACGCGCTACATTGCGCGCGGCGGCAAGCTCATTACGCTGCAAGGCCTCGCCGACGAAGTCATCAGCCCGAACCAGACCATCGCCTATTACGACACGCTGGTCGACCGGTTCGGCATCGACCAGGTCAATAGTTTCATGCGCTTGTACATGGTGCCGGGATTCCAGCACGGCAGCGGCGCGTTCGTTCCATCGGTCGATCTGCTGGGCGCGCTCGATAACTGGGTGACGCGCGGGGCATCGCCCGAGACCTTGACGGCAACCGATATCGCGGCGGCGACCAATGGGCGCTCGCGTCCGTTGTGCCGCTATCCGCTGTTTCCGCGCTACATCGGCAAGGGCAATGTGAATTTCGCCAGCAGTTTTGTTTGTGCGGAGCCGTGAGCGGGTAGCTCTTGAAAAAAGTGCCTCGTAGGTGCAAGGACGCACATGTGCGATCAGCGGCCTCGCGAGCAAGCGCGCGATTTTCCGTTCCGGAAATAAAGGGCGGCGGCGCCTTGTATCGATGCCGCCGCCCCGGTTCGAACCGAGTGATTCAATGCACTGGTAGCCGTGCTTTACTGACCGTTTTGCATCGTGCCGCCGGTGCCGTTGTTCATGCCATTACCGGTGCCGCTACGCGTACCGTTGTTCATGCCTTTACCCATGCCACTGTTCGAACGGTTCATCGACGGGCTATTCGGTGTCGCGCCGGTGCCGGTGCCCAAACCGCCGCCGGTGCCGGTGACGCCCGGCGAGCCGTAGCCCGAATCGCTCGGGCTCTTCATCGATCCAGCGCCGACGCCCGGTGCTGCAGTCCCGCCCGCGCCGCCAGTCGTGCCGCCGCCCGCGCCCACGCCAGTGCCGCCGCCACCCGCACCGCCGCCGGCTCCTCCCGCGCCGCCGCCAGCCTGCGCATAAGCGCCGCCGGACAATGCCATCACGAGCGCCGAAGCAAAAATCGTCTTGGTAATGCGTTTCATGGTTCACCTCCATAGAGTCGGTTTGATGTCACGCAAGCGCTTGTCGCTCACATGCATGGACTGCCGCAAGCGGTGTGCCTCGTTCGTGTGTGCTGTTTGAACGACGCGGCCACGGCAGCATGCCAGGAATCGAGCATGGGGCGTTCCCGGTTTCGCGCGACCAAACCAATACGGAAACCGAACTATTTTGCACTGCAGCGAAACGGGCTGGCGCGCCGGTTATCCTGCGCCGTACGGCGTGCCTCTTTGCGCGGCCGGCCCTACGTATTCCCGATGCGCCGCGCGCGATGCGCTGCACGGTTTCGCACTTTCCATTACATTGCGGGTGCGGTGGCGCTTCAGCATCGCTCCCTCTAATCAAACAACGGTGTCTGCCATCGTCGATTCCATGCAGCCAATCGTCTCAGTCACGAACCTGTCGAAAACCTATGCCACCGGTTTTCATGCACTCAAAAACATCAATCTGGCGATCAACCGCGGGGAAATCTTCGCCTTGCTCGGCCCGAACGGCGCGGGCAAAACGACCCTCATCAGCATCATCTGCGGCATTGTCAACGCCAGCGTTGGCAGCGTGACCGTGGACGGACGCGACATCGCGACCGACTATCGCGGCGCGCGCTCGCTGATCGGCCTCGTGCCGCAGGAGTTGACCACCGACTCCTTCGAGACCGTCTGGGCGACCGTTTCGTTCAGCCGCGGACTGTTCGGCAAGCCGAAAAACCCGGCCTACGTCGAAAAGGTGTTGCGCGACCTGTCGCTGTGGGAAAAGCGCGATAGCAAGATCATCACGCTCTCGGGCGGCATGAAACGGCGCGTGCTGATCGCCAAGGCGCTCTCGCACGAACCGCGTGTGCTGTTCCTCGACGAACCGACCGCCGGCGTGGACGTGGAGTTGCGCCGCGACATGTGGAAGCTGGTGCGCTCGCTCGCCGAGAGCGGCGTGACGATCATCCTGACCACGCACTATATCGATGAAGCCGAGGAAATGGCCGACCGCATCGGCGTGATCAGCGCGGGTGAAATCATGCTGGTCGAAGAGAAAACGGAGCTGATGCGCAAGCTCGGCAAGAAGCAGTTGACGCTGCAACTGGAAAGCCCGCTCGCGCAAGTGCCGGCCTCGCTCGCCGGCTACGGACTCGACGTCGCGAAGGGCGGCAACGAGCTGATCTACACCTACGAAGGCGAGGGCGGGCGCACCGACATCATCGCGCTGCTCAAGGCGCTCGACGACGCCGGCATCCGCTTCAAGGACCTGCACACCACGCAAAGTTCGCTCGAAGACATCTTCGTCAGTCTGCTCCGAGGTGACCAATGAACATCTACGCAATTCGCGCGATCTACAAGTTCGAGATGGCGCGCACCTGGCGCACGCTGATGCAGAGCATCATCGCGCCGGTGATTTCGACATCGCTTTACTTCGTCGTGTTCGGCGCGGCGATCGGCTCGCGCATCAAGGAAGTGGACGGCATCAGTTACGGCGCGTTCATCGTGCCGGGTTTGATCATGCTGTCGCTGCTGTCGCAAAGCATTTCGAATGCGTCGTTCGGGATTTACTTTCCGCGCTTCACCGGCACGATCTATGAGTTGCTGTCGGCGCCGGTGTCGTATCTGGAAATCGTCGTGAGTTACGTGGGCGCGGCGGCCACCAAATCGATTCTGCTCGGGCTGATCATTCTCGCGACCGCGGGCTTGTTCGTGCCGCTGCAAGTGCAGCATCCGTTCTGGATGATCCTGTTTCTCGTGCTCACGGCGGTCACGTTCAGTCTGCTCGGTTTTATTATCGGCATCTGGGCCGATAGCTTCGAGAAGCTGCAGCTGGTGCCGCTCCTGATCATCACGCCGCTGACTTTTCTCGGCGGCAGTTTCTATGCGGTCAATATGCTGCCGCCGTTCTGGAAGGTCGTGACGCTGTTCAATCCGATCGTCTATCTGGTTAGCGGATTTCGCTGGAGCTTCTATGGTCTCGCCGATGTGAATGTCGAGGTCAGCCTCGGCATGACCGCGCTTTTTCTGGCGGTGTTCTTGCTGATCGTGGCGTGGATCTTCAAGACCGGTTACCGGCTCAAGACCTGATAGTCCGCGCGACATGCGAAACTCACGGACACCCCCCAATACGGAGCCGATAGCCATTATGTCCGTCGATCTGAGTCTGATTGAGCGAAGCGCGTGCGAAGTCGTCGATCTGTTGCGTGAGGAAGCGGTGAGTCCGCACGACCTGCTCGACACGCTCGCCGCGCAGGTGGCGCGCGTCGAACCGCAGGTCAATGCGCTGCCCACGCTCTGTTTCGAGCGTGCGCACGCGCATGCCGATGTGCTGCTGAAGAAGCCCGTGGCCGAGCGCGGCTTGCTATGCGGCCTGCCGGTGCCGATCAAGGATCTGACCGACGTGGCGGGCGTGCGCACCACGCGCGGTTCGCTGGTCTACCGCGACCGTGTGCCGGACACGTCGGATGCCGGCGTGACCTTGCTCGAAGCGCGCGGCGGCGTGGTCTACGCAAAATCCAACACGCCGGAGTTCGGCTCAGGCGGCCATACCTATAACAGCGTGTTTGGCGTGACGCGCAATCCGTGGGACCTGGCGCGTTCGGCGGGCGGGTCGTCCGGCGGCGCGGCGGCCGCGCTGGCGTCGGGCACCGCGTGGGTCGCGCAGGGCTCCGATCTGGCGGGATCGTTGCGCACGCCGTCGGCGTTCTGCGGCGTGGTCGGTCTGCGTCCGACGCCGGGCCGCGTCTCGTACGGCCCGGCCGCCAATCCCTACGACACGCTCGGCATTCACGGACCGATGGCGCGCAACGTGACCGACGCGGCGCTGCTGCTCGACGCGATGTGCGGCGAAGTCGACGGCGCGCCGTTGTCGTTGCGCGAGCCGGCGACCTCGTTTCTCGAGCATGCGCGCCGGCCGCAACGGCCAGCGCGTGTGGCATTCAGCGAAGGACTCGGCATCGCCACCGTCGAGCCCGAAATCCTGGCGATCTGCCGCAAGACAATGGACCGGCTCGCGGCGGCAGGCGTCAGTGTGGAGGAGAGCGATCTCGACCTGAGCGCGGCGACGCAGGCGTTTCACACGCTGCGCGGCATTGCTTACGCGACGAATTACGAAGACGTGCTGGCGCAGCACCGAGACGTGCTGAATCCCAACGTGATCTGGAACATCGAGTTCGGTCTGCAACTGGACAACCGCGCAGTGCGTTCGGCGCAGCGCACGCGGGCGGAACTCTTCTACAAGCTGAATGCGCTGCTGCAGCGCCATGACGTGCTGATCTGTCCGGCTTCGATCGTGCTGCCGTTCCCGGTTGAAGCACGCGATATCCGCGACGCGGCCGGCCGGCACTTCGAGACTTACATCGACTGGCTCGCGATTACTTATGCGCTGACGCTCACCGGCATGCCGGTCATGGCGATTCCTTGCGGGATGAGCGCGAGCGGCCTGCCTGTCGGTATTCAGATCGTCGGCAAGCCGCGCGGCGAGGCGGCGTTGCTCTCGGCGGCGCGCGCGATCGAAGAGATCATCGGCACGTGGGCCATGCGCAAGCCGCAAGTCTGCTGAACTCAGCTGCGCTGAACTGGCAGCCTCGATCCGGTGTGACGGCGCCCGCCGTCACACCGGCAATGCCTCATTCCCTCCGCAATCCCCCTTAGTCCGTCCGGACGATGCCCGCGCGCGCCGAATCACCGTCAATGGCGGTATGACCCGGCAAGCGGCGCAGCCTTGATCGTGGCGCTCGGTATTGCGGCAAGAGCGCCGCGCGGCTGGGTTCACGCCGCGAGCGTCGACAGGCACGGAGACAGGCATGAGGCAGGAGAGCGGCGAATGAAAGCGAGAATTCAGCGCGATGGACTGGTGGCCGGTTTGCTGGTGGCGATCGGCGTGATCGGCGTATCCGTGCGGCAACTGTATGCGTGCGCGTGGAGCGACGAGTTTCCGGGCATGGTGTGCACGGCGGGTTCATCGTTGTCGCTGTTTCTGGGGATCACCGGACTTGCCGCGCTGATGGGGCGAGTGTGGGCGCGCCGTTCGGGCGCCGACGAGCAATGCTTCACCTTCCTCGGCGCGGTGGGCGGCGCGGCGGTCGTGTTCGCGATGGTGGTGAGCGGTTTCTAGCCGGCGGCGTTTGGATTGACGTCAGGCGGAACGGAATAGGGCCCGACACGGCACCTGGATTGCCATATCGAGCCTTTCTGCAGGCGCGCTTCGCAGTGTATCAAGCGACGATAGCCGGATGCGCCTGCACCGGACCGCCCAATGCTTCGCGATGCGACAGTGGCCGCTTTCCGTCGAGGTCGGTGATGCCGTATTCGTGCGCGAGTTCCGCGCCGACCAGCACCATCCCGGACTTTCGCATCCGCTGCGGGTCGCGATGCAGCGCATCGATCAGACGTCCTGTGAATTGCGGCGTTTCCGCCTGTTCGCTGAACCCCGCATATTGCTCGGGATGCGCAGCGATCACGCGCGCGGTGCGCTCCGTTTGCAGCATACCCATCCAGATCGATACCGTGGCTACGCCAAACGGTTTCAGATCGACGGCCATGTCCTTGGCGAATTTATCGACGCCCGCTTTCTGCGCACCGTAGGCCGCGCCATGCATGTAGCAACTCGCGCCGAACGAAGAGGTGAACGCGATCAGACCGCTGCCTTGCGCGGCCATCATCCGCGCGGCGTGCCAGCTCGCCACGTACGCGGATCGCAAGCCGACGCCGAGAATGTCGACGAGTTCCAGCGGCTTCTCCCAGAACGGCGCGGGGCGGATCAATTCATCGTGCAACGTGGTGGCGTTGTTGACGAGAATATCCAGACGCCCACTGGCATGGCGAATGTGCTCGAAGACCTCCGCGACTTGCTGGTCGTCGGCGTGATCGCAGGTCAGGGCGATGCCTTTGCCGCCCAGTTTGTCGATTTCGATTGCCGTCGCGTGCACTGTGCCGGGTAGCGGCGCGTCGCCTTCACGTTGCGTGCGTCCCGTTACGTAGACGGTTGCGCCGGTTGCCGCAAGCGCGAGTGCGATGCCCTTGCCGGCGCCGCGCGAGGCGCCGGTGACGAGGGCGACATAGGGTTGTATACGTGCTGTCATGAAAGAATCAGCGGGAAGTAGTTTGGAGTTCGGACGAGGCGCTCCGAGCGCTTGCATGAATCGGCGCGAAAGCGTGACGCGCGCCGGCCTCGTGCGGCATGGATTCAAACGCATGCGGATTGTCGAGATCCGCTTCGCCGAGCGGAATGAACGCCATGATTTCCAGATCGTGACCGGAGAGCGCCGGCAGTCTGAATGGACTCGACAACACGTTCAATCTGCGCACGCCGAGATCGCGCAGAATCTGCGAACCGATGCCGGACAGGCGGCCGTCCTTGCGAGCGCTTGCGCCATGCGCAGCGCGGCTCGCGTCGCCCTGCATGTCGCAATCGAGCAGCACCGCCACGCCGCAGCCGGCCGCGTCGACCTTTTGCAATGCCGCGTGCAGCGGCCACGAATGCGCGGACGGCTCGGCATCGAGCAGATCGAGCAGCGAGAAACATTCATGCACGCGCGTCAGCACGGGCACTTCAGGCATGGGATTGCCGCGCACCAGCGCGAGATGCGTGGAAGCGCGCACGGTGTCGCGATACTGGATCGCGCGAAACGGTCCCCACGGCGTGTGCAACGGCCGCTCGCCGACACGTTCCACGAGTGATTCGTTGATGCTGCGATAGTGGATCAGATCGGCGATGGTGCCGATTTTCAGCCCGTGGCGTTCGGCGAATTCGATCAGTTGCGGCAGGCGCGCCATGGTGCCGTCGTCGTTCATGATTTCGCAAATGACCGCCGCGGGCGTCAGTCCGGCGAGCGCGGTGAGATCGCAACCGGCTTCGGTGTGTCCGGCACGCACCAGCACGCCGCCCGGACGCGCCGCGATCGGGAACACATGTCCCGGCTGCACCAGATGCTCGGCGCGCACGTCGGCGTGAGTCGCCGTGCGGATCGTATGCGCGCGGTCGGCCGCGGAGATGCCGGTGGTCACGCCTTGCGCGGCTTCGATGCTGATGGTGAATGCCGTACCGTACTGCGTGCCGTTGCGTTGCGCCATCGGCGCCAGCTTCAGGCGTGCGCAATGCTCGGCGCTCAGCGTCAGGCAGACGAGGCCGCGCCCGAAGCGCGCCATGAAATTGATCGCTTCGGGCGTGACGTGATCGGCGGCGATCAGCAGATCGCCTTCGTTCTCGCGATCTTCCTCGTCGACAAGGATGATCATGCGGCCGGCTTTCAGTTCGGCGACGATTTCGTCGGTAGTGGCCAGTTTCATCGGGGAAGTCCGTGCGGGGTGAGGGGAATGAACAGCGTCAACGCGCGCCGGAGCCGAAAACCGGCGCACGTTTGCCGAAAAACGCATCGATGCCTTCGCGGAAATCGTCTCCGGCCGCACAGTGCAGGAAGCTGCGTTGCTCCGCATACAGATGCTCGCCGAGGCTGCGCTGCGGCGCCTGCAGCAGCAAGTCCTTGGTCTGTGCGAACGCGTCCGGCGCGAGAGCGCCGATGCGTTTGAGCAGCGACCGCGTGGCCGCGGCGAGTTCATCATCCGGTACGACCCAGTTGACGAGGCCGGCACGCAGCGCTTCATCGGCGGTGTGCCGTTCGTCCAGATACAGCCATTGCGCGGCCTGCCTCGTGCCGAGCACGCGCGGCAAGGTATAGGTGGCGCCGCCGTCGGGTGAGGTGCCGATGCGTCCATAGGCCGACGTGAAGGTAGCGCGCTGCGCCGCGATCGCCAGATCGCAGGCTGCCACGAGACTCAGTCCGAAACCCGCCACCGCGCCGTTGATGCTGGCGATCACCGGCTTGCGCGAGCGCGTGACGCCTTCGATCACGGCTTGCGCGAGCCGCACGAGTTTGCCGATTGCGCGATCGCGGCCCACCGGTTTCGCGTCGATAGCGGCGCGCATGGCCTGCAAATCGCCGCCGGCCATGAAGGCGTCGCCCGCGCCGGTGAGCACGATGGCGCGGATTTCGTCGTGATGCGCGAGGCGCGTGAGCTTGGCGTGCAGTTCGGTTGCCATGGCTTCGTTCAGGGCATTCAACGCGTCGGGGCGGTCGAACGTGAGCGTCGCGATGCCGTCTTCGGCCGCGAGGCGGATCAATGCTGTCATGTCTGGTCGGATCAACGGAGTGCGGAAGGCTCGACGTGGAGCGTGTGATGCAGGGCGCGCGCGGCGGTCGTGAGTACCTGGTCGGCAGCGTCGAGCACGCCGAGCAGGCTGGCGAAGCCGTGCATCTGGCCTGGCCAGCGCAGATGCGTGGTCAACACGCCGGCTTGCGAGAGTCGCGCGGCGTAGTGTTCGGCCTCGTCGCGCAACGGGTCGTATTCGGCGCTGATGATCGTGGCGCTGGCCACGCCGCCGAGGTCGGCGGCGGCGAGCGGGCTGGCCAATGGATCCGCGCGATCGGCGCCGGCGTCGAAATACTGGTCCATGAACCAGCGCATCTGGTCCGCGCTCAGGAAGTAGCCGTGACCCATCGATTCATAAGACGAATGTTCCGTTGTGCAATCCACGACCGGATACAGCAGCAACTGATGCGCGATATTCACGCCGCCATGACGCAACTGTTGCGCGGCGACGGCGGCGAGATTGCCGCCCGCGCTATCGCCGGCGACAGCGAGTGCGCCGGGACGCACGCGCAGGTCGGCCGCGTTGGCGGCGGCCCAGCGCACGGCGTCGAGCGCATCGTGGGCGGCGGCCGGAAAGCGCGCTTCGGGGGCGAGCCGGTAATCGACCGAGAGCACCACGGTTTGCGCACGTTGCGCGAGGCAGCGGCACAGATTCGCATGCGTATCGAGTCCGCAGGCAACAAAACCACCGCCATGAAAGAACACCGTGAGCGGCAGCAATACGCTGGTATCGTCGCCGTCGGTCACGGGCCGATAAAGGCGCGCGGCAATCGCGCCGCTCGCCGTGGGAATCAGCAGATCTTCTTCCGCGGCGATTGCGTCGCCCGGTGCAAAACCACCGCCCGCGGCGATCATCGCGCGGTAAGCGGGCGCGGTGAGTTGCGTGAAGTCGAGCGCGGGCAGGCCGGCGAAAGCGGCGAGCATGGCCTGCGCCTGGGGATCGAGCGCCATCGGGTCTCCTGAGAAGGCTGTTATGGAAGCGGCTATACCGGGTATTGGAAGCGATCACGAGCCACGCGACGAGCGAACGGCCGCGCGTGCCAACACTGAATGCATTGAAGCGCGGCGCTCTGGTACGAGCATCGTCCGATTGGACGAGAGTTCATTCGCACGCACAGCGAAACTTCCTCCGGCTAAGTAGTTCCACCGATGCCAGCCGCCGGAGCGCCCCGTAAGCTTGGCGTCGCGATGCGAAGTCGCATGGAGGACGGAGCGTGTTGATGGAGACAAAATGGGCCCCTGAAGAGGGCCAGTCCGCGAGCGAACTCGCGGACATGAGCGTTGCGCAGTTCAGCGAGCTTGCCGCGCGGATTTATCAGGGACCGCTCGAGGCGACGCCGTGGGCCAGTGCGCTCGAGCTGATCCGCACCTCGCTCGGCGCGAGTTACGCGACGCTGATTCTGCGTTCGCCTTCGAGCGACCGGCGCGGCCTGATGGTGCATGCGTCGGAAACCGGGCCGGGCGTGCCGGGCGAAGCGTCGTACAACAACTACTACTATTCGCTCGATCCGTTCGTCGGCTTGCCCGCCGATCGCGTGGTGACGGTGGATGAAGTGTTCGGCGACACCGGCTGGCTCACCAGCGAGCTTTATAAGCAGTTCCTGAAACCAGCGGATATCCGCTACATCATGGGTGCGGATCTGCGCACCGAGTCCGGCGTGGAGTGCCGTTTTCGCGTGTGCCGCAGTCATGGCGCGACGCATTTCTCGGCACGCGACAAGGCGTTTTGCGCGCTATTGCTGCCGCATTTGCGGCGTGCGGTCGAACTGCATTCGCGGCTCGACATTGTCGAGTCGGAACGCACGCTGTATGCGAGCGCGATCGACCGCATGCTGGTGGGCACGGTCACGCTCGACGAAAGCGGCGCCATCATGCGCACCAACAGCGTGGCCGACGAAATCCTCGCGCAGGCCAACGGACTGCGTATCGTGCACGGCCACGTCGAAGCAACCGACGCTCAGGAGAACCGCAATCTGCAGCGGCTCGTGCGCCATGCGCTGATGGGTCACTTCGGCACCGCAGCGCCAATCGTCGAAGCGATGCCGATCACACGCGGCTGCGATAAGCCGAAGCTCGGCGTGCTGGTGCGCACGATTCCGCTCTCGGACTGGTCGGAGGACAACAAGCGCCGCCCGGCGACGGTATTGTTCCTGCGCGATCCCGACCGCAAGTCGCAAGGTTCGCAGGAGATCGTGCGCAAGCTGTTCGATCTCACGCCTGCGGAGACATCGCTTGCCTTGCTGTTGACCAATGGCTTGACGCTGGAAGAAGCGGCCGACGAACTGGGCATCAGCAAGAACACCGCGCGTGCGCATCTGCGGGCGATTTTCTCGAAGACCGGCGTGACGCGTCAGGCAACGCTCGTGCGGATACTGCTGGGAAGCGTGGTGCCGCTTGGCTGAGCGCAAGCGGCAGCGGCCCACTGCGCGTTTTCAACGCACAGTGGGCATTACAACGTATCGCGCGCGTTTCAAACCCCGCGCTTCTGCGACAACACCAGCAACGCGCCGTGCTTGTCCTCCAGCACCGCGCGCCATTCGTGCGGACCTTGCTGCACCGGCACTCTGACTGAAGCACCGGCCGCGACGACGCGCGCCATCGCCGCATACAGGTCGTCTTTTTCGTCCACCCGAAACACCAGCGCCGCGCGTTCGACGATCCGCTCCTCGCCCGCCAACAGCGCCACCGTCAGTCCGCCGCCATCGAGCGCGCAATAGCGCTCGCCGTCACGGAATTTCACCGCCAGTCCCAGCCCGTCGACAAAGAGCGGCAGCGCCGCGTCGATCGTATCGACTGGGTACAGCATCATCGAAGCCTTCATTGCATTGCACTCCCATCGGTTGAGCATCGCTGCAGCGTCGTCGCACAGCGGCTCGATCGTAGCGCCGCGCGTGCGCGCCGCACGAGGTCCGATCGGACTAGCCAGCGTGCAAAAAAATCACCCGCAGCACGGTCGAGCAGAGCTTCCATACCAAAGCACACGCCGTTAATCCAAATAGACGATGCCGGCAAGCACGCGCGATCTGAAACTCCATTCCGTGGACCGCCACGATCTTCGCGAGGTTCATCGCCGGGTTGCGGGCGGACCGCCCGTTTCAGCACAGTCCAAAATTCATGGAGACGCACGCAATGAAGTTTTCTCTGATTTACGAAGCCCAGACCACGGACGCTTCGCGGGAAGGCGATCACCGGGTATTCAAGGAGACCGTCGAGCAGGCGCTCCTCGCCGAACAGATGGGTTTCGATACCGTATGGTGCGTCGAACACACGTCGCTGACCAACTACGCGCACATGAGCGCGCCGGAAACCTTCCTCGCGTATCTGGCGGGGCGCACGACGCGCATCGGCCTCGGCCACGGCGTGATCTGCCTGCCGCCCGCGATGAACCATCCGATCAAGGTGGCGGAGCGCGTCGCGCTGCTCGACATCCTGTCGGGCGGCCGCGTGCATTTCGGCGTCGGCAAGGGCGGCAGCCAGCAGGAAGCCGGTGCGTTCGGCTACGACCTCGCCGAACTGCAGCCGATGATCGATGAGTCCATGTACCTCGTGCCGAAGATGTTCGTGCAGGACGAGATCGAGCACGACGGCAAATACATCAAGATTCCTAAGCGACCCATCCATCCGAAGCCGTTTCAGGACCCGCATCCGCCGATGTACATGGCGTGCACCAACAACGACGGCCTGCTACGCGCCGGACAACGCGGCCTCGGCGCACTCGTGCTCGGCTTCGGCGGTCCTGATGAAGTGGCGAAGAAGAACGCGATCTATCGCGAGGCATGGGCGACGCGCAGGCCGGAGGACCAGGTGGGCTTTCGTCCGACCCAGCATCTGGCGGCGCTGTGCCCGACCGTGGTCATGAACGACGGCCAGCAGGCGCGCAAGATCGGCATTCGCGGCCAGCGCTATTTCATGGAGTCGCTCGCGTACTGGTACACGGGCGGCGAGCGTCCCGATCCGTCGAACTGGGGCGACGATCTCGTGAAGGGCAATACCGGCGAAATGGTGATCCGTTCGCGCTTCGCCTCGGAAGAAGTGGTGGTCGATTTCAGCGACCCCGCGCTGTCGATGATGAACCCGAATCACGCGTATGGCACGGTGGACGATTGCATCGGCTACGTGGGCCGGCTGATGGAAGCGGGCGTCGACGAGGTGCTGTTCCTCTGCCAGATGGGCACCGTGCCGCAGGAAGCGCAGCTCGAAACGATCCGCAATATCGGCGAGCACGTGATTCCTTATTTCAACCGGATCAAGGCGGGCAAGCAAAAAGCGCCGGCCGTGGCGTAACGGCGCCATGGTCTGGGCCGCGCGACGCGCGTCGCTAGTCCC
Source organism: Paraburkholderia sediminicola (assembly GCF_046027355.1). GTDB lineage: Bacteria > Pseudomonadota > Gammaproteobacteria > Burkholderiales > Burkholderiaceae > Paraburkholderia > Paraburkholderia sediminicola_B. Next base: position 29,725 of record NZ_JAQQEK010000036.1, on the reverse strand, counting down.
TTCAGACGATGCGACGCGGCCGCCGCGCCTCGAAGATGAACCCAACAGAACAAGCGCGAAACCTCTCGCGCCGACATAGGAGACAGCCGTGCATCGCGACAACGACTCGAATGCCCTTGCAGCCGAACTGATCGCACGCGCCGAAGCGCTCGCGCCGGTGCTAGCCGGACGCGCCGCGCAAGCCGAGGCGAACGGGCGCATTCCCGCCGAAACGGTGGCCGATTTTCAGGCAGCAGGTCTGTTCAAGGTGTTGCAGCCGAAACGCTATGGCGGCTACGAGCTCGACCCGCAAACCTTCTTCGACATCCAGATGGCCGTGGCGCGCGGTTGCATGTCGAGCGCGTGGGTGTACGGCGTGGTCGGCGTGCACAACTGGCAGCTCGCGCTGTTCGACGAACGCGCGCAAGAAGAGGTGTGGGGCAAGGATCAGAGCACGCTGATCGCATCGACGTATATGCCGGTCGGGCGCGTGACGCCGGTCGATGGCGGCTTCCAGCTGTCGGGCCACTGGAAGTTTTCGAGCGGCAGCGAACTGTGCGACTGGGTGTTTCTCGGCGCGCTGGTGCCGCCGGCCAAGGACGGCGAGCCGCCGGAATACCGCACCTTTCTGCTGCCGAAGAGCGATTACACGATCCAGCAGGACTGGGACGTGCTGGGCCTGCGCGCGACCGGCAGCCACGACATCGTGGTGAACGACGTATTCGTGCCGGACTACCGCACGCACAAGGCCATCGACGGCATGATGGGCACGAGCCCGGGCCTCGCGGTCAATAACGCGCCGCTGTTCCATCTGCCGTTCGCGCAGATTTTCGTGCGCGCGGTCTGCACGGCCTGCATCGGCGCATTGCAAGGCGCGCTCGACGATTTCACCTCGTACGCCGCCACACGCGTGAGCGCCAACAGCGGCGCGAAGACGACCGATGACACCGGCGCGCAAACCGCTTGCGCCAATGCATCGGTGGCGCTCGACGAAATGAAGCTGCTGCTCAAGCGCAACTTCGCCGAACTGATGACGGCCGCCAACGGCGGCCCTGAAGTATCGATCGAACGGCGCGTGCTGTTTCGCTACCAGTCGGCGCAGGTGGCGGAGCGTTGCGCCCAGGCCGCCAACGCGCTGTTGCGCTACGCGGGCGGCAACGGCATCTACAACCGCAATCCGCTGGTGCGGCGTTTTCTCGACCTGCATGCGGCGCGCGCGCACTACGCGAATAACGTCGACCGCTTCGGTCAGAATCTCGGCGCTGTGATGCTGGGACGCCCGAACACCGATTTCTTCATCTGACGGATGCGGCCATGAGCGAACAGCAATCGCAGCAGACACAGATGTTCGACGTGGTGGTGGTCGGCGCCGGCGCGGGTGGCATGCTGGCCGCGTGCCGCGCCGCCGACCGTGGCCTCAGCGTGGTGGTGATCGAAAAAAGCGAGGTGTACGGCGGCACCTCGGCGGTGTCGGGCGGCGGCATCTGGATTCCGTGCAACCACCATATCGCGGAACTCGGCGCGACCGATACGCGCGAAGCGGCGCGTACCTATCTCGACGCCTGCACGAAGGGCGTCACGGCGACGGATCGCATCGACGCCTACCTCGATACCGCGCCGGAAATGCTGCGCTATGTCGAAGCGAATACGCCGGTGCGTTACGAATCGCTGCCGAAATACGCGGACTACTTCCAGCATCTGCCGGGCTCGATGCCAGGTTATCGCGCGCTCGATCCGCTGCCGGTGGACGGCGCGTCGCTCGGTGCCGAATTCGCGCGGCTGCGTTTGCCGTCGCCGGGCACGCTGATCGGCGGCCGCGTGGCGGTGACGTCGAAGGAGGCGCATCTGCTGTTGTCGAAGGCGCCCGGTTATATCGGCCTCGCGTTGAAGCAGTTCGGCCGCTACTGGTTCGATTGGCGTGCGCGGGTTCACTCGCGGCGCGATCGCCGGCTCACGCTAGGCAATGCGCTCGCGGGCGGCTTGCGCCGCGCGTTGCTCGAGCGCGACGTGCCGCTGTGGCTCGAAGCGCCGCTGCGCGAACTTATCGAAACCGAAAGACGCGTAACGGGTGTCGTGATCGAACGCGGCGGCCAATGCATGCGTGTGCTGGCAAAACGCGGCGTGATCCTCGCAGCAGGCGGCTTCGAGAGGAATCAGGCGATGCGCGAGCGTTTTCTACCGCGTCCGACGCAAGCGCAATGGAGCGCCACGCCGCCGCACAACACGGGCGATGCGATCGCCGCCGGCATGCAGCTCGGCGCGCGCGTCGCGTTGATGGAGCACGTGTGGGGTGCGCCGACCGTGCATGTGGATCATGAGGAAAAGCAGCGCGCCTTGTTCGTGGAGCGCAATCTGCCTGGCTGCGTGGTCGTCAACGGACGTGGCAAGCGTTTCGTCAACGAGGCGGCGCCGTATTCGGAGTTCGTTCCCGCGATGTATCGCGACCATGCGCAAACGGGCGCCGGCGTGCCGGCATGGATGGTGTTCGACGCGCGGTTTCGCCACAACTATCCGTGCGGGCCGATCATGCCCGGCGCGATGATGCCCGACTCACGCATTCCCGCGCCGTTCCGCCCATTGCTTTACAAGGCCGATTCGCTGGATGCGCTGGCCGCGCAAATTGGCGTGGACGCGCAAGGCCTGCGCGACACGGTGGCGAAGATGAACCGCTATGCCGCGAGCGGCGTGGACGAAGAATTCGGCAAGGGCGGCAACGCGTTCGACACCTACTACGGCGACCCGAACGTCAAACCGAATCCCTGTCTTGCGCCGCTAGACACCGGTCCGTTCTACGCGGTGCGGATCGACGCGGGCGACATCGGCACAAAGGGCGGGCTGCTGACGGATGCGTTGGCCCGTGTGCTGCGCGAGGACGGCTCGCCGATTGCCGGCCTGTACGCGATCGGCAACACCAGCGCCTCGATGATGGGCGCGAGCTATCCGGGCGCGGGCTCGACGCTCGGCCCGGCCATGACCTTCGGCTACATCGCCGCCAACCATCTCGCCGACGGCGAGGCCGATGCTTCCAATCCGGCCCAGGCTTCAACCAGCGAACTTCGCGGAGTCACACCATGACCGATCTCAACTCTCATCCGCTACGCGCCGACATGTTGCTGGCCATGCGCCGTCTCGCGCGCTCGGTCGCCGTCATCAGTTGCAGCGACGGCGGGCGGCGCTATTCGATGTCGGCCACCGCGGTCGATTCGCTGTCGACCGAGCCGCCGTCGCTGCTGATCTGCATCAACCGCAATTCGTCGATCTTTCCGCCGCTCGATCAGGGCGTGCCGTTTTGCGTGAACGTGCTGTCGGCGCAGCATCAGCATATCGCGATCGATTGCAGCGGCCGTCTGAAAGGCGAGGAGCGCTTCACCACCGGCGACTGGCAAAGCTCGGCGCACGGCGTGCCGTTCCTGCTCGATGCGCAGGCCAGTCTGATCTGCACGCAGGACGGCCGCTTCGACTATGGCACGCATGCGGTTTTTATCGGCCGCGTCGGGCAGGTGCTGATCAGCGGCGAGGTCGATCCGCTGGTGTACGTGGATGGCGTCTATACGACCGCCACGGCGCCCACGCGCTGCGTGACGGCTTGAGCGAGGCGCGCCGCGAGATGCACGGCTCATCGTCCGCACAGCAAGACTTCACGACGCCGGTCGACGCGCCGCTCGTCGTCGACGATCCCGCACGCGTACGCTGGGACGACGTGTGCGATGTGCTGGTCGCGGGTTTCGGTGCGGCGGGCGCGTGCGCCGCGCTCGAAGCGGCGTCGGCGGGCGCGAAGGTGCGTATTGTCGAACGTTTCGAAGGCGGCGGCGCGAGCGCGAAAAGCGGCGGCGTGGTGTATGCGGGCGGCGGCACACGCTATCAGAGCGAAGCGGGCTACAGCGACACCCCGGAAGCGATGTTCGCCTACCTGCAGCAGGAAGTCGGCGACGCGGTATCCGCCGCGACGCTCGCGCGCTTCTGCGCGGGCAGCGTCGATATGCTGCGCTGGCTCGAACGGCTCGGTGTGCGCTTTGCCGCATCGGTGCCGCCGCGCAAGACGTCATATCCGCAGAATCGTTATTACCTGTACTACTCCGGCAACGAAGCCGTGGGTGATGCCGTGCGCGGCCATGCACCGGCGCCGCGCGGGCATCGGGTAGTGGGCGACGGCATGTCGGGGCGCGTGCTGTACGACACGCTGCGCCGGGCCGTCGAAGCGCAGCCGTTCATCGACACTTTGTGCCATGCCAGTGTGCGCCGTCTCGTGACCGATCGCAGCGGGCGCGTGATCGGCGCGCAAGTCTGGCAAGTCGCGCCGGGCCGTGCGCAGCGCGCGCATCGGCGGCTCGCGCGATGGGCCGAACGTCTGCATAACGGCATGCCCGCGTGGGCGGACCGCTTGCGCGCCGCGCTGCATCGCATCGAATTGCGCGAGAGCCGCCTCGTCACCATCAAGGCCGGCGCGGTCGTGCTGAGCACCGGCGGCTTTATCTTCAACCGTTCGATGCTGGCGCAGCACGCGCCGCGTTATCTGCCGAACTGGCGTCTCGGCACCACCGGCTGCGACGGCGCGGGCGTCCGGCTCGGCGTGTCGGCGGGCGGCGAGGCCGCGCGGCTCGAACGCGTGTCCGCGTGGCGCTTCATCAATCCGCCGTACGCATGGGCGCAAGGCTGCGTCGTGGACCGTCACGGCGAGCGCTTCTGCAACGAGGAAGTCTATGGCGCCGCGCTCGGCCATGCGATGTGCGAAACACGCGAAGGCCGCGCGTGGCTGATTCTCGACGCGCGGCTCGTCAAGCAGGCGCTTCGCGAGTGTGTGCGCGGCAAGCTGTGGGCCTTTCAAAGCGTGCCCGCGCTGCTGTTGATGCTTGCGGGCCGCAAGCGCGGCAACTCGGTGACGGAGTTGGCGAGCCGCATCGGCTGCGATTCCGCCGTGCTTGCGCGAACCGTCGTCAGATACAACACCGCGGCTTTGCACGGCAGCGACGGCGAATTCGGCAAATCCGCCGCGATGTTGCAACCGCTCACATACGGCCCGTATTACGCAATCGATATCTCGGCCAACAGCCGCGTGTTCCCGTGTCCGTCGATCACGCTCGGCGGCTTGCGGGTCGATGAAACCAGCAACGCCGTGCTGTCCGCCGATGGCGAGCCGGTCGAAGGTTTGTTCGCCGCCGGCCGCGCCGCGTGCGGGCTCGCATCGAATCATTACGTGAGCGGTCTCTCGCTCGCGGACTGTATCTGGTCCGGCCGCCAGGCGGGCCGGGCCGCAGCGGGCGTGGTTCTCGCGAACGCCGCCCATTCCCTGACTGAAACTGACTGACACTGACAAGAGAGAACGAAGATGGGAGACAGACTCAAAGGCAAGATCGCCGTCGTGACGGGCGCCGCGAGCGGCGTCGGTAAACAGGACGCACTGCTGTTCGCCCGTGAAGGCGCGCGTGTCGTGCTGACAGACGTCAACGAAGAAGCGGGCCGCGAAGTCGCGGCGCAAATCGGCGACGCGGCGCGCTTCGTGCGTCACGACATTACGTCCGAAGCAGGCTGGAACGATGTGTTCGGCGCGGCGCTGAGCCACTTCGGTACGCCCGACGTGCTCGTCAACAACGCGGCCGTGCTGCTGCTCGGCAATATCGAGGACACCACGCTCGAACAATGGCAGCGTGTGCTGCGCATCAACGCGGAAGGTTATTTTCTCGGCTGCCGCGCGGCGGTGAAGGCCATGAAGGAGAAGGGCGGGTCGATCGTGAATATGTCGTCGGTCGCCGCATTGGGTGGCCTCGGCGCGTTCTGCGCGTATTCGGCGAGCAAGGGCGCGGTGACGGCGCTGACGCGCGCGATCGCCGCGCATTGCAAGCAGCAGGGCTACAAGGTGCGTTGTAACAGTATTCACCCCGACGGCATTCTCACGCCGATGACCGCGCCGTTCTTCGGCGCCGCGGAGGAGACGCGCGAGGCGCTCACGCAATCGGTCGATCCGCATGCGCGTATGTGCTTGCCGGAAGACATCGCGAATCTGGTGCTGTTCCTTGCGTCCGACGAAGCGCGCTTCATCAACGGCAGCGAGTATCGGATCGATAACGCGCAACTGATCATGGGCGTGGCCTGAGTTCGCGCGCCATGGCCGACTCGCGTTTTCACCGGCTCAAAGTGGCGGACGTGATCGCGGAGAGCGCCGACGCGCGCTCCTTCGTGTTCGATCTGCCGCAGGCGCTGCGCGATGCGTTCAGCTATCGCCCGGGGCAGTTTCTCACGCTCAAGGTGCCGTGCGCCGAGGCGGCCGTGCAGCGTTGCTATTCGCTCTCCAGCGCGCCGGGCATCGACCCAGCGCCGAAGATCACCATCAAGCGGGTGCGCGACGGACGCGCGTCGAACTGGATGTGCGACAGCGTGCAGCCCGGCGACGAACTCGACGTGATGGCGCCGGCAGGCGTCTTCACGCCGCGTTCGCTCGACGGCGATCTGCTTCTCTTTGCCGGCGGCAGCGGCATCACCCCGGTACTGTCGATCCTGAAGTCGGCGCTGGTGAACGGGCGCGGCACGCTGACGCTCATCTATGCGAACCGCGACGCGCAGTCGGTGATTTTCGCCGATGAACTGCGGCAACTCGGGCAGCGGCACGCGGGCCGCTTGCGGGTGATTCACTGGCTCGATAGCGTGCAGGGCATTCCGCAGCAGCGTCATCTGGAAGAATTGGCGCGGCCGTGGAGCATGCAGGAGTGCTTTGTCTGCGGACCCGCGCTGTTCATGGAGAACGCGTTGGCCGCGATGCTGGCGCTGGGCTTGCCGCGCGCGAGAGTGCATGTGGAGCGGTTCGCTTCGCTGCCCGATTTGCCGGCAACGGTGGCGAAGCCGGCCGTGCAGGAAACGCAGGCGGCAACGGAATCGGCCGGGACCGAGGCGGAAGTCGACACCGCTGCAAGGATCGAAACCCTACTCGACGGCAGCACGTTCCATGTGGTGAGCGAACCGGGCGAGACCCTGCTCGACGCGATGCTGCGCGCCGATGTGCCTGCTCCCAACTCCTGCCGCGGCGGCCTGTGTGGCGCCTGCATGTGCCGGGTCGTCGACGGCAGCGTGAAGCTGAACGCCAACCATGTGCTCGACGCGGCCGATCTTGCCGAAGGCTGGACGCTCGCCTGCAGTGCCACACCCGCCAGCGCGACGTTGCGCGTGGCGTTCCCCGACTAGGTTCGCGGCGCGCACACGCGGCGTTCGCGTGTCGCGCGTGCCGCGAACCCTCTTCATCGAACTCATCATGACGCTGAACCACATTCTGACGACGCCCGCGTTGATCGCGCGGGGCGCCGCGCGCTACGGCACGCGCATCGCGATCGAAACGGCGCACGGCAATCTCAGCTACGCGCAACTCGACAGCGCGCGGATCACGGCGGCGCGCGCGTTGATCAGTTGCGGCATCCAGCCGGGTGAGCGCGTCGCGATCTGGGCGCCGAACGTCGCGCTGTGGATCGTCGCGGCGCTGGCCATTCATAGCGCGGGCGCGGCGCTCGTGCCGATCAATACGCGCATGAAGGGACTCGAAGCGGGCGCGATTCTCGAGGACAGCGGCGCGCGCCTGCTGTTCTGCTGCGGGACGTTTCTCGGCGACTCGTATCCGGCGATGCTGGCCGCGCATCGTCCGGCGTCGCTGGAGCGCATCGTCGTGTTCGACAGCGACCCGGAACCCGCCGCGGCCGCCACGGCGGACACGCGCGGCCGCGACGAAAGCTGGGACGCGTTCCTGCTGCGAGCAGCGGGCACCTCGATGGATGCGGTCCGCAGCCGTGAAGCGGCGGTGCGTCCCGATACGCTGATGGACATCATGTTCACGTCCGGCACGACAGGCCGTCCGAAAGGCGTGATGACCACGCACGGCCAGAATCTGCGCGCCGTCCACGACTGGGCGCAGATCGCGACGCTGCGCGATTGCGACCGCTACCTGATCGTCAATCCGTTCTTCCATGCGTTCGGTTACAAGGCCGGCTGGCTCGCCGCGCTGGCGAGCGGCGCGACGGTGCTGCCGCATCTGGTGTTCAATCCGGAGCGCGTGCTCGAGCGGATCGTGCGCGACCGCGTCTCCGTGTTGCCGGGGCCGCCGACGCTGTATCACGCGTTGCTCGATATGCCGGGCCTCGCTGAACGCGATCTGTCGTCGCTGCGCGTGGCCGTTACGGGGGCGGCGGCCATTGCGCCGAGTCTCATCGAACGAATGCGCGCGCAACTCGGCTTCGAGACGGTGCTGACCGGCTACGGCCTCACTGAATCGTGCGGCTTCGCCGCGCTCTGCCGACGTGGTGACGACGCCGAAACCATCGCGCACACGTCGGGCCGCGCGATGCCCGGTGTCGAGATACGAATCGCCGACAGCGACGGCGCCGCGCTCGCGTCGGGCAAAACGGGTGAAGTGCTGATTCGCGGCTACAACGTGATGCAGGGCTATTTCGGCCAGCAGGAGACGGCGCTCGACACCATCGACGCCGACGGCTGGCTGCATACCGGCGACCTCGGCACGCTCGACGAACGCGGCTATCTGCGCATCACCGACCGTATCAAGGACATGTTCATTGTCGGTGGCTTCAATTGCTATCCGGCGGAGATCGAACGGCTCTTCAGCGGTCATCCGGCCATCGCGCAGGTGGCGCTGGTCGGCGTGCCCGATGCGCGGCTCGGCGAAGTGGGGCACGCCTATGTCGTGTTGCGCTCGGGCGAGCAGGCAAGCGTGGAGGAGCTGACCGGGTGGGCCCGCCAGAACATGGCGAATTACAAGGTGCCGCGCCATATCACGCTGGTCGATCAACTGCCTGTCAGCGCGGCTGGCAAGGTGCTCAAGTATCGTCTGCGCGAGGGTGCCGCCAGCACTGCTGCGAGCAGCGAAAAAACCGCTGAAAACACCGCTGCAAGCTAGTCCCAACAGACGATGTTGCGCGCGCTGCGCACCGCCAGAATAAGCCTGACAACAACAGCTTCTGGAGGAGTCGGAGATGATCGATGTGCGGGCTTTAGGCTACGTCGTCGTGCAGTCGGCCAACGTCGACGCATGGCGCGCTTACGCTGAAAACGTGCTGGGCATGCAGGCGCAGGATGCGACGAACGGCGCGCTGTATCTGAAGATGGACGAGCGCGATTTCCGCTACCTGATCGTGCCCGGCGAGGCCGACTGTTACTTCGCGTCGGGCTGGGAACTGGCCGACGCCGCCGCGTTCGATAACGCGATTCGCACGCTCGAATCGAACGGTGTGGAAGCGGTCCGTGCGAGCGCCGAGCAGGCTGCGCTGCGCCGCGTGCAAGCGATGGCGTGGTGCGTCGATCCTTCCGGCAACCGTCACGAGTTGTTCTGGGGCGTGCGCGCGGATTTCCGGCGCTTTGCTTCGCCGCTCGGCGTGCCCGGTTTCGTCACCGGCGCGATGGGCCTCGGTCATGCGGTGCTGCCCGCGCCGCACTTCGACGCCACCGATGCGTTCCTGCGCAACGTGCTGGGCTTCGAGCTTTCCGACATCTTCCGCGTCCGTTTTACCGACGACCCCGCCGAGCCCGCAAAGCGCATCCACTTCCTGCATTGCAAGAACGCCCGTCACCACAGTCTCGCGATCATGGATCTGGCGGTGCCATCGGGCTGCATTCACGTGATGGCCGAAGTCGACTCGATGGATGAAGTGGGCCGCGCGCTCGACCGTGTCACGGCGCAAGGCGTGAAGCTCTCCGCGACGCTCGGGCGCCACTGCAACGACCACATGGTCTCGTTCTACATGAAGACGCCGGGCGGCTTCGATATGGAATACGGCTACGGCGGGCTGACGGTCGACTGGGCGCGGCACAGCGTCTACGAAGCGACGCGCGTGAGCCTGTGGGGACATGACTTCAGCGTGGGATTTCGCTAGGCCGATATGAAAACACTCGACAAACAACTCAGTGCGCGCGACGTGGTCGCGCAACTCGCCGACGGCATGACGATCGGCATCGGCGGCTGGGGTCCGCGCCGCAAGCCGATGGCGCTGGTGCGCGAAATCGTCCGCTCGGATCTGAAGGATCTCACGGTGGTCGCGTACGGTGGCCCGGATGTCGGCCTGCTGTGCGCGGCGGGCAAGGTCCGCAAGGTGGTGTTCGGCTTCGTCTCGCTCGACGTGATTCCGCTCGAGCCGCATTTTCGCCGGGCGCGCGAAGCCGGCGCGCTCGACGTATGGGAACTCGACGAGGGCATGTTGCAACTCGGCTTGCGTGCCGCAGCCGCGCGCTTGCCGTTTCTGCCCACGCGTGTCGGCCTCGGCACCGATCTGCTCAAGCACGCGCCACATTTGCGCACGGTCGAGTCGCCTTACGGCGGCGAGACGCTGCTCGCGATGCCCGCCATCGAACTCGACGCCGCGCTGCTGCACGTGAACGCGGCGGACCGGATGGGCAACACGCGCATCGACGGTCCCGATCCGTTCTTCGATGCCTGGTTCGCGCGTGCGGCGGCGAAGTGTTTCGTCAGCAGCGAGACGATTGTCGACTCGCTCGCCAGCAGCGACCTCGATCTCGCGCGCCGCAATACCTTCGAACGCTCGCTCGTGACCGGCGTGGTCCATGCGCCGTGCGGCGCGCATCCGACATCGTGCGCGCCGGCTTATGGCTGGGATCTGCCGCACCTGAAGGCGTATTGCGCGAGCGCCGAGGGCGAGGCGCAAACATCGGCTTATCTGCACGACATGGTAGGCACCGACGAAGCCGGCTACCTGCAACGCGCAGGCGGCCGGTCCCATGTGGCGGCGTTGCCGTTGCCGATTCTGTAATGGAGCGCAGATGAGCGACTCTCTCGATTATTCTCTCGCCGAACTCATGATCACCGCCGCGGCGCGCGTCTGGCGCGACGACGGCGAAGTGCTGGCGACCGGCATCGGCACCGGTCCGCGCCTCGCCGCGGGTCTCGCACGCCTTGCCTATAACGCCGGTTTGATGCTCACCGACGGCGAGGCCTATCTGGTCGAAAGCCCGGTGCCGCTCGGGCCGCGCGAAGCGGGCTACCGCGTCGAGGCGTCGGGCCTGATGACCTACGAGCGCGTGTTCGATTGCGTCTGGCACGGCAAACGCCACGCGCTGGTGATGCCGACGCAGATAGACCGTTTCGGCCAGGCCAACATTTCGTGGCTCGGCGATGACTACGCAAAGCCGAAGACACAACTGCTCGGCGCGCGCGGCTTTCCGGGCAACAGCATCAATCACGCGAATTCGTTTTTCGTGAGCGGCCATGGCAAGCGGACGTTCGTGGCCGACGAAGTGGATATGGTGTGCAGCGTGGGCTACAACCCGGCCCGCGAGATTCCAGGCATGCGCGCTTTCACGGATCTGCGCAGCATCGTCACCGATCTGTGCGTGATGGACTTCGGCGGCCCGGATCATGCGGTACGGGTGCGCTCGCTGCATCCGGGCGTGAGTTTCGATGAAGTGCAGGACGCCACCGGTTTTGCTCTGTTCGCGCATCCGGAGATACAAGTCACGCCGCCGCCGACAGAAGACGATCTGCGCATCGTACGCGCGCTCGATCCGCACAATCTGCGCGCGAGCGTCGTGCGCAACAACCCGGCGCCGCGCCGCGTGTGAGGGACGTCATGTCGAATCAAGCATCCACGGCCGGAATGGAAGCCGATGAGCGGGTCGTCGAGTATCGCGTGCGCGACGGCATCGCGACCATCACGATGAACCGCCCCGAGTATCACAACGCGCAGAACTCGAAAATGACTTACGCGCTCGACGCGGCGTTCAAACGCGCATCGAACGACGACGCCGTGAAGGTCATCGTACTGGGCGGCGCGGGCAAGCACTTCTCGGCGGGTCACGACATCGGCACGCCGGGCCGCGACATCGATCAATCGTTCGAGCGGGCCTCGCTCTGGTACGACCATGTCGGCAAGGAAGGCGGCGAGTTTCTCTACGCCCGCGAGCAGGAGGTCTATCTCGGCATGTGTCGCCGCTGGCGCGATCTGCCAAAGCCGACCATTGCGATGGTGCAGGGCGCTTGCGTGGCCGGTGGTTTGATGCTGGCGTGGGTGTGCGATCTGATCGTCGCTGCGGACGACGCGTTCTTCTCCGATCCGGTCGTGCGAATGGGGATTCCCGGCGTCGAATATTTCGCGCATGCGTACGAGTTGAATCCGCGCATCGCCAAGGAGTTTCTGTTTCTCGGCGAACGCATGGATGCCGCGCGCGCCTATCAGATGGGCATGGTGAACCGTGTCGTGCCGCGCGAGCGCTTGCAGGACACCGTCACGGAGATCGCCGCGAAGATCGCGCGCATGCCGAGGCTCGGCTTGACGCTGACCAAGCAGGCCGTGAATCACGTCGAAGAACTGCAAGGCAAGCGCGCGGCGATGGACGCGGCATTCGCATGGCATCACTTCGCCCACGCGCACAACGAATTGATCAGCGGCGACCGGCTCGGCGGTTACGATGCCCGCAAGATGGCCGACTCGCAACGCGCAACGCCCGCCAACGCCGGCAACGCCGCGGCAACAGGAGAGGCTGCATGAGCGCGGCCCTGCATACGCCGCTGTGCGATCTGCTCGGTTGCCGCTACCCGATCGTGCAGACGGCGATGGGTTGGGTCGCCGATGCCCGCCTGGTGGCGGCCACCTGCAATGCGGGCGGTTTCGGTTTTCTCGCCGGCGCGACGCTCGAAGCCGGCCGCGTGGAAGCGGAGATTCTGCGCGTGAAGGAACTGACGGACCGGCCCTTTGGCATCAACTTCCATATGTTCCAGCCGAACGCGGCGCAGGTCGTCGATCTGGCGATTCGTCACAAGCTGCGCGCCGTGAGTTACGGGCGCGGTCCCGACGCGAAGACCATCCGCCGTTTCAAGGACGCGGGCGTGATGTGCATTCCGACCGTAGGCGCGCCGAAGCATGCGCAGAAAGCCGTCGAACTCGGCGCCGATGCGGTCACGGTGCAGGGCGCGGAAGGCGGCGGCCACACCGGCTCGATGCCGACCACATTGCTATTGCCGCGCGTGCTGGATGCGGTGAACGTGCCGGTGATCGCCGCAGGCGGCTTCTTCGACGGACGCGGCCTTGCCGCCGCGCTCGGCTATGGCGCGGCGGGCATCGCAATGGGCACGCGCTTTCTGATGACCGAAGAGTCGCCCGTGCCGCGCGCGACGCTCGAACGCTACGTCGCGGTCGACGACCCGTCGCATATCCGCGTCTCGGCCGCGCTCGACGGCTTGCCGCAACGCATGATCGACAACCCGTATCTATTGCGACTCGAAGCCTTCGGTCCGTTGCGCCGCACGCTCTTCGCTTTAAAGACCGCTGAAGCGTGGCGCCGCCAGAGCGGCATGAGTCTCACGCAGATGGCGTCGCTCGGTCTCAAGGCCTTGCGCGATCACAACTACACCGCGAGCCAGACGCTAATGGCGGCCAACGCGCCGTTTCTGATCCAGCGCGCGATCGTCGACGGTGCGCCGGACGAAGGCGTCTTGCCGAGCGGCCAGGTGGCCGCCGTGATCGGCGCGCTCGAACCGTGCGAGAGCCTGATTGCGCGCATCGTCGGCGAAGCGGTGGCGCGGCTCGATGCACTGGCCGCGATGCGCGGTATCCCGGTTCACGCGTGAGCCGATGAAGCACATCCACAACATTCATCAGGGACGACAGACATGACACAAGCCCTCGACAGCGTCCGCTCGCTGCCGTTCAGGATCGAACGCGAAGGCGGCATCGGCGAGTTGGTGATCGATCAGCCGCCGGTCAATGCACTCGATGCGCACGGCTGGCAAGCGCTCGCCGACGCGATCGAGGCGCTCGGCCGCGACGACAGCGTGCACGTGATCGTGCTGCGCGCCGCGGGGCGCGGTTTTTGTGCGGGCGTCGACATCAAGGAATTGGCCGCGCATCCGGAGCGGATCGTCGCGGTCAACGCCGGCAACTACGCGACCTTTCGCGCCGTGCACCGCAATCCGAAGCCGGTGATCGTCGCCGTGCACGGTTTCGTGCTGGGCGGTGGGATCGGCATCTGCGGCGCGGCGGACGTGATCGTCGCGGCGGAATGCGCGCGTTTCGGCGTACCCGAGATCGACCGGGGTGCGATGGGCGGCGGCGCGCATTTGCACCGCATGTTCGGCGTGCAGAAAGTGCGCGCGATGTATTTCACCGGCGACATGGTCGACGCCGCCGAGGCCTATCGTCTCGGCGCGGTCGAACGCGTGGTGCCACGCGAGCAGTTGCGTGACGCGGCGTTGGAACTGGCCCACAAGATCGCTGCCAAAAGCCCGGCCATGTTGCAACTCGCCAAGGAAGCGCTGAACGGCGTGGAAGACGGCGACCTCGAAGACAAATATCGCTGGGAGCAGGGCTTCACGCTGCAGGCGTATTTGACGAACGACTCGGCCGAAGCGCGCTCGGCGTTCGTCGAGAAACGCGATGCGCAGTTCGACGCCGCGCAACGCCAGGCCGGAGCGCGCGCATGAAGCTCGACTACACACCCGCGCAGCGCGCGTTTCGCGCGGAGATTCGCGGCTGGCTGGCCGAGCACGTGCCGCGCGAAACGCTGCCGAGTTTCGATACCGCCGAGGGTTTCGCCGCGCATCGCGCGTGGGAGCGCACGCTGCATTCGGGCCGCTGGAGCATGGTGACGTGGCCGCGCGAGCTAGGCGGACGCGGTTGCGATCTGATCGAGTGGCTGATCTTCGAAGAAGAATACTGGCGCGCCGATGCGCCGATGCGAGTGAACCAGAACGGCATCTTCCTGCTCGGCCCGACCTTGATGGACTTCGGCACCGAAGAGCAGAAGGCGCGTTTTCTGCCCGCGATGGCGGCCGGCGAACATGTGTGGGCGCAAGGCTGGTCCGAGCCGAACGCGGGCTCGGATATGGCCGCGATCCGCGCGAGCGCGATTCGCAGCGACGGCGGCACGGGCGGCGAGTACATCCTCAACGGCCAGAAGATCTGGTCGACGCGCGCCGTCTGGGCCGACTGGCTGTTCGGTCTTTTTCGCAGCGATCCGCAATCCACGCGTCATCACGGCCTGACCTTCCTGATGGTGCCGCTCGACACGCCCAGCATCACCGTGCGGCCGATCCGTCAGTTGAACGGCCACACCGGTTTCGCGGAGATTTTCTTCGACGACGTGCGTGTGCCGCTCGACCACCGTCTCGCCGGCGAAGGCATGGGCTGGCAGGTCGCGATGGCGACGGCCGGTTTCGAGCGCGGCCTGATGCTGCGCTCGCCGGCACGCTTTCAACGCACGGCCGAGGCGCTGCGCGATCTCTATCTGGCCCATCGCGCCGAAGCCGATCGCGACCCGGCCTTGCGCGAGCGCGTGATCGACGCATGGATGGATGCGCAGGCCTACGCGCTCTCGACCTACGCGAGCGCCAGCCGCTTGCAGAAGGGCGGCCATATCGGCGCGGAGTCGAGCACCAACAAGGTGTTCTGGTCCGAACTCGATCTGCGCATGCATCAGACCGCACTCGATATTCTCGGCGCGCGCGGCGAGGTGGTGCCGCGCACGCGCGAGCAACACGCCGCGCTCGGCAACTGGCTCGACGGCTTTCTGTTCGCGCAGGCCGGGCCGATCTATGCGGGCACTAACGAGATCCAGCGCAACATCGTCGCGGAACGGATGCTGGGCATGCCGCGCTCGTGATGCGGTTGTTACACGCCGCAGCGAGCCTGCGTGCAGACGCTTAAACGATTGAGCGAGGAACTATGGATTTCGTATTCAACGAGGATCAGGAAGCGCTGGTGAGTAGCGTCAGGCGTTTCCTCATGACGGAGATGACGCCCGAGCTGATCCGCGAGTTGTGGAGCACGCCGACGGGCCGCTCGGACAGCATCTGGAAACTGTTCGCCGCGCAAGGACTGACGGCGCTCTCGGTGCCGGAAAGTCACGACGGCATGGGTCTGGGCGAAGTGGAGTGGGCGCTGCTCGCGCAGACCTATGGATATTTCGCCGCGCCCGAGCCGTTGCTCGATACCGCGCTGGTGGCCGTGGGCATGCTCGAAGCGTTGCCGGCGAGCGAGCGCCGTGACGCGCTGTTGCGCGATATCGCGGCGGGGTCGGCGCGTGTGGCGATCGCGCATCCGGTGAACCCGTATGTCAGCGACGCGCATGTCGCGCAGGTGTTGCTTGCTGAGCGCGACGGCGAACTGCACTGGCTCACGCCGCACACGTGCCACCTGAATGCGGTGGAGAGCGTCGATCCGTCGCGGCGTCTGTTCGAAGTCGATTGGCACGCTTCGGCGGACACGCGTGTGGCATCTCGCGAGCGAGCGGCGCCGCTTCTGGACGGCGCGCTGGATCGTGGCGCGTTCGCCGTCGCCGCACAACTGCTCGGCCTGACTCAACGCGTGCTGGACATGGCGATCGATTACAGCGCGCAGCGCAAGCAGTTCGGCAAGCCGATCGGCTCGTATCAGGCGCTCAAGCATCTGCTCGCCGACGTCGCAATCCGTTATGAGTTCGCGCGGCCGGTGGTGTATCGCGCGGCGCGGGCCATCGCCGATAACGATCCACAGCGCGCGCTGTACGTCTCTCACGCGAAGCTCGCCGCCACCGCAGCAGCGCAGCTCGCCGCACGCCACGCGATGCAGGTGCACGGCGCGATCGGCTATACGTGGGAACTGGATCTGCAGATTTTCATGAAGCGCATCTGGGCGCTCGCAAGCAGTTGGGGCGACACGACGTTTCACAAGGCCCGCGTCGCCGCCGCGCTGATCGATGCGCGTGTGCCGATCGGCCCGGCCCATACTTTCGAACTGGAATCCTGATGAAACAGGCTTATATCGTGGACGCGTTGCGTACGCCGACCGGACGCCGCAAAGGCGGACTCGCGCAGGTGCACGCGGCGGACCTGGGCGGCTTCGTCCTGAAGGAACTGGTCGCGCGCAACGCGATTCCCGCCGATGAATACGACGACGTGGTGTTCGGCTGCGTCGATACGATCGGCCCGCTGGCGGGCAATATCGCCCGCACCTGCTGGCTCGCCGCAGGCTTGCCGCTGACGGTGCCGGGCGTAACCGTGGACCGTCAGTGCGGTTCATCGCAACAGGCTGTGCATTTCGCCGCCCAGGCAGTGATGAGCGGCACCCAGGACGTGGTGGTTGCCGGTGGCGTACAGACCATGACGCAGATTCCGATTTCGTCGGCGATGACGGCGGCTGTGCCGCTCGGCTTTACGGATCCGTTCTCGGGCAGCATCGGCTGGCGCGCGCGTTTCGGCGATGCGCCGGTATCGCAGTTTCATGCGGCGCAGCGGATCGCGGATCACTGGAACCTGTCGCGTGAAGCCATGGAGCAGTACGCGCTCGAAAGTCACCGGCGCGCGTTGGCTGCGATCGAGAGCGGCTATTTTGCGCGCGAGATCGTGCCGTTCGCGGGCGTTGTCCATGATGAAACGCCGCGCAAGGACACCACGCTCGCGAAGATGGCGTCGCTCGAACCGTTGATGCCGGGCGGCGCGCTGACGGCCGCCGTATCCAGCCAGACCTGCGATGCGGCAGCGGCCTTGCTGATCGTCTCCGAAGACGCGCTCAAACGCTACGGTCTCACGCCGCGTGCGCGCATCCATCACCTGAGCGTGCTCGGCGACGATCCGCTGTGGATGCTCACCGCGCCGATTCCCGCGACCCGTCACGCGTTGCGCAAGGCCGGCCTGACGCTGGACGACATCGACGCCGTCGAACTCAACGAGGCGTTCGCGTCGGTCGCGTTGGCGTGGCTCGCCGAAACGCGCTATCCGCACGAGCGCACCAACCCGAACGGCGGCGCGATCGCGCTGGGTCATCCGCTCGGCGCCACCGGCGCGCGGCTGATGACCAGCCTGCTGCACGAACTCGAACGCACGCGAGGCCGTTACGGCTTGCAAACGATGTGCGAAGGCGGCGGCCTCGCCAACGTCACGATCATCGAGCGCCTGTAAGCGCAACACTGTCTACGAGGATCAAGCATGGGAATCTGCAATGACCGCACCGTGATCATCACCGGCGCGGGAGGTGGACTGGGCCGCGAATACGCGTTGGCGTTCGCCGCCGAAGGCGCGGCCGTGGTGGTCAACGATATTCGCCGCGACGCCGCGCAAGCGGTGTGCGACGAGATCGCGCGAGCGGGCGGACGCGCGCTCGCCAACGCGGACGACATTACGCGCATGGATACCGCGCAACGTATCGTCGACGCCGCGCATGAGGCGTTCGGGGCCATTCACGTGCTGGTGAACAACGCGGGCATCTGCCGCGACCGGATGTTCGCCAGCCTGACCGAGGACGATTGGGACGACGTGATGCGCGTGCATCTGCGTGGTCACTTCTGTCTCGCGCAACTGCTCGCGCGCGAATGGCGCGACGCGTCCAAGGCGGGCGCCGCCGTGGACGCCCGAATCGTCAACACGAGCTCCGGCGCCGGTCTGCAAGGCTCGATTGGCCAGGCGAATTATGGCGCGGCGAAGGCGGCCATCGCGGCGCTCACGTTGATGCAGGCCGCGGAGTTGCAACGCTACGGCATTCGCGTGAATGCGCTGGCGCCCGCCGCGCGCACGTCGATGACTGAGGGCGTGTTCGCCGACATGATGAAAAAACCCGCCGACGGATTCGACTACTTCGACCCCGCCAATGTCGCGCCGCTCGTGGTGTGGCTCGGCAGCGAGCAGTCACGCGATGTCACCGGGCAGGTGTTCGAGGCCGCCGGCGGCATGATCGCGGTCGCCGAAGGCTGGCGCACGGGGCCGCGAATCGATCAGGGCGCACGTTGGGATGTCGCCGGGATCGGCGGCGCGGTCGCGGCGCTTGTCGCACAGCGCGAACCGGCGCAACGGGTCTACGGAAGCTGACGCGATGAATCTCGCTCTTTCCGAAGAACAGATCATGATCCGCGACGCGGCGGCCGGGGTGCTGGCCGAGCGCAGCGCGTCGGCGGCGGTGCGGCATGCGATCGAACAGTGCGCGGGCCATGACGATGCGTTGTGGCGCACGCTCGCGGGCGAACTGGGCTGGTGTGCGCTCACGGTGCCGGAAGCGTCGGGCGGCGCGGGTCTCGGTGCGACCGAGCTGGTGCTGATGATGGAACAGATGGGCCGGCGGCTGGCCTGCGTGCCTTACTTCGGCACCGTCTGTCTGGCGGCGACGGCACTCGCGCAGTGCGATACCGAAGCGGCGCGCGAGCGGCTTGCGCGAATCGCTTGCGGCGAATCGTGCGCGACGCTTGCGCTGCCGCTTTCCGCGGGCTTCGATTTCGGCGACGCACGGAGCGCGTTGCCATACGCCGAAGAAACCGCTGGTGGCTACCGTCTGTCGGGCACTTTGGAGCAGGTGGTCGACGGCGCGAGCGCCGATCTGCTGCTGGTGCCGGCACGCATCGCGAATGAAGCACAGACGGTCGCGCTGTTCGAGTTGCGGGGCGCGGACATCGCGGGCCTGACGCGCACGCCGTTGGTCACGCTCGATGCAACGCATCCGTTAGCGCGGCTCGATCTGCGTGCCGTCGAAGTGCCGCGCTCGGCCCTGCTCGCACGTGGCAGGCACGCTGAACGCGCGCTTTCGCGGACCGCCTGGTTCGCGGCACTATCGCTCGCGGCCGAACAGGTGGGCGGCGCGCAGCAATGCCTGGACCTCACGCTCGCCTACACGGCGGAACGCGTGCAATTCGGCCGCGCGATCGCCTCGTTCCAGGCCGTTAAACACCGCTGCGCGCAAATGATGGTCGAGATCGAAGCGAGCCGCTCGGTGGTGCTCGGCGCGGCGCAGGCGTGGGATCGAGCGGCTGCCGCTTCGGTTGAGCACGACGACACGCTCGCCGACATCGCCGCCGCAAAAGCCGCCGCCAACGACGCTTTCCGTTTCTGCGCGCAGGAAGCGATTCAACTGCACGGCGGCGTGGGCTTTACCTGGGAATACGACCCGCAACTGTATTTCAAGCGGGCGCAGGCAGCGGGCGCGATGTTCGGTACGACCTCGCAGATGCTTTCGTTTATCGCGCAACACGTGATGGATCGCGGCGAGCGCGCTTCGAACGCGGCGGTGCGTGCGCACGCCGATCACGCGCAAAACGTGCTCGCAGGAGTCCTTTGATGAGCAGCGAAATGCAATACCAGCGCTTACGTGTCGAAGTCGCTGACTGGATGCGCACGCATTTGGGCGGCGAGTTTGCCTGTCTGAAGTACCGGGGCGGTCCCGGCGACGAAGAAGCCTACCCGGCACTGCGCAAGCAATGGGAGCGCGAGTTGGCAACGGGCAAGTGGACGGGCTTGGGCTGGGCAGCCAGCGAAGGTGGCCGCGCGTTCACGGTGGCCGAGCAGGTGATCTTCCACGAGGAATATGCGCGCGCCGGCGGTCCGGGCCGAATGGGTCATATCGGCGAAGGCTTACTCGGACCCACCTTGATCGCCTGCGGCACCGAAGATCAGCGTAAGCGCTTCCTGCCCGGCATTCTGAACGGCACGCAGTTCTGGTGTCAGGGTTACTCGGAACCGGGCGCAGGCTCCGACCTCGCGAACATCCGCACGCGCGCCGTCCGTGATGACCAGGGAAACTGGCGTGTGTACGGCCAGAAGGTGTGGACATCGCTGGCGCACGACTCCGACTGGATCTTCGTTGTCGCGCGAACCGATCCGGAGTCGCGCGGCAATCGCGGACTCTCGTTCCTGCTTATGCCGCTCGATCAACCGGGCATCGAGATTCGTCCGATCCGGCAGATGAACGGCAGCGCCGAATTCAATGAAGTGTTTTTCGACGGCGCACTCGCCGCCGCCGACGACCTCGTCGGTGCGCCCGGCGACGGCTGGCGCATCGCGATGACCCTGCTCGGTTTCGAACGGGGCATGTCCACGCTCGGCCAGCAGATGCAGTTCATCCGCGAACTGGAATGGGTGATCGACGCCGCTCGCGAAGCGGGCGTGGCGCACGACGCGGTGATTCGGCAACGCATTGCCCGGGCGTGGGCCGGATTGCGTGTGATGCGCTACAACGCGCTGCGCATGCTGGCCGGCGGCGGCGAATCGTCCGGCGGCGCATTGGGCCGTGAAGCGCTGATCTACAAGTACTACTGGTCGAACTGGCACCGCGAGCTGGGCCAACTGGCGATGGACGTACTTGGACCCAACGCCAACCTGATCGCCGCCGACGACGAAAAGCGCACCCGTCTGCAAGGCGTTTTCCTGTTCTCGCGTGCCGACACGATCTACGCGGGCAGCAACGAAATCCAGCTCAACATCATGGCCGAGCGCGGGCTCGGCATGCCGAAGGAACCCAGAGGAACGCTATGAACGAGTCTCAAACGGTGCGCAGTGCGCCGGCGTATGTGCCGGGCCATCGGTTGCTGGCGGGCAAGTCCGTGCTGATCACCGCCGCTGCCGGCGTGGGGATCGGCTTTGCCGCCGCGAAGCGGTGCGCGGAAGAAGGCTGCCGCGCGCTCTTTATCTCCGACATCCACGAGAGACGGCTTGGGCAGGCGGTCGAAACCTTGCGTGCCGAGACCGGCTTGCAGGCGATCCACGGGCGTCTGAGCAACGTTTCCGTCGAAGACGACGTGCGCGCGTTAGTGGCCGACGCCGAGGAGAAACTGCAAGGCGTCGATGTGCTGATCAACAACGCCGGATTGGGCGGCGCGCGCCGCATCGTCGAAATGGACGATGCGGAATGGTCGCGGGTGATCGACATTAGCCTCACGGGCACTTTCCGCATGACGCGGGCGATGTTGCCGCACATGCAGCAGCGCGGGCACGGCGTGATCGTCAACAACGCGTCGGTGCTCGGCTGGCGGGCGCAGGCCGAACAGGCGCACTACGCCGCGGCGAAAGCCGGCGTGATGGCGCTCACGCGCTGCGCCGCGCTGGAAGCCGCGCCGTACGGCGTACGCATCAACGCCGTGGCGCCGAGTATCGCGCTGCACGATTTTCTGAAGAAGTCGGCTTCGGCCGATCTGCTCGATCAACTGGCGTCGCGTGAAGCATTCGGACGCGCCGCCGAAGTGTGGGAGGTGGCGAACGTGATGGTCTTCCTGGCGAGCGACTACGCGTCGTATATGACCGGCGAAGTGCTGTCGGTCAGCAGTCAGCATGCGTGATGGAGCGTGACGTGGCTGAAATGAATGCCTTGGGGCGTGGAGCACGTGTTTTTGCGCATCCGCAGGAGTTGATCTCGGCTGCCGGCGAACAACTCGGTGCAAGCGCATGGCTGCAGGTCGATCAAACCCGCATCGACCAGTTCGCCGACGCGACGCTGGATCATCAATGGGTCCATGTCGACGCCGAACGCGCAAAGGACGGTCCATTCGGTGCGTGCATCGCGCACGGCTTCCTCACGCTCTCGCTGGTCAATTTCTTTTTGCCGCAGATCGTTTGCATCGACGGCGCGCGGCTCGGCGTCAATTACGGCTGCGACAGAATCCGTTTTCCCGCGCCGGTGCCGGTGGGCGCGCGCCTTCGCGGCGTCGGTGAGTTATTGCGCGCCGAAGCGTTCGAAGGCGGCGTGCAAGCGTGGATTCGCGTGAGCGTCGAAATCGAGGGTGAGTCCAAGCCGGGTTGCGTGGCCGACACGATCAGCCGTTACTACCTGTAGAAAGCATTAAACCCGTAGAGGAAATAGCTCATGAACGAAGCGGTCATCGTGTCGGTTGCACGCACACCGATCGGCAAAGCGTATCGCGGCGTGTTCAACGATACCGAAGCGCCCGCGTTAGGCGGCCACGTGGTGCGGGCAGCGATGGAGCGCGCACAGCTCGACGGCGCCGAGATCGACGACGTGCTGATGGGCTGCGCCGCGCAGCAGGGCACCCAGGGCTACAACATCGGCCGGCTCTCGGCCGCGGCGGCGCGGTTGCCCGCTTCGGTGCCGGGCATGGCGATGGACCGCATGTGCTCATCGGGCCTGATGACGATCGCGACCGCGGCGCAGAACATCCTGTGCGGCGACGCGCGGATCGTGATCGCGGGCGGCGTCGAATCGATCACGCTCACGCAGAACAAACACAAGAACGCCTATCGGGCCCGCTCGAACGCCGTGCTGGCGAATCAGCCCGCCGCGTACATGGCGATGATCGAAACGGCGGAGATCGTGTCGCGCCGTTACCGGATTGCGCGCGCGGCCCAGGATGAGTACGCGTTGACGAGTCAGCAGCGCACGGCGGCGGCCCAGGCGGCGGGCCGTTTCGACGAAGAAATCGTGCCGCTGGACGTGCAGCGCGCGCTGTTCGACAAGGAAGGCAGGCAGACGGGCAGTGAAAACGTACGCGCCACGCGCGACGAATGCAATCGCGCCGACACCACGGCGGAGAGCCTCGCTGCACTGAAGCCGGTGTGGAGCGGCGGCGAAGCGGTCGCACAGGGCGAGTTCATCACGGCCGGCAACGCGTCGCAATTGTCCGACGGCGCGGCAGCCGTGGTGATGATGAGCGCGGCGCAAGCGCAGCGGCGCGGCCTCGTGCCGCTCGGCATCTACCGTGGGCTGGCGGTGGCCGGCTGCGAGGCCGACGAAATGGGCATTGGCCCGGCGCTCGCGGTGCCGAAGCTGTTGGCGCGACATCGGCTGACGGTGAACGACATCGGCCTCTGGGAAATGAACGAGGCGTTCGCCTGCCAGGTGATCTACTGCCGCGATCAATTGGGCATTCCTTCCGGGCGGCTGAATGTGAATGGCGGCGCGATCGCAGTCGGCCATCCGTTCGGCATGTCGGGCACACGCATGACCATGCACGGTCTGCTCGAAGCGCGGCGGCGCGGGGTGCGCTACGTGGTCGTGACCATGTGCATCGGCGGCGGCATGGGTGCCGCGGCACTCTTCGAAACAGCGGCATAGATCGCGCTCGGAGCTTTGCATGGGACCAGAGTAAGGCGCTAAAGCGCCAACTCTGGTCGACCGCGACTGCATGGGACCAGAGTAAGGCGCTAAAGCGCCAACTCTGGTCGACCGCGGCTGCATGGGACCAGAGTAAGGCGCTAAAGCGCCAACTCTGGTCGACAGGAGACAACATGAAATCGACACTACCTGGTTTGCTGCTCTCGGCGGCCGTGCTGGGCGCGGCGTTGTTCGCGTTCTCGCCGCGGCCCGTGCCGGCGTTCGCGGCCACGGCCATCGAAGCCAATCATCTGCAGATCAATGGGCTTGCCAAAGCCGGGACGGGACTCGTCGCGGTGGGCGAACGCGGCGTGATCCTGCTGAGCGGCGACGCGGGCGCGTCGTGGCGGCAAGCCGCCGTGATGCCTGATGAGGCGTCGGCGCTCACGCAGGTGTTTTTCATCTCGCCACGCATCGGCATCGCGGTTGGCCACGACGGCTGGATCGTGCGCACCGTCGACGGCGGCGCGCACTGGAACGAGGTGCGCTTCGATCGCAAACATTCGGATCCGCTGCTGTCGGTGTGGGGCAACGCGGACGGCCTCGTGTTCGTCACCGGCAGTTTCGGCCAACTGTTCGTGTCCCATGATGCCGGCATGACCTGGACCCAGCAGAAGACACCCGCCGACGACCGTCACCTGAACGCGGTTGCCGGTGACGCCAGCGGCTGTCTGATGATCGCCGGCGAAACCGGCACGCTGCTGCGCTCCACCGATTACGGTGCGACCTGGGAGAAACGTCCCGTGCCGTATCAAGGCTCGCTGTTCGGCGTGCTGAAGCTGGCCGACGGCACCTGGCTCGCGTACGGCATGCGCGGCAACGTGCTGCGCAGCACCGATCAGGGCGACACGTGGACGCATGTGGACAGCCGTGTCGGCACCTCATACTTCGGCGCGGTGCAACTGGCCGACGGCGAACTGGTGCTGGTCGGGCAGGGCGGCGCGATCGTCACCTCGCGCGACGGCGGTCTGACCTATACGGTGCGCAAGGTCGGCGGCGTGCAGAGTCTCGCCGCAGTGGTCGATGCCGGACATGGTGAACTGGCGTTAGGCGGTGAGGCGGGCGTCGCACTATTGCCGGTGTCGGCGCCGCCGCGAGCCGTTCAGGCCGCAAACGGCGCGCCGTCTTCCTGACCCTGCGGCTTGAATCACCTCTCATCGTTCGCCGATCTTTTGCCGCGCGTTCGCTGGCCGTTCGTTAGCCGCGTTCGCGGGCTTCCCGTAGTCCTGCCGCGAGACGCATCATGAACGCTCCGTCCCATCCTTCTTCGTCCCGCTCGTCGTCGCGTTTGTCACGCTTCGTCGAACGTTGTGCCGACGCCATCATGCGTCACCGGCGCATCCTGCTCGTGCTCTGTCTCGCGCTGACCGTCGCGTTGGGCTGTTCCGCGACGCGTTTGCGGCTCGACCCCGGGTTCAACAAGATGATCCCGATGCAGCATCCGTACATGCAGGTGTTCAATCGCTACGCGAGCGCTTTTCCCGGTGCGAACACGATACTCGTGAGCCTGCGCTGGAAGGGCCACGGCGACATCTACAACCAGGCGTTCATGGATGACCTGCGCGACGCTACCGACGACGTGTTCTTCATCCCCGGCGTGAATCGCTCGCGCGTGTTCTCGCTGTTCACGCCGAATGTGCGCTACACCGAAGTGACCGAAGCCGGTTTTCGCGGCGACGTGGTCGTGCCCGGCCAGTTCAGCAGCGTGAATCCCGCCGATCTCGCCACCGTGCGCCGCAACGTCGCGCGTTCCGGGCAAATCGGCCGGCTGGTCGGCAACGATCTGCATTCCGCGCTGATCCGCGCGGAGTTGCGCGAGACCGATCCGGCGACCGGCAAGCATCTGGACTACAGCGCGGTGGCGCGGCAACTCGACGAGATTCGCGCGCGTTACTCGAAGCAGGATGTCGAGGTCGACATCATCGGCTTTGCGAAGCTTGTCGGCGATGTGGAGGCGGGCATTAGCGGCGTGATCGGTTTCTTCGCGCTGGCGTTTCTGATCACCGCTGCGTTGCTGCTGCTCTACACGCGCTCCGCGAAAACCACGGCACTCGCGCTCTTCGTTGCGTTGCTGCCGGTGGTGTGGCTGCTCGGCGCGCTGCCGATTCTCGGGCTCGGTATCGATCCGATGTCGATACTCGTGCCGTTCCTGATCTTCTCGATCGGCGTGTCACACGCCGTGCAGATGACGAACGCGTGGAAGCAGGCGCTGGTGGCGGGCATGCCGCCCGTCGACGCCGCGCGCGACGCGTTCCGCAAACTGTTCGTGCCGGGCACCGTGGCCTTGCTGACGAATGCGCTGGGCTTCATGGTGATCATGCGCATCCAGATCGAGATCGTGCGCGAGCTGGGCGTCACGGCATGCCTTGGCGTGCTGCTGATGATCGTCACCAACAAGGTGTTTCTGCCGATTCTGCTGTCGTATACGCGGCTCGAAACGGCCACGCTGGCGCGCGCGCAGCGCCGCGCGGCGGCGGGCGGCAGCCGGCTGTGGACGCGTTTCGCGGTGTTTGCGCGGCCCGTGCCGGCGCTCGGCGTATTCATCGTCGCGCTGGTGTTGCTCGCCTTCGGCGCGAAGGCGTCGCGTGATCTGCAGATCGGCGATATCGGTTCCGGCGCGCCCGAGCTGCGCGCCACTTCGCGCTACAACCTCGACAACGCGCGAATCACGAGCGAGTACAACATCGGCGTCGACGCACTCTCGGTGATCGTCGAGACCACGGGTTTCGACGACGCCTGTTTGCACTATCCGGTGATGAGCGCGATCGAGCGCTTCGAAATGCAGATGCGCGGCGTGGCGGGTGTGCAATCGGTGGTGAGCGTGCCTTCGCTCGCAAAGATTTCGATTGCCGCGTTCAACGAAGGCAATCCGCGCTGGGGCGCGCTGCCACGTTCCAGCGAAGGTCTCACGCAAGGCGCCAACGCCTTCGATCCCGACAACGGCATGAACACCGAAAACTGCCTGGTCATCCAGGTCTTGATCTACACGACGAATCACGAGGGCAGGACCATTGCGCATATCGTCGATGAGATCAAACGCCTGGCCGCGCAGGATCACACGCCGAACGTGGCGTTCCGGCTCGCGGGCGGCAACGTCGGCGTGATGGCGGCGACCAACGAGGCGGTCGGCGATGCCGAAGTGGCCATGCTGCTGTCGATCTTCGGCGCGATCGCGCTGCTGTGCGTCGTGACGTTCCGTTCGTGGCGCGCGGTGTTGTGCATCGTCGTGCCGCTGACGGTGGTGTCGATTCTGTGCAATGCGGTGATGGCGTGGCTCGGCATCGGTCTGAAGGTGGCGACCTTGCCTGTGATTACGCTTGGCGTCGGCGTCGGGGTCGATTACGGCATCTATCTGTACGAACGCTTGCAGCACGAACTGCGCGGCGGCGCGAGCCTGCCCGACGCATTCGCGGCCGCCATGCGTCAGCGCGGCACGGCGGCCTTGTTCACGGCGGTGACGATGTTCATCGGCGTGGGAACGTGGGCGTTTTCCGCGCTGAAGTTCCAGGTGGATATGGGCGTGTTGCTCGCCTTCATGTTCCTCGTGAACCTCTTCGGTGCGGTATTTCTGCTGCCGGCGCTCGCGGCGTGGCTCGGTGTCGAACGCGTGGAACGGCGTGCTGGCGGCGTGAGCGCCGCGCCGCCTGCTGTCGTGCCGGCGGCCGCGGCGCTGCACGGCGCTGCCATGTCCACAAAAACCGCGCAGCCGGCCACGCTGGAACACGGTAATTCGGCGCGTTAGGACTAGCTGCGATACCTAGTCCGTCGAGACGATGAACGAAGCGTGGGCGGCGTCTATCGTCAGGTGTGAGCGCGCAAATTCGCGCGCTTTTCCAACCATACCTATGACGGCGGCGGCCTGGCAGCGCCGCCCTTTTTCATCGGAGGAGAGAAGAGATGTCCGCACGTCCCTACAAAATTGAAGCGCAGCCGCTCGTGCAGCGCTATGCGCGCGGCTGGCATTGCCTCGGTCTCGCAAGCGAATACAAGGACGGCCAGCCGCACACGCTGAATATCTTCGGCCAGCGTCTCGCCGCCTTCATGGACTCGCATGGTCGCGTCAATGTGGTCGACGGCTTTTGCCCGCATATGGGCGCCGATCTGAGCACCGGCCGCGTCGACGGCGACACGCTGGTCTGTCCGTTTCACGGCTGGCAATGGGGCGGCGATGGCAATTGCCAGTCGATTCCCTATTGCAAGAGGATTCCACCGAAGGCAAAGATCGGCACCTGGCAGACGTGCGAGCAGAACCAGTTGCTGTTCATCTGGCACGACCCTGAAGGCAACCCGCCGGGCGAGGAAGTAGCGATTCCGCGAATCGACGCCTGCTTCTCCGACGAGTGGTCGGACTGGGTGATCGACCGCATGGTGATTGGCGCGAATTGCCGCGAACTGGTCGACAACATCTCCGACATGGCGCACTTCGCGACCGTGCATGGCGCGCCGATCGATTACTTCGCGAATCTGTTCGAGGGACACAAGGCGACGCAACTGCTGGTCGGCCGCAGCGAGCGTCTCGGCGATGATGAACTGATCGCGCTGTCCACGTACTTCGGGCCCGCGTATCACATCACGGAGATGACCGGGAAGAGCGGAGGCCATCCAATTCATTCGATCCTGCTGAACTGTCACGTGCCGATCGACATGCACAGCTTCGAGTTGCGTTACGGCGTGATGGTGAAGAAGGTGCCGGGCTTGTCGGAGGAACAGAACATGGAGATTGCGCGCGCGTATTCGAAGCAGGCGCAGGCCGCGTTCTACGAGGACGTCGCGATCTGGGACACCAAGACGCGGATCGACAATCCTCTGCTGTGCGAATGCGATGGCCCGTTGTATCAGATGCGCGACTGGTATTCGCAGTTCTATCTCGACGCCGCGGACGTGCGTCCGTCGAGCACCGCGAGGAAGGTGGTGGAGATCAAGGTGCGCGAGAGCGGGAAGCCGCCGCCGTTACGGCATGTATTCGAAGGCTGAGCGATGTTTCGAGGGCGGTGCGTGCACCGCCCTTGTTTTTTATGGCGTGGCCAGATGATTCACGATGGCTGTTCAGGCGCGCCGAGATAGTTCGCGCGGATCTTTCCGACGTTGACGTGCAGGATATCGACGAGGTAATGCTGCATGCCGCCGTATTGCTGATCGATGACTTGCATGGCCGCGCCGATGTAGTCCGGATCGACGGCGAGCAACGGTGCCAATACGTCGGGCGCGACGCCGATCTTTTGCAATTGTGCGGTGGCTTGCGCGTTGGCGGCGGCGTTGTAGTGGTTCGATTCCAGATAGTTGGCGATGGTGGTGGCGCGGTCGACGCCAAGCGCGGACAGCAGCAGGACGGTGGCGAATCCGGTGCGGTCTTTACCTGCGGTGCAGTGGTAGAGGATGGTGCGGTTGTCTTCGGCGAGCTTCAGGAAGCGGGTGAATTGGGGTTGGTATTTTTCTGGGAATTGGCGGTAGAGGGAGATCATGAAGGTGCGCATCTGCGCGGGTGTTGATTGTTTCAACATCGGGATGATGGATTCTGGTGCGAGGTTGCCGGCTAGTACCGGGTCGGCTTGCCAGGGGAATTGGGCTGCGAAAGCCTGTTCTGCTGGTTTCTTTTCGCTCGCTGAGCGGAAGTCGATTATTACGTCCAGGTGCATGGCTTTCAGATTGGCGATGTCTGCTGCACTGGCGGAGGAGGGGTTGCCGCTGCGGTATAAGCGGTTTGGGGTTATGCGACGGTTGTCGAAGGTTTTTATTCCGCCCAGGTCGCGGGTGTTTTGGACTTTTTCTAGTGGGATGTAGTGGTCTGTTGTCCAGAGGGTTTGTGCGTTTGATGAGATTGATGATGCTATTAGTAGTGTGGTTAGGGTTATCGATTTCAGCATTTTTTTTGCCTTGTTTGAAGGTTGTTTGAAGGTTGTTTGATTGGTTGCGGCCGGTGGGGTGTTGGCCTTTCCTTGAATTCATGGTGGTCTATTGGCGTTGCCCCTGTGCGG
>NZ_JAQQEK010000035.1:0-88263 GCF_046027355.1 Paraburkholderia sediminicola | reverse complement strand
ACAGTGCGCATAGCCTCTCCGCTAGGTTTTTGGTTCCTCCTCCCGAGGCGGCTGAGATAACGAGCAACACGCACATCCTCCGCAAAAAGAAAACCCACACTAAAGAATACTATCCAGCCCCTTCTCGAACCTCTCCACCGCCCCCTCAGCATCATGCAGTTTATCCAACCCAAACAATCCAATCCGAAAGGTCTTAAAATCCTCAGGCTCGTCACATTGAAGCGGAACCCCAGCCGCAATCTGCAACCCCGCATCAGCAAACTTCTTCCCGGTTCGAATCCCATCATCGTCCGTATAACTAACGACAACACCCGGAGCCTCAAACCCTTCCGCCGCCACGCTTTTAAAACCCTTATCCACAAGAAGTGACCGAACCCGCTTACCAAGCTCAAGCTGCTCCGCTCTCACTTTGTCGAAGCCGTATGCCTCGGTCTCCTTCATGACGTCACGCAACGTCGCGAGACCGTCCGTGGGCATCGTTGCGTGGTACGCGAATCCACCGTTCTCGTAGGCTTCCATGATCTGCAGCCATTTGCGAAGATCACAAGCGAAACTGGTGCTGGTTGTTCCCTCGATTCTTTCGCGGGCAAGCGGGCTAAGCATGACCAGCCCGCAGCACGGCGACGCGCTCCATCCCTTTTGCGGCGCGCTGATCAGGACGTCAACGCCGCTCGCCTTCATGTCGACCCAGACCGTGCCGGAGGCAATGCAATCCAGTACAAACATGCCGTCGACGGCATGCACAGCGTCAGCCACCGCGCGCAAATAAGCGTCCGGCAGCATGATCCCGGATGCGGTTTCGACATGCGGCGCAAAGACCAGGTCCGGCTTGTTTTCCCTGATCGCAGCGACCACCTCTTCGATCGGTGGCGGTGCATAGGCAGCCTGTCTCCCTTGTTCGACTGGGCGCGCCTTCAGCACGATCGATTCAGACGGAATGCCGCCCATGTCGAAAATCTGCGTCCAGCGATAACTGAACCAGCCATTCCGGATGACAAGACACTTCCTGTTCGTTGCGAACTGCCGGGCAACGGCTTCCATACCGAAAGTCCCGCTGCCCGGGACGACAACGGCCGACTTCGCGTTGTAGACCTTCTTCAGAGAATTGGAAATATCGCGCATGACTCCTTGAAAGAGCTGCGACATATGATTGAGTGATCGGTCGGTGTAAACGACTGAATATTCGAGGAGCCCCTCGCGGTCGACATCGGGAAGTAAGCCTGGCACGTTTGTCTCCGGTTATGGACGAATATAAGCATCGAAAAACAGATTCTAACGAAAGCCACCTGTAGCGGAGGCAAAAAGCATGTGCTGTCGGCCCTTCGCGCCGGCTGCCGCTAAGCCAACGGGGAATCCGCCTGGCTTGATGGAAAGAGCCAAGGCGTCGGTTTGAACCATCGCCATGCCCTCCACAGACCAACCTCCAACTTAGAACTATACTGGGACACTTGGAGGTTCCAATGGCCGATCACGAAAAACTGCATCCGCTACGCCCGCTCCTGAAAAACTGGGTTTGGGAGCATGGTCGAGTCGGCACTCGCTATCTGGACTGCGTCGATGGCGAGATCAAGTTTGACGAAGGCAAGAAATCGCATTTCGCAGCCGAGAAATACACCTACGTGCCCCTTGGCAAGGACGCTCAAGACGATGCATCCAAGGATGGTCCTGCGATCCAGGAAGCGGGGCTAGCTCGATTTCTGCGCGCTGCGCAATTGGGCACGCCACAGGAAGCCGGTTCTGTATCGGAGGTTCAACGCGCCGTCCAGGACTGCATCGAACTCGGCCTATTCAGCGCATATCAACTTGCGGCTCGGGAGGCATTGGCCCGCTACGCGGAAGAACCCATGTTCGAGGACGAGATCCGCGCGGCGGTTGTCGACGATATCCGGCGCACCTACGCCGGCATGCCGGAACAACTGGCGCTGTACGATTTCAGCGTGCTTTACGGCTTGCCCACACCGCTGCTTATCAGCGAGTCGCCCTTCATCGACTGGCGCGTGCGCATCAGTCCTGCACTCCCGTTTGTATCGCTTCCGCTGGGACCTTACTGCCTGCTCGTAGGCGCGCCGTCGGGCAGGCAGAGCCGAGTCGGCTCAGTGGTCTGGAAGGCCGCCTCCGCGATGGGCCCGTTGAAGGATCACAACCGCCAGATCGCGGAGCACGCACGTCTGTGGCTGGTGGCGACTACTGATGATCAACTCGTCGCGGCTCAAAGCCGCATTGCTGCAGCCGCGGGCTCCAAGCCGGAGGATACGAAGCGCTAATCGCCACGGAAAGCAAACGTCCGTGAATCAGGCGCCCTGCATGAACACATGCTTCTCAACAATGCGCGCCGCCCGTGTAGTTTGCCTCTCGGCTTTGGTGCCGCTTCGATCGTCTCTTCTTTCTACGCGTCTTTCAGCCAAGGCATTTCCACAGGCGACACCACCAACTGTCGAGCCTCGCGCTTCAGTTCGAAGATAAACCCAACCAGGATCATGGAATCGGCATAAGGAATCGGGAAAACGTGAGGATTTTCCGCCGCGCGCAGCGGCCGCGCTGGCGTATCCGCGGTCGTCGCGGCGTTCTCGCGGACGCTTTCCAGTTCGTCAGCCATTGCCTGCCCACTTACTTTCACGACGCGGCTACGCAGTTCGCTGAAGGGTTCGATACGCGCCCCGTCTTCGTTGTATTCGGGCACTTCATAGATGAACCAAGACATTTTCAGCTCCCAGGAAAAGGGCAGCCATTCTAACAGTCGGCGTAATCGGTCGCGGATTCAACCGGTCGATGCAATAGTTTGATTGAATCGCGCAACCACCGCCTCAAGCCTACGCTTTCCTGCCCACTTTCTCCAACTCAAACGGCGTATCGCGCAACCGCTTCCCCGTCAGCTTAAACACCGCATTAGCCACCGCCGGCGCCACCGAAGGACTGGACAACTCCCCCACACCACCCGGCTTCGACGTATCCCCCTGCACAATCAAAACATCCACCTCCGGCATATCACTCATCCGCATGACCCGATAAGTATCGAAGTTCTTCTGCTCCACCTGCCCATGCCGAATATCAATGCGATCAGCGGTCGCATGCCCTAACCCCCACATCAACCCACCATAAAGCTGTTCCTCGACCCCACCAGGCGAAACCGCCAACCCACAATCCGCAACACAAGTCAGCTTCTCAATCACAACTCCATCACCTTTGCGAGCCACTCGCGCAACCACCGCCGCATAACTGCTATAAGCCTGATTAGTCGCCACCCCCAAAGCAGTCCCAGCAGGCAACGTCTTCCCCCACCCGGCCCGCTTCGCTGCCTCCCGCAAAACAGCCTGATGCCGCGGATCCTTCATATGCGCAAGCCGAAACTCAACCGGATCCCGATGCCCCGCATGCGCCGCCTCATCCATAAACGACTCAACCGCAAACACATTCGGTATATAACTCACCGCCCGATACCATCCAGTCGGCACCCCCGTCTCATGCCGCACCCAACCAATATCCACATGCGGCGCCCCATAAGCGAACTCATACTTGCTAATCGCTTCAGTAGTGCTGTAATCCATCCGATCTGGCCGATCGAAATACCCAGGCTCCCACTGTTCCGGCGAAGCAGGCATCACAGCCCGCAACTGCAACGTCGTCAAATTCCCGCGCTTATCGAGCACAGCCTTCGCCCGGTGATAACTCGCCGAGTGATAGTAAAGCGCACGCATTTCATCTTCCCGGCTATTCATCAGCTTCACCGGCTTCCCAACCTTCAACGCAAGCCACGTCACTTCAAAAAGCCAGTACTTCGACTCACGCGACCCAAAGCTCCCGCCTGAAACAAGCTCATGCAGCACCACACGATTTGCGGGAATACCGCCGATCACCTCAGCCGCCTCCTGCACCGTCGAAGGCACTTGCAACCCACCCCAATACTCAATCCCGCCATCCTTCTTAGCCCAGGCAGTAACGTTAATCGGCTCAAGCGGATTCGCTGCCTTATAAGGCATCGAATAAGAAGCCTCAATCACCCGAGCCCCATGTGGCCAGGCAGTCTTCACATCCCCACTCTGAACAGTCGGCACCACGCGCGCCGTCGGATCATCAAGCCACGCCGCCTGACGCGCAGCAAGCGTGCTGCTATCGAAAGTCTCAAGCGGACTATCTTCCCACTCCACATGCAAGGCCGCCTGCCCCTTGTGCGCCGACCAGTAATCATCGGCTAACACAGCCACGCCCGCCTGATTACCGCCGAGAATGTCGGGCCGCCCAGGAATCTGCAAAACCTGCCGCACACCCGGCACGGCCAACGCGGCTTTGTCATCCACGCTGCGCACGCGCGCATCGATTACCGGTGCACGCGTGACGACCGCGACGAGCATGCCTGGCAACGACACGTCGATGCTGTACGGAAACGCGCCCCGCGCCTTCTCCGCAGCGCCGCGTTTCTTCTGCAATTTGCCGATGTATCTAAACTGCGACGGGTCTTTCAACGCGACGTCTTTCGGCGCAGGCAATTGCGCCGCGACCTGCGCCAGTGAGCCGTAGTTCGCACGCTTACCGCTAGCCTTGTCGATCACGAAACCGTTTTCCGTCGAGCACGCCGACGGCGCCACATTCCATTGTTTCGCCGCGGCAGCGATCAACATCGCGCGCGCCGTCGCGCCTGCACGTCGCAAGCGATCATATTCCAGCGACACGCTCGTACTGCCGCCCGTCGAAAACACCTTCCACAATGGATGAATGTAGTCGCCGTAAAACGGATTCTCCGGCGTGATCACATCGACGCGAAACAGATCAACGTCCAGTTCTTCCGCGACCATCGCCGCGAGCGCGGTACGCGTCCCCGTACCGGAGTCGTGTTTATGGACGACCAGCTTGATCGTATCGTCCGGCAGCACGCGCACCCACGCATTCGGTTCGAACTCACCGGCTTGCGGTTTAGGGTCGCCGCTTTTGTTGTCGCCCTTGGCGAAGGCTTCAGGCAACTGGAAGCCGATCGCGAGACCCGAGGCCAACAATGCCGAACTCTGTTTGATGAAGCGACGGCGCGCAGCGCCGCGAACGCTGGTCAGCGCTTCTTTATCGTTGCGCATTCAAGCCTCCTCGTTCGTGACGTGAAACGAGCAGGCGGACGCGCAAGCAGGCATCTCCACAGCCGCCAACGCCGGATCACCCGACGCCGCTCGTTTGATCGCCTTGCGAATCCGCGAGTACGTGCCGCATCGACAGATGTTTCCCGACATCGCCGTCGTGATGGTTTCGTCGTTGACGGTCGGCTTGTCCTTGAGAAACGCGGCCGCCTGCATCAACTGACCGGACTGGCAGTAGCCGCATTGCGGCACATCCTCGGCGACCCACGCGAGTTGCAGTGGATGCCGGCCGTCCTTCGACAACCCTTCGATCGTCGTGATACGTTTGCCGGCCACGGCGACAGCGGGCAGCAAACAGGAGCGCACCGCCTCGCCTTCCAGATGCACGGTGCACGCGCCGCAAAACCCGCCGCCGCAGCCGAATTTCGTGCCGATCAATTTGAGCCGGTCGCGCAACACCCACAACAGGGGCATGTCTTCCGGTACATTGTCGAGCGAGTGCCGCGTGTCGTTGACCACGATCTCGATCATGCGCTGTCTCCTGAATGTCGTTGTGCAGCGCGACGCATTGCATGGGTGGATGCGTGACAAGGGCCGCGTGCTTGCGGCCATTATTGAAAGCCGTTAAGCGCAACGCCAGCGACCATTTCTTCCATCACCCGTAAGTCCGGCTAACACCATGTTGAAGCGCTATCCGTCCATTCAGTCGATGCAGGCCTTCCTGCAGGCCGCGCGCGTCGGCAGCTTTTCGAGCGCGGCGCGGCAGTTGTCGCTCACGCACAGCGCGATCAGCCAGCAGATCCGCACGCTCGAGGAGTTCGTCGGCCAGCCGCTCTTCGTGCGCGAAAGCGGCCGCGTGGTGCTCACCGACGCGGGCGTGCTGTTCGCGAATCAGTTGGCGGATGGCTTCGAGCAGATCGATCGCGCGTTGTCGTCGGTGAAAGAGCGCACGGTTAAGCAGTCGATCACGCTCGACGTCGATCCCGAACTCGCGCAGAGCTGGCTGGTGGCGCGGTTGCCTGCGTTGCTCGGTGCGTTGAGCGGCACATCGCTTACCGTGCTGTCGACGCCACGTCATGACCGCAGCGCGTTCGAGCGCGTGGATATTGCGTTGCGGTATGGGTATGGAGAATGGGACGGCTTCGAAAACGCGCTGATTTGCGGCGACCGTCTGACGGCTGTGGGTTCGCCTTCGTTGTTGCAGGCGCACGGACTCAGCGTGCCGCTCACGCCGGAACAGCTACTGGAGTTGCCGTTGCTCGGCTATACGAAGCGTTCGTGGATTCCCTGGCTCGCCGCAGCGGGCCTGCCCGAGGTCGAGCCTGACGCGGTAGCGGTTTTCGACAACGCTGCGGGCTTGATCGCCGCGGCCAGCGCAGGCGTGGGCGCAGGTTTGGCGCGCGGCCTGCTCGCCGCCGACGCCCAACGCAGCGGCACGCTGATCGAACTCACGCAAGTGGAAATTCCCACCCACTACAACCTCTACGCCGTATGGCCGCGCGAGAAAGCGGAGCGCGTGGCGCCGCTGATTGAAGTGATTCGCGACCTGGTCGCACGAACTAACAGCGCGGGTTAGGTCGTGCTGGCAGCCACTTCCCGCACAGTATCGAGAAACAGCGACAACACCGGCGAAGGTGCCTCAGCACGATAGCGCGCGTGCAGCGACACTTCGGGCCGCGGCGCAGCCACCGGCACAAACGCGACACCGCCCGTCGACAACTGTCGTGCCGACGAAGGCAGCAACGCCACGCCCAACCCTTCGCGCACGAGACACAACAGCGTATGCACCTCGACCACTTCCTGTTCGATCCGCGGTGTAAACCCTGCCTCGACGCAACAGTCCTGTAGAAAACGCGCCAATTGCGACTGCAGCAAACCGAACGACACGAAACGCTCGGCCTCCAACTCACGCAACGCAATCTCCTCACGCGACGCCAGCGCATGCCCCAACGGCAACGCGACCACCGCCGACTCGCGCATCACCACTTCGCTGCGAATCTCCGCGTCCTCATGCGAAACGCGAAAGAAACACACATCGAGCCGCCGCTCTTTCAACGCGAGAATCTGCGCGGCCGGCGTCATCTCATGCAGCGTCCATCGCACTTGCGGATGCTTCTCCGCGAATACCCGTAGCGCGCGCGGAATCGGCTCGACCATCGCCGAACTGATGATGCCGATCTCGAGGTTCCCCACTTCGCCACGTCCCGCGCAACGCGTCAGATCGATCGCGCGTTCGAACTGCGCGAAGATCAACGGCACCTGCTCTTTAAGTGTTTTCCCTGCCTCGGTGAGTTCGACACGATGCTGCGAGCGCGTGAATAACGCAGTGCCCATCTCCTCTTCGAGGATGCGAATCTGCTGACTCAGCGGCGGCTGGGAAATGTGCAGGCGCGCGGCTGCCCGGCCGAAATGCAGTTCGTCGGCAAGCACCGCGAAGTAACGCAACAGCCGGATGTCCATATCGCAAACGTATCAAGATCGTGGTTAAAAAATATTGTACAGAGCGTTTTTATCTTGTGAGACTGCATCGCAAGCAGCAGTGCACATCAGTGTGACACTCGATGCCGGCGAGGGGAAGGCGCACAAACACTGCGTCTTGCAAAGGGCCGCATGGGCAAGCCCAACGGGCTGAGTTCCATCGATGCGCCTGCCCGCGATCCGGCAACTGGATACACCAGTTCCTCTCAAGGAGATCGAGTACATGATCATCGACACTAGCTGTTATCCGACCAACCTGGTCGACCTCGCGTGGCGCCATGACGGCGAGCCATTTTCCGGCGAGCGTCTGATCGAGGTGATGGACGGCCCTTACATCATCAACGGCAAGCCTCGCCGCATCGACAAGGCCTTCATTCAGCCGCCGCAAGGCAACACCATCTATACGTGGACCGACGGCGAACGCTCGGGCCGCGAGTCGATCGACGACTACATGGCGTACACCGTGGAATGCGTTCAGAAGCACCCGGACCGTCTGCTCGGCTGTTTCGTCTACAACCCGCGTTGCGGTCCGGAGAACGGCGCTGAAGCGATCGAGTTCTATGCGAAGGAACACGGCTTCAAGATGGTGCAGTTGCAGGCCAACATGCATGCGTACCGTCCCGACCGCGCGCTCGATTGGCTGCGTCCTGCGTTGCGCAAATGCGCGGACCTCGGCCTGCTCGTGAAGCTGCACACCGGCGACGGTCCGTACAGCATTCCGAGCGAGTGGTATCCGCTGATCCGCGAATTCCCGTCGGTGAATTTCATCATGGCGCACTTCGGCGTGCAGACGGGCGGCGTGTATTGCTTCGAGCCGTATCAGATGGCGCTCGATACACCGAACGTGTATTGCGAATCGAGTTGGTGCCTGCAATCGCGGATCGTCGAATTCGCGAAGGTCCTGCCCACGCACAAGATTCTCTACGGTTCCGATACGCCACCGAACGAGCCGGGCATGTGGCTGCGTTTGCTCGAAGTGTTGTGTCACGAACCGCCGCAAGGCCTGAATCTCGACGAAGACACGCTCGAGGATTATCTCGGCAACAACCTCGCCCGCATGATCGGCATCGAGCCGAGCGCGCCGCCGAGGAGCGTCGAAGAAGCGCAAGCCTATCTGAAACACCATGCCGGCGCCGCGACGAAACACGCGGGCCAGGCCGACTACGCAGGAGCCCGCTGATGATCATCGATACCCATCTGCATCCCACGAACCTCGTCGACGAAGCGTGGCGCCATACCGGCGAGCCGTTCACCGGCGAACGTCTGCTGAAGATGATGGACGGTCCGTACATCATCAACGGCAAGCCGCGCCGTATCGACATGGGCTTCATTCAGCCGCCGCCCGGCAACACGGGCTATCGCGACGGCAATCGACGCGGACGTGAAGGCATTCGCGATTACATGTCGTATATCGCCGAACTCACGCAAAAGTACCCCGATCGCTTTATCGGCAACTTCACGTACAACCCGCGTTGGGGTCCGGAAAACGGCGCGGCCGAACTCGAATTCCACGTGAAGGAGTACGGCTTCAAGATGCTCAAGCTGCACGCGAATATGCATGGCTACCGGCCGGATCGCGCGCTCGACTGGTTGCGTCCCGCGATGAAGAAGTGCGCGGAGCTCGGCGTGGTCGTGTTGATTCACACCGGCGACGGACCGTACACGATTCCGACGCAGTTCTATCCGATCATCCGCGAATTCCCGATGGTGAATTTCATCATCGGTCACTTCGGAATTCAGACGGGCGGCAATTACTCGTTCGAAGCTTTCTGGATGGCGATGGATACGCCGAACGTGTACTGCGAATCGGGTTGGTGTTATCAGTCGCGCATCGTCGAATTCGCTCGGGAACTGCCGCGTAACAAGATCGTGTTCGGCACGGATTCGCCGCCGAACGAGCCGGGCATGTGGCTGCGTGAACTGGAAATGCTGTGCGGTCCCGCACCGCAAGGCATGAATCTGGATGAGGATGGTCTCGAAGACTATATGGGCAACAACATCGCCCGTCTGGTCGGGATCGAGCCGACCAAGCCGCCGAAGGATCTCGCAGAAGCGGAGAAGCGTTTGAAGGCGACCTATGTGAATGATGTGACGCAGCCAGCCTAACGCTGACTGACTGATGTTTTAAAGCAGGCGCGGTCAGCGCCGCGCCTGCGTCGGTTGCATCACCCAGCAGTCCGCTTCAGTTATCGCTTTCGACGGAGTTCACTATGGCGGATAACCTCTTCCGCGCCTCACAAGATTTTCATCGCTTTGCGCAAGCGTATCGCGAGCACTATTCCGACGATGTATTGACGCTTACTCAACCGTTGTCCGCCGATCAGGACGTCACGGCGGTCGTCGCCGAACTCGCGGTGCGCGGGCAGCATCCTATGCTGATCTGCGAGAAGGTCGACGGTATCGCAACGCCTCTCGTCACCAATTTCTTTGCTTCGCGTACACGTATTGGGCGCTTATTCGACGTGGATGCGTCCGGCTTGTTCGAAGCGTATCAACAACGCGCCAATGCACCCATCCCGCCGGTGTTCGTGGCGAACGGTCCCGTGTTGGACCAGGTGATCGAAGGCGACGCCGTCGATCTCGCGCAACTGCCGATGATCCGTCACTTCGATACCGACCGCGGCCCGTATATCACCAATGCGGTGATCGTCGCGGAAGATCCGGTCACTGGCGTGGCGAATCTCAGCTATCACCGCTCTATGCGTCACGCGAAAAACGCGCTGGCCACCAGCCTGCATTCACGTGGCCACCTCTGGCGCATGCTGCAAACCGCTCGGGCACGCGGCGACACGTTGAAAGTCGCGATGGTGATCGGCGCGCATCCGCTGTTCATGTTGGCCGCAGCCGCGCGCGTGCCGTTCGGCACCGACGAACGCGCGATTGCAGGCGGCCTATTCGGTGCGCCGCTGCAACTGGTGCGCACGCCGCGCTACGGCATCGGCGTGCCCGCGTCCGCCGAGTTCGTGCTGGAAGGCACGATCGATCCTTCCGCCCACGCCGAAGAAGGCCCGTTCGGCGAATTCACCGGCTATTCATCGGACCGCTCGACCAACAACGTTTTGCGCGTCGACACGATGATGCGTCGTAACGATGCCTGGCTCGTCGATGTAGTCGGCGGTCCTTACGCAGAACATTTGACTTTAGCCCGCTTGCCGCGTGAAGCGGAGATGAGCGAGAAGCTGAAGGCGCGTTTTCCATCCGTGACCGCGCTGCACTATCCCAACTCCGGCACGCATTTTCACTGCTACGTCGCGTTGAATCAGACGCGCGACGGTGAAGCACGCCAGATCATGCTCGCGCTGCTCGGCTGGGACCCGTATCTGAAGAACGTCGTGGCGGTGGATAGCGACGTCGACATCACCAACGACTCGCAGGTGCTGTGGGCCATCGCGACGCATTTTCAGCCGCACCAGGACGTGTTTATGGTCGACGGTTTGCCGGGCAGTCCGCTCGATCCATCATCGTCCGCGGCGGGCACCACGTCGCGTATGGGCATCGACGCGACACGCGGCTCGCATTTCGACGGCATCCGCGCTCGCATCAGCGAACGCGCTTCGCTACAGGCCGTCGACATTCTGGCCCGCGCCGCCGGAGCGCAGCGATGAGCGCGCGGCGACTCGTAGTCGGCATCAGCGGCGCATCCGGTTTTGCGTACGGCGTGCGTCTGCTGCAACTGCTGCGTCAACTCGATATCGAAACGCATCTGACCGTTTCGCGCAGCGCGCTACTCACGATGACGCACGAAACCGACTACAAGTTCGCCGACGTCAGCGCGCTCGCCAGCGCCACCTATCGTTGCGACGACATGGCCGCGGCCATTTCGAGCGGCTCGTTCCGCTCGCTGGGCATGATCGTCGCGCCCTGTTCGATGAAAACACTTGCCGAAATTGCCAGCGGCATGTCGTCGAGCCTGATTTCGCGCGCCGCCGATGTCACGTTGAAAGAGCGCCGCCCGTTGGTGCTATTGGCGCGCGAAACGCCGTACACGTTGGCGCATCTGCGCAACATGATTGCCGTAACTGAAATGGGCGCGATCGTCGCGCCACCCGTACCGGCGTTTTACGCGCGCCCGGCTTCACTCGACCAGATGATCGACCACACGCTAGGCCGCGTGCTCGATCTGTTCGGTCTCGAAGCAGGCACCGTCAAACGCTGGCGAGAAGTTGAAACACCCGCACCGAATATCGCCTGATAGCCGAACCGCAGCACGAACGAAGAAACGGAGACGAGCCATGAATCACATTCACACCACCCACAACGAAATCGAGAAAATCCCCGTCACGGTGCTGACCGGATTTCTCGGCGCCGGCAAAACGACGCTGCTCAACTACATCTTGCGCGAGAAGCACGGCCGCAAGATCGCGGTGATCGAAAACGAGTTCGGCGAAATCGGCATCGACGGCGGCCTCGTGCTCGAATCGACCGAAGAGATTTACGAAATGACGAACGGTTGCGTGTGCTGTGTCGGCGCGGTGCGCGAAGATCTGGTGCGAATCGTGCGCATGCTCGTGGAACGGCCGGACAGGCTCGATCACATCATCGTCGAAACTAGTGGGCTCGCCGATCCGTATCCGGTCGCGCAGACTTTCTTTCTCGACGATCCGATTGCTAAACAGGTCACGCTCGACGCCGTCGTCACGATGGTCGACGCGAAGCATATCGCGGCGCATCTGGACGATCTGGTGCTCGACGGCAGCGATAACCAGGCCGTCGATCAGATCGTGTGTGCGGACCGTATCGTCATCAACAAGGTCGATCTGGTGGGACCGGACGACATCGCTTCGCTCACGCAACGTATTCGCGGACTCAATGCGACGGCGGAAATCGTCGAATCGAGCTATGCGCAGATCGACCTCGACAAGATCCTCGGCGTGGGCGCAAACGAGTTCTCGCAGATTCTCGTCGAAACAGATGGCTTGCATGAAGAAGAACACGGGCACGGCCACGAAGAACATGAGCATGAGCACGAAGATGAGCATGCCCATCACGACGAGGATCACGCCGACCACCAGCACGACGAAAGCGTGTCCTCGGTCGGAATCGAAGTCGATACCGACATCGACCTCGATGCGCTGCAAGCCTGGCTCGCCGAGTTGCGCGACTCGGACGCTGCCAACCTGTTCCGTATGAAAGGCATTCTCGCCGTGCAAGGCCAGTCGCATCGTTATGTGCTGCAAGGCGTGCACAACGTCATCGAACTGCGCGCGGCGCAAGTGTGGGGCAGTGAGCCGCGCTCGTGCCGCATCGTATTCATCGGACGCGATCTCGATCGCGCCGCGCTGACCGACCGCTTCCATGCCTGTCTTGCCGAGCCGGTTACGGCCTGACGGGGATATCCGGTCGGCGCGCGGAGTGATGCCGCGCGACGCGCTCCGACCGAAAACAATAGTCTGGAGACACGTCATGAACACCGCCATACACCCCGTCGATCGGATTCTGCCGAAGCGTCAGATGATCACGCTCGGTTTGCAGCACATGCTAGTGGCTTACATCGGCGCCATTGCAGTTCCGCTGATCGTCGCGTCGGCACTGAAGATGTCGCCGGCCGACACCACCGTGCTCATCAGCACGGCGCTGTTTTGCTCGGGCATCTCGACGATTCTGCAAACCGTCGGCGTCTGGAAGTTTGGTGTGCGCCTGCCGATTCTGCAAGGCGTCGCATTCAGCAGCGTCGGACCTGTGATTGCGATCGGCACGAGTCCTGGTGTCGGCTTTGCCGGCGTGTGCGGCGCGGTGATTGGCGCGGGTTTGTTCACAATGTTTGCCGCGCCACTCGTCGGGCGCTTACGAAGGTTCTTTCCACCTGTGGTGACCGGCTGCATCGTGACCGTGATCGGCTTGCAGTTGTTTCCTGTTGCGTATCAATGGGCCGGTGGTGGGGAGGCCGCGCAGCAGCAGTTCGGCGCACTGCCCTTCCTGAGCGTCACGCTGTTCGTCGCGTTGGTGATTCTTGCGATCAACCGTTTTGCCAATGCGTTCCTGCGCAATCTGTCGGTGCTGATCGGTTTGATTGCGGGCGGCATTCTGGCCTGTTCGCTTGGTATGGGCAACTTCGCGAGCGTGGCGCAGGCGCCGTGGTTCACCATGCCATTGCCGTTCCACTTTGGCACGCCCGTGTTTTCGCTGGTTCCGGTGCTGACGATGATCGTCGTGATGGTGGTGCAGATGGTCGAATCCATGGGCCTGTTCGTCGCAATCGGTGACATCGTGGATAAGGACGTGAGCGAGGAAGACGTCGTTCGTGGCATGCGTGCCAACGGCCTGGCGAGCGCGATTGCCGGCATGTTCGCGGCCTTTCCATTCATCGCGTTCATGGAGAACGTCGGACTCGTCATTCTGACCGGCGTGCGCAGCCGATGGGTGGTCGCGATCAGCGGCGTGCTGATGTGCGTGGTGGCGCTGGTGCCGAAGATCGGCGCGGTGGTCGCTTCGACGCCCGCCGCGGCGCTTGGCGGCGCAGGTATCGCCATGTTCGGTGTGGTGGTTGCGGCCGGTGTGCAGACGTTGGCGAAGGTGGACTTCGAGCGCAATCGCTACAACGTGCTGATCGTCGGCTTTACGATCGCCACCGCGCTGATTCCGGTGATGGCGCCGCAAGTCTTCAAGCACATGCCCGACTGGACGCAACCTTTCCTGCATAGCGGCGTGGTGCTGGCGTGCCTCGTTTCCGTGGTGCTGAACGCGGTGCTCAACGGTGCGCATGAAGAGGATGTGGTGCCGGCGCACAACATGGTCCGCGAATAACGGACGCTGCATGACGAGCGCGGCCGTCTTTGTAAAAACGGCCGCTTCGCAGTAACTGAAAGGATATCGAATCGTGAGCATGCAAACTGAAGCGTTGCTGATCAAGAACCCTGTCGCGGTGATGAGTGGAATGAGCGGC
This sequence comes from Paraburkholderia sediminicola, assembly GCF_046027355.1. Taxonomy (GTDB): domain Bacteria; phylum Pseudomonadota; class Gammaproteobacteria; order Burkholderiales; family Burkholderiaceae; genus Paraburkholderia; species Paraburkholderia sediminicola_B. The sequence goes on along the minus strand of NZ_JAQQEK010000035.1, from coordinate 73,842 downwards.
GAGCGCGCAAGGCTCGGCCAGGTCGATCTGCGGATTCGCCACGGGCGTATCGAATCCATCGCGCCGAATCTCGAACCGCGTGCCGATGAACGTGTGATCGACGCGCGTTCCTGCGTGGTTTATCCGGGCTGGGTGAATACGCACCATCATCTGTTCCAGAACCTGCTGAAGGCCGTGCCGTCCGGGATCAATGCGGATTTGCAGGAATGGCTGGCCGCCGTGCCGTATCCGCGTCTTGCGCGCTTTACGCCGGATCTGGCGCGCGTTGCCGCCCGTTTGGGTCTTGCCGAGTTGCTGCTCTCCGGCGTGACGACTTGCGCCGATCATCACTATCTCTATCACGCGGACGGCACTACCGAGACAGGCGATCTGCTGTTCGACGAAGCGGCTTCGTTCGGCATGCGCTTCGTGTTGTGCCGTGGCGGTGCATTGCAGGCGGCTGGCGATCATCCGGGGTTTTCCAAAGTCGCGCTCAAGCCTGAGACGCTCGATCAGATGCTCGCCGACATCGAACGTTTGAAGTCGCGCTATCACGATGGCGGCGATGCTTCGATGCGCCGTGTTGTTGTCGCGCCGACCACGCCGACGTTCTCCTTGCCGCCCGAACTGTTACCTGAAGTCGCGCGCGCGGCTCGGCGGATGGGCTTGCGCTTGCATACGCATCTGTCCGAGACGACCCGTTACGTCGATTTCTGCAGGGAGCGCTTCAACAAACTACCGGTCGAATTCGTTGCCGATCACGAGTGGCTCGGACCGGATGTGTGGTTCGCGCATCTCGTGCATTTGCAGGCGAGCGAGATCGCGATGCTCGCTGAAACCGGCAGCGGTTGCTCGCATTGTCCGGTTAGTAACGCGCGCTTAGGCAGCGGCATCGCGCCGGCGCCGCAAATGGCGGCCGCGGGCGTGCCGATGTCGCTGGCCGTGGATGGCGTGGCGTCGAACGAATCCGGCAGCATGACCAACGAAGCGCATTTCGCGTGGCTCGTGCATCGGGCGGCGCAGGGCGCGTCGGCGACCACTGTGGAAGAGACGATCCATTGGGGCAGCGCGGGCGGTGCAGGCGTGCTCGGTCTCGACGCGGTCGGCACGCTCGAAGCCGGCATGGCCGCGGACTTCGTGCTGTATGACGTCAGCGATCTGCGCTTCAATGGATTTCACGATGTCGCGGTCGCCCCCGTGACAGCGGGCGAGCCGGCGCGCGTTCGCTATAACGTCGTGAATGGCCGTGTGGTGGTGGATAACGGTGTGATTCCGGGCCTCGATCTCGACGCACTTCGTTATGAAGCTGCTGAGGGTGTGAAGTTACTGCTGGCCGACTAAGACACAGGGAGACGCGCTGCGATGCAAAGCAAACGAATCCGGCTCGGTATTCTGACGCCGTCGTCGAACACGGCGCTCGAGCCGATTACAGCGGCGATGCTGAGCGAACTGCCGCACGTCAGCGCGCATTTTGCCCGCTTCACGGTGACGGAGATTGCGTTGTCCGAGCAAGCGCTCGGTCAGTTCGACGCGAGCCGAATTCTGGCGGCCGCACGTCAACTGGCCGATGCGCGAGTGGATGTGATCGGCTGGAGCGGCACGTCGGCGGGTTGGCTGGGGTTCGAGCGCGATCAGGCGTTGTGCCGTCAGATTACGGAGGCGACGGGCATACCTGCGACGACTTCCGTCCTGGCGCTCAACGAGATCTTCGAGAAAACTGGGGTAAGGCGGTTCGGTCTGGTCTCGCCCTATACCGATGACGTTCAGCAGCGAATCGTGCGTAACTACGAGAAGCTCGGTCTTGAATGCGTGGCGGAACGGCATTTTGGGCTACAGGATAATTTCAGCTTTGCTGAAGTACCTGATACACAGCTGGCGATCATGATGCGTGAGGCCGCGTTCGCAAGACCGGATGCGGTGACGACGTTCTGCACGAATCTGCATGCGGCGCATCTGGTGCGTGCGTTTGAGATGGCTACGGATATTCCTGCGTATGACACGGTGACGACGGTGGTGTGGAAGGCACTGAGATTGTTGAACGTGGACACGGAGCCGTTGCAGAGTTGGGGGCGGTTGTTCGCAGAGGTGCGGTAGCTTCTTGCCTTTGAGCCATGACGCCGCGCCGCCCGCCGTCGAATCGACGGGCCGGAGGGCGCGGCCCGCAACGCCCTCCAGCAAACGTCACGTCAAATCCTCTACGCCACCGCAGGCGGCAGCGCCGCCAGCCTTACATGCTCGACGCCGTCAGCAAATGACAAAGTCGCTTGCCGCCCATCCCGCATGCGAATACTGATCGTCCGATCCCGCTCGTCGCGCGAGCCCACCACGACGAGAAGCGGCACCTGCTTCTCGCGCGCATCGTAGATCTTCTTCTCAAGCCGCTCAGGCCGGCTATCGAGCACCGTTCTGACACCCGCATCGTCGAGCGCCTGCATAACCTCTTGCGCGTAAGCGATATTCGCATCGCTGATCGTCGCAACCACGACTTGCTCAGGTGCCAGCCACACCGGCAACCATCCCTCATGATGCTCGAGCAGCATCGCGATAAACCGCTCCATGCTGCCAAGCACCGCGTGATGAATCATCACGGGCCGCTCGCGCTCATTACGCTCGTTGACGAACTCCGCGTCGAGCCGCTCGGGCAGCACGAAGTCGAGCTGGATCGTGCCGCACTGCCAACTCCGCGCGCGGCTGTCCGTCAGATGAAACTCGAGTTTGGGCCCATAAAAAGCGCCCTCTCCTTCGAGCACGTCGAACTCAAGCCCAACCGCACGCGCAGCCTTCGCCAATGCGTCTTCCGCACGGTCCCACGTTTGATCGCTGCCCGCGCGCATGGCCGGCCGCGTCGCGAGCGCGACCTTGAACTCGGGAAAACCGAGGTCCGCATAGACCGCACGCAACAGTGCACAGAAGCGGCCGACTTCCGCCTCGATATGCGCTTCCATGCAGAACACATGCGCATCATCCTGCACGAAAGCGCGCGTGCGTTTCAGCCCTTCGAGCGAACCCGACGGCTCATCGCGATGACACGCGCCGAACTCGCTATAGCGGATCGGCAACTCGCGATACGACCGCACGCGCTGATTGAACACCTGCACATGACATGGGCAACTCATCGGCTTCAGACACAGCGCACGGCCTTCTTCCGCATCGGCCAACGAATACATCGCCGCGCCGAACTTCTCCCAATGCCCGCTCTTTTCCCACAGCGAACGCGCGAGCAATTGCGGCGTGCGAATCTCGCGAAATCCCGCGCGACGCATGCGCGCACGCACATAATCTTCAAGCACGCGATACAACTCCCAGCCGCGCGGATGCCAGAAAACCATGCCGGCACCTTCTTCCTGTTGATGAAAGAGGTCGAGTTTATTGCCTAATACACGATGGTCGATGTCGTTCACAGTCTTGCTCCATTTGATCGGTTGCCGCGAGTGGATGCCGCAAACGGAGGTCCAGAAACGCCAAAGGCCCCGTCCGTTTCCGGCGGGGCCCTTGGTGGTTTGCCACAGCTTCGTGCTTCTAGCGCGTGCAACCTCCAGACGACCCGCCTGAGAAGGTGGTCGTCGTGGTGGTGACGGCAGCGAAGGGAATCGAGTGGAAGTCCATGGATCGACAGTAATCGATTTTGTGACGAGGCGTCAATCGCATTCTCGTCGCGCTCTGGTCAGAAGAGCACGTTAAACGCTACGATGTATGTCTGATCCGAAACCGACGCGCCTTCGCGAAACTTCGGTCTGCAACTCAACCGATCCATCGAGCCTCTGACCTTGACTATCCATATCCGTCCCGCTCACGCTGCCGACGCAGCATTGATTCTTCGCTTCATCACCGAACTCGCGGTGTACGAAAAGGCGGAGCACGAAGTCGTCGCGACCGTCGGCGACATCGAAGCGAGCCTGTTTTCCGCCAGTTCCAGCGCGACGGCGCTGATCTGCGAGATGAACGGCGAGCCCGTCGGCTTTTGCGTCTACTTTTTTTCGTATTCCACCTGGCTCGGCAAACAAGGGCTTTATCTGGAAGACCTGTATGTGTCGCCGGCATCGCGCGGCAGCGGCGCCGGCAAACAGATGCTGCGCCACCTCGCGCGCATTGCCTGCGAGACCGGTTGCGGCCGCTTCGAATGGAGCGTGCTGGACTGGAACGAGCCGGCCATTGGCTTCTATGAATCGATCGGCGCGAGCGCGCAAAGCGAATGGGTGCGGTATCGGTTGGCGGGGGACGCGCTGAAGAAGTTTGCCGAGGACGAGGTGTGAGTAGAGCGCGTATTCGTCTGCCCGGCCCTACGCATTCATGCAGCCGTAACTCGGCGCGTTACTGGAATCGAAGGCGGGCAAATTCCTTCGAAGCATGTAGCGGTGCGCGCCGAGGCTCACTCACTCGTCGCGCCATTCGCCACGGCGTTCACCTCGAACGCGTCGCCCGTGGCAAAGAACGTCCCGCCGGCCACGTAGTGGCAGGTACGCAGATCGGGATCGTCGCCGAAGTGCCAGCGGTTGTTCGAGTACACGCGACTGTCCGCATACGCCGCGACCACTTCGCCGATGATCAGATCATGACGCTGGCTATCGTCCGGAATGACCTTGCATTCCATCCACGTGATGCAACCCGCGAGCATCGGCACGTCGATCTGTTGCGCGGGGAACGTCTCCAGGTCGAAGGCAGAGAACTTGTCGAGTTCAGTGCCCGCGTTCGTGCCCACCGCCAGCGTCTGTGCGGCGAATCCACGGCTCGGCAGTTGCAGTCCGAACACGCCGCTCGCCTCGATCAGTTGTCGCGTGAGCGTGCGGCTGTCCACCACCACGACCACCTTCGGCGGATTGAAGTCTAGCGGCATCGCCCAGGAGGCCGCCATGACGTTCGAACGGCCGCCGTGCGCGCTGGTGATGATCGTGACCGGTCCGTGATTCAGTAGCTGCGTGGCCCGCGACAAGGCCACGGGTTCCCGGGTGATTTTCATACGTAGGTTCCGCGTCAAATGAATGAGAGCGATTGTAGCGTCGGGGCTAGAAGTGCGCTGCGCGTGCCATTGCTGGGCGATTCAGGCGAGAATGCAAGACCATCCAACTCTGAACGAGAGACTGCGCGCGCCGCCTGCCTGTATACCGCTGACAGCAACACAGCCGCGCTCGCAAACTGAAGCTCAAATGTTCACCGAGTACATCGTCAAATGGGATCTGCAGCAGGACGGCGAGCCGATTCGCACGCACAGCAGTCGGCTTCTGCCCGTGCGCCGGCACGGCATTCCCGCGATGCTAAAAGTCGCGCAGGAACCCGAAGAAAAATTCGGCGCACGGTTGATGGTGTGGTGGGAAGGCGAAGGCGCGGCCCGCGTACTCGCCCACGATGCCGACGCTCTTCTGCTAGAGCGCGCGCAAAGCAGCCACACGCTGGCGGACCTGGCGCGCACCGGCAACAGCGACGCCGACGACCGCGCCATCGACATTCTTTGCGCCACCGCCGCGCGGCTCCACGCGCCGCGAAATAAACCGCCGCCCGAATTGATCGATTTGCCACGCTGGTTCGCGAGCCTCTGGCCCGCCGCGCAACGATACAGCGGCTGGATGCAGGACAGCGCCACCGTCGCACAAGCCTTGCTCGCCGCGCCGCAAGACCCGGTGGTGTTGCACGGCGACATCCATCACGGCAACGTGCTCGATTTCGGTCCGCGTGGCTGGCTCGCCATCGACCCGAAAGGCCTTTACGGCGAACGCGGATTCGACTACGCAAATATTTTCTGCAATCCGGACGAGGAGTCGGCGTTGCGATCGGGATGGTTCGAGCGCCGCGTCGAGCGGGTCGTGCGGAATGCCGGGCTCGACCGACGCCGTTTGCTGCAATGGATACTGGCGTGGTCCGGTTTGTCCGCGGCGTGGATTCTCGAGACGGGCGAGACGCCCGACATCGATACGGAGATCGGCAAGCTGGCTGCCGAGGCGCTCAAGCGCGAGTAAGGTCAGGCAAATCAGGGCGGCAACTCGCGAGCCGCCGCCCGGGTGTGCATCAGTGCGGCGCTTTGCCGTTGGGCACGGCGTCCAGTGGTTTGTGTTGCTCCTCGCCGAGTCCGGGGAAGAAAGCGTTCCACGCGGCGCGTACGCCTTGGGCCGCGGTGGCTTCGGCGGCGATCGATTCGGTCTCGCCTTCGCCGGCTTTCGATGGATCGGCGGACAAGCCGCGCCAGTGTGTAAAGACCAGCAACGGTTTCTCGGTCCATACGCCGTCGCCAAACTTCGCAAAAGCCGTGTCCCCGCTCGTCAACTGCACCTCGTACCAGCCTTCACGGACGGGCGTGTGGGCCTCAAGCTCAAACCACGGGGTCGGTTCGATTTCCTTCATGTCGTCTCCGGTCGGATAGATCGTCATAGATAACCACAACAAAGGCATTCTTCATGCCCGAGCCAACAGCGACCCGGCAAGCGCGCTTGCGGCACCGCATATCACGCGATGTTGCAGTGCGGCGCGTGTGGCATGAGCTGCGGGCGATCCGTCGATGAAGCACACTTCGAAATCGCCGCGCATAAGCGACACGATAGCGCGACATGGGCCGCGCGGACAAACGCAAAAAGTTACACGCGCATCTTCGCGGCCGACGCCGCGGCCGGCCGGCGCTTCGGCTTGCCGTCCAACTCGGCCGCGAGCCCGGCCAGCACACGGATTGCGGGCGCCAGCCGCTCGGCCGGCGTACTACCGTAGCCGATCACCAGCCCGTTCGTCTCGGCGCGAGGCTGCAACGCGAAACCGGACAGCGCGCGCGGATTGAGCCCGTGGGCGAGCGCGCGTTCGGCGAGGGTCCGATCGTCGATGTGCCCCGGCAAGCGCAACGTTAGATGCATGCCGCAATTGCCGCCGAGGATTTGCGACGGCGAGAAATGCGCGGTCAGCGCATCGCGCAACGCCTGCTGGCGCTCGCGATACAGACGCCGCATGCGCCCCAGATGCCGCCCGAACTCGCCGCTCTCGATGAACTGCGCAAGCGCCAGTTGTTCCAGCCGGTGCCCGCCGCGCAGCATCTCCTGCACCGCGACAGCGGTGTGCGCGGCGATCGGACGCGGCAGCACCACGAAGCCGATGCGCAGCGCGGGAAACATCGTTTTGCTGAACGAGCCGACGTACAACACCGGCGCGTCCTCGACCAGCCCTTGCATGCTGGCGATCGGCTCCCCGGTGTGGCGGAACTCGCCGTCGTAATCGTCCTCGATCAGCCACGCGCCGCTGTGGCGCGCCTCGGCGATCAGCTCCAGACGGCGCGCCACCGACAGCACCGACCCCGTCGGATACTGATGCGCGGGCGACGTGTAGATCAGCTTCGGCGGCTGCGTGCGCCACGCGTTGGACGGCACCGCCATGCCTTCCGTGTCGACAGGTATCGGCAGCGTGGTCAGGTCGCCCAGATTGAACGCGGCCTTGGCGCCGCGATAGCCGGGGTCCTCGACCCATGCGACGTCGCCCGGATTGGTGAAGAGGCGCACGCACAGGTTCAGCGCCTCCTGCGCGCCCTCGGTGATCACCACCTGCGAGCCTTCGCAGCGCACGCCGCGCGCCATCCGCAGGTGAGCGGCGATGGCGTCGCGCAACGCCGGCTCGCCAGCCGGCGTGCCGTAGCCGAGCGCGAGGGGTAGCGCGCGTTCCATCGAGCGTTCGAGCGCACGCCGCCACGCGGTCACCGGGAAGCGGTCCAAGGCGGGCGTGCCGGGCGTCAGGGGCAAGGTGTTGTCGGCGTGGGTGCGCGTGGCCGCGAACTGGCTGACGCGCGCCGCGTAGGCCACATCCGGCGGCGCCAGTAGCACTCGCGGCTCGCCGCGTGCGGAAGGGCTGGAGAGCGGGCTCACGCGCGTGCCCTTCTTGTCGGCGACCACATAACCCACCGCGGCCAGATGCTCGTACGCGATTACCACCGTGTTGCGCGACACGCTCATTTCCGCAGCCAGCAGGCGCGACGACGGCAGCAGCGATCCCGCCGGCAAACGCCCCGCGAGAATCGCCTGCTGCAAGCGCTCGATCAGTTGTTTTTGCAGCGGCTCGGGCTTTGCGCCGCTGCCGGCGGCCGTCGAGGCAGCCGGGCTGGCAAGCGGGCCAATGATCTCGATCATCGCGGCTGGACCTATCAAATGACGTTCATGTGGATCTTTTTAACATACCACGTTTGCCGTATCGTTCTCCATCATCGACGATCATTCGTAACCGCCAGGAGAATAGACATGGAACCCAGACGTAACGCGTTCGAGCAGCCGATCGGCGCCCCCGTCCCGGGCTGGAACGGCGCTCAGGCGCCTGGCCGCGAGCCGCTGGTGGGCCGCTATTGCCGGATCGAACCGGTGGACGTGGAGCGTCACGCCGAGGATCTGTACGACGCGTACAGCTCGGCCGCCGATGGCCGCGACTGGACCTACCTGGCAGTCGGTCCGTTCGAAAGTCTCGCCGCCTATCGCGAGCATCTGACACGCGCCGCCGCGTCCGTTGATCCGCTGCACTACGCGGTGATCGATCTGACGACCGGCAAGGCGGTCGGCACGCTGGCGCTGATGCGGATCGACCGCGCGAACGGTGTGATCGAAGTCGGCCATGTCACCTATTCGCCGCGCCTGAAGCGCACGCGCATCGCCACCGAAGCGATGTTTCTGCTAATGACGCAGGTGTTCGACAAACTCGACTATCGGCGCTTCGAATGGAAGTGCGATTCGTTGAACGGACCGTCGCGCACGGCGGCGTTGCGCTACGGCTTCACGTTCGAGGGGATCTTCCGTCAGGCGATCGTGTATCGCGAGCGCAATCGCGATACCGCGTGGTTTTCGATCATCGATAGCGAATGGCCCGCGCTGCGTCCGAGCTATGCGCGTTGGCTCGATGCCGGCAACTTCGATGCGCAAGGGCAGCAGATTGAACGGCTGGTGGATCTGATCGCACAGCAGCGGGCGGCGGCGAGCAGCGACGCGCGGTGAGGTGATTGTCGAGCCGGCCGGCGCACACGGCCCGCTCGACGTAACGGGCAATAACGGCGCTCGCCACACGCCGGCTCAAACCGCGTGTGCCTGCCGACGCAGCACGATGGTCGGCTTGCCTTTATACGTGGTGCGAAGTTGCTCACGATAGCCGCATTTATGGGCGACGCGCAGCGACGGCAGATTTTCCGGCGCGACGATGCAGGCCGTTTCGCCATCCGGCCAATGCTGGTCGGCCCACTCCAGCGCGGCACGCACGGCCTCGGTCGCATAGCCGCGGCCATGCACGGCCGGGTCCAGCGCCCAGCCGACTTCGGGGGCCAACAAGGACGGCTCGATCTCGCGATGGTAGTCGGCAAAGCCGACTTCGCCGAGAAACCGGCCGCTCTCCTTTTCCCGCACGACCCAATAGCCATAGCCCAGCATCGCCCAATGTCCGGCGTAACGCAGCAGACGCGCCCAGACCTCCTCGCGCGTGAAGGGCTTGCCGCCGATATAGCGGATCACTTCGGGATCGGACCACATCGCGTAACTCTCGAGGAAATCGTCGCGGGTGTGGGGACGCAGGGTGAGGCGTTGGGTGGTGAGGAACGTGGGAGCAATCGACATTGCGTAGGAGCAGATAGTGGATGAAGTGGCCCGGCAATCAGTGCGCTCGATCATCGCAGATTTTTTGCGCGCCATGTGCGTTGCCAAAATCCTGGCCGCGCGCGCAGCAAGCCATGGCAAGCGAAGAGACTTCGCCCTACACTCGCCGGGTACGTCCGCGCATCGTTGCCACGCTCACCACCGCTCCGTCGATGAAACCTCGCCTGCGCTACCTCACCGCGCTGATCGTGAACGTCGCCTTGCCCTGGCTCGCCTACCGGCTCGCGTTCCCGCACTGGGGCCAGCTCGGCGCGCTGGCCGCGTCGGCGCTGCCGCTGATTGCGTGGATGAGCTGGGACCTGCTGCGCTATCGCCATTTCGACGCGCTCAGCGCGCTCGTGCTGGTCGGCATCGTGCTCTCGCTGCTGGCACTCAGCGTCGGCTTCGGCGGCAGCACGCGAATGCGCGAGATCGAAGACCCGATGGTGTCCGGCATGATCGGCGTGTCGTTCCTGGTGTCGCTCGCGCTGCCAAAGCCGCTGGTCTTCTATCTCGCGCGCTCGACCATGTCGCGCGAGGATCATCGCAGCGTCGCGAGCTTCGAAAAGCATTGGCGCGAACGCGCCTCGCTCGTTGCGTATATCCGCTTGATGACGCTCGTGTGGGGCATCGGCATGATGGGCGAGAACATCTTGCGCAGTCTGATCATCTGGCAATGGCCGGACGATCCGCGCTCGGCCATCGCCTCCAACGTGCTGAGATACGGCGTCTATGCCGGCCTGACGGCCTGGACCTTCTGGTGCCGTCGGCTCATCAAGCGGGATGCGCTGCGCTATCCGGACGACACCGTGGACCAGACCAACCACCTCGCCAGTTCATAAGCCCTCCCCTCACGCCAGCTCGAGAAAGCGCGCCAGACACGGATTGCGATTCGCCGGCGACCACGCCAACACCTGTTCGATCAGCGGCGCATCGACCAGCGGCCGGAACACCACGCCGGCGAGTTGCGCTTTGCGCATGGAAGCCGGCACCAGCGCCACGCCGACCCCTTCGTCGACGAGACTCAGCACCGTCTGCTGCAACTGCACTTCGAAGCGTATATCAGGCTCGAAGCCGCCCGAGCGACAATGCTCGACGATCGCCGCGCGCAAAGTGGGCGCCACGTCCTCGGACGCGAGCACGAACGGCTCGCCCGCCAGTTGCGCGATCTTCAGACGCCGCGCGCGGGCCCGCGGATGGCTGCGCGACAGCGCAACACATAAAGGCTCGCTGAGAATCGTGCGCGTGGCGAGCCCCTTGTCCGGCACGTTCGGGAACATGATGGCCGCGTCGATCTGGCCGGCAAGCACCTGCGCGGCGAGATCGTTGGAGACGACCTCGCGCAAGTTCAACGCGACTTCGGGATAGGCCGCGCCAAAAGCCCGCGCATAGCCGGGCACGACGTTGTACGCGGCGCACATCGTGAAGCCGATGGCGAGCTTGCCGGCATCGCCACGCGCGGCGGCTTGCGCGTTGCTGACCGCTTGCTCCACGGAGGCGAGAATCGCTTTCGCGTCGGCGTAGAAGCGCTCGCCCGCGGCGGTCAAGCTCACGCTGCGCGGACTGCGCTCGACCAGCGTCACGCCGACGCTCGCCTCCAGCGCCGCCAGTTGCCGGCTCAACGGTGGCTGCGACAGATTCAGACGCGCGGCCGCCCGGCCGAAATGGCGCGTCTCGGCAAGCGTCACGAAGTAGCGCAGCGGCTTGATATCGATCACGACACCTCACGGGAAAGGACAATGCAAAAAAGGTATTGTCGGGCACAAAAAACAGTATTGGATTGTATCAACGAGAGCCACTACGCTGGCGGATCGCCACTCCTCCCCACATTCTTGCGCCGATGTTAGCCACCCTCGAAATCCTGCTCCCCGTCTTCGGCCTGATTTTCGCGGGTTTCGCCTGCCGCCGGCGCAACGTGCTCGGGCCGAACTCGGCGTCGGAACTGAACCGCTTCGTGGTCTGGCTGGCGCTGCCGGCGCTGCTGTTCGACATCATGGCGCACGCCACCTGGCGGCAGCTGTATCAACCGGCGTTCGTCGCCACATTTTCGATTGCGTGCGTCAGCGTGTTCGTCCTGATTCTGGCGATGCGGTTGATGAGCGGCCGGCATCTCGCCGATGCGAGCGTCGATGCGATTGCGGCCTCGTATCCGAACACCGGCTATATCGGTTTCCCGCTGGGCATGATCGCGTTCGGCTCGGCCAGCCTGACGCCGACCACGATCGCCACGATCCTCGTCGCCTGCGTGCTGTTCGCGGTTGCGATCGTGCTGATCGAAGTGGGTCTGCAGACCGAGCGCACGCCGCATAAGCTGGGTTTGAAAGTGCTGCGCTCGCTGGCGCGCAATCCACTCATCGTGTCGCCGATCGTGGGCGTACTGTTCGCCAGCCTCCATGTCGCGTTGCCGGCCAGCGCAGAGACCTTTCTGAAACTGCTGGGCGGCGCGGCGAGTCCGTGCGCGCTGGTGAGCCTCGGCTTGTTCCTCGCCGAGAAGCGCCCGTCCGAGGCCGGCGCACGAGGCATTTCCTGGCTGCTGACCGGCGTCAAGCTGCTCGTACAGCCGGCGCTGACGTGGTGGCTCGCGGCGCGCGTGTTCGGGCTCTCGTCCACGCTGGTCGAAATGGCGGTCATCCTCGCCGCGTTGCCCACCGGCACCGGCCCTTTCATGCTCGCCGAGTTCTACGAACGTGAAGCCCACATCACCTCGCGAACGATCCTGCTGTCGACCGTGGGCTCGATCGTGACACTCTCGTTGCTGCTGCTGTTGATGGGCCATCGCACGTAAGCGCACCTAAGCGCCTCCAAGCGCATCTGAACGCGCTGACCGGCGCGCAACCTGCACAGGCCCGCGCCTCGCGTTATGCTTCGCGGACGGATTGCCCCGGTCCGCGATCTTCATCCGCCATGCGCGAAGCCTGAACCAAGCCGCCGTGCCCAAAGCCCGCCCACCCGAACTCCACGACGACGCCGACGCCCGTTCGCTCGCCCGGCACTATCCGCGCGGGCTGCGTATCGACCCGCACTCGCACACGTGGGCGCAGGTGCTCTATGCGGTGTCGGGCGTGATGTGGGTCGAGGTCGGCCGCGAAGCGCTGGTGGTGCCGCCGCAACGCGCGGTCTGGCTGCCGGCCGGCACGCTGCACTCCATCCACATGATGAGCGAGGTGGAGATGCGCAATCTCTATCTCCACGCGCGCAATGTCGGTCACCTGAGCCGGCGCAGCGACGTGTTCGAGGTGAACGGCCTGCTGCGCGAACTGATCACCACGATCGCGGAGCATGAAAGCAGCGACTCGCGCGATCAAGCCTATCTCGACGCCGCGTACCGTCTCGCCATGCTGGAACTCGGACACGCGCCGCGCTCGTCGCTGCGCATCGCGCTGCCCGATGCCTCGGACCGACGGCTCGAGGCGTTGTGCCGCGCGGTGATCGACAATCCGTCGATTGCGATCAGCTTCGAGCAGCATGCGGCGTCGGTCGGGGCGAGCGTGCGGACGCTGGCGCGGCTCTTCACGCGCGAACTGGGCGTCGGCTTTGCCGAATGGCGCCGCCAGGTGCAACTGGCGGTTGCGGTCTCCTGGCTCGCCGAAGGGCGGCCGGTGAGCAGCATCGCGCGCTCGCTCGGTTTTCAGCCGAGCAGCTTCAGCGACATGTTCCGGCGCGAACTGGGCGCGCCGCCGACCGGCTTCGATCCAAGCGGCACGCTGAGCGAGGCGGCGTCCGCGGTCTCGCCCGAACCCGCAAAGAGCCGCCAAAGTTGATCAGCTTCGCAGCGCCACGGGAGCAAGGGTCTCCAAACGCCTTGTCCGAATTTCGAAAGTATTTGTCCTAACGCCTTCATGCCGGTCACCTAGACTAACGTTCAATCTACTGCGCAACGCAGCCCGGAATCCAATTGGAGCGACATACGATGAAAGCCATCCAGTTCAAATCTTTTGGCAGCCCCGAAGTGCTCGACTACACCGATCTGCCGACGCCGCAAGCCGATGCGGACAACGTCGTCGTGCAGGTCAAGGCGGCCTCGGTGAATCCGAGCGACGTCAAGAACGTCTCCGGGCATTTCGGACACACGGTGCTGCCGCGCACGCCCGGCCGCGACTTCAGCGGCGTGGTAGTGGAGGGCCCGCAAGCCTGGCTCGGCGCCGAAGTGTGGGGCACCGGCGGCGACATCGGCTTCACGCGCGATGGCACGCACGCCGAGTTCATCAAGGTGCCGCTCGCGGCACTGTCGCGCAAACCCAAGACGCTGAGCCACGCGGAAGCGTCCGCCATCGGCGTGAATTTCGTGGTCGCCTGGCTTGGCACGGTCGAGTACGCGCATCTGCAAGCGGGTGAAACCATCGCCGTGATCGGCGCGGGCGGTGGCGTGGGCGGTGCGGTGGTGCAGATCGCCAAGGCGCGCGGCGCGCGTGTGATCGCGGTGGACCGTCATCCGCTCGACGCGGATACGCCGGCGGGCCGCCTGATCGACGACTATGTGCCGTTCGATGAAAACATCACGGACCGCTTGAGGGCGTTGACCGACGGCGTCGGTGCGGACGTGGTGTACGACACGGTCGGCGGCGTGGCGTTCGAGACGGCATTGAGCCTCGTCAAACGTCGTGGCCGCGTGCTCGAAATCAGCGGCACGGGCAAGCGCCGCGTCGAATTCGATCTGATCGACTTCTATCACAACGAGACGCAGTTGCTCGGTGTGGATAGCGCAAAGCTCGGCGTCGCGGAATCGGCGCCGCTGATGACGGCGCTAGTCGAGGGCTTCGAAACCGGCAAGCTGACCGGGCCGGCCATCGCGCAGACATTCCCGCTCGAACGCGCCCGCGAAGCCTACGAGGCCGTGGCCGCCGGCACACGCGGCCGGGTCGTCATCACGATGTAATCTCCCTGCGACCGGCGGGCGTGGCAGCCCGCCTCTCATCTGGATACAACAGTCATGAAAGCGTATTTGATCTCGCTGGCCGCCGGTGTCGTGGTCGGCCTCCTCTACAGCGTGATGGAAGTGAAGTCGCCCGCGCCGCCGACCGTCGCGCTGGTCGGGCTGCTCGGCATGCTTGGCGGCGAACATATGATTCCGTTGGTGCGGACCTGGCTGGCGTCAGGCATTCATTGACTCGCATCTTGCCGCCGCGCCCCCGCTCGCGTTGAGTCGCGCGTGGTCGTCAAATAAAACGCCGACTCGGCCGCATCTCTCAGGGGCACCTTTTCCGTCACCCTGCGTCACACGCTAAGATTGAGCCCGACGGGCTCGTGCGTCGCCCGCAGACGACAAGAAATGCTTTGCCTTGGAGAATCAGATGCCTGAAGAATATGAAGTGCATGGTCCGCACGACCATGCCGTGGAACACGCCGGTCATCACGACGCGGATCCGTTTGCGAGCCGCATGGCCGTGATCACGGCCATCCTCGCGACGATCGGTGCACTGTGCGCGTACCAGAGCGGCAACAGCGAAAATCTCGCGCTGTACTACAAGAACGAAGCCGCCATCAAAAAGACCGAAGCGTCGAACCAGTGGAACTACTACCAGGCGAAGGGCGAGAAGCAAAATCTCGCCGAACTCGGCGCGGCGCTGTCCACCGGCAACACGGACGCGCATGCGAAATTCCTCGCCGACGTCGACAAGTACAAGCAGCAGAAAGAGCCGATCCGCGCGAAGGCCGAAGCGATCGAAAAGGAAGTCGTCGATAACGACGCTCGCAGCGAAGCGTTGCTGCATGGCCATCATCGCTGGGCGCAGGCCACCACGCTGATCCAGGTGGCGATCGCCCTGTGCGCGATCACGTTGCTGACCCGCAAGAAGTGGCTGCGCAATCTCTCGTTCGTGGTGGCGGGAGCGGGCGTGATCACGGGCGCGTTGGCGTTTTTCTCGGCTTGATATGTGAAGCGCCGCGCTGCCAGAGTGCGCCGCGCGGCGCAAATGAAGGAGTGCAGCGTGATTGATGGGTCCGCGGTTCTAGGCGTTTTCTCTGTGTATGTGGCCGGCGTGGTCATTCCCGGCCCGAACTTCGTCGCGGTCGCGCACAAGGCCGCATCGGCGACGCGCGTCGAAGCGCTCGCGATGGTCGGCGGCATCGTGCTGGTCAATCTGTTCTGGGCAAGCTGCGCGATTCTCGGCGTCGGTATCGTGTTCACGGCTTTTCCGTGGCTCGCATTGACGGTGAAACTGGCCGGCGCCGGCTATCTGATCTGGTTCGGCGGACGTCTGATCGTCAACGCGTCGGCGGGCAAACCGACCGCCGGTGTCAATGCCGCGGCAGGCGGTTTCCGGCAAGCGTTCGCACAAGGCTTCGCGACCAACATCGCGAATCCGAAGTCGATGGCGTTCTTCGCCGCCGTGTTCTCTTCCGCGGCGCCCGCGCATGTCAGCGTGGGCACGTTCGCCGCGATGCTCGGCATGGTGTGCGTGGTCGCGGGCAGCTGGTACGGGTTCGTCGCGCTCACGTTGTCGCATGAGCGGATTGCGACCGCTTACCGGCGCTGCAAGGCGTGGATCGACCGCGCGTGCGGCGGCCTGATCGTCGCGTTGGGCGTGCGGCAGTTGATACGTTAGGTATCTACACGCCGACGCACGAGGCGCGCGTTAAAAGTGTTTTGCATTTCATCTCGTCTCGAACAAAGTGGGTATTAAAGAGATACCCGCGGCGTGGCTTCATGACATAAATTGAGGAGGACGTACCATACGCGCGTCTGCAGCGAACACTGCAACCGGCGCGATCTGTCATGGAGGAACCGCTGTGAGAGAAACAACTGATCCGTTAGGCGAGGTGACCGCCAACCTCGAGGAAAGCATTCTTCTTCCGCAACTCGGCTGTCCTGCAGGCAAGATCGGCATCGCAGTCGGCGATATGTTGGAGCGATCGAATCACGCCGTCATCGTTACTTCATTCGATCTACTCGACCTGCATGCGAACGAGCGGGTGCTCGAAGTCGGCCTCGGCAACGGCGGCCACATCGCGTTCGTGCTCGATCAGGCCGAGAGACTGCGCTTCACCGGCATCGATATATCGCCGACCATGATCGCCGCCGCTCGCAGCCGCAACGCGGCTTTTGTGCGCGACGGCCGGGTCTGGCTCGAAACCGCCGACGTCGTTGCCATGCCGTTCGCCACTGCCTCGTTTGACAAAGCGGTGACGAGCAACAGCACGTATTTCTGGCCGGACCTGACGGCCGGCCTGAAGGAAATTCGCCGCGTGTTACGTGTGGACGGCACGCTGGTCATCGCGGCCATCACACCCGAGGCGGCAATCGAAATGCCTTTTGCCGAGTACGGTTTCACCGTGCATGACGCGGCGGCACTCGAAGCCGCCTGCGTGGCCGTGGGATTCGATCGGATCGGCATCACCCGTTACCTCGAACCGCTCCGCGATCCGCCGCAAGAGCAGGGCCCGCGCGAGTTTTATCTGCTGCGGGCGTGCGCCGTCTGACACGGCGGTGTACGTAAGGGCGATACGTGGCAAGGCTCAATGCGCGATGCCGTGCGCGCGTTCGAGCAACATCTCGCGCTCGCGTGCATTGCGCGTCATCCCGGCGGCACGTTCGAACTCGGCGCGCGCTTCTTCCACGCGTCCGAGTTTCGCCAGCAGATCGCCACGCACGCTCGGCAACCAGTGATAGTTCGCCAGCGCGGCATCGCTTGCCAGCGCATCGACGATCTCCAGACCGGCCGCCGGACCGAACGCCATGCCGACCGCCACCGCGCGGTTCAACTCGACCACCGGCGACGGCGCCACTTGCGACAGCGCGTCATACAACGCGACGATCTGCGCCCAATCGGTATCGTCCGCGCGACGCGCTCGAGCGTGACAGGCGGCGAGCGCTGCCTGCAACGCATACGGGCCGCTCGCGCCGCCCAGCGCATGCGCGCTGTTGAGCGCAGACAGTCCGCGACGGATCAGAAGCGGATCCCAGCGGCTGCGATCCTGATCGAGCAGCAGCACCGGACGGCCCTGCGCATCCGTGCGCGCATGCGTGCGCGAGGCCTGAATCTCCATCAGCGCGACGAGGCCGTGTACTTCGCTTTCGTCGGGCACCAGACCGCTCAGCACGCGGCCGAGCCGCAGCGCTTCCTCGCAGAGCGCCGGACGCATCCAGTCGTCGCCGGCCGTGGCCGAATAGCCTTCGTTGAAAATCAGATAGATGACCTGCAGCACCGAGGCAAGCCGCGGCGCGCGGGCGTCCGCTTGCGGCACCTCGAACGGCACCTTGGCCGCTGACAACGTGCGCTTAGCCCGCACGATACGCTGTGCGACGGTTGGCTCGGGCACGAGAAACGCGCGCGCGATTTCGTCCGTGCTGAGGCCACCGAGCAGGCGCAGCGTAAGCGCGACGCGCGCATCGGTCGACAACACCGGGTGGCACGCCGTGAACACCAGCCGCAGCAGGTCGTCGCCGATATCGTCGGCGCGGGCGGCATCGAGGGCATCGACGAAATCGGGCACGAGATGGGCCTCCATCGCGTCGAGATCGTGACCCAGCTCCTGGCGCTTGCGGGCGTGCAGCGCTTCCTGCCGCAAGCGGTCGAGGGCACGGTTCTTTGCGGTCGCCATCAGCCATGCTCCCGGGTTGTCGGGCACGCCCGCGTCAGGCCAATGTTCGAGCGCGGCCACCAGCGCGTCTTGCGCCAGTTCTTCGGCGAGCCCGACGTCGCGCACGATTCGCGCGACGTGGGCAATGACCTTGGCGGACTCGATCCGCCAGACTGCCTCGATGGCACGGTGGGTGGCTGCCGTGGTCACAGCCTCAGCCCGCCGTCTTGGCGTTCGGGTCCATGTAGATGAGCTCCCAGATGTGGCCGTCGATATCCTCGAAGCCGTGCCCATACATGAAACCATAATCCTGCGGCGCGCGCGGTACGGTGCCGCCCGCGGCGAGCGCCTTGGCGACCAGCGCATCGACCTCCGTCCGGCTTTCGCACGACAGGCCCACCAGCGCTTCCGTGCTCTCCTTCGGATCGCACAGCGACTTGCGGGTAAACGACTTGAACAGGTCCTTGACCAGCAGCATCGCGTAGATGTTCTCGCCGAGGATCAGACAGGCCGCCTGTTCGTTCGTGAATTGCGGTTCGAAGCTCAAACCGATCGCGCTGAAGAAAGCTTTCGATCGTTCGAGGTTATCGACCGCGAGATTGACGTAGATCTGCCTATGCATGATGGAGTCCGTTAACCGGTTGTGGACAGGGCGCGGCTGGAACGCCCTGCGCCGTGTTCAGCTCGCCTCGGCGAGCGTTTTCAGATTGTTCAGGCCGTCCTCGAAATCCTTGCCGACCATTTTGTCCATGTTGAAGAACACCTGAACCAGCTTCGACATGAACGGCGTGGGTCCGTGCATCGCCCAGGTCACTTCAGTCGCGCCTGCTTCAGGCTTCAGTGTGAATTCGGCCATGTTGTGCGCTTCGAACGGCTTCAGAAAATCGAGGTTGAACGTCACGCTCGTGGGCACGGCCGTATCGACGATCTCCATTTGCCCCACGCCGACCTTATCGCTTTGCCACGCATAACGCGCGCCCTTGCCGTTCGGTGTGCCGCTATAGGTGCCTTGGGCCGCCGGGTCTTTGCGCAGAAACGGATTCCACAGATTGAATTGATGGAGATTGTCGATCAGCGCGTAAATCCGCTCGGGCGGCGCCTGGATGCGTACGCTGCGTTCGATGCGAAAGCTGTCGGGCCGAGTCGCCGCGTAGACCAAGAGCAGGCCCACGGCCGCGACCACGGCGATCAGTATGGTCTTGAGCATGATGAATCCTTCGATAAAGCCGGATCGGCGCGGGCTTCGCGTTGCCGCTTCAGCGCTTGCCGGCTTCCAGTTCACGGAACCGGTCCAACTCCGGGCTGGGTTCGAAGTCGTCGAGTTCGAACAGTTGACGCACTTCGATTTCGCCGTCCGCTTGCTCGCCGAACGGCGCCGGAAAGCGCCGCGCCCATTCCATGGCTTCTTCACGCGAGCGCACCTGGATCAACGTGTAGCCGGCAATCAGTTCCTTGGTTTCCGGAAACGGGCCGTCGACCACCGAGCGCTTGCCGCCGCTGTAGCGAACGCGCCAGCCTTTCGAACTCGGTTGCAGGCCGGTCGCGTCGAGCAGCACGCCGGCCTTGGCCAGCTCTTCGTGGTACGCGCCCATCGCGGCCATCAGGAACGCTTCCGGCATCTCGCCGGCTTCACTGGCAGCGGTCGCTTTTACAAGGATCATGAATCGCATCGCCGTTACTCCTTATCGTTGTGAGAGGGAGAGCCGAGCCCGCAGGCTGCCTCCTTACTCACACGACGAGCAACGCACAGCCGGATCGACACCTGTGCCGATCCGCCAGGGAAAACCCCGAAAACAAATGCTGTCGATGCGCGAATCGGCTAGAGGAAACAAGGTCCGAGCTTGCGGACTTCGACCGTGCACCAGGTTGCCGCCGGGCAGGCTTGCGCAATGGTCACAGCTTCTTCACGCGTGTCGCAATTGAGGAGAAAGAACCCGCCGACCATTTCCTTGGCTTCGGCGAACGGGCCGTCGAGCAGTTTCGGCTGGCCGTCGCGCACCTGCACGCGCACGGCGTCGTTCAAGGACGTGAGCGATTCGACCGCGACCAGTTTGCCGCGTTCTTTCAGATCGGCGGCGAACCGGACCATCTGGTCGTAGACTTCGCGGCCCGCAGCTTCACCGCGTTCAATGCGTTGATCCGTGGGTTCGACGATGAGCAGCATATAAGACATGGCGTCTCCGATTTGATCGCGCCGCAGACGTGAACGCCCTGGAGGCGTATGAAGGCAAAAACGCGCTTGCGGTGAGTTTGCGAGAGGCAGTCTAACAAGCATGAAAGCCTCCGGCAAACCCGATCCGGCGCTGGCGCGGCGGCCGATCAGGCGTCTTACGGAGACTCGTAATATCCGCACGGCATGGGGACCGTTTTCTACCGTGCGATACGATATCGCCGCATTGAAGTAATCCTCTCCAATGCGCTAAAGACCGTACGCGGTACAACGATCAGCGCCACGAAGTGGAACGTCAACGCGGCTGAATAAGAAAACGCCCCACATGGGGCGTTTCACTTGCGTTTGTACAAGGGGGGAGTCCATGCGTTCGGTTCAGACCGCGGCTTCCGCAATCGCCTGCACCTGCGCTGAGCGCATCAATCCTTCGATCATTCTCGCTTCCGCGCTCGCAATCTCGCTCAGCGATGCCACGGACAATTGGCCGTCGAGAATCGCCAACGCGGTGCACAGGCGGGCGTATTCGCCGTCTTCCAGGGCCCACGCGCCTTCCTCGTGTTCACGCGCGTCGAGCTGCACCATCGCCGCATGCGCGCTTTCGATGTCGGACAACACGTCCTCGCCGAGCCCGAGGCGCGCAAGTTCTTGCGACACCAGCAAATGCCGGCTCAAGGTCATATGCAGATTCCGCGAGCCGTAGCCGTGCCGGAATGCATCGAGGGCGGCGTAGCACTGCAGAAGCATCGCCGACGTGACCGGCTCATGGGCGGTGCGGCTGTAGGTCAACGCGCGCAACAACGGGGACATGGCCGACTGGTTGTGCTTGCGGGTTCGCGATTTACTGGACATATCGGTTCAACCTCCTTCTCTGACTCTCGGCTTCGCCACCGAATTCTTCTGCTCTCCGGTGGCAAACGCCGCCGATACGCCGGCGGCCTGACAGGCTCTGATGGGAGTCTGTGCAACCATCATGGCAAGCAACTATTAAGACAGACTTAAACGGCTTCAAGTCCGGTTTGTATGAAGCATCTCATACTACGCGGCCGGTCGGTGGTTCGATGCCACCCAAGAGCGCACCGCGCAGTGCAACGCTGGGATATCGGTTCGAACTTGGCAATTGCAAGTCGCGTCGCGTGTCTCGACGAAAAAAAACCCTGTTCCCGCGAGGGAACAGGGCCAGACAGGATGGAACAGGCGTACTCGCGCGTGGATGCTCGCCGACCTATACCCACCGCAAACTAACAAAGCTGTTGCTACTTGAACTGCCACTGCAAATAAAACCGTGCTGCCTATATTGCTGCTGCGAAAAACATTCGTTTCGGAACTGCTCACTGCAATCACAGCCGGGTCCTTCGCCTTCAACATCGCCTAGCTGCAACCCCCTGCTGCTTCACGCGCAAATTGCATGGATCGCGCGCCGTTTGCATTGCTTCTCTTACCTACTGCTTTACTGCCCTGCCGCGTTCGACAACCGCGGCAAACTGCCATCAACGGTACGGTTCAAAACAACGCGGGGGAAGACCGCGTCGATGGGGCTCGGTGATTTGTCGCTCCATGGAAAACAGTGTATTCCGGCACTTGCGAATGCAATTGGGCGAAGCGAAGGGATTTGGCAGGCCAGTTTGGCGAATCGGTGTAACAGGCCGATTTCCTCAGAGGTGAGCGGCGCGCAGCCTGCGCCGCCACGGCGAGACACACGGTTATTTACCGCGCCAATTCGTCGCCGGCGACTTCAGCCGCGCGGCCGAAAAGTGCCGATCGAATCGGCAACGAAACGAGCGACGGCACCGTCACCGTCGCTCGCTGAACTTTGAGCATCTGCGCTTGCAAGACGAGCGGCGTAAATCTCATCAGCCCCGGGCGGCGAAATCGCTGATCGTCAGCAGCACTTTTTCGCCCGGACGCGCGAGCATTTTTCTTTCCGCCACGGCGGTAATGCGTTTGCGCCCGTCAGCGAAAGTCTTTAGTACGCGTTCCTCGCCGGCGTCGCGTTGCAACCAGAAATGCTGTTCCAAGGCCTCACGCGTGACGGCGCATTCGAGGTCCCGTCCTCGCGTCGAAAGCTGGAAAATCACCGCGCGTCCGTCTGCCGAGACGCTTGGTTCAAGCTCGATAATCTCCATGGCCCACCTCGCAAAGTTCGTTAAGCCGCTCGCCGTGTTGAACGAACGACACCGAAAAAAACTGAATACAAACGCGAAACCACGCGTCGAGTTCTTTTGACTGACCAATGCACGCTATCGCGCCACGGCCACGCTCACTGTGCGCTAGCCCACCGTCGAGTGGGCCGTAGCATGCGCACTCAACCCACGCGGGCGTTTCGCGCAGAACTCATGCAGCAGTGCATTCAATCCTTCCGTCATGGCTTGCGTGCCGCGCCGCACGCCTCGCGACGCGGACGATATCGCGAACCAGGAATGCGGCGGCCGAAGCTCGTGGCACGTGCCGCGCGCATCGACAAAGCGCAAACAACCGGTATCGGGATAAAAGACGAGCGTCATCGCGTCGCCGTCGACCCCGTGCGTGACCGTATGTGGTTTCGCATTCAGCATTTTTCGTTTTATGCCAGGTTGGCGTCGTTCCTCGGCGGTTCGACGTCCGAACCCGCACGCGCCAGCAATTCGCGGATAAGGCAAAAGCAAAGCGCATGCCAATGAGCACCCAACACGTCGCGCGAACTGTGGCGAGCGCAACGCAAACAGACGACATGACGCCTCCGGCACACCGCAAACACCGACCGCGCCTGACGCGGCGCACGCGGCAGCGCGCGAATCCATCGTAGCGCGGAGCATCGGCCGACGGGATCGGCACGACCGGCGAACAGCAAAGTCGAGAGGCACAAACATAACCGCGTGGTAAAAAAGCGCTGCTGGCGCGACAATTCACGGCCATTCTTACTAGCCGCCGGCACGCCGGAAACGTTACCAACATGTCCGTTCAAGAACCTGTCTTCACCCTGCGTCCGGCGCTGGACAAGGACGAAGCCTTTCTATTCGAGCTGCGCAAGGCGACCATGACGGAGCACCTCGCGCGCGTCGGCGAACCGTCGGACGATACCGAGCATCGCGCGCGACTGCTGCATCGTTATGACACGGCGCGCGTGATTTGCATCGACGGCGCGCCCGCCGGTTTGCTCAAAGCGCATCGCACCGACGCCGAGTGGGTCGTCGTGCAATTGCAGATCACGCCGGCGCTTCAAGGGCGCGGCATCGGCGAACGCGCGCTGCATACGGTGTTGCGCGCCGCGCAGGCCGACGCATTGCCGCTCACCCTCAAGGTGCTCAAAGGCAATCCCGCGCAGCGCCTGTACGAGCGCCTCGGCTTCGAGATCGTCGGCGAAGATGAGAGACAGTTTCACATGAGGCGCGAGCCGCGCGCGTCGGCGGAAATTGAAGCAGAATGAATGTCGGATAAAGACTGATACGTAACGGACTTGATATGACCTTTCGCGACACCTCCGCCATCGCAAGCTGGCACGCCCACGTGTATTTCGATGCGAGCAGCCGCGACGCCGCGTGGACCTTCCGCGAGCAGATCGACGCACACTGGGGCGACACACTGCAGCTGGGCCGCTTTCACGAGCGCCCGGTGGGCCCGCATCCCATGTGGTCGTATCAACTCGCGTTCACGCAGGCGCAATTCGCCGAACTGGTCGGCTGGCTCACGCTGAATCACGGCGCACTGGATATCTTCGTGCACCCGAATACCGGCGACGCGCTACGCGATCACCGCGACGCAGCCGTGTGGATCGGCCGTTCGCATGAACTGGTGCTGAGCGCGTTGAATTGATCGCCGTGAACGCGGCGCCCCGTGCCGTTCACATATTCGAGTACGAACTGCACCAGCCAAGCGCCGCGACCTGCTTATCGCCGAACAGCGTGCACCCGCCGTATGCGTCGTTGGCTTTGCCCTGGAACAGCGAGCAGTTGGCACAGCTTTGTCCGGCGGCGTAGCCGGGGAATTTCGCCTTGTCGACCTTGGTCGCGTCCGCCTTATAGCCAACGGCTTGCGCCTTCGGATCGGATTCGCTGAGTGCGTTCGCCGTATCGGCGAAAGCGGCGCGGGTGAGCATGAGCGCGGAACCCGCGCTCATGCCTAGCAGCAGAAAATGACGACGCGATGTTTTCATATGGGTCCGATGGAAAGTGGGGGACTTGTCTCGATCGCAATCAATCGCCGTCAATCGAGAAATCGCGTGAACCGTTCGACTGGTTCGCGTTCGGTGCGTAACGTGTTGACCAAAGCGTTTTCGTCGGCGAATCCGAGCGACATGCCGCACACCAGTTGCTCTTGCGGCGGCAAGCCGAGCTGCTCCGCAATCACCCGATGAAACGGCGTAAACGCGGCCTGCGGACAGGTATCGAGACCCCGTCCACGCGCAGCCGTCATGATCGCCTGCAGGAACATGCCGTAGTCGAGCCAGCTGCCGCGCTCCATCACCCGGTCGATGGTGAAGAACAAGCCCACCGGTGCGCCGAAGAAGCGGTAGTTCTGCGCATGCTGTTCGTGCATGCGCGCCTTGTCGCCCTTCTCGATGCCGAGCAGGCCATACAGGTCCCAGCCGATTTTGCGGCGCCGATCGATATACGGCGACACCCATTGATGCGGGTAGTACGGATATTCTTCCTGATACAGCGCGTCGCGTTGCGGGTCGTCGTAAGCGTCGAGCAAGGCCTGCGAAAGACGCGCGAGCGACACGCCCGTCACCACGTAGACTTTCCACGGCTGCGTATTGGTGCCCGAAGGCGCGCGGCTGGCGGCTTCAAGAATGGCTTCGATGTCGTCGCGCGACACCGGCGTGGGCAGAAAGGCGCGAATCGAACGCCGCGTGACGAGCGCGGCGTCGACTTCGTTGGCAGCGGGTGTGGTCATCGGCGAATTCCGGCGGAGCCAGCAGTCGTGGCGGTCTGCGAGAATTCTAGCGCGAGCGCCCACTTTCCCGCTGGCGGGCCGGCAACGCCGGCCGCGCGTAGCGGGTTTAGCGCAGCGGCGTTTTCAGCGCATCGATGAGATCGAGCGGATCGTAGGGCTTGCGCAGCAGGATCGCGTGCGGCAAAACCTTGCGCTGCTCCGGCGTCAGCACGAGGTCGTAGCCGGTCAGGAAGATCACGCGCAGATCGGGCCGCTCGCGACACACCTCCAGCGCCAGGTCGATGCCCGACTTGCCCGCCAGCCCCACGTCGGTCAGCATCACGCTGATCGCGTGTTCGCTGAGAATCTGCTTGGCGTCATGCTCGCCTTCGGCTTCCAGAATGTCGAAGTCGAACGTGCGCAACAGTTCGGCGGTGCTCACGCGAATCAGCTCGTCGTCTTCCACCAGCAGAATCCGCAGCCGCGTCTGAGCGACGAAACTATCGGCGCTATCCGGCATCACGGGCGGATCGATCTCGAGAAGATGCTGCTCGGCCTCGGCGATTTCGGCGGCCTGCGGATTCTGCGCTTGCAGCACGTAGCGGACTTTGCGCGCCAACGCTTCGTGCGTGTACGGCTTGCTAAGCAATTCGATGCCGTCATCGAGCCGCCCCGAATGCACGATCGCGTTATCCGTGTAGCCCGACGTGAACAGCACCGCGATGGCCGGCAATCGCTCGCGCGCCTTGCGGGCGAGTTCGGTGCTGCGCAGCGGACCGGGCATCACCACATCGGTAAACAGCATGTCGATCGGCACGCCGCTTTCGACGATCGCCAGCGCGCTTTGCGCGTCTTTCGCCTTCAGTACGCGGTAGCCGAGGTCGGAGAGCATTTCGACCACGGTCGTGCGTACTTCCTCGTCGTCCTCGACCGCCAGAATGGTTTCCGTGCCGCCCTTGGCAGGACCGGCGTCGATATTCGTCTCGAGGTCTTCTTCCTGGCGCACCCGCGGCAGATAAATGCGGATCGTCGTGCCGTGGCCTTCCTCGCTGTAGATCTTCACATGGCCGCCGGACTGCTTGACGAAGCCATACACCATGCTCAAGCCGAGGCCCGTGCCCTGGCCTTCGGGCTTGGTCGTGAAGAACGGCTCGAACACGCGCTCGCGCACTTCCGGCGGCATGCCGGAGCCCGTGTCGGTGACCGCCAGCATCACGTACTGGCCTGGCGTGACCTCCGCGTTGCGCTTGGCGTAGGCGTCGTCGAGCGCGGCGTTGCCGGCTTCGATCGTGAGCTTGCCGTGGCCGTTCATGGCGTCCCGCGCGTTGATCGCCAGATTCAGCAGCGCGTTCTCGACCTGAAACGGATCGACCAGCGTATTCCACAAGCCGCCCGACACGATCGTTTCGATTTCGACGCCGTCGCCGAGCGCGCGCCTCAGCATGTCGTCGAGTCCGCGCACGAAGCGGCCGAGATTGACGACCTTCGGCGCCAGCGGCTGACGCCGCCCGAACGCGAGCAGTTGCGAAGCGAGGTTCGCGCCTCGCGCGACGCCCGCCAGTGCGTTGCGCACGCGCTGTTCGGGCTTCTCCGAACCGGCGACGTCTTTCGCCAGCAGTTGCAGATTGCCGCCGATCACTTGCAGCAGGTTGTTGAAGTCGTGCGCGACGCCGCCCGTGAGCTTGCCGATCGCTTCCATCTTCTGCGCCATGCGCAGCGCTTCTTCGGCGTGCCGCAGCGCTTCGGTGGTTTCCTTGTCGGCGGTGACGTCGCGGCCCACGCCGTGAATGCGCGCCGTGTCGGGATCGAGCGCGAGCGTCCACGCGACCCAGCGCCATGTGCCGTCGATCCGCTTGAAGCGGTTTTCATAGCGTACCGGCACGCCCGTTCTGCGCAGTTCGGCCAGATGCGTGCGGACAGTCTCGACATCATCCGGATGAACCAGATCAACGTAGGAACGCGACATCAGCCAGTGCACGTTATGACCGAGCGCCGTGCTCCACGATGGACTCACGCGCTGCAAGCGGCCTTCGATATCGGCCACCACCAGCAGATCCTCGCTCAACTCCCACAGACGGTCGCGGTCCGCCACCGTCTCGATCACGCGGCGCTCCAGCGTTTCGTTCAGATCTCGCAACGCGCTTTGCGCCTTGGTGCGCTCGGCGATTTCCGTTTGCGCCGCCTGATACAAGCGCGCGTTGTCGATGGCAATCGCCGCCTGCGCGGCGATACCGGCCACGATGCGCTCGGCGCGCTCGGTGAACACGCCGGGCTCCGGGTGGCCGAAGAACAGACCGCCGACCACTTCGCCGCTGCGCGACTGCACCGGCGCGGCCAGATAGCTGCGCACCTTCAGATGACCCTCCGGCATGCCACGATGTGGCGCGTTGTGGCCATAGCGCGGATCCTGCGTGATGTCGTCAACGCGCACGATGCCCTCGCCCTGGAACGTGGGCGCGAACACCGCTGTGTTGCGCGGCATCGGAAACCGCTCGAACGCTTCTTTCGGCACGCCGGACAGGGTATACAGCATGTAGCTGCCGCCCTTTTGGTCGAGCACGTTGTAGAAGAACGAGCCGAACGCGGCGCCGGTCAGTTCGGTGGCCGCGTCGGTCACGATCTGCACTGCGCGGTTCAGATCGAGTTCGGCCGCCACCGTCGAGCCGACGCGATTGAGAATCTCCAGCGTGCGCGATTCCTCGCGCAGCTTCATCTCGGTCTCGCGGCGCAAGCGCGCGAGTTGCAGATTGCCCGACACGCGGGCCAGCAACTCGCGGGCCGAGAAGGGCTTGGTCAGATAGTCGTCGGCGCCATGCTCGATGCCGTCCATGCGCGCTTCCTCTCCCGCACGCGCGGACAGGATCAGCACCGGCGTGTCGCGCAAGTCCGGATCGGCGCGCAGTGCGCGCAGGAGCCCGAAGCCGTCGAGGCGCGGCATCATCACGTCGGAGAGCACCAGATCGGGCGGTTCCGCGCGCGCGGCTTCCAGCGCGGCCAGGCCGTCGGTGGCGAGCCGCACGTCATGGCCCGCCGCGCGCAATATGCGGCTCATGTACTCACGCAAGTCGGCATTGTCGTCGACGACCAGCAGCCGCGCGGCGGCGACCGGCGCAGCCTCGGGCGGCGCCTCGTTAGCCGATGCCGTCTCGATCGACGCGCTGTCCACGAGTTCGTTCTCCGGACTCCAGCGCAGCGCGGCATCGACGTAGGTGCGCGCGTGCTTGCTCATGGCGGCGTGCACGGCTGCGTCCTCGGGCTGGGACAGCACGGCGCCGCGCGGCAGCGAAACGGTAAAGCACGCACCTTCACCGAGCACACTGTCGACCCGCACCGTGCCACCGTGCAGCTTCACCAGTTCCTGCACCATCGCGAGCCCGATGCCGCTGCCTTCCACGGAGCGCCCCGGTGCGCCCGCCACCCGATGAAAGCGCTCGAAGAGGCGCGGCACTTCTTCTTCCGCAATGCCGATGCCGCTGTCCGTCACGCTGACCTCGACGCCGCCGCCTTCGTCAGCGCGAACCGCGACCCGGATCGTGCCGAAGAACGTGAACTTGTACGCGTTCGACAGCAGGTTCATCACGACCTTTTCCCACATCTCGCGGTCGAGTTGCACGACCACGGGCGTGGCCGGAATCTCCACTTCGAGGCGCAGGCCGGCCGCCTCGATCGCGGACTGGAATAGCGACGCGAGTTCGGCCGTGAAGGCGGCGATGTCGGTGGGCTGCGTGTGGATCTGGATGCGACCCGCCTCGATCCGCGAGAAATCCAGCAATGCGTTGACGAGCTTCAGCAGACGCAAGCCGTTGCGATGCGTGATCTCGATCAGCGCGCGGTCGTCGATATCGTTGCCCGTCTGCGCGCCGTCGCCGCTCGCGGCTTGCTGCGGCTTGGCGAGCAGTTCTTCGAGCGGGCCGAGCATCAGCGTCAACGGCGTGCGGAATTCGTGGCTGATGTTGGAGAAGAACGTGGTCTTCGCGCGGTCGATTTCGGCCAGCGCTTCCGCGCGCCGCCGCTCTTCCTGATACGCCTGCGCGTAGCCGATCGCCGCGCCGATCTGGCCGGCGGCCAGGTTCAGGAAGCTGCGATAGGCGTCGTCGAAAAGACGGCAAGGGTTCAGGCCGGCAATCAGAACCACCGTCTGCGTCGACTCACTGCCGGGCGACACCGGCAGGATGACCGCCTGCTCCGGTGCGAGATGCCACGGCCCCTTCGGCAACGCGATGCCGAAACGCTGCGTCAAGTCGCGAACCAATTGCGGCGCCTGGATTTTGAACACGTCGGCGACCGGCCAGAGAGAATCATCGACGCGCAGCGTCTGCGGCGCCGCCGGGTGGCCCGGCTCGATGCCGCTCGCGCCTACCAGCGTCGCCGTGTCGCTGCCGGGTTCGGCTGCGTATAGCAAAGCGAAAGGCAGGTCTTGCGGATTCGACTGCAACGCGCGCGCGCTGAGTTCGCACGCCTCGCGCCAGTCGCGGCCGTCCGGACTGACGGCCGCCAGTTCCTTCAGCAGCGCCAGTTGCCGTTCGCCGACCACCTGCACGGTGTCGTCGCTGTTGGCGCAGATGATGCCGCCGGGTTCACCGTCCTCGCCGGGAATGGGGCTGTACGAGAAGGTGTAATACGTCTCCTCGGGAAAACCGTTGCGCTCCATGATGAGCAGCTTCTGTTCGACGAAGATGCCCTCGGCGCCCGCCAGCGCGGTAGCCAGGAGCGGCTCGATGTCGGTCCAGATTTCCCGCCACACGACGTGCGTCGGTTGACCGAGCGCGACCGGATGCTTGCCGCCGATGATCGATTTGTACGGGTCGTTGTAGAAATAGAGCAGATCGTCGCCCCAACCGATCCAGATCGGCTGACGCGACGTGAGCATGATGCGGATCGCGATCTTCAGACCTTGCGGCCAGGTGTCGGGCGCGCCGAGCGCCGTCTGCGTCCAGTCGTAGGCGCGGATCAGTGCGCCGAGTTCGCCGCCGCCGGCAAGAAAGGACGGGGCGGCCAAACCGGCGGGCGGTGCATCCGACATGAAGCGGTCCGGCTGTTTCAACGCGATCTCCTCGACGCGGCGGATCATATTCGTGCGGACCGCTATTGCAAAAGCGGTGCCTGATACGACGGATGGCTAACGATCACCACGCAATTGACGTAGCGCGATTCTCGCACGGAGCGGTGTGCCGGAGGAAGATGAGACGAGGCGCAAAAGCCCGGCACAGCGGGCTTTTCGCGGCGCGGGACTGAGCGCTGTGCAGAGGATTGGGCGGCATCGGCAAGACACCGCGAAATGAAACGGAAATGCAGGTAAAACGTACCTTGATGCAATGCGTACGGAAAGGCAATTTTCCCGATCGCAACGCCTTTGGCGCGCGACCGGTTTTCTTCGATCACGGCAGGCTTGCAGGGTCTTTACAGCAGGCCCACACACACCGCGGCGACGATCGACCCCAGCACCAACACCGCGCCGACGGTCTTGCGTTTGCTCAACTCCGTCCAGAGCAGAACGCCAGTGAGCGACAGCAAGATGATGCTGCCTGCGAGCGTATCGATCAGCAGCACCCAGCCGACGCTCAGGCCGACGCCCTTGTGCAGGTTGGTCATCATCGCAAGAAAGGTGTTCTCGCTGCGCTTGACTGTCACATAGCCGTTGCCCACCCAGTATTCGGCGGACGTGTTCTCGTGCGGCGACGCGAAGTTGAGCTGCCAGTGCTCCGGCTGGACGACGCTGTGCTCGCCCCACGCCACCGGATGCGCCGGCTCTTTCTGAACGCGTCCGGGCGTGCCCGCCAGCTTCAGTTCGTGCTTGAGCCACTTGCCCAGCTCACGCGGCGACTCCGGCGCGGGTTGCGGCAACGGCACCTGCAACACCGCTACTTGCGGCTCGCCGGTCGACACTTTGAGCGGCCCGCCGCGATGGTTCAGCAGAAACCCCGTGGTGCCGAACAACAAACCCAGCGCCGCGCCCCACAAGCCGATCCAGCCATGCACCTTGCGCAGCCATTTGACGAAGGTGGCGCGGCGCGAGCGCTGCTGCCGCGCTTTGAATTCGTCGTTATCCAGCCGCCGCGGCTCACGCGTCACATGGTCGATGCCCACGGGCGATTGAATGTCGATTGCCTCGGGTACGCTCACGTTTCGCTCCAGGTCCGCAACAGGTTGTGATAAATGCCGACGAGGCTGCGGCGCGCGGTATCGTCGGCGTTGCTGGCGTTCAGCCGTTGAATCGCCGTGTCCATGTCGAACAGCATGGCGCGCTGCGTATCGCTGCGCACGAGGCTTTGCACCCAGAAGAAACTCGCGATCCGCGCGCCGCGCGTGACCGGCGTGACTTGATGCAAACTCGTCGCCGGATAGACGATCATGTCGCCGGCCGGCAGCTTGACCTGCTGCACGCCGTACGTGTCTTCGATCACGAGTTCGCCACCGTCGTAGTCGGCGGGGTCGGAAATGAACAGCGTCACCGATACATCGGTGCGCAGCTTCACGCCGTTGGGTAGCACGCGCACGGCGCCGTCGACGTGACTGCCGAACTGCATGCCGCCTTCGTAACGATTGAAAAGCGGCGGGTACACCTGGTTCGGCAACACCGCGCTGATGAACAGCGGATTGCGCTCGATCGACGCGAGAATCACGTCGCCGAGCTCGCGCGCAATCGGCGTGTGCTCGGCGATCTGCTGATTACGCTTGACCGGCGCGCCCTGATAGCCGGCGGTCGCGCGGCCGTCGACCCAGGCGTCGTCCGCCTGGTCGAGCCGCTCGCGCACGAGCCGCAACTGCTCGGCGTTCAGTACGTTCGGAATGTGCAGCAACATGGTGTTTCCTTTTTGCGTCGGCTTGCCGTCTTCGAAAACGGCAAGCCTAACGCATCCGTTCAAGGCGTATCAAAAGCGGTAGTCGAACGTTGCCAGCAAAGTGCGACCGATACCCGGCACGGAACGGCCGCCGTCCGACGGAATCAGCGCGTCGTAGTAGTACTTGTTGGTCAGGTTCAGCAGATTCAGGCGTACGTCGTATTTCTTCGCGTGATACGCAGCGGTCGCGTCCCAGCGCGTGTAGCCCGGCACCTGCACGTAGTTCGTATTCGATGCGTAGCGCGGCGACATATACGTTGGGCCGCCGCCGATTTCCCAGTGCGGCGTGAGCGCGTAGGTGGTCCAGAACGTCAGCGTATTGCGCGGCGTGTTGGCCGGCACGTGCCCTTGCGTACCATCGCGCGCCTTCAGGATGATGGCGTCCATGTAGGTGTAGCCGCCGAACACTTGCCACTTGTCGGTAATGTGGCCCGTCACGCCGGCCTGGAAACCGTCGACACGGATGTCGCCGTCGAGTTCGTATTCGGTCGGCGAGACCTGCGTGCGCGCGTTGGTCTTTTCTTCGCGGAAGAATGACGACGTCACCGAGAGATTGCCGCCGAGCAGGTCCCATTTGCCGCCGACTTCGTACGACTTGGTCGACTCGGGCGCAAGGTTCTGCGTGAGGTTGGTCACCGTCAGCGCTTCGAGCGACGGATTGAACGACGTGCCGTACGACACGTAGTACGACTGCCAGTCGGTCGGCTGATAGATCACGCCGGCGCGCACGCTGGTGAAGAAGTTGGTCTGCGTCGCATAGCTCGGCAGGCTGATCGAGTTGTGGATCTGCGCCTGGAAGCGATCCCAACGCAATCCGCCGATCACCTTCCACTGCTGGCCGATCGACACGGTGTCGTTCACGTACGCGCCAATTTCGTTCGAGCCGGAATCGGCATAGTTACCGACCGTGGTGGTCACACCGGCAGGGTTGGACAGATACGCCGGGTTCACCATCGTCACGACCGGCAAGTTGTTACGGGTGTATGCCTGGTTCGAATAGCTGTCGTGGCCGAGATCGACACCGGCGATCAGGTCGTGCTTGATCGGGCCGGTGACGAACTTGTATTGGAGCATCGTGTCGTTGTACAGCGAGTGGTTCTCGATCACGCGGTCGTGGCTTTGCAACTTGATGAACAGTTGCGACGGCGAGAGCGTCGTGAAATTGCCGTTGGTCAACGCGGTGCTACTGGCGAGCGGTCCCGTCAACACCGCTTGCGGCGCGGTTTCGCGCGCGTCGGTCATCGAGTGCGAGAACTGCGTCTGGTTCGTCAGGATCAGGTTGTCCGAGAACTTGTGCTTGACCGCGGCGGTGACGGTCTGCACGTCCTGGATCGTCCGGTCGGTCGTCAAGCCGTAGAACGTGTTCTTCGGCACCGGCGACGGGCGGCCGTTCAACGCCTGCACGCCGTAGTCCGGCATGTCGTAGTTGTGCTGGATCAGCGCGGAGATCGTCACTTCAGTCGGCGTGCCGATCCCGAAACGCACTTCCGGCGCGATGCCGTAGTCCTTGTTCTTCATCTCGTCGCGCGTCGAACCGAGGCTTTGGCCGAAGGCGTTCAGGCGAATCGCCGACGTATCCGTCAGCTTATGGTTCACGTCGACGGTGCTGCGATATTTGTCGTCCGTGCCGATCATGCCCGTGACTTCCGCCGAGTCGTGCAGGTTCGCCTTCTTGCTGACCTGGTTGATCACGCCGCCCGTCGAGCCGCGGCCGAACAGCATCGACGACGGACCGTAAAGCACTTCGAGTTCTTCGAGGTCGAACGTGTCGCGATAGTACTGGTTACGATCGCGGAAGCCGTCCAGATAGATGTCGTTCTGCGCGGTGAAGCCGCGCAGGTTGATGTTGTTGCCGATCTGGCCGCCTTCAGCCGCGCCGATCGTCACGCCCGGCGCATTGCGCAGCGCGTCCTGGAACGAGGTGGCGCCTTGCGATTGCAGCACGGCCTTGTTGATGACGGTGACGGTCTGCGGAATATCGCGCAGCGCCGTGGGCGTCTTTGCTCCGACGGTCGAACGCTCTGCCTGGAAGTCCTGTTGTTCAGCCTGTGCCGCGACGCCGATGGTCGGCAAGGTGCCGCTGTCGGTTGCGGTGGTCGTCGTCGTCGCATTTGCATTCGCGGCCGGCGGCTGCGAAGTGGTTTGCGGAGCAGTCTGCGCGACCGCCGGAGTCGCAAAGGGAACGGCAAAAGCTAACGCTAACGCAGTCGCAAGCGGCGTGTGGTTGAACATGGGAATTCCCGTCGGAAATGCGCTTGCCGGATTCGCATACCTGAGATGGAATCGATGACAAAGTCGCAATTGGCTGGCTGCCGGTCTCGTGCGCACGGCACAGACGACGGGATGGCTGGCTAGTGGTTAAATGAGAATCGCTATCATTCCACACGCATAAAACCGCATCAATCGCGGCAAGCCTTACCCCTAGTAACAGAATTGTTTCTATTTTTTACGAATGTATGTGATTTGTAATTTTAGAGCCCGCTGTCACGCCGATTTATTACATATCCGTAATATTTAGTGTGTTGAAACGAAAGGCTTTTGAAGTCGAAGGTAAAAAAGACACTGCCACAAAGCTTTCAATTTAATAACGGCCGCCGGCAGCCGCTGCCGGCACTAAATCCCGACTCCGTTTATCCTTTTTGCAACACTGCCTATCGAACTGTTCCGTTCATCCCCGGAGTTGACCATGCAATACCGCAAATTCGGCCGCACCGGCCTGACCGTTTCGCGCTTGTGTCTCGGCACGATGACCTTTGGCCTGCAGACTGAAGAAGATGTCTCGCATCGCATTCTCGACACGGCGGCGGATGCCGGCGTGAACTTCATCGATACCGCCGATGTTTATCCGCTCGGCGGCACCGAGAACATTGCCGGCCGCACGGAGGAAATTGTCGGGCGCTGGCTGAAGGGCAAGCGCGAGCGTTTCATTCTGGCGACGAAAGCAGTGGGCAAGATGGGACCGTCGGCGTGGGATCAAGGCGCGTCGCGCAAACATCTGCTGAATGCAATCGACACCTCGTTGCAGCGCCTCGGCACGGATTACGTGGACCTCTACCAGCTCCACTCCGACGACGCGAATACGCCGCTCGACGAAACGCTCGAGGCGCTGGACGTGATCGTGCGATCAGGCAGGGCGCGCTATATCGGCGTGTCGAACTTTCTCGCGTATCGGCTGGCGCGCGCCTTGGGCCGCGCCGATGTCTTGCGCGTGGCGCGCTTCGTCTCCGTGCAACCCCGCTATAACTTGTTGTTCCGCCAGATCGAACGCGAATTGTTGCCGCTCGCAACCGAAGAGCAATTGGCCGTGATGCCGTACAACCCGCTCGCGGGCGGCCTGCTCACAGGCAAGCATCAACTGGATGCTGCGCCGACGTCCGGCCGTTTCACCGAAACCGTCGGGAAGGCCGGCGCGATGTATCAGCAACGGTACTGGCACAAACGCGAGTTCGAGACGATCGAGCAATTGAAAGCGATCGCGACGCCGACCGGCGAATCGCTGACGCGGGTTTCGCTCGCCTGGGTGCTGGCGAATCCGCTCGTCACGTCGGCGATTATCGGCGCGAGCCGCGCCGAGCAATTGAGCGACACGCTCGCGGCGTCCGAGTTCGTGCTCGATGAGCAGGTCAAGACGCAGCTCGATGAAGCCAGTCTGGAATACCGTTGGGGTGACGCAGCGCG
Organism: Paraburkholderia sediminicola; assembly: GCF_046027355.1. Taxonomy (GTDB): domain Bacteria; phylum Pseudomonadota; class Gammaproteobacteria; order Burkholderiales; family Burkholderiaceae; genus Paraburkholderia; species Paraburkholderia sediminicola_B. Next base: position 38,239 of record NZ_JAQQEK010000035.1, on the reverse strand, counting down.
ATGAGCGTAGTCGGCTGTCGCGGAGGCCGCTGCGTTCATCGCCCGTAACGCAGCACCATACTCGTGGCCGCAATCACGTGGTCCTTGATTGCGGTGAACAACGCGTCCCGCGTCAAACCGGGCGGCAGCGCATCCGGCGGCAGATCGAGCGCATAGACTTGCGCGACGTAGTGATGCGGGTTGTCCCCCACCGACGGGCATGGTCCGCGATACCCGGGGGCACCTGTCTGATTCGCGCCGGCGACGCTGCCGGGCGGCTGGCTGGCGCCCGCGCCGAGCGAGGTCGTCGAGGGCGCGACGCCATATAGCACCCAGTGCACGATTCCCAGACCCTTCCCGCCGTCGGGATCGAAAAGGGTCACCGCATAACTCTTCGTGCCGGCGGGCGCGTTTCGCCATTGCAGAGCCGGTGACACATCGCCGCCACCGCAATTGTTCGCGCTCGCCGCGTGGCTCGAATCCAGCGTGCCGCCGTCGGCCAAACCCGGCGACGACACCACGAAGACTTCTGCCGCCCGGGCATGCACCGCGGCAAGCGCCAGCGCGGCACACACGCCGACCGATAACACATGTCGTGCGACGCTGAGGCGACTGCTGTGAATCGTCATGTCTGACTCCGCGCAAGGTCCAACATCACTTGAAGCGGCCCGTCCGTTCATTCGCTTCCGGCAATTGCCGCGTCTCACGCACGGACCTCGGATGCCATAAACGCGCGCCGCCTTCGATCCCCGCATCGTTCGACACGGTGGCTACATTCGCCGGCAAATCGAACGAGAGGCGCGCCGCGTTGCCGCCGCCGATCCACAGCTTGTCGTAGTTCACGAGCGTGCTCAGAATCCCAATCACCTTCTCAACGCGCCGGTTCCAGCGTTTATTCCCGGCTTTTTCACGTGCCGCGTCGCCGATGTATTCGTCGTACGCCACGCCCTTCTTGCTGACCGGATGATGCGCGAGCTCCAGATGGGGCATCAGCTCGCCGTCGCGAAACATGGCCGTGCCCGCGCCCGTGCCGAGCGTCAGCACGAATTCGAGGCCCTGGCCTTCGATCGCGGCGAAGCCCTGCATCTCGGCGTCGTTGATCATGCGTACCGGCAAGCCGCCCAGGCGCTGCGCCAGCGAATCGGCGAGCGGAATGTCGTGCCAGCCTTCCACGCCGAAGTGCGGCGCGGTCAGGATGCGGTTGTTGCGCACCACGCCGGGAAAGCCGATCGACATCAACGTCGGCGGCTCCTGTTCGACAAGCGGCGCAACCAGCTTCGCCAACACGTCCACGAGTTGATCCGGCGTGCACGGATGCGGCGTCGCCACCCGCAGGCGCTCGGTTTTCATCTTGCCGTCGGCGTCGATGATCGCGGCTTTCAAGCCAGTACCGCCGACGTCGATCGCCAGAATCCGCTCGGTACTGCTTGTCACTTTCGTCTTACTTTTCGCGTTGCTCGTCGTCTTACCTGTCGTCTTGCGTGTCGTCACGGTGTCCCCCGGTTGTGTTGGTTCGGCTCGTTGACTTACTTCTTCTGCACAGCAGCCCTTTTCAACGGCCGCCATGCGTGACCGTCGCGCGCCAGTAACGCGTCTGCTTCCGCGGGGCCTTCGCTGCCGGCCGCATAACCATGCACCGGCATCGCGCCGCCGGCTTTCGGATGCAGCACGTCGTCCACCGCACACCAGCTCGTTTCGATGCTGTCAGCACGCTGGAACAGCGTCTCGTCGCCGAGCATGCAGTCGTAGAGCAAGGTCTCATAGCCGACATTGGCGCGTTCCGCGAAGAAGTCGCCATAGTCGAACGACGACTGCACCGCGCCGATCTGCATGACCGGCCCCGGCGTTTTCACATTGAAGTCGAAGCTCGTGCCGTGAGCCGGATCGATGCGCAAGGTCAGCACGTTCGGCGTGAGCGCGTCGACGGGTGTGTCGCGGAACAGGCGGAACGGCACCGGCTTCAGTTGCACCGATATTTCCGTGCGACGCGCGGCCAGCCGTTTGCCGGTACGCAGATAGAACGGTACGCCGGCCCAGCGCCAGTTCTCGACGAACACGCGCGCCGCGGCGTAGGTTTCCGTCGTGCTGTCCGGCGCGACGTCCGGTTCCTCGCGATAGCCGACACCGGCCGGGCCTTTTTCGTATTGGCCGAATACGACATCGTCCGGCGTCAGCGGCTTGATCGCGTCGAAGATTTCCGCCTTCTTGTCGCGCACGGCTTCGGCGTCGAACGAATTGGGTGGCTCCATGGCGACCATGCCGAGCAACTGGAACAGATGGTTCGGCAGCATGTCGCGGAACGCGCCAGTCTGTTCGTAGAACTTGCCGCGCCCTTCCACGCCGATGGTTTCCGCCGCCGTGATCTGCACGTTATCGATATATTCGCGCCGCCACATCGGTTCGAACAGCGCGTTGGCGAAGCGCACCGCGAGAATGCTCTGCACAGTGTCCTTGCCGAGAAAGTGATCGATGCGATACACCTGCGTCTCTTTCGCGTACGACAGGATATGCGCGTTCAGATCCTTGGCCGAAGCCAGATCGGTGCCGAACGGTTTCTCGATCACGATCCGGCGGAAGCCGCCGCCGCTGTCGCCCTCCTCCAGCAGACCCGCTTTGCCGAGATGCTCGACGATCGGTTTGAAGAAGCGCGAGCTGACAGCGAGATAGAAGATCACGTTGCCGCCCGGCGTCTGTTCGAGCGTTTGCTTAAGCTTCGTGAAGATGTCGTCGGTCTCGAATTCGCCGGCCATGTACTCGAGGCGTTGCGCGACCCAGTCCCACGCCTTGTCGTCGAGCTTGCCGGCGTGGAAGGTGCTGGCCTTGTCGGCGGCGAACTGCTCGAGCGACTTATGCAGATCTTCACGCCACTCGCTCGTCTCGCGCTCGCCATGATTCACCCCGATGATTTTCATCCCGCCGTCGAGCAGGCCATCCACTGCCAGGTTGTACAGCGCCGGCATCAGAAGCCGCTTGGTCAAGTCGCCGCCGGCGCCGAAGATCACCAGCGTGCACGGTGGCGCGGGCCGCTTGCCTGGCGGCGAGGCCGGCCCTTCCTGCGGGCTCGCGCTGACTTTGCAGCTCGGTGGCTGACTGGCGGCGGGGCGATCGGCTGCTGGGGTATTCGGTGTAGTCGACATGGGATTCACTTTTGGAAAACCAATGGAACGGACGTGGTGGTACATGAAAAGACCACGCTTGAACCCACACAGTTCAAAAACGGCCACGCAACCTGTTCACCGGGCGACGTTGCATGGCTTGTGTCACCTCACTCGCTCGCGCCGCCGCGCACTACTTCGCCGATGCGTGCACCGGGTCAGGGACAGACGCGGGCTCGGCCGGACGTGCTGGCGCCGTGGCTTGCGCCGAGGGTGAAGTCGGAATCGGCGCCTGATCCGTTTCGCCCGCCAGCGGCACATTGCCCGACGCGCTCATCGCGCGCGGCTGCAACAGCAACGCAACCAGCCCGGTCCAGCCGGTCTGATGCGACGCGCCCACGCCGCGCCCGTTATCGCCATGGAAATACTCATGGAACAGGATCAGATCGCGCGAACGCTGGTCGGCCTGCAACAGCGGATAAGCACCCATCACCGGGCGCTCGCCGTTCTTGTTCTTGAGAAACAGCGTAGCGCAGCGGCGCGCCAGTTCGTCGGCGATCTGGCTCAGCGAGAACTTCTCGCCCGAGCCGGTCGGATACTCGACTTTGAACTCCTCGCCGTAATAGCGGTGAAATTCGTATAGCGACTCAATGAGCAGATAGTTCACTGGCATCCACACCGGACCGCGCCAGTTCGAATTGCCGCCGAACACACGCGTATCGGATTCGGCCGGCAAATACTTCACGGTAAAACTGTCGCCATTGTGATTGAACACGAACGGATGATCGCGGTGGTATTGCGACAGCGCCCGCACGCCATGATCGGAAAGGAATTCGCTTTCATCGAGCGCGCGACGCAACAACGCTTTCATGCGATGCCCGCGCAATAGCGAGAGCAGCAGCGCATTGCCCTTGCCCGGCTCGTTCCAGCGCGAGACCAGCCTCGCCAGATCGGGACGATGTTCGAGGAACCAGACAAGCCGTTCGCGCAGACCCGGCAAGCCGCCGTGCAGGCGCTCTTCGAGCACGTGCACCGCAAATAGCGGAATCAGACCCACGATCGAGCGCAGCCGCATGGGAATGCTGCTGCCGTCCGGCAGGTGCAGCTTGTCGTAGAAGAACTCGTCCTCGCTGTCCCACAGGCCGGTTTCGCAGCCGTCGTCGCAACTCACGGCCTCGGCGATATACAGGAAGTGCTCGAAGAACTTCACACCGATGTCGACAAACACATGATTGGCGTACGCGAGTTCCAGCGCGATACGCATCAGGTCGAGCGCGTACGCGGCCATCCACGCCGTACCGTCGGACTGATCGATGTGGCCGCCGGTCGGCAGCGGCGACGAGCGGTCGAAGATCCCGACGTTATCCAGCCCGAGAAAGCCGCCCTGAAAAATATTGTGGCCGTCGGCATCCTTGCGGTTCACCCACCACGAGAAATTCAGCAACAGCTTATGGAACACGAGTTCCAGAAAATCGCGATCCGCCTTGCCGGTCAGCGCACGGTCAATTTCATACACGCGCCACGCGGCCCACGCATGCACGGGCGGATTGGCGTCGCCGAGCGCCCATTCATAGGCGGGGATCTGACCGTTCGGATGCTGATAGCGGTCCTTCACCAGTAGTAGCAACTGCCGTTTCGCGAACGCCGGGTCGATCAGCGCGAATGCGGCCGCATGAAACGCCAGATCCCACGACGCGTACCACGGGTATTCCCACTTGTCGGGCATCGACACGATGTCCGCGTTGCACAGGTGCCGCCAGTCCCTATTGCGCCCGCGTTTGCGGCTGGCGGGCGGGGTCGGCTGAAGCGGATCGCCGTCGAACCAGCGCTGCACGTCGTACTGGTAGTACTGCTTCGACCACAACATGCCGGCGAGTGCCTGCCGCTGCACGAGCCGCGCATCGGGGTCGGTGATCTCGTGTTGCAGCGCGCCATAGAATTCGTCGGCCTCGGCGATGCGGCGCGCGAAGATCGCATCGGCATCGAGCTGCACATCGTCAGGACTCGACTGCGGACGCCAGCGCATGTACACCACGGCGCGCCCATACGCTTCGAGCTCGATCGCGGCATGCGCGCCGGCCTTGGTGCCGGTGTCGCGGCGAATCGCCTGTTGATCGCCGTGCACGAGGTAATCGTTGAAGCCGTCTTTGAACGGGCCCGCGCCGTCCATGTTGAAGAGGCGCTTGACGTTGGTATCGTTCTCGCAGAAGAGCCACGTCACCTGCGGTGCGTCTTTCGACCAGGCGGTGACGACAATCGGCTCATGGCCATGCTGATGCCCAACCACATGGGCCTCGCCGTTGTGGTCCGTGCCGGCGACAAGCGAGGGCTTGTCCTTGGTCTCCTTCCACGACCACGAATTGCGCGCCCAGATTTGCGGCAGCACATCCAGCGAGGCCGCCTGGTCCCCGCGATTCTCGATGGTCACGCGCATAAGGATGTCGTCAGGCGCGTGTTTGGCGTATTCCACCTGCACGTCGAAGTAGCGCAAATCGTCGAACACGCCCGTGTCGAGAATTTCGTACTCCGGCATGTCGCCGCCACGGCGCGCGTTTTCCTGAACGAGATCGTCGTACGGAAAGGCGGCTTGCGGATACTTGTAGAGCATGCGCATGTACGAATGCGTCGGCGTGCCGTCGACGTAGAAGTACAGCTCCTTCACGTCCTCGCCATGATTTCCCTGCGCATTCGTGAGGCCGAACAGGCGCTCTTTCAGGATTGCGTCATTACGGTTCCATAGCGCGAGCGACACGCACCAGCTCAGCTTGTCGTCGCCGAAACCGGCAATGCCGTCCTCACCCCAGCGATACGCGCGGCTGCGCGCATGGTCGTGCGGAAAATAGTCCCACGCGGTGCCGTCCGGGCTGTAATCCTCGCGCACGGTGCCCCATTGACGCTCGCTGAGATACGGCCCCCAGCGCTGCCAATGGGCACAGTCGGCCGAATGCAGCCGTGAACCTTCAATGGTGGCGAGCAGATTGGCAGCGCGCAGCGGTGGCATGACTACATCCTTGCGTCGGGCTTGCGGTGGGACACACATCGTAGCGCGGTTTAGGCGCCGGCGGTCGCCAACCCGGCAAGCAGGTGTTCAATGCGCAGCAACTCTCCCAGTGACCATGCCTGAAACGGCGTGCCGGCGGGTGCGTGCGGCGCGTCGCCGTCGGCGATTTCGGAGAGATGGTCGAGACCGGCGTGGTCGAGATGCGCGTAGAGCGGGTCGAGAAAGCGCGTTTTCGCCTGCATACGGGCATCCGCCGCGCCGCCGTGGACTCGCAGCCACGCTTCGACGAACGGACCGAGCAGCCACGGCCACACGGTTCCTTGATGATAGGCGCCATCGCGCTCGAGTGGAGGCCCGCCGTAGTGTCCGCGATATGCGGAGTCGGATGGCGCGAGCGTCCTCAGTCCCAGCGGCGTGAGCAAGTGGGCTTCGACCTGATCGAGCACCGCGCGCGCCGCCGCGCCCTCGAGCAGCGGGAACGGCAGGCCGCCTATGGCAAAGATCTGGTTGGGCCGGATCGCGCGATCTATCGCGCCTTTAATGTGGTCGACGTCCACGTTGTCGAAAAGCGCTTGCGTGGACGGATCGACGAAGCGTTCATGAAACGCTTGCAACGCCCGCTCAGCGGCCGGCTGCCATTGCGGATTCCACGTTGCTGCAATGCGCAATGCGTTGATCCAAAGTGCTTGCACCTCGACCGGCTTGCCGATGCGCGGCGTGACCACCCAATCGCCGACTTTCGCATCCATCCACGTGAGTTGGACGCCGGGTACGCCGGCGCTCAGCAGTCCATCGTCGGCTGACGCCTGGATGTTGAAGCGCGTGCCGTGCGTGTAGCCCGTGAGGATGGATTCGCTGGCCTGTTGCAGCCGCTGCTGCGTTGCAGCGCTCGCGTGCTGCGCCGCCAGATAGTCGTGCACGGCGACGATGAACCACAACGATGCGTCGACGGAGTTGTATTCCGGTGTGTCGCCATAGTCGGGGAAGCGATTCGGCAGCATGCCTTCTGACAACCTACTCGACCATTCGAGCAGGATCGCTTCGGCGTCGTCGAGCCGGCCGGCGGCGATCAGCAAGCCGCGCATCGCGATGAAGGTGTCGCGGCCCCAGTCGGTGAACCATGGAAAGCCCGCGAGGATCGTGCGGCCTTCGTTGCGCGTTACGACGTACGCATCGGCGGAACGCTGCAAACGCGAACCGAGCGCGTCGCGGCGTTGTTGTTCGATGCGCGCGAGTTCTGTTGCGTGGATTGCTGCCGCTTTTGCGTTCGCTGGTTGCGCTCCGCTCGTCGCGCCTGAAGCGCTGAGAATCATCACCGCTTCGCCATCGGCGAGATTGAAGCTGAACACACCGGGCGTGGCGAGATCCTCGCTGAAGTCGAGGCCGCGTTCCCGCTCACGAACGTAGCAGAAGTTGCGATACCAATCGGGCGCGTGCGTGTAGACGCCGTTCGTCGCGGCGTGGATCACCGGCAGGTCGCCGTACGGTTGCCAATTTACGCCGGCCTGGTCGTCGCTCGTCTGTGCGTTGAAGTTGAACGCGGCGTTTTCATGGTGCAACGCATGGTAGTCGCGGCCCGACAGCAGCGGCCTGACTTTCAACGTGAGCGCGTTCGTTTCAGAAGCAACTCCCGCACTATCTTCCAGACGCCACCGCAAAACCGTTTCGCGGGTCGCCTTGCTGACGAACAGGTCAGCGGTCAACGCTAGTTGCGCATCGAGTTGAAGACGCCACGTCGGCCACGGCTTCGTATCGAACGAAACAAGACTCGTGGTCAGGTCCGGATAGATCGCGTCCGGCACGTATCGCTGCATGCTCAATGGATAACGCTCGCCGTTCGCCTCGAGCCACGCCTCCACGCCGTTGACCAGCACCACGCGCCCACCCGGCGCGCGCGTCGCTGTGAGCAACAACGCGTGATAGCGACGCGTGCGCAGCGTGCCCGCGGTGCCCGACGCGAAACCGCCGAAGCCGTCCGCTTCCAGCCATTCGTCTTCGAGACGCGTGATGTCGAAGGGTCGTTCGATGCGTGTCATGAACTTACCGGTTGAGCAAAGCCATCCATCTTTCAGTGGCCTGAATGTCAGGCATAAGGCGCCGCGGTGACCATTCTCCTACTTATCACTTTCCGCTTCCTTTCGAAAAACCGACTTATCGACGCAAGTTTTACCACTCGCAAACGTTTCACATTTATTTCTTGAAAGGGTTGGAGACTGCATCCGCTTTCACGAAACCGGATGCAGACATGAGAAGAGAGAAATGCCTCGCGAGTGCCGCTTTGGTTGCACTTGCAACTTTAGCGTTGAGCGGTTGCGGTGCGGATGATTCCGCGCCGTCGGCAGCCTCTTCAACGCCGGCCGTTGCGAACAACGACGCCGCGCCGAATGCGGCTAGCTCTCCCGCGATGCCGATGCTCAACGCATCTTCGCCGCTCGCGGCAGATCCCGCAGCGGCCTCCGATCCGATTACCCAGAACATGCAAGCCAGTCTCGCCGCGGACAACCAGCAAGTCGCGCCTGTCATGCATTACGCACCCGGCGACAGCGCCAACAGCAACTGACCCGATTCCACCGGCGCGCGTGGCGCGCTATTCTTCCCCCCCGCAGAAGGTGATATTCGATGACATCAACTAGCCGTCGCCGTTTCCTGCAGACCGTGGCTTCATCCGCCGGCGCTGCTGCCGCGCTGACCGCGCTGCCCGAGTCGATTCGCAATGCGCTCGCCGTTCCCGCGTTTTCGCGCACCGGCACGATCCGCGATGTCGAGCACATCGTCGTGTTCATGCAGGAGAACCGCTCGTTCGACCACTACTTCGGCCACATGCGCGGCGTGCGTGGCTACAACGACCGCTTCCCGATTCCGCTGCCGAACGGCAAGCCGGTGTGGTACCAACCGTCGAAGGAAGATCCGACCCAGCCGGTCCTGCCGTTCCATCTGAACACGGCGACCACCAGCGCGCAATGCGTCGGCGATCTGGATCACTCCTGGTACAAGACTCATGCCGCGATCGACGGCGGCCGCTACGACCAGTGGCCCGCCAACAAGACCGACATGACGATGGGCTATCACCTGCGCAGCGACATTCCGTTCCACTACGCGCTGGCCGATGCGTTCACCATCTGCGACGCCTACTTCTGCTCGCTGCCGGGACCGACGCACCCGAACCGCTCGTATCTGATGACCGGCATGGTCGATCCGAGCGGCACGCTGGGTGGTCCGCTGCTCGACAACAACGATTTCGTCGACGGCGACGGGCCGCCGAATTATCAATTGCTCTCATGGACCACGTACCCGGAGCGACTGCAATCCGCGGGGATTTCGTGGCAGGTGTACCAGCAAGGGTTGACCGGCGCCGATCCGTTGAACGGCAACTACGGCACCAACATCCTGCAGAACTTCACGAACTTCATCAACGCGCAGCCGGGTTCGCCGCTGTATGAGCGCGCGCAAACCGTGCGCACCATCGACGACCTGAAGGCCGACGTGCTGGCCAACAAGCTGCCGCAAGTGTCGTGGTTGTGCCCGCCGGCCGCGTACTCGGAACATCCGAGCTATACGCCCGCATACGGCGCGGAGTACACGTCGCAGATTCTCGATGCGTTGACGTCGAATCCCGAGGTGTGGAGCAAGACCGTGTTGTTCATCATGTACGACGAGAACGACGGCTTCTTCGATCACCTCGTGCCGCCGCAACCGGCGACGACCGGCGCGCAAGGCAAGTCGACGGTCAGCACCGAGGGCGAAATTCACAACGTGGTGAATCCGCTGCGCGGCGGCAGCTACACCGCCGACGGCCTGCCGTACGGCCTCGGCCCGCGCGTGCCGATGACGATCGTGTCGCCGTGGAGCAAGGGCGGCTTTGTCTGCTCGCAGGTGTTCGATCACACGTCGGTGATTCGCTTCATCGAAGCGCGCTTTGGCGTGTATGAGCCGAACATCACGGCATGGCGCCGCGCGGTGTGCGGCGACCTGACCACGGCTTTCGACTTCCGCACGCCGGACTCGAAAGTGCCGCCGCTGCCGGACACGAGCAACTACAAGAGCATCGCCGACAACCAGTGCGCGACGCAGCCGAAGCCGACCGTCCCCGCGACGCCGGGCGCCATCGATCCGCAGGAAAGCGGCATTCGTTTCGCACGTGCGCTGCCGTACGAGTTGCATGTGAATGGCCAGGCCAACGAGAAGAAGAACACGTTCGAGATTTCGATCGGCAACACCGGCGATCAGGGCGCGCACTTCTATATGTACGCGACGAATCGCACGGACGGTCCGTGGCGTTATACCGTCGAAGCGGGCAAGTCAATCAACGAGACTTTCGATCTGACGATGACCAACGGCGTGTACACCTTCGAAGTGTTCGGCCCGAATGGCTTCGTGCGCAAGTTTGCGGGCAACACGCAGCAGGCAACGGCGCAGAACGCGCAGATTGCCGGGCGCCATGGCGACAACAAGCCGGCGGAACCGGAAGTGAAGGTGCAATACGACGCCGCGAACGGTAACGTGTTCCTGAAGTTCAGCAACAAGGGCAGCGGCATTGCGCGTTTGACGGTGACGGACAACGCGTACGGCGCGCGCCCGCGTCCGGTGCTGGTGCCGGCCGGCGCGCATATCGAAGAAGCGTGGGTGCTGGCGTCGAGCCATCACTGGTACGACTTGACGGTGACGAGTCATGACGATGCAAGCTTCTCGCGCCGTCTTGCGGGTCACGTCGAGAATGGTCGGCCGAGCATTAGCGATCCGGCGGCGGTTGCGCCAGTGTTGGTGGTGAATTAAGGGCCCTCGAAAGTGAATGGGCTTCGGTCAAGGCAGCATGTTTGATCGAAGCCCGTCGCCGCTCTGTGGCCGCGCACGACGCCCTGCACGAAATGGCGGATAGCGTTACAGTCATTCTTCACCACTTCCTGCTGACGGGCACATCATGGACCGTAACGCATTCACTGAAAGCCTGACGAAAGAAGGTTTCCCCGACGCCGTGGTTGTCACGCGCGAGGCCAACGTCGAGATGGAAATTCACGAGCATTCATTCGAAGCCAAGGCGCTGATCCTGGACGGCGAACTGAGCATCCGCGTGGACGACGAAGAGCGGGCGTATCGCGTCGGCGACGTCTTCCACTTGCCGGCGAACAAGCCGCATTCGGAGCGCTACGGTCCGAACGGTGTGACGTATCTGGTGGGAAGGAAGCAGTAAGGCGCGGCCTGAATGACAGTACGCGCCCGTAGAAAGGAAAGCGTCAGGCGCCCAGTAAAACTCCGGTCCTGAAAGGACGCGTACCCGTCACACGCCCAAGCGGCGCGCCGGCCGTCACGAAGCGAATCGCGCGCCGCATGTAAAACACACCTTCAGTTTTGCTGGCGATCGTCGTCGTCTCGTCGGTCAGCGGATCGACGATATCGAACAGCGCCTGGCCGACGCGAATCGTGTCGCCGATCTTCGCGCGATGAATCAGAATCCCGCTGACAGGCGCATAGAACTGCTCACTGCCGGCGAGCGGCGTGGCAGGCGACAGCAATTCCGGCAAAGGCTTGGCATCGAGCTTGATCGCCTTGCGCCACACCAGATAATCGACAAGCGCGTCGGCATCTTCCTGAGCGACTTCATAGGACACGTCGCGCTGCCCGCGGCATTCCACGGTCACGGCGATCGCACCGTTGGGCACCGGCTTATCGGCCGGCAACTCCTGCTGTAATTTCCACCACAACAGGCTATGCGTTTCATCGAACGATTCACCGCCCGAGTTCGTGGCGAGCAACGACGCCTGCGAGCCGAGATAGCGCGATAACGGTTCGAACTCCGGCCACGCGGCCTCGCTGGTGTAGAGATGCATGGCCGCTTCGAGCGAACAGTGCAGATCGATAATCACATCCGCATCGAACGAGAGCTTCAACAACGCCAGTTGCAGCGATTCGAACTCGGTCAACGGTTTCTGATCGGCCAATTCCTCGGCAATCAACTTTCGCACTAGCCGCACGTTCTCGGCTGCATCGGAACCCAACGTTTCTTCAGCGCGCGCCACCAGCTTCGAGAACTGCAAGAAGTGGCGATTGAAGTTCTTCCCGCTACCCAGATCGAAACGGCCAAGAAACTGCCCGAGCACGTATTGCCCGAGCCCGACCGGATTCGCCACCGGCACCAGCACGATTTCCGCGTTCAGCGCGCCTTGCCTTTCGAGTTCGAGCAAGCGACGCTTCAGCAACACCGTGGTCAACATCGCCGGTGTTTCATCGGCATGCAGCGACGACTGGATATAAATCTTCTGCCCGCTATTTGCCGGGCCGAAGTGAAACGACACCAGTTCGCGGTGCGTGCCGATAGCCGGCGAGAGAAGCGGAATCGATTGCCTGTTCATGAGCGGGAGAGTCTGTAGAAGAGAAGTCGGAAAATCAATTGCCGTACGGATCGAAGTCGAAGTACTTCTTCGCGATCTGCGCGTACGTGCCGTCCTTGAGCATCGAGGCGATCGCCGCGTTGATGGAGGCCTGCACCGCGGTCTCATCCTTGCGCAAGCCGATGCCCACGCCGCGGTCGCCCATCGAAAGCGGTTCGCCGACAAACGCAAAGCCCTTGCCCGCCGGCGTGCGCAAGAAACCGATGTCCGCTTCCACAGAGCCGAGCAATGCGCCATCCAGACGTCCGTTCTGCAAGTCGGCGAACACTTCTTCCTGACTCTTGTACGCCACCACATGCGCGCCGAGCGGCGCCCAGTTCTTCAGCGCATAGCCTTCGAACTGCGTGCCCGACTGCACGCCGATCTGCTTGCCGGCCAATGCATTCGTTCCGCCCGCGAGCGCCGAACCTTGCCGCGCGATCAGCCTCGATTTGAACTGGAAGAGTTTCGACGAAAACAGAATCTGTTGCTCGCGCTTCTCCGTGATCGCCATCGATGAAAGGATCGCGTCGATCTTGCGCGCCTGCAGCGCCGGAATCATCCCCGAAAATTCGAGCTCCACCCACTGGCAGCGCGCGTGGATACGCTTGCAGATTTCGTTGCCGAGATCGACGTCGAAACCTTTGAAGCTGCCGTCGGGCGCCTTGGCGTCCATCGGCGGATAGCTCGGGTCGATACCGAGGCGCAGCGTGGTGGGCTCGGCGGCGAATGCGCCAGTGCTGAAAGCCAGCGCGGCGCTCAAGATCATCAGCGGAATTTTCATGGGAGCACGGAGTGTGGGTGGGCGGATGACGACCGAGCTATCCTATGCCGCGTCCGTGCCTCAAAGAAGTCCCATTCGGACTATCATGATCACTTTTACCGATCACTGAACTGGCGATTCCCTCATGGCGTTGACGATCTCCCAGCTCCGCGCGTTCACCGCGGTGGCCGAGCATGGCAGCATCCGCGCGGCCTCGCGAGCGCTCGGCATTGCGCAGAGCGGCATCACGCAGCAGTTGCAGAACCTCGAATCGATGCTGGGTGCGACCCTGTTCACCCGCACGAATCGCGGCATTGCGCTGACCGCGCTCGGCCAGCGGCTGTTGCAGCGCGCCGGTGCGATCATCGGCGAATGCGAACGCGCCGAGCAGGAAGTGCAGCAACTGCGCGGCGACTACGTCGGCGAGGTCACCTTCGGCATGACTACCGAGCCGCTGATCGACGCGTTCGCGCCGGTGCTGATGGAATTTCGCACGCGCTTCGAGCGGGTCGCGGTGCATCTGCGCACCGGCACCTCGCGCATGATGATTTCGTGGATTCGCGAAGGCACGCTGGATTTCGCGGTTGCGCTGGTGTCGAAGCACACGGATACGGCCGATCTTTCGGTAGTGCCGCTGTATCCGTCCGATCCGGTGATCGTCTGCCGCCAGGGGCATCCGAAAGCCGGTGCGACCTCGCTGGCCGAACTGGTCGATTGCACGTGGGTCGCCACGCGCTCGCCGAATCTCACGGACGATCCGCAAATCAACCGCCTGAACCATCTGTTCGAGAGTCACGGCCTGCCGCCGCCGAAAATCGTTGCAACCGTGGAAGGGTTGTACGAGACGCTACATCTGGTGGGCGCGACGGATTGCCTGTCGCTGGAAGCGTCGATCGTGGTGAAGCGCGGGCCGTTTGCGAGCACGCTTACCGCTATTCCGGTGCGCGAGCGCGCGGTCGAACAGAACGTTTGTCTGCTGCAGCGCGCGGCCATTCCGCTCACGCCCGCCGCGCAGGAACTCGCGACGATGATCGCTTCGTACACGCGCACGGTGCGGGCGCGTTGAAGCGGCGCTGAAATCAGGCGGACGCTTCTTCGAGCGCGAGCAATTCGTCGATAGTTTGGCGCCGGCGGATCAGTCGCGGTTTGCCATGCTCCAGCAACACCTCGGGCGCAAGCGGCCGGCTGTTGTAGTTCGAGGACATCGACGAGCCGTACGCACCTGCATCGTGAAACACAATGAAGTCGCCCACTTCGGGCTTGTTCATTGAACGGCTCAAAACGACGCCGCCTTCAGCTTGCGTGAATACATCGCCAGCTTCACACAGCGGCCCGGCCACCGCGAACGAATCGACCGGCGCTTCGCTCGGCGAGCCATCGCCTTTCAACACCGTCATCTCGTGATGACTGCCGTAAAACGACGGCCGTACGAGATCGTTAAATCCGGCATCGACCAAAGCAAACTGCTGCGCGGGCCGTCGATTCAACGCGTGAACTTCCGCGACGAGCACGCCCGATTGCGCGACCAGAAAGCGCCCCGGTTCGATTTCCAGCCTCACGCGATGCCCGACATGCGCTTCGATCTGCCGGCGCGCCGCGTCCCAAAGCCGGAAGTAATGCGCGACGTCGATATCGGGCTCGCCTTCGCGATACGGCACCGACAAACCACCGCCCGCGGAAATCGCTTCGATATCATGGCCCAAGCCCTTCACGGCTTCGACCATCGCATCGCAGACGCGCGACAGATGCCCATAGTCGACGCCCGAGCCGATATGCATGTGCAGCCCGACCAACTTCAGGCGATAACGCCGGACCAGCTCGACCGCTTGCGGCACATCGTCGAGCCAGATGCCGTGCTTGCTATGCTCGCCGCCCGTGTTGGTCTTGTTGCTGTGCCCGTGACCGAACCCCGGATTGATCCGCAGCCACACGCGATGACCTTCGGGCGCATGCCGTCCTATCCGCTCGAGCATATCGAGCGAGCCCGCATTGACCGTGATGCGATGCTCGATCACGGTGGCGAGCGTCGCATGATCGATCAGATCCGCGGTGAACACGACGCCCTCGGGGTCGCCATCAGGCGTGAAGCCTGCCGCGAGACTGCGTTTGATTTCGCCCAACGAGACCGCGTCGACCATCACCTCTTCATCGCGCATCAGTTTGAGGATATGGAGGTTCGAACACGCCTTCTGCGCATAGCGAATCACGTCGAAGCTGCGCAATTCGGCGATGCGTCTGCGGATTGTGTCAGCGTCGTAGACCCACAGCGGCGTGCCGTGCTCGTGGGCGAGTTCGACGAGTTGTTGCGGATTGAATGGCGTCACGGTTCCCGTCTCTCGATGTCGAAGCGTTGGTGTGATCGACATGATGCTGAAAACGTGCCATTCAGTAAAATAGCAATTGTTGGCACGTCCATTCACTCCTGATATACCCATCATGGCGCTTACGCATCGGCATATCGAAGTCTTCCGCGCGTTGATGACCGCGGGCAGCGTCACCAAAGCGGCCGAGATGCTGTTCACCTCGCAGCCCACGGTAAGCCGCGAACTCGCGCGCATGGAGCAGAGCATTGGTTTCGCCCTGTTCGAACGCACGAATGGCCGGCTGCGTCCCACCTTGTCCGCGCTCACCTTGTTCGACGAGATCAAGCGCGCGTATGTCGGGCTCGAACGCGTGGCGTCCACCGCCGCGAGCCTGCGCGAATTCCAGGGCGGCCAGCTTGCCGTCATCGCGTTGCCCGCGTTTTCGCATTCGATCTTGCCGGGCGCGGCGAAGCGCTTTCACGACGCGCAACCGGGCGCCAGTTTGTCGATCGCGACGCAGGAGTCGCCGTTTCTCGAGGAATGGCTGACCGCGCAGCGTTACGACCTCGGCCTGACCGAACACGGCGCGCCGCCGGCGGGCACGCGTCTGACGCCGTTGCTTGAGGTGGATGAAGTGTGCGTGCTGCCCGACGAGCATCCGTTGCTCAGCAAGCGAGTGATCGCATTGAAGGATTTCGCCAATCAGCCTTTCATCAGCCTGTCGTCGAACGATCCATATCGGATTCAGATCGACGAGGCCTTCGCGCTGGCGGGAATCGCGCGCCGCCAGATTGTCGAGACGCCTACCGCGGTCTCCGTGTGCAGCTTCGTGCGGCAAGGGCTTGGTCTCGCGATCGTCAATCCGCTGACAGCCCTCGATTTCGCGGGCCGCCATCTGCATATCCGGCCGCTTGCCGTGTCGTTGCCGTTTCGCGTGAGTGTGATTCAGCCGGAGCATCGTCCGAGCCATCCGCTCGCCGCTGCGTTCGTCAGAGCGCTGCAAAGCGAAGTCGCGGCACTGCGGCTACAATTGAAAGTCCACACCGGACGCAAGCAGCAATAACGGCTTCGGTTCGCAGATCAACGTGCGCGAACAACAGCCGACATCCACCGAAAAAGTCCGGGCACGCTTCAAGCTAAACACAGCAACACACCGATTGCGAACGCGAACGACGCACGGCGCCTTCGCGCCGCATGAGTTTTCACATGTCGTAGACCATCAACAGGAGTTTCCCAAATGATGAATCGAGACAATCCCGTCTGGCTGATCACAGGTTGTTCCACCGGCTTCGGCCGCGAGTTGGCGAAGCTGGTGCTGGAGCGCGGCTGGCGAGCGGTGGTGACCGCACGCGACGCGTCGAAAGTGAAAGATATCGCCGAAGCCCACGGCGATCGCGCACTGGTTCTGCCACTCGACGTGACGAACCCCAAGCAGATCGACGAGGTGGTGACGCAAGCGAAGCAGCGTTTCGGCCGCATCGACGCGCTCGTCAACAACGCGGGTTATGGTTATCTGGCGGCGATCGAGGAAGGCGAGGACGACGAAGTCCGCGCCATGTTCGAAACCAACGTGTTCGGCCTGGTCGACATCACGAAGGCGGTCTTGCCGATCATGCGTGCGCAGCACAGCGGCTTGATCGTCAATGTGTCGTCGATCGGCGGTATCACGAGTTTCGCGGCGACCGGCTATTACCACGCCACCAAATACGCGGTGGAAGGTCTATCCGAATCGCTGGCGACGGAGGTGAAGCCGCTCGGCATCGACGTGTTGATCGTCGAACCGGGACCGTTCCGCACGAACTGGGCGGGTCCGTCGATCAAACAATCGACCACGGTAATCGACGACTATGCGGCCACGGCCGGCGAGCGCCGCAAGCAGACGGAAGCGCGCAGCGGCAAGCAGGCGGGCGACCCGGTGCGGGCCGCGCAGGCCATTATCGACGCCGCGCTGTCGGACACACCGCCGCTGCGGTTGCTGCTCGGCAAGACCGCGCTCGAACTGGCGCGCAAGAAGCTGGACTTCATGCGCGGCGATTTCGATGCGTGGGAAGCCACCACGCTGGGCGCGGATTTTCCGGAAGGAGCGGGTTGAGTCGCGGGAGTTTTTCGCTGTGCGTCGTCCGTTGGCCGGGCTTAAAACTCGACCAACGCGAAATCTTCCTTGCCCACGTCGCAAAGCGGGCAGCGCCAGTCGGCCGGAACGTCCGCCCAGCGCGTGCCCGGCGCGATGCCCTCTTCCGGCAAACCTGCGGCTTCGTCGTAGACCCAGCCGCAGATCACGCAGACCCACTGCTTGAAGTCATCCGCCGACGCGGCAAGCTCCACCGCCGCGCTCGGCGCATCGGCCGCGTGCGACGCCGGTGTTTCATCGAGGCTCACCACCAACGGCGCGGCTGTGCCCACGCCGGATTCGGCGAGGCGCGCCTGCAGGCTTTCCAGCAACCGCTGCGCTTCGGCCAGCGTCAGATCGATCCAGTAGGGATCGCCCGCGCCGTCGTTGAGCCGCTCAGGGGAAAACTGGATTTCTACGGCTACGCCCTTCTTGTACATGGCAAATCGGAATATCGATGAAGCCGGCAGCGCGTCCCGCAAGGAATCTCCTTGGGAGCGTGCCGGCATGGGTCGGAAGCGTCGCGCAGAGACTTCGCGCGGAGATCAGACGAACTGGTTCAGCACGATCGCGGCGATCAGGCCGGCGGCGCCGATGAGGCCCAGCAATTGCAGCAGAGTGAGGGATTTACGGGGTGCGGTAGGGATTTGTTGCGTAGTCACGGGCTATTCTTGAAGATCGGAAAAAGCGAAATGGTACACGGGTCCGCGGCCGGCGCATGTCGATTAGCGCAAACCGCCGTGCATTAGCTGCCATTATCGCTGCTCGATCGCCCTGTATTCCCTACCGTCCGGAGATGGATTAATTCCCCTCGAAGGGGAAAGATCAGCTCTTCGCCAACGGGTTGCCGTGACGCGAATCCCAGAAGCGAATCACAGCCGTGTCGCCCGTGCCGGCGCCCACCACCTGATCCGGCGCGCCGTTCTCGCGTAGCAACGCTCGCAGGTCGTTAATGACCGGAAACACCTCGTGATTCCAGTCCGCGCCTTGCGAATCGTGGGCGCGCTGTTCGGCTTCGACGATCGCGCGGTCTTCCTTGAAAATGCGCTCGGTGAACCACACCAGCAGCGGCCACGCGAGATTCAACACGCCGGGAACGCCGGGTTTGCGAATCGACAGCAGCCCGAATGTGCGGTTGGTGCGCTGCTCGCGATCGAGCGGCACGTAGACGATCCACAGATCCATCACCAGCGTCTGCTCGGACGTGCGGATCTGCAGCGTCTGATACGGATACTCGGTGCGGATCGTCATCACGTCCTTGTCATTGTCGCCGCCGGTTTTACGGCTCTGGCCGAACACGATCGCTTCGCCGATCGGCTGCTGGCCGGCCATGCGCGCGAACGTGTAATCGACTTCGACCCAGCCCTCGCCGCGCCGCCGGCCGAGCGAACGCGCCCGCATCTGCCCCATCTGCTTGCGATGCAGAAACTGATGGTTCATGTCCATCAGGTTCTCGTGCATGAACGAATAGTGGCAATTCACCGGACGGCCGAAGCGGCGCGTCTTGTACTTCTTGTCCGAGACCGAGCCGAACGCCGGCAGCGGCCGTTGCTCAGCCAGCGCGGCATCGCCGGGGAAAACGAAAATCAGGCCTTCGATTTCGCGGCACGGATAAGAGCGCACGCCGTTCGGCAGACGCTCGCGGCCCAGGTACGGCACGTCGATACATTTGCCCGAGCAGTCGTAAGTCCAGCCGTGATAGCCGCAGCGGATCGATTCGCCATCCACCACGCCCTGATGTAACGGCACCTGACGATGCGCGCAGCGGTCCTCCAGCGCGAACACCTTGCCGGACTCCGTGCGCGCCAGCACGATCGGATCGCCCGCGAACGTCACACCATGCGTCTTGCCCCGCTTCACCTCGTGCGACCACGCCAGCGGGTACCAGTAGTCAGGGTGAATACCGACGCGGCGCAGATCGCGCACCGGTGCGTCGTTGGCGGCCTGGCCCGGCGTGTGAGCGGGTTTCTGCGATGCGGCCTGGGCAGGCGACGCATCGACGGTTGCATCGACGGTGTCTTGTTCTAGCGGGGGAACAGCATGCATAGGTGGCTCTCCGTGCACGGGCGGATAGAAGGTTGCCGCCCTGCAAATTGCGGGCGGCATCGTCGCCAGTCTACTAGAACCCGACGCCGTATGGGTTCGGGGACCGTGCAACCACCTACCGCGGCGCCTGCCCAACCAATGCCTGCTTGAAGCGACGAGGCGGCGCGTCAGCTCTCGTCGTGCGCCACCAACCCCGAGCGGCGCTGCACGCCCCACGACCGTCCGCCGCGCAGGAAATGCAGCCAGCCGAGCGCGGCGCCCACGTGCCGCACCAATTGAAACGTGAACGGCTCGGCGACCGCCGCGAGCATCGCCATCCACAAACTGGAGCCGGTGCGCTCGCCGGTCCAGCGCCGGTACAAATGGATGCTCCACAGATAGAACGCGAGGTCGATCGCCGTTTTGATCCCGATCACACTGAAGATCGACACGACGATCGCGCCATGTCCGCCGACCAGAAAGGCGAGCAGCAGCGCGAAAGCGGTCAGGCCGTAGATCGGCTGCATGGTGTCGATCGCCTTGACCGGCAGCATCAGCATGCCGAGCGTGCCGTAGCGCGGATTGCCGGTCATGTCGCGATTCCAGTACTGCGTCTGCAGGAAGCCCGCGAACCAGCGGCGCCGTTGACGCAGAAAACTGGCGAGATTGTCCGGCGCATCGGTGTGGGCATGCGCGTCGCCGACCACGCGCACGTCCCAGTCGAGGCCGTGGTCGACCGAATAGCGGCGCAGCCGGTGAATCAGTTCGTAGTCTTCGACCAGACACTGCGGATCGAAACCGCCCACGTCGACCAGCGCGTCGCGCTTGAAGGACGCAAAGGCGCCCGAAATCAGCAGCAGACTGTCCGCACGCATCCACGCGAAACGGGCGATGAAGTTGCGCATGTACTCGTAGGTCTGGAACCACTGGAACACGCGCCCCGACACCGACTTGCCGCACACCGGCACCAGAATGCCGGCCGCGGCGACCAGCTTCGGTTCGCTCGCGAAAGCGGCGCGCATGGCGTAGGTGGCGTCGTCGTCGAGAAGCGTGTCGGCGTCGACCGTCATGACGGTTTCCGTGGTCATCACGGTGATCGCCGCATTCAGCGCGCGGGCCTTGCCGCCGTGCGCCACACGCAGCCAGAACAGATTCGGATACAACGCGCTCGGCGCGCTCAGCACGCCGTCGACGGCCGCGGTGAGGCCGAAGCGGTCAGTGAGCAACTCGCGGGTCGAATCGGTGGAACCGTCGTCGGCAATCACGATTTGCGCCGGCCCATGCGTTTGCCGCAGCAGCGCGGCGATCGTTACCGGCAGCACTGTCGCTTCGTTATGCGACGCGACGATCACGCCCATGCTCGGCAGGCTGCGCCGTTCGAAGTCTGGCTCGAGCGGCGGAGCACGCCGCATCAACGGCAGCGTTTTCCACGTGACGAACGCAAGCAGCAAGGTGTCGTACACCACGTAGGCGATACCCGTCGACCACGCCAGCGCGCCCTGCAGAAAGAAGGCGCGCGCGAACAGCAGCAGCCACAATACGACCACACTCAGATGAATCAGCGTGCTCAACGGTGTCGTGCGACGCGGCACAATGCGCGGCGAAGCGAGAGCGAGAGCCTGTTCCAGGGTTTTCTTCAAAATGACTGCCGGGTTTGTCGATGTTGCGGTTGATAAGGGGAGGCGGCGCTTAAGGCACCATGCGCTTCAAAACCGACTTGCGATCGATCCACTGATGCTTCAACGCGCCGCCGATATGCATCGCCAGCAGTGCATAGAGCGCGTAGCCAAGCCACGTGTGCAAAGCGCCGAAGCGATCGTGCAAGGTCTCCTTGAGCGCCGGATCGAGATTCATCACATAGCCGATACGCGGCCACGGAACCAGGTTGAACAGGTGCATGGGGTGCGTCGCCGCGTCTTTCCATGCGGAATCGTGCAGCCAGCCAGACAGCGGCAGCGCAATCATCAGCAGATACAGCAGAAAATGCGCGATGTGCGCGGCGATCTTTTCCCACGATGGAAACTCGCGCGGCAACGGCGGCGGCTTGTGCGACACACGCCACAAGATGCGCATGAGCGCGAGACCGAGCACCGTGATGCCGATCGACTTGTGGGTGTCGACCACCGGGCGCACCCAGTCGTCCGGCAACGAATCCGCGCTCAGGCCGAGCACCACGTTGCCGATCATCAGCAGCGCGATCAGCCAGTGCAGAACCATGGCAGTACGCGTGTAGCGCGACGGCACTGGTGTGCCGGTCGAATCGGTCAAAGAGTCGGCGTGTGTGTTCATGATTATTCCGTCCGCAGCGGCATGGCTGCGAAAGCTGTTTGAAAATCCGGCGATGCGTTAGCACATCCAGGGGCGCCGATGTATAGGCAAACGCCCGAGTGTGCCGCTTTATTCCGCCGGGCGCTTAA
Organism: Paraburkholderia sediminicola; assembly: GCF_046027355.1. GTDB lineage: Bacteria > Pseudomonadota > Gammaproteobacteria > Burkholderiales > Burkholderiaceae > Paraburkholderia > Paraburkholderia sediminicola_B. Next base: position 16,181 of record NZ_JAQQEK010000035.1, on the reverse strand, counting down.
TTCTATGTTTTCGGATTATTTCGCGCGCGCCGGCTCAGGCAGGCCGTTGTTGCACCTCAACCGCGCGCCGCCTCGCGCCGCGCGATCAGTGCGGTCGACTCGATCCGTTCGTCGAGCCAGCCGTTGGTTGCATGCGCATCCAGTAGTTGCCGGATACGCGCCAGCAGTTCGTCCAGCCGCTCGCCGAGCCGTTCGCGCGACAGACTCGACATCGACAGCGGCCGCGTGACCAGCGATTCGACCGAGACCCGCCGCGTCTCGACGATCGACACGCGTTCGAGCATCGGAAATGGCGACTTCGCCAGCACCGCGTCGTGGCTTTCCCAACCGTCCGCCTTGCGCTGCATGCGCGCCGGGTCGCCCTCCGAGTACGCCTCGAGCAGCGCTCGGTATGGCGCGAGCCAGGGCATCGGCGCGTCGGTGGCGAACGCTGTCGAGAACAGGGCTACCGCGCCTTCCGGTTCGATCAGCGCATCCAGGCGCGCGAGCGTGTCGGGACGGTCCATCCAGTGAAACGCCCGCCCGATGACGGCCAGCCGAAAGCGCCCCAAAGCCGGCGACAGATCATAAGAACTCCCCTCGCGATACTCGATGTTCGGCGCAATCCCCGCGCCCAGGCTCGCGGCGACGCGCAGCATTTCCGGTTCAGGGTCGAGCGCGAGACCCGAGCCGACCCACGACGAAAACGCCAGTGACAGTTGCCCCGGCCCGCAGCCGAGGTCCAGAAGCCGGTGCGAGCCGCCGAGTTCGCAGGACTGGGCGACGCGGCGGATCAACTGCGGCGAATACGGTGGACGGCCCGCCAGGTAATGCGCGGCGGTGGTCCTGAAGCGGTCGGGCACGAAGGGGATCGGGGCGGTCATTGGCGATTCCAGGCGGGTCGGTTGGGGCAATGGCAAACGACGAACGGAGCGCCATTGTCGTTGCTGCGGCTCATTGCCGCCGCTGTTGCGAGGCAATTCGATCAGACAGGGTTTCCCTGCCTCGGGGTGCACCCAAGGTTTGATGCCCAGATCACTGTGCAGTTTCCTGCCGATTCGATAAGTCGCAGGGCGGCACTCGCGAGACGGTCGCTCAGCAGGAAGCCGAGTGTGAAAACACAATGAAAGCCAGCCGGCGCATCGCGTCGCGCCTCGCGCTTAAGGGAATCGGCCCACCGCAGTTCGACGCTTCACGAAACGATAATGCCCGACGCCCCATTCGTTCCCATTCGCGTAGCCGAACAGCTCGGCCACCGCCATATAGAACATGCGCCATCGTTGCAGCCACACTGCCGCATCGCGCGCGCCGTAGGTGTCGATCAGCATCGGCATCACCCGGTCGCGCGCCGCATCGAGCGCGGCGAGCCAATGATTCGCCGTGCGCTCGTAATGCGTGCCGCTCACCCACCACTGTCGCTCCATGCGCAGGTCGTCCTGGAAATTGAGCAACAGCGCCTCCGACGGCATCGTGCCACCGGTGAAAAAGTACTTCGACATCCAGTCACTGCCGTCCTGCACCTGGAAGTGATAGGCCAGCGTCCGATGTGCGAAGAGATGCACGAACAACTTCGCGTCGTCGCGCATCCAGCGGGCGATTTTCGCGAGCAGCAAGCCGTAGTTCTTCATATGCTCGAACATCTCGATCGACACCACGCGATCGAAACCGTGGCCAAGCTGCGCGTCGTCGAATTCGAAATCGACGATGTTGCCCGTCACCACCGAGAGGTTGTGCAAACCTGCCTGCGCCGCGCGCGCTTCGATGAACGCGCGCTGCCCATGTGAATTCGATAGCGCGACGACGCGCGAATTCCGATACCGCGCCGCCAGCCATAACGACAGCGAACCCCAGCCGCAGCCGAGATCAAGAATCCGCTGACCGTCGGCGAGTTCCGCGCGCTCGGCATAGCGTTCGAGCATGGCCGCTTCGGCTTGCGCGAGCGTCTCGTCGCCGGTCGGATACAGGCAGCACGAATACTTCAGATGCGGCCCGAGATGCGCGTGGAAGAAAGACGCCGGCAGCTCGTAATGCTGCGTGTTGGCGGCTTGCGTTTCGATGGCGATCGGACTCGCGCGCAGATCGTCGAGCAAACGGTTGAGCCGTTGCGCGCGCAACTCGCCGTTGTCGACCGCTTCATCGCGCAGGCGCTGACGCATCAACTGACGCATGCCGAAACGGATCACGCCGTCCGGCAGCCAGCCGCGTTCGCAGCGTTGAATGAGCCAGCCGTCGCTGGGCTCGGCGGGCGACGGCGGCGGCATCGTGTGGTCAGTGGTGGAAAGGCTCATGAGGCTGACTCCTTGGCGTTTTTCTGTTCTTGTTCGAAGGCGCGCTTGCGCCCGGGTTGCGTCGTCAATGCCGCGGCGGCCACGGAATCAGCGCGCTGGTGGTGCGCATGTAGTCGGCGTAACCGGGACGCCGTTTTGCCATGCTTTCTTCGAGCAGCGGAATGCCGGAGAGCTTCAGCAACAGAAACGCCATCAGCACCGGCGGCAACAGCGTGAACCAACCCCACGGCGTGCCGATCGACAACGCGATATACGCGAGCCAATGCACGCATTCGAAGAAGTAATTCGGATGCCGCGAGTAACGCCACAAGCCGACGCGGCACACGGCGTCGCGGTTGACCGGATCGGCCTTGAAGTTTTGCAACTGACGGTCGGCCATCGCTTCGCCGGCCACGGAGACGATCCACACCACGACGGCCAGCACGATCCATCCGGCGGCCGGCGCAGTCGCGCGGTACGACGGCACCAGAAACGCGATGGACAGCAGCATCGAAATGACGACTTGCAACTGGAAAAACCAGAACATCCTGCTTGCCGCCCTGTCGCCCCATTCTTCGCGGAAGCGGTGATAGCGTGCGTCTTCCGGCTTGCCGGCGTTGCGTTTCCACAGATGCACGCCGAGCCGCACGCCCCAGATCAAACCGCCCAGCGCGCTCAGTACGCGCGCGACGGGGTCGCCGGTGCCGAGCACCGCGTAGAGCACCGCCACGAAGCCGAGCGAATACGCCCAGATGGGATCGACCATGCCGGCGTTTTGGCTTTTCAGCTGCCACGCCCAGACCGCGCTGAAAATCGCGACGAGTCCGATCAGGGCAATCACGACGGCGGCAAGTGGCGGCATGGTTTCCTCGTTCGACGGCGATGCGGGTTATACGCTGCGACGGTTGTATCGGATGCGTGCGAAGCGCCCGCTAGTCCTTGTCGCCCGGCGAGGCGAAGCCCGGCTTGCCCACCTGATCCGGCCGCTGTGGCACGCGTCTGAAACGCGACGTGTCGTAGCCCATTGCGTCGAGCCGCGCAAGCAAGCCCCGATACGTGTCGTCGCTCATGTCCGGGTCACGCGAAAAAATCCAGCCGAGGTTTTTGCCCGGATAGCCCAGAATCGTGTGCCGATAGTCTGGGTCGACGTAGAGCGTCAGTTGCGTCACGCGGATAGGCCAGAACAGCTGCACGCGCCACTCGCCGCCGTCTTTGCCGGGCACGGGTGTGTCGAGAAACTGGTAGTGCTTTTCCTCGGCGTCGAAACGCTTCTTGCGGGCGTAGTACGAATCGTCGATCTTGCCGTCCGGGCGTAGTTTCCATTCCGCGCGGCTCGCCACCATGTCGCGCTCGGCGAAATACGGAATGTTCGCGATGATGTACCAGCGGCCCATATAGCGCGGCAAGTCGACGGGCACCGTGGCGAGCGGTTCGCTCGCGCGCGGGTTGGGATTGGGCGGGTCGTTGGAGCAAGCCGCGAGCGATAGCAGCAAAACCGCCGCAACAACAACAGCGGTGGCGGTGGCATAGACAACTCGGCGCATGGCAACGGCCTCGAACGTGGCGGCAATACACGTATTACGCTCGACGAGGCCGTCTGGATGCGTACGGCGCTCGTGAAGCGGCGCGGCTGCTCCCCGACGACGCTGACCTGCGACAACATGGAAGCGCTGCGGCCGTCCAGCCGGCACTATCGCCGAAGCTGCGCGCTTTCGTGGATTTTCTGTCGGAGCGCCTGTTCAGCGAAGCATAGCGACGATACAAGCGGCGCGATCCGGTTAGCGTTATCGTGTCCGCAACACCCGCTCCCACACGAATTCCCTCATGCCTACCCGTTTCAACGCCGCATTCACCGCCTTGCTCGCCGCCGCCCTGTTCGGCGCGACGACGCCGCTCGCCAAAGCGCTGCTCGGCTCGCTCTCGCCGTTCCTGCTGGCCGGGCTGTTCTATCTCGGCAGCGGCTGCGGCCTTGCCGCGGTGATTCTGGCGCGCCGGCTGAAAGGCGGCCGCGCCGGGCAGCCGGCCGGCCACAGCCACTTCCCATTACGCGAAGTCCCGTGGTTGGCCGGCGCGATCGCAGCCGGCGGCATCGCAGGGCCAGCTTTACTGATGCTGGGTTTGCAAACGACGCCAGCCGCCACCGGTTCGCTGCTGCTGAATCTGGAAGGCGTATTCACCGCATTGATCGCGTGGATCGTGTTTCGCGAGAACGTCGACGTGCAGGTGTTCCTCGGCATGACCGCGATCGTCGCGGGCGGCGCGGCGCTGTCGTGGCAGCCAGGCGCGGCGGGACTGCCGCCGGGCACGCTGCTGCTGGTCGGCGCCTGCGCGTGCTGGGCCGTGGACAACAATCTCACGCGCAAGGTGTCGACGCACGATGCGATGTTCATCGCCTGCATAAAAGGACTCGTGGCCGGTTCGGTCAACGTGGCGCTCGCGCTCACCCTCGGCACCGCGTGGCCGAAGGTCTCGACCGTCGCGCTCGCCATGCTCACCGGCTTTGCGGGCTACGGCGTGAGTCTCGTGCTGTTCGTCGTCGCACTGCGCAATCTCGGCACCGCGCGAACCGGCGCATATTTTTCGGTCGCGCCGCTATTCGGCGTGACCTTGTCATGGCTGCTGTGGCCGGAACTGCCGCCGCCGCTTTTCTGGGTCGCCGCCGCGCTGATGACGCTGGGCGTGTGGCTGCACATTCGCGAACGTCATGAGCATCCGCACACGCACGATCCGCTCGAGCACTCGCATCGTCACCGGCACGACGCGCATCACCAGCACGAGCACGATTTCGCGTGGGACGGCGACGAGCCACATACCCATCCGCACCGCCATGTACCCATGACGCACGCGCATGCGCATTTCCCGGACATCCATCACCGGCATACGCATTGATTTTTCGGCCGGCCGCGCCGCACGGGCGCTTGCTGCATCGCAAGACAAAAATCTCTCTGAAAAAAAATCATGCGATAGGCCGATTCAATTGGCATCGTCGCGCATCGCATCCTGTAATGAAACTCCTGTTGTCCGCGTGCCATCCGTTCAACCTGTCTGCATCTTTGGAGAGATCTATGTCACAACCCGAGCCTAATGTAGATGAATTAGTGAAAAGCATCGCCGAAGAAACCGACACGCCGGCGGAAACGGTCTCGAAGATGTACGCGGACACCTTGGCCAACTACCGGCACGACGCGCGAGTATTCGATTACGTACCGCTCTTCGCCGCGAAAAAGGTGCGCAACCAGCTTCGCGACAGTTCGAATCGCAAACACTGACACGGCGGCGCGCGGAGACCACCGCCTGCTGAATCGCATTTTCGCCTCGACCGACTCGCGCAAAAATTCACATAACGCGCACCGATTTTTTTCCCGCTGATAGACTCTCGCCCAGAACCATCGACTCGGGGGAGTTGGCATGCGGGTAACAATCGTAGGCGCGGGCATCGCCGGTTTGAGCACGGCGTGGTCGCTCTCGAAACAGGGACATGACATCACGCTGATCGAGCAGGGCTCGATTCCAAATCCACTCGGCGCGTCGGGCGACCGGCATCGCATGATTCGTCGCGCATATGGCGACGCAGACGGTTATGCGCGAAACATCGAAGAGGCGTTCGATAGCTGGGACCTGCTGTGGAACGATCTCGGCGTGTCCCACTATGCCAACTGCGGCGTGCTCGGCATTTCGCAATTCGCGGGCGATGGCGCCGAACAGTTCCGCAACGGCCTCGACCGCATGGGATTCGAGTATGAAAGGCTCGAACCGAGCGAAGCCGCGGCGCGCTACCCGTTTCTCGACCCAGCCACGTTTCGTTACGCTTACCTCGATCACGACGGCGGCGCACTTTTCAGCGAACGCATTGCACGCGACATGAAGGCGTGGCTCAAGATGCGCGGCGCCGACATTCGTATGAACACCAAGGTACTCGCAGTCGACCCGCAGACCGCTTCCGTGCGCATCGAAAACGACGTGATCGTGCATGCGGACCGGCTCGTGGTCACCGCGGGCGCATGGACGCTGCAACTGTTTCCCGCGCTCGCCGAAAGCCTGATGACGTATCGCAACACCGTCGCCTATCTGGAGCCGCCCGCGGATCTGGAAGACGCGTGGTCGACGGCGCCCGCGATCGTCGATATCGGCGGCGCGAGCGATGGCTATGTGCTGCCGCCCCTCGACGGCATTGGTCTGAAGTTTGGCGCCGGCATCAATAAAGCGCGCGCGCCGGACCCCGACGCGAATCGCATTGCGGCGCCCGGTGAAGGCGACCGTTTGCGGCGGCTGTTTGCGCCGCCGTTCAGCCGCATCGACGAATATGCGGTATCCGAAGTAAAGACCTGTGCATACACGTTCACGGCGGATAACCGTTTCTTTTCGAAGCGCATCGGCAATACGCTGGTGGTGTCGGCTTGCTCCGGACACGGCTACAAATTCGGCGCGGCGGTGGGGCGGCGAATCGCGGAGGCGCTGGAGACGGACGACGACGCCACGCTCTCGCGATGGCTCAGAGCCGAAACGGCCTGAACGTTTTCCTCGATTCACACGCAACGATGGCTGACGCCAACGCATTGTTCATTCCGCGGCAAGACGACATCGACGAAGCCGCGATGACGCTTGCCGCGCTTGCCTGCATCGACGGCTTCACCGCCTGCTTCAACGCGCGCGATCTCGACGGCATGGACGCGCATTTGCATTTCCCGCACGTCATTCTTTCGGGCGAACAGCTGGTGATCTGGGAACGGCCTGGCCAACTGCCCGCCGCTTTCTTCGACGATCTGGCACGCGATACCGGGTGGCATCACACTGCGTATCAGGAAAAGGAAGTGGTACTGGTGAGCCCACGCAAAGTGCACCTGCGTGTGGTGTATTCGCGCAATCGCGCGGACGGTTCGATCATCGCGCAGCATCGCAATGTCTGGATCGTAACGTGGCAGGACGGGCGTTGGGGCATCAAGCAGCGTTCGTACTGAGTGCGGTTTGCGGTTTCTCGGCGCGCTGACTGTGCGAGCGGAAATTCATCGAGCGAGCGACTCGTGAGCATACAGCTGTCGTAACGAATGTCGCCGTCGCGAATCGCACGGCGCAGGCCGTCGCAATGCAAGTCCTACTGCGCGAGTCTCCTCCCACCCAAGGCGCCTTCGACATTCGGCACCCACAGCCCATGGTCCAATTCGTGGCTCCACATTCTGAACGTACTGTGGATCTAACAATGGCACCGCAAATTTTCTATGCTGACGGTTTGGCGTCTTCACTCAACAAGGAACCGCACATGTCCGCCTCGATTCAAATCCGCCCCGTGGTCCCCGGCGACTTCGACGCCTGGCTGCCGCTATGGGACGCCTACAACGCGTTCTATGGCCGCTCGGGCGAAACCGCATTGCCCCGCGAGATCACGCAAATCACGTGGGAACGTTTCTTCGACGGCTACGAGCCAATGCATGCAATGGTCGCTGAACGCAACGGCCAGCTGCTCGGCCTCGTGCATTTCCTGTATCACCGTCACACGACGATGAAAGGACCGATCTGCTATCTGCAAGACCTGTACACGCTCGACACCGAGCGCGGCAACGGCGTCGGCCGCGCGTTGATCGAGGCTGTGTATGAGCGCGCCAAAGCCGATGGTTCACAACGCGTTTACTGGCAAACGCACGAAACGAATCAGACCGCGATGAAGCTGTACGACAAGGTTGCGGACCGCTCGGGCTTCGTGGTCTATCGCAAAGCGCTGTGATGCCACGCGGCGGGCTCGCCTAGCACGCTTCCCGCTCCTCTCGCCGTGCCGCGCGCTCTGTGCGGCACATTGCATTTCTATCCCCGACCGATCTTGCGGCCACCATGCGCCGCGCATTGTCCGGTCCGATTTCCGCCGCCTTCGTTTCCCGCGCCGCTCAAGTTTGCGTGCGGTCTGCCGTTATCGCCATTGGACGGAGCTACACCCGGCTCCACGCGGTTCATCAGCGAAACCTTGGGCGATCTCCTCATGGAGGGGCGCAAACGAATCGGAAACTGTACATGCCTTCGATCATCGGCATCGATCTTGGAACCACGCATAGTCTTGCGGCAATCTGGCGCGACGACCGCGCCGTGCTCATCCCGAACGCGTTAGGCGAGACGCTCACGCCCTCGTGCGTCTCCATCGACGGCGATGGTTCGATCCTCGTCGGCCGCCCCGCTCATGACCGCTTGCATACGCATCCCGAGCGCACCGCCGCCAACTTCAAACGCTACATGGGCACGAGCCGCACCGTGTCGCTCGGCACACAGATGCTGCGTCCCGAAGAGTTGTCGTCGCTGGTGCTCAAGTCCTTAAAGGCCGATGCCGAAGCGTTTCTCGGCGAAACGATCAGCGACGCCGTGATCGCCGTGCCCGCCTATTTCAGCGACGCACAACGCAAAGCCACGCGCATTGCCGGCGAACTCGCCGGCCTGAATGTACTGCGCCTGGTCAATGAACCGACCGCGGCCTCGCTCGCGTATGGCGTGCATCAACGCGACAGCGAACGCAAATTTCTGATCTTCGATCTGGGCGGCGGCACCTTCGACGTCTCCGTGCTCGACTTCTTCGAAGGCGTGATGGAAGTGCGCGCCAGCACCGGCGACAATTTTCTGGGCGGTGAAGACTTCACCGAAGCATTGGTCGAGTTGTTCTGCCTGCGCAACGGTTTCAAGGTCCAATCGCTCACGCGGGTTGCCGCGCAACGTCTGCATCAGCAGGCCGAACGCGCGAAACGTCAGCTTACGCAGAACGGCGTCGAAAGTGTCACGCTCGAACTCACAATCGGCGACAACCGGCACGCGCTCGAACTCGACGCGGCCGCCGCGGAGCGTACCTGCGAGCATTTTCTGCAACGGCTGCGCAAACCCGTGGAACGCGCATTGCGCGATTCGAAGATTGCCGTCGCCGCGCTCGACGAGATCATCCTCGTTGGCGGCGCATCGCGCATGCCGATGGTCCGCAAGTTGGTCTCGAAGATGTTTGGCCGGCTGCCCGCCGGACATTTGAACCCGGACGAAGTGGTCGCGCTCGGTGCGGCGGTGCAGGCCGGACTCGTCGGACGCGATGCCGGGCTCGACGAAATGGTGCTGACCGATGTCGCGCCCTATAGCCTCGGCATCGATACGGCCATGCAGGTCGGGCCGGCTCAGTTCGTGCCGGGTCACTTTCTGCCGATCATCGAACGCAATACGATCGTGCCGGTGAGCCGCATGCAGCGCATTTTCACGGTGCGCGACCGTCAGCAGATGCTGAGCATCAAGGTGTTTCAGGGCGAAGCGCGTTTGACCACCGACAACGTCGCGCTCGGTGAATTCACGCTGGAAGTGCCGCTCAAAGCAGCGGGCGAAGCGGGCGCGGATGTGCGCTTCACTTACGACATCAACGGCGTGCTGGAAGTGGAAGCCACCGCGTTTCCGGGCGGCGTGAAACGCGCGATGGTGATCGAAGAAAATCCCGGCGTCATGACGCCGGAAGAAATTCGCGAGCGTCTCGCGGCGTTGAGCGCGTTGAAGATCCACCCTCGCGATCAACTCGAGAATCGGACGCTGTTGACGCGCGCCGACCGTGTCTATGAAGAAACGCTCGGCGATCATCGGCAATATCTGGCCGCGCATATCGCTCGCTTCCAGGCACTGATCGAGCGCCAGAACGCCGACGAAATCGCGCAGGCGCGCGGCGAACTGAACGCGCTGCTGGATCGCTTCGACGTGCATGTGACTTACTGAGCGGCCATGAATACGATCTCCAACAATCATTGGCCGTGGGACGTGCTCGGCATCGAGTCGAATGCCGACGAGCGAGCGGTGCGTCGCGCTTATGCGCGGCTGTTGAAGCAGCAACGTCCGGATGAAGATGCCGAGGCGTTTCAGCGTCTGCGGTACGCGTATGAGTCGGCGCTGCAGATGGTTACTGGCGCGGCCGCGAAAGAAGTAGGCGCGGCACCGACAGCGAACGCCTCTGTTGCTGAACCCGCGGTGTTGATCGGAACCACGCGGGAGCCTGCAACCGCGCCGGCGACGTCCCGCGTGACGATCAACACTTCGGAAGTCGAGGCCGCCGTCCGCGAACCCGACGCTTTCGAAACCGCCGTCCAGCTTTGGCAAAACTTCATCGCGCAAGCGGAAGACCTCGAGTCGCGCCGATCGTTGCAGGATCTATTCGCCGCCGTCGTCAACATTGCAACACGCGATGAACTCGAATGGCAGGCGCTGTGTCATTGTCTGAACGAGGACACATCCGCCACGCTGCGCATGAATTTGAGCGCTGTTCTCGGCTGGCGGGACAACGCTGCGCATCTGCGGCGCCGCAACGCGGCGATCGCCACGCTCGCGCTGAACCGCGTATTCGCCGACGAGGACTACAACACGCTGCGCCTGCGCTTCACGAGCGCAATGGCATTGCTCGAAGGTCCGTTGCCGCAAATGGCGGCCGGCGCGCGAGCGCTGCTTCGTGCCGGCGTGCGCGCCGAGATGGAGCAGCTATTGACCGCGCTTGGCCGCTACCATCCGAATGTCGTGCGGCTGCGACTCGATGCCGAGAAAGTCGATTTCTGGGGACGTTGCCTCAAATTTCGCATCGGCGCGGGCCGTCTGTTTGGACCGGCGCTCGCGTTGAACGCGTGGTGTGGTTTGCTGTTCGCAGACGCTTCACTGAACCCCAATAGCAGCCGATGGTTCGATCAATGGTCGCCCGCTCAGTCGGGCATTCTTCTGTCGACGCTGATGCTCGCGCTGGTGACTGTCGCCGCCACGACCGTGCTGCTGTCCGAGCCGCAGCAACAGCGGCTGCGGGCGTTGCGCTCGGTCAGCTGGCTGCGTTATGGCTGGATCCCTGTCTGGCTCGGCGCAACCACTGTTGCGCTATGTGAGGACGGCAGCGGCCGTTCGACATCGATCGCGATGGCCACGCTGGGCGTCTGTACGATCTGGGCAGCGCTGATTCACGGCTGGCCGCCTATCAAGGAGCTCGCGATACTCGCCGCATTCAGCGCGACGGCATTGGGCTTTGCGGGCCACTGGCTCGCCATGGACTCGCATGCGTGGTTGATGCCTTATGCGCATGGTGTGCTGTTCGCGTTCTTCGTTTCGTTTTCGCAAGCGGAATGGCGCGGATGGATCGCGCGTCGGCCGCTGTTGTTTTGGGTTTGCGCGCCTTTGTGGTTCGCTGGATTCGCAGCGTTGATCGTGTTGCTGTTGCAGCGTGAAGTGCGTGCGACGCAGTTCGCGTGGGCGTTGTTTACGGTGATGTCGGCAGCGGGCGGCGTGCTGGCGACGACGCGTTGGAATGATCTGCGCGCCGCGATACCGGCGTTTTTTCGCGGGTATGCGAACCTTGTGTGGATGGCGCTGGCGATTTATAAGCCGGACATTATCGCCTGCGTGAGTGCGGGGTTGATGAGTGTCTGGGTTATTGAGGGGTTTAGGCAGCGGCGGGTGGGGTAGAGCGCAATCGATGTTCAGGGGCGCGTAAGAGGGTGATGTAACGCCGTCAACGAAGTGCGGACAGGTTCCGGGCGATGAGTGCTACCAACATTCACTCCTGCTGACTATCGCCCACTCTTATCAAGTGTATTAGCCTGGACCCGATCTGACAGATAGTCGGGAAACGAAGTAACGAAGCCGATCAGTAAGGGATCAGTTTCTCCCTGGCAAGATCAAGGGAGTCGAGAAACGTGCGCATTGGCGTCTTGCCGTAGCACCATCGTCCTTGATGTTCGCGCTCGTTGTTGTACTGGTCAAGCCATACGTCCAGATCAGCCTGCAAGGCCGGGATCGAGTCGTAAATCCTCTTGCGGAAGGTGACGCGGTAGAACTCGTTGAGCATGGTTTTGTGAAGGCGTTCGACGATGCCGTTGGTTTGCGGAGAGCGCGCTTTGGTGCGGGTGTGGTCGATGTTTTCCACCGCCAGATAGAGCTCATATTCATGATGCTCGGGGTTACCGCAGTATTCGGTGCCCCGATCGGTAAGCACGCGTGCGAGCGGGATGTCAAAGCTGTCGAAGAACGGTACGACGCGATCGTTGAGCAGATCGGCGGCCGGCAACGGCGTCTTGCGATCGTAGAGTTTGGCAAACGCGACCTTTGAGTAGGTATCGACAAAGGTCTGCTGATAGACACGGCCCACGCCTTTAAGTGTGCCAACGTAAAAGGTGTCCTGGGCGCCGCAGTAGCCGGGACATTCGGATTCGAACTCACCGTGCGTTTCCTTTTCCAGCTTGGCGCGCTCGAGCGCGGCCAGTTGCGACTCGGTCAGCACCATCCCTTCCTGGGCGGATTTGGCCTCCAGAGCCTTGAGACGCTTGTTCATGGTCTGAAGGTCATGGCGCAACCAGACGCCGCGCACGCCCTGCGGCGAGACGCTCAGGGCGTGCCGTTTAAGTACCTCGTTGGCGATGCGTATCTGGCCGTAGGCGGGCAACTCCAGCGACAGTTCGAGCACGGCGGCCTCGACCTGAGGATCCACGCGGTTCTTGATGATCGGGCGATGGTGCGAGATTTCCTGCAGCGCCGCTTCACCGCCTGTTTCGTACAGGTCCTTGAAACGGTAGAAGCTGTCGCGGGAATAGCCCATTACACGACAGGCCTGACTGACATTGCCAAGCTGTCGTGCCAACTCCAGCATGCCGAGCTTGGCACGGATGACCTTCTGTTCCTGAGTCATGGCGGACTCCTTGCGGTTTGCTGTTTGCGTTGTCGCTCCGGGCTACGCCCTTCGCGCCAGCGCAAACAGCACGAGAAACCAACCACTGTCAGATTTAGTCTAGTTCAATACATATCAAGAGAGTCGGTCATGGCTGACGCCAATCATAAAGTGTGTGATTCACACACATAAAGCACCACCGGCGCCCGTCACCGAACGGTCTGTCACCATCCAGCAGTCCTGGCGCTATCAGAAAACCGGCACGCCAGCCTTCCATATGCGCAAGGGGTCGCCTACCTTTTCGTGGATGAAGCTCTCCGGGCGCTGGATCGAGACCGCCGGCTTTGAGCCCGGATCCCGCGTGCGTATCACCGTCGAGTACCAGCGGCTCATCATTACGCCGCTTTAAACGCAGAAGGGCCGCAAAGCGGCCCTTCCGTCACAACTTGATTCCCAAACACATCTACCTGTTTAAGGCTACGCTCTTCGCAAGAAGAACAATCCATCCGCCGTACACAGGCTCGATCTCAACGAACACTTTTTCCCCTCGTTCGATCGCAATCACTTCGCGCTCAATCACCGGTGACCAGGCTGCCTCATCCCTCTGGTCACCACTCACCCCGGACAACAGAAGCGCTAGCGAATCCCGATAGTCATTCGGTTCACTCGCCGAATCCCACAGATGAACTCTGTCAACAATGTTCTGCTCGCGGAATTCATCAGCAACAAAGCGATCCACTCCTTCCGCAACCAGAGTGAAACGCTGCCTGGCCTGTCCGCGGAAAAAAATGCTGACGCCTTTATCGTCCTCAGTAAAGGTGATTCCAGTGACACGCGCCTCCACGAAACCAGAGAAATCAATCATCGATGCGCTCCCGTCTGTCACGGTTTTCGGCGCCACGGCGAGCAAGGGCGTCCCGGCTCCTCGCGCGAGCCCCCTGGCCATTCATGCACGTGATCCACCTCGTTGCCTTGATGCGGTTTGTCATAGTCGCCCTGCGGCAAACCATCCGGTCCATATTCACGCCCCCGGCGCGGACCCTCAATCCAACCATTTGCCGGGCCCTCATCGGGTGGATTCTTTGGCCTATTAAAAGTCGACCCATCAAACAGATCGCTAAACCATTTCGGAACGCCTCCCGAACCCGGATTGCGACTCGGCCCAGTTGGAGGAGGCATAGGAACCGGAACTGCCTGCAACCCCATTGGATCGCTGAACTGTACCGGATTCCCACCCCACATAAGCATACGCATTCGTCTGCCCACTCGCCCACCCGATCGGATCCTCACTGACGAATCGGGCTTTGGTTGGGTCGTAGTACCTATTGCGATAGTAATACATCGGTACTGCCTCGACAGTCACCCGCTTGCAGTCGGGCGACCGCGTCGTAGTTGCATTGGCCGAACGTAATCATGCTCAATTGGCCACCGATAGCCCGAACTCCGAATTCGCCAATTCGAAGAGCCGCATTGCCGCCTTCTGTACTAGATACTATCTATCCGAGCAACTTCAGACTCTCGTGGTCGAAACATTACTCGTTCGCAGACCACGGCTATCTGCGCTCCGATCGATGACTCGAAAACTAACAGCTCCAGCCTCCCTTCATTGAAGGCCGCCAACCAATGATGCTTAGAGTCAGGCTTCAGCCAGGAGTCGGTATCAGAAAAACTGGTAGCCCAAGTCATCCAATAGTCGATCGCCTCCGTCGAAAATTGTTTTGCTGAGGACCTTAACATTCGGCTTACTACATTTTGCAATACGAAATCTTCGGCGCGAAATGCTTTAACGCCGATTAACTCGATTGTGCAACATTGTCCCGCGACACGTAACAAGCCGATCCTGCATACCGATATGTTTCGATCCACGCTGATCGAGACTATTTCTGCATCGTGCAAGGAGCAGTTATCGGAGGAGACGTCACTGATAGTCATTTTTCCGTCCATCATTTTGGTTGCCACGGACCATGAATGGGGACAGGATTTCCGCGGGTAGGATCGCCATTTTCCTTACGCCCCCTGTCATGCCCGTGCGGCACAGGCGTATTTGGGCCATGGTGTTGGTCCCAGTCAACATCCGAATCCGGCCATCCGTCAGCGCCATAACCTCGCTCCTGCCCGCTGCCGGGATTCACGTAGACTGACCCTGCCTCGCCTTTATTCGGCGTCTTACTCGGCCTGTTAAAAGTCGACCCACAAACAGATCGCTAAACCATTGCGGAACACCTCCCGAGCCCGGACTGCAACCCGGCCCAGCCGGTGGAGGTGGCGGAAGGATGGGAATTGCCTGCAACCCAGATGGGTCGCTGAACTGCACCGGATTCCCACCCACATAAGCATACGCATTCGTCTGCCCACTGGCCCACCCGATCGGATCTTCACTGATGAACCGTCCGGTTTGCGGGCTGTAGTACCTATTGCGATAGTAGTACAACGGGGCAGCGGCGCACGCGAAGCGTCAACAGTTGGGGTGTCTCGTCGTAGCCGAAAAGGTTGTGAACATATCGAATTTCGAAGGGGCACCCGCGCCCCCTCCCGCCTCGCTCGCAAACGGCAATCTTATCTTACTGAGCCTCATCGTCGGAACAGGGGTATCCGATCGTCTCGAGCGACATGCCGCAATCCGCCAACAACCTGAGCGTTTTTGATGACGCGTAAAACGAAAACACAATCGTTTCACTCAATTTATAGAATACGGCAATGCGTAAGGTGTTTTCTAATTTCTCATCGAACCCGCATCTTTGCAAATTCCTCAAAAAATTCTGAATTTCCGCATCTACGTCATCAACGATACGCTCACTGGAGGAGAGCCAAACATGAAATATCTTTCGCCCGTCCCGCCCCTCTCTTTCTTGAACGGAAAAAGTCTCTTTCATTCTGTCAATTTGCACGGTCTGCAACTCATGGAATTGAGCATCGACCCGGATGTTGAGTTTCATATCCCGTCCCAACGATAGGCTTCAAGGGGATGTTGCATCATTTGCACTCGGGGCCCGGCTTACCCAGACGCAACCACTCTAAGTACGCTCCTCGTGCCTCGTCCTTAGGTACTTGGCCGTTGGATCCTTTTTCCCCTTTCATATTGCCACTGTCGTGATACCAATTCCAAAAGTCCTTCGGAAGCCCGTATGGGTTATCCCATGGCCCGAGCCCATACGGATCCGTGAACTGAACCGGATTCCCACCCACATAGGCATACGCATTCGTCTGCCCACTCGCCCACCCGATCGGATCTTCACTTATGAACCGTCCGGTTTGCGGGCTGTAGTACCGATTGCGATAGTAATACAACCCCGTCCCATCGTTCTCCCGTG
>NZ_JAQQEK010000034.1:0-88384 GCF_046027355.1 Paraburkholderia sediminicola | reverse complement strand
CGTGAATTCAAGGAAAGGCCAACACCTCACAGAACACAGGCAAAAAACACGCGCCGAGCAGGCCAAAACCCCAAATTCCCGCCAGTAAGTTGCAACTACTTTGCCGTCGTCAACTCCGCCGAACAGCGACCTTCACGCAGAAACAGAAACCACCTGCCCTGAACATCGCCAAACCCCAGCGCCGCAGGCAAAAACCGCGCTCACACCCCTAGTGCACAGCACGAAATAAACCGCTAATCTCGACCCCGCAAGCCCACCGAGGCCCCGCGCAGCGGCAAGAAAACGCAAGCGCAGCACGTTCGAAAAGGCCCTAAAAAGCCACGCCGCGCAGCGGCAAAAAAGCACCCCGTGGAGTACCCCTTTGGAAAACCCAGCACCACCATCAGCAGCCCCCGAAGACTGGATCGCCCGCAGCCTCCGAGCCGTCTGGCACCCCTGCACGCAGATGAAGCACCACGAACGCCTGCCGCTGGTGCCCGTCGCGCGCGGCCAAGGCGCATGGCTCTACGATCGCGCCGGTCATCGATATCTGGATGCCATCAGCTCCTGGTGGGTCAACCTGTTCGGTCACGCCAATCCGCGTATTAACGCGGCACTGAAAGACCAGCTCGACACGCTCGAACACGCCATGCTCGCCGGCTGCACGCATGAACCGGCCATCGAACTCGCGGAGCGCCTCAGCGCGCTGACGAATAACACGCTAGGCCACGCGTTCTTCGCATCGGACGGCGCGTCCGCCGTCGAAATCGCCCTGAAAATGAGCTTCCACTCGTGGCGCAATCGCGGTTTCGCCGATAAGCAGGAATTCGTCTGCGTCGCCAACAGCTATCACGGCGAAACCATCGGCGCACTGGGCGTCACCGATGTCGCGCTCTTCAAGGACGCCTACGATCCGTTGATCCGCCACGCGCACGTCGTGGCATCGCCCGACGCGCGCCTCGCGCAAGCGGACGAAACCGCCGCCGATGTTGCCCGCCGTGCGCTCGATCACGTTCGCTCGCTGTTCGACGCGCGCGCCGCGAAAATCGCCGCGTTGATCGTCGAACCGCTCGTGCAGTGCGCGGCCGGCATGGCCATGCACGACGCGTCGTATATCGCGGGATTGCGCGCCTTGTGCGATCAGTACGGCGTGCATCTGATCGCCGATGAAATCGCCGTCGGCTGTGGACGCACCGGCACCTTCTTCGCATGCGAACAGGCCGGCATCTGGCCGGACTTTCTCTGTCTGTCGAAAGGCATCAGCGGCGGCTATCTGCCACTCTCGATCGTGCTGTCCCGCGATGAAATTTTCGAAGCCTTCTATCACGACGACACCGCTCGCGGCTTCCTGCACTCGCATTCGTACACCGGCAATCCGCTCGCGTGTCGCGCGGCGCTCGCCACGCTCGATCTGTTCGCGAGCGACAACGTGCTCGCCGTCAACGCGCAGAAGTCCGCGAAGCTGAAGGCCGCGCTCACGCCGCTCGCCGAGCACAAGCAAGTCCGCAATCTGCGTCAGTGCGGCACGATCTTCGCGTTCGACGCCGTGATCGACGATGCTCAGCAAGCCAAAACGTTCTCGCGCCGCTTCTTCGAAAACGCGTTGCAGCGCGAACTGCTGCTGCGCCCGATTTCGACCACGGTGTATCTGATGCCTCCTTATATCCTCGACGACGAAGAGCTCGCGCTGCTCGCCTCGCGCACGCGCGAAACCTTCGAAGCCACGCTCGCGGAGACCCGCTAATGCACCTGCTCGACACACTCGCCGAAGGCCTCAAGGAAATCGACGCGCGCGGCCTGCGCCGTCGCCGCCGCATTGCCGATACGCCGTGCGCGGCGCACATGACAGTGGACGGCCGCGAAATGATCGGCTTCGCCAGCAACGACTATCTTGGTCTTGCCGCGCATCCGCAACTCATCGCGGCCATCGCTGAAGGCGCGCAACGCTACGGCGCGGGTAGCGGCGGCTCGCATCTGCTCGGCGGCCATTCGCGCGCGCATGCACAACTCGAAGACGATCTCGCGGAATTCGCGGGCGGCTTTGTCGACAATGCGCGCGCGCTCTACTTCAGCACCGGCTATATGGCGAATCTCGCCACGCTCACCGCGCTCGCGGGCCGCGGCACGACGCTCTTCTCCGATGCGCTGAATCACGCGTCGCTGATCGACGGCGCGCGCCTGTCCCGCGCCGATGTGCAGATCTACCCGCACTGCGATACAGAAGCGCTGAGCGCGATGCTCGAAGCCTCGGACGCCGACGTCAAGGTGATCGTCTCCGATACCGTCTTCAGCATGGACGGCGATATCGCGCCGCTGCCGCGTCTGCTCGAACTCGCGGAGCAACACGGCGCCTGGCTGATCGTCGACGATGCGCACGGCTTCGGCGTGCTCGGCCCGCAAGGCCGCGGTGCAATCGCGCAAGCCGCGCTGCGCTCGCCGAACCTCATTTCGATCGGCACGCTCGGCAAAGCGGCCGGTGTTTCCGGCGCATTCGTCGCTGCGCATGAGACAGTGATCGAGTGGCTCGTGCAGCGCGCGCGTCCGTACATCTTCACCACGGCGTCGGTGCCGGCAGCGGCGCACGCGGTGTCGGCGAGCCTGCGCATCATCGGTGGCGAGGAAGGCGACGCGCGGCGCGCGCATCTTCAGCAACTGATCGAACGCACGCGCGCCATGCTGAAGGCCACACCGTGGCTACCGGTCGACTCGCATACGGCCGTGCAACCGCTCATCGTCGGCGCGAACGAGGCCACGCTCGATATCGCGGCCACGCTCGATCGCGCGGGTCTGTGGGTGCCGGCGATCCGTCCGCCGACCGTGCCCAGCGGCACGTCGCGTTTGCGTATTTCGCTGTCGGCTGCGCACTCGCAGGCGGACCTCGATCGGCTCGAAGCAGGCTTGCAGCAACTCGGAGTGAAGGCGGCATGAGTAGCGCAGGTCAAAACGCACTGTCCTTATTCGTCACCGGCACCGATACGGAAATCGGCAAGACGTTCGTCTCGTCGGCGCTGTTGCGCGGTTTCGTCCGCGAAGGCCTGCAAGCTGCTGCGATGAAGCCGATCGCCGCCGGCGCATTCGAACTGAACGGCGTGCTGCATAACGAAGACGCGGACCAACTCGACGCCGCGTCGAATGTCCTGCTGCCGCCCGAGATGCGCACGCCGTATCTGCTGAAGGAACCGGCCGCGCCGCATATCGCGGCCGCGCTGGAAAACGTCACGTTCGATCTCGACCACATCGTCGACTGTCATGCGCAAGCTCTCAAGCGCGCGGAGATCGTCGTCGTGGAAGGCGTCGGCGGCTTTCGTGTGCCGTTGACGACCACGCAGGACACCGCCGATCTTGCCGTCGCGTTGAAGCTGCCGGTCGTGCTGGTGGTCGGCATGCGGCTCGGCTGCATCAGCCATGCGCTGCTCACCGCCGAAGCGATCGCCGCGCGCGGGCTCACGCTCGCCGGCTGGGTCGCGAACCGCATCGATCCGGACATGACGTTCCCCGACGAAAACATCGCGTCGATCCGCGAGCATCTCGCGCGCGAATACGACGCGCCGCTGCTCGGCATCGTGCCGAATCTGAGTCCGGCTTCGCCCGAGCTCGCAGCGGACCAACTCGACATCAACCGGCTTTTGCAGACGCTGCGGCACACGCAGCGTTGAAAAACTCACATATCCATCCATGAGGATTGACGACATGACGCAACTGAACATCGCTCCGACGCCCGCCGACACAGCCGCGGCAACCAACAATGCCAACGCAGCAGCCGGCGCGAAACAGGTCGCGCGCTGGCGCGTCGCCGACATCGTCGCGTTGTACGAACTGCCGTTCAACGACCTGATGTTCAAGGCACAGCAAACCCATCGCGAGCATTTCGATGCGAACACCGTGCAACTGTCGACGCTGCTGTCGATCAAGACCGGCGGCTGCGAAGAAGATTGCGCGTACTGTCCGCAGTCTGTGCATCACGACACGGGCCTGCAGGCCGACAAGCTGATGCCGGTCGACGAAGTGCTCGCCGCCGCGAAGGTCGCCAAGGAAAACGGCGCGACGCGCTTCTGCATGGGTGCCGCGTGGCGTAATCCGAAAGACCGTCACCTCGAACCGATCAAGGACATGATTCGTGGCGTAAAGGCCATGGGTCTGGAAACCTGCGTGACGCTCGGCATGCTCGAAACGCATCAGGCGCAAGGACTGCGCGAAGCGGGTCTCGACTACTACAACCACAACCTGGACACGTCGCCGGAGTTCTACGGGCAGATCATTTCGACGCGCACGTATCAGGACCGCCTCGACACGCTCGAACGTGTACGCGATGCGGGCATCAACGTGTGCTGCGGCGGGATTGTCGGCCTGGGTGAATCGCGCCGTGAGCGCGCCGGTCTGATCGCGCAACTGGCGAACATGGAGCCGTATCCGGAGTCGGTGCCCATCAACAATCTGGTGCAGGTGGAAGGCACGCCGCTGACCGGCACCGAAGCGATCGACCCGTTCGAATTCGTGCGTACGATCGCGATTGCGCGCATCACCATGCCGCGCGCGATGGTGCGTCTGTCGGCCGGACGCGAGCAGATGGACGAAGCGCTGCAGGCATTGTGCTTCCTCGCCGGCGCGAATTCGATTTTTTACGGCGACCAGCTGCTGACCACCAGCAACCCGCAAGCAGAAGCGGACCGCAAGCTGCTCGAACGTCTCGGCATTCGCGCCGAGGCCGCGCAACAGATGCCGCTCGATCAAAGCGGCTGCGAGCATGGCTGCGATAAGCATGCTGCGCCGAACTGAGCGCATGCACCGCGTGAGATAAAGCACGCGCAATAAAAAAGGCTGCCTCGTTGTTTGAGGCAGCCTTTTTACTGACTTACGCCGCCAAAAATTTACTTCTTATCGACGATGATCTGATCAAACGTCCCGCCATCGGAGAAATGCGTTTGCTGCGCTTTCTGCCAGCTACCGAACATCTCTTCCACCGTGAACGTCTTGATCGGCTTGAACTCCGCCGCATGCTTCGCGAGCACGGTCTTGTCACGCGGACGCAGATGATGCTGCGCGATGATGTCCTGCGCAGCCGGCGACCACAGATAGTCGAGATACGCCTGCGCTTCCTTGCGCGTGCCGCGCTTGTCGACCACCTTGTCGACGATCGACACCGGCGGCGCGGCCAGCAGACTCACCGACGGATACACCGCCTCGAAATTGCCCCCGCCCACGCCCGTGTCCATCAGCGCCACTTCGTTTTCGAACGTCACCAGCACGTCGCCGATGCCGCGTTGCGTGAACGTGGTCGTCGCGCCGCGGCCGCCCGTGTCGAGCACCGGCACGTTCTTGAAGATCTCTTTTTCGAAATCGAGCGCCTGCGCGTCGGTGCCGCCGTGCTGCTTGCGATAACCCCATGCGGCCAGATAGGAGTAACGTCCGTTGCCCGATGTCTTCGGATTCGCGATGATCACCTGCACGCCCGACTTGGCAAGATCGTCCCAGTCCTTGATGTGCTTCGGATTGCCCTTGCGCACCAGGAACACCATCGTCGTGGTGTACGGCGCGCTGTCATCCGGCAGACGCGTGCGCCAGTTGGCCGGCACCAGTTGACCTTTCTCGGCGAGCAGGTCGATATCGTTCGGCTGGTTCATCGTCACCACGTCGGCCTGCAGGCCTTGCAGCACCGACAGCGCTTGCGCGCTCGACGCGCCATGTGACTGGCGGATCGAGACGTTCTCGCCGCTCTTCTGCTTGTACGCCGCGATGAAACCGGCGTTGATGTCCTTGTACAACTCGCGCGTCACGTCGTACGACACGTTGAGCAGCGATGTATCCGCGTGTGCCGTCGACACACCCGCCAGCGCGAGCGTGATTGCCGTCATGCCGGCTGCGAGCCAGCGCGATGTCCCCGTCTTGCCTGCCATCTTGTCCCCGCCTATCGATGATGAAAACCGGTGGCCGCACGAACGTGCAGCGTGAAGCGGGATTCTAACGGATCGCTTACTTGGCCAGTGGCCCGTTCGCGCGTCACTCGACGCGCGAACGCCGCGGCCCAATCACTCACACGAACGCGTGCTGTGCGGCCTCGAACGACTCCTCGCGGAAACGCAGCGGCGCCGCGCAATGCACCAGCGTATCGACGAAATACTTGGCGCGCGGCCACGGACCGAAACCGGCCGCGGTATTGATATGCCCAGCGTCGCCGAGATTGACGAACGCGCTGCCGAAGCGTTGCGCGAGATCGCGCGAACCGGCGAGCGGCATCCACGGATCGGTTTCGCTGCCGATCAGGATCGACGGCACGCCGAGACGCCGCGCGTCGAACGGTCCCGCGAAGGCAAATTTCTGCGGACTCGCGGGCGCCACGAACAGCACGCCGACCACGTCGTTCGCATACGAGGCCTGCTGCAACGCATACGCGGTCGCAAGGCAACCGAAGCTATGCGCGGCCAGCACGAACGGCCCGCGCTCACGCGCCAGCAGATCGCGCAGCGATTTCGACCACTGCGCGAGGTCCGGTGCGTCCCAGTCGGCTTGCTCGACGCGCAGCGAGCGCGCGAATTGCCGCTCCAGCCAGGTCTGCCAGTGCGCGCCCTCGCTGCCGTGCAGACCGGGAACGGTGACGAGCCGCGGCGGCCATGTCGATTTGGTGCATGAAAGCATGTGTGTGCCTCGCTGCGGGAATCCGGGTAATGATTGTCCCGCCGGGCGCCGTGCGGGCGAACCAAGTTTTTGTGCTTTGTTTATCGGACAAACGCGCGGGCAAATGCGCGAACAAATGCGCCGCCGGATATGGGCCCCGCGGCGAAAAAACACCTTCGAACCGCACGCCCGTACGCAAACGCGCGCGAATCGCGTCGAAAAAGTAGAATGAAGCCTATCCATAAAAGGAGGAGGCCTCATGTCGCAAGCGTCGTCCGCAATGCCGCGACCGTCGCGCCGGTCATGCCGTGGCTTCTTCGTTACTCGACCCGATCTCGCAGGCGCCTTCCGGACCGTATGAAAATTCTCTTCTACATGCCGCATGCCGACGCCGCCGCGTGGCTGCACGACTTCGCCCGCGCGCTGCCGAAGGCCGATCTGCGCGAATGGCAGCTGGGCGATACCGCGCCGGCCGACTTCGCGGTCGTGTGGCGGCCGCCGCGTGAAATGCTGGCCGGCCGCGACGATCTGCGCGCGATCTTCAATCTCGGCGCGGGCGTCGACGCAATCCTCGCGCTCGAACATGAACAGCCTGGTACGCTGCCGCGCAACGCGCAACTGATCCGGCTGGAGGACACCGGCATGGCGCCGCAAATGGCCGAGTATGTGACGCACGCGGTGCTCCGCTACCTGCGTCGTTTCGACGAGTATCAGACACTGCAAGGCGAGCGCCGTTGGGAAGTGCTCGAGCCGCATCCGCGTGACACCTTCACGGTCGGCGTGCTGGGACTCGGCGTACTCGGCGCGCATGTCGCACAAACGCTCGCGGCGTTCGGCCTGCCGGTGCGCGGCTACAGCCGCAGCCCGCGGCAGATCGACGGCATCACGACGTTCGCCGGCGAAGCGCAGTTCGACGCGTTTCTCGACGGCGTGAAAGTGCTGGTCAATCTGCTGCCGCATACTCCGGATACGGGCGATGTGCTGAACGCGCGCACCTTCGCGAAGCTCGCGCCCGGCGCGTATCTGATCAACGTGGCACGCGGCGGGCATCTGGTCGAACAGGATTTGGTCGACGCGCTCGCGAGCGGGCAGCTCACCGCCGCCACACTCGACGTGTTCCGCGAGGAACCGTTGCCACCGGATCATCTGTTCTGGCAGGAGCCGCGTATCACGATCACGCCGCACGTGTCCGCGCTGACATTGCGCGAAGAAAGCGTCGCCCAGGTCGCGCAGAAGATCACCGCGCTCGTGCGCGGCGACACGGTTAGCGGCGTGGTGAATATCGAACGCGGATACTGAACCCATCGAATCCCATTGAAGGAGCGCCGCCACGCGCGGCAGGAGACACATCATGGCCCTACCCCAGCAAGTGAAAATCGTCGAAGTCGGTCCGCGTGACGGACTGCAGAACGAAAAAGAATTCGTCGCTACCGCGACCAAGATCGAGTTGATCAACCGTTTGTCGGCGGCGGGTTTCCGTAATGTCGAGGCCGCTTCGTTCGTGTCGCCGAAATGGGTGCCGCAGATGGCCGACGGCGCCGACGTGATGGCGGGCATCGAACGACGTCCCGGCACGATCTACTCGGTGCTGACGCCGAATCTGCGCGGCTTCGAGGGCGCGCTCGCCGCGCGTGCCGACGAGATCGTGATTTTCGGCGCCGCCAGCGAAGCGTTTTCGCAGAAGAACATCAACTGCAGCATCGCGGAAAGCATCGACCGGTTCGCGCCTGTCGCGCAGGCGGCGAAGGAACACGGCCTGCGGATTCGCGGCAGCGTCTCGTGCGCGTTGGGCTGTCCGTACCAAGGCGAAGTGCCGGTCGCGTCGGTGGTGGATGTGGTCCAGCGTTTCGCGGCGCTGGGCTGCGATGAGATCGATATCGCCGATACGATCGGCGTCGGCACGCCAAAGCGCACGCGCGAAGTGTTCGAGGCGGTCACGCAGGTATTTCCGCGCGAGCGTCTATCCGGCCACTTCCACGACACCTATGGTCAGGCGCTCGCCAACATCTACGCAGCGTTGCAGGAAGGCATCGAGATTTATCACGCGTCGGTGGCGGGCCTCGGCGGCTGTCCGTATGCGAAGGGCGCGACCGGCAACGTCGCGACCGAAGACGTGCTGTATCTGATGAACGGCCTCGGCATCGAGACCGGCATCGACCTCGCGCAAGTCGTCGCGATCGGCGATTTCATCTCGACGTCGATCGGTAAGCCGAATGTCTCGCGTGCCGGTAAAGCGCTGCTCGCCAAAGCGCGCAACGAAGCGGCCAACTGCGTCTGAGGCCGGCTCGACGCGGCCGCTGAACACTCACGCAATCAATCAGGACCTGAAACGATGACGGACCACGCTTCTCTCGAATCCGACGATCTCACCGCGCTGCCCGACTCGGCGCGCCGCGTCGCGCTGCTGTTGCGCGAACGCGGTCACGCGGGTCGAATCGTGATGCTGCCGGAAACCGGCAAGACCTCCGCCGAAGCCGCCGCGGGCCTCGGCTGCTCGGTCGCGCAGATCGCCAAGTCGATCCTGTTTCGCCGCCGTGAAGACGACGCGCCGGTGTTGGTGATCGCGAGCGGCGCCAATCGCGTCGACGAAAAGAAAGTCGCCGCGCAGGTCGGCGACATCGGCCGGGCGGACGCGAAGTTTGTCCGCGAAAAAACCGGCTATGCGATCGGCGGCGTCTGCCCGATCGGGCATGCGACCGAGCCGGTCACGCTGATCGACGCCGATCTGCTCGAACTCGACAGTCTGTGGGCAGCCGCGGGGCATCCGCATGCGGTGTTCAATCTGACCGCGCAGGAACTGATCGCGCTCACGAACGCGCCGGTGATCGACGTGGCGCTGCGCGAGACGGCGTGACGCGATGACGATGATGACAGCAGGCCTCGATAACGAAGACCACCACGCCGTGCCGTCGCCTTGCATCAACGTGTGCAGGATGGACGCGTCGACCGGCTGGTGCGAAGGATGCCTGCGCACCATCGACGAAATCGCCGGCTGGTCGTTGTTCGACGACGACGCGAAGCGCGCGGTCTGGGACGCGATCGAGGTACGCCACGCGGAGTTCGTCGCGAGCCAGCCGAAGGCGCCGCGATGAACGCCGCGCCGCGCATCGTCACGGTTGACGAAACGTTCAGTTCGACGCTGGAGCTATCGGCTGATTCGGTGAAATCGTTCGCCTCGCTCGTCAACGACCATAACCCGCTGCATCACGATGATGCGTATGCCGCGCAAAGCCGCTTCGGCGGGCTGATCGCGTCCGGCACGCAACCGACCGCGCATTTCATGGCGCTGCTCGCGACGCATTACTCGACCTACGCGCAACCGCTCGGTCTCGAGTTCGATATCAAGCTGAAGAAAGCCGTCCATGCGAACGACACGCTCACGATCACCTGGCGCGTGAAGCACGCTTACTGGAAGCCGAGTTTGAACGGCGACCTGACGCATCTCGAAGGCTCGGTCGTGAATCAGCGTGGCGAGACCATGTTGGTCGGTTCGTCGACGATTCTTGTGATGGCGAAACCGGAAGCGTCCGCGAATACAAACGCCGCGCGCGACCCATCATGATCACGCTACCGGAATCGATTCGGGTTTTCGAACGCGGCTGGCTCTCGTCGAACAATGTGCTGCTGGTGGACGCCCCCTGCGCCGCGCTTGTCGATACCGGCTATGCCACGCACGCGCCGCAAACGCTCGCCCTCGTGCGGCAAGCACTTGGCGCGCGGCCGCTCGATCTGATTGTCAACACGCATCTGCATTCGGACCATTGCGGCGGCAACGCGCTCCTGCAGGCGACGTGGCCGTGCCGCACCGTCATTCCGGCCTCGGAAGCCGGTGCCGTGCAGGAGTGGGACGAAACGCGCCTCACGTTTCGCGCCACCGGCCAGACCTGCGAACGCTTCACCTTCACAGGAACGATCGCGCCCGGCGCGCAGTTGCGGCTCGGCGCGCTCGATTGGGACGTGCTCGGTGCGCCGGGCCACGATCCGCATTCGCTGATGCTCTACTGCGCGGAGGAGCGCATCCTGATCAGCGCCGACGCGCTGTGGGAAAACGGCTTCGGCGTAATCTTTCCCGAATTGGAAGGCGAAAGCGGTTTCGCCGAGGAGCAAGCCGTGCTGGAAGCCATTGCGAAGCTCGACGTGCGCCTCGTGATCCCCGGCCATGGCGCACCCTTCACGCATGTCGAACCGGCGCTTGAACGCGCGTTTTCGCGTGTTGCGTGGCTGCGCGCCGATCCGGCACGCAATGCCAGGAATGCGCTGAAGGTGCTGATCGTGTTCAAGCTGCTCGAGGTCCGTGCAATGCGCTTCGACACCTTGCTGGACATGCTCGACGAAGCCGGTGTGATGCGCGCCGCCGCGTCGATGCTCAAGCCGCGCGGCGAGTGGCCCGCGCTGGTGAGAGGGATCGTAGAGGAGTTGGCGGGCAGGAATGGACCGCTGGAAGTGGATGGCGAGCGCATCGCCGCGCGCGCGGCCTGACGCGCCGCCGCTGACACAGGCACGCTAGATACCGTCGCTACAAAAAGAAAGCCGCTCGACCCTTACAGGCGAGCGGCGGAAATTCTGTCGGACGTGATCAGCGTCAAGACGCATGATACGCGTGCCTGTTTTTTGACCGCATCGGTGATTTCCCTACAGAAGTTTGACGTCCGCTTTTAAAGCCGCATACACGTCACGTTACCAGGCCCCGCAGTCGCGTCTCTTTTGAATCATTAGTCCGCGGATATGAACAATCCGCGCATTCGGTTACTCGGGAATCCGTAGCATTGTGATTCATCGCAACGGCGCAACGCCCGTCAGGTCGACGACAGGCGCTTTTGCGGCACGATCCGCCAGCCGAGATTGACGCCGGCCGCCGCCACCAGAATCAGCACTGCGCCGAGCACCTGAATCCACGCGAGCGTTTGCCCGAACGCAATCCGGTCGACGATGATCGCCACCACCGGATAGATGAACGAGAGCGCGCCCGTCATCGAGGTCGGCAGCTTCTGGATCGCGCCGTACAGCAGCACATACATGAGGCCGGTATTGACGACGCCGAGCACGACCAACTCGAGCCACTGCACGCCGGTTGTGGGCAACGCGTCGAAGCGCACGAATGGCGCGAGCATCAGCACGCCGAGCGACACCTGGATCAGCGCGATCAGATGCGGGGGCGTGCCCTTGAGCCGCTTCGTAATGATCGACGACACGGCGTACATCGCCGCCGCGCCCACCGCGTACGCGACGCCGACCAGATATTGCCCCGGCACCGCCAACACCGCCGGCTCGACCTTCACGACGAACACGAGGCCAATGAACGCGACCACCAGCCAGGCCACTGTCGACGCGCTGATGCGCTCGCGGAACACCAACGCGCCGAGCGCCACCAGCATGAACGGCTGCGTGTTATAGACGGCCGTCGCCATCGAGATCGACGCGCGCGAATACGCGGCGAACAGCAGCACCCAGTTGATGACGATCGCCGCGCCGCCGAGCAGCGCGAGGCCGAGCATCTTCCACGAGAAGAGCTTCCGCTTGAACAGCCCCAGCACGGCGCACACGAGCGCCAGCGTCGCGCCGCCGAAAATGCAGCGGAAGAACACGACATTGAACGGGCTTTGCTGCGACGACACCACCAGCCAGCCGATGGTGCCGGACATCAGCATCGCCATGGTCATTTCCGCGGCCCCGCGGCGAATTTCATTTGACGCCATGATTCGATCCTCGAATTGATTCCTGCATGAGGAGCAGTGTAATTAATCCGATCGCCCGAATACATGGCTAAACTGAAGTGTCCACGCGATGCACCCTAATAATCGAAGGCCGTCATGATCAAACGCCTTACTCTTCCGACACCCGCCCCGCTCGACGATACGGACCGGGCGCTGCTCGCCGCGCTCGCGGAAGACGCGCGTCAGCCGGTCAGCGAACTGGCGCGTCAGGTCGGCCTGTCGGCGCCGAGCACGGCAGAGCGCGTGCGTCGGCTCGAAGCGCAAGGCGTGATCGAGCGCTTCACGGTGCAGATCGATCCACGCGCGCTCGGCTACACGCTGCAGGCCATCGTGCGCGTGAAGCCGTTGCCCGGCCAGTTGCATCTGGTGGAAGAGGTGATCCGGCGGATTCCGGAGTTCGTCGAGTGCGACAAGGTGACGGGCGACGATTGCTTCATCTGTCGCCTGTACCTCCATTCGATCGAGCAGTTGGACGAGATTCTGTCGAAGGTCACTGAGCGCGCGGAAACCAGCACCGCGATCGTCAAGTCGACGCCGGTCGCGCGCCGCTTGCCGCCGCTCGGTTGAACGAGGCGCGGGCGCGGCTTCGCGTATGAGCGAAGCGGAACGGGCAGAAAGGCTTACTGTTCGACCGCTTCGAAGAAAGACAGCATTTCGGCGACCAGTTCGTCCGACGCTTCTTCCGGTATGTAGTGGCCGCAAGACAGCGCACGGCCGCTCACGTCGCGCGCGACGTGACGCCATTCCGCCAGCGCGTCGAAGCACTTCTCGATCACGCCCTTGTCGCCCCACAGCACGCGCAGCGGACAGCCAATCTTGTGACCGCGCTCGATGTCGGCGCGATCGTGTTCCAGGTCGATGCTCGCCGACGCGCGGTAGTCCTCGCACATCGCGTGTACCGCGCCCGGTTGCGCGAGGGCCGAGCGATACGCTTCGAGCGCGGCGGGCTCGAACGGCGCCAGACCCGCGTGACGGCTGCCCATCACCGCGTCGACATAGGCCGACGGGTTCGCGCCGATCAGCGTTTCGGGCAGCGGCTCCGGCTGGATCAGGAAGAACCAGTGGAAGTAATGCGTCGCAAAGGCGCGGTCGGTGGCCTCGTACATCGCGAGCGTCGGCGCGATGTCGAGCAGCATCAGACGCTCGACGGCGTCGGCATGATCGAGCGCCATGCGATGCGCGACGCGCGCGCCGCGATCGTGCGCGCACACGAGAAAACGTTCATAGCCGAAATGGCGCATCACGGCGACCTGATCGGCCGCCATCACGCGCTTGGAATACGGTGTGTGCGCGGCGTCGCTCGGCGGTTTGTCCGATGCGCCGTAGCCGCGCAGGTCAGTGGCGATCACGGTGAAGTGTTGGGCCAGTTGCGCGGCGCACTTTTGCCAGATCAGATGCGACTGCGGATGACCGTGCAGCAACAGAAGAGGCGGCCCCGCCCCGCCCTTCACTCCAAAAATATCGACATCGCCCACGGCGACGCGAAAGGGCGTGAAATTCTCGAAGGCCATGGCGTCTCTCTCGTGATTTTGGAGTCCCTGCATTGTAGAAGCCCGATGTGTCCACGCGAGGTGGGATAGCCCACGCAAGCATAGAACCTGAACACTCCTTCCAACTGTTCTAAACGACCCAATCGAACGCGCTCGCCGCGCTTCGCCTATAATCGAACGACCGTTCTTAAATTTTCGGATGGCTGCGGCTGGCAAAAGCGCCGCAAGCCATGTGCCGCTAAACTCAGTCATCGCCGGGCGCGCAACGACGCACCGGCCCGCTCAAATCAGGAGACTCGCACTATGGCATTGCCCGCCGTCCTGCAAAAACTCGCGCTGCCCGTCGTCGCCTCGCCGATGTTCATCGTCAGCTATCCCGAACTCGTGTTGGCTCAATGTAAGGCCGGGATCGTCGGCTCGTTCCCCGCGCTGAACGCGCGCCCGGCCGAGCTGCTCGATGAATGGCTCACGCAGATTCAGGCGCAGCTCGCCGAGCACAAAGCGGCCAACCCCGACGCGGTCATCGGGCCGATCGCCGTCAACCAGATCGTCCATCAGTCGAATACGCGGCTCGAACATGACGTACGCGTGTGCGTCGAACATAAGGTGCCGATTTTCATCACGAGCCTGCGCGCGCCGGCGCGGGAAATCGTCGATGCGGTGCACAGCTACGGCGGCATCGTGCTGCATGACGTGATCAATCTGCGCCATGCGCAGAAGGCGCTGGAAGCGGGCGTCGACGGGCTGATCCTGGTGGCGTCCGGCGCGGGCGGCCATGCCGGCACGACCTCGCCGTTCGCGCTGGTCGGCGAAGTGCGGCGCATGTTCGACGGCCCGATCGTGCTGTCGGGCTCGATCGCCAACGGCGGCTCGATTCTCGCGGCGCAGGCCATGGGCGCGGACCTCGCCTACATGGGCACGCGCTTCATCGCGACCAAGGAAGCCCACGCGGTCGACAGCTACAAGCAGGCGATCGTCAATTCCACGGCGTCGGACATCATCTACACGAACCTGTTCACCGGCGTGCATGGCAACTACATCCGCGAAAGTATCCTGAACGCGGGGCTGGACCCGGACGCGCTGCCGGAATCGGACAAGAGCGCGATGAACTTCGGCAGCGACAAGGCGAAGGCGTGGAAAGACATCTGGGGCGCAGGCCAAGGCGTCGGCCTGATGGACGACGTGCCGAGCGTGGGCGAATTGGTGCGGCGTTTGACGAAGGAATATGACGACGCAAAGGCGCGGCTGGGGATTGCGCGCTGAGGTGGTGCACCGCGGCGTGACTCGGTCGGGGTTGCGCGCTGCGCGTTTGCTTGGAGCGCGTCGGCGGAGGCGCTTGATTCGGGGCGCTGGATCTGAGGCGCTTAATCTGGACGGTTTTGCACTGCGGCCCGGCTTCACGCCGAGCCGCAGCGATCACCGCGCAGCCCGACTTACATATTGCGGCGGTACTGCCCGCCCACTTCAAACAACGCGTGCGTGATCTGCCCGAGCGAGCAGACACGCACGACGTCCATCAGCACCGCGAACACGTTTTCATCGTCGATCACCGCGCGCTTCAGGCGTTCGAGCGCGGCGGGCGCAGCGTCGCGATGCCGCGCCTGGAAAGCGCGCAGACGTTGCAACTGGCTCTGCTTTTCGTCGTCGGTGGAACGGGCTAGCGCGATCGGCTGCGGCGCCTCGTGCGGATGCGCGCTCAAAAACGTATTCACGCCGACGATCGGATACGAGCCATCATGCTTGCGATGCTCGTACAACATCGACTCGTCCTGAATGCGCCCGCGCTGATACCCGGTTTCCATCGCGCCGAGCACGCCACCGCGCTCGGTCAGCCGGTCGAACTCGGCGAGCACCGCCTCTTCCACCAGATCAGTCAGTTCCTCGATCACGAAGCTGCCCTGATTCGGATTCTGATTCTTCGCGAGTCCCCATTCACGGTTGATGATCAACTGAATCGCCACCGCGCGGCGCACCGAATCCTCGGTGGGCGTGGTGATCGCTTCGTCGAAGGCGTTCGTGTGCAGCGAGTTGCAGTTGTCGTAGATCGCGATCAGCGCCTGCAGCGTGGTGCGGATATCGTTGAAATCGATCTCCTGCGCGTGCAGGCTGCGGCCCGAAGTCTGCACGTGATACTTGAGCTTCTGGCTGCGTTCGTTCGCGCCGTAGCGCTCGCGCATGGCAACCGCCCAGATGCGTCGCGCGACGCGGCCCAGCACCGTGTACTCCGGGTCCATGCCGTTCGAAAAGAAGAACGACAGATTCGGCGCGAAGTCGTCGATCGACATGCCGCGGGCGAGGTAAGCCTCGACATACGTGAAGCCGTTCGCGAGCGTGTAGGCAAGTTGCGAGATCGGGTTCGCGCCGGCTTCGGCGATGTGATAGCCGGAGATCGACACCGAATAGAAATTGCGCACGCCGTGCTCGACGAAGTACGCCTGAATATCGCCCATCACTTTCAGGCTGAATTCGGTCGAGAAGATGCAGGTGTTCTGGCCTTGGTCTTCCTTCAGGATGTCGGCCTGCACCGTACCGCGCACGTTTTCCAGCGCCGCGCGGCGCGTCGCGGCGAGTTCGTCGTCCGTGAGCGGGCGGCCTTGTTGCTGCGTCATGCGCGCGATCTGCTGATCGATCGCGACGTTGAAAAACATCGCGAGGATCGTCGGCGCGGGGCCGTTGATCGTCATCGAGACCGAGGTTTCCGGCGCGCAGAGGTCGAAGCCGTCGTAGAGCGTCTTCATGTCGTCGAGCGTCGCCACCGAGACGCCCGAATTGCCCACCTTGCCGTAGATGTCGGGGCGCTCGTCCGGTTCCTCGCCGTAGAGCGTGACCGAGTCGAAGGCGGTCGACAGACGCTTGGCCGGCATG
Source organism: Paraburkholderia sediminicola (assembly GCF_046027355.1). GTDB lineage: Bacteria > Pseudomonadota > Gammaproteobacteria > Burkholderiales > Burkholderiaceae > Paraburkholderia > Paraburkholderia sediminicola_B. The sequence goes on along the minus strand of NZ_JAQQEK010000034.1, from coordinate 71,724 downwards.
CCTTCTGAGAGCAACTTGAAACGGCGGTTGGTGCGTTGCGGATCGCCTTCGCCGGCGAACATCCGCGTCGGGTCTTCGTTTTCGCGGCGGAATGGGAACACGCCCGCGGTGAAGGGAAAGTAGCCGGGCAGATTGTCGAGCATCAGCCAGCGCAGAATCTCGCCGTGGTCGACGAACTTCGGCAGGGAGACTTTGCGGACTTCAGATCCGGAAAGCGTCGTGACGGTGAGCGCGGTGCGAATCTCGCGGTCGCGGATGCGGACGATGTGTTCGGCGCCCGAGTACGCGGCGACGGTTTGCGGCCAGGCGTCGAGGAGCGCGCGCTCGCGTTCGCCGAGGGAGGCGGTGCGTTGGGTGATGAGGGTGTCGAGTTGCGAGAGATTTTGGTTGGCGGTAGCGGCGCGTGTGGTCGTTTCAGAGTTTGCGGTTGAGGCTGAGTTCGCAGTCGCGTTTGTGCCTGAACCGGCGTTTGCACTTGCGGCGGAACCTGGGCTTGCAATTGCAACTGCACGTGCAGCCGCGCCCGCCTCCCCGACCATCCGACGCGCCTCGACAAGTTGCCAGCGCTCACGCGCCACGCGCGCTTGCGCGTCGGCTCGCTCGCGATACGCGTGGACGGTCTGCACGATATCCGCCAGATAGCGCACCCGAGCCGGCGGCACGATGGCGTTACGGCCGCTCGAAAAGCGCAGACCTTCTGGCGCGGCCAGCCGGCCGCCGCCGGAGCGCAAGCCGTGCTTGCGCAGCGCCTGGGCGACGTGCCGGTACAGCGCGGTCACGCCGTCGTCGTTAAAGCGCGACGCGATCGTGCCGAACACCGGCATTGCTTCGGGCGATTTCGCGAAGTCGCCGCGATTGCGCTGCACCTGCTTGCCGACGTCGCGCAACGCGTCCGGCGCGCCTTTGCGATCGAACTTGTTGATCGCGACGAAGCCGGCGAAGTCGAGCATGTCGATCTTCTCCAACTGGCTCGCCGCGCCGAACTCCGGCGTCATGACATACAGCGATTCGTCGACAAACGGCACGATCGCCGCATTGCCCTGGCCGATGCCGGACGTTTCGACGACGATCAGATCGAAGCCCGCCGCCTTGCACAGCATCAGCGCGTCGGGCAGCGAGTCCGAGATTTCGCTCGATGCTTCGCGCGTCGCCATTGAACGCATGTACACGCGCGCGCCGCCGCCCCAGTCACCGATTGCGTTCATGCGGATGCGGTCGCCCAGCAGCGCGCCGCCGGACTTGCGGCGCGATGGGTCGATGGCGAGCACGGCAATGGTGAGGGCGTCGCCGTAGTCGAGGCGAAAGCGGCGGATCAGTTCGTCGGTGAGCGAGGATTTGCCGGCGCCGCCGGTTCCGGTGATGCCCAGGATGGGGGTTGCGGTTGCTTTTGCCTGGGTGGACAGCTTGTCTCGCGCGGTTGCGTCGATGGCGCCCGCTTCGAATGCGCTGATGAGTTGCGCAAGGCGGCGGAAGGTGAGGGATGCCGGGTCGGGGGTGTTGGCGGTGTTGGCGGTGTTGGCGGTGTTGGCCATATGATCCGTGCGCGCCGCGTTGCCCACGTGACTCGCCTGACTGGACGGATTGCGTGCTGCATCCACGTGCTCGTCGCCGCCGGCATCGCCGCGCGAATCAAACCGCGGCAACCCACGCTTCGAAAACTCGTCCACCCACTCGCCAACCGGACGCTGCCCGGCCGCCTCAGCCGCGCGCGCGCCTTCGGCGCAGCGCGCGATCATATCGTCGATCATGCCTTGCAGACCCAGCCGCTGCCCGTCCTGCGGCGAATAGATCTTCTCGACGCCGTAACGCTCGAGTTCTGCAATTTCCTCAGGGACGATTACCCCGCCGCCGCCGCCAAACACCTTGATGCGCTCGCCGCCGCGCGTCCGCAGCAAGTCGACCAGATAGCGGAAGTATTCGTTGTGGCCGCCCTGGTAGCTGGACACGGCGACGCCGTCGGCGTCCTCGTGCAGCGCGGCGGTGGCGACTTCATCGACGGAGCGGTTGTGGCCGAGGTGAATCACCTCGACGCCGCTCGCCTGCAGAATGCGCCGCATGATGTTGATCGACGCGTCGTGGCCATCGAACAAGGCAGCCGCCGTGACAAAGCGCAGGCGCCGACCCGCGGGCAGCTTGTGGCTGCCGGCGCGCTGCGGCGTGGACAGATCGGTCATGTCTCCCCCAGATCGTTACGCGTATGGGTGCTGGCAACCAGTATAGCGAAACGGGTCGGAGTGCCTCGGTGGCCAAGGCGGCCTAGCGCACCGCCAACGCCTTGATCTGTTCGAGCGACGGCCACAGCGACTCGTTCGCGAACCGCTCGGCGAGAAAATCGACAAACGAGCGCACCTTGGCCGACAGATGCCGGCGGCTCGCGTAGACGACGTGAATAGGCAACTCGCGCGGCGGCACGTCGTCCACCAGCAGCGGCACGAGACGCCCCGCGGCCAGATCGTCGCCGATCACCTCGGTGCCGAGCATCGCGATGCCCGCGCCTTGCAGCACGATCACGCGCTGCGCTTCCAGATGATTGACGATCAGATTGCCCGTCAGACGCACGCGCGGCGAGGCGTCGCCGGTCGCGGGCGCGATTTCGAGCGCCGATACGCCCGCGTATTGCAGATAGTTGTGGCGCGCCAGATCGGCGACGGTCTTCGGCGTGCCATGCCGCTTCAAATACGCCGGCGACGCGCACAGCACGAGGTGCGCGGTCGCGATCTGCCGCGCGATCAATGAAGAAGACTTCAGCCCGCTTGGCGAAGCGCGGATCGCGACATCGAAACCCTCGTCGATCAGTTCGACCACGCGGTCCGACAAGGTCATATCGACGGTGACCTGCGGATACTGCGCGGCGTAGTCGGCCACCGCGGCCATCACGTGGCTCAAGCCGAACGCCGACAGCGACGAGACCCGCAAGCGCCCCTGCGGCACGACGCTCGCCGCGCCGACCACTTGCTCGGCCTCCTCGAGTTCAGTGAGCACCTGGCTCAGACGCTCGTAATACTCACGACCCGCCTCGGTCGGCGCGACCCGCCGCGTGGTGCGGTTCAGGAGACGCGCGCCGAGTTGCTGTTCGAGGTGCATCACGTGCTTGCTCGCCATGGCCGCCGACATCTCCATCCGTTCAGCCGCGCCGACAAAGCTGCCGACTTCGACCACGTGCCGGAACACTTTCATGCTGACGAGGGTATCCATCTCAATCGCTCGCTTCAGGAATCAATCGACGTCATTTTGCCGGGTTTATCAAAGACTGGTCGGCAAAACAGTTTCCCAAGGGATGAATACAGCGGCGCAGAAGCAAAAAAACCCGCCTTCCGAAGAAGACGGGCTTGGAGATCAAGCTGATGCGTCCGTCGCGCGAAGCCCGCAAGCCGGCGTCGCGCGGCGCGGCCGGGGAGCCTAGAACTTGGCGCGCAGGCCGACGCCGTAGGTGTTGCCGCTCGACATGCTGGAGATATGATCGTACATGTAGGCCGCGTAGATGTCCGTGCGCTTGGACAACGGATAGTCGTAGCCGACCGAGGCCGTCTGACGGGTCTGGTCGAAGCCGCCGCCGTCGCGCGAGTAGGCGTACGACGCCATCACCGAGCCCGGGCCGAACGGCACCGTCGCGCCGCCTTGCGCCGTGTTCACGTGCCAGCTCGTGACCTGCTGGTCGTTGTACGTGTACATGTACTGGCCGAAGAACTTCACGAACTTCAGATCGTACGACACGCCGACTTGCGCGACGCTCTGGCTCTTCAGGCCGGGCACGCCCGACGTGCTGAAGCTGCCGAGGTCGCTCGGCACGTTGTTGAAGTTCACGTACTGATACACCGCCGTAGCCGCGAACGGGCCGTGGAAGTACAGCACCTGGCCGCTCCACTTCTTCGCGCCGTTCTCGGTCGTGTTGCCGAGGGCGTACATGGCCGTCGCCGACAGGCCGTTGAAGTTCGGCGACGAGTACGACACCGCGTTGCTCCAGCCGGAGTCGCCCGTCACGCCCTGATCCGTCGAATAGGTCGGGAACGTGCCGAGACCAAGGTACGTGTGCCAGACCATCGGCGAGAACTGGTACGAGTCGATGAACGGGTTGAACAGAATTGTCGACACGAACAGCGGCGTCGTCAGACGGCCGGCCGTGACCGTGCCGTAGGGCGACTCGATACCGACGTACGCGTTACGCGAGAACATCGTGTCGCCCGTGAAGCGGCCGTACTGGCCGTTTTGCGCCAGGAAGAACCCTTCCAGCGCGAAGATCGCCTTGTAGCCGTTGCCCAGATCCTCCGCCCCTTTCAAGCCCCAGTACGAAGTCGACATGCCGCCGCCCGAGACCTGCACCGCAGTCTTGCCACCCGGGAATTTCTGCGCGCCGACCCATTCGTCGACCTGACCGTAGAGCTGCACGCTCGATTGCGCAAAAGCAGACGATGCACTGGCCAGCAGAGCGGCACACGCGGTTGCCTTGAGGGTGGTCTTCAGCGCACTGCTGATGCTTGTTTTCATGGGTTCTCCTGTCTTTGTCAAAAAGGGTGTGGCTGTGCGAAAGGGGGAGCTCGCGCGAATCATTGTTGTTGTCCGTTCGATCATCGAGCCAATCTGGGCGGGACCATCTTTGCGGACCATTTTTATGAACAAAAATATCGTTGGTTATTGCGGGTATATCGGTCTGATTAGTTTTGTCGCTTATCGGCCTGATAAAGCCCTGGCCGACCGAGCGCTCGCCGTGCCGCCGCAAGTTTTGCCGCACCGCGCAAAGCGTTACTCACATTGCGGCCGCCGGGTTGATAACGCCTCAGATGACACGCGGATGACGCACCGCCGCAGAAACGACCAAATTTGACGATGGGAGAGGGGCTGCTGCCGAGTGTTTTCAAAAAAGTGTGGCGTCGAAACGTCACATTGGCGGCGAGCTTTAGGGACGGCGGTAAAGCGGAAGGCCGCTGTCAAGCGGTTTGAAAGGCAGGAGCGGTGGTCCGGCGAAACGAAGCGATGAGAATTTGGGAGGACGAAATGGCCGTGATTGCCGCGCACCCGGTTCGGGATGATGCAGGCGTGAGGGCGGAGTCAGATACGCGAATGGCCGGCACTCGAACAATCTCGAAGCGGCGTGTAGAAGTCGGCGAAGGGAGACAAAAGTAGAGGTGTGTGCGCTGTCTAAACAGCAAACACTGGTTGCTCACGCAACAAACGCAACGCGTAGCGCACGCAGCACGAACGCCTAGTTCCGGTAAGGCGAGCCTTCCGACTGACGCGGATCGTCCGACTGGCGCTGCATGGCGCGCGATGAACCGCGCTCCTCGTTATAGCGGGCGACGTCGGCGCGAATCGAGCCGGCGCGAACCGGCGCATTGGCAGGCGGCCGCGGCACCGTGCGCGACTCGGCACTGACCGGCGTGATGGCGCCGGCGTACTGCATGCCACCGCGGCCGTCGCCGGCGTAGCCGGCCGGTCCGGCGACACGTCGCACGCCCGGCTTATAGACGTCAAAGCCGTCGGCGTAATTTCCGCCCGCGAAATTCGCTCCGCCACGCGGCAGACGCGCGTTGCGCTCAGCCATCGTATTGCGGGCCGGCACAGCCGCGGTGGCGCCGTAGTAGCGGCCACCGTCATGCATATCGCCGCGCACGGCGTGATTCGCTTCGGCATGCGAATAGCCGCCACCGCCGCCGTGCGGCATGCCTGGCGCTTTCGCATAGGCGAACGAGCACAGCGCAGCGATGACCGCGCCCAACGCCCAGTGCCTCGTTCTCGACAACCCGTCCACCCAGTGACTCACATGCCCGAAGACTTGCCTGAAGCCCACCGTTCGAGCTGCGATGGACTTGTTTTGGGACTGGCACGAGCGCCGCGACGAGATCGCGACGCCGGGTATCCCGACGGCCTTTGAACCGTAATTTATGGGTGCCGGCAAAGGGTGTCGAGCCAAAAAGTGTTAGGCCTCGGACGCGGATGTAACACCTTGTTACTGCGACGTTTTTCTACGACAGAGTCCTTGCGCGAAAGCCCTGAAACCGCTTGCTTTCAAGGACTTGGAGAGAAAGATCATGGCCTCTTGCGTATGACGAATCGCGTCTGGATTTTCACCTCGATTGTCAAAACTGCATGGACCAAACAGATCACGTCGCCAATACTGAAAATTTGGGTCGCATGCTGTCCGAATTTTCCGGAACATGCCTTTTGATGCGCAACCCTCATTAATCGATTCGGCAAATGAATTTGCATATTTAATCGAAAATCAATAACAATAGCTCTTTCCCATAGGCTGGGACGGCGCCTTCATGCGCGCGTCCCGCGCGCTTTTCCGCGTTACCGAATCGAGATTCCGACATGGCTCGCCCGAAACTGCTTCCCGACAACTTCACCTTGTGCCTCGTGGGTACCGTGATCCTTGCCAGCTTGCTGCCGGTTCATGGGCAGGCCGCCGTCGGGTTCAACTGGGTGACCAATGTGGCGGTCGGCCTGCTGTTTTTCCTGCACGGCGCCAAGCTCTCACGCGAAGCGATCATTGCGGGCGCGACGCATTGGCGCCTGCATCTGGTGGTGCTGCTGAGCACGTTCGCGCTCTTTCCGCTGCTCGGCCTCGCGCTTAAACCGCTCCTTTCGCCACTTGTCACGCCGGCGCTCTATGCGGGGGTCCTCTTCCTCTGCACGCTGCCGTCTACGGTTCAGTCGTCGATCGCGTTCACGTCCATTGCCAAAGGCAACGTGCCGGCTGCCGTATGCAGCGCGTCGGCCTCGAGCCTGCTCGGCATCTTCATCACCCCCGCGCTCGTCAGCCTCGTCGTCACCAATCAGGCGGCCGGCGGCGGCGCTTCGCCGTGGCACACGGTGGGCAACATCGTGCTGCAACTGCTGGTGCCGTTCGTGGCCGGGCAGTTGCTGCGCCCGTTGATCGGCAAATGGATCGAGCGCAATCGCGGCGTGCTCAAGTTCGTCGACCAGGGCTCGATCCTGCTGGTCGTGTACGGCGCGTTCAGCGAGGCCGTCAATGAAGGCCTGTGGCATCAGATTCCGCTCTCCGCACTCGGCGGCCTGCTGCTGCTGTGCGTCGTGCTGCTTGCCCTCGCTCTCGCCGTGACGATTTTCGTCAGCAAGCGACTCGGCTTTAGCCGTGCGGACCAGATCACCATCATCTTCTGCGGTTCGAAGAAGAGCCTTGCCGCCGGCGTGCCGATGGCCAAGGTGATATTCGCCTCGCATGCGGTGGGCGCCGTAGTCTTGCCGCTGATGCTGTTCCACCAGATCCAGTTGATGGTGTGCGCCGCGCTCGCGCAGCGCTGGGGCGCGCGCGACATCAGCGGCGAGACCCACGCCGCCTCGCGCGAGCGGACCGCCGCCGCCGTCGCGCGCCGGTGAATACGCGCGCAATGCAAACAGGACATTCATAAGCGCCCTCCCTGAGCGTCATTTGAAGAAAGCCGCCTCGCGCGGCTTTTTTGTTATTTCACGCGCAAACGCCGCCGCTGTCGCCTCGGCCGGATGGCATAGGTCAATTCCTGGCAACGTGGAGCCGGCCTTCAGAATGGCTCGACCGAACACAAACAAACGCACCATCCCAGTGCAGCGGTTCACTAAAAGTTCACTTAACTCCGCGCAAGCCGGGCCGATAAGCCGAAGGTCGATCGCTACGCCTACTTGCCATGCAACCTCGCTCGCCCTCCCGATCCGCCGCGCCGCGCATCGAGGAGTTGATCGCCCGGCGTGATCTGTCCGCCGTGTTCCAGCCGATCATCGATTTCGAAGACGGCGCGATTCTCGGTTACGAAGGTCTGATCCGCGGCCCGGCCGGCACGTCGCTCGAAGCGCCGTTCGCCCTGTTTTCGCAAGCGCTCGCCGAGGGCTGCACGATCGAGCTCGAACGCGCCGCCGCGCGTACCTGCATCGAAGCGTTCGCGCAGCTCGACTTCGACGGCAAGCTGTTCCTGAATTTCAGCGCGGGCGCGATGCGCCAATTGGCCGAGGCGCGCGACGACACGCTCGCGCTGCTGCGACATCGCGGCGTCGATCCGCAGCGGATCGTGGTCGAGCTGACCGAGCAAAGCACGATTCTGGATGTGGGCAGTTTCCTGCCAGTCATCTCGACACTGCGCACGACCGGCGCGCAATTCGCGCTCGACGACTACGGCACCGCGAACGCCAGCATGAATTTGTGGGTCCGGCTGCAGCCGGACGTCGTGAAGATCGACCGCTTCTTCATTCACGACATTGCTTGCGACCCGCTCAAGTTCGAGGCCGTGCGCGCGATGCAGCACTTCGCCAGCGCAAGCGGCGCGCGGCTCGTCGCGGAGGGCATCGAAAACGAAGCGGATCTGATCGTGGTGCGCGACATGGGGATCGGCTGCGGGCAGGGGTTTTTCTTCGGCCGTCCGCACGCGCAGCCGGCGCGCAAAGTCACCGACGACGCCCGCGACGCGCTGCGCGCCGGCCACATCGCCGTGTTCCCCGAGACCACGCGCACGGTGAGCAGCGCGTCGCCTTCGGGCGGCATGGCGTCGGCGAAGATGCTGGTGCACGCGCCCGCGTTGCCGCGCCACGCCACCAACAACGACGTGCTCGAACTGTTCAACCGTCTGCCCGATTTGCACGCGGTTGCGGTAGTCGAGCAGGACGAGCCGGTCGCGCTGATCAATCGCCGCAGCTTCATGGACCGCTACGCGCTCCCGTATCACCGCGAGCTGTTTGGCAAGCGCCCTTGCCTGCTGTTCGCCAATGCATCGCCGGTCATCATCGAGAAGTCGATGACCGTCGAGCAGATGGCCAAGCTCCTTGCAAGCGACGATCAGCGTTATCTCGCCGACGGCTTCGTCATCACCGACAACGGCCAATACGTCGGCCTCGGCACCGGCGAGAAGCTCGTGCGCGCGGTGACCGAGGTGCGCATCGAAGCCGCGCGCTACGCGAATCCGCTGACCTTCCTGCCGGGCAACATCCCGATCAGTTCGCACATTGGCCGCCTGCTCGGCCACGACGCCGGCTTCTACGCGTGCTACGTCGACCTGAACCACTTCAAGCCGTTCAACGACCAGTACGGCTACTGGCAAGGTGACGAAGTCCTGAAATTCGCCGCCGTCGTACTCGCCGACGTGTGCGATCCGACCCGCGACTTTCTCGGGCACGTGGGCGGCGACGACTTCCTGATCCTGTTCCAGAGCGACGACTGGCGCGACCGCGTGCTGCGCGCGATCCACGTGTTCAACGAAGGCGCGCAGCGCTTTTATGCGCCGACCGATCGCCTCGCCGGCGGCATCCACGGCGAGGACCGGCGTGGCAATCCGACCTTCTTCGGTTTCGTGACGATGGCGATCGGCTGCGTGCGCGTCGAGCCCGCTGACGGCCCGTCTATCTACAGCAGCGAGGAAATCGCCTCCGTCGCGGCGCTGGCCAAGCGGCGCGCGAAGCACGAGGCGAGCGGTTTCGTGTTGATCGACGCCGACGAAAGCGTGGCCCTGCTGCGCGGACAGGTCGAGGCCGCTCACGTGTCGCTGGAGTGAACGCGTCGCGCCCAAGGTTGGAATCGGACATTGTTTAGCTAATTTTACTAAACAGCATATTCCGGGCCAACTCCAACGCCTACGGGTATTTCCGGGTGTCGAGCGAGTGTTTTTCGGGCAGTTTTAGCGTGGTTTTACTATACAATCGCCCGAACCCAAACACCGTGCGGCCGCCCTTGTGCGTCCGCTTCATTCGATGGCCACAACCATCCGCGACGTCGCCCGCGCGGCCAGCGTGTCGATCGGCACCGTCTCACGCGCATTGAAGAATCAGCCGGGCCTTTCCGAGGCCACCCGCGAGCGCGTCGTCGAAGCGGCGCGCAAGCTCGGCTATGACGCCGCCCAGTTGCGCCCGCGCATCCGCCGCCTCACGTTTCTGCTGCACCGTCAGCACAACAATTTCGCCGTCAGCCCGTTCTTTTCGCACGTGCTGCACGGCGTGGAAGACGCCTGCCGCGAGCGCGGCATCGTGCCGTCCGTGCTGACCGCGGGCCCCACCGAAGACGTGATCCAGCAGATGCGCCTGCACGCGCCGGACGCGGTGGCGATTGCCGGTTTCGTCGAGCCGGAAACGCTGACCACGCTGGTGGCGATGCAGCGCCCGCTCGTGCTGATCGACCTGTGGGCGCCCGGCATGCGCTCCGTGAATCTCGACAACGCCGCGGGCGCCACGCTCGCCATGCGGCATCTGTTCGAGCAGCAGCGCAAGCGCGTCGCGTTCATCGGCGGCTCGCTCGCGCACTTCAGCATCGCGCAGCGCGCGCTCGGCTATCGGCGCGCGTTCTTCGAAGCGGGCTTGCTGTTCGACCCGTCGCTGGAAGTGACGATCGACGCCGGCCTCGACCCCGACAGCGGCGCCGCGCGCGCCATGCATCAATTGCTCGACGCGCCAGGTCCGCGCCCCGACGCCGTGTTTGCCTATAACGACGCCGCCGCGCTCGCCGCGCTGCGCGCGTGCCTCGCACGCGGACTGCGCGTGCCCGAGGACATCGCCATCATCGGTTTCGACGACATTCCCGCCGCCGCCCATGCCACGCCGCCGCTGTCGACCATCTCGGTCGACAAGGAAGCGCTCGGCCGGCGCGGCGTCGAACTTCTGCTAGAAGACGCACCTGCCGAACTGGAAGTCCGTTTGCCCGTCCATCTCATTGCCCGTGCCAGTACTTTGGTGAAAATGCCATGACGCAATCCGATCCGCTTCACCCCGCCAACGGTGCCGCCGCGCCGCCGCCCGTCGAGAGCTTCCGCGCACGCGACTTTCTGCTCGCGCATGTGCAGGACACGCTGCGCTTTTACGCGCCGAACGTGCTCGATCCGAGCGGCGGCTTTTTCCATTTCTTCCGCGACGACGGTTCGGTCTACGACAAAACCACGCGACATCTGGTGAGCAGTTGCCGCTACGTGTTCAACTACGCGATGGCGTATCGCCAGTTCGGCGACCCGCAGCATCTCGAATACGCGCGCCACGGCTTGCAGTTCCTGCGCGAAGCGCATTGGGATGCCCAGCACGAAGGCTACGACTGGGAACTCGAATGGCACGACGGCACAAAGCGCACGCTCGACGCGACACGCCACTGCTACGGCCTCGCGTTCGTCCTGCTCGCCTATTCGCATGCGGCCATGGCCGGCATCGAGGAAGCCAAGCCGATGATCGGCGCGACCTTCGATCTGATGGAACATCGCTTCTGGGACGCCGCTGCGGGCCTCTACGCCGACGAAGCGTCGCCCGAATGGCGCGTCAGTTCATACCGTGGCCAGAACGCGAACATGCACACCACCGAGGCGCTGCTCGCCGCGCATGAAGCGACCGGCCATCTCGTCTATCTGGATCGCGCGGAACGGGTGGCGTCGAATATCACGCTGCGTCAGGCGAAGCTGTCGCAGGGTCTGGTGTGGGAGCACTTTCACGCGGACTGGTCGGTCGACTGGCACTACAACGAGGAAGACAGCTCGAACATCTTCCGCCCGTGGGGCTTCCAGCCGGGGCACCAGACAGAATGGGCGAAGCTGCTGCTGATTCTCGAGCGCTTCCGTCCGCTGCCGTGGCTGCTGCCGCGCGCCATCGAACTGTTCGACGCCGCCATGACGCACGCGTGGGACGAAGACCACGGCGGCCTCTACTACGGCTTCGGCCCCGACGGCACCGTGTGCGACCATGACAAGTATTTCTGGGTCCAGGCGGAAACCTTCGCGACGGCCGCGCTGCTCGGCAAGCGCACCGGCAACGAACGCTTCTGGGACTGGTACGACGAGATCTGGCGCTATAGCTGGGCGCATTTCGTCGATCACAAGTATGGCGCGTGGTACCGCATCCTCACGTGCGACAACCGCAAGTACAGCGACGAAAAGAGTCCGGCCGGCAAGACCGACTATCACACCATGGGCGCGTGCTACGAAGTACTGGCCCACGCGCTGCCCGACGGGGCGGCCGCTGCGTCCGAATCCGCGGAGCAAACAAAATGAGCAATCCGAGCGCGAATCACGAATTTCCCTTCTTCGTCTCAGCCGGTGACATCCTCACCGATCTCGTACGCACCGGCGCCTCGCAATGGCTCTCGCGTCCTGGCGGCGCCGGCTGGAACGTGGCGCGCTGCGTGGCGCGGCTCGGCCTGCCGACCGCGTGCGCGGGCTCGCTGGGCGTCGATAACTTCTCCGATGAGTTGTGGAACGCGAGCGTCGCGGCCGGGCTCGACATGCGCTTCATGCAGCGCGTGGAGCAGCCGCCCTTGCTGGCGATCGTGCATCAGACGCATCCGCCCGCGTACTTCTTCATGGGCGAGAACAGCGCCGATCTGGCCTTCGATCCGGCACGCCTGCCGGCGGGCTGGATGAGTCAGGTGAAGTGGGCGCACTTCGGCTGCATCAGCCTCGTGCGGCAGCCGATCGGCAACACGCTCGCCACGCTCGCAGCCGAGTTGCGTTCGCAAGGCGTGAAGATCAGTTTCGATCCGAACTATCGGAATCTGATGGAGCACGGCTACGAACCCACGTTGCGGAAAATGGCCGCGCTCGCCGATCTGATCAAGGTGTCGGACGAGGACTTGCGCCTGCTGTTCAAGACCGACGACGAGGCCGGCGCACTTGCGCAGTTGCGCGCCATGAATCCGGCCGCCACCGTGCTGGTGACGCGCGGACCGGAGACCGCCGTGCTGATCGACGGCGCCATGGTGACCGAGGCGCGGCCGCCGCGCGTCGAGGTGGTCGATACGGTCGGTGCGGGCGATGCGTCGATCGGCGGCTTTCTGTTCAGCCTGATGACCGCGCCGCAGCGGGCATGGCCGGAGCACCTGGCCTTCGCGCTGGCGGCCGGCGCGGCCGCTTGCCGCCATGCCGGTGCGCACGCGCCGTCGCTCGATGAAGTCGTCGCGCTGCTGTAATTCTGTTGCCTTGTGCGGCGCGCATTGTCACCGGCATGGAGCGCCGCCAGGGCGGAGAACCGAACCTTCATCATCGTGCTAGGATGAAAAAACCGAAACCTTTGGAAGACGGAGAGACGCCATGGACGACATCACCTACACCAAAGGCATCTACACGGCCACTGCCTCGACAAGAGAAATAGATAAAGACACCTGGCAGGGCGTGGTTACCCTCTCGCGCGACGAAGGCGACGCCACCGCCGATCAGGAAACCACGCTCTACGAAGTCGAAGCCACTTCGTCGACGCCGGAGGAAGCTCTTGAGGAAGCCAAAGCGCTTGCTCATCGCATCCTCGGGGAAATCGAACTGTAGGTAGAACCGGCGCCGCGCCTTTCGCGCTTCGTTCGCGTTGGTGTTGCGTCACCCTGAACCAACCGGCTGGAGGCGGTCATGGCTGAACAGCTCTTCCTCTACGGCGTGTACTCGATTCACGTCCGCCCACTCGAACTCAACGGTGCCCGCTGGGACGCGGAGTATGAAATCCGCCATCGCGAGAAAGCCGTCAAACCATGGACGACGGTAGGCGGCGACAACGGCTATGGCGACGAAGCCGAAGCTGTCGCCGCGGCTCATCAGCAAGCCGTCGACGATATCGAACACGGCGCTGGCATTCCCAAGCCGCGAGCCTTTCCGTAAGTCCGAAGCGCGCGCACGCTGTGGTGCGCGTGCGTGATTGCGTGATTGTTTCAGTGCGCGGTGTCGGTGCGGTGTTGGCACGATGGCGCCGTGTCGGCATGGCTTGCATGAAGCACCGTCCACGGCGAGCAGTCGCCGCTTCGGCCGTCGCCGCACGTAGCGTTCGAGCGACAAAGCTGCGCACGCCGCCGCACCGCTGTGCCGCACTTTTACGCGCCCGCGCACCCGCGGAAAATCAGCTTCCGTGAACAAGGCGTCGTGCTACGCTTTGGCCGTTTTCATTTCCACGAGCCTGCGATGGCGACTGAACCGTCAGACCGTCCTTCCGGCTTCGGCGACGCCGAAGCGCGCGCGTCGGCGCGCCGCCCACGCGGCAGCCGAGAGTTGCGTCTGGACGATCGCGTGATCATCGCGCACGGCATGCCGACGCCGCTCTGGCAGGATCTCTATCACCGCGCTCTGGTGGTGCGCTGGCCGACGTTTTTCGCCTCGCTCGCAGTCCTGTTCGTGCTGCTAAACACGACGTTCGCCACGCTCTATATGTTCGGCAACGCGCCGATCGCCAACCAGTTTCCAGCAGGTTTCGAAGGCGCGTTTTTCTTCAGCGTCGAAACGCTCGCGACGGTCGGATACGGCGACATGCATCCGCAAACCGTCTACGCGCACTGGATCGCCACGCTGGAAATTTTCGTCGGCATGTCTGGGATCGCGCTGGCAACGGGGCTGATCTTCGCGCGTTTTTCACGCCCGCACGCCAAGATCATGTTCACGCGTTACGCGGTGATCCGGCCGCTCGACGGCCGCATGACGTTGATGGTGCGCTCGGCCAACGCGCGTCAAAACGTGATCGCCGAGGCGCGCGCCAACCTGCGCATCATGCGCCAGGAGACCACGGCCGAAGGCTACACGCTGCGCAAACTTTACGACCTGACGCTGGTGCGAGATCAACACCCGGTGTTCAAACTGGGCTGGACGCTGATGCACATCGTCGATGAAAACAGTCCTCTGTTCGGCGAAACCGCCGAAACGCTCAAGCGCCGCGACACGATGTTGATTCTGACGCTGGAAGGTGTCGACGAATCGACATCGCAAACCATGCAGGCCCGTCACACGTGGCCGTGCGAGCAGATCTACTGGCATCACCGTTTCGCGGACATCATGACCGAGCAGGACGGCGTGAGCCATATCGATTACGCGCGGTTCGACGAGATCGAGCCGCTAGACGAGGCGCCCATTGCCGCCGTCAAGTCGGTAGCGCCGGCGCCGTAAGCCGCCTGAATCGCGGCGCACCGCACTTCCCTCGCGCGTGCCGCCGATCGCGCCGCCTTCTTCCCGATTAACCCCCAAAACGCACCAGGGCTTACCCGAATGCCATCGCTGCGTGGCAGATCCATCTCAAAACTTCATTAAAACGCGCGGGTCTTCTCGCCTATTCGTGAACGGCCGGTCAAAGTAGAAAAAATCCACTCCAATCGGCGCTAAAAAATAGAGTCTCTTTCGCTGCGTCACCTTCGTGGTCCCCACCACCGCGCGCGGATGCCAAACAATGGAGACTCACCCATGACCGCTCGCCTGCCCATCGACGGCACGCCCGCACTGGCCGATTACAAGCTTTCCGATAACCTCACCGCGACGCGCGGCCGCATCTTCCTGACCGGCACGCAGGCGCTGGTGCGTCTCGCGCTCATGCAGCGCGCCGCCGACAAGGCGCGCGGCATGAACACCGCCGGCTTCATCAGCGGCTATCGCGGCTCGCCGCTCGGCATGGTCGACCAGCAGTTGTGGAAAGCGCAAAAGCTGCTCACGGCGAGTGATATTCGCTTCTTGCCCGCCATCAACGAAGAACTCGGCGGCACCGCCGTGCTCGGCACGCAGCGGGTGGAATCGGACCCGGAGCGCACCGTCGAAGGCGTGTTCGCGATGTGGTACGGCAAGGGCCCGGGCGTGGACCGCGCCGGCGACGCGCTGAAGCACGGCAACGCCTACGGCTCGTCGCCGCACGGCGGCGTCTTGGTGGTGGCTGGTGACGACCACGGCTGCGTGTCGTCGTCGATGCCGCATCAGAGCGACTTCGCGATGATGGCGTGGCACATGCCGGTCGTGAATCCGTCGAACATCGCCGACATGCTCGAGTTCGGCTTGTATGGCTGGGAGCTGTCGCGCTTCTCGGGCGCGTGGGTCGGCTACAAAGCGATCTCCGAAACGGTCGAATCCGGCTCGACGGTCGATCTCGACGCGCTGCGCACCGACTGGACCATGCCGCAGGATTTCGAAGCGCCGGCCGGTGGCCTGCACAATCGCTGGCCCGATCTGCCGAGCCTGACGATCGAATCACGGATGCACGCGAAGCTCGACGCGGTGCGCCACTTCGCGCGCGTGAACAGCATCGACAAATGGATTGCGCCGAGCCCGCATGCGAACGTGGGGATCGTGACGTGCGGCAAGGCGCATCTGGACCTGATGGAAACGCTGCGCCGCCTCGATCTGACGGTCGCCGATCTGGAAGCGGCCGGCGTGCGGATCTACAAGGTCGGCCTGTCGTTTCCGCTGGAGATGACGCGTATCGACGCGTTCGTCTCCGGCCTGTCCGAAGTGCTGGTTATCGAGGAGAAAGGCCCGGTCATCGAACAGCAGATCAAGGACTATCTGTACAACCGCACGCAAGGCACGCGGCCGATCGTGGTCGGCAAGAACGCAGAGGACGGCACGATGCTGCTATCGTCGCTCGGTGAATTGCGGCCGTCGCGCATTCTGCCGGTGTTCGCCAACTGGCTCGCGAAGCACAAGCCCGCGCTCGATCGCCGCGAACGCGTGGTCGATCTGGTCGCGCCGCAAATTCTCTCGAACGCCGCGGACAGCGTGAAGCGCACGCCGTACTTCTGCTCGGGTTGCCCGCACAACACCTCGACCAAAGTGCCGGAAGGATCGATCGCGCATGCGGGGATCGGCTGTCACTTCATGGCGTCGTGGATGGAACGCGACACGACCGGTCTCATCCAGATGGGCGGTGAAGGCGTGGACTGGGCGTCGCATTCGATGTTCACGAAAACGCGCCACGTGTTCCAGAATCTCGGCGACGGCACCTACTTCCACTCGGGCATTCTGGCGATCCGCCAGGCCGTGGCCGCGAAAACCACCATCACGTACAAGATTCTCTATAACGACGCCGTCGCGATGACGGGCGGCCAACCGGTCGACGGCAGCATCTCAGTGCCGCAGATCGCGCGCCAGGTGGAAGCCGAAGGCGTGTCGCGCTTCGTCGTGGTCAGCGACGAGCCGGAGAAATACGACGGCCATCACGACCAGTTCCCGAAGGGCACCACGTTTCACCATCGCAGCGAGATGGACACCGTCCAGCGCCAACTGCGCGACACCGACGGCGTGACCGTGCTGATCTACGACCAGACCTGTGCGGCGGAAAAACGCCGGCGCCGGAAAAAAGGCGAATTCCCTGATCCGGACAAGCGCCTCTTCATCAACGAGGAAGTCTGCGAAGGCTGCGGCGATTGCGGTGTGCAGTCGAATTGCCTGTCGGTGGAACCGGTTGAAACGGCATTGGGCCGCAAACGCCGCATCGATCAGTCGTCGTGCAACAAAGACTACTCGTGCGTGAACGGCTTCTGCCCGAGTTTCGTCACGGTGGAAGGCGGCAAGCTGAAGAAAGCCGCGGGCGCCGCGTTCGATCCGGCGGCACTCGCCGCTCGCGTCGAAGCCTTGCCGATTCCCGCCACGCATCTCGACGCCGCGCCGTACGACATTCTGGTGACGGGCGTCGGCGGCACGGGCGTCGTGACGGTGGGCGCATTGATCAGCATGGCGGCGCATCTGGAAGGCAAGAGCGCGTCGGTGCTCGACTTCATGGGCTTCGCGCAAAAGGGCGGCTCGGTGCTGTCGTTCGTGCGCTTCGCCGCGCGCGACGAGTGGCTCAACCAGGTGCGTATCGACACGCAACAGGCCGACGTGCTGCTCGCCTGCGACATGGTGGTTGGCGCAAGTGCCGATGCGCTGCAAACGGTGCGTCATGGCCGCACGCGCATCGTCGTGAATACGCATGCGATTCCGAACGCCACATTCGTGACGAATCCGGACGCAACGCTGCACGCCGACGCGCTGCTCGACAAGATGCGTCACGCGGCTGGTCCGGAGCGTATGTCGACGTGCGATGCCCAAGCGCTCGCCACGCGTTTTCTCGGCGACACCATCGGCGCGAACATTCTGATGCTCGGCTATGCCTGGCAACTAGGACTCGTGCCGGTATCGTTCGGCGCGATGATGCGCGCGATCGAATTGAACAACGTCGCGGTGCAGATGAATCAGTTGGCGTTTTCGATCGGCCGCCTCGCCGCCGAAGATCCGGCCGCTCTCGAAGCGTTGTGGCAAGCGCGGCATCTGGCGAAGCAAACCGTGCGCGTCGATACGCTCGACGAATTGATCGCGCATCGCGAAGGGCGTCTGCAGACCTACGGCGGCGCGAGCTATGTGAAGCGTTATCGCGCGCTGGTCGACGCGGCACGTCGCGCGGAAACCGCCGTGGACGCAAAAAGCGAGCGCGTGACGCGTGCGGTGGCGACCACGTTCTATCGTCTGCTTGCGGTAAAGGACGAATACGAAGTGGCGCGCCTGCATTCGGATATCGCATTCCGTGAAGCATTGGAAGCGCAATTCGAAGGCGTGGCCGGCAAAGACTTCGGCATCAAGTTCAATCTTGCGCCGCCGACGCTTACGCGTCCTGAACCCGGCAAGAATCCTTCTAAAAAAACTTTCGGCCAATGGATGTGGCCGGTGCTCGGCACGCTGGCGAAATTCAGCAGCCTGCGCGGCACGACGCTCGATCCGTTCGGCCGCACGCTGGAGCGCAAGATGGAACGCGAACTCGCGGGCGATTACGAAACCACATTGCAGCGTGCGCTCGCGAAGCTCGATGCCGGCAATCTGGAAGACGTGGCGAAGCTCGCCGACCTGCACGCTCGTGTGCGCGGTTATGGTCACGTGAAACTCGCGAATCTGGCGGGCGTGAAGCGTGGTGAACGCGATCTGGCCACACGTTTGCAGATCGATGCGGCAACGGGTGAGTCGGTGCGGAAATCACTGGAAGAGGTAAAGGGCGCGGGGCAGTTGCGCGGGATTCCGGTGGTCGTGGCGAAGTAGTTTTTCTTGGCGCCGTAGACGCAGAAAAAAGAATGCCGCTTCGAGAGCGATCTCGACGCGGCATTTTTCTTTGCTTTGTTGGTTTAACTAATGCGTCATGCATTCAGCAGTGCTCTGACCTTCGCAACCTTTTGCGGATCGACCGGCGCGAGACCGTTGCTGTCCACGCGAACGCCCGAGCCGAAATGCACCGCTTCAACTTGTGTCCTGCTCACGAAACCGCCGATGGCATTCAACGTCAAACCCGCGCCAGCCAATATCGTGCAATGCGAACCGGCCGCCTGCCGCACCAGTTCGCGGATCGTGGCTTCCGCATTCAATACCGAAGGTTGCCCACCCGAGGTCAACACATTCGTCACGGCCTCGAAACCGAGCAATACATCGAGCGATTGGCGCAAATCACGCGCTTCATCGAACGCACGATGGAAGGTGATAGCCAGTCCATCCGCCGTATCGATCACACGCGCGAGGCCCTCGCGGTCGATCTCGCCAGTGGTGTTCAGCATGCCGACCACCACGCCATTCGCGCCCGCCGCCTTCACCGCCCGCACGTCGCGCAGCATCACCGCGTAGTCGTCGGCGTCGTACACGAACGAGCGGCTATGCGGCCGCACGATCACGTTCACGGGAATCTCGACCGCCGCCACCACCGCTTCGATCAAGCCGAGACTCGGCGTCAGGCCGCCCTCGCCCATCGCGGTAACAAGTTCGAGACGGTCAGCGCCGGCTTGCGCAGCGAGGCGCGCGTCGGCAACGGTTGTGGCAATGACTTCGAGAAGGACGGACATAAGCGCGGCTGAGTGTCGTTAAAACGACATGATCTCTCAAGAATACGCCGGGCCGCCCCAAGTATTCTTGTCCCCCTTGGGGGGACTGGCGCAGAGCGACAGGTAGGGGGCACTCAATACTACTCTTCGTCCACCCAGTCGATGTCGCCGCACAGCACGCAGGTCTGCTCGCCGACACGCGTCGCCACCGAAAGCGTCACGCACGGCAACGCCTCGTTGATCGACAGATACGGCCGCGTCACATGCACGCGCTCCGGCGCATTGATCGCATCGCGGAAATACGGACGACGCAGCCAGTTC
This sequence comes from Paraburkholderia sediminicola, assembly GCF_046027355.1. GTDB lineage: Bacteria > Pseudomonadota > Gammaproteobacteria > Burkholderiales > Burkholderiaceae > Paraburkholderia > Paraburkholderia sediminicola_B. The sequence continues at coordinate 51,962 of NZ_JAQQEK010000034.1, read as the reverse complement.
GCCCCTTGCGCGTCAGCAAGCGGCAGAAAGCGCGTTTCATGCGCCGCGCGATCGGCGCGCAGCACGACGTTGCGGCCTGCCTGCTTGCCCTTCGCGTCGAGCAGGAAGCAGCGCGCGGCATGGTCGAGCGCGAGAAAATTCCAGCACACTTCCTCGAGCGGTTCGCCGGCCGCGAGCCGTTCCGCCGCCCGCTCGAAAGCCCGCAAGTATGGCGCGAGCCGGCTGGCATTGCGACGCTCGCGCGCATCGGCCTGATCGCGATAACGCTCGGTGAGTTCGCTGATGCATGTGGTCGCGTGCAACGCGTCGGCCGCCCCGGGGTTCGGACGGCCGAAGAAAAAGCCCTGCACGAAGTCCGCGTTGCAAGCGAGCGCCATCTGCGCCTCATGCTCGGTTTCCACGCCTTCCACCAGCACCAGCTTGCCCGCTTCGTGCAGCAGCGCCACGAGGCCCGGCAGAATCGTCGCCATGTCGGCACGATGCGCGGCGTGCGACAGCATGATGCGGTCGAGCTTCACGATGTCGGGATTCAATTGCCAGATCCGTTCGACGTTCGAGTGTCCCGCGCCGAAATCGTCGAGCGCGATCAGGAAACCGCGCTCGCGGAACTGGCGCACGGCGTCGGCGAGACGTTCCAGATCTTCGGCGCGATGCTCGAGCACTTCGAGCACGATGCGCCGCGGCGGCAGATCGACCCGTTTCAGCGTGGCCAGCAAGGCGGCGGCGAGATACGGATCGGTGAGCGCCCCGGGATGCACATTCAGGAACAACCACTCGCGCTCGGCGCCGAGCACCTTGAAATTTTCCAGATGCAGGGTCTGGGCCAGCTTGTCGACCTGTAGCACATCGCCGAGGCGCGCGGCCTCGCCAAATACGTCGAGCGGCGACACGGGCCGGTCGAGCGCGTCGTGCGCGCGCAGCAGCCCTTCGTAACCGACCGCCCGCATATGCGACAGGCTGAAAATCGGTTGAAACACGCTGCTCAGCGTGAGTTCGCCATGCTGCACCGTAAAGCGTTCGAGCCCCGACGTCATCTCGACACCGAAGCCATGCGGCGCGCTGGCCGTCCTTTCCTGTTGCGCAATCGTCATGCAATCCTCTCACGCGAGAGCCGGGCCGGTCCGAACGCGGAAGCGAACAACCTCGGCGCCGTCTCTCAAATGTGCGTCATCGATATACCTTAAGCAAGCTCCATGCGCACGCTGACGCACATTCCAATGAAATTTGTTCGAAAGATTGGACCCGTGACAGGGAGCATGCGCCGCGCGTGGGCGTGGCGCGCACCGTTAAGGTGCACTGCCTCGTGAAGACACTCCCGCGCCTGGTTGGCGGCGCGGCATGTCGCCCTGACCGAGGCGTAACGCGTCGTCGGGCTAAACTTCGGCCTTACGCTTCGTCAGCATCGCGTGGCCGCATCGTCGAAGATCACCGAAGTAACACCGTTATATCCCCAGAAATAGACCGATGGACATTGTCTTTACCGTATTGATTCTTTTGCTCGCCGTCGCCGCGTCGGGCGTCGTCACCCGCATCCTGCCGATCGCCTTGCCGCTGCCGCTCGTGCAGATCGCGATCGGCGCGTTGCTCGCATGGCCAAGGCTCGGGCTGCACGTCACGTTCGATCCGGAAATTTTCATGATGCTGTTCATTCCGCCGCTGCTGTTCGCGGATGGATGGCGCATTCCCAAGCGCGAATTCTTCATGGCGCGCCGCTCGATCCTGATGCTCGCGCTCGGCCTCGTCTTCATGACGGTGCTGGTGGTCGGCTACTTCGTGCATGCGCTGGTGCCGTCGATCTCGCTGCCGGTCGCGTTCGCGCTGGCCGCGGTGTTGTCGCCGACCGATGCGGTGGCGCTGTCCGGCATCGCCGGCAAGGGCAAGATTCCGGGGCGGCTGATGCATATCCTCGAAGGCGAGGCGTTGATGAACGACGCGTCGGGACTGGTCGCGTTGAAGTTCGCGATTGCCGCCGCGCTGACCGGCGTGTTTTCGTTGCGCGACGCGTCGATCAGTTTCGTGATCATCGCTGCGGGCGGCCTCGCGACGGGTGCGGCAGTGAGCTGGCTGTTCAGCTTCGTGTCGGCGCGCTTTCTGAGTCTGACGGAAGAAGGCGATCCGGCGCCTGGCGTCGTGATGACACTGCTGATTCCGTTCGCCGCTTATCTGATCGCCGAGCGTTTCGAATTGTCGGGCATTCTGGCCGCGGTCGCCGCCGGCATGATGATGAACTACTCGACCATTGCGAACGCCGGGCCGGCGTCATCGCGGGTGCGCGCCAACAGCACGTGGACGATGATCGAGTTCGTCTTCAACGGCATGGTGTTCATTCTGCTGGGACTGCAGTTTCCGCACATTCTCGGCCGGGCCTTGCTCGACGCGCACGAAACCAGCAACGTGCAGGTCTGGCTGCTGATCGGCTATATCGCCGCGGTGGCGGCCGCCCTCTATGCGATGCGCTTCGTGTGGGTGTGGCTGCTGCGCTGGTTCGCGAGCCGCAGCGCCGCCAAGCAAGGCGTGGCGAACGCGGTGCCGGGCTTGCGCACGGCCGCGGTGACGACGGTGGCCGGCGTACGCGGCGCCGTGACGCTTGCGGGCGTGCTGTCGTTGCCGGAAGTGTTACCGGGTGGCGCTCCGCTCCCGGGCCGCGATCTGGCGATTTTCATCGCGTCGGGCGTGATTCTGCTTTCGCTGCTGGTGGCCGTAGTGGCGTTGCCGTTGCTGCTGAGCGGCTGGCGTCGCGGCAAGGATCCGCATGCCGCCGAGGAGGCGCTCGCACGGACGATGGCCGCGCAAGCCGCGATTCGTGCTGTCGACGAAGTGCACGACACCGAGTGCGCGAATCTGGACGAGTCGGCCTCGGCGTATGCGGCGGATGTCACCGCGCGGGTGATGGACCTCTATCGGCGCCGCCTCGCCACGCTCGATGAAGAAAAGGAACCGCGCGAGCTGGCGCGCCGCGCCGATGCGCTGGAATTCAGGATGAAGCTCGCGGCCATGCGAGCCGAGCGCAAGACGCTGCTGGCGCTGCGCAGCAGTCAGGAGATCAACGACGAGACGTTGAACAAGCTGATGCGCGAAGTGGATTTGTCGGAGACTGCGCTGACGGCGCGAAGGAAGTGACGCGCGTTCGCGCTGAGTCGTTGCGATTTCGGCGGCGAAGGCTTTTTCTTCGATCGAGACAACGTGCGAAAGAAAAAAGCCCGCGCTGCCGACGAACCCATAGAAACAAGTGGTTCAGCGCCAGAGAAAAATCACGCCACCGGACCTTGCGCCGGCTTTCTTCTCAGTAAAGCGTAGAGAATGATCGCGCCGAACGTCGCGGTGCCGATGCCGCCCAGACCAAAGCCGCCGAGCTTCAACGAGAAGTCGCCGGCGCCGAGCACGAGCGTGACCGCGGCCACGATGAGATTGCGGTTGTCGGAGAAGTCCACTTTGTTGACGACCCAGATGCGCGCGCCGGTCACGGCGATCAGTCCGAACACGACGATCGACACGCCGCCCAGCACCGGCCCCGGAATGGTCTGGATCACCGCGCCGAACTTCGGCGAAAAACCCAGCACCAGCGCGATCAGCGCGGCGATCACGAAGACCAGCGTCGAATAAATCTTGGTGACGGCCATCACGCCGATGTTCTCGGCATAAGTCGTGACACCGGTGCCGCCGGCGAAGCCGGACACGATCGTCGCGAGTCCGTCGCCGAGAAATGCGCGGCCGACGTAGCGGTCCAGATTCTGGCCCGTCATCGCGCTCACTGCCTTGATATGCCCGAGGTTCTCCGCCACCAGAATCACCGCGATCGGCGCGAGCAAGGTCATGGCCTGTATGTTGAACACCGGCGCCGTGAAGTGCGGCATACCGAACCACGCCGCGTTCGCGACGATGGCGAAATCGATCGGCTTGCCCATGCCGAGACCGTTCGTGACGATCGCGTAAATCACGTATGCCATCAGCAGGCCGACCAGAATCAGCAGACGCTGCAGCATGCCGCGCGCGAACACCGCGACCGCTCCCACGCACAGCACGGTGACGAGCGCCATCCACGAATCGAAGTTGCTGCCGCTCACGCCATGCACCGCGATCGGCGCGAGATTCAAACCGATCACGCAGACGATCGCGCCCGTCACCACCGGCGGCATCAGCGTCTCGATCCATGTGGTGCCGACCGCCGACACGATCAGGCCGATAAGCGCGTACACCACGCCGCACGCGATGATCCCGCCCAGCGCCACTGGAATGTTCATGTTCGGGCCGTGGCCGCCGTAACCCGTCACCGCGATCACCAGACCGATGAACGCGAAGCTGGAGCCGAGATAGCTCGGCACGCGGCCGCCCACCAGCACGAAGAACAATAGTGTGCCGATGCCCGACATGAAGATGCACAGGTTCGGATCGAAGCCCATCAGCAACGGCGCGAGCACCGTCGAGCCGAACATCGCGACGACGTGTTGCACGCCCATCGCGAACATCTGCGGCCACGCGAGCCGCTCGTCGGTGCCGACGATGCGGCCCTCGGCAGCCGCGGACTGGGCACGCCAGCGGGGGAAGTAGGAATCGGCCATGGCGGGGGTTCTCCTCTGTTCGGCGCTATTTATGGTGGCGCGGCGCCGGCACGAGGCGCCGCCCAGGAATTAGGCGCGAGTGTACGGAGTGCCATTGGGCCTGGCAAGCTCGGGGAAATGCGCGGCGGGGTGTGGGGTGAATGCTGGAACCGGGCGCGATCCTTCGCGCCCGTAACGATCACCCGCGCCCTCAGCCGTGCCGCGTTTCCAGCGAAAACACCGTCACAGCCGCCTGCAACTGCCTCGCCTGATCCGCCATCGACGCCGCCGCGGCGGCCGCCTGCTCGACCAGCGCCGCGTTCTGCTGGGTCACGTCGTCCATCTGCGCGACCGCGCGATTGACTTCTTCGATGCCGGTGCTCTGCTCCTGCGACGCCGACGAAATCTCGCCCATGATGTCGGTCACGCGTTTCACCGCGTGCGTGACTTCCGCCATCGTCTGCCCGGCGCGCTCGGCGAGTTCGGCGCCGCTGCCCACACGTGCCGTCGAGCTCTCGATCAGCTCCTTGATCTCCTTCGCCGACACCGCGCTGCGCTGCGCGAGCGAGCGCACTTCTCCCGCCACCACCGCGAAGCCGCGCCCTTGTTCGCCGGCGCGCGCCGCTTCAACCGCCGCGTTCAGCGCGAGGATGTTGGTCTGGAACGCGATCCCTTCGATCACCGCGATGATGTCCGTCATGCGCTTCGAGCCGGCCGCCAGCTCGCGCATCGTTTCGACCACGTCGCCGACGAGATGGCTGCCGCGCGCCGCGACTTCCGACGCGCCGTGCGCGACACCGCCCGCCTGCTGCGCATTCTCGGCGTTCATCTTCACCGTCGACGTCAGCTCCTGCATGCTCGACGCGGTCTCCTGCAGCGCGGCGGCTTGTTCCTCGGTGCGTTGCGACAGATCCGTATTGCCCTGCGCGATTTCGCCCGACGCCATCAGGATCGATTCGCTCGATTCGCTGATGCCCGACACGATGCCCGCCAGCCGCTCACGCATGTTGCGCAACGCGAACAGCAAGCTGTGAGAGTCGCCTGCACGGGTTTCGACGCGCACGCTCAGGTCGCCGTCCGCGATGCGGTTGGCGATCTGCATCGCGTAATCCGGTTCGCCGCCGAGTTGCCCGGACAGCCGGCGCGCGATCACAGTGGCGAGCAGCATGCCCGCGACGATCGCGCCCAGCACCAGCGCGCTCATGACGATGCGCATATGTTGATAGCCGGTGGACGCTTCCAACTGCGCTTGGTTGGCTTGTTGGCGGCGATAGTCGATCAGCGCCGTGATGCGATCGCGCAGCGCCTCGCTCGCCGCAATCGCGCGGCGCACGAGTTCGTTGTTGTCGACGCCCGCCGGAATCGGTTCGAGACCGATCTGCTGATGCACGATGCCTTCCCACACCGCCGACTTGCGCAGCACGTCGTCGAACATTTCCTGGCCCTTGCCCGTTTCGATGGTCGCGCGATACTGGTCGTAGGCGGCGTGCATCTCCTTGAGTGAGCCGACAATGCTGTCCTTCAACTTTTGACGGCCGGCGTCGTCGGCGGCGTAGCCGAGATTCGCGGCGGCCAGATCGGAATCGATCTTGTGGCGGTTCGCCTCTTCCATCCAGTACAGGCCGTCCATGTGTTTATCGCAGATGGCGTCGGTAATGCCGTGCATCGACGACAGCGTACTCAGCGACGTCGCGCCGATCACGACGCAAAAACCAATCACCACGGCAAACGCCAGCAGCAGTTTCCTGAACACGGGCATGCGGTCGAACCACTTCATTTCACCATCCTTCATGAGTCACGACGGGACGCTCGCGCCGCCGCGCCATCGCGAAACCTTTCGCGATCTTCTGGATACGTAGCGACGCTCCCACCTCATTTACGGCGGCCATCACGGAGACTTGATGCGATAAATGTCAGGAATAACCGGGACAGGATGTTGTAAGCAATGCTTAGCGCACGCGGCCCAGTCGCGAGACGCCGCGCTGGCGGAGTATCGGCGATATGTTTGGGATTCGTCTGATTTATCGGAACAAGGCAAGCTCTTAGACTTGTTCTGCTGCGTTGACCCCCATGAGTAAGCGCATGCGATGTTGTTGTAACTCTCCGACTTTTCCGCTCACGCTTCCCCGGTGTGAGCGGTTTTTTTTCGTCTGTGCGATCCGTTGTTTGCGCTGGCGAAGATGCTGTGACGCGCCGGTCTTTATGCGTGTGTCGCGAAAGCGGCGTTTGCGAGTCGCAAGGTGTAGTCGCGCACGTCGTTCGGCCATGCCGCGACGATCTCTTCAAACCGCGGGCGATCGGCCGCGTACAGCGCGCGGGTGGCATCCTCATAGCGCGGCAGATTGCCCGCCAGCGCGGTCATGAAGCGGTACACGGCTTCCTGCGCCGCGCGTTGGCGGTCCTTGTCCTCGCCGGCAACGCGTGCCGCATCGACCAGTTTGCGTAGCGCGACCGAAGCGCCGCCCGACTGCCCGTTCAGCCATTCCCAATGACGCGGCAACAAGGTGACTTCTCTCGCCACCACACCGAGCTTGGGCCGGCCACGGCCGCGCGGGGCGTCCTCCGCTGCGTCGGCGGTGGCGTGCGTGGTTTCGGCGCCATCATTTTGGCTTGCCAGGCGCGCGACGATCTCGTCGGCCGAGCCACGCAGATCGAATTCGACCGGCCGGCTGGTGACGTCGTCGAAGACCAGGACCGGCGCCTGTTCACCGCGCGCGAGCACTTCTCTTACCGCAAGCGCCACGTCGGGCAAGGCGCCCGACGCGATGCGGCGATGGCCTTCGAACGCGGTGCAGGTGAGTGAATGGACGGTCATGACAAACTCCGGAACAAGAATTTGTCGAATTATATCCGGGTTAAATTCAAATGCAACATATTACCCGGGTAAATTTATGCAGTACCCCTCATGCGGAGTTCCGCGCTTCGGTTCCCGGCGCCACCGTGGCGGCGCCGCGGGGCGACGCGTGCGTCACGGTGCGATAGCACAGCACGCGATTGCGGCCCGCATCTTTGGCTTCGTATAGGGCGTCGTCGGCGGCATTCAGGAGGGCGCGGCTCGTTGCGAATGCCTGGCCTCGCGTGGTGGCGATGCCGATGCTGACCGTCAGCACATGATGCGAACTCGCCACGTGGCGAAGCTGCAGTGCCTGAACCGCAGCGCGAATTTTTTCGGCGATGAAAGCCGCGCCGGTTTCGTCGGTGTCCGGCAGCAGCACGGCGAACTCTTCGCCGCCGTAGCGCGCCGCCGTGTCGCCCGGACGCCGTACGCTCTGCGCGATACAGCGGGCCACGCCGGTGAGCGCGTCGTCGCCGGCGGAATGGCCGTACAGGTCGTTGAAGCCCTTGAAACTGTCGACGTCGATCAGCAGCATCGACAGCGGCCACGCGTTGCGCTGCGCGCGGCGCCACTCCTCTTCCGCATGTTCCTCGAAGGTGCGGCGATTGTTCAGGCCGGTCAGCCCGTCGGTGCGCGCCAGCACGCGCAACTCTTCTTCGGCCGCGCGGCGATGCCGCAACTGATGCGAGAACAGCACCGCCAGCGCGATGATCGTCACGTCGAGCGCGGCGATCAGCGAACCGATGATCCACGCGCGGTGCCGCCACTCCACGTAGATATCGTGCGTGGACAGCGCGACGTCGAGAATCAGCGGATACATGTCGATATGGCGGAACGCGTACCAGCGCTCGACGCCGTCGATCGCCGCCGTGCCGAAGAAGTCCCCGCTCGGCTGCTGGGTGAAACGCGAGTAATTGGCGGTGCCGGTCAGATTGATACCGATGATTTTCGGATCGTAAGGACGCCGCATCAGCATCGTGCCGTCGTTGAGCATCAGCGCCATCGAGCCGCCGGCGCCGAGATTCATGCCGGCGAACAGGCTGCGGAAATAGGTGAGGCGCATAGTGCCGGCCACCACGCCGCCGAAACTGCCGTCCGGCCGCGTGATACGCCGGCTCAGCGCGATGCTGACTTCCTTGCCGCTGATCTTCGGCATGAACGGATGGCTGATGTACAGGCCGACGTTGGGAGAGTCCCGCTGCACCTTGAAGTAATCGCGGTCGGCGAGATTGACGTGGCGCGGCGGAGAGGCTTGCGAGTCGAACCTGATGTTGCCGGCTTCGTCGGTCACGAGGATCGAACCCAAGTCTTTGGCGCTCGCCGAGCCGTCGAACAACACCATCTGGCGGATGGCCGGCTTCAGGTCCAGCACGCCGGGCTGTTTCAGGCCGTCGATCACCGCGCGCAGCGAGAGATCGTAAATCTCCAGATTGCGCGACACGTCGCGCTCGACCAGCAGCGAGACGTTAAAGACCGAATCCTGGGCGCGCCGCAAAGCGTCGTCGCGCATCTGAGCCAGCACCCACACGGCGATCGCAAGGATCGCACTGGCCAGCACGATACTGATCGCAATCACGATGTTCGGTCGGCGCGTCACCATGGGCTTTTCGTTCAAACATGCGCTGACCTACGCGCGTGAAGAAGAGGGCCGCGTCCAGACCGGCGCGCGCCGTGAACCGGTAGCGTACCAGACGATGTGCCGCGCCGAATCAACGAAAAGATGGGTTTTTGCCGGGTGGGCGAGCTTGACGCCGCTCGCCCGTGCTCAGCCGGTATGCAGATCGAGCATGGGCCCGGATGCTGACCGGCTCAACGCGCGGATGTCGGCGGTCTCGAGCACCGCCTTGTCGGCGCCGTGGCGGGCGACCGCCAGCATGGCGAGACCGATGTCTTCGGTACTCAGAATCTGGTTGGGGAAAAGCGCACGCAGCGTCGATAGGACGGGCCGCGCCAGTGTGTAGAACAGCTGGTACGAGCGGGTCTTGGAGCGCGCGCCGTTCAGCGGTTGAATCACGCCCGGACGGAACAGATAGACGCCCTTGAAGGGCAGCCGCTGCAACGCGTTCTCAGTCTTGCCCTTGACGCGCGCCCACATGCTGCGGCCTTGCTCCGTGCTGTCGGTGCTCGCGCCGGACACGTAGACGAAGGTCATCTGCGGATTGAGACGGGCGAGCGTCTGCGCCGCCGCCAGCGTGAGGTCGTAGGTGAGGCGCGAATACTCCGCTTCCTGCATGCCCACCGACGACACGCCCAGGCAGAAGAAACACGCGTCGAAGCCCGTGAGCGACGCTTCCAGCGCGCGATAGTCCATCAGGTCCGGCTGAACCACTTCGATGAGCCGTGGATCGAGCTGGCCTGTGCGAGTGCGGCCGACCGTCTGGACCGCTTCAACGTCGGGTGCGCGTAGACACTCGCGCAACACGCCCTGCCCGACCATGCCGGTCGCGCCAAAAATGAGAACCTTCATGATGCATGCTCCATGGTCGCGCACGGCCTGCGTGCGTTAGTCAGTGCTTCGGATATCGCCCACAAGCGGGCGGCGACCGCCTTGTCCTGCGGCCTGCGGCCCGTGGGCCGCTTGCCCGGCTCGGCTCGGCCCGGCTCGGCGCTCAAGCTTTCGCCGATGCGGCCGGAAACGCCGGCAGCGGCGACGGCGCGGAGAAATCCGTCGACTCACTGACGGCACGCCACGCTTGTGCGTCAGCCGCGCGCGCCTTCTCGCCTTCTCCACAGTAGTGCAATGCGTCGGTGCCCAACAAAAGGTGCGCTGGCAAAGCATCGTGATAAGCGAGCTTGAGGACCACTTGCGCGACCTTCGCCGGATTGCTGGCTTCGTGGCCGATGTACTGCGACAGCATATCCACTACGGCACCGACCGACGGCACGTAATCTGGCCACAATTCCGGCGTGGCGCCAGCCGCCTCAAGGCCCCACTCTGTTTTCATGCCGCCCGGTTCGAGCGCGGTGACATGGACGCCGAACGGCGCGAGCTCCTGCCGGATCACCTCGGTGAAGCCGCCGACGGCCCACTTCGCCGCCTGGTAAGCGCTCAATCCGGCAATCCCCACGCGCCCGCCCACCGAGGAAATCTGGATGATGTGCCCGGCGCGCTGCTCTCGCAGCACCGGCAAGGCCGCGCGCGTCACGTTGACGACGCCGTAGAAGTTGGTGTCGATCTGCGCGCGGAAATCGTCCTCGGAGCTTTGCTCGAACGGCACCAGATGCCCGAAGCCCGCATTGTTGACCACCACGTCCAGCCGGCCGAACGCGTCGACGGCGGCTTGCACGGCTTGGCGCGCCGCCTGCGAATCCGTGACGTCGAGCGCGACCGCGCGGACCCGCCCGCCATGACGCGCAGTCAGATCGGCCAACTGACGCGGATCGCGCGCGGTCGCGACGACCTGCTCGCCTGCCTGCAACGCTGCTTCGACAATCTCGCGCCCAAGTCCACGCGCACTGCCGGTAACCAACCAGACCTTAGCCATATTGCACTCCTTGAAATTAGTTGAGCAAGTAATCACTCATTAATACGACAAAAAAACTCAGTGGCGGGCGATCGCATTCCAGAACGCGTCGAAGCCCGCCTGGCGATAACGCTCGGCCTCAGCCGGTTCCCGAGCGATGAAGTCCATGGTCGTTTCCGCCAAAGCGCCCATGATCGCCGACAGAAAAGCCGGCGGATGATCCCGCAACGCGCCGCTCGCCACGCTTGCCTGAATCATGGCGTTGATATCGGCGAACGACTGCATGCCCGTCGCTCGCGTGTGGTTGGTCAAGCGCTCAGACACGGCCAGTTGAGCCATGGCGCGGCGCTTGTTCGGCTGCGCGACGCCCCAGTCTACGAACCTGTTCCACACATGCTGCGCGCGCTCGCGCACGCTGGCGTGCTTCGGATAGCCGGCCACCATCACTTCGCGCAGTTCGGCCTTGATGTCGAGATACAGGACGTTCAGCAAGTCGTCCTTGTTGTCGAAGTACGTGAACAGCGTGCCTTCCGCCACGCCCGCCACTTTGGCGATGCGCGAGGTGGGCGCGCCCAGCCCCTGCTCGGCGATGACCTCGGCTGCAGCAGCAAGGATGGCGTTACGTTTGTCTTCGCTCTTGGGTCGGGCCATGCGGATTCGGTTCTGCTGCGGTCAATAAATGAGTGATTGCTCAATCATATACATGAACAGTAGCTCGTTCAAGCGGTTTTCGATAGCTTGCTCGACGGGATGCTTTCATCACGCGCCTAAATATATTCAATTGGCACGAAATCCCACTTTCTTCGGTCATCGCGTGCAAACCTTACAAAGATATATCCGATCCACCTCAAGTACTCGAGCGTGCGAACCGATATCCGGTAAATGGGATACCTATTTTGTGTCTCACGCCGATGCGCTTTCACGCATGCATCGACGTGAGACACCGAAGGGATAGACCGCGCGAGCCCGCCGCGATGTACGGCGGTCGTATAGACGCTCCCATGCCCGGACCTGAGAGTCCATTGCGAACGCATCCACGTTTCGTTATTGGAGAAAAAAATCGTGACTCTGAAGCACCTCACCATCAAAGCAAAACTCATTGCCGGTTTTGGCATGCTGTCCCTTATCGTCGTCGCGGTTTCCGGACTTTCCCTGAAGGCGCTCAGTGACTCGACCGATGGATTTTCCAGCTTCGTGCACGGCATCAACGCTCGCGCGGACATGGCGGTGCAGGTGCGAACCGCGGTCGATCGCCGGGCTATCGCCGCGCGTAACCTCGTGCTCGTGGCCAAACCTCAGGATCTCGACATAGAGAAAGCCGATGTGCTGCGTGCGCACGAAGATGTGCAGACCGATCTGAAGAAGCTCAACGACATGATCGCGACCGCAACCGACACGTCGGAGAAAGCGCGCAGTCTCGTCGCCGAGATCAACCGGGTGGAGGCGTCGTATGGACCGGTCGCCACCGACATCGTCAATCTCGCGCTGACCAGCAAACGCGACGAAGCGATCGTCAAGATGGACGAGCAATGCCGGCCGTTGCTCGCCGCGCTGATTCGCGCGACCAACGCGTATGCCGACTACACGCATGGCCGCCAGGAACAGATCATCAACGAGTACGCGGCGCACTATGAGAACCAGCGCAATCTGCTGATCGCGATCAGCCTGATCGCGGTGGCGCTTGCGATCGGCGCATGCGTGCTGATCACGCGCGCGGTGACCGGACCGCTGCGCCAGGCGATCGACGTCGCGCGTACCGTGTCGGAAGGCGATTTGCGCACGCGCATCACCGTCGACGGCAGCGATGAAACCAGCAAGCTGCTGGGCGCCCTGCGCGAGATGAACGAACGGTTGACGACGATCGTCGGACGCGTGCGCGACAGCAGCACGAGCATCGCCGGCGCGGCGCGCGAGATCGCCGCGGGCAATATGGACCTGAGCCAGCGCACCGAACAACAGGCGGCGTCGCTGCAGGAAACGGCGTCGAGCATGGAAGAACTCACGTCCACGGTGAAGCAGAACGCCGACAATGCGCAGCAAGGCAGCATGCTGGCCGCGAATGCTTCGTCGGTCGCGCAGAAAGGCAGCGAGGTGGTCGGCCAGGTGGTGAGCACGATGCACGACATCAGCGATAGCTCGACCAAGATCGCGGACATCACGGGCATCATCGAAGGCATTGCGTTCCAGACGAACATTCTCGCGCTCAACGCGGCCGTCGAAGCCGCGCGCGCCGGTGAGCAGGGCCGCGGTTTCGCGGTGGTGGCGAGCGAAGTCAGAAGCCTGGCGCAGCGCTCATCGAGCGCGGCGAAGGAGATCAAGGATCTGATTGCCACGTCCGTGGACAAGATCCGCGACGGCTCGGCGCTTGCGGGCGAAGCGGGCAAGACGATGGCCGAAGTCACCCTGGCGGTGACGCGGGTGACGGACATCATGTCGGAGATCGCGGCGGCATCGAGTGAACAAAGCCGTGGCATCGAGCAGGTCAATCTCGCGATCACGCAGATGGATAACGTCACGCAACAGAATGCCGCTTTGGTGGAAGAAGCGGCGGCGGCTTCGCGGTCGATGGAAGATCAGGGGCAGCAGTTGAATGAGGCCGTGGCGTTCTTTCAGATTTTGAGTGGTGGTGGTGCGGGTTTTGTTTCTGCGGGTCCGCTGCATAAGGAGACGCCGCGGCGTGAACTGCACGTCGCGCCTGTGCGGCGTACTGCGCGCGCGACGGCTGCGCCGGTTGCCGCATTGGCGACGGCAGCGGTCGGTGCGGAAGATGGGTGGGATAAGTTTTGAGTTTGTTTCTTCTCGAGCGCCGTGCTCGTATGGCGGCGCTCGAACCAGGCATGTTTCGTGAAGCAAAGCGGCTTAGGCGACACGCTTAGGCCGGCAACGCACGAACGCAGTGCGTTACCACCTGCGATCCGCCTCGGACACGTCGCACGCGAACGGTCCCGGGGCGTATACGCGCTCGAGAGATGCCACCTTGAGTTGCGGCTGAGGCGTTTGCTCCAGTTCCTGATGGATCTGCTCCAGCGATTGGGTCATATGTAGCCTCCAGAGCGCGGACGAAATTCATAGCCAACGCCGACGGCATCGCCAACGAGACCGCCGGTTCGGCGTTGAATTCGGTGTGTAGCCTCAGTTCAGTAAAGACATTTCCGATCGACAAGTTTGCTCGCCCCGACTGTAGGACGATGGATACGTGCGGCAGTACCAACGTATCCTCAAGTTATTGATGTTTAGGTGCGCATGATGCCGTGTAGGGCGGCGAACCAGCCGAGTCGAATCAACAACGATTCATCGCAACAGGACAAGCTGAGGTGTGGCGTCAGCGCCTGACCAGACGATGGCGTTCTGACCATACCGGGTGCCGAGTGTCTTTGCAGCCTCAAGCGAGAGTCCCAATACAAGGAAGCTCGCTTCGCCAGGCCAATTGTTCGATGGATGTTGACCGATGCCGTCGATAAAGGTCAGGCCAAGCTGCTTGAACTCCTTGGCGAGCGCCTGTTGTCTGGCGGCATTGAACTCGTCGCTAGCGTTCTGGCTGAAGGGATTGCAGGCGGTGATGAATGCACTGCACTCGGTGTGATGAGCTTCGTGCAGCGTTGCCAGCGTCGGGTTGTTTTCGCCGATCTTTAATGTGGTGGGCTTGTCGCCGTGAACACGGTAGTGCGTTTCCAGATAGGCCTGGATCGTCTCGCGGGGAATGTCTGAGTCAGAAAACAAAAAACCCTCCGTTCAAGGAGGGTCGACGCTTTACCCGTTTGATTGCTCACTCGGGAGCCACATCCGCTTTCGCGATCCACCTTGCCCGGGAGGCAGGTTGGCTTGGGCGTCGACCCAATTCAAAATGTGCGTGGATTGGAGCATGTGCGGGGCGCGGTTGTCAAGGTGGCGCGGAGATGGCGATTCTTGGGTGTGGCCGACTGGTTGGAGCTGCGCTTTTGTCGTCCTGATTGCGGCTTGAGGCAACGTCCGGGCATCGTGGTCTCGAGGTGTTGGCCCAGCGCGCAGAGCTTAAGATTCGACTTCCCCACGCTTCGGCAGTGTGGTGCCATGGACGGACGCTCATGCGAGCCGCGTGGCGCCAAGCGTAGCCACAAATCTGCCAGCCATTCGACGCGCAAAAACGTGGGCCAGAATGCAAAACAACGCACTACATCGCGAGACGTAGTGCGTTGTTTCTTAAGAACTTCGTGGTGGAGAGGAGGAGGATCGAACTCCCGACCTTCGCATTGCGAACGCGACGCTCTCCCAGCTGAGCTACCCCCCCAACGTGCAAACAATTCTAGCACAAGCATTTTCCGTTTTGCCAAGCCCGCTGGCCCCAGAAAAACGGCAGCAAACCATCACTTCGACGGCGCGCCAGCAAGCACCCAGTCCACCACCGAACGAATATCCGCATCGCTCATCGATTGATGCGCGGGCATCGGAATCATGCCCCACACGCCGGAGCCGCCATCCTTCACCTTGCGCGACAATTTCGCCGGCGCTTGCGCATCGCCCTTGTACTTCGCGGCGACCTGCTGGAACGATGGGCCGACCAGTTTGCGATCCACCGCGTGACATCCCATGCAGGCATTCGCGTTGGCGACCAGTTGGCCACGCGGCGCATCGGCGGCACGCGCAGCCGGTGCGACAACACCCGCCAGCGCGCCAAGCATCAGCGCGCCTACTGCGACGGCAACACCCCGCATCATGGCGCCGTCGCCTTCGGATTACCCGGATGCACGGCGTTCGAATTGGTGACCGGCGCGGGCGCCTGCTGTTCGAGCGGCCGCGAACTCACCGACGAATCAGGAATAGCGCCAACGGTCGCCGCATTCGCGTCCGGTTGCGAAGCCGCCACGGGCGCCGTCCCCGCTGCGGCGGCAGCCGCCGCGGCTTCCGCCGGCTGGATGTACTGGAACACCTTCACCACCTGCACCACGCCCGGCACACGGCTCGCGACGTCGGCGCCGCGATTGCCTTCGTCCATGGTGACGAGGCCCATCAGATACACCGAGCCACGCTCGGCCACCACCTTGAAGTTGTTCGCCGAAATGTTCTTCTCGGCGATCAGCGCGGTCTTCACACGCGTCTCCAGGTAAGTGTCATTGGTGCGTGACGAGAACGAGCTGGCCGGCATGATAGTCAGTTCGTTGACAATCGTGCT
This sequence comes from Paraburkholderia sediminicola, assembly GCF_046027355.1. Lineage (GTDB taxonomy): Bacteria > Pseudomonadota > Gammaproteobacteria > Burkholderiales > Burkholderiaceae > Paraburkholderia > Paraburkholderia sediminicola_B. The sequence continues at coordinate 35,975 of NZ_JAQQEK010000034.1, read as the reverse complement.
GACGTTGTTCAGGCCGCGCACGATGGTCTCCGCGCGTTGCTTCGACACGTCCCCCGCCACTTCGCCGGTCAGCAGCACGCGGCGGTTGAACACCGCCACGTTGACGTGCGCGTTGTCGGGCAAGTTCTGGCTGATCTGCGAGAGCGCCTTCACCTGCAACTCGCGATCCTCGGTCTGCGCGCCGAGCGTGCGCCGGTCGGTCGCCACCAGCGCGCCGCCGCCCGCCGCGCCGGCAACGGCGAGAAAGCAACCCTGCAACGTTGCGGACAGCCCCGCCGCGAACCCAACCACCAGCACGGTTCTCACCAGTGTCTTCTTGACGCGGAATACGCTCATCAACTAGCTCTCCTTCGGAATCAGTCTCAGTCTTCGCCCAGCAACATGGCATCGATGCCGTCGCACAGACAATGGATGGTCAGCAAATGCACTTCCTGAATACGCGCGGTGCGATCCGACGGCACGCATACATGGATATCGGTATCGCTCAATACTTCCTGCATGCGTCCGCCGCCCTTGCCGGTCAACGCGACCACGATCATTTCGCGCTCGTGCGCGGCCTCGATCGCGGCGAGCACGTTGGCGGAATTGCCGGACGTGGTGATCGCCAGCAGCACGTCGCCCGGCTGGCCGAGCGCCCAGACCTGCTTCGAGAAAATCTGCTCGAACGAATAGTCATTGGCGATGGCGGTCAACACTGACGTGTCAGTGGTCAGCGCGATCGCCGGCAAGCCCGGCCTCTCGCGCTCGAAGCGGCCGATCAGTTCGGCGGCGAAGTGTTGCGCGTCGGCCGCCGAGCCGCCGTTGCCACACGCGAGAATGCGATTGCCGTTGGCGAGCGCGGCGAACATCGTGTCGATCGCAGCGGCGATCGGCATCGACAGGGTTTCGAGGGCTTCGAGTTTGACTGCCGCGCTGTCGCGGAAGTGTTGTTGAATGCGTTCGACTGACATCGAGTCTCTATCTTCTACCGCGAATGGACCGCACTGCGCGGCCGTGTTGTGAAGTCGTATTGCGAAGTCGTGCCGCTCCGATGAACCTGGCCAACAACGCGGTGCATGCCCGCAAAATCACTGCAAATTGCGCTGCTTCCTGCGTTGCCGACGTTTCCCCGTGGCCTGCACGCGAGCGCAAGTTTATCGCACTCACGCGCGTTCTCCGCACGCGGCGTCAGACTTCGTCGGCACGGAACGCGTCGCGCAACCACACGAGCCGGCCGGCTTCGAACGCAATCACGTCGAACCGGCAAGCGGGTTGATCCTGCCAGCGCGAGGCACGGGTCACCAGAAAATGCTGCGCGGCGCGTACGATGCGCTGCTTCTTCTGCCAGCCGATACTCGCCGCGGCGCCACCATATCGGCGCTGCGCACGCGCGCGGACTTCGACGAACACCAGCGCGCCGTCACGCTCGCGCATCACCAGATCGATCTCGCCGCCGCGGCACGACACATTGCGCGCGACGAACCGCAGACGCTGGCGCTGCAAAAATTCCTGCGCACGCGCCTCGAAAGCCGCGCCGACGAGTTTGGACCCGGCGCGTCCCGAAAAGTTGTGCGGCGTGGCGCAGGCACCGATCGGCGCCGCCGCGCTCACGGCCGGGCCGCCGCGCGGGCCGCGTGACACTGCGTGGCACAATGGCGGCCTCGTTCCGTCTGTTTGTGTCTTCTGCCTCATGACTCCTCTCTCCGAACTCGCGCAAGGGCAGCAGTACCCCACCGCCGCGCTGTATGTGGTGGCCACGCCGATCGGCAACATCGCCGACGTCACGCTGCGCGCGCTGCATGTACTCGGACTGGTGGATCGTATCGCCGCCGAAGACACCCGCAACACCGGTCAGTTGCTCGCGCGCTACGGCATCTCGAAGCCGCTCGTCGCCGTGCACCAGCACAACGAACGGGCCGCGGCACTGCGTCTGATCGAACATCTGCAAGCGGGCGAACGCGTGGCCTACGTGTCCGACGCGGGCACGCCCGGCATCTCGGACCCCGGCGCGAAACTCGTCGACGCGGTCCGTGAAGCCGGATTTCCCGTCATTCCCCTTCCCGGCGCAAGCGCGCTCGCGACTGCGTTGAGCGCCGCCGGCGACTGGGTCGCGACGTTCTCCTTCCTCGGCTTCCTGCCGCCGAAGGCAAAAGCCCGCGCCGCGGCGCTGCAGCCGCTCGCGACCCATCCTCACGCGATGGTGTTCTACGAAGCGCCGCATCGGATCGTCGAAACGGTGCAGGCGCTGGCCGACGCATTCGGCGGCGAGCGCAAGCTGCTCATCGCACGGGAATTGACGAAGTTACATGAAGCGCTGCATCGCGGCACCCTGGCCGAAGGGCCAGCGTGGCTCGCCGCCGATCCGAACCGGCAACGTGGCGAATTCGTGCTGGTGGTGGAAGGCGCGCAGCCGGAAGCCGTCGGCGAACACGATCACGACGCGCTGCTAGGCATTCTGCTGGAGGAGTTGACGGTGAGCAGCGCGGCCAAAGTGGCGGCGGCCATCACCGGAGCATCGCGCAACGCGCTGTACACGCGCGCCTTGGCGCTGAAGAAAGACGAAGAGTAAAACTGACGGACAAACGAAAAGGGCCGCGCGATGCGGCCCTTCGTTTTTCTGCGGACACAACCCAAGCGGCCGCCGTGCTGCGCGGCGCTACGAGGAGCGCGCCTGACCCGCGCTCGCCGCCGTTACATCACTTCTGGGCGCTCGAATCCGAGTTCGAAGCCAGCATTTCATTGCGCGCGTCACGTGCTTCCTGCTGCGTCAGACCTTCGATCTGCACCCGCGCCGTACCGGCGTGGCGCATGTCGAGCACGGACGCGGCAGCCATGGACAGATCGATCACGCGGCCACGTGCATAAGGACCACGGTCGTTGATACGCACGACGACCGAGCGCGACGTGGCCGGATTGGTCACGCGCACATAGGAGCCCAGCGGCAACGTACGATGCGCCGCGGTCAGCGCGTGCATGTCGTAGCGTTCGCCGTTGGCGGTACGGCGGCCATGGAAGCCGCGGCCGTACCACGAAGCGCGGCCGGTCTGATGAAAGTCCGAAATGCCGGAACCTTCATCCGTGAGAGGCTTTGCGTCGGCCAGCGAAGAGCTCTTGGCGGTCGCGTCGGAGTCCGGCGCGCTACCGAAAGCTTGCGGCCCGAAGGAGCCCGCTTGCGTCAATTTCGTGCTTTGCGGCACGCCGCTTTCCGACGTGTTGCCAGCGCCCGGAGGCGTGGCGCAACCCGCCAGCACAAAAAAGGCAAAAAGAGTCCCCAGACCACGGGATAACCGAGTTTTCATAAGACGTGCAATCACATTGTCGAGCCGCATCACGCGAAAGTTGAGCGTGTTGCCTGCGACTCCGGCGGCAATGGACGACAACGCGCCGCGCAGACGAGCGCAGTACGTCAAAGCCCGGATGCGGCTCACTCAGCCGCTACCGCACGGTTAATTTTCACGTCTGGCGCAACCTGTCCCCGGCAGCCTGACCAGACCCCACATGCCGCCATCGAACGTGGCAAACACGTTCTTGCGCGCGAAACTCAGCGCGCAGGAACGGCGGCGTAGGCCCCACCCAGCGTCACGGCAGTTAAGTCCGTAGCAGGCGCGCGGCGCCTGGCTGGGCAAGACGTGTGCATCGAAAGCATCGATACTTGATGGCCGTCCAAAAGTGCGACAGCCCATACTTGAGTGGCAATCCGCGCGCCCATTTTTGATGGGGACGCATCGCCTTGTGGCATGCACAATTCCCTGTGCATGGAGTGCATTATACCTAAAACAGAATTCTGGGATGGCAAGCGACTGAAAACCTTGATGAATTTTCACTCCTGCTGCAAAAATGAGCAGGCCAAAGCCCGCTGCGCCGGGCTTCAGCGCCCTCGGCGAGCATGCGCGAGACGCCGGTACAATCAACGTTTTTCCAGCGGCGCCGTCATCCATGAAAGTCACCTTGATCCCCGTCACGCCGTTCCAGCAGAACAGCTCGCTGCTCGTTTGCGAGGCAACCGGACGCGCGGCCGTCGTCGATCCGGGCGGCGACCTCGACATCATCCAGGGCGAAATCGCGCGGCAGAACGTGACGGTCGAAAAAGTTTTTCTCACACACGGCCACATCGATCACTGCGCGGGCGCGAAGACGCTGGCCACGCACTACGGCGTGCCGATCGAAGGCCCGCATCCCGACGAACACTTCTGGCTCGACAAGCTGCCGGATCAAAGCACGCGCTTCGGCTTTCCGGCCGCCGAAGCGTTCGAACCGGATCGCTGGTTGCAGAACGGCGAGACCGTGCAATTCGGCGACGAAACGCTCGAGGTCTACCATTGCCCGGGCCACACGCCGGGCCACGTGGTGTTCTTCAGCCGCGCGCATCGGCTCGCGCTGGTGGGCGACGTGCTGTTCGCCGGCTCGATCGGGCGCACGGATTTTCCGCGCGGCAATCATGCGGATCTGGTTCGCTCGATCCGCGAAAAACTCTGGCCGCTCGGCGACGACATCACCTTCGTTCCGGGCCACGGTCCCACTTCGACGTTCGGCGCTGAACGCCGCACCAATCCGTACGTCGCCGACGGAGTCGAGGCATGAGCAGCGAAATCTACGTGAGCACCGATGTCGAAGCGGACGGCCCGATTCCCGGTCCGCATTCCATGCTCAGTTTCGCCTCCGCCGCTTACACCGAAGACAAGCAGCTGATCGCCACCTTCTCGGCGAATCTCGAGTTGCTCGAGGGAGCCAAGGCGCATCCCGTGCAGGAAGCGTGGTGGAAGACGCAGCCCGAAGCATGGGAAGCCTGCCGCAAGGACTTGCAGACACCTCAAGCCGCGTTGACGGCGTATGTCGACTGGGTGGAAGCCTTGCCTGGCAAACCAGTGTTCGTTGCCATGCCGGCCGGCTTCGACTTCACTTATATGTTCTGGTACATGATGCGGTTTGTCGGCCGCTGTCCGTTTTCCTGGTCGGCGCTCGACATCAAGACGCTGGCGTTCGCCATGACCGGCTTGCCGTATCGCAAGAACATCAAGCCGCGCTTTCCCAAACACTGGTTCGATGAACATCCGCACACGCATGTCGCGCTGGACGACGCGATCGAACAAGGCGCGCTTTTCTGCAACATGTTGAAGGATCTGCGCGCAAGTCAGGCGATCACGCTGGCAGCCGGTAAAGATGGGGACGGCACAGGACAAAACACCACCGAGGAACCGGCAAATTAGGTAATCTCCCTCGCTGGGACCGTTTTACATTGCGTTTCGTTTTCGCGCCCTCTACCATGCGTTGATACGGCGACGCAAACGGAGGCGCAGTTGACACTCGATACGTTCTCTCAAAAAATCCTGCGCCTTTTGCAGCTCGACGCACGCCGCTCGGTGCAAGAAATTTCCGACCAGGTCGGCCTGTCGAGCACGCCATGCTGGCGTCGTATTAAGGACATGGAACAGTCGGGGGTCATCCAGCGCTACACGGCGCTGCTGGATCGGGAAAAGCTTGGGCTGCACGTGTGCGCCCTCGCGCATATTCACCTCACGCGGCACACCGAAGGCGGCGTGGAACAGTTCGAGCGGGAAATCGCTACCTGCCCGGAAGTCACCGAGTGCTACAGCACGACCGGCGAATCCGACTACATTCTCAAGATCGTCGCACCGGACATCAAGGCGTACGACAGCTTTCTGCACGAACGCATCTTCAAGATTCCCGCCGTCGCGCAGGTTCGCACGAGCGTCGTGCTGCGCGAAATCAAGTTCGATACGCAATTGCCGCTGTGATCCATCGACGGCTCGGCGCCGCCACGCAGCAGCATGCACGCGCGGTATCAGGTGGCGCTATGCGGTTCTGTCGCCTTCGTACGTTCTTCAAGGGCCCCGCCGGCCTTTGGGCCGAGCGTCGCCGGATCGGCTTCGGCCGACACCGCGCCCAGCGCTTGTAACAGGTCCACTCTGCGCGCGCCCACGCGCGCCTTGAGCGCCGCCAAATCCACCCGCCCGAGCCGTTGCGTTTCGCTGTCCAACGCGCGCGATGACGGTGCATCCGGCAGTACCACTTCGACATCCAGTCCCGTGCTCAGGTAGTGGATATTCACCGCCGCTGCCTTGATGCCGTGAGGCGCCAATGCGGCGTTCACTTCGGCGATTACCCGCTCGCGCGTAGGCAGATCGACGGGCGGATGCGCAAGCGCATCGTTCTCGGGATCGACATGAATCAACGCGTCGAGCACGCGGTTGTCCGTCAACACGCGCGAACGCGCCGACTCGGCGATGTAGTGCCCTTCCGATACCGAAATCAACGGATCGACCAGAATGTGCGCGTCGACGAGCGCGAAGTCGCCCATCTTGCGCGTGCGCATTTCGTGCACGTCGCGCACGCCGGGCGTCGAGAGCAGTAGCGCGCGCATGTCGGCGGTGGCCGCGTCGTCGAGCGCGCGGTCGGAAAGATCCTGCAGCGCGTCCCAGCCGAACATCCAGCCCATCCGCGCCACCATGAAGCCGACGATCGCCGCGGCAATCGGATCGAGCAGGCGCACGCCGGCGAGGCTGCCGACAATACCGATCGCGACCACCAACGACGACGCCGCATCGGAGCGCGCGTGCCACGCATTCGCGATCAACATGGCGGATCGCACGCGTTGCGCTTCGCGCAGCATGTAGCGAAACAAACTCTCTTTGGAAATCAGAACCAGCACCGCGACCGCGAGCGCGCTCATATGCACGGCGGGGATGTTTTGCAAATCGGCGAGACGCGTACCGGCCCGCCACAACATGCCGACGCCCACCGCGATCAGAAGCGCGCCCAAAAATAACGACGCCACAGTTTCATAGCGGCTATGCCCGTAATTGTGATCCGCGTCGGGCTTTGCGCCGCTGTGCCGATTGGCAATCAGCACGACAAAATCGGAAATCAGATCGGCGAGGGAATGGACACCGTCGGCGACCAATGCCTGCGAGTGAGCAAACACACCGATGACGATTTGCAGCGTCATCAACACTGTATTGAGCGCAATACTGACAAAGGTACTTTTGCGCGCAACGCGATGTTTTTCGGCGGATTGGGCAGCGGCGGCGGCAGGCATCTCTGAAGCGAAATGAAAAGTTCAATCCCTGCATTCTACCCGGCGCATCTCGAAACGCGCTGGAGACGCCTAAAAAAATTCCTTTTAAATCAGCCGCTTATCTAAACGAAAAGCATTCGCGTTCAAGTTGGGCGGAGTTCATGCGACAAAAAACCACGGCTTTGGACGGGCAATAAAAAACCGCGTCCTCGACGGTACGCGGTTCTCTCTTGCAACGGCAGACGCGATAAGTGCATCTGATTGAAGCTATTCGTATTACTTGACGGCCAGAAGCATTACCTGCGGGCAAAAGCTGCTGGCCAAAGCATTACTTCTGGATCAGAAACTTCTCGCGATCCAGACCTGCGATCCAGCGCGGCGGCTTGCCACGGCCAGACCACGTGCTGCCGCTATCCGGGTCGCGATACTTCGGTGCGACACCTGCGCGCGGACGCGCGGCTTTAGCACCCTTGGCGGCACGACCACCACCGAGTTCTGTCAGAGAAATGCCGTAGTCGGTCATTTTCTGCTTGATCTCATTCAACACTTCAGCGTATTCACGCGACTTCGCTTCTTCGATCTGCTTTTCGAGCTTCTCGCGTTGAGCGAGTAGTTCCTTGTAGGAAGACATAGGTTCCCTTTGTGGTTTGGATTAAATGACTGCCAGTCTTAAGCCAGCTTGCCCTTTGAAGGTGGATCATGCCTCGGAATTTGATGGCGAGATTAACACAAAATAGAAAGATTACAAAAGCGCGCGTGTTAAATTAATCCCAATTCGTTTCAAAAAATTTCCATCCGCCACCGCGTTACACCGCTCCCTTTCAAATAGCTGATTTCGCATTTTGCTGAAAAACGCAGTCGGCATCAGTAATTATGGGATTAACTATCAAAAAATGAAAATTAAGATCGAGATTTGGCATCAACATTTCACGCCATGAGAGCTTTAACATGAAACGTCGTAACATATTGCGACAGGCGTTCTGCGCTGTTATTACGCATGAGTGTTTCCCCGAACGGCACGGTAAAAAAACTATTTCATGTAGCGCTGCATGCAATCTTCAAGCGCCGCGTGCAAGGTTTTGGTATTGAGTTTGGCGTCGTCGAAGACAAAACGGCTGCGCCCACCGTTCAGTTTCAGATCGGCGCCATATCGATCGACACCGAGCAGTTGAAATTCGCCCTTGCTCCCGGAATGGCTAGCGAATTGCGCGATCAGCGCGTTCTCTTCATCGAAACCGAGTGGCGGCAATGGATCGAGTTCGGCGCCGGCGAGCCATCCCATTGCGCCGAAGCCGCCGATATAACGCAGCCGCTCAAGCCTCATTGCCCAGAACGTGAAATCGCCGAGCACAAGGTAGCGCTCCGCGTCCGGGTGATAGCGCAGATAGCGCTGCACCACCTCGGGCGTCGAGTCGACCGGTTCGAAGGTGCCTAGCAAGGTGACGCGCTGGCCGCTCAGCACGTCGCCGTCGGGGGCGTCGACGGCCAGAAAACCGGCGCGCGGGTCGGCGTGCAGGTTATGGGTATGCTCGGCGAGCCGGCTTACGAGGATCGTCGGACGATGCTGCGGGTCCGGTGCGAACGGCAGCACGGACGGATAAGGGAAACCCTCCGGCTGGCGCGCGTGAGTGGCGAGCGTGCCGACAGCGGCTGTGTGCAGCAGATGTAGCGGAGCGTGAGCGGGAATATTCAAGTGCGCGTTCCTCGATAGATGAGCGTCGAATCACAAAAAGACCGGCCAGCAGACCACAACGCCCAATGCCTGTCATGTCCGAGCCGAACAAGCGCAAATGTACGGACTCGGCCTTCCAAGCATAAGACAGCCCGCTTCGTTAGAATCGGAAATTCGCTTTCAACGTGCTTTCCTCCGCTGCTTTCTCCCGCATCACCCTCCACGAGATTTCCGTGTCAGACCGCTCCTCCAAATTCGCCGCCCTCCCCGCCGCTCACCGCGACCTGTCCGATACCGCCCGGCAGCGAGCCCGTATCGCCACGATGGCGGTGTTTTTCATCGCCGGCATGATGTACGCGTCGTGGGGAGTGCACGTACCGACGGTGCGCGACCGTTTCCATCTGAACGCTGCGTTGCTCTCCTTTGCGCTGCTGGCCGTGGCGGGCGGCTCGATCGGCGCGATGGCGGCCAATGCGTCGTGGATCGCGCGGGTCGGCACGCGCCGCGCGTGCCTCACCGGCGGTCTCGTGATGGCCGTGTGCGCCGCGCTGATTCTGGTCGTGCCCACTTACTGGCTGCTGCTGGTCGTGCTGGCCACCTTCGGCGCCGGCATGGCCACGCTCGATGTCGCGATGAACGCCGAGGCCAGCGCCGTCGAGAAAGCGCTCGGCAAGCCGATCATGTCGTCGTTGCACGGCATGTTCAGCGTCGGCGGGATGTTCGGTGCGGCGGTCGGCGGCGCGCTGCTGTCGCGCGGCATGGCGCCGGCGGTGCACCTCGTGCTGGCTGCCGCGGTCAGCGCGCTCGTGCTGATCGCCGCCTGTCCTTCCGTGCTGCCGCACGTGCCGCACGCCGATCATCCCGATTCCGCCACGCCGCGTGCGAATCGCTGGCGCTCGCCGGCGTTGTGGGCGCTCGGCGCGATGGCGCTGGTCGCGCTAATCGCGGAAGGCGCGATGTACGACTGGGCCACCGTCTATATGCGCGACGTCGTGCTGGCCACGCCCGCGCTCGCGAGCGCGGCCTACGCGGCGTTCTCGGGCGGCATGGCGGCCGCGCGGTTTGCCGGCGACGCAGTGCGCGCCCGCTTCGGCGCGCCGCAACTGGTCATGGCAAGCGCGACGCTCGCTTGCGTCGGGATGGTCGGCGCGCTGTTGCTGCCGAATCCGGTTGTTGCGCTGATCGGCTTCACGCTGATGGGTCTCGGTCTGGCGAACATGATGCCTGTGCTGTTCGCGGCGGCGGCGAACGTCAAAGGCATTCATGCGGCGGAAGGACTCGCGCACGTTGCCGGGTTGGCGTACTTCGGGCTGCTGCTCGGGCCGGTGATCATCGGCGCGGTGACGCAGGTGACCAGTTTGCCGATTGGGTTGTCGGTGGTGGCCATCTGTTCCGCGTTGATCGCGCTCGTCGGTCCGAAGGTGCTGCGGCGTTTGAAGATCTGACGCGAAGGCGCGCCGCGCCCGTCACAGTTCGTGATAAGTATCGTAGTGACGCGAGAAGTCGTTACCGCGGAGAAAATTCGTGAACGTCATCGTCGCCGATGCGTCGAGTCCTTCCACGTAATGCCACCAGCCGATCGGCAGAAACAGCAATTCACCGGGCGCGAGCGTGCATTCGATCAACCGCGCTTGCCGCATCGACGGGAAACTGTCGTAGTCGATCGCGCCGCCGTCCACTTGCGAATAGCAATGCAGATGGTTGGCCATATGCGGCGTATCGGACAGCGGCACGAGTTTGATCTGTTTGCGGCCGATCACCTGCGCCATGAAGTTGTTGGTCAGGTCGTGGTGAAACGGCGTCTTTGTTCCAGCCGGCCCCATCCAGAAGAAACCGGTGTCGGGCGACGCGGCGTCGAGATATTCGTCGATTGGCGGCACATCGGACCATAACGCCGCAAGCGCCGCGCGATTGTGCGAGGTGTTATTGGCGGTCATGTAGAAATCGTTAGTCGGTCCGCTCTGCTCGACGAGATCGACATAATCGGCAAAGCGCATCATGCGCCTGAGCGTGAGCTGATTGATTTCGTAATTCGCGTCCGATTCACGGCCGAACTGCACTTCCACTTCACAATCGCCGCACCGCTCGCGAAAGTAATCCCACGTCCACCGCGAACGCGCAGGCCAGAAATCGAATGCTCCGGTGATGATCACCGGCCGGTTCTGAAAGTAGTACTGCTCAAAGAACACGTCGCGCGATAAACGTTCGCGCCGTTCGATTACGCCGCTCGTCGCGCGCATGCGATTGAGCTCGCCGTACACTGACAAGATCCATTCGCGCTTACGCAAACGATTGCGCAGACGCGTTGCGCCGTGAAAATAAGGACTCGCGAGCGCCGCATCGATTTCTCGCGTGGCATCGGCTGCGGCGAAACCGTGGCCGACCAGAGCGCCATGCACCGCGGACGACGGTGCGTCGAGCAGCAGATTCTCGGCAATCCAGCGGCGCCACGCGTCGTCGAACGAACGGGTCACAGTGGTCACGGCATTCTCTCCGAGCGATGCGGATCCGCAAAGAAAAACGGCAAAAGAAAAGGCACGCGAACCTCGCGGCGCGCGTGCCTTTTTTCCCTGCAACCGAAGACAGACAACATACTGCCTTCGGTCACGCGGTTGTTACATCTTCACTACGTCGAGCAGCGTCTTCTTGCCTGCCTTGTAGTTGTACAGCGAGATCACGCCGTGTTGAAGGTCGCCCTTCGAGTCGAACGTGGTTTCGCCGATCACACCCTTGTAATCCGTGCTCGGCATCGCTGCCAGGATCTTCGCCGGATCGGTCGAGTTCGAACGCTTCATAGCGTCGACGATGATGTACACAGCGTCATACGTGAACGGAGCGTAGATCTGGATCGGCTGACCGAAACGCTTCTGATACTTGGCGAGGAACGCCGAGCCGCCAGACATCTTCTCGAGCGCCATACCGGCTTCCGAGCAGACGATGTTGTCGGTTGCGTCGCCAGCCAGGTCCGACAGCTTGTCGGTACACACGCCGTCGCCTGCCAGCACCTTCGCGCGCAGGCCGAGCTGCTTGGCTTGCTTGGCGAACGGGCCGCCGGTGGCGTCCATGCCGCCGTACATGATCGCGTCCGGGTTTTCGCCCTTGATCTTCGTCAGAATCGCGCGGAAGTCGACAGCCTTGTCGTTCGTCGCGTCATGCGACATCACGTTCAGGCCCAGCGACTTGGCGGTCTTTTCGAATTCGTTTGCCAGACCCTGGCCATAAGCGGTCGAGTCGTCGACGATCGCGACGCTCTTCACTTTCAGACCCTTCGCTGCGTAGTTAGCCAGTGCCGGACCTTGTTGCGCATCGGTCGCCACGACGCGGTACGTCGTCTTGAAACCTTGTTGCGTGTAGGCCGGGTTCGTTGCCGACGGCGAGATCTGCACGATGCCAGCATCGCTATAGATCTTCGAAGCCGGGATCGACGTGCCCGAATTCAAGTGGCCCACCACTGCGACGACCTTATCGTCGACCAGCTTCTGCGCGACTTGAGTTGCCGTGCGCGGGTCGGCTGCGTCGTCTTGCGGATCGAGTTGCAGCGTGATTTTCTGGCCACCGATCGTCAGGCCCTTGGCGTTGATTTCTTCAACTGCCAGGCGCGCGCCGTTTTCGTTGTCTTTACCCAGGTGAGCGATACCGCCGGTCAGCGGTGCAACGTGACCGATCTTGACGACCGTGTCGGCTGCAGCCGAAGTTGCCAACGTCGCGAACAGCATCGCCGCAGCGCTGATCGGCAACAGCTTTTGAATCTTGATGTTCATGTAAGTCTCCAGTTTCGGTCCCAAAAACAACGTAATCGCCCTGTGCCCCCGCTTCCCCAACACGTGTCGCTCAGTCCCGTGGACGACCACGCCGGTTGCATCGTTCATGCACTTGGCCAGCACGCTCGCCGGACTGTTTGTGGCAGGCGGCAAACCGTACTTGCGCGCAAGTGTAGGCCATCAAATTAATTTGTGGGGCTTTTTTGAGGAAGTGGGATGAACACTAATAGCGTTTATCCAACAGGCGCTGATTCCGGCTGGAGAGAGTGACTGGAAAGCACCAGCCCATGCGGGTTTCCGCTATGTGAGGCTTTCGTCTAACAGCATGGCCTAAAGCTTTTAGCGTGTTAAACCGTTAATCATCCGAATAGGCTTCGTGCTTGAAAAGGAGGCACGTCCGGACCCCGTCCGGATCGTGCTGAATCAGCGTTTGAACGCGGCGATGCGCGCCGTTGCCTCGCGCCATTCGTGTTCGAGTTGGCCCATCAGTTCGGCGGCGCCGAGACCTTCGCGGCGGGCGCGGCCCAAAGGCGCGCCCTGACCTGACCATAGCGAGAGATAGTCGCCGTTTTCCGCGCGGCTCGCGGCTTGCCGCAGCTCCTGCGTCAACGCGTTTTGCACCGGATACGGCGCGATCTTCTGCGCCGCTTCGCTCAAACGCTGCATCAATGGATTGCGTATGCCGCGCGCATGGCGGCCGGTGATCGCGCGCGTGACCGAAGTCGACGTGTCGGACGTGGACCGCACGCGGGTTTTCCATACCTGCGGGATCGCGCTCTCGTGACAAGTGAGAAACGCGGTGCCCATCACCGCGGCTTGCGCGCCGAGCGCGAGCGCCGCGACGATGCCGCGTCCGTCCATGATGCCGCCTGCCGCGAGCACCGGCAGCCCGGTCGCGTCGACGAGCTGCGGCACGAGCGCCATCGTGCCGACCAGCGCGTCTTCGAATGCGCCGATGAATGTACCGCGATGCGCGCCCGCCTCCGCGCCTTGCGCGGCAATCGCATCGGCGCCCGCGTCGCGCCAGGCCACGCCTTCGGCGGCATGCGTCGCGGTGCCGATGACATATAGACCGTTGGCGTGCAGCCGGGCGACCTCGTCGGCCGGGAGCAATCCGAATGTGAAACTCGCGAGCGGCACGCGCAATTCGATCAGCATGTCCAGTTGCCCGCGGAAATCCGGCGCGTAGCGTGCGAGTGGAGCGCCCGGCGGCAAACCGAGGTCGTGGCGCAAGGGATCGATAGCTTCGAGCGCGGTACGCACGGTCGCGTCGTCCGGCGTGGCCGGCGCGAGCACGAACAGATTCACGCCGAACGGACGATCCGTCAGCGCGCGAATCGCCGCGACTTCGCTCGCGATCTTCTCGGGCGAGAGCGCCGCGCCCGCCAGAAAACCGAGACCACCGGCATTCGATACCGCGGCCACCATTGCCGGCGTCGTCGCGCCGCCCGCCATCGGCGCCTGGACGACCGGCACACGCAACCCGAAACGCTCCGCAAACGGCGTCACAAAACTGCCTTCACTCATGATGGATTCCTTTCCCGTCAATGCGCTCGCCATGTGAGCGAGCCAACACGCTTCAATGTACCGAGGCGGCCCGCGCGGGAAAAATGAATTATCGAGAACGTTTCAATCGCCTTACGAGATTTCCGCCTCACGGAGCCGCGCTGCACGGCGTTTCTTTTGGTGGCAAACTGACCGCCCCGCTTCAGGCATTCAGGCCTCTGGCCTTCACTCGGACCGACCTCGCGCGAGCCGCGCGCGAGTCAATGGAGAGCAACATGAGCACCACTTCCCGATGGATCGACATTCCCGCCGGTAACGACAGTTTCGGCGGCTACCTGGCGTTGCCCAAAGGCGGCAAGGGACCGGCCGTCATCATCATTCAGGAAATCTTCGGCGTGAACAGCCATATCCGTTCGGTCGCGGATCAGTACGCGCAAGACGGCTACGTCGCGCTTGCACCGGACGTGTTCTGGCGCGTGCAACCGCGCGTGGAATTGACGTATGACGGCGCCGATCGCGAGAAGGGTATCGAGTTGATGCAGAAACTCAAGGTCGACGAAGCCGTGGCCGATATCGGCGCAGCCGCCGCCGCGCTGCGCGCCATGCCGGAAGTGACCGGCAAGATCGCGGCAATCGGCTTCTGCTTCGGCGGCCGGCTCGCGTATCTGGCGGCGGCGCAAGGCACGCTCGACGGCGCGGTCGCCTACTACGGCGGCGGCATCCAGAACCAGCTCGACGAAGCCGCGAAGATCAAGGTGCCGATGCAGTTCCACTACGGCGAACTCGACGCGCATATCCCGGTGTCGGCCGTCGGTCAGATTCAGGAACGCTTCGCCGGCCGCACCGACGCCGAATTCCACATCTATCCGAACGCCGATCACGGCTTCAACTGTTCGGACCGCGCATCGTATAACCAGCGCGCCGCCGCGTTGGCGCATGGCCGCACGCTGACGTTCCTCGGCGAACGTCTGTAACGCGCGGTTTTAATTCGCGCGCTGATTTGTGCCGCGATTCGCGTCGCTTATCTGCACGCGTCAATTGCGCCTTTTTGTTGGCGCTTTTCATGTGCGTCAGTAACTGGCGCGCATAACTCAGTTACTCTCTCAAAGACGGCGTGTCAGTGGCACGCCGTCTTTTCCATGTGCGGCAATCAATCCGGGCGACGAAACCTCGCGGCGCGGTTCATCGCGCGCATGGAGCGCCGGCCGATTCAACACTCGATAGTGAGGGCTCATCCGTCGTGCATTCAGACTATCTCGCCCATGACGCCACCGGCCTCGCCGAACTGGTACGCAAGCGCGAAGCAAGCGCGCGCGAGTTGCTCGACATCGCGATTTCACGCACCGAAGCCGTCAACCCCGCGATCAATGCGATTGTCCTGAAGGACTACGATGCAGCCCGTCAACGCGCTTCACGTGACGACGCGAGTCGGGCGAACGGTGCAAACAACGCCGATGGCGTCAGCGCGCAAACAGCACTGGCCGGCGTGCCCTATCTGATCAAGGACCTCGGCGCGCCGGTCGCCGGACTGCGCATGGCCATGGGCAGCCGCCACTACCGCCATTTCATTCCCACCGAAGACGCGCCAGTGGTCGCGCTGGCGAAAGCGGCCGGCCTCAACATCTTCGCCAAGACCAGCACGTCCGAGCTCGGCCAGATGCCTTATACGGAGCCCGAACTGTTCGGCGCGTGCCGCAATCCATGGAATCTCGACCATACGCCTGGCGGTTCGAGCGGTGGCGCGGCGGCGGCGGTTGCCGCCGGCATCGTGCCGCTCGCGCATGCGTCGGACGGCGGCGGCTCGATCCGCATTCCGGCGTCATGCTGCGGACTCTTCGGCCTGAAACCTTCACGCGGACGTGTGCCGCGTGCGACCGCGCAGGCTGAGGCCGGCGAACTCGGCGTCGATCATGCGGTGTCGCGCAGTGTGCGCGACAGTGCGTTGCTGCTCGATCTGCTTGGCGGCAATGCCGACCGGCCGCTCGGCGCGCCGGGCACGTTTCTGAGCGCGAGCCGCGAGCCGTGCAAGCCGCTGAATATTGCGTACGTCACTGAGCCGATGCTCGCGCCGTCGCTTTCCGCCGACGCGCGCGCCGCGCTCGAAGACGCTGCGCAACTCGCCAGCTCGCTCGGCCATAACATCGAGCCGGTGTCGCTCGGCATCGACTTCGCGGCGGTTCGCCACGCGTTCCTCACGCTCTGGTCCGTGACGGCGGAAGATCTGGTGCTGAATGCCGAGCGCATCAGCGGCCGCAAACCGCTACGCGCCGAATTCGAAATTTCGACGTGGGCGATGGCGCATGTGGGCCGCAAACTCGGTGAACGCGGCCTGCCCGCCGCGCTCGAGGAACAGCGCCGCATCACCGCGCGGCTCACCGATCTGCTGAATCGCTACGATGTGATTCTGTGCGCCACGCTCGCCGCGCCGCCGATCAAGATCGGCGAGATGCATCCCACGTCGGCTGAACGCATGCAGATGCGCGCCGTCACCGCCATGCCGCTCGAAGCGCTGATGAAAAAGGTGCTGATGGAGGCGTCGAACAAGGCGTTTACTTGGGCCGGTTGCACGGAATTGTTCAATCTGAGTGGCCAGCCGGCGATGTCGGTGCCGCTTTACTGGAATGCGCGCGGGCTGCCGATCGGCGTGCAATTCGCCGCGCGCGACGGCGGCGAGGCGACGCTTCTGCGTCTGGCCGCGCAGCTCGAAACGGCACGGCCGTGGTTCGACAAACGGCCGCCGTTGATACAGGCACGCAACTAGACGAGCGGTATGGGAGAAGGTATCTCAACGAAGTAGCGGCAATGGCTCGCTGCCGGCATCAAAGCCTGACTAAAACCCGCCGCCGTTCAGGCCGGTTTGCGATGCGCGTCGAGATCCGCGTGGCGCTTGCCCGGAATGCAGGCGACCGCGACGATCGATAGCGCCAGTCCACCCATCACGTAGTAAGTCGGCGCGAGCGGCGAGCCGGTAGTGTTGATGAGCCACGTCACGACGAACGGCCCGAAGCCGCCGAACACCATCACCGCGATGTTGTAGGCCAGCGATAAACCGGTCGAGCGCACGTTCGCCGGAAACAGCTCCGCGATCAGCGCGCCGAACGGTCCGTAATAGCCGGACAGCGTGATCGACAGCAGCGCCTGCACCAGAATCAGTTTCGACACGCTCGGCTCCGCCGCGAGCCACGCGAACAGCGGATAAATGATCACGAGCGTGATCACCAGCGACCACAGCGACAGCCCCTTGCGCCCGATCCGGTCCGACCATGCGCCGGTCAATGGCGACAGCACCGTCAACAGCAGATTGCCGACGATCACCGCGTAAAAGGATTGCGCGTAGGGCAATTTCAGTTGATTGACCGCGAAGGTCGGCAGATAGCTGATCAGCACATAGATCGTCACCGTGAGCGCGATCACCGAGCCGAGTCCGCAGAGCACGTCGCGGGTGTGAGTCCGGAAGACTTCGCCGAGCGTCGCGCGCCGCGCGGTTTTTTGCGCGAGTAGAAACGCTTCCGAATCCGCGAGATGCCGGCGGATATAAAAACCGATCGGCCCGATGATCAAACCCAGAATGAACGGCACTCGCCAGCCCCAGGATTTCAACGCCTCGGGCGACAGTCCGCGCGTGATCAACGCGCCCACTAGTGCGCCGAGCAGCAGCGCCGCCGCCTGGCTCGCCATCTGCCAACTGCCGTAGAAGCCGCGCTTCGAAAACGGCGCCGCTTCGATCAGCAACGCCGTCGAACTGCCGAACTCGCCGCCGGCGGAAAAGCCTTGCAGCGAGCGTCCGACTACGATCATCAACGGCGCGCCGATGCCGATCGCCGAATACGGCGGTGCGATCGCCAGCACCAGAATGCCGAGCGTCATCAGCGCGATGACGAGCGACAACGCCGCCTTGCGTCCCGCGCGATCCGCGTAGAGTCCGAGTACGATGCCGCCGATCGGCCGCATGACGAAAGCGACGCCGAACGTCGCGGTAGCGAGGAGCAACGACGAATAGTCGCTGCTGGCCGGGAAGAACAACTGCGCGATGACCACCGTCAGAAAACCGAACACGGTGAAGTCGTACCACTCGAGTGCATTGCCGATCACAGCCGCGACGACGGCTCGCGTATGAAGGCTCCTTGACGCTGGTTTCATTCGAATCTCCAGCCTGCCAAAAGTATCCTGTGGTGCGTCGTTTTAGTGCAATGCCGTATTAGCGCGAGCGAGAAAAAAGAGCGCGAGCCGTAGAGGTCGCCTTGGAGTGTAAAGAGCGTACAAGCGGTTTTCAAGCAGCAAAAAGGCGTCTGCCGCGCGGGGTGGCAGACGCCTGAATGAGGGCACTTCGAATGCGCACCGCCATGTTGCGGCGCGTTTCGCGCAAGACTGAGTGCGTGTGCGGCTGATGGGTAATCAGGCCTTCTTGTTATATGCGCTGCACCAACCCTTGCTCGCGACCTGCTTGCCGGCGAACATTGGGCAGCCGCCGTAAGCGTCGGTCGGCTTGGCCTGATAGAAGCTGCAGTTGCCGCAGTCCTGGCCTGGTGCGTACTTGGCGAATTTCGCCTTGTCGACTTTCGTGGCGTCTTCCTTGTAGCCGAGGGCTTGCGCGGTCGGATCGGTTTCGGCGACTTTCGGTGCGTCGGCGAATGCCTGGCGCGACAGCGCAAAAGTGGATGCCACACCAATGCTGGTGATCAAAAACGTACGACGGGAAGGTTTCATGGGGACTCACTCCATTTATATTGAACTGATCGCCGTTCTGGTGACAGCGGTCCCCAAGGATAGCAATGAAGCCGTCACGCGTGACGGTCCAAATGATAGAGATAACCGAATTGGTACGACTGCGCGTCTGAATGTCGCGCGGAATGCGAATCGATCGCATGCGAGGT
Organism: Paraburkholderia sediminicola; assembly: GCF_046027355.1. Taxonomy (GTDB): domain Bacteria; phylum Pseudomonadota; class Gammaproteobacteria; order Burkholderiales; family Burkholderiaceae; genus Paraburkholderia; species Paraburkholderia sediminicola_B. Next base: position 17,147 of record NZ_JAQQEK010000034.1, on the reverse strand, counting down.
GAGCACTCGCGGTGAAACTCGCGATGCGAACCGCGCGCGAATCACGCGCGTCCGCTCAACTCGCACACGCGCTGCGCGATCGCAAGCGACGCCGTCAATCCCGGCGACTCGATACCGAACAGATTGACGAGTCCACGCACACCATGCGCGGCCGGACCTTGAATCACGAAGTCGGCAGCAGGTTCGCCGGGACCGGAAAGCTTCGGACGAATCCCCGCATACGCGGGCTGCAATGCATCGTCCGGAAGCGCGGGCCAATAGGCGCGGATCGCCGCATAAAACGATTCCGCGCGACGCGGATCGACGTCGTAATTGATCGCATCGACCCATTCGACATCGGGACCGAAACGCGCCTGGCCGCCGAGGTCGATGGTCAGATGCACGCCGAGGCCGGCCTCGTTCGGCATCGGATAAATCAGGCGGCTGAATGGCGCGCGCCCCGAGATGCTGAAGTAGTTGCCGCGCGCGAGATAGAGCGGCGGCACATGCCGCGCGTCGAGTCCGCGGATCTTGCGTGCCAGTGCGTTCGCCTGCAAACCGGCGCTGTTGATCACGCACGCTGCGCTGATCGTGGTCGGCGCAGCGCCGCCCACCTTGATGATGAAGCGGCCGTTGCTCGCTTCGATCGCCTGGACCGGCGCGTGAAACGCGCACACCGCGCCGTCGCGTTCGGCGTCACCCTGCAGCGCCAGCATGAACTGATGACTATCGACGATGCCCGTCTGCGGCGAGAACACCGCTTCGACACATTCGAGCGCGGGTTCGAGCGCTTGCGCCTGGTCGCCGGTGATTCGCATCAGGTCGAGCACACCATTGTCGCGGCCTTTGGCCATGATGCTTTCGAGCTGAGGAATCTGGTTGCGCGAAGTGGCCACCAGCAATTTGCCGCAGCGCGAATGCGGCACGTTACGCTCGACGCAGTAGTCGTAGAGCATCTCACGGCCGCGCACGCAAAGCGCGGCTTTGAGCGAGCCACGCGGATAGTAGATGCCCGCGTGAATCACCTCACTGTTGCGCGAGCTGGTGCCCACGCCGATTGCTTCGGCCGCTTCCAGCACGATGACGTCGCGGCCTCGCGCCGCCAGAGCGCGCGCCACCGCGAGACCGATCACGCCGGCGCCGATCACTACACATTCGATTTGGTCCATGTCCCTTGACGCGGCCAACGTCGCCGCGCGCTACCTCGTTCACCCGATCAAGATGAAGACAGGGTGCGGCTGTTGCGTGCCGTACACCGCTCGCTGCCGAACGCACCTGTCCATTCGCAACCGCTACGTAAAATTGTACGACGCCGTACAGACACAAATGCCCGCAGTCGGCAATGACTGCGGGCATGCGGTCTTGAGCGGGTCTCAAACGTAGCGGCCGGACTTAATTAGTGTACGCCGTCGAGGGTCGCAGCGCTCGCTTCTTCGCGTGGCCGGTGAAGCTGGCTGGCGGCTGGGGCTTGCACTTGCGCGCGTGTCACGCCGCTCGGTTGCGCGTATATGGAGACTTCGAGACGGTACGAGGTCCCGATTGATAACGACTCAGCATCTCATTAATAGCAATACTTGCCGCGGCATTCACTGCATTTCGGGCACAGATTCCCGCTTTTGACGATAAAAAAAGCCGCCCGGAGGCGGCTTTCCTACGAAAAAGCGGCAAAAATGCTCAAAAACCGATGGGTTTTCGCCGGTTTCCGTGGTCCAGGCGAATGTCGCCGGCTTCGACATGGTCCCGTCCGTCGATCCGCGCCGCGCCGAAGCCGTTGAGAATCGCCCGGCGCATTTCACGTGGCGATGCCCGCATCAACGCATCGAGCGCGGCGTCGCCGAGCACCTCGGGAAAGCGCAGGCCCCAGTTGTGCGCGCAGCGGATCTCGTCGTAGATCGCCTGCGCGATGCGGCGCGCGCCGTCGCGATCCGGCGGCGGGATCTCGTACACGTTCATCCGGTTCAGGATCGGCTCGGGAATCGAGCGTTCGTCGTTCGCCGTCGCGATCCAGATCACGTGGCCGGCATTGATCGGAATCTCGGCGAATTCGTCGATGAAGGTCTGCGCCGTGTCATGCTCCAGCAGCGCATACAACGCGCCGAGCGGATCGTATTGCGAATCGCCGGTGGCCTTGTCGATTTCGTCGACGGCGATCACCGGGTTCGCGTAGCTGCCGTTCACGAGCGCATCGAACACCTTGCCCGGCTTCGCGTTCTTCCATTGCGACGAGGCGCCCGACAGAATCCACCCCGCCGTCAGCGAACTCATCGCCACGTATTGATACGCGGTGCCGAGCAGGCGCGCCAACTGCTTGGCGAAGTGAGTCTTGCCGATGCCAGGGTCGCCGAGCAGGAGGATCGGCATCAGTTCGAGCCGGTCTTCTGTTTCGAGACACAAGGCGACCTGCTTGCGGATGTCGTCGAGCGGCGCGGAAAAGTTGGGCAGCGCGTCGATCAGATCGTCGATCGACGGCATGCGGTTCGGCTTCACGCAAAAGCGCAGATTGCCGGTTTTCAGCATCTTTTCGTATGTCGCGCGCAATGCCTCGTTCGCGCCTTCACCGAGATCGTTCAGCGCGGTCTCGACCTGATCGAGGTCGTACACCCTGCTGAAAGACGCCACGGCGATTTCCTGTTTGACCATTGCTGTTGTCATCGCTCACCCCGTCTGGCTGGTCTTGCTGCTGCGGCTCCTTGTATGGCGCCGTTTCAGGTCCAGTGTATCGAGGCCATATTCGCGTGCAAGCCAGCAGTCGTGCCGCTCTGCTGCTAACAGCGGGTTGTTTTTGGGGATTCCCAGCCTTATCTGAAATGGATTGTTGCTGAACCCGGCCCCGTTTGAAGTGTCAGAAAGGCGTTGCGCCTATCGGGGGTAAGATGGCCCTCTGACTACGCTGCCGGATCCCGTGACCGGAGACTTTTTCTATGTGGAAAACCAGTATCGCGGCCGTGTTGCTCGGCACCTCATTGCTTGCGAATGCACAACAGAGCGCACAACAAAGCGCACAACAACGGCCGGCGCAGCAGGTCGTGCAATGGCAGTTGCAGGTCATGCGCGATGGCCAGCAAATCGACGCGTTCGACGGCACCACCACCGTCGGCCAGGCGCGCACCGACACGCATCACAAGATCGTGCAGCATAACGTCGGCTGCAAGGATCAACCCGCCGGCAGTATCGATCTGGCGCGCACGCTAACTGTCTCGCCGCTGCAGGCGGATGCAAGCGGCGTCACACTGTCGATCGAAGCGCAGGAAACGTTCGAGGAAAACGCCGCGCGGCAAACCGACACCGGCTGCAAACTGCCGCCGCAACCGCGTCAGGTGAGCGCAAGCCATCCGGGTCTGAAGGTGGCGACGGGGCAATGGGCCAGTTGGACCATCGTCGATAAGGATCCGAACCTGGTCTACCGCGTGCGTGCGAGTCTCGCGGACAGCGCCAACACGGCAAACTGATCACACTGATGCAAAGCACACGCAAGAGAACACGCAAACAACGCGCGACTAACCGACGCCCCCAACCAGAACACGTGGACAACGCGGCATGCGAAACCCCGAAGAATTGATCCGCGAGAGCGTAGCGCCCAAGGATTTCGTTGCGGTGAGCTGGAACCTGCATAAAGGCCGCACACCGCTCGGCTTTCAGGCCTGGCAGGCCATGCAACGCTGGGTGCAATCGACCCACGCGGACGCCTATTTTTTGCAGGAAGCGATGGCGCGGCGCATGCCGTCGCCGGTGCTGGCGAGCAGTTTCGGCGCGCCGCTCTCCGATCCGTTGAGCGATGTGTGGCATTGTCAGGCCACTGAAATCGCGCGTGCACTCGAACTCGAAATCGCGCTCGGACCGAACGTGTTCAAACCGTCGTGGCGGCATGGCAATGCGATTCTCTCGCCGCATCCGCTCGATCTCGGCGGACGCTGGGACATCTCCGCGCATCGCTTCGAAAAGCGCGGCTTGCTGGTGGCGCGCGCCACCTTCGGCGGTCACTCGGTCACGCTGCTGTGCGCGCATCTCGCGCTCACGCGTTCGGCCCGCTTGCGTCAGATGAACTGGATCGCGCACTGGATCGCGAAGGAAGCGCCCGAAGGTCCGCTCGTGCTGGCCGGCGACTTCAACGACTGGCGCAACGATTCCGTGCCGCTCTTCGGCGAGCATGGTTTGCAGGAAGTGGCCACGCTGCTCGGCGAGTCCGGCCGCACCTTTCCGGCTTTCTCACCCGCACTCGCGCTCGACAAGATGTTCGTGCGCGGCATGAAGCCGATCGAATGGATCCAGCCGACGCAGGAAACCGCGTGGCTCTCGGATCACCTGCCGTATATGGCTCGCTTGCGGGTCGAATAGAGGCCATCCTTCAGGCGCCGCACATTAGTCCTTGTGCGGCGTCCATTTCAGCGTCGCGGCAATCTCCTCGCCCGGCTGCAACACGCAGCCGCCCACATGCTTGTGCATGCCGACCGCGTTGAAGCAATCGGTGGTGTTCGTCACCGGTTCCACGCACAGTTGCGCGTCGTTAGCCGGCGCGAACACCACCATGTGATCGAACGGCGCGTCGGCTGTCATCGTCAGTCGACGGTGTTCGTCGGGCCACGCAATGGTCGCCTCGCGCGACCAGTTCGCGAAGTTGTTGTCGAGATCGAACGCGTCCGGCGACATGCCTTCGCGCAACGCGTTCACAGCGGGATGCGGGCCGAGATGCGTCGGCAGCACGTCGGCGTCGGCGTGCCACATGGCTTCCACCTCGGCGTACACGCGAGTCTGCGCAGTGCGCGGATAGTACGGGTGATGCCCCATGCCGAACGGCATCGGCTGCCCGGCCAGGTTTTGCGCTGACAGTGTGATGCGCAACGCGCCGCCGCTCAACTCGATACGCTGCCGCGCGCGATAGCGGAACGGCCAGTCGCCTGGGATGCGCGAATCCGGTTCATGTTCAAAGTGCAGTTCGACCGAGCTTTCGGTACGCGCCCCGACTTGCCAGGGATGCCGCCACGCATTCCCATGCAGCGCATGTCCGAAACGCGTGTCGTTGCCGGTGAGATCGATCGTACGGCCGTCGAAGTCAAAACGCGCGTCGCGAATCCGGTTGCAGTAGGGAAAGAGCGGAAAGCTCGCCATGCGCAGCGGATCGCGTTCAGCGAAGGCCGCCGGCGCGGCCGGCCGCAGCCAATGCAGCGGGCCGTCGGGCGTCGTTTCGTAGAAAGCCGCCAGCGCGCCGCCCACTTCGGGGGCGATCACGGCACGCAGCGCGCCGGCCGAGAGCGTGACGACCGTGGGCACGATCGCGGGATCGTCGAGCCACATGAGCCCGGTCGCGAGCGGCCGGATCGAATTCAAGGAAACGTCGCGCATGGTCAGAAAAGTCGGGGCCTCAGGCGGATGGCGGCATGAACGCGCATCGGTGTCTCCTATGACGTGCCGCGCACAGCGCGCGGCCGGCGGACTGTCACAATCCGCGCGACCGAGAATCGCATGCCAAAGCGCAGTCGTCAATATTATTAGTAATAAATTTGTCGAGCCGCGCTTGCGCAAACGGCGATGAAACTCTCCCAAATGACGGGTTAGCGCGCGTTGCCGCGCGCATATTATTAGTGGTACCGTCAAGCACCGAGATGCCCACGGCATGCCCCAGCTTTAGCGCCGCTGCAGCGGCCCGCACAATGAAAAAATCGACTCAACGCCGTCCGACCATGACCGACATCGCCAAGCTCACAGGCGTGTCGCAATCGACTGTCTCGCTGGTGCTGAACAACGCGACCGGCGCGAAGTTCTCGGAGACTACCCGCAACAAGGTGCTGAAGGCCGCGCACGACCTCGGCTACCGGCTGTCGCTGCGCGAGCCGGTGTCGGCCTCGGCCGACGAACGCAATCTGATCGTCTATCTCGCCGACGAAATTTCCACCAGTCCGCATCCGGTCGTGAACATCGACGGTGCGCGCGATGCGGCCTACGCCAGCGGCAAGATGCTGGCGGTCTATTCGACGCACGGCAACGCCGACATCGAGAAGCAGGTGCTGGACACCACGCTGTCGAATCCGCATGTGTTCGGCGTGATCTACGCGACCGTCTATACGCGCAAGGTGACACCGCCGGCGGCGCTGTCGCAGGTGCCGACCGTGCTGTTGAACTGCTATACGGGCGAAGGCGGGTTTTCGTCGGTGGTGCCCGCCGAAGTGGCGGGCGGCCATCTGGCGACCGACTGTCTGCTGCAAGCCGGGCATCGGCGGATCGGCTATATCAACGGCGAGCCTTGGCAAGACGCTTCGAAAGATCGTCTCAAAGGCTACCGCACCGCACTCGCGACCGCCGACCTGCCCTTCGCGCCGGAAATGGTGCGCGACGGCGACTGGAGCTCGGGCCTCGGCTTCGAACTGACGCTCTCGCTGATGCGCGAGCCCAATCCGCCGACCGCGATTTTCTGCGCCAACGACCTCACCGCGATCGGCGCGATCGAAGCGTTGAAGCAACTCGGCCTGCGCGTGCCCGAAGACGTCTCGGTGCTCGGCTATGACGACCAGGAAATCGCCCGCCACACGCATCCGCCGCTCTCGACGGTCGTGCTGCCGAACTACGAATTGGGGCGCTGGGCCGTCGAGACCTTGCTGCAGGAAGAACACAACCGTGCCGCCGGCGCGCCGGTTCGGCATCGCATGGTCAAGCTCGACGGTCCGCTCGTCGAACGCGGCTCGGTCAGGGTAATTACCGAGGCGAAAAAGCCAATAATTAATATTATTAGTGATTGACCGATAATAATTCCGAATGGAATAATCGGCACGTCCGGTAGGGCAGATCAACGCCGGCCGGCAGGAGAAATTAAAAGCAAATACACCTACCTCACCAGGTACTGGAGGAAGACATGGCGTCGCTCAACACGCAGTCGCGCGGTCACGTGCGCAAGCAGCAGATTCGTCCGCTGGCGGGTTCGCTGCTGGCTCTGGCAATCGGTTTCGGCGTCGCCACCGCGCACGCCGACGACGCGCTGCCGAAGTTGCCCAGCAAGACTCCGCTGAAGGTCGGCTTCGCGCAGACCGAAAGCAACAATCCGTGGCGTCTGGCGGAAACCAAGAGCTTCAAGGACATCGCCGCGAAGTGCGGCTGGCAGTTGGTCATGACCGACGCCAACAGTTCGAACTCCAAGCAGGTATCGGACATCCAGAACATGATCGCGCAGCACGTCGATCTGCTGGTGTTCCCGCCGCGCGAAGAAAAGCCGCTTGCGCCGGTCGTGCTGCAAGCTAAAAAGGCCGGCATTCCAGTGATCCTGGTCGACCGCGACGTCGATCAATCGGTCGCCAAGGCGGGTCGCGACTACATCACCTTCATCGGCTCCGACTTCATCGATCAGGGCCATCGCGCCGCTGACTGGCTCGTCAAGGCGACCGGCGGCAAGGCGAAGATCATCGAACTCGAAGGCACCACCGGCGCGTCCGCCGCCAACGATCGCAAGAAGGGTTTCGACGAAATCATCGCGAAGAATCCGGGCATGACGATCATCGCGTCGCAAAGCGGCGACTTCGCGCGCGACAAGGGCCGCCAGGTCATGGAAACGCTGTTGCAGGCGCATCCGGACGTGACCGCGGTCTACGCGCACAACGACGAAATGGCGCTCGGCGCGATCGCCGCGATCAAGGCCGCCGGCAAGCAGCCGGGCAAAGACATCCAGATCGTCACGATCGACGGCACCAAGGGCGGCATGGACGCGATCGCGGCCGGCGAACTCGGCGCGAGCGTGCAGTCGAGCCCGTTCTTCGGCCCGCTCGCCTGCGACGTCGCACAGCGTTACGCGAAGGGCGAAAAAATCCCGACGTGGGTCAAGGTCTCCGACAAGTTCTACGACAAGAGCAACGTGCAGCAGAACATGCAGTACGGCTATTGATAGCGAATCGGCGCCGTATGCGCGGTTTTAAAGTTTGAGCGCTGTGCCGTAGCGGAGCGTTCACCCGCTCCGGCGGCGCCCCGAAGAAGGAAGTCCCCCGCCTCGAAGCAAGTCCTGTTTGATGCATCGGGATCGGCGGATTGCCTCGCAGGACGTCCCCGCCCCGAATCTGTCTCCTCGGGGGGCGGGCGACGGGAAGGGTTCGGAGCGACGCGTTCGTGGCAGCACGAACCGTCGCTTCGCTTTTATGCGGCGTACCATGGTTCGACGACATCGCCCGCATCAGAGCCCGAACGAAGGGCCGCACCGGCTCGCACGTGCAACGCATAGCGCGCACGCGGCAAATCAAGCAGCACCTGCATCAGGAGGACACCCGTGACGGAATCCGGCAAAGAGACGCCACACTCTCCCCTTACCCGTTCGCCGCTGCTCGAGATGCAGGACATCGGCATCAGCTTCGGCGGCGTACCCGCATTGCGCGCCGCCAATCTGAGCGTCGCCGCCGGCGAAGTGCATGCGCTGATCGGCCAGAACGGCGCGGGCAAGTCGACCATGATCAAGATCCTGACCGGCGCGTATCGGCGCGGCTCGGGCAGCGTGCGCTTCGAAGGCCACGAAGTCGATTTCCGCACGCCCAAGCAGGCGCGCGAGGCCGGCATCAGCACGATCTATCAGGAGATCAATCTGGTGCCGTTCCGTTCGGTGGCGGAGAACATTTTCCTCGGCCGTGAGCCGCGCCGCTTCGGCCTGATCGACTGGCGCGCGGTGCAGCAACGCGCCGCCGCGCTGCTCGAATCGTTCGGTTTGCAGATCGATGTGAAGAAACCGGTCGGACGCTATTCGACCGCGATCCAGCAGATGGTGGCGCTCGCGCGCGCGGTGTCGTCGGATGCGAAGATGGTCATCATGGACGAGTCCACTTCGTCGCTCGACGAGCGCGAAGTGGAGTTGCTGTTCACCGTGGTGCGCAAGCTGCGCGACGACGGCCGCGCGGTGATCTTCGTGTCGCACCGGCTCGACGAACTGTACGCGTTGTGCGACCGCGTCACGGTGATGCGCGACGGCCAGACGGTCGCGCAAAGCACGATGGCGGACATGGACAAACTGCAACTCGTCACGACGATGCTCGGCCGCACGCTCGCCGCCGTCGTGCAGGACGACGCCGACGCGCGCGAAGCGAACCTCGCGCGGCGCGGCAAGCAGGCGATTGCGGTCGCGCATGTGAGCGCGCATCCGAAGGTGAGCGACGTGTCGCTCGAAGTGCACGCCGGCGAAGCAGTCGGTCTCGCGGGCTTGCTCGGCTCGGGCCGCACCGAAACCATGCGGCTGATGTTCGGCGCTGATCCGCTGGAACAAGGCTCGCTCTCGATCGGCGGCCAAGCGGTGGCGCTGAAGTCGCCGCAGGACGCGATCGCGCGCGGCCTCGCCTATCTCACCGAAGACCGCAAGGCCGAGGGCATCGTCCCCGAACTTTCGGTGCGTGACAACCTCACGCTCGTCAGTCTGCGCACGCTGGCGAAGAACGGTGTGGTCGACGTGAAGAAACAGCAGGCGATCGTCGATCGCTTCATTGCGTCGCTCGGCATCAAGCTGCGTTCCGCCGATCAGCCGATCCGCGAACTGTCCGGCGGCAATCAGCAGAAGGTTCTACTGGCGCGCTGGCTGGCCGCCGAGCCTTCGCTCTTGCTGCTCGACGAACCGACGCGCGGCATCGACGTCGGCGCCAAAGCGGATGTGGCAAAGATCGTGCGCGAGTTGCGCGACGCGGGTCTCGCCGTGCTGCTGTCCGCTTCCGAACTGGAAGAGCTGACGGCCGTGGCCGATCGCGCGGTCGTGATCCGCGACGGCCGCACGGTCGCCGAACTGAACGGCGCCGACATGAGCGAGAGCGCGATCATGGACGCCATCGCCTACGGCAGCGACGGCCATTCGCAATTGGCCGAAGCCGCGCAAACAGCGAACGCCGCACACATCGAAGACGCGTTGGAGGGCGACCGTCATGGCGCTTAAGTTGCACACCGAATCGCTGCATACCGAGCCGCGCCTCAGCGAAACCGCCCAGCAGATGACGGCCGCGCCGCCCGCCACCCCGGCAACGACGGTGCGTAAATGGCGCCATCTCGCCATGCAGCGGGAAGTGATCGTCCTGCTCGCGATGGTGCTCTTCAATCTGATCTTCACGCCGCACTTCTGGTCGCTGCAAACCTTCAACGTCAACATGACGCAGGTGGTGACGATCGTGATCGTCGGCATCGGCATGACGCTGGTGGTGGCGACGGGCGGCATCGATCTGTCGGTGGGCGCGTCGATGGCGATCTCGGGTGCGCTCGCGCCGATGCTGTTTCTGAACATTGCCGGACCCGGCGGCATTGCGCTCGCGTTCGTGCTGCCGGTGCTCGCCGCCGCGCTGTGCGGCGTGTTCAACGGCTTGCTGGTGACGAGGCTATCCGTTCAGCCGATTGTCGCGACGCTGGTGCTGTTCATCGCCGGACGCGGCATCGCGCAAGTGGTCACCGACGGCAGCCTGCAGGCGTTCAACACGCCCGCCTTCCAATGGATCGCGCTGGGCAAAGTCGCGGGCGTACCGTTCCAGGTGCTGCTGATGCTGGCGCTGGTCGCCGTATTCGTGTGGGTCGTGCGCAAGACGCTGTTCGGCCAGTATCTGCTGATCACCGGCGGCAACGAAAAAGCCGCCTATCTGTGCGGCGTGCCGACGGCCACGGTGAAGCTGATCGCCTACACGCTGTGCGCGGCGCTCGCGGGGCTCGCGGGGCTGATCTCGATCTCCGTGAACTCGTCCTCGGATGCGAACGTGGTCGGGCTCGGCGTCGAGCTCGATGCGATCGCCGCGGTCGCCGTCGGCGGCACGGCGCTCACCGGCGGCAAGGCGTACATCGGCGGCACGCTGATCGGCGCGCTGATCATCCAGTTGCTGCGCTACACGCTGCTCGCGCACGGCATTCCCGACGCGGCGGCGCTGGTGGTGAAGGCCGCCATCATCGTCGCGGCGGTTTATGTGCAGCGGCGCTCGCGCTAACGCTAACGCGGCAAGGACATTCCTGGACTCGAAGCGATGAAAAAGAATCTCCCTATCCTGCTCGCGCTGGCCGCGCTCGTCGTATTCGGCCTCGTGCGCTATGAGCATTTCGGCTCCGCGTACAACATCACGTCGTTCTGGCGCTACAACTCGATGTTCGCGCTCATCTCGGTCGGCATGGCGTTCGTGATCATCACGGGCGGCATCGACCTGTCGGTGGGTACCGTGGCCGCGCTGGCGAGCGTCGTCGCCGCCCTGACCAGCGTCTACGGCGGCTGGGTCGCCGTGCTGGCGGGCTGCGCCGCGGGACTCGCGGTCGGCGTGCTGAACGGGCTGATCATCACGCGTCTGAAAATCCTGCCGTTCATCGTCACGCTCGCGACGAGCCTCGGCGCGCACGGCGTCGCGCTGCTGCTCGGCAAGAACGATGCAGTGTCCATTGCCGCCGAGTCGAACTTCGGCAACTTCGGCCAGGGCGATCTGTTCGGACTGCCGATTCCGGGCATCGTCGCCGTGGTGGCGGCGGTAGCAGGCTGGCTCGCGCTGCGCAGCACGCGCTTCGGCCGGCATTCGCTGGCGATCGGCGGCAGCGAGGAAGCCGCGCGGCTGATGGGCCTGAACGTCGATCGCACGCTGGTGATGGCGTATGCGGTGAGCGGCCTGCTCGCCGGCATGGCGGGCGTGATCCTCGCCGCGCAGTTCGGCGCGGGACAGCCTAACGAAGGTGTCGGCTGGGAGCTGTTCGCGATCTCGGCGGTCGTGCTCGGCGGCACGTTGCTTACGGGCGGCGAAGGTTCGATCGCGATGACGATTGCCGGCGTGTTGTTGCTCGGTCTGGTGTTCAACCTGCTCAACTTCGAGAACGGGCTGGGGTTTATCAGTCTCTCGGCGTACTGGCAGTCGGTGATTCGGGGCGTGTTTCTGCTGCTGGTGATCGTGTTGCAGGCTCGTGTCTTGAAGCAGCGCGGGAAAAAGCGGGTCGCGGCTGCTGCGTGATCGATGGATTCACGCGGCGTGGCTGATCGATACGGCGTGGGTCCGCTGCGGTTGTGAGCTCACTTTAGCGAGCCTCGGAGTAATCAAAACCAAAACCGCCCGAAGTCTTAACTCAGCTAGGATTCGGCCATGTTGAACGGCCGCCCAATCGACTTTGTGTACCAACCCGATACGGTTAGATCGGCCCCAACGGGAACGCGGTCGCACGCACGCCGCGCTTCTCGCCACGATCCGTTTCATCACCATTCGTTACGCTTTTGCCAGTTTTATCAGCAGGGTCAATGCTGCAGCGCATGGCGGGTTTCGGTATCATCCTGAAAATGTTGCCCGTGCGGCGCGCCTACCCGGCGCATGCCGGACAACCGATGGCAGCCGCCCTGCGCGGCATTCGCCCATCGCCGCACCCCTGCCGAAGCGCGTAGCCGCACCACGCCAACGTATTGCACGGCGCCGATCGCAAAGACAGCCGGCGCCGACGCTTCCAGGTCCGGTAACCCGCTTTACCACGCTCAACCGCCGCGCCGCAGCCCTCAGGCAGCGGGCGCGGTAAAATAGCGGATTGCGCGTGATTCCCTTATGGGTTAGCGCAGCATCGCCCTTGCCGTGCCGGCCGGCTAAAACGACTGGCCGCCTTTGTTTTCGCACTATCCAAGAAGCCATGAGCAACCTGAATTCACAAACCGTCCTGAGCGTCCATCACTGGACCGATACGCTTTTCAGCTTCACCTGCACGCGCGATCCGTCGTTCCGTTTCGAAAACGGCCAGTTCACGATGGTGGGCCTCGAAGTCGACGGCAAGCCGCTGATCCGCGCCTACAGCCTCGCGAGTGCGAACTATGAAGAGCATCTCGAATTCCTGAGCATCAAGGTGCAGGACGGCCCGCTCACGTCGCGTTTGCAGCATCTGAAGGTCGGCGACGAAGTCCTGATCGGCAAGAAGCCGGTCGGCACGCTGATGGCCGACAACCTGCTGCCGGGCAAGACGCTGTGGCTGTTGTCCACCGGCACGGGCCTCGCGCCGTTCATGTCGATCATCAAGGATCCGGACATCTACGAACGCTACGAGCGCGTCGTGCTCACGCACACCTGCCGTTTCGTCGATGAGCTGGCGTACAAGGAATACATCACGGATCACCTGCCGGCGCACGAGCATCTGGGCGAGCTGGTTCAGGAAAAGCTGCTGTACTACCCGACGGTCACGCGCGAAGCGTTCCAGAACCGCGGCCGCATCACCGAGCTGATCGAAACCGAAAAGCTGTTCGCCGACCTCGGCGTGCCGGGTTTCTCGCTCGAAAACGACCGCATCATGCTCTGCGGCAGCCCGCACATGCTGCGCGACACGCGCAAGCTGCTCGACGAAGCGGGCTTCCAGGAAGGCAGCAACAACGCGCCTGGCCACTACGTGGTCGAAAAGGCCTTCGTCGGCTGACTCACGATCCAAAATTCGCGGCCTGCGCCGCGAATTCAGCAAAAGGAGCCTTCGGGCTCCTTTTTTTTGCCTGGTTACAATTTGGCATCCCTATACTGACATTCAGCGTCAGTATTCTTCCTACAAATTTCCTGTTGCGAATCATCAACCATTGCATGAAATGCAGTCGCTAACCCTTGGTGGGACTGCATTTTTTCTTTTTATGAGATATGATCGCGGCGCATCATCAGTCGAATTGACACGCCTGTCATGGCCCACCCGCCATGTTACTGAATGTAAATTTCGTTACGTCATACTGTAGCGATTCGTCCGTTGCGTCCTAAGCGCGACGGCCTGCACCTGGAGGCCAGAGACCCGCATGCGTTCTTTCGTCTTCGCGCCGCCGATGCGCATCCGCTTCGCTGTCCACAGCGCTTCCTGAGAGGGAAAGTCATGGATACGTCGACTGTCGTCCCGTTCACCGCCCCCCTTCCTTTGTCACCCGCACGTGACGGATTCGACGCGTCCGTCGCGGCCGAGCCCGCCGCGCTGGCCTCGCCGGCTGAACGGGAACTCGCGCGGCTGCGCGCCCGGGTGCGTGAACTCTCGGCTGAACTGGTTCAGGCGCAGGAAGCCGCATGCCGCCATGTGGCGCGTGAGCTGCACGATGGCGTGGGCGCCGAGCTGACGGCGACGCGTTTCGCGCTCGCCAGCGTGGAAACCTGGCTGCCGGCCGATGCGCCGCCGCAGTGTGCCGCCGCGCTTGCCGTGGCGAACCGGTCGCTCGACGCCGTGTGCGAGGCCAGCCGTCAGGCTGTCGCGGAACTGCATGCGCCGTCGCTCGAAGCCGGCATTGTCGGCGCGCTGGCTCACTGGACCGGCGACTTCGCCGCGCGCACGCAACTGCGCACGAGCTTCGTGTGCGCCGCCGACGTGCGTCTCACGCGCCTGCCCGCCGACGCCGCGCTGGCCGTGTTCCGCGTCGCGCAGGAAGCGTTGAACAATATTGCCAAGCACGCGCGCGCCGAATCGGCCGACGTGCGCATCGAAACCAGCCGCCGTCACCTCACGCTGATCATCAGCGACGATGGTGTTGGCGTCACGCGTAACGCCCGCAGCCGCCTTGGCCATTTCGGCCTGAGCGGCATGCAGGCGCGCTGCGCGGCTTTCGACGGCACGCTGCGCGTGAGCGCCCGGCGCGCCGGTTCGGAGCTCGGCGAGAGCGGCAAGGCATCGCGCGGAACCCTCGTACGCGCGCGCTTTGCCTGGGACGCGATGCTGGCGCGCGCGCCGCGCGCCGCTCGGCACGCGCTGCAATCGTGAGTACGCCATCATGAGTCTGCGCATTCTGCTCGCCGACGACCACGCGGTGGTTCGCCAAGGCGTACGCCAGTTGCTGCTCGACCGCGGCGTGGCGCGCGAAGTCACCGAAGCGCAAAGCGGCGCCGAAGCGCTCGACGCCGCTGCCCGCCACAGCTACGACGTGGTGCTGCTCGACATTTCGCTGCCCGACATGAACGGCGTGGAAGTGCTCAAACGTCTGAAGCGCAAGGCGCCGCGCGTGGCCGTGCTGATGTTCTCGATGTACCGCGAGGACCAGTACGCCGTGCGCGCCCTGAAGGCGGGGGCCGCCGGCTACCTGTCGAAAACCGTCGACGCTGCGCAGATGATCAGCGCGATCAAGCAGGTCGCGGCGGGCCGCAAATATGTGAGTCCGGCGATGGCCGAGGCGCTCGCCGACTACGTTTCCTTCGACGGCGAACAGTTGCCGCACGAAAAACTCTCCGACCGCGAATATCAGACGCTGTGCATGCTCGCGTCGGGCAAGCGGCTGACGGATATCGCCGTGGCGCTCTCGCTGTCGGTGAAGACGGTGAGCGTGTACCGTACGCGGCTGCTCGAGAAAATGAAGCTGCGCAATAACGCCGAGCTGACGTTCTACGTGATGAGCAACCGGCTCATCGACCTGAATCCGGCGATGGCGGGCTGACGTCCCGTCGACGCTCCGGCGGCGCTCTGTCCGCTGAATAGCTCGCCCTCGCCCTCGCCCTCGCCGAGGCGGGGTGAAGAGTGCGATTCCCGCCCGGTTGGCCACGCATCGAGCGAAAGCTTTGCGGCCATTGCCTGTCCCGCGGACGAAGGCGCCGCTCGAATGGCGCCTGCCGGGGATTTTCGGCCCGGCGTACTGGCGCTAAAAAGCACGTCCCAAAATGGTGCAAGGGCATGCATCCGTTAAAATCGTGGGTTTCCCGACATTCGGCGCGCAACACGCGTGCACTACTGGAGACCCCGCCAATGTCCCTGTTTCGCAAAAAGAGCGTCGAGCACATGATCGCCGCGAGTGCTCAGAACGCCGGCCTGAAGAAAGCGCTCGGCGCGCTCGATCTAACCTTTCTCGGTGTCGGCGCGATTATCGGCACCGGCATTTTCGTGCTGACCGGCACGGGCGCCGTGCAGGCCGGCCCGGCGCTGATGATCTCGTTCCTGATCGCGGCGATCGCCTGCGGCTTTGCCGCGCTCGCCTACGCCGAATTCGCCTCGACGATTCCAGTGGCCGGGTCGATCTATACGTACTCGTATGCGACGCTGGGCGAACTGGCCGCGTGGATCATCGGCTGGGACTTGATGCTCGAGTATGGGCTGGCCACCTCCGCGGTGTCGGTGGGCTGGTCGGGTTATCTGCAATCCTTGCTGTCGGGCTTCGGCGTGTCCTTGCCGGTGGCGCTGACGGCGGCGCCGGGCGCGTTGCCCGGCCATGACACGCTCTTCAATCTGCCCGCCTTTCTCGTGATGATGGCGATCACCGCACTGTTGTCGGTCGGCGTGCGTGAGTCGGCGCGGATCAACAACATCATGGTCGCGATCAAGGTCGTCGTGGTGTTGCTGGTGATCGGCGTAGGCGTGTTTCACGTGACGCCGGCCAACTGGCATCCGTTCATGCCGAACGGCTGGAACGGCGTGTTCGGCGCGGCGGCGGTGATGTTCTTCGCGTTCATCGGTTTCGACTCGGTGTCGTCCGCGGCGGAAGAGGTGAAGGATCCGAAGCGCGATCTGCCGATCGGGATTATTGCGTCGCTGGGCGTTTGCGCGGTGTTGTACGTGGCGGTGGCTGCCGTGGTCACCGGTATTGTGCCGTCGGCGCAGTTTGCGAATATTTCGCACCCGGTGTCGTATGCGTTGCAGGTGGCTGGTCAGAAGTGGGTGGCGGGGTTTATCGACCTTGGCGCCGTGCTGGGGATGCTGACGGTGATTCTCGTGATGGCTTATGGGCAGACGCGAGTGATTTTCGCCATGTCGCGCGATGGGTTGTTGCCGGCGAGGCTTTCGAAGGTGCATCCGCGGTTTGCTACGCCGTTTTTTACTACTTGGCTTGTTGGGATTTTCTTCGGGTTGATTGGGGCGCTCGTGCCGTTGAATGTGTTGGCTGAGCTGATCAATATCGGTACGTTGGCCGCGTTTTCGATGGTGTCGATTGCAGTGCTTGTTTTGCGGAAGACGCATCCGGATTTGCCGAGGGCGTTTCGGTGTCCTGGGGTGCCGGTTGTGCCGGTTTTGGCTGTCGCCTCTTGTCTGTTTTTGATGGTTAATCTTCAGGCGGTGACCTGGGTGGCTTTTGTTGTCTGGTTGCTCGTTGGGATGGTTATCTATTTCGGTTATTCGCGGAGGCATTCCAAGTTGAGCAAGTGATTTTCTTGCCTGCTTGATGGGTTGTTTTTTTGTTGTGCACTCTACCGTGTTGGCCTTTCCTTGAGTTCACGGTGGTCTATTGGCGTTGCCCCTGTGCGGGGCGGCACCTGGAGTGGTCAAGCCTCTTTGGACACCCACAAAGGGGTTTTTAATAAATCGAAGTTTCGTACCGCACC
>NZ_JAQQEK010000033.1:0-88881 GCF_046027355.1 Paraburkholderia sediminicola | reverse complement strand
AGTCGTATAGTGGCCGTGAATATCGATGATCATCGTTACTCCAACAGTTGATTCGTTTATCGGGCGATGCCACGCATGGCGCCGCCCGATGACTTTCTCAGTGCGCCACAGTCGGCTGCACAACCGGCTCGCCGGTCCTCGCCCGTTGCGCGAGCATGATGGCGAGTGCAGCCAGTGTTGCGGGTACGGCCAGCATCGCCAGAATCGCGCCGAACTGCCAGCCGAGTCCGAGCAGCGCGCCGCCGATGGCGGAGCCGAAGATGCTGCCGAAGCGGCCCATACCGAGCATCCAGCTGACGCCGGTGGCACGCGCAACTGTCGGGTAACGGCCTGGCGCGAACGCATTCAACCCCGTCTGCGCGCCGCTCATGCAGAAACCCGCCGCGAACACCAGCAAGGCCAGCGACGACGACAATGCGCCGATCCATGCGAGTGCGAGAACGCACAGCGCGCCACCGAGGTAAGCCGCGCTGATCACGCGCGCCGGCCGCACCTTGTCCATCACCCAACCCACAAGAATGGCGCCGATCGTTCCGCCGATCTGGAACATCGCCGTGACGTTAGCGGCCGAAGTGACTGTCAAGCCTGCGTCTTTCATCAACGTGGGCAGCCAGCCCGTCAGCAGATAGATGACGAGCAGACCCATGAAATAGGTCACCCAAAGCGCCGCCGTCATGAAGCCGTAGCCTTGCGAGAAGAGCACGCCGATCGGCTTACGCGTGGGCAACGGCGGTTCGTTGGAAACGAATACCTCGTCGCCGGTAAAGCGCGCACCGCATACCCGGCCGAGAACCGCGCCGATACGCGCCGGCGATGCGCCGCGCACCGCGAGCAGGCGGGCGGATTCCGGCAGCAGCCACACTTGCAACGGGATCAGCGCCAACGGCAGAGCACCACCGAAAATCAGAACCGAACGCCAGCCGTGGACGGGAATCAGCCAGCCGGCCGCAAAGCCGATCAATGCCGAACCCAGATTGAAGCCGGTGAACATGATCGTGATCATCAGCGAGCGCTTACGCTGCGGCGCGTACTCGGACAGAAGCGTCGTCGTATTCGGCATCGCGGCGCCGAGGCCGATACCCGTCAGCAAGCGCAGCGCCGCCATTTCCATGGGCGAGTGCGTGAACGCCGTCGCGATGGTGAAAATGCCGAAGAGGAAAACCGAGGTAATCAGAACCCACTTACGCCCGATACGATCCGAAGCCGGGCCCGCCGCCAACGCGCCGATGACGAGTCCCAGCGGCGCCGCGCTCATCACGAGACCGAATGCGGGCCGTGAAATCCCCCAATCGTGGATGATCGAGGGCGCCACAAAGCCCATGATCGCCACGTCCATGCCGTCGGCCGTCACGATGAGAAAGCACAGCGCAACCAGTAACCACTGGTAGGCCGAAATGGCTCGCTCGTCGATAAACGCCTTAATGTCGATCGCTTTTCCGTTTGTCATCGATTTACTCCTGTCTCCTTGCTTTGGCGTACTGACGTAGTTGACTGTGTTGTTTTCCGTCACGCCATGCTTCTATCGAGTCCGATACTCCGCCTAGTGGCAAAAGCATCGGCGCTGTGAATTCGTCGTTCAGCTCTTTCCTTTTTTTGCGTTGTCCCAATCGAGTTTGCCGGCGGTTTTCCCCGCCACCGAGTACAGTGCGCCGGGCGCGTTGCGGGTGCGTTGGAAAGCCTCCAGCGTTTCGCCGCGCATGGCGGCATAGATGTGCAGATTCGACACGCCTGTTACAGCGCCGAGCTTTTCGAGCATGAAAAAGATCACGCCGTAGTGCAGCAGCGCGCGCCAGTCACGGCGGCGGATCAGGTCGCGCTCTTCTTCACTCAACCCGGCCGCTTCGAAGCTGGCTTCCGGATCGTTCAGAAACGCTTCGCGATGAGCGGGCTCGACCATCCGGTGAAGGTAATCGTTGATCCGATAAGCGCGCACGGCGACTTCGATCGAGAACGGATAGGTGCCCTCGAGTTTCTCGACATCGGTGAGTTGAACCGCCATCCGCTGCCGGTGACGTTCGACGACGGAAGGCTTCGTCTCATTCTCTTCGCCTTCGTAGATCGCGGTCGCGATGCCCGCCATCGACGGAAGGTAGTAGCTGCGATGCTTGCAAACGACGTTGGACGACAGTGCGCCTCGCATCGTCAGCCACATGATCACTTCGGCGCCTTCGAAGCCGCCCAGTTCCGCATATTCGGCAATCGTCATGTCGGCCAGTTGCTCGGGGTCGTTCTCGAACAGATCGAGAAAGCGCTGGTCCCATTCGGTATTGTTGAAACCCGCACGCTCTCCATGCACCTGATGCGACAGACCACCTGTTGCGACGATCGCGACTTTGAGATCTTCGGGGTAGCTCTCGATTGCACGTCGCAACGCTTGCCCAAGCTTGTAAAAGCGTCGCGCGCTCGGCACCGGCAGTTGCAGCACGCCCATTTGCAGCGGCACGAGCTTCACCGGCCATTCGGGCTTGTGCGGGCAAAGCATCGACAGCGGCGAAAAGCAGCCATGATCGAGCGCCTTGTTCTGAAAGAACGACATGTCGAACTCATCCGTCATGAGCGAGGTGCCGATGTGCGCGGCCAACTCCGGATGGCCCTTGATCGGCGGCAGATCGCGAGCGCCGCCCCCTTCGTCAGCCACGCTCCACTCGGGTCCCACGCCTAACGTGAACGCGGAATAGTGGTCGAAGAAAAACGAAGTGACATGGTCGTTGTAGATGACCAGCAGCACGTCAGGGCGCTTGTCGGCGAGCCAGTCGGCCAGCGGCGCGAAGTTTTCGAAGATGGGTGCCCACACGGAATCGTCACGCTTGTCCTTATCGAAAGCAAAACCGATGGTTGGTGTGTGCGAGGCAGCGATGCCTCCAATGATCCGTGCCATGCCTGTACTCCTTCAAAAACTCATTTGGACCGCCGGCGCAACGAATTCAGACAGCGGGTGCAGAAGCGCCGCGCAAGCGCTGAGCCTAAAGCGCTTCTCGCCGGCTGGTAGAGAATGCGTGCGTCTCGGGATACAAAGGTATGAATTACAGGGCCGCGCAGGAAGCGCGGGTAAACCATGAGTAAGTGGCTTGGAAGTGCCGTTACGCTTTCCATCGCTTGATCTGACGATATGGGCAAGCCGCGCCCCGTAAAGCGTTTTCGGGATCCCGTGTCCGCTCCGCTCCGCGAACCGGTTTCACTGCCTTTCAGATCGCGATAAACAAAACAGATGGGGCTAAATTGAAATCGCAAACTGCCGAACGCACGGCGCCAGCACGACGAGATCGCAGATACGGTAGTAAATGGGGAACGGGCGCGTGGATGACTTGATAAAAGGACATATCCAGCGCGATGGGATGAGTGAACCGCTCAGAGGGGGTAAGCTTGCCGTCGATTTGCGATATTGAACCGGGCGGCGCCCCCGGGTTTTTCCTGGTCTTAAGCTATGTCGATGCCGGCGTCGCCGGATCGTCGTAGGAGTATGTCCAACTTCTCTAATGAAAGGAGAACACACCATGGCTACCGGAACCATCCATCTCCACCGCGTCTTGCGCGCTACGCCCGAACGCATCTATCGCGCCTTCCTCGAACCGGATGCGATAGTGAGGTGGCTTCCTCCGTACGGGTTCACCTGTCAGGTCCACCATATGGATGCCAAGGTCGGTGGCACTCACAAGATGTCCTTCCGTAACTTCGGCACCGGCAACAGCCACTCGTTCGGCGGCGAGTATCTCGAACTGGTGCCGTTCGAGAAGATCCGCTACTCGGACCGTTTCGACGACCCGAACCTGCCGGGCGAGATGCAGGCCACCATTTCATTGCGGCAGGTGTCGTGCGGGACCGAACTCACCGTTTTGCAAGAGGGCGTGCCCGAGGTCATTCCTGTGGAGATGTGCTACCTCGGTTGGCAGGAGTCGCTTGTTCAGTTGGCGAGGCTGGTCGAGCCCGAGATTCCTGACTGACGACGCGTACGCCAGTGTGCGCTCCGTGGCTCGAGGTGCCTACAGGCGCGCTCAGTCAAACTCGACCTCCGCCTCGCATTCCACAGGCACATTGAGCGGGAGCGCCACGCCGACTGCCGACCGGGCATGCATTCCGATGTCCGGTCCAAACAGCTCAAGGATCAAATCCGAGAAGCCATTTGCGATCCGTGGCATCTGGTCGAAAGCTGGCGCTGCGTTAATCATCGCAAAGACGCGTACCCACGCTGTAATGCGATCCAGGTCGCCGAGCGCTTTCTGAAGACTAGCCAATTGTGCGAGCGCTACGAGGCGTGCTGCTGCGTAGCCTTGGTCCGGCGAAACTTCGGCGCCGACTTGACCGACGGGTTGTGCGATCGTCCCGTCGGCGTTGAGCGGCACGTGGCCCGAGACAAATGCTCGTGTGCCGCTCACGCGCACCCAGGCGAATGGCAATGACATGCGTATGTTTGCTGGCATCTGTAGCGGCTGCGGCAAGGTCAATCCCATTTGCGCCAGCTTTGCTTCGATTCTTGCCATTGCCGTCTCCTCGGAACCTGCGAAGAAGTGATCGCCTGAGACCAATTGACCGATAGACCATTAACCGCTTCAAGCTGAACCGCGACATCGAGCTAGGCGGATCGTCACTCGAGTTCGATCGGCTGTCCATGCGGCGTGCGGCGCGCTGCTGCGTCCCATGCGCTGCGGCGGCGCAGAAGCGAGTCGTCGGTCACGAGTCCCTTGATCGTGCTGATGCGCTCCAGTGCTGTCAGCCAATGCGAGTAGTAGGTGTCGCCGTGGTCTGCGTCACCGGCGGCCTGCGCGTCGCGGATTGCCTCGTTCAAGCACGTTGCCCACTCGGCCCAGGTGAACATGCCGCGCTCGTGTAACGCCAGCGTCATGGCAAACGCCTGTGCTTCCCACGGCGCGTTGAAAACCGGCCCTGCGTTGTCGCAAGGCAGCGCTGGCAACGCGGCGCGCAGTTCGGGCAGTTTCGTCAGTGCATCAGTCATGGCGCCGGCGGCAGCTCGAGATACGGCTCCCAGCAATCGACGCACACCGACGCCGCAGTCGTATCACGTCCCCAAAGCTCCGCACTGTCGAAGCGCACGGTATAGAGCCATTGCGGTTGCTCGCCCTGGCCGATCGCGTTGGCATCAGGAAAGACATGCGTGCCGTGCACGGCAACAATGCGCCCGCGTTTGCCCCGACAATAACGCGGCAAACGAGTATGCGATGAGGGGTTGATTTGACGAGCCTGTACCCAATCGCCAACGGCAAACTTTGCTTCCACGGCTGCGGGCCGGTCGACGGGACCGCCCCGGAACAGCGCCGCCGATACGTCTTTGGCCATCAACACGCGCGGAACCGGCACCGCTTGACTCCTCGACTCGCCTGACTCGATTTCGTCGGCCGTAGCAAGGCCTGAGCTCAGGATGAGTTTCTTCAAACCCTCGAACCAGATCTGGTAATAGCTGCTGGAAAGGTATTGCGCCGGCGGCAAACTCTCTCGCGCCGCGCGCGACATATCGATGTTCCACTTACCGATTGCGCCCATGGCCAGCGTGATCGCGTGCACCTTGCGCTCCCAGTCAGCGTGAAAGGGCGAGATGTCGTTATCGGGACTTATCGGACCGAAAGCCTGCATGCCACCGAGATCCTGCGCGCCGTTCATGGTGTCCCCCGTGTCGACTCAGGAGTCTTCGGCAATCCCGTGCCGATCATCGAATCACGTGTTACCAGTTCAGCTAGCGCCTCTTCAGAGAAGTCATCGGTTCCGTGCGGCTGCATAGGCAACACGAGGTATCGAACCTCGGCAGTGGAATCCCACACGCGAAACTCGACTTCCGCGGGTAATTCGAAACCGAACTCCTTCAATACGCCCCGGGGATCGATGACGGCACGCGACCGATAAGGTGCCGATTTGTACCATACCGGTGGAAGTCCGAGCACAGGCCACGGATAGCACGAGCACAATGTACAGACCACCATATTGTGTACGGCAGGCGTGTTTTCCAGCACGATCATGTGCTCGCCCTGTCGGCCCGTGTAGCCGAGCGACGCGATCGCTGCAGTGGCGTCGTCGAGTAGCCATTGTTTGTACGCCGGATCACGCCACGCCTTTGCGATCACGCGGGCACCATTGCGCGGCCCGACTTTATGCTCATAGATTTCGATGAGTATGTCCAGTGCTTGTGGGTCGACATACCCTTTCTCGACTAGCAGGGATTCCAACGCACGGACACGCAGATCCATCTCCGACAATGCACTGCCGTGGTGGTCGTGAGTGTCGGTATGCGGGTGCGCGTGGTGATCGCCATCTGGATCGTTACCGTTCATCGCCGTTCACCGCGAACAATGCTAGAGAGAACAAGTATGGTTCGTGCGGGGTGCAAATGCAAACTTGGTCGAGCGTGATGCGCTGGGCGTAGGTCGCTCTCGGATTAATGCTTCCTGCGGTAGTGATTGGGGGGGGGTTGCGCCGGGTCAGTGCAGGAGCCGACCGAGTACTTCGCGGGACGCCTGATTTAGCCGGTCTAAACTTCAGCGTCGCGTTGGCGCACATAGTAACGGCGGGCTTTTGCACGGTTCCCGCAGTCGCCCATCGAACACCAACGCCTGTTCTGCGCACGACTTTCATCCACGAAAAGCCATCCACAGCCCCGGTCGTCCTGACACTGCTTCACCTTATGCGAATGCGGACCGGTTAGCAGCGCCAAAGCCGATATGACCACAGGCATGAGCAGAACACACACGCCATTCGCGTGCCCGTCGGCGCTCCATAAATAGCGCCCTCGCTGGACTGATAGCTGCATGTCTGGCGTGCCTGCATTGAGCAACTGAGACAGAAGCGAAAGGTCGGCTTTCGCTGGGGCCTTGTCCAACGCCGCGCTCTGAAGCGCCCGGTAAATCGTCTCGCGCAACGATAAAGCAGTCTGATATCCGCTTTCGGCGAGAACAGGATCGCCCTTCCATTGAAGCGACAACGCGCGCAAAAAACCCGCATCGAACAGTCGGGCCGCGGCAAACCACCGAAGCAGAGCCTCAGCGGATGGCAAACGTTCTTCCTGCTCATCGGACCGGCGCCATGCAACGGTATTGACGAACCGAATGGCCAACTCCTCGTCGACATGTGACGCCCTGCGCGGCCGAGCTTCTTCATTCTGGACGGTCATGCTAAATGCCTCTTGTAAATCCGTCTTGAAAGTATAACCTGTTAATCGGTTATACAGACCAACGAACGGACCCGTTATGTCGACTCGCTCGCTACTCGCGTTCTCTGCCATTTATCTCGTTTGGGGGTCGACCTATCTTGCCGTTGCGATCGGCCTGCGCTCGTTCCCACCGATGATTCTGATGGGAACACGCTGCGTGATCGGCGGTTTGATCCTGCTGGGGTGGAGCCTGCTGCACAATCAACGCCTACCGTCCGCTCAGTTACTGATTCATGGCGTCGCATGCGGCCTGCTTTTCTTCGTCGGCTGCCACGGCGTTCTGGCAATTGCGCAACAGCATGTGCCGTCAGGAATCGCCGCCGTCATTCTGGCGACCATTCCGTTCTGGATTGCCATGCTGCGCTTTTTGCTTCCGCGAGAGCGCCGTCCTGTGCCGGCCACGATTTGTGCACTGGGTGTAGGTTTTGCCGGCGTCGCCGTCGTCGCGTGGGCAGCACCTTCGTCAGGGTCGCACCGAATGGAGTTGCCCTGGCTTGCCGCGTTGCTCGGCGCAAGCCTTTCATGGGCACTCGGAACGGTCCTGACTCAGCGACATAAGGGCAAGATTCCCGCGCTTACGCTAGCGGGGGTCGAACTGTTAGCGGGCGGCGTGACGCTCGCTGTGTTGTGCGTGATAACCGGGGAACTACGCGGCTTCCGGGTCCAGGCAGTCTCAGCAGACTCGCTTTTTGCGCTTGCCTATCTGACTCTCGCAGGAACTGTCCTGTCATTTGCCGCGTATGTCTGGTTGCTCGACCGCGTCGATCCGACGCTGGTCGCGACGTACACTTTCGTCAATCCAGTGATTGCGGTGATACTGGGGTGGGCTTTTCTTGAGGAACGTCCCACCGCTGGGATGCTGGTGGGCGCACCGTTGATTGTAGGAGCCGTCGCTACCGCCTGGCTAATCGATCGGAAACAGCAAATCGTGAAAAATGAAGCAGGCGTTTCACGGAGATAGGTGATCACTGTCGTGCGTCGGAGCGGCCCGCATGCGCAGGCCGACACGCGGCCGCCGCGGCCGCAGTTTCAGGCCTTACTGACCCGAAGCATGTGTCCTGAGAAACGCCACATAGCCGTTCTGGGTCTTGAGGATCTTTTCGGCGCACTTGTCATAGTCCGAACCTTTCGCGTTCTCAGGCCCATACATGCCGCGGCACTGCGCAAAGAGAGTCAAGGTCGCGCCCGAACCCTTTGCCGCACGAGTCGCCGAAAAGGCAACCTTGCCCGAACCACTCGGCACGTCGGTGTCGATTGCGACCGCATCCGCGCGCGTCACGGCCGTATCGGAATGCTGCTCGATATAGCGTTTCGTCAGCGCCCAAGCGGCGTCGCAGTTTGCCGGGTCGCAGTCGACCGCCGCATTGCGTTGGGCGGCGACAAGGTTGGTTTCGTTGTGGAGGAACTTCTGCTCTTGCTGCTCCTGCTTTTCGGCAGACGAGCAACCAGTCAGTACTAGCGCAACGAGCGCAAAGGCAGCGATCTTTTTCACGAGTCGAATTCCCATAGCCATGTTCGAGCGCGATTATAGCTGCGCGCCGGACGCGTTCGCGGATTCGCCCGAACGGCTTGCGCCGGTATTGCCGCTTCTCACTTCACAAAGGCAACCGCAGCGTGGTTATGATTTGTTCGGCCATTGCGGTCATTCGCGATTCGTCGTTTTGATTATTCAGCGAATGGCCGCTTCCGGGCGGCAGGCTCCAGGCATCAGCGCTGTACCGACGCCCCGGCACCGCCATCGAATAGCGCTAGCAATCCGTCAAGACCTTGCAGTTGCCAGTCGGGTTTCTGGCCCATTTCCTCGAAGACATTGCCGCTACGATTGATCCAGCATGTCGGAAAGCCGAAATAGCGTGCCCCCGTTGCGTCCCACGCATTCGACGACACGAACAGGATCGACGTTCGAGCGAGCCCGAACGCCTGCTCCGCAAGCAGGTAGGCGCGGTCGTCCGGTTTGTACACGCGCACCGGGTCGACGCTCAGCAGATGGTCGAACTCCGCGCGAAGTCCCGAGTTTCCCACCACGGCGCCGATCGAATGAGGCGAACCGTTGGACAGCACCGCGAGCTTCAGTCCTCGCCGACGCAATTCGCGCAGCGTACCCGGCACTTCAGGGAACGGCTGCAGGCGCAAGTACGCATCGCAAAGCGTCTTGCAGGTTTCGTCATCCAGATCGAGCCGAAGGTGCCGGCAAGTAAAGCGCAACGCGTCTTCCGTCGCCTGCTCGAAGGTGACGTAGCGGTTCATCAGACTCCGCAGCCACGTGTATTCGAGTTGCTTCTGTCGCCAGAGCGTGCTGATCTCACGTCCGCGCCCTGGAAATTGTTGATCGCACCGCGCCACCACTGAGTGGACATCGTAAAGGGTGCCGTACAAATCGAATGCAATCGCTTTGATGTGCTCCATATCACGCCTCCAAAACAAACCGCTGTGCAACGCTGAATCGCTCACCACGTTACGTCACTCGCCTTGCTGCTCCTTGAGCCGCTTCCGGTGAGCGGCAACCTTCGCGCGGTTCCCGCAAATTGCCATGCTGCACCAGCGGCGCGCGTGACCTCGCGTGTGATCGGCAAACATCAACGTGCAGCGCGGACCTTCACATGCCTTCACGTGCGTGAAGTCCTCGTCACACACCAGGTTCGCCAATGCTTCGGCGATGGGCATCAGCAATGACTCCGGCGACTTCCAACGCCGACTCGTCCGGAGTTCAAAAGGCGACGCCTCGCCCGTCGCATTGGCGACGATTTCGCCATATCGATCGTCCCGCTCGAGCAGTTGGTTCAGCGGCGCGAGTTCGCGCAAATCTCTCGCGGTCAACGGCCGCCCCTTCCTTTTCTGTGCAAATCCCCTGAACCACTCGCGCAGCGCGCGAGCCTGCGCCGCAACGGCGTCGAGTTCGGCCGGCGTGGACTGCGCTCGCAGTGCCGCGAGCGCGGCGCGCGGGGCCATTCCAGCCTGCTCCAGCCAGGCCAGCAATCCGCCTCCATCGCTGATCCAGTCGACCTGTTCATCCACGGGCGTCGCGACCGAGTTCAGGAAATCGAGGCCCGGCGCGTCGGCTACGAATATCGCGGGAATCTGACGATAGTCCATTTTCTTTGTAATCAATGTGCAATGACGATGTCAGCATCGTAACCACTAAAAATGCACTTGACAAGTTACATCTCAAATCAGTAACCTTTAAAACAACGTTAGACAGGTTACATAGACACGGCGAACTTGGCCGCATTTCGCAAGCAGCATTCACTATCTTCAAAGGAGCGGGACATGTCTTCTGGCAATGTGAGCGCGGTGCTGGTGCACGGCGCATGGGCGGACGGATCGAGCTGGAGCAAGGTGATCGAGGGTCTGAAGCAACAGGGGATCAATGCAGTCGCGGCTCCGCTGCCGCTCACGTCGCTGAGTGAGGACGTGGCCGCGCTCGAGCGGACGCTGGAACGGATCGAAGGCGCGGTGGTGCTGGCCGGCCATGCGTATGCCGGCGCCGTGATCGGCTCGATCCGGTCCGAAAAAATCAGGGCATTGGTCTACGTCGCCGCGCTGGCGCCGGATGAAGGAGAAACGGTCGGTGACGTGTTCTATCGCGGCGAAACGCATCCGCTGGCGCCGACACTCGCGCCGGACCGACACGGATCGATATGGCTGCCGCAAGAGGCGTTCGCCCAGGCGTTTGCGCAGCACGCGACGCCTGAGGAGTTGGCGGTGCTCGCTGCGGTGCAGCGTCCAATTTCCGTGTCGTGCATTGGCGAAGCGGTCGGGCGTCCGCTGTGGAAAGACCGTCCAAGCTGGTTCCTGGTCGCCGAACAGGACCGGATGATCAATCCTGACACCCAGCATTTCATGGCAGCGCGCATGAATGCGCACGTGCGGTCGTATCAGACCGACCACACGCCGATCGTGACGGCTCCCGGCGCTGTGACGCATGTCATCGCCGAAGCGGTCCAGTCGGTTTCCGCTCGCTAACGTTATCCGCGAGTTCTGTGCGATCTGCGATACCCACATCGCACGGCGCCTTTCGTGACCCGTTCAACTCTGTTCCCCTCAGGAGGGAAATCATGACTTCAATCGCCTATCGTCACGCCGACGTCGACGGCTTCAAAGTGTTCTACCGTGAAGCCGGCCGCCCAGGTGCCCCAAAGCTGCTGCTCCTGCACGGCTTTCCGAGTTCGAGCCATATGTTTCGGGACCTGATTCCGAAGCTCGCCGACCGTTTCCATATCGTCGCGCCGGACTTGCCCGGCTTCGGTCAGTCCGACATGCCCAGCCGCGACGATTTTGCTTACACGTTCGACAACATCGCCAACGTCATCGAGCATTTCACCGAGGTGATTGGCTTCGACCGTTTTGCGGTCTACGTATTCGACTACGGCGCGCCGACCGGTTTCCGCCTTGCAATCCGACATCCCGAGCGGATCACCGCGATCATTTCGCAGAACGGCAACGCCTACGAAGAAGGACTGAGCGAAGGCTGGAATCCTATCCGTGCGTATTGGCAAGACGCCTCGCCGTCGAATCGGGACGCACTTCGCGCACTGCTCACACACGAAACGACCGTCTGGCAGTACACGCACGGTGTGCCCGACACGGCATCCGTGTCGCCTGATGGCTACTCGCTCGACGACTTCTATCTGAGCCGGCCGGGTGCGCACGAAGTACAACTCGATCTGTTCCGCGACTATCAGAGCAACGTCGCGCTGTACCCGGCATTCCAGCAATACTTCCGCGCGCATCAACCGCCCTTGCTCGCCGTGTGGGGAAAAAACGATCCCTTCTTTCTGCCCGCCGGCGCCGAAGCATTCAGGCGCGACATCCCGGGGGCCGTAGTGCACTTCTTCGATACCGGCCACTTCGCGCTGGAAACGCACGCCACGGAAATCTCCGCAGCCATTTCGGACTTCCTCGACCACTGACATATCCGAAGCACTGAACCGCGCTTCATTCAACCAATCAGGAGAAGCAACATGTCCAGCAAAGTCGCCATTGTGACGGGCGCAAGCCAGGGTATCGGTCGTTCGACCGCCATCAGACTGGCGCGGGATTTTGATTCGATCGTACTCGTGGCGCGCAACCGCGCGAACCTCGAAGAAACCGCTGTCGAGGTGAAGAAGGCCGGCGCCGAAACGCTTGTTATCGACGCCGACCTCTCTGAGCCCGACGCTGCGCAGCAGGTCGTCGACCGGACGCTCGCGACGTTCGGGCGGATCGACGCCTTGCTCAACATTGCAGGCGCCGTGCCGCAGATCGATGTGCTCGAGATGACCGACGAGCAATGGGAGCGCGGTCTCGCGCTCAAGCTGCACGGCGCGCGACGATTGACTATCGCGGCGTGGCCGGCGCTGAAGGAAAGCTCAGGATCGGTCGTGCTGATGTCCGGGAATTCGGCGCTGTTTCCCAAGGCGCCCTATGCGGCCGTGGGTACGATCAACGCGGCGATCGTGGCGCTCGCGAAAGCGTTCTCGGATCGCGGCATCGCCGACGGTGTGCAGGTCAACAGCGTGCTGCCAGGGCCCGTGATGACCGGCCGGCGACGCTCATACCTGGAGCATTGGGCGCCGCTGCACAACATGTCCGTCGAAGAAGCGACGGCAAAGTTTCCCGTCGAGGCCGGTATCGCGCGTTACGGCACGCCGGAGGAGATTGCCGCGTTGATGGCGTTCGTCGTGTCGCCTGAGGCCCGCTGGATGACAGGATCGACCTTGCGGATGGACGGTGGAGAAGTGAAGTCGATTTGAGTCCCGAGCCGCGACGCTCGCGTGTCGCGGTTTATCGTTTAAGCGGGGCCTAAAACGCTGGGTGTGAGGATTCAATCGCGAATGCGTCGGGAGCGCGTGCGCCTGTTCGGTCACGACTTCTCCCCCGCCCGCCGATGTCCGCTGACATGCGCGCCGGCATCCGGCGACAACGAAAAGACATCGGCTATCGCGATCACGCTCAATGCCGCCATCATCAGAAAGGCGATGGTGAAATCGGCCGGCGCCAATGTTTGCCCGTCGTGTCCGTGCCACCACGCCGCGATCCGTAACGCAATCGCGCCGGCCGCAACACCCATCCCCATCGTCATCTGGCCCAAGGTGCTCGATAAAGTGGACGCGCCGCTCATCTGCTGCTTCGGCACATCGGCGAAGCCGAGCGTGTTGATCGCAGTGAATTGCAACGACCGCGCCACGCCGCTGACGAATAGCGCGAAGAGGGTCCATCCATACGGCGTCGAGGCGCTCAGCAGACTCATGCTCGCCAGCGTCACCGCGGCGAACGCGCCGTTGTACAGGAGCACCGTCCGAAAGCCGAAGCGCCGCAAGATCTGCGTCGTGACGAGTTTCGTCGACAGATTGCCGGCGAATACCCCGAGCGTGAGCAAGCCCGATTGAAACGGATTCATGCCGAAGCCGACCTGAAACATCAACGGCAGCAGAAACGGCACCGAACCGATCGCGATCCGGAACAGCGACCCGCCACCGATCGCCACCATGAACGTCCTGATCCGGAACGCCGACAGATCGACCATCGGATGCGCGCTGCGTCGCAGATGAAACCACGCCGCCACGCAAGCCGCGAGACCGATCGCCAGAAACAGCAGCGCCGTACGCCATGACGAGTCGGCGCGGCCGATCGCCTCCATTGCATACATCACCGAGGTGCCCGCGACGCCGGTCAACACGAAACCCAACAGGTCGAACGGACGACGATCCGTGTCGCGTTCCGCGCTGATGAAGCGCCACGCCAGCACCACGCCCACGAGTCCGAGCGGCACGTTCAGATAGAAGATCCAGCGCCACGACGAATACATCGTGATGAAACCGCCCAGCGGCGGTCCGAGGACCGGCGCGACCAGCCCCGGCCACGTGATGATCGAGATCGCGCGCATCAGGCCTTCTTTCGGCGTGGCGCGCAGCACGGCGAGCCGTCCGACCGGCACCATCATCGCGCCGCCAATGCCTTGCAAAATCCGCGCACCGGTGAATTCGACGAGGTTGTCGGTCAATCCGCACAGCACCGAGGCGACGGTGAAGATCGCAAGCGCAGCCGTGAACACCGTGCGCACGCCGACCCGGTCGGCGATCCAGCCGCTGATCGGGATGAAGACCGCGAGCGTCAGAAGATACGACGTGATGCCGATGCTCAGTTCGACCGGCGTGATATGAAACGAATGCGCCATCTGCGGTAGCGCGGTTGCGATGATCGAGCCGTCGAGGTTCTCCATGAACAACGCGGCCGCCACCAGCGAGGTGATCAGAGAGGAAGCGCCGGGGCGTGTGGTGGCGGATGACGAAACCGACATCGACTGACACTCCTGAATTGCGGGTGGGGCTAGGGTAAAGAAACAGCATTCACCGGTGGCGGTTTATTTAAACCGACATGGGTCAAACGAATAGAACAATCAACATGGACGGTCGTTATCGGAAGACCAAGCGCACGCTGCCACTAACAGGCGTTGGCAACGTCGAGTCGTGCTCGACAGCCTACGATCTCCGTCTAGGAGAATGCGCGCAATATATCTGCTGAGGCCTTCTCGGTATTTTTGTATCCAACCCAGAAGTGGCCTTCGGACGCTATCGTCTGATTGTATGCCCAGCGCGCGATCATAGTAGTGACTGCGGGCTCCATTAAGAAACCAACTTCGGACAACGCCTCGCCAACCTCTGCGCCTTGCCTCTCGTTTCGCTCTAACCAGCGCTCCAAGTGAGACTGTCCCGCGAGCAGATCCCGTTTATCGCCATTGCATACCGAATGCGCCAGGACGAAGTTCAGCGCAGTGTCACGCGGGTATCGAGACCACGGAATGAAATGATCGACAACGCCGGCGTTCCGCAGCTTCTCTCGACAGAAAAAACAGCTGTCGTCTTGCAACGGACGCAAGACATACGCGACCTTCTGTAGGCCGGCTCTCGTGGTGATAAATCGTCTACAACAAATGCGTTCAACAGGCGTATCGAGTCTGGCAGAGGCGCGAGGGAGTTTGTTGTGGACTGAAACCGTGCGAAATGTGGCCGCCACTGGTACGACCGTAACATTCCTCTATGCGTTACCCGTGGTAGGGGACACGATTGAACTCCTGCCGGGTGTCTGCTTCAACCTGAGAAGGTTTCAAGGATTTCTCCAGCAGCGACCGCTGTCAGATCGAACACCGAGCCCACGTGCTGCTTCGAAACAATCAGGGTGTGGCCCGGCGAGACGGGAAATGCGTCACGCAGGACGAATCCAGCGTCGTTAGAATCAATAATCCGGTCAGACGGCAAGTAGCAAAAAGGGCACGGTACGGACATTTGGTTCTCAGTATAGCGAGCAAAACATCGGTTCAAGGGGCGTAACGCCGTGCGCGAAGCAGTACGTTCTCGCGATTCTACGAGAATTCAGTTGTCTACTTTGAGATGCCCGACGGCAGTTTGAGAGTCATGGACTGACGTCCGCTTTGGCGAGGACCTTCAGCCTCCGTGTTACCCCATGAGCCCTTCGGCATCGCCGGTCCAAGTGCGCCAGGTATGCCGCGATTTCCGCATGCTGCAGGTCACCGACCGAACCTTCGATCATCACGGACAACTCTTCGTTCAACCGAAGCCCGCCCTCTGTAATGTTCGCCGACCCAAGTAGCGCGGAAAACCTGTCGCCCGCCTCAAAGTAGTAGATTTTCGCGTGAAGATAAAACCGACTTTCGACCACAATATGTTCGACACCTAGATCGGCTAACGCGTCAATAGCGTCGCGTTCAGTCTCCGGTGTCCGGTTGGAGTAGAACGTGATCTTGGCCCCACGCGCGACCGCTGTCACGATCTGTGATCTGAGGGCCTCAATACCTCCTAGCTTCAGCCATCCTGAACACATCACAATGGTGTCGGCATTCGCCATCATCTTACGGAGTGTCTCCAGATGATTTGCTTTTTTTGTTTTGTGGAGGTTGGATATTAAGCGCAGCATCTATGTCGTACCTTATTTGAAGGGCTCGCTGACTTTAGTCTTCGTACTCGGAGTACTTGCGCGAGTCGCCGCGCACTTTGTCGGCGGGATATTTTTCCCGATTGAGCGCCATCTTTTCCACCACAGCCTGAAAGAGGTCGACGTCCATCTTGTCTGCAAGGCGAACGAGGTACACCAAAACGTCGGCCATCTCATGTCGGATAGCTGTCTGCTTCGCTTCGTCGAGTTCGCTTTTGTCACCCGAAACAAGCCACTGAAAAGGTTCGAGTAGCTCGCTTGCCTCGACACTTAACGCTGTCGCCAGATTCTTCGGCGTGTGGAATTGGTCCCAGTCGCGCTCGTTGACAAACTCGCGGATGAGTTCGCGCAGTTCCAATAGGTCGTTTCGCAACTCCGTCTTTTTCACGTTGCTCCCGTGTTGCATGCGTGGATCGATCGCCGAGTCCGTTAGCATACTTGCAGGAGCCCGTCTCTGCCAGTTTGACGGGGTTGCTTGCGACAGGTTGTGAGCGTGGGGAATCTCACATACTGTCCCACGTCACCGGGCGAGGTGTTCAAGGCGTAGCGTTGGAACGCTCCGAAACCTCGCACGCCTGCGATACCGTTTCGTTTGCCATCCCGTCCGCCGCCACCTGCAGACTGACAGCCCGCAACGCAGCGCCGAAGCCGTGAGGCGCGCGCGAATCAAGCCGCGCGCTGGTCACCACTCGCGTTGCAGCGCTCCATGCCACGGATGCCTTTGCGGCAATCAGCGCTTCGACGAACGCCACGTCCTCATTTGATTCGAACGGTCTGAACCCGCCAGCCGCCACGTACGCCGCGGCAGACACCCCCAGATTCGCGCCATGAACATGGCGGTGCCCTTCGCGGTCCCGATAAGTCGTCGTGAAGTCGCTGCGGACCGCAGCGCCGTGTCCGGCCCAGTTCTCGATACTGATGACTCCGCACACCGCGTCAGTTCGACAGTTAAGTTGCTGTACGAGCCAGTCTCCCGCAACCGTTGTGTCAGCGTCGCTGAAAGCCAGCCACCGGGCGCCCTGCGCCAGCGCTGCCTGTGCACCCGTCGCGCGCGCCGCGCCAACGTTGCGCATCTCCACCGATAAGATCTGCGCGCCCAGCGACACGGCGATCACCCCGGTGTCGTCAGTGCAGCTGTCCATCACCACAAAAATGCGGACTTCCTCGCCGTCGAGACTGGAATGACGGGACGCGCGAATAATCGAACGGATGCACAGACCGATTAAATGTGCCTCGTTATGAGCTGGAATGACGACGGCAAGCATGGCTTCTCCCTTTTTCTTCTTGGACCGTCAAGGTCGCATCGTAAAGATGCTTTCAGCACGCGCTGTGCCCGTTCGCCCGAGCGTTGCGTTTCGCTCCGCCAGTCCCGCCGAACGGTTCCTGCAGGAGCTTCGTAACTATCGACGCTCACCCATCGCATCGACCAAACAGCGCGAAGTGAATTCCTCTTTCCAGCGGCATGGGCCCGGCGAAATTCGTCCAGCTAGTACCTACGGAGATCTCCTTTGCACCGCAATTGGCAGCTGACCGAGTTGAAGGAATGCCAGGAACAGCCGTTGCGCGGTTCAGATGTCATGAGCGCAAGCCATCTTGCGTTCATTCCTTTTAATCCTTCATGTCTCAGGCTAACTATGAAACTCCTCACTACCCAGAGCGGACTACCTCGTGTTTCGTGGGGCTCTGTGATCGCAGGCGTCATCCTCTCGCTGATTGCCTACCTCATTCTGAGCGTGCTCGGCGCGGCAATCGGCATGTCCGCGCTCTCGCCCCTTTCCCGTCCCAATCCTCTGCAAGGATTCGGCTTTGGTTCAGGCGCCTACCTGATCGTGATGACCGTCATCGCCGTCTTCATCGGTTCCTATTTCGCGGGACGCTGCGCGCCGGTACTCGGTTGGCTTCACGGCCTGCTCGCGTGGGCGGTGATGATTGTCATGGTTGTGTACGGGGCAACGTCCCTGCTAGGGAGCGCGGTGAGCGCCGCCGGAAGCGTCGCGGCGACCGGTGCAACGGTCGGTGCGGCAGCCGCTCCGTCGGGAGCCGCTGGCACGATGGCGGGCTCATTGACGCAACGCATTCAAGGCGCGGTCGCCTCCGCGACCGCTGAAGCCTCGAGTCCGCAAGCCGAAGCCGATGCACGTCAGGCAGCAGACACCGCAGCACGCGGCGTAGCACGCGCCTCATGGTTTTCATTTGCGGCACTTGTTGTCGGCGCAATCATCTCCATCGTCTCGGGGCATGCCGGGTTTCGCCATCAGCCGCCCTTCGAGGAAGCCGGTGGTGTATCGAACGATGACGACGCTCTCCTGCGCCGCAACTCCACCCGTGCAATGCCAGGCCGCCCGGTTGCCTGATTGATCTCATCAAGCCTCATGAGCGCGACGCGTAACGAAGCAACACATTGCTGAATACGCGCCGCGTTCTTCTCGGAAATGCCCGTTGATACTTCTCGCGCGACGCATGAGGCCCAAACCGGCGCTGGAATGACAGTTGCTGATTGGCTCAATGCCGGCATGTGCCTGCCCCTTTACCCTCACCGAGCCTTCCTCCTATGCATGCTACTACTCTGAACTACTCGCCCCTCTTTCGCCACGACGCCGATCTTCCAGATGCCTTCGACTGGATGGGCTGCGCCGTAGCCGGGCTGGAGAAACTTGTCGAATTGAATGTGCAAACCGTAAAGACGTCTCTGCGCGAACAGGAGGTGTTGGCCGGAGCGGCACTTTCTTCACGATCGTTGAATGAAGTGATCGAACTTCAATCGCAGCAACTACCCGCCGCGCTGAAAAAGACGTTTGCGTACTGGCGGCACGTCCAGGAGATCACCGTGGAAACTGGAGGCGACCTCGCTTCTGTTATGCAAGCGAGTGTCCAAAGTCTTGCGACGACGCTGCAAGCGCCAGTCGACATCGCGACATCGGCCGCTAGTGAGCAGGGCCGCACTTCGCGACTGCTTTCGACGTATCCACCGACAGCCGCGTCCGGGACGCCGGCTGCGATCGTAGACAGTTCCGGAAGAATGATTTCTGACAACGAGTCAGGCGGCAGCTTCCGCTAGGTTGCGGGAAATGATCTATGTATGCCGCCCGGCGGGAATATTGTCCGTGCCCGGCGTGTATGGCGGCCTGATCGACAAGATTCCGTTCGGCGCATCCATGAATAAGGGACTCACCTGGAAGATGGGGCAGACGCACGTCAACCGTTGGACAGACGACTTGCTGCGTCGGATTCAGGAAGGGCAGATCGATCCGTCGTTCGTCATCACGCACACGGTGCCGCTCGAAGAGGGATCCGGCATGTACAAAACGTTTCGTGACAAGGAAGACGGTTGCATCAAGGTTGTCCTCAAGCCCTGAATACAGCCGATACTGCGCCGCGCCCGCCTCACTCCATCGTCACGCTGATTTTCATCTTGTCAGCCCCTGGCATACCCGACACGGCGATCGTCACGCCGCTCCATTTGCCATCGGGCAAATGGAGCGCGGGCTTGGTTGCCTTGCCGATTGAGCGTTTGGTGCCGTTCGGATACAGATCCGTCGAGTCGCCGCGATTGCCCTGCCCGAAGATCTTCGCGAGATCGCGCCGGTTGTCGGCCTGCATCAGTTCGATCGCGAGATGCTCCTCGTCGTTGACGTTGTCGATCCGCTCGTCCACCACATAGATCGCCACGCCCTCATCCGGCGAAAACGCATCCTGTCCGCGTCGCCGCCGGTACTCGACGATGATGTACTGTTCCTCGACCATCCGCGCGGCGTTGTTGATATAGACGATGCTGCCGCCCTCAGCTGCGGGTTCGAGTTCAATGTTCTTCGTCGTCTTCGTGACGAGCCTCGGTTCGATCCAGCTATGAAACATGCGCAGCATGCCGTTCGGAAGCACGGGCGTCAGTCCATTGTTGCCCCATGAGCCCGCCGCCATCAGACAGTAGTTGCCGAGCCCGTTCGACTGCATCTGCTGGACGCGGCCCGTATCGTAGTAATCGGCCCAGCGCGCGGCGAGATGTCCCCATTCGTGCGCGCATACGCCCATGTTGCAGTCTTCGGGTACCGTCAGATAGGTTTGCACGGCGAGGTTGTGGCCAACCTTCACGCCGTCTGGAATGACCCATTTGTGGCTCCATACGTCGTCGCGCGACAATGTCTGCTCCGCTCCGCCGCCCGCGTGGATGATAAAGAGCGCCGTAACCAGATGCTCGCCGAGCATGTCGTACGGAGAGAAATCGATGCCGGCCTGCTGCGCCGCCAGCACGGCATCGTGTGCGATGCCTTGGGCGTTACGCGGAAACGTGCCGTCCATGCCCGAACTGCCGTCCGTGTAAAAGCTCAACGGCTGAGGCAGGCGAAACCAGCCGAACACCTTGCCCTGCACGTCGATGCCCTTTCCCGCCGCGCCGTCGAAGTTGCTGACCGTGCGGTAGTAATCGCGCATGCTGCCGGTGGGGAACACGTGGTCGGCGCTGAACAGCATCTGCTCGAAGAACGCAGGGCTGCGGTTGACGTCATGGGCGCGATCGGGAAAATCGACCAGCAACACCAGCGTCTGAATGACACCCTTGAGCATTCGCGGAGGACGTTCGATCAGTTGCTTACTGGTGCTCGATGAATGCTGGAGCGCGCCATCGTCTAGGCCTACGAAATTCTCGCCGCGCCTGCTGCTGCGCCAGACAGAATAGTACTGGTCGAACGTCATGCTCCTGGGCAGCCTGCGCTTTTCCTTGAGCTCCATGAAACGCGCATAGAGCTGGGCAATTGCGTCCGGCGACAGCGGCACGCGACAAAACGCGTGGGTGCAAACATGATTGCGGATCGGCCTGACATAGTTGCGCATGGCAATCACCTCCGTTCATCAGGATCGAAGACAGTTATCGCGTTCGAATTCAATTCGGGAACCAGCAGGTTCAGATTGGCGGCCACGGCCCTCTCCTCGTTTCAGATAAACGAAGTTGCGTTTGCGCCCTTTAGCTGGTCTGGCTCGGTCGTCGGCGCACCAGTTTTCTTTTTGCTTTCACATGGCTTTCATACGCCTAGCGCGCCTGGTTGAATGTTGACTGCCGCACGTTGGAGCGAAATTGATCTCCTGTTTGGCGGTCCGGAAAACCCTCATTACAAATTGTCAGGTCTATTTCTATGCTGTTGGGAGAATTCCATCCTGACCGAATGGGCCATCGAATCCCGTACTCATCCGCGCAACTTCGATTGCGCCGGACACGTGTTGCCCGTTCGAAACACAAAGAACGAATCATTCTTCCGGACCATCGAAATGATCGTGTCTCTTGTGAATCACGTCGCCGATAACGCCACGACATTACGCATATGGGCGGGTATTCTCGCGGCAACCAACGGCACTGCTTCGGCGCTGGTCTGGACACTCGGCGGCCAACCGGTCGTGCCTTCGACAGTACGCCCGCTGCAGTGCTGGAAGGTTCAGGGCAAGCTCCCCTTCTGCTCCACGGTTGTCGAATTGAGTGGCCTTGCGCCAGCTTCCGAGCATGAAGTCGGATTGAGCGTCGACGCCGCCGTCCCCGTCGTGCGGTCGTTTCGCACCCTGCCTCAAGCGATCCCGCAGGAATTCGGCGAACGTTTCAATCTGCTGCTTCTGTCATGTTTTCACGGCACCCAGGACCGGCATGGAGAAGCGGGCAGATGGATCTCGTCATATAAGCCGCGTCCGGATCTCGTGCTGTTCGCGGGCGATCAGGTTTATCTGGACCTACCCACGGAACTCAACTTTTCGAATGACCAGGCCTGGCTCGAAGCGAAGTTTCAGGAAGACTACGTGAGCAACTGGTACGCGCCCGGTGCGTCGCCTGCGAACGGAAGCGGCATTCCAGAAGGGTTTCCACAATTGCTATCGTTGGCGCCCGTCGCGTCGATTCCCGACGATCATGAGTACTGGAACAACGCACCCTTCAAGAGCCCGCTCATCCAGAACAGTTGGACGCAAGCGGGCAGGGACCATTGGCGCACCGCAGCCGAAATCGGCTTCAGCATGTTTCAGCAAGGCTACCCGGGCCCGATGGGCCAGCCACGCGTGATCGACATAGAGCCTCTCACGATCCTGTTGCTGGATACGCGCAGTCAGCGCGAAAGAGGCGTCGGCAATGCGCCCGATCACGCGACGATGCTCAACCCGCCAGGTGCGCTGCTTGGCAATGCGGGCCGCAACGCGCTCGCCGCATGGGTGGACACGCTCGTTGCCTCGGCGAACACGCCCGAACCCCGCTACGGTTTTCTATTGACGGGACAATCGCTCTTTGCCAATCCGGCGAGCGCGTTCGATGGCCACGTTGCGGACTACGAGCTGGCGAATTACGAAGCCGACTATCGCTTCATGGTGGAACAGATAGAACGCGTCTCGACTGCGGGGCTGCCGCTGACCTGCCTGACCGGCGATGTTCATTGGGGCAGAATAATGCGCGCCGATACGTTGAACCGCGGCCCGGTCTATGAAGTGATTTCATCGCCCACGTCGCTGGTCAAGTCGATTGGGGTCGATGAATTCAAGAGGGTCAAGTCGGCGATTACCGGCTGGTTCGGGCCACGCGATCCTTGGCCCACGCATCCTAACCCCGGCGATCCACCATCGAGATTCGGCAGCTTGGGCGACTATCAGTCGCTCCTGTTGCCGACGACGCTCAACTCTCGCCCCTCGTCATCGATGAGAGGCAATCTTGCACTGATGCTCTGCATTCAGCGTGTGGGCGGGTCTCTCGATGTTCAGGTCGACTACGTGCCTCTCCATCGCGATCAGGAAGTGAATGCGAAAACGCGCTGGAGTGCGCATTTCAAACTGACGGCTGCGCACTGAAACGATCAAAGGGAGACCACCATCATGTCAGTCATCGCACGCCGGTCAAGAGCGGCAGCACGCAATAAGAATCTACTCGCGCTGACGCGGCAGAAGAAGGAAGGCAACATCGTGTGGATCAATCGGGCGCTCAAGAGCGTCCCGTTGAAAGGCCTCAAGGAACACAGTTTCGTCCTGTTGATCGGCGGCGCCGACCCGCTGTCGTTCCGCTTGAGACTCGCGCAGGCACACGTGCGCAGTGACATGTCGCCGAGTTCGTGGTCGCAGGCGATGTTCGTTGGCGTGAGAAGCAAAGCCGCGACGAAGGACACGGAAGTGACCAGCGTGTCGCTTTCACCTGACGCATGGTATCCGCCCGACGGATTTGCGCCGATCTGCAATGCGATCCAGACAAGCACGCTCGCACATATCGACTCGCCCGAACAGTATCCGAACCTGGCGCTCATCGTGTGGCCCGTCGCGGGAGAAGCGATTCAAGCGAGTCTCACGCAACTGCGCCGTGAGCGCATGTCGATTGATCTGGCGAGCCTGCTGCTGCGTTGGATAGGCTATGCGTGGGGTTGCGGCGTGCCGTCGAATCCACTGGGCGAAGGCTTCGGCATGCCTTCGGCTGCGATGCTGGAGACGGCGTATGCGGCCAATGGATTCGATCTCACGCCCGGACTCGAGAGCCGGTCCAGTTGCCCGGAGGCGATCTGGCAGTCGGCAAGCTGGTGGCACGAGTACTACAACAAGGACGTCGAGAACCCGCAATACATCTACGGCGCATTCACCCGCGAGCATTATCTCGTCGACGCATCGTATTTTCCGAGCGGCGGGTGATGCGTTCTTGCGCTCACGGCGCTAGCACTAGCCGTCTCTACCAAACACGCTTGACCTGCTAGCCCCTCGCGTATACGGCAAGAAAACAGTCGCTGAAAAACTGCAGGGACGTGTCCGGTGCATGGTTTTTCATTCTTTTCAATGCGCGCTGCGTCGGACAACCTGCGCTCTCCTCCAATCGGTCCGCGTGCCCGTCCTCCCCGATTCTTGTCCGTCAGGTACACAAATCCGCGTCCGCCCTGTGCGGCGTCAAGCTAATTCAGCGCTAACTGTGCGCGTTCAAGATGGCGTCATCGAATCAGGGGACGAACATCATGAAACTCTTAAGAACCACTCGTATCGCCTTGCCCGCGTGCTTGATTGCCGTCGCGCTCACCGGCTGCGCCGTCATGCCGCCGACTGGCCCGTCAGTCGTCGCATTGCCACCAAGTGGCAAGCCGATTAGCGTGTTCCAGCAGGAAGACTATGCATGCCGCGACTACGCATTCCGCTCTGACGATGCCGCCGGACAAACACACGGCGCGATACCAGCCGGCGTCGGCAGCAGTGCGATCGGAACCGTGGGCGGAGCGGCCGCCGGTGCGTTGCTCGGCGCCGCGGCAGGCGACGCCGGCGTCGGCGCAGCGATCGGTGCGGGCGCGGGCCTGCTGCTTGGCAGTGCCGTAGGTGCAAACGGCGCCCAAGCCACTTCAGCCAGTCTGCAGGCGCGATATAACGCCGCCTACGCGCAATGCATGGCATCTAAGGGCAACAGTATTTCTCAACCAGCTGTCTATACCACGGCCCCCGTCTACGCTCCGCCTCCTGTTGCGTATGCCCCGGCTCCTGTCGTGTACGGCTACCCGCAACGCTTCGGCTACTGGTCCTACTGATTGCTTCAGCTAATTTTCCGCTCACTCCGCCGAGTGATGATGCAGTCATGGATCACGAGCAACTCAAGTCTGCTGTCGTGTCTGACTTAACCGCTACATGAGGGCGCTTACCATGTTTACGAAGATTCTCGTTGCAATCAGTGCAAATTCGGCCGATACCGTCCTGGCGTCGGCCATTGAAACCGCGCGAAAGTACGACGCACAAATTGTCGCACTGCATGTGGTCGACCCGACGCCCTCTTATTTGGGGGCCGCTGACGACAACTTTGGCTTGATCATCGAGGCAATGAGCGCGCACGGACGCAAAGTCGTCGCGCATGTCAGGAATGTACTGGACGATCAAGCGCCTGAAGCGGAAGTCCGCATGGTTACGCTGCCGATGTCCGGCATGACGGTCGGTCGCGCGATCGCCGCTGTTGCTGACGAGACGGGCGCTGACCTGATTCTTCTCGGCGAACGAAGCGCGTCCCGGTGGTGCTGGCTGAGTGAAGACGTGGCATCGGAGGTGGTGCGCCGCTCCGGCAGGCCAGTCCAGATCGCGGCCGCTGCAATCGTATTGAGTTCGGCGCGTCGTGCCGGCGCACGTTGGGCTGATGTATTTACCGCCCGACACCGACCGGCTAAAACGCGCGTACAGGCTAGCGTCTGACAGCCGTTTTTTGGGGCACTCGCCGCGACGGCGCGCGTTAGTGGCCTACGTGAATGGAGCGAATGACGGCGAGCGAGTTGTCGCTTCGACGAATGTGGCTGGTCGTTCGAGCGTCATCAAATGACGACCGACGACGGCCATCGCCGAAATCGGCCGATCGAGTTTCGACGGCGCTTGCACACGCTTCTCCAATCGCATTCAGACGTCCGTCAAAAAACTCGGATGCCTCGTGCGGATCTCATCGACCTGGTTCAGCGTACCCGAGAGATGCTTGCGCAGCGCCGCCTGCGCGGCCTCGGCATCGCCCCTTTCGATTGCAT
The DNA here is from genome assembly GCF_046027355.1 of Paraburkholderia sediminicola. Classification (GTDB taxonomy): domain Bacteria; phylum Pseudomonadota; class Gammaproteobacteria; order Burkholderiales; family Burkholderiaceae; genus Paraburkholderia; species Paraburkholderia sediminicola_B. The sequence continues at coordinate 63,327 of NZ_JAQQEK010000033.1, read as the reverse complement.
CGACGATCTCGGTGTGATCGCGCACGACCGCCATCGTCTTGCCCTTCACCGGCAGGTGCAGGCGACGCAGCCGGTCAATGTGGCCGCTCAGCCTGCGCACCAGATCCCAGAGTTGCGGCACGCCCGCCGCCTCGTACATCTGGCGATGAAAGGCCTGGTCGAGCAGCGAGAACTGCTCGTAGTTCTTCAGGTCGCGCACTTCCATCTGCCCGGCAATCGTGGCGCGCAACTGACCGATCAGTGCGGCATCGCGCTGCTCCGCAAGCGTGCGCACGATTTCCAGTTCGATCGAGCGGCGCAGGAAGTGCGCCTGCAACGCGGAAGTCACGTTGATCTGGCTGACGACTGTGGCGTGCTGCGGAAAAATGTCGACGAGGCCTTCCTCGCCGAGCTTCATCAACGCGTCGCGCACGGGCGTCTGACTCAGACCGTACTGCGTCGCCAGATCGGCGCGCGAGAGCACCGTGCCGGGCGCCAGTTCGAGGGACAGGATCATTTCGCGCAGGCGTTCGAATACTTGCGGCGCGGCATGGCGGGACCGGTCTAGCCGGGTCGCCCTCGTCGGGGAAGCGTTGATTTTCATGGCAGGACCAGAAGCGTGGGCGCAGGCGGGCACTGCTGTTTCCACCCGCTGAAATATTAATACTATAGCCGACGCTCACCCGCTCCCTGCAAGCGTGCGGCCGTTTTTCGGCATCCGATGATATGGGTTTTCCCCACTGACGCACTAATACATTAGTGCTTTACCATGCGTCCATCCACATCAAACGCTTCCATTTCCGGACTGCCGCCATGACTCGCGACATCACCATCACTCAGGTGCGAATTACGCCGATCGCCTTCCGCGACGGCCCTCTGCTCAACGCTGCCGGCATCCACGAACCGTGGGCATTGCGCGCCATCGTCGAGCTCGAGACGAGCGATGGCCGCGTGGGCATCTCGGAGACGTATGGTGACGAGCCGATGCTGCGTGTGCTCGAGCAGGCCAAGGCGCTGGTGATCGGCCTGTCGCCGTTCGACCTGAACCGGATGGAAGAACGCGTGCGCGCGGCGATCAAGCCGAGCTCGGGCGCGGTCGAATTCGAACTCGCCCCCGGCTCGCACTCGGCCAAGAACGCGCCGAAAGTCATCAGCACGCTCGAAGTCGCGATGCTCGACTTGCAGGGGCAAATCGTCGGCGCGCCGATCGTCGATCTGCTCGGCGGCAAGGTTCGCGACGCCGTGCCCTACAGCGCGTACCTCTTTTTCAAGTACGCGGAGCACATCGACAAGCCCTATGCGCCCGATGCCTGGGGCGAAGGCCTTAGCGCGGAGCAGATCGTCGCGCAGGCGCGTCGCATGATCGACCTGTACGGCTTCCAGAGCATCAAGCTCAAGGGCGGCGTGTTCGAGCCGGCGCACGAGATCGCGTGCATGCGTGCGCTGCATCAGGCTTTCCCCGGCGTGCCACTACGCCTCGATCCGAACGCCAACTGGACGCTCGAAACGAGCATCGCGGCCGCTCCCGAACTCGACGAGCTGCTCGAGTACTACGAAGACCCGTGTCCGGGGCTCGCAGGCATGGCAGAACTGGCGAAACATACTCGCCTGCCTCTCGCGACCAACATGGTGATCACGACCATGGAAGATTTCCGCCGTGGCGCCGAGATGGGTTCGGTCAAGGTGTTGCTGTCGGATCATCACTACTGGGGTGGTCTGCGCGCGACCCAGACGCTCGCGCGCATGTGCAAGCTGTGGGATCTGGGCATGTCGATGCACTCCAACTCGCACCTCGGCATCAGCCTGATGGCGATGACGCACGTCGCGGCGAGCATCCCCAACCTGACCTACGCGTGCGACACCCATTACCCGTGGCAGGAAGAAGAAGTCATCAAGGGCGGCCGCGTGAGCTTCGACAACGGCGCGCTACGCGTGCCCACCATACCGGGCCTTGGTGTGGAGCTCGACCGCGACCGTTTGGCCGAACTGCATGCTCAGTATCTGTCGTGCGGCGTGCGCAATCGCGACGACCTGAAGCAGATGCAGAAGTACGACCCGAGTTTTAGCGGCAAGAATCCGCGCTTCTGACCCGACCAGAGGTGTCGCGCGAGATGCGCGTTGCCACTTGGCAACTATTTTGTATGGGACCGGAGTAAGTGCTGAAGCGCTAACTCCGGTCGACCGCTTTGCATGGGACCAGAGTAAGCGCTAAAGCGCTAACTCCGGTCGACCGCTTTGCATGGGACCGGAGTAAGCGCTAAAGCGCTAACTCCGGTCGACAAAGGAGACAAGCCGATGAGCAGATCCATCCCGGCCGCGGCCGGCCCGGACCGAGCGGACGCGCTGGCAAGCGCCGTGCGCAAGATTAAGTGGCATGTGCTGCCGCTCTTCGTCGTGATGTTCGTCGTCAACTACATCGACCGGGTGAACATCGGCTTCGTCCGCCAGCATCTGAGCGCCGATCTCGGCATCGGTGCCGCGGCCTATGGACTCGGCGCAGGGCTCTTCTTCGTCAGCTATGCGGTCTTCGAAGTGCCGTCGAACATGCTGCTGCAGCGCTTCGGCGCGAAGGCCTGGCTCACGCGCATCATGTTCACGTGGGGTCTGGCCGCGGTCGGCATGGCGTTCGTCCGGGGCGAGATGTCGTTCTATGCGATGCGGTTGCTGCTCGGCGCCGCCGAGGCCGGCTTCTTCCCGGGCGTCATTTTCTATTTCACCCAATGGCTGCCGCGCGACGAGCGAGGTAAGGCGATGGCGATCTTTCTCAGCGGCTCGGCGCTCGCCTCGATACTCTCCGGGCCCATCTCCGGCGCGTTGATGCTGATCAGCGGCTGGGGTCTGCACGGCTGGCAGTGGATGTTCGTGATCGAAGGCATGGCCTCGGTGGTGCTGGCCGGCTTCATCTGGTTCTGGCTCGATTCGAAGCCGCGCGACGCCAGATGGCTGAGCGGCGCCGAGCAGGATGCGGTCGTCGCCGAGATAGAGGAAGAACAGCGCGAGCGCGATGCGGCGCATGCGGTCAAGCCGTCCGTCTGGACTCTGCTGCGCGACCCACAGATCCTGATCTTCTGCGTGATCTATTTCTCGGTTTCGCTGACGATCTACGGCGCAACGTTCTGGCTGCCCAGCATCATTCGCAAGATGGGCCATTTCAACGATTTCCAGGTCGGGCTCTTCAATTCGATCCCGTGGCTGATCTCGATCGTGGCGATGTATTTCTTCGCGATGCTCGCGGCGCGCTTCAAGTTTCAGCAGGCATGGGTTGCGTGCGTGCTGCTGATCGCCGCGCTCGGCATGTATGCCGCCGGCCAGGGCAGTCCAATGTTCTCGTTCGTCGCGATCTGCTTTGCGGCGATCGGTTTTAAAGCCGCGTCGGCGTTGTTCTGGCCGATTCCGCAAGGCTACCTGGATGCGCGGATATCCGCGGCGGTGCTGGCGCTGATCAATTCGATCGGCAATCTCGGCGGCTTCGTTGCGCCGGCGGCCTTCGGCTTGCTCGAGCAAAAAACCGGCTCGATCGAAGGCGGCCTCACCGGGCTGGCCTTGATGTCGGTGGTGGCAGCCGGGGTCGTCTTCTTTTCCCGGATGAAGCCGCGCGAGGGGCGATCCGCACTCGCGTTGTAGGCCGTGCGCGAACCAGTTTGCCTGATTAAAAACTTTGCGGAGACACGATGAAAATGTTAGAAGTCCGTTCCGTCGCCGATCAATCGGCCGTCGGACGATACAGATGGACCATCTGCGCGCTCATCTTTTTTGCAACGACGATCAACTATATGGATCGCCAGATGCTTGGCCTGCTCGCGCCGCTGCTGCAAAAAGACATTGGCTGGAATCAGGTCCAGTACGCGCAGACTGTGATGGTGTTCACGGTTGCCTATGCAGCGGGTCTCGCGACGTTCGGCCGAATCGCGGATCGGATCAGCACTAAAGTGGTCTACGGCAGTGCCATGGCGATGTGGAGCCTCGCCGCGATGCTGCACGCGATGGCGGCGACCGTCCCCGGCTTCGCGGCCGTGCGCGGTTTGCTCGGGTTCGGCGAGGCGGCCAATTTCCCCGTCGCCATCCGCACCACAGCCATATGGTTTCCAAAGAAGGAGCGTGCGTTGGCCACGGGCCTGTGGAACATGGGCGCAACCGTCGGCGGGATCGTTGCGCCCGCATTCGTACCGATTGCCGCTGTCATGTGGGGCTGGCGTGCGACGTTCATTGCCGGAGGGGCGGCCGGCTTCGTGTGGCTGGCGGTGTGGCTGCTCGTGTACCGTCCTCCGGCGGAGCATGCGTCGGTATCGAAGCGCGAGCTGGATTACATCAATTCGGATCGGGACGAAAGCGTCGAGCAACGCGTGAGCTGGCTTTCAGTGCTGAAGTACCGCGAAACGTGGGCGTTCATTTTTGGCAAACTGCTGACCGATCCGGTGTGGTGGTTTTATTTGTTCTGGCTGCCCAAATGGCTCAATGAGTCGAGGCACATCGACATCGCCAATCTTGGGCTGCCGTTGATTGTCATTTACACGATGGCATCCGTCGGCAGCGTGGCTGGAGGATGGTTGTCGTCCCGGCTGATGCAGCGTTCCCACAAACCTAATGTCGCACGCAAGATCGCAATGGGTGTCTGCGCGCTGTGCGTACTTCCGATTGCCACACTTTCGCTCTTTCAGAGCCTCTGGTACGCAGTCTTCGCTGTCGGCCTCGCCGCAGCGGCTCACCAAGGGTGGTCGGCAAATCTTGTCACGACCGTCGGCGACGTGTTTCCGCGCCGGATGGTTGGCACGGTGGTCGGTATCGGCGGCGTGGCAGGGATGATCGGCTCGTTCTTCTACTCGGGCGTCATCGGCGAGACGTTGCAGTGCACCGGTCAGTATTGGGTGCTCTTCGCTGTCGGTGCATCGGCTTATCTGGTCGCGCTCGGCATCATTCATCTGCTCATGCCACGCATGACGCCTGTGAATCTGGAGCACTAGACTCCTCTCGGCTGAAGGTCTTCGCAACGGCGATTTCCGAAACAGGGATCGCTTTTTGTCGACACCTTCTCGTCTGAGCGCCGGACCGCTGCAAGATATCGCGTAACGCTCCCTGGTTTGTCTGCGGTACGTGCTTATTGGTTTACTCAGGAGACCAGTTCAAGCTGTCGCATCCGCCTCGGCGATATGCCGCACGATCATCGCGTTGACGCTGTCGGCGTGCGTGAGCGGCCCCATGTGTCCCGCACCCTCGACGATCGCAAGACGCGCCGCGGGCAGCAGCATCGGCAGCCGCTCAGCGATCGCGCGCGTCGGCACGGGCGCGTGCTGGCCGCGCATGATCAGCGCCGGAACACGCAGGCCCGTGTACGCGCTTGCGGGCGTGCGATCGTCGAGCAGCGCGCGGAAGTCGAGCGGCGCCTTCGGCGCCCAGCGTGTGAGCGCCGCCTGCACCGAGGGCCGCAACGCTTCCCATGCGCCCCGGCCGCCCCAGTAATCGACGAACGAAGCCGCCGCGCCCCGATAGTCGCCACAGGTCACGCCATCCGCGGTGCGCTTCGAGATCGCGATGATTTCCGCCAGTGCATGCGCTCCGTGCGCGCCCATCACCTTCAGCAGATGAAACGCCGAGGGCTCGTAGAGCGTAATGCTCGCGATGCGCTCCGGCCGTTCGACGGCCGCGCGCAACGCCACGCCACCGCCATACGAGTGGCCGACGAGATGCACCTTGCCACGCGAGGCATCGATGATGCCGATGGTCCTCGCGGCCTCGTCCGCGAGCGTGAACGCGCGCTCGCCGCTCCACGGGCCTGTGCTATCGCAGCCGTAGTGCTCGGGCGCGACGAACGCATGGCGCGAGCCGAGCGCCTCGCCGAGCTTGCGCCATTGCGCCGCTCCCGAGCCGGAGCAATGCAGTGCGATAACCGACGTTGCGGATGAGAATGCTTGCGAAGCGATAGTGCTGTTCATGTCGTTCATGGAACTCAGAAGTTACGCGCACGGATGCCGGATCGCGGAAGTCTCTACTATCGGCGCGGCGCGGGCGGCTGGCTATGATCGAGACGCCGGCGCACATGTCCAGGCGTCCAAACTGATTGAGAGCGCGCGCGTGGTTTGTCGCCTCAGCGGTCAATCTCCGTCAAATGCATACGGCGTTCGAGTTCGCCCATGTCGGCGGCGGACGCGAGGTACGCGTCACGACGACTGTGTTCAGCGCGGTCAAGCGCCTTTCTCAGCAACGGATAAAGATAGAAGAGCAAGATGAACAAAACGTTCTCCGGTTGGCTGCCTGGTCGATGGCGTATCGCGCACGAACGGGGCGCGATACGTGGGTTCCAGGCGTGCATCCGGTGCGGGGCATCCGACTTCGATGGATGGGCGGGCCGTGCTACGGCTGGACGCTGCGTGATGCAGAGTCCATGCCACATTGCAGCGAGCCTTGTTTGACGGACGTTTCAGCGGTCTTTGAGGGATGCGGATGGGGCGAAGTGTCGTCGCGTGGCCGACGAATATTCGAGTGGAAGTCGGGCCGCGACAAACACGTGTCCGGTAGTGTGTCGTGCGGTACCGAGCGCCACGTTTCGGAAACGTGCGAGAACTCGGTCACGAGTTCCAGTGTGAACGTCCGACTACAGCGCAGTGACATCGAGCGTTCACTATCCATTTAGAACTGGTGGCGAACGCCCACCATTGCACCCGTTTGATCCACCCCGGGCAACGGTGTAGAGCCGGGTGGAATCACGCCGCCATCAATCGTGAACGCTGCGTTGCGCTGGTTGAACATACGTCCTGCTGTGACGTACACGGAAGTGCGCTTGGACAATAGGTATGACGCGCGCGCTGCAATCACGGAGGCTCCCGCGGAACTCCCACCGTTCACGGATATATGTCCGAACTGGGCGTCAAGGGCGATTTGCGGAACCGGAAAATAAGTCCCGCCAAGCCACCAGTAGTTGCTGACCGCGTCGAAAACAGTCGGGGTCTGCACCCCGTGATTAATTCGATGGAGGAAACCCGCGCCGATTGTCGAGGTACCCAGCTTCACATAGCCGTCGATGACGGCGCGTGTATCAGTTTGCGAGGTATTGGGCTGGGGCGAGCCGACGCCGCCACCGCCGTAGTTGCGGTCGATAGCCGTGGCTACGCCCCATGTCGCCGCTTCATATTTCACCATGGCAGACATTGACTTGCAGGCCCGCCAGTCCGTCGGCGACTGCCCGGCGCATCCGCCTGCCGGCGCAGAATCCACCGCGTCACGCCCGAACGAATAAGTGAAGCCCACGGTCAGCCCCGATGACGTGAACGTGTAGGCGACAGCGTTGTCGAGCCGCGCCTGAGACAAGTACGGGTCCAGATCGCCGGCGGCATAGACATTCGGCCCCATCGTGTCACCCGGCAAGGCCCAATAGATCTGAGAATATTGCCGGCCTAGCGATAACGTCCCCCACCGCCCTGAAAGTCCGACATATGCCTGCCGGCCGAACAGGCGGCCACCTTGATTCAGTGTGCCCTGTGACGGGGCAAAGCCCGACTCCAATACAAAAACCGCGCTCAGACCACCACCCAGATCCTCCTTGCCACGGAAGCCCCACCTCGACGGTATCGATCCCGTGAGCGACGGCATACGCACGACGCTGGACTTGTGAGCACCGACGTTTGTCACGTACTCGATACCGGTATCGATAATCCCATACAGAGTGACAGAGCTCTGTGCCTGCGATGCTCCCGGCACACATACCGCAAGAGACGTGAGTCCCCACCAAATTGTCTGACGCCACGAGAATGCACATCCCGTCCGACCCAGCCGCGAACTCATCATCTATCTCCCTTTGGTTAAATGCTTCCACGGAAGATAAATTTCAGTCGTCTTCCCTGTCAAACGATTTGCCGTCGGGAGTTACCCGCATTTGGATCGCCTGAGGCTTGGGGTCGTCAGGAGCGGCGAGTCTTACTCACGGATTCGCCGTTTTTGTCGAGATTTGCACATATTGGCGTTTGCCCTACCTCGACACGCATCGAGCAGAATAGTATCTTCCTCGGAAGACGTAATAGATCGACGTGATCAATTGAGCAGGAGTTCGTTGAAAAATGAAGCAGTTGAAAGACCACCAGACAATCCACGGTCGCGGTGCTGCACCATCACCGAACCCAGCGTGGGAGAAGGATCGTGTGCTGTCCAGCTTCGCCTGGCATGACGACTATGCCCTTGGCCATCAGGCGATGGACGAGACGCACCACGAGTTTGTCGCGTGTGTACACACGCTGCTGACAACGGACGACGAAAATCTTGAGAGCGCACTCGAAGCGTTTGCCGAGCATGCGCGCCGCCACTTTGGCGACGAGGACGCCTCGATGCGCGATACAGCCTACGGTTCAGCGGGCTGCCATATCGAGGAACACGCTGCCGTGCTCCGATCCCTCGACGAGGTACGGACCATGTTGGCTGATGGACGGACCGAGGTCGTCCGCTCTTTTGCCCGAGCGCTGGTGGATTGGTTTCCGGAGCATGTGCGCGTGATGGATCAAGGTCTGGCGCGCTGGCTGGTACAGCGACAACTGGGCGCCTCGCCAGTCGTCATCCGGCGTCGGCTTCACATCGCCGCCTGACACGCTCTCCTCTCTTTACGCCTATATCCGTCATGGAACACACATCGACCCCTATGAACACTTTGCTGCAAGTCAAAGTCTCTGCCAGGACCTGGCTGGCGGACGACATTGCCGGCTATGAGCTCTCGCCATTGGCGGATGGTGCACTGCCTGCCTTCGAAGCAGGTGCGCACATCGACCTGCATGTGCCTGGTGGCCCCGTACGTCAGTACTCCTTGTATGACTTGCCGGGCGATTACCCCTGCTACCGTATCGGCGTGTTGCGGGACCCCCAATCCCGCGGCGGCTCGGTGAAGCTTCTCGAGAACGTGCATGCGGGAGACACACTTACGATCAGCGCCCCGCGCAACCACTTCAGCCTGCACAACGGTCAAAACAACCATTCGATCCTGTTCGCGGGCGGCATCGGTATCACGCCGATTCTCTGCATGGCGCAGCAACTGGCGCGTGAACACCGCCCATTCGCGATGCACTATTGTGGGCGCACGCTGTCGCGCATGGCTTTCGTCGATCGCCTGCAACAAGCGCAATTCGGCGACGGTTCGCAGATGCATGTGCACGTCGACGACGGCGCCCCTGACCAGCAACTCGATGCCCGCTCCGCAATAGGCTCGCCATCTTCCGACAAGCATCTTTACGTGTGTGGACCCAACGGCTTCATGGACCACATCCTGCAGACCGCGCGCGAACTCGGTTGGGACGAGGGACACCTGCACCGTGAATATTTCGCGGCAACGCCAATCGATTCTTCGGAGGACGGACGGTTCGAAATCGAGATCGGTAGCAGTGGTCAGGTCATCGAGGTTCATGCGGATCAAAGTGCCGCCCACGCCTTGCTCGACGCCGGTTTCAATTTGCCACTGTCTTGCGAGCAGGGCGTTTGCGGCACCTGCATGACGAAGGTGCTGGCTGGCGCGCCCGACCATCGAGATCTTTATCTGACGGACGAAGAGCGGGCACGCAACGACAGCTTCATGCCGTGCTGCTCGCGCGCCAAGACTTCCCGGCTGGTGCTCGATCTTTGAGGCCACCTGTTACTCACTGCCTGACACTGTAGCGAGGGGATCAACATGTTGACCAAGCAAGATAACGAATTGATGTGCCGTATCGGAGCGGGTACGCCGATGGGCGAGGCAATGCGCCGCTTCTGGCTGCCCGTCATCCAGTCGTCGGACATGCCGCGGGCGAATGGAGAACCACAGACGGTAGAGCTGCTGGGCGAGCGGTTTGTCGTGTGGCGCGATCAGCAGGGTCGCCCCGGCCTCTATGCAGAAGGTTGCCTGCATCGGGGCGCTTCAATGCAGTTGGCTCGTTCGGAGGGCGATGGTCTGCGCTGCATCTATCACGGCTGGAAGTTTGCGGTGGATGGGACTGTCCTCGAGACCCCGAACATCGAGGACCCGAAATTCAAGGAGCGCATCAAGGGTCGAACCTACCCCGTGCGGGAAGCGGGTGGCATCGTCTGGGGTTATCTGGGTCCCAAGGGTGAAGCGCCGCCCTTCCCGCACACGGCCTTCATGGACCAGCCGGACGCGCACCGCATCAACGCCTGCGCGGTCATCAACGCCAATTTTGTTCAGGTGATGGAAGGTCTCGTCGACTCATCGCATTTGACCGTCCTTCATAGTTCCGCGCTAGCCAGGACTAACGACTCCGATCTCGACTATGCGAGGAAAACTTCGCATATGCAGTTCGACGCAACCCCAAAGATCGAAGCAGACGAGACGGACTTCGGTTTCCACTACGTGGCAATCCGCCAAACCGGAGATAAGCGCATCGCTCGAGTCACAGCGTTCATCGCACCCTGCTTCATCGCCAACGCGAACGGGGATGTCTGGCTTGCGATCGTCCCGGTTAGCGACGAGCGCTGCAATCTGTATCACGTGTGGTGGGACGCCGAAAAGCGCATTGGCGAAGAACCGTTACGCAGTGAGCAGCTCGCGTTCGTGGGTCTGGATGAGCCGACGCTGCGCAAGTACGGGATGACGACCGACACCTGCGACTCTGCGGCCGCCATGTCCGTCGCCAATGGCTACCGCCAGGACCGCGCGCAGCAGCGGAGCGGTCACTTCACCGGTTTTGACGGCATCACGCAGGAAGACGCCGCGTGCAGCGTTTCGAGCGGCGCGATTCGCGACCGGTCGCAGGAGATGCTGTCCACGGCCGACATCGCGATCAGCCGTCTTCAGCGCTGCTTGCTGGCGTACGCCCGGGCGGCCCGTGACCAGCAGGAGATAGCCGCGCTGCGAGCGGACGCTGGCAGCGCAATAGGCGTGTCCGGCGAGATCGGTATCGACGAGAACTGGCGCACCCTGGTTCCGCACCATCGGATCGTTTCGTCCCATGGTGTACGTGCAGAGCGCAGTGAATAACGAAATTCAGGAAAGGAGCATTAAATGTTGAGCCACGCAGACAACGAGATTCTTTGCCGTATCGGTCCGGGTACCCCGGGCGGAAACTTGATGCGACGCTTCTGGCACCCAGTGTGCACCTCGGCCCAGTTGCCGCATCCGGACTGCGCGCCGCTGCGCGTGCGTCTGCTCGGCGAGAACTATGTCGCGTTCCGGGACACCGAGGGCAAGGTCGGCTTTCTGGAAGAGCTGTGCATGCACCGGGGTGCATCGCTCGCACTGGGAAGGGTCGAGGAAGGCGGCATCCGTTGCCTCTATCACGGCTGGAAGTTCAGCGCGTCCGGTACCGTCATGGAAACACCGAATCACGCCGATCCCAAGTACGCTACACGAATGAAGGCACCAGCCTTTCCAGTACGCGAGGAAGGCGGCATCGTCTGGGCGTATGTGGGCCCAATCGAGTTGCTGCCGGCGTTTTCCCGCTATGCCTTCATGGACGCGGAACCGAACCATCGCGTCGTGCTGCGCGTCAACGTTGCCTGCAACTATCTGCAGTTGGTAGAGGGTGGAGAGGACAGCTCTCATGTCGGCGTACTGCACACCAACATGGCACGCCCCGGCTGGAAAGACAACGAGTTCACACGCAACCCTGACGTAATCAATCCCGCTGCGCTTGCATCCAATGACCTGGAACCGGCTCTGAAAATCGAAGAGACAGCCTTCGGCTTCCACTATGTCGCTCTGCGCAAGACTGACGACCCGGGAGTCCGTAACGCGCGCGTGGTCCCATTTATCGTCCCGTATGGCCGCATCATCCCTGCTCCGGCGTTTCAGTTCACCGTCCTCGAAGTCCCCGAAGACGACACACACACCAGCACCTACATCGTCGTTCACGGCGACGCCCCGGTGGCTGAAGAAAAGATCATCGAGTTGCTCGGGCTGAACGACCCCACGTACTACGACCGCAAGAATTGCACGTTCACGGCTAGCTGGACGGACACCTTTGGCCAGGACCGCGAGCTGATGAAGGAAAGCTGGACCGGATTGCGTGGCGTCGAGGTGGAGGACGCAACGATCGGGCTGTCTCAAGGGCCGCTCTACGACCGTTCGCGCGAGCATCTGGTGCCTGCCGACCAGGCTGTCGTGCGCGTGCGCCGTGTGCTGCTGGATTCGATCAAGCGTGTGACGCAGAACCAGCAACCGCCCGCGCTCGGCCTCGACCTCCGGGGCGTGAGCGCCTGCGACCGACAACTCGAAGACGGTGTAGCCTGGCAAGAGCTGCTGCCGTCACATCGCCAGGTAGTGGCAGCCTGAGGAGGAGACTCGCATGAGCAACAACACCCATAACGACGTTCCGGACTACTTGTCCTTGTTACGACTCGACGGCCGCGGTTTTGTCGTGCTTGGCGCCGGCCAGGGTATCGGCGCGCAGACCGTTCATGCACTGGCACAGGCCGGTGCTCGCGTGCTCTGCGTCGACCGCGACGAGACGCTCGCCCGCAACATTGCGGACACTGTGGACGGCATACCGTGCGTGGCGGACGCAACATCTCGCGTCGACATGCAGCGCGTGTTCGACACCGCGCGCCAGCACTTCGGCCGCATTCATGGCGTCGTCGATATCATCGGTATCGCGGGAATCAAGCCGCTCTCTGCCGTCGACGATGCGTCATGGGACCAGCAATTCGATATCGTCGTACGCCACGCATACCTCGCGATTCAAATTGCCGGCGAAATGATGAAGGCCGATGGTGGCGGCACCTTTGCGTTTGTCGGCTCGCTCGCCGGCGATCGCGCGGTGCCGAACGAGGTGGCCTACGCGGCTTCGAAGGCGGCGTTGCATCACCTCGTGCGCTGCGCGGGCGTCGAGTATGCCCCCCACAACGTGCGCATCAATGCAGTGTCTCCGGGTTTCGTCCGCACGCCGCGACTGAATCAGCGTCTGGACGAAGCGACGTGGACGACCGTCGGTCGCGCCATTCCGATTGGCCGGGCTGCCACGCCGGCAGAAATCGCGGGCCATCTGTTATTCCTTGCCTCCGACCTGAGCGCCCATATGGCCGGTGAAATCATCACTGTCGATGGCGGCCTCAGCGTCCTTGCCGCCATTCCCTCCATTACGTTCGCTCCCTCAACGACCCCGACTCCCTGAAATCAACAATGTCTTCTTCCTCTCAAAACCACATCCACCCGTCGCTTCGCGCTATCGCTGCAAACGCCGCAGCGAAGCCGAGCATGGCAGAGGTGAGCCCCGAGGAGGCGCGCGCAGGCATCGCCGCACGCACTGCCGCGCGGGAGCCCGGCCCCCGTATCGATAAGGTTTTCGATTTCATGATTCCGGGTCTCGACGCCGAGATCCCCGTACGCATCTACCATCCGAAAGGCGCCATAGGGGTCACGATGGCCTTTCACGGCGGCGGATGGCTGATGGGCAATCGGGACAGCTTCGACGCGGTATGCCGGCACCTGGCCAACGACGCCGGACTAGCGGTGGTCAGTGTCGACTATCGGCTCGCGCCCGAACACCCCTTCCCTGCAGCGTTGGACGATGTGTGGTCCGCGACCTGCTGGGTCGCCGAGCACGGACACGAGCTGGGGCTTCCGTCCGAACGCTTGACCGTGTTCGGCGAGTCGGCCGGCGGCAATCTCGCGGCAGTGGTCTGCCTGCTTGCGCGGGACCACGCCAAGCCTCGCATTCTCGCTCAGGCGCTCGTCTATCCGGCAACCGATGCTCGTCAACAGGTGGCCTCGCTGTCCACCTATGCCGAAGGCTTCATGCAGCGCAAGGCCGACGTCGAGTACGCATTTCGCACGTATGCGCTGGATCACGGCGTGACGCCCACAACCTGGAAGCTCTCGCCGTTCCTTGCCGACAACCATGCGGGGCTACCGCCGGCCATCGTGATCACCGCCGAGTGTGATGCCTTGCGCGACGATGGCGAAGCCTACGCGCGAAAACTGGCCGACGCGGGCGTCCCGGCGACGTGCGTGCGATACCTCGGCATGCTGCATACCTTTTACAGCATGCGCGGCCAGGTCGACGCGGCGACGCTGGCCCAGCGCCAGATAGCCGACGCGTTGCGCAATGCGGTGCAAGCGGGTTAACGACGCCAATCATCAAAGCGGAACTACTCGGCCGCGCGCCTGATCTTTGACGCGCCGCCGGAAATTTTACGTACAATTGTGCGCGGCCATATTGAGCCACTCCCGCTACAATTTGCCGGGAGTGAACATCCTTCCAGGGAAGTCATCGAGATGAGCATCGCCGCGCCAAAGCGACCCGCGCCTACCCGAACCCGCAAGACTGCGGCATCGGAACAGTCGGAGCCCACCAGGAAATCGAATCTTCCTGGTAGCAGCCTGATCGAATTCATCACGCTGCAGTGGCAACGTGAACACAGCGAGCTCGATCTCTCCAACTTCCTGCTCGCGATCTATTTCATGCGACTCGGCACGCTCGTGGAACAGGCGTTTGACAAAATGTGCCAGGGCCTATGCGGTATTAGCGGGTCGGACATGCGTGTGCTGCTGGCACTGCGCCGCAGCGGTCATCCGTACGCGAAGCGCCCAACCGACTTGTATCGAGCGCTACTCGTTACCTCGGGCGCCATTACCAAAAAGATCGACCGTCTCGCGAGCCTTGGCATGGTGGAACGTCAGCATGATCCAAGTCACGGCGGCGGATTCATCGTCCATTTGACCAGGAAGGGCCTTGATGTTGTTGAGAAGGCGATAGTCAAGCTGGCGGAAGAGTCGTCGATCGCGCCTGCGATGGCACACTTTTCGGAGGCGGAACGCGCTGCGGGTAACGAGTTCTGCCTGCGGACCCTGGCGTTAATGGAAGAATTGGTACTTCCGGGTCTTGAAGAGCCCGACAACGCATTGCCGAAGCCTCAGGCCAAGGGCACGCGGCGCTCGCCGCGCAGCCGCTGATGATCCCATTCATCTTCACATGCTGAGACTCTCCGTTCGCCGGCGTTGGTGGCCCATGATTTCGCCCTCATCGTGCGCTGCCCGAATGTGCTCGATATAGTCGTTCGCGCTACGGCTCAATTGATCCGCCGGGATAACGTGATTCGCGCCCTGCAACGCGAAAAGAGGCAAATAACGCGCGCCGACAAAGCGCGTCGTTTGTTCGAGCGGACGAAGCAGCTCGACCAGCGTGTGTCCCACACGGCCATCTGTCTGATAAGCGGCTTCAGGACTGCCGGTCGATACGACCAGCCCTATTTCTTTGTGCGCCAGCCGGTTGCCACCCGGGCCGTACGCCCAGCCATAAGCGAGGACGTCGTCGAGCCATTTTTTCAGCAGCGGCGGAGTGCTGTACCAATAGAGCGGAAACTGCAGAAAGATCCTCTCGTGGCTTTCTAGGAGTGCCTGCTCCGCGGCGATGTCGATATTCCAGTCTGGATATAGCTCATAAATATTCCGAATCGTGACCGGACCCGCAGCTTCCTCGAGCCCGGATCGCCACGCCGCATTGATCTGCGACTCGGCAAGGTTCGGATGAGCGAGTATGACCAGTGTTTTCTTGCTCATGATGTCCTCGCTCAATGACGGAAATCGATGCGGTCGCGCTCGATACGCGCAGCCGTGCTGGATGTGATCACGATGCGTTTCATGTCAGGCTCCTTGACGGATAAGAAGGGACCCAACGACCCGGTGTCTGCGCGAGATCCGCCTTCGCGCTCCGGTGCGTCGATCCGTTGCAGCCATTCTTGCCCACCTGAGCAGCCCCGCCAACTCCCCAAACATGCGGGCCGTGGGTGCAGCAATGCACAAGTCCGCGCACATGCAGACTTGCATCTAAAGTCAATCGTAGGCACAAAAATATTTGATTGAGATCGGTCCAGTCCGCTTCTAATATCTTTGTCCAGCTACGTCACCTCGAGATTCGGACGATCAAGAGAGAAAAGGAGAGCATCCATGTTCGACTGGGAGGATTTACGCTATTTCGTTGCGTTCAGTCAGGAAGAATCCCTCGCAAAAGCGGCGCGGCAACTGAAGGTCGACCACGCGACCGTCGCGCGGAGAATTGCTTCACTCGAACAGGCCCTTGAACTCAAGCTAGTCGACCGCCGCCCGCGTGCCTATGTTCTGACTACAGACGGCGAGCGCATCGCCGAACGCGGCAAGCGCATGCAGGCAGAGTCGTTTGCTGTCGAGCGGATGTCGATCGCCGGGCAGGAAGTCGTTTCCGGCGAAGTGGTGATCAGCGCGCCGCCCGCGATGGCAAGCAGCGTGATCGCGCCGCATCTCGGCAAATTGCGTGCGCAGCATCCGGCGGTGCACGTACGGCTTATCGCGGATACGCGCAACGTGTCGCTAATACGGCGGGAAGCCGATATCGCCGTGCGCTTGAGCCGGCCGACGGAGGCCGACCTTGTCGCGCGCAAGGTCGCTGTCATTCCATTTGCACTCTATGCGTCGCCGGACTATCTGGCGTCCCATGTCGCCGCGGACTATGAGTTCATTGGATACGACGACAGCATGGACGGAACCGTGCAACAGATATGGCTGGACGCGCAAGCCGATTCGCGTCCGGTCGTGTTTCGCAGCAACAGTCTCGACGTGCAGGTCTCGGCGGCGCGGGCCGGCGTCGGCGTGGCCGCCCTGCCCTATTTCCTTGGCGATTGGGACGAGAGCCTGAGTCTCATCGAAAGTACAGGTGAGCCACTGACGCGTGAAGTATGGCTCTCCATCCACAACGATCTGCGGCACGCACCGGCCATTCGTAGCGTCATGCAGTTCATTGCCAACTGTTTCCCCGGCGACGGTTGACGCCGGCAGCACATGACAAAAGCTTGTGCATTTCTTCACGGACCATCCGCGCATTTCGGGAATTGGCAGATAGAAGACCGGTGGCAATAATGAGTTCACCGATCGACGAACAGCACGAGACAGAGCGTAGATCCTCCACCTCGTCGTTGAACGTCTTCTCTTCGATCTCCCAAGGAGCATGAAATGAAACGCGTACTGATCCCGGCTGTTGTCATTGCGACTGTAATCGCATCATCCACTGTGTTCGCCGAACCTGCCAGCTACGGCAAGACTCGTGCGCAAGTGCGGGCGGAACTGATCCAGGCTCGCGAAGCGGGTGTACTCGACGCGCCCGATACCACGTACCCCTCCGCTCAGTTGCGCGCAGCAGCCGCACTACAGGCCGCTAACACGGCTGCCACGAACGATAGCGCATCGGCCGTGGGAGGCACCGTCGCGGGCCACTCTCAAAGCGGACGCCGCACCGTGACCGCGCCCGAAGCACGGGACAGCATCTATTTCGGTCAATGAACGTCGCGTGGAGCAAGCATGCGCATCTCCAGAACCCGATGCGCATTTCTTCACATGCGGCGTGCAGTAATGGGGAGTTCCGCGACGCCGGTCAGGCAACTACGATGAACTCACCGTAACCAGTCAAGGAGTAACGTGATGGAACAGTTCAAGATGCGCATCGGCAGCGAGTGGCGCGGTGCGAGCGATGGTCGGACGTTCGAAAGCCTCAACCCCTACAACGGGGAGATTTGGGCCGAGGTGCCGCGCGGCACCGCCGAAGATGTCGACGCCGCGGTGCGCGCCGCTCATGCAGCGTTCAAGCGCGGCCCCTGGGCGACCATGACAGCGAGCCAGCGCGGCATGGTCCTGCACAAGATCGGCGATGCGATCGCCGCGCATGCGGAGGAGCTGGCCGACATGGAAGTGAAGGATAACGGCAAGCTGAAAGCCGAAATGCTCAAGCAGATGGAGTATCTGCCGCAATGGTTCTACTACTACGGCGGCCTCGCCGACAAGGTTCAGGGCGACGTCACACCGTTCGACAAGCCCGGCATTTTCCACTACAGCACGTTCGAGCCGCTCGGCGTAGTGGCAACGATCGCACCGTGGAATTCGCCGCTGCTGCTCGCGGTATGGAAAATAGCACCGGCGCTTGCAGCAGGCAACACGGTCGTCATCAAGCCATCCGAGTTCTCGTCCGCATCCTCCATTCTGTTCGCGAAACTGTGTGAAGAGGCTGGTGTGCCGGACGGCGTCGTCAATATCGTGACCGGCTTCGGAAAAGAAGTGGGTGAACCGCTCGTCGCTCATCCGTTGGTCGCACGCGTCGCCTTCACCGGCAGCGAGGGCGGTGGCCGCCATGTGTACGAAAACGCGGCGCGTTCTTTCAAGCGCGTCTCACTGGAACTGGGCGGCAAGTCGGCCAATATCGTATTCGAGGATGCGAACCTCGACGATGCCGTGAAGGGCGCTGTGACCGGCATCTTCTCGGCAACGGGTCAGAGCTGCATGGCCGGCTCACGGCTGCTCGTGCATTCGAGCATCCATGACGAGTTCGTCGAGCGGCTGGTGAAGTTCATGCAGGACGTGCGACTGGGCGATCCGATGTCGCCGGAGACGAACATGGGCCCTGTCTCGACCCAGCCGCAACTCGAAAAGACGCTGTATTACATCGACGTGGCGAAACAGGAAGGCGCACGCCTCGTTCTGGGTGGCGGACGTTCCACTCGGCCAGGCACTGAGAACGGCCTCTTTGTCGAGCCGACCATTTTCGTCGATGTTCGCAACGACATGCGCATCGCTCAGGAAGAGGTATTCGGACCGGTCGTGGCGGTCATCAAGTTCGACACGGAAGAGGAAGCGATCGCGATTGCCAACGACAGCAACTATGGTCTGGCGGCCGGCGTCTGGACGCGCGACCTGCGTCGCGCAATGACGGTGCCGAAGCAGCTCGAAGCCGGCAGCGTGTGGGTCAACGCGTATCGCCTCGTCAGCTATCTCGCGCCGTTTGGCGGTGTGAAGGCGTCGGGAATCGGCCGCGAGAATGGCATTCGCGCGATATACGAATACCTCGAAGCCAAGAGTGTCTTCATCAATCCCACGCCGGGCGTCGAAAACCCGTTCGTGCTGAGCTGAGCAGGCTGAGCAGCCAGGACGATCGCCGACGTAGTCACACGCCGACGATCGTCCTTATGCAAGGACACCGACTGAAGGGTTGGCAAGGCAATGCGTTCGAAATGGATACCCTCTTATAGCCTCGTGATGTTCGCAGGCCGTGCGGCACTGGCCGCGACGCTCGCGCTACTTTGCTCGCTGCTCCTTGGCCTGCACGAGCCGCATTGGGCCGCATGGACCGCGGTTTCCGTCGGGCTTCCAGCACGCGGGGACGGTCTGCTGAAATCGCTCAACCGGGCGATCGGAACGGCAATTGGCGCGCCAACCGGCGTTCTACTCGCTTTCGCGGCGCACGGTAGCGAGCCGCTGCTCGTCGGCTTGCTGGCAGCATGGCTCGCCGTCTCTGTGTATGCAGGTCTCTCGCTGCGTCACTACCGCGCCTACGCGGCGGTACTGGCCGGCTACAGCGCTGTCATCATTGCCATGTCGCTCACGGGCGAAACCGGCCAACTATTCGAGGTGGGGCGAGATCGTTGCGCCGGCATTTTCATCGGCATCGCCAGCGCCTTGATCGTGCTTCTCTTGTCGCGCGACGTACAAAGCGGACATGCAAGCCGACGTATTCGTCGCGCGATTGCGACGGCATGCACCTGGGGCGCAGACCGGCTTGCCGGCTTGCCGCGCGCATGGGCCGCTGACGGCACCGGCCCGCAACGGCTGCGTAACCAGTTGAGCGATATCCTGGCGCTTGACGGCGCCGTTCACAGTGCAGTCGCCGAGTCGCCGGCGCTATGGGCTCGTGCTGGGCGTTTGCACAAAGTCGTGCCGGCACTGCTCGATCTGCTCGTCGTGTCGAGAAGCGTCGAGCGGAACTTCGAAGAGGCTGCCGTCAGCAATAACCCGATAAGCGAAGAGGTCGATGTCGCCGTCACCACAGCATCCGCATTGCTTACGTCCATCGCTTGCGCGCTGCACGACGATCCGGCGCGCGACATCGAAAAGCTGCCAGGCTTTCGGCGTCAGCTGCAGGCATTGCGTGGCATGCTCGCATCCATTCAGGCACGAAATGCGATTGAACGCCGGCGCATCGATCTCGTATTCGCACTCCTCGACGCAACGGAAACCGCACTGAGAACCTATGCCGCCTTAACAGGGGAACGAGGAGGCGTCGATACACAAAGCTATCCAGGCCCGGTCTACGCACTTGATCATAGCTACGCGATCGCTGCGGCGTTGCGCGCCGGGTTCGCGTTACTGTTAGCCGGAGCTATCTGGATTGCCACCGGTTGGCAAGGCGGACCGCTGTTCGTCGCGTTTACGGCGATCGCAATCGCCCTCTTCGCCATCCGGCCCGACCCGCGAGATACGGGCCGTCATTTTCTCGCGTCGGGCGCGGTTGGCGCCGGCGCGGCGTTCCTGTTCTACGTGACGGTCTCACCGCATCTCCCGCACGCGATGGGCGTTTCGCTCGCAGAGGGCGGCATTGTCTTTCTGGGGATTATCGTCGCGTCCGTGCTTTCGAACGCGTTCTGGGCGTCGGGCTTTTGCCTGGTGTTCCTCGTCGTGTCGGATCCAGAGTCCATCGCTCATACGACCACGGTCGCCATAAGCGCGCATGCGCTGGGTGTGCTGGCCGGCTCCGCACTGGCCGCGCTAGCTTTCCATCTTGTCCCGTCGCGCAGGCTTGAACACCAGTGGCGCAAACAGCGCCTCAAACGGATAGCCGACGCGATCAGGGCCTTGATCGCTTCACCCATCGCGCAGCAAACCGCCGAAATGCGCCATGCGTGGCAATGCCGCAGCATCGACACGCTGGTGCGACTCGCTTTGCCTGCCGCCTCCGTCAAGGAGGTGGAAGAATGCATGGCGTGGATAGAGATTGGAGGTGAACTTCTCAAGCTGAAGGAAGCTTCGCGTGTCGAGCTGCTTCCGTTGAACGCCAGAAAGACCATCGACGACTTGCTGACGGACCTCCAGAGTCTCGAACTACAATCGTGGCACACGCGGTTGATCGTCGTCGATGCCGAACTTCGTGACGAAAAGCTTTCCGGCAATCAGCACGTACTGGGAACTCGTGCAGTGGTTCTTGAAGTTGCCTCGCTTATACAGCGCATTGCGGTGGCGGAGGGCTGCGCCAACGGCGCGGAGTATCAACTGAAATCGAGGAGCAATACTGTATGGCAATGAATACCGATACCCGTTTCTTTCAACTTATCGCCGGGTCTTACGAGCGACTCCTCGGGAAACCGCTTGTTCCCAACGGATTAAGCGTCGCTCAGGGTGTTGAATGGCTTTATGCCGAAGCCCCGTTTGGCATTCTCGCGCACAACACCGCCGCCGATCCCGTGTTCGTCTATGGCAACAAGCGCGCACAGTTCCTGTTCGAATACGATTGGGATGAGCTCACCTCGCTGCATTCGCGATTGTCGGCTGAAGTACCGGAGCGCAGCGAACGCCAGGCGTTCCTCGATCAGGTAGGACGCGACGGTTTCGTTACCGGATATCGCGGCATTCGGGTGGCGAAATCCGGCAGGCGCTTCTGGATTGAACGAGCCACCGTGTGGCAACTCCTCGATGAAGACGGGACATATCGAGGTCAGGCAGCGATGATCCCTGAGACGACCGATCTCTGACGCAACGTTCAAATTCTTCCGCACCTCGTTACTTTTTGAGCGGTAGAGGCCAGTCGTGACGCCCGAGCGTCCGCACTGGCCTCGGACACTGCTTCCCAGCGCCCTGGTTTTATCGACCCCTGAACTGCGGCTTGCGCTTTTCTGCGAAAGCCCGGCGCCCTTCGATGCGATCTTCCGATTCCCGCATTGCGCCCCACGCCAACTCCGTGAATTCAAGAGCCTGTGTCAGTGGCACATTGCTGCTGGTTTCGGCAACTTTCTTGATCATCTGGACGGCCAGCGGCCCGTTACCCGCGATGATCCTTGCCAGCTCCAAAGCTTTATTCATCAGGGATTCGGGCTCAACCACATCCGACACCAGCCCAACACGCTCTGCGTATCCTGCGTCGACCTTGCCACCCGTCAGCAGCATTTTCATTGCGACGGCGGAGGGAACCGCTTTCTGAAGCGCCTGAATGCCGCAGACAGCCGGAATGCTGCCCACGACAGCTTCAGGCAGGCCAAGCACAGCGTTGGTGGCAGCAATGCGCAGGTCGCACTGAAGGGCCAGCTCAAGGCCTCCGCCCAGACAATAACCGTTGATGGCGGCAATCATCGGCTTGAAGATTCGCAGCGAACTGAGTTCGATCAGGCGGACGTAGACACCTTCAGCAGCGGCGCGATCGATGGATTTCACGAACGACGAACTGAAGTTGGTCGAAGGCGGCAGCGTGTTTTTCAAATCCGCACCCACACAGAACGACTTACGCCCGGCACCGGTCAGGATAATGACGCGAACGTCCTCGTCATCTCGAGCCTCCGCCAGAACGGCGCGGAGTTCCTTCAGGCTCTCCAGATCGAGTGCATTCAGTGCTTCCGGACGATCCAAGGTAACCGTCGCGATTTGATCCGAAACTGAGTAATGGATAGTCATGACCTGGCTCCTCAAACGCTCGGCGAGGACAGCGATCGCCCACCGCAGACATAGAGCGTCTGTCCCGTGATATACGACGATTCCTTTTGCGCGAAAAACAGAACCGCTTGGGCGATATCGTCGGGCGTTCCAATGCGCTGAACCGGAACCGATTTCTTCAGACGTTCCTGCAGTTCGACGTCAAATTTGCGAAACAGCGGCGTGTCCACGATTCCAGGAGCAACAGCGTTCACCGTAATGCCAGCGCTCGCCCATTCAAGCGCGAGACTTCGCGTGAGGCTTACCACGCCACCCTTGGCCGCCGAGTAGTTCGATTGCCCCACCCCACCCAGCCATGCCCGTGATGAGATATTGACGATGCGGCCATAGTTGGCCGAAACCATATGTTTCAAGGCCGCCCGGCAGCACAAAAACTGCGATTTCAAATTGACGTTGATGACGGAATCCCACTCATCGTCGCTCATCTTTGTGATGCGTTTGTCTTTCACGATGCCGGCGTTGTTCACCAGAACATCCAGCCGGCCCAGTCGTTCGGCGACCGCATCCACTGCCTGGTTCACGGATTCGCTGCTCGTTACGTCCACTGGCATGCCCAGGACGTCGGCCCCGGCGCGCGAAAGGGTTGTCGTGGCTTCCTCGAGGCTATCGCGGTCCAGGTCAAACAGGACGATGCGTCGACCTTTTTGCGCCAAAGCCGACGCAATACCGAAACCAATGCCTTTGGCACCGCCGGTGATAATTGCGACTTCGGCGTCGCGACCAGTTTCAGATGAGTTCATGATGTTTACGCACGCGAAGAGATGAATGAACACGGCCGCCATGAATGCCGGCGAGCGCTCGGGCCACCCCCGTTGAAGAGTGGACCGATTGCGATAGATGCTATTGCCCCGCTGTTTGGCGGGCAATTCACTTTTTCGTCGAGTTCGATTGACTTTCACTGTAGCTAGTCCACGCGCGTTGCCATCACTCGTCATTCAGCGCATCAAAAGTCAATCCAAACAGCAGGAAATGTCGGTTGTACCGCCCCACTGGTTGCCATATCGTTGAATCAGGGTGCGGCGTGTGTTGCTACCACGCGATCAATCCTGTCATCGGTCAATGGATAGACACCGGACGTTTGGGAGACTGGAATGTTGGACGGAATGCGAATTCTCGCGTGGGGCTCACGCAGTGCCGTTGAGTTGAGTGCGAGTCTGCTTGGACACGCGGGCGCGCAAGTGCATGTTGCAGACCATGACTCATTACCCTCGTTCTCAGGGTACGACGTGGTGATCGTCTCGTCTGATACGGCCAGTTTTGCAACGCGGGCGAAGATATCGAGTTTGAAGACGTCTGGCAACCTCATTGTCTGCGACATATCCGCTATGGGCCCCCAGAGTGCGAGGTTGGGGGGCCGCTGGACGGATGGCCAGATTCAGGCGATCACGGGCCTGATGGACACGACGGGCTTCGAAAGTGGAGAACCGGTGAACATCGGTATCCCGTTCACCGAAATCTCCGCAGCGTTATACGCCGCGGCGGCCGTAGCGGCGGCATCGCGAGTCCTTCGTACGCAAGGGTTTGCACAGAACATCGACGTTTCCCTATTCGCCTGCGCGAGCAGCGCACTGACCACCTTTCTGCCGAAAGCGTTCGCCCGCAGCAGCGTTGAACGTGTCGGAAACCGGCACCCGGCGTGCGCCCCGTGGAATGCGTATCGGACACTCGACGGTTGGGTCCTGATTTGCACCAGCACCGAAGACCAGTGGCGCAAACTGAAGATCGCGATCAATCAGCCGGCGCTCGACGACAATCGCTTCGCGACCTTGAATGAAAGGGTCCGCAACGTAGATTCACTTGATCCGTTTATCGAGGCCTGGTCTTCCGGGCTGACTACCGATCAGTGCAGCGCCCTGTGCGAGGAAATCGGCGTGGCAGCGGGGCCTATCGTACCCATATCGTTGCTCCATGAAGAGCCTAATTTCAAGCTCCGGCATCCAGCGGCCGCCGCACAGATTCTGGCAGGTGAAATCGGGAAGCACACGTATACGGCAGTTACGCCGTTCCGGACGTTCCCTCTGATGAACGACGGCGAGTGTCACCGTAATGAAGCCGGAACTGCACGACGGTTGACTGCGAAATCTATCGGTTACGTCGCAGGATTCGAGGCGCGACAAGGCCCAAGTCCAACCGGAGCATTGGCGGGCGTCCGGGTGATCGAGATTGGGCAATACACCACCGCACCTCTCGTCGGAAAACATCTTGCGGCGCTCGGTGCCGAAGTGATCAAGGTCGAGCCGCTGGAGGGAGAGGTTGCGAGAAACTGGTCTCCGGGACAAGACGGGCTGAGCTATTTCTTTGCCCTCAACAACACTGACAAGAAAAGCATCTCGCTGGATCTGAAGCAGGCATCTCACCTGCGCTACCTCGAAGCGTTGCTCGCCACAAGTGATGTCCTCGTCGAAAACCTTCGTCCGGGAGCGCTAGCCAAACTTGGCCTGGGTCGGTCCTCTTTGAAAGAGATCAATCCGGCGCTGATCTACTGTTCGATCTCGGGATTTGGAATCGAGTCCGCCTATCCGACGCGACCTGCGTTCGACACGGTCATCCAGGCGATGAGCGGTCTCATGGATCTCACACGCAATGGTGACGGCTCCCCAGTGAAAGCAGGCGCATCGGCAGCCGACATCCTCGGCGGCCAGGCCGCCTTGTTTGCGATAGTCGCCGAACTCGTCGAACCGTCGGAAGGAAGCGGGAGGTTCATCGAGATATCCATGCAGGACGTGGCGGCGTGGAGCTGTCTTTTTGCCGCGGGCAATCCTGTTTCGAAAGGCGTGGCCATTGCCTGTTCGGACGGATATGTCTCGGCCGAGGCAAAGAATTCCGTGGAAATCGACGTGGTTCGTAGCCAGACACCAGGCGCTCAATGTGAAGCGATGACTCGTGAGCTTCTGATAGCAAAGCTTGAGTCACTGGGCATTGCATCCGTGCCTGTAGTTCGTATGGACGAGCTAATGGACGACGCGGATTTTCTGGCGGATATATTGAGTGTCGGCCGTGGCAATGATGGAGCATTCTGGCCGCTCATAAAAATGCCATATAGGCTGTCTCGCACGCCAGCAAAAGTTCGTACCGTTCCTGGACGCCCTGAACCCGTGATGGTGCAGACCACTGAAAAGCATGAATCGACAAACGAAATTTCTATCACCAATACGCAGGAGAGTTGAAAGTGGCAAAGCGAGATTCAGTTCAAATCGCCGAGAAATTCTGGCGTGAAGTATGGCAGTTGCGTAATCCGAACGCTGCGGACCATCTGGTTTCGGAAGACTTCACCGTGACGTCCGGCGGTGTGGATATCAGATCGCGCGCAGCGTTCAAAAAGTGGGTGGCAGCATTCCTGTCGAGCATCGACGACTTTGAGTTCAATGTCATCGAGACATTCCAGAACGAGACAGGCGACCGAGTGGTGACTCGCTGGCGTGTCACGGGAAAAAACAAGGGGTTTATGGGCTCCGAATCATGCGGGTCGCCGATTGACATGACGGGGACTGCAGTCTTGCACGTTGGCGAGAACGGCCTGCTGAAACACAACTGGGTGGAGCGCAGCGCGTTGGAAGTGCTTCGGAACCTGGCCGCGAAAAAGTCCATCGCCTGAGGCCGAAGTTAACAACGGTTGGCCCACCCACAAGTCCGCAGGACGCCCTCGGAATTCGCGGTGCCAGTCTCAGCTCTTCTCAGCGCTCAAGCGGGGCAGTCCGTCGCGCTGCCCACAACTTCTTTCATACTTCCGTCTCCTGCGTCACGTAGGCGTTTTTCGCTGCGATAGCGGCCAGCGTGTCGATGCCACGCGGCCGTCGCAGCGGAGATTTCGACGAATCGACCCGCGTAGGTACGTGGTAACATTTCGTCATGCGAACGCTTCCGTCTCTCAACGCTCTGCGAGCTTTCGAAGCCGCGGGTCGACTCCTCAGCGTCCAACTGGCCGCGGAGGAATTGCATGTCACCCCCGCCGCCGTGAGCCGCCACATCAAGCTGCTCGAAGATCAACTCGAGGTGACGTTGTTTGACCGGGGACATCGGTCGATAACGCTAACGCCGATGGGCGAGCGCTATCTCGTGGACATCGCTCGCGCCTTCGAGTCGATGCGCACCGCGACCGTCAATCTGACCGAGAGTCGACGCAGGCGGCACCTCAAAATCCGCGCCTACACGACATTTTCGAGGAATTGGCTCATCCCTCGCCTGTCGTCATTTCATCTTCAGCACCCGGATATTGAAGTGATTCTGACAACGTCGCTTCACGCGGTCGACTTCAACATCGACGATGTGGACGCCGCGATACGCTTATCCCACGCACCATCATCCGACATCGGCTTTGATCGGCTCGTGCCGAATGAGCTTGTCCCTGTATGCAGCCCGGAATTCTTGCACGCTCATCCGGACCTGACGGACGCGACGCCGGAGGCGCTGCGCACAGTACCCTTGCTTCACTCGCTGGCTCGCCGGGAAGATTGGGCAAAGTGGCTCGATGCCGCGGGCGTAAAAGGCGTCAATCCGCTCGGCGGTCTGAGTTATGAGAGTTCGATCCTCGCGTATTTCGCGGCCACGCAAGGGCATGGCGTCGCAATAGCGCAGCGTGTTCTGATAACAGAAGATCTGGATTCCGGCCGTCTCGTGACGCCGTTCTCTTTTGTTCTCGATGAAGGCGCGTTCACGTACTATCTTGTCTATCCCAAGAGCCGCATCTCGTCGCCCGAATTCACTGCTTTCCGCGAGTGGCTTCTCTCGGTGGGTGGCGGGCAGACCTGATCTGCCCGCCACTCTGACCGCCCGCACCGCTATCCTGTCGGCGCGATGACGTGCGGTGCAGCGCATCCCGGGATCAAGCCGAGAGGATGGTGACGAGAGCGACGGCCGAATCACCCGCCAGTTGACCACCGTTGTTCTCGGCGAGTGCCACTTTGGCACCCGGACGTTGGCGAGCGCCCGCCGTTCCCCGAAGTTGTTGGGTCAATTCGACAATTTGCGCGACCCCAGTCGCCCCGACCGGATGACCACGGGAAAGAAGGCCGCCGCTCGGATTGACTGAGATGCGGCCGCCGATGTCGGTGTCACCCGAACGGATGAGTTTGGCTGCATCGCCCGGGGGACAAAGGCCGAGATTTTCGTAATGGATCAATTCGGCCGGCGCCGAAGCGTCGTGAAGTTCGACGACATGAACATCGGACGGCCCGATTCCCGCTTCTTCGTATGCCGCTCTCGCCGCTCGCACTGCAACGAGATCACCTGACCCATCGGCTTTCGCGGATACGATCGAGCTTGCGCGAATGTAGACAGGACGGATATCGTGCTTCTTCGCGTAATCTTCCGAACAAATGAAGAGCGCGGCTGCTCCATCGCCAATCGAGGAGCACATGAACAGCGTGAGCGGATTGCTGACCATCCGACTCTCCAGGACTTCCTCGATGGTCGTTTCCTTGCGGAATTGCGCGACCGGGTTAAGTGACCCAGCGCGACGGCTCTTCACCACGACCCGCGCGAAGTCGCTCGCCTCCGCACCGGTCCTTTCCATCCATTTGCGAGCCTTGGCGGCATAAAGATCCATGAAGAGCGAGCCGGTACCGGCTGTCACGCCTTCGGGCAGCGGTTCCTCGAGATCGACGGCCTTCGCGAATGCACCGAACGAGACGGCCTTGTCTTCGTGAGTAAGTTTCTCCGTGCCGACCACCAGCGCCGTTTCGGATTGTCCGGAGGCCACCGAGAGCCACGCCAGATTAAGGGCCGAGCTGCCAGAGGCACAGGCATTCTCGACGTTATACATCGGCTTGCCGTCGAGCCCGGTATTGCGAAGCGACGATTGCGCGCGAATCATCTCCTGACCGGTAACAACGCCTGCTGCCGCGTTGCCAAAAAAAATCCGGTCTACGTCGTTGACCGTAACGCGAGCGTCCTTGAGCGCGAGACCGACTGCTTCCTCCGACAGTGACTTCAGATTCCGCTCGATAAATTTACCAAAGTGCGTCATACCGATACCGCCAATAACGACCTTACGCATTTCTCTCTCCATCAATTCCAAGAATGTTCCGCGAGGCACTCACTCCGAGGTACCCGCATTACCCATGCATCAATCCAGAGCCTTTCCTTTCGTCTCGGGCATCACCGCGTATACGCAGAATCCGACTGCGCAAACGATCGCGATGTAGACCCATATGTAATCCGAGAAGCCCGCGTTCGACATGGCTGTCACGATGTACGGAAGCGTTCCACCAAAAAGCGTCGCTGAGATCGCGTAAGGCAAGGCGACACCGGTCGCGCGGATCTCCGCCGGAAACTGCTCGGCCATCACTGCTGCGCAAGTGGCGGTAAAGCCTGACGAGAGCAACATGCCGATCGTCACAATGACCGTGTCCGTCCAGAAATCATTCGCGAGAAAATGAAGACTCGGCCACGCGAACACGGCGGAGCCGCCGGCAAACGCGAGCAGAACAGGCCTGCGGCCAATTCGGTCAGAGAGCTTTCCAAAAAATGGAATCGCAAAGAGCGAAACCACGATTGAAATGACGCTGGCGCTGAAGCCGTCGCGCAGCGGCAGACCCGTCCGCATGTGGGCGAACGTTGGAAAGAGGACGAGCCAAAAATAGACAGACAGATTCCCTGCCATGGCGATACCAATCACGCGCAACGCGGCCCGACGATGTTCGCCCACCAGCACCAAAAACGGATGACGGCGCTTTTGATGGTTCACGACTGTTTTCTTGAAGGCTTCGGTTTCTGAAACAGATAGACGTACCCACAGCGCCACGAATCCCATCAGACCGGCAATCGCGAACGCAAGTCGCCAGCCCCAACTTGCCATGCTTTGTTCGCTGATACACGATGTGAGGATGTAGCCAATCAGCGCCGCGACCAGGACGCCAGCGTTCACCGCAAAGTGTTGCCAGGAGCCGGTAAATCCGCGTCGTGATGGGGCGGAGGACTCTATGAGAAAAGTGGACGCGGAGCCGAATTCCCCGCCAGCTGCGAATCCCTGCACCAGTCGGGCGACAACCAGAATAATCGGCGCCACCATTCCGATCGCCGCGTATCCCGGACAGACCGCAATCACCAGGGAACTCCCGGCCATCAATGCAACTGAGAGAGCAAGACCATTCTTTCGTCCGTGACGATCTGCATATGCGCCCAGAACAGCGCCACCGATTGGCCGCATGATGAATCCGACTGCGAATACCGCGAAGGCAGAGAGCAGCGAAATCTTTTCGTTGTGGGCCGGAAAGAAATGCCGTGAAAACAGCGAGGCGAATGTTGCATAGATGATCCAGTCGGCAAACTCGACGATAGTGCCCAGCGTCGCGGCAGCAATCGCTTTTTTCTGTTCGCGCGTGAACGGGATCGGGGCTTCCACGATAGTGTTGGACAAGGCGGTATTCATATCTGTCTCCATCAATCCTTATTGATAAAGCGCATGGCTAGTCGCGGTGGCATACAAACGCCTGCCCCACTCGCCACGCCTGGGTTCATGGAGAGGGTATTCAGCAGATCAAGCCATCATTGCCGGAGTTCTTGCCGGTGCCGCTGTGTCGACTTAGCACATGTAGGCATCGTAGGTTTGCGTGCGATTTCGACGCAAACTACTTTTTTTGCTGGTTGGATTGACTTTTTTTCTGGTGCGGCGAGGGCAGCAGAAATCGAGCGGTGCCATGTCGGACAAGGCGCTCGGTAATGGGGATTCTGCCCTGTCGCACCGATTCGATGCGTGGCTGGCATGGGAGCGTCGACGCTCCGATGGATAGACTTTGAGGGGCGCCGAAGACGGGCCGGTAGTCGCGGTGCTCTGCTCGCGGCACGCCGCCATCAAGAGCGATCCCGTTGATCTATTGTCGTATCGCGCGTCGCCTTCATCAAGGACGGGGCGATCTTCTTTCGCTTACGTCAAACGCGTCCATAAACTCCGCTGCCAGCCACGCGAGTCCCGGATCCTGATCCCTCGAAGCAGCCCACATCAGCGAGACTTCATAGCCCGGCACGTCGAATGGCAATGGACTCATCGCCAGATCCAATGTGTCGCGCCAAACGCGGCCGATGAAATCGGGCACCGTGGCGATCGCCGGCGTGTGCCGCACGATAAACGGGCTAGTCGCGAAATTCGAGCTGGAGAACACCACGTCGCGCTTGAGACCTTGCATGGCTAGTTGCTCGTCTATAAAGCCCTGCAGGCCAGCGCTGAACGAGGTGAGCACATGCCGGTGCCGCAGGAACTCATCCATTGACAGGCGCTTGCGGCGCGTCTTGACGAGGCGCGGATTGTAGACGCTCACGAAGCGCCACTGAAACAGCGGCCGGCGCCGCTGCCACTGCACGCATTCCGGGAACACGCCGACCGCCAGTTCGATCGCGCCCTCGTCGAGCATCGCCGCCGCGCGCGTGGAGTCGGTAGAGCGGGCGATCAGTTTCACGCCGGGCGCCTTGGTGGCGAGGCGGCCCATTATCTCCGGCATCAGCAGGACCTCGAGCGAATCGCTCAGGCCAATGCGAAATACGCGCTGAGCCTGTGCCGGATCGAACGCCGGCGGTTGCGTGAGCGCCCGGTGCAGCGATTGGAGGAAGGGCTCGACCTGCCGCGCCAGTTCGAGCGCGCGGGGCGTCGGCGTAATGCCGTGAGGTGTGCGCACGAACAGTTCGTCGCCGAACGCCTCCCGAAGACGCTTAAGCGCCCCACTCATCGCCGGCTGACCGAGGAAGAGTCGCTGCGCGGCACGCGTGACGCTGCGTTCCTCCAACAGCGCGCGAAAGGCCAGCAGCAAGTTCAGGTCGAAACGCCTGAAATCATTCTCAATGATGTCGGTCATCGTCACAAACGATTTGAATGATATGGGCCTGACACGCATTCTATCGCCAAGGAGGTGTGCTGTAAGCCAATGTGACGGCACATCGGCAGGTGCCTCCTTTCATCGACAGGAGCAGCGACATGGATTGGCAGAATCAGAAAGTCGTCGTGCTGGGTGGTTCGTCCGGCATTGGACTAGCGACGGTGTCGCGGCTGAAGGAAGCCGGTGCGCACGTCGTGGCAGTCGGCCGCGACCAGGCCAAACTGGATAAGGCGCTCGCCGGACTCGAAGGATGTGGGAGTGTCGCCGGCAATGCACTCGACTGCACCGACCGCGCTGCGCTCGACCGTTTCTTCGGCGGCCTGAGTGACATCGATCATCTGGTGCTAACGCTCTCCGGCGGCGACGGCGCCGGCCTGTTCAAGGACCTCGATTTGAATTCCTTGCGCCGTGGCTTCGAAGCCAAGTTCTGGCCACAGCTCGAAGCGGCACAAGCTGGCCTCGCGGCCCTGCGCCGCGACGGCAGTTTGACGTTCGTGACCGCGATTTCCGCGCGCATTGCCAATCCCGGCACTGCGGGATTGGGCGCGATCAACGGCGCGCTCGAAAGCATGATCGGGACGCTCGCGCGCGAACTGGCGCCGCTGCGCGTCAATGCCGTTTCGCCCGGCGTGGTCGATACGGCCTGGTGGGACAGATTTCCCAGCAGCGTCAAAGAGGACCTTTTTCGCCAGCAGACCGAAACCCTGCCAGCTCGACGTGTCGGCCAAGCTCAAGACGTCGCGCATGCGCTTCAGTTTCTGATGGAGAACACCTTCATGACGGGCGCGGTAATCGAGTGCGACGGCGGCTTGCGGCTGCTATGACGGTGTCTCCATCGAGGCCTCCGCATCGCCGCTCCGATTGCGGAGGCACCCCAGCGGTCATGACTGTCTCGCCGGGCCACGCGCGACGCTAGCACCCGTTTGTCTGCGCCGATAGTGGGTGTCCCGCGACGCGAGCCAGTAATACAGCGGCGACGTCAGAAGCAGCCCGATAACCCACGAGAGATCCGCGCCGTCGAGATACTTCGGCACGGGACCCGCATACATCGGCGTGTTCATGAACGGAATCTGCACGACGATGCCGATTCCATAGGCAATCAGCGCCTGTGGATTGAAGCGGCCGTAGATGCCCCCGTCCACCTGGAAGATCGACTGGATGTCGTATTTGCCCTTGTGGATCACATAGAAGTCGATCAGATTGATCGCGGTCCACGGCACCAGCACGACCAGCAGCGCGAGCACGAGATCGACCAGATTGCCGACGAAATTCGTCGACGCGCCGATCGCACCATAGCAGCATGCGAGGAGAATCGCGATCGACAGCACGGCCCGCGCTTTCGCCGTGGGAATCCAGCGATAGGCGAAGGTCTGCAGCGACGTGATGGCCGCGAGCACCGCGCCGTAAAGGTTCAGCGCGTTATGGCTGATCACGCTCAGCAGGAAGAGGACGAGCATCGGCAGCCCGAGCGGTCCGGTGGCCTGCTTGACGGCGTCCATCGCGTCGGTGCCGGGCGGCACCGCGAGCACGGCTACCGCGCCGAAGACGAACGCGAGCGTCGAGCCGATCGTGCAGCCGAGGTAGGTCGCCCAGAACGTCGATGCGACGCGCACGTTCTCCGGCAGATAGCGCGAATAGTCGGAAACGTACGGGGCGAAAGCGATTTGCCAGAGCGCCGACAGAGAAACGGTGGCGAGCCAGCCGGCGATGTTGAATCCGCCACGCGTCAGAAAATCGTCCGTGGCGATATGCGTGAGGATATAGCCGAAACCGATGAAAATGCCGATCCCGAGCACCCAGGTTCCGATGCGGTTCAAGATGTGGATGATCCGGTAACCGATGATCCCGATCAGCCCTGATCCCAACGCGCCGATCACGATGCCGACAGGAACCGGGATGCCGTTTTCGATGCCATGAAGAGACTTCCCGGCGAGCACGATATTGGACGCGAAGAAGCCCACGTACATCACGCCTGCGATCACGGTGACCAGCAGCGCGCCCCATGAACCGAACTGAGCGCGGCTCTGAATCATCTGCGGGATGCCCATTTGCGGGCCCTGTGCCGAATGCAGCGCCATCAGCACACCGCCGACGGCCTGACCGACGACGATCGCCACGATGCCCCACAGCAAGTTCAAGTGGAAGATCTGCACGCCGAGCGCGCCGGTGACGATGGGCAAGGGAGCGATGTTGCCGCCGAACCATAGCGTGAACAGATCGCGCACCTTGCCATGGCGATCCTCGGGCGGCACGTAGCCGATGGTGTGTTTTTCGATCAACGCCGAGGCATTGCGTTCCGAAGTATTCAAGTTCGTCTCCTGTGTCGACAGGAGTTGGCGCTTTAGCGCTTACTCCTGTCCCATGCTTTGCGGTCGACAGGAGTTGGCGCTTTAGCGCTTACTCCTGTCCCTTGCGTGGCTAGGCGTGTTCGGTCCACTGAATCGCCATGCCTGGCATTCGAAAGTATTTGAGTTGAGTGGTCTGCGGATCGTCCTGCTTTAGCGCAAGACAGTCGCCTCGCCAATACGTATCAGGACGTCGCCGAAACGTAGTCCGCCAGCCGAGCCAGCATCGCATCGCAATTGCGCAATTGCTCGACGGTGACGAATTCGTCCGGCTTATGCCCTTGGTCCATGCTGCCGGGTCCGCAGACCACTGTTGGAATCCCTGCCTGATCGAAGAGCCCGCCCTCGGTGCCGAATGCGACCGTGCCGAACTCAATGGACCCGCTGAGCAGCGCCAAAAGACGCGCCGCGTCGCTGTCGGGGGATGTGGCCAATCCCGGATAGGCGGAGAGCGGCTGAAAGCGGATGTCGGTGTCGGACTTCACGGCGCGCATCTTCGGCAATAGTTCGGCTTCGGCGTAGGTCTGCAACTCGTCGGCGACCTGGTTTGCGTCGAAGCCAGGCAGCGCGCGTACTTCGAAATCGAATTCGCATTCGGCCGGCACGATGTTGAGCGCGCGGCCGCCCTTGATCACGCCCGTCTGCACGGTCGAGAACGGCGGATCGAATCGCTCGTCGTGATGCTCGGGCTGCGCCAGTTGCTCGCCGATCTCTTCCAGTCGGCCGATCATCCGCGCCGCGTATTGAATGGCGTTGACTCCATACGGCGCATAAGCCGAATGGCAAGGCGCGCCTTTCACCTGACAGCGCATCGCCAGCTTGCCCTTGTGGCCCAGCACCGGCTTGAGCTCGGTCGGCTCGCCGATCAGGCACAGGGCCGGCTTGTGCGCACGCCGCTCCAATTCCGCCAGCATCGGCCGCACACCGAGGCATCCGACTTCCTCGTCGTACGAAAAAGCGAGGTGAATCGGCAGCTTCAACTCGCGCCCAAGGAACCCGGGCACCGCCGCCAGCACCGAAGCGATAAAACCCTTCATGTCGGCCGTGCCGCGGCCATACAACCGCCCGTCGCGCTCGGTGAGACGGAATGGATCGACGGTCCACGCCTGACCATCGACGGGCACCACGTCGGTATGGCCGGACAGCACGATGCCGCCGCGCTCACGCGGACCGATGGTCGCGAACAGATTCGCCTTGGTGCGCTCGGCGTTGTAGAACAGCTCGCTCTCGACATCGAGTTCCTGCAGGTAAAGCCGAATGAACTCGATCATGTCCAGATTGGAGTCCCGGCTGACCGTGGCGAAGCCGATCAGCCGTTCGAGCAGCGCACGGCTGGATCTGTCATTCATTGCCCGGCACTCCGTAGCTGGGCGCGACGGTCGGATTCAATGCCCGGGTCAAGTAGTCCTGCATCTGCGGCCGATACGCCTGCCACAGACCGTCGAGCTGGCCGATGGGATCGTCATCCACCCAATCGACTCGCAAATCGACGATCGGCCAGCTCACGTCGCCCACGATCTTGAGCGCCGCCGAATGCACGGGCCCCGCTTCGCCGCCGGCAGCGATCGCAGCATGCATGGCCGCGAGCAGCCGATCGGCAAGCGTGCCGGATGCCTGCTCGAACGCCGGAAGCATGGCTTCGATCACTTCGACACCGGCGAGCATGTTGCCTGCGGCTACGCACTGCTCGCCGGCGACAGCGTGATACGTGCCCAGCGCTTCCTTGCCGCTGAAGAACGCCGTGCGACCCTGCCCATCGATCACCGTCACCTGGCGGTACTCGCTCCGCTCGCTCGCGCCGAGCACGCGGTCCAACGCTGCGGCGGGATCGAGTTGTGCGTTCTCCAGAAGATCGAGAATCTGCGGCCCTAACGCGGGCAGCGTGACGTTCTGCGTCGCAACCGCGCCCACGCCTGCGCGCACCCATGGGCATCGGGCGCCCACCGCAATGCTGGACGAACTGATCGCGATTCCAAGCTGCCCGGATTCCGGGCAACGTCCGACGATTGAGAATGTCATGTCCCGCTCCTTAGGCCGTCGGCGGCGTCCATCCATCCGGAATGACCGCGATAACGTCGATCTCCATCAACCACTGCGGCTGACCCAACGCGACCACTACCAAGCCGGTCGAAATAGGAAACACGCCCTTCAGCCACTTTCCGACTTCCTGATAGACCGGCTCGCGGTAGCGGATGTCGGTGAGGAACGTCGTCGTCTTGACGATGTGCGACAGGTCGCTGCCCGCTTCTTCCAGCAATTGCTTGACGTTCTTCATCGCTTGCTCGGCCTGGGCGCGCGGGTCGCCGATGCCGACCATGCGGCCTTCGAAATCCGTGCCCACCTGCCCGCGCACATAGACCGTATTGCCGGCGCGCACGGCTTGACAAAGATCGTTGTCGAGCGTCTGGTTCGGATACGTATCCTTCGTATTGAACATACGGATACGGGTATGCGTAGGTTGGCTCATCAATGCACCTTAATGTTAGGAAGAAATGGATCGCGGATTAGAGAGACGTACGCATCAGTTCACGCCCATCTCGCTGACTTTGTGGACGCGCGAATCGGGGGATGTGTTTTCAACGCTTTCAACGCCGCGGCTCTGTGCCTGGTGTTGCGCGTCGCCGTAATAAGCCGCGTATTTGCGCTGCGTGACGATGTGATCGGCGATGTGCTTCGCGTCGTGCCACACGCCCCAGATAAATGCGGAGCCACGGCGCGATAGCCAGGGCAGACCGAGGAAATAGATGCCTGGCTCCTTCGATACGCCGCGCTGATGTTTCGGCTTACCCTTTTCATCGAAGGCGTTGACGTTCAACCAGCTGAAATCGACTGCATAACCGGTCGCCCAGACAATCGACGTCACGCCGGCTTTCGCCAGATCCAGATCGTGCAACGGGTGCGTCACGCATTCCGGATCCGCCGGAATGACGCGGGCTTCGGGCTCTTCGGGAAGATCGAGGCCGTTGCGCTCGGCATAGGCGTCGGCCGCGTCCAGTAGCGAGAGATAGTTCTCGTCACCGCGCGCGATGTTCGCCGCGAGATCCGCTTCGAAGGTCACCACGCCGTCGTCGAAGGATTTCGTCAGACCCACGAGCGTGATGCCCTGATTCGCGAGACGCCGGAAATCCACCGTATGGCCGCCGCGCGAACCGCTCACTGCAATGGTGACGTGCTCCCTGCCGGGCTTCATGACCTCCGCATCCCATTCGCCGAGCACGCCGAGCCACCAGCAGAAGTCGCGACCGCGATAAGCGCGCGGCGGACGATCGTGCGCTCCGACCGACAGGTAGACGCGTTTGCCAGCACGTTGCAACTCGTCCGCGATTTGCACGCCCGACGATCCCGCGCCCACCACCAACACGCCACCTTCGGGCAATTGAGCGGGATTGCGATAGTCGGCGGAATGAATCTGCGTAAGGCTCGAATCTTGCGGCGCGATTGGCGGAATGACGGGGCGCTGAAAAGGCCCGGTTGCGACCACCACGCGATTGGCCTCGATCGTGCCCTCCGATGTTTCGACGGTGAAGCCCTGCCGCCCCGCATTGCGCACGACCTTCTTCACTTCCACGCCGGTGCGAATCGGCGCTTCAAACTTCTTCGCATAAGCGACGAAATAGTCCGCGACCTGCTCCTTCGAAGCGAACGCGTTGGGGTCGAAGTCCGCAAACTCGAGATTGGGGAAACGATCGTGCCACGCGGGGCCATTGGCAACCAGCGAATCCCAGCGTCCCGTGCGCCAACGCTCGGCGATACGAGCGCGTTCCAGCACGAGATGCGGCACGCCAAGCTTGCTCAAATGTTCGCTCATGGCGACGCCGGCCTGACCGGCGCCGACTACGAGCGTGTCGATAGACGTTGTTTCCACTGTCATGGCTGTGTCCTTCTGAAAAGGCGGAATGTTTCGATTCGTGAAAATCTACGCGCCCCTTCAGAATTTGAAAAATATATTTAAAAAATGCATGGCATCGGATTTACCTATGCAAGCCTTTTTGACCGCTTCACAATGCCGCCCATTGAAGAGCTTGAACACGGAGCGTCGTCGATGGAGAGTCAACCGTTGCGCTACTCGTTGCGCCAGTTGCGTTATTTCGTGGTCACTGCGGAAGTACTGTCCTTCACCGCCGCCGCGAAGCGTCTGCACATCTCACAGCCGTCGATCTCGACGGCGCTCGCGGATCTCGAAGTGTCGTTCGGCGTGCAACTCTTCATCCGGCATCACGCGAGCGGTCTCTCGCTCACGCAAGCCGGTCGCGATCTGCTCGGGCAAGCGCGCAATCTTCTGAAGTTCGCGGAGGAATTGCAGACGACCGCGAAGGAAATGGACGGCGGCATGACCGGCGCCATCACGCTCGGCTGCCTGGTCTCACTCGCGCCGCCGCTCATGCCGCGACTGATTAGCCGATTCATCGACGAGCACGCGGGCATCTCGTTTCGCACCGTCGAGGCGCATCAGGACGGCCTCTTGCGCGGCCTGCACGACGGCTCGCTCGACATTGCCCTCACCTACAGCCTCGACTTGACTGAAGAAATCGCCTTCACGCCGCTGCTCTCGCTCCCGCCCTATGCGATCCTGCCGAGGACGCATCGTCTGGCACGCGCGCGCAAGATATCGCTCGCCGACCTCCTGCCCGAGCCGTATGTGATGCTCGACCTGCCGCACAGCCGCGAGTACTTCGCCGCACTCTTCGATGCGGTGGGCAGCCGTCCCGTGCCCGCGTTCCGTTCGTCACAGCCGGAGGTCGTGCGCGGCATGGTGGCCAACGGTCTCGGCTACAGCCTCCTGAATTTTCCGCTCAAATCGAATCGCACCGTGGATGGCGAAGAGTTCGTCATTAAGCGTTTCAAAGAAAACGTCAACGCAACGATGCTCGGCATCGCGCAGTCGCGCACAATGAAGCCGCGCCAGGTGGTACATCGCTTCGCGTCGTTCTGCGAGACCTATATCCAGAGGCTGCATTTCGACGCATGATGAGGAATGCGCGATTGTCTGCTTCAAGCCTGCGGACGCTGCATAGGCAAAAGCTTTGCTTTGTATCTGAAAACAATATTTTGGCTTGCAATTTGGCTTGATAGATTGGTGCCATGTTGAGTGCCACGCCGCAAAGCCTTGCGTCGCCGCGCTCTCACCGTGACGAATCAAGGGGGACACCATGACCAACCCGGCAAGGACGATCGCAGTGCAAGCACTTGTCGACGAACTGCAGACGGGTTGCGAACGGCCATTCAGCGACGCGCATGCGATGCCGCCCGGTGTCTATACGTCACCCGAATTCCTCACGCTGGAAGAGCGGGCTATCTTCGAGCGTGAATGGCAATGCGTCGGCCGCGCCAGTGCGCTCAAAGTGCCCGGCGATTACATGACGGCGCGGATCGGAGCGCAACCGATCGTGGTATTGCGCGACGAACAGATGCAACTCAAGGCGATGTCGAACGTGTGCCTGCATCGCATGTCGGTGCTGCTCGAAGGACGCGGCAACGTGCGTCGCATCGTCTGCCCCTATCACGCGTGGAACTATTCGCTGGATGGCGCGCTGCAAGGCGCGCCTCTCATGGATCGGCAAGAGGGCTTCTGCAAGGAAAGCTACAAGTTGCCCGCTGTGCGCTGCGAAGAATGGCAAGGCTGGATCTACGTGACACTCGACGAAGACGCGCCGCCGGTTCACGCGCAGCTCGCCGAACTGAGCGAGCTCATCGGCGCATACGGCATGTCGGACTACATCGAAACTTTCTATGAAGAGCACGTGTGGGACACGAACTGGAAGATCCTCGCGGAAAACTTCATGGAAAGCTACCACCTACCCATGCTGCATCGCGCGACGGTAGGACCGCATTCACGGCTCGAGGAAATGGAATGCCCGCCCGGCTATCCAGCCTTCAACTATCACTGGATCACGAAGGAAGCGACCTTGCCCATCGGCAACGCGCATCCGGACAACACGCGCCTCACGGGACATTGGCGCAAGACCACGGCGCTGCTCGCGATCTACCCGACGCATCTCGTCACGCTTACGCCGGGTTACTTCTGGTATCTCGTGCTGCAGCCTCAAGGCGTGGAGCGCGTGCATATTCGCTTCGGCGGCGGGCTTGCGCCGGAGTTCATCGCCGATCCCGAGGCCAACGCGCATATGACGAAATTGAAGAAGCTGCTCGACGAAGTCAACGCGGAAGACAAACGCGGCGTGCAGGCCGTCTTTCGCGGCGTGCACGCGCCGCTCGCGAAGCCCGGTCACCTGAGCCCGCTCGAACGCCCCAATTATGACTTCGCGCGCTATGTCGCTAGCAAGATCGCCGCGATGCAGTTCGGCGCGCATTGATTACGACGCACCATCGACAGGACGCGATCACGATGTCAAACCCTTCCTTCATTTCGTTCTCGGGCGTGAGCAAATCGTACGACGGCGCCCAATACGTCGTCGATGACTTGAACCTCGACGTGCGCAAGGGAGAATTCCTGTCGCTGCTGGGTCCGTCCGGTTCGGGCAAGACGACGACGCTCATGATGCTCGCGGGATTCGAATCGCCCACGCGCGGCGAGATACGCCTCGACGGACGGCGGCTCGACGACAAGCCGCCGCATCAGCGCGACATTGGCATGGTGTTTCAGAACTACGCCCTCTTTCCGCATCTGACGATTGCGGAGAACGTCGCGTTTCCGCTCTCCGTGCGGCGCGTGAGCCGCGCCGAGCAGAAAACGCGCGTGAAGCGCGCGCTCGAGATGATCGAGCTACCGCATCTGGCGAACCGGCGTCCCGCGCAGCTCTCCGGCGGACAGCAGCAGCGCGTGGCGCTCGCGCGCGCGCTCGTGTTCGAGCCAAGCGTCGTGCTGATGGACGAGCCGCTCGGCGCGCTCGACAAGCGCCTGCGCGAAACCATGCAATACGAAATCATGCGCCTGCATCGCGAGCTCTCGCTCACGATCGTCTACGTGACGCACGATCAGGCCGAAGCGCTGACGATGTCGGACCGCGTCGCCGTGTTCTCCGATGGCCGTATCCAGCAAGCCGCCACGCCCAGCGAACTCTACGAGAACGCGCAGAACGCGTTTGTCGCAAACTTCGTCGGCGAGAACAACGGACTGACCGGACGCGTCGTCACTACGGGCGAGGAGTGGGCGACGCTCGCGCTCTCGGACGGCAGCGTCATTCGTGGCCGTTGCGAACCCGGCCTGCGCGTGGGCGACGAAGCGATGCTCGCGCTGCGCCCCGAACGCGCGCATATCCCGAGCGCCGAAGGCGCGCAGGTCGACGAACACAGCAACGTGGTGCGCGCACACGTCCAGGAACTGGTGTATTGCGGCGATCATCATCGCGTGCACCTTGCGCTCGGTTCGCGCGATTCCTTCGTCGTGAAAGTGCCCAATACGCAGCGCCATGCGCTGCCTTCGCCCGGCAGCGCGATCGAGATCGCATGGCGCCACGACGACTGCAAGATTCTCGCGATGAGCGTGCCGCGCAGCGCGCCCGTGATCCCCGCATCCACCCCGCTCTCACCCTCCATCATCACGACCGCACCTGCAGGAGCCAACTAAAATGCGCACTCTCATCAAAACACAAAACGTCGCACTCGCAGTACTCGCCGCAGCCGCTTTTACCACCGTGACCACCCAGGCAGCGGAGACGCTCTCCGTCGTGACCTTCGGCGGTGCATACGAAGCGGCGGCGAAGAAGGCCTATTTCGAACCGTTCACGCAAGCCACCGGCATCGGCTTCTCGACCGAATCGTATGACGGCGGCCTCGCGAAGCTCTCCGCGATGGAGCAGGCGAAGAACACCACGTGGGACCTGATCGACCTCGAAACGAACGATGCGATCACCGCCTGCGACGAAGGCCTGCTGCAGAAGTTCGACAAGAAGACGCTCGGCAAGACGAGCGACTTCATCCCCGGCACGATCAGCGATTGTGCGGTTGCGAGCATGGTCTGGTCCACGGTCTACGCGTACGACACGAGCAAGCTGAAGACCGCTCCGACCACCGTCAACGACTTCTTCGATCTGCAGAAATTCCCCGGTAAGCGCGGCCTGCGCAAGTCGCCGAAGGTCACGATGGAATGGGCGTTGATTGCGGACGGCGTCGATCCGAAAGATGTCTACAAGGTGCTCGCTACGCCCGCCGGCGTGGATCGCGCGTTCAAAAAGCTCGACACGATCAAGCAGAACATCGTGTGGTGGGAGTCCGGTGCCCAGGCGCCGCAGTTGCTCGCGGACGGCGCGGTCGTGATGACGCAGGCCTACAACGGCCGCATTTCCGACGCCGCGAAGAAGGACAACAAGCCGTTCAAGACCGTCTGGGACGCGCAAGTTTACGACTTCGACTGGTGGGCCGTTCCGACGGGCGCGAAGCACGCCGACGCCGCCGCGAAATTCATCGTCTCCGCTTCGCAGCCGAAGGCGTATGCGGATTTGTCGAAGTACATCGCCTACGCGCCGCCGCGCAAGGACGCAATCGCGCTGATCGACAAGCAACGCCTCGCCGATCTGCCGACCGCACCCGAGAACTTCAAGCGCGCCTTGCAGATCAACGCGAACTTCTGGGCCGACAACGCGGACCAGATCAATAAGCGCTTCCAGGTGTGGCTGACGCAGTAACACCATCGTCCGACGAGAGCCCGACTTGACTACCCACATGCCCGCTTCGGCCCGAGCCACGGCCCCGGGCTCTCCGACGAGAGCCGACGGCCGCGCGTCGTTTCAAAAGGCGCGCCGCCGCGCATCGGTGCAGGCGCTTTTGCTCGCGCTGCCGCTGATCGTGTTTCTGCTGTCGACGTTCATCGCGCCGATCGCGCTCCTGCTCGCGCGCAGCGTGGAGAATCACGAAGTGCCCGACAGCATGCCCGCGCTCACGCGCGCGCTCGATGCATGGGACGGGCGCGGCGTGCCGGACGAGCGCATGTTCGCCCTGCTCGCCGCGGGGCTCAGGGAGGCGCAGCAAAGCGGACAGCTCGGCACTGTCGCGCGGCGGCTCAACTTCGACCAGGCCGAGTTCCGTAGCCTGTTGATGCGCACCGCGCGCCAACTGCCCGCCGATGCGCCGCCCGCGTGGAAACCGGCGCTCGTTGAACTCGACCAACGCTGGAATTCGCCGGAGACATGGCGCCTGCTGAAGCGCGCCGCCATGTCGCCGACGCCGGACTATCTGCTCGCGGCCGTCGATGCGCACGTGACACCGCAAGGCTCGGTCGCGTTCGTGCCGGACAACGCTTCGATCTATCGGCAGGCGTTCGTGCGCACGATCTCGATCAGCGCCACGGTCACGCTGCTGTGCCTTGTGCTCGGCTATCCGGTCGCATGGCTGCTCGCGAACCTGCCCGCGAAAAGCAGCAACCGCCTGATGCTTCTCGTGATCGTACCGTTCTGGACCTCGGTGCTCGTGCGCACGACCGCGTGGTACGTTTTGCTGCAACCGGGCGGCGTGATCAACAGCCTGCTGATGGGTCTCGGTCTCGCCACTCATCCGCTGCCGCTTATCTTCAACCGCGCCGGCGTGCTCATCGGCATGACGCATGTGCTCTTGCCCTACATGATTCTCGCGATCTACTCGGTGATGAAGAGCGTATCGCCCGTGTACGTGCGGGCCGCGCAATCGCTTGGGGCGCACCCGTTCATCGCGTTCGTGCGGATCTACATGCCGCAGACGCTGCCGGGCGTGGGCGCGGGCTGCTTCCTCGTGTTCGTGCTCGCGCTCGGCTACTACATCACGCCCGCGCTGCTCGGCGGCGCAGGCGACGAGATGATCAGCCAGCTCATCGCGATACAGACCAACACGCAACTCAACTGGGGCCTCGCCGGTGCGCTTTCAGCCTATCTCGTGATCTTCACGGCGATCTTCTATTTCCTGTTCAACCGCATCGTGGGCATCGACCGCTTGCGCTTCGGTTGAGACTCGGTTGAAACACGCGGACACGACGAGGGAACGACATGCCAGATCAACGCAACAAGGTGCTGACGGAACGCATCGCCGGCCGCTGGGTGCGGCTGCATACGGCGCTTGTACTGTTCTTCCTGATCGCGCCGATTCTCGCGATCATCCCGCTCTCGTTCAATTCAGGCTCGTACTTCTCCTACCCGTTGCAGGGCTTTTCGCTGCGCTGGTATGAGCAGGCACTCACGAGCGCGGAC
The DNA here is from genome assembly GCF_046027355.1 of Paraburkholderia sediminicola. GTDB lineage: Bacteria > Pseudomonadota > Gammaproteobacteria > Burkholderiales > Burkholderiaceae > Paraburkholderia > Paraburkholderia sediminicola_B. The sequence goes on along the minus strand of NZ_JAQQEK010000033.1, from coordinate 19,691 downwards.
TGGCGGCGCTCGCTCCTGAACAGCATCGGCATCGGCGCGGCGTCGACGCTGATCGCCACGTGTCTCGGCACGCTCGCCGCGCTGGGCATTTCGCGCGCGCAATTTCCGCTGCGCTCGCTGATCATGCCGATCATCATCTCGCCGATGATCGTGCCGATCGTCGTCGTTGCCGCGGGCTTCTATCTGATCTTCGCGCCGCTCGGCCTTGTGAACTCGTATCCCGGCGTGGTGCTGGCGCATGCGGCACTCGGCACGCCATTCGTCGTGATCACCGTGACGGCGTCACTGCTTTCGTTCGATCAGAGTCTGTTGCGCGCCGCTTCCGGGCTCGGCGCGACGCCCTGGGTCACATTCAGGCGCGTGACCTTGCCGCTCATCACGCCGGCGGTCGCGACCGGCAGCGTCTTCGCTTTCGCGACCTCATTCGACGAGGTAATCGTCATTCTGTTTATCGGCGGCCCGGATCAAACGACCGTGCCGCGGCAGATGTGGAGCGGGATTCGCGACTCGATCGACCCGTCGATCCTCGCCGTGGCGACGATGCTGATCGTGTTCGCCGTGCTGCTCTTCGCGAGCATCAACTGGCTGCGTGGCCGCACGGCCGCCGCCAGCAAAGCTCTCGTCTGATGCATCGAGGCCGCCTGGGGCCGAGCTGATCGCCGCAGGCCGCCGCCGAAGTGCTGGACCCGGATAGGTGGCTCGCCACCGGCGGCCAACACGTCCTCAGACAAGCCGCCGCCTACTTCCTTGCTTTGGTATCAGCGTTCGCATGGGCCACATACTCAATACTTGGGAAGCGTTACAGTTCCGTCTGTAGCTGCTCGGTTGGTGCATTTTCACTACCCGCGGGATTGGCGTGTCTCGCATTGCATCTTGCGACGAGGGAAACGCCGAGCTTGACGGCACAGGAACGTCGCTTGCTTGGGTGTCCGTCACAGCGCACTTGCTGGCAATAACCGCTAGAGCGGTTGAACCCAAGGAGTATTGAATATCGACCCGGTTTCGCACGGCATTATTTTTTGGCTGATTATTGGCGGTATCGCCGGTGCTCTGGCAGGCCGGATTGTCGACGGTGGCGGCTTCGGCATTCTTGTCGACATCATCGTGGGGATTGTCGGCGCATTTATCGGAGGATGGCTTGGTGGCGTTCTTGGGCTGCACCTGGGAAGCGGCATCATAGGCTCACTGATTACCGCCCTGATTGGGGCTGTCATCCTGCTTGCCATCCTGCGCCTGTTCAGCGGAGGTCGCGCGCGCTCACTTTGATTCGACAGTTGGTTGGTTCTGGCGGCTGGTCCGCCAGAACCAACTTTCAAAGCTGAGTTGGTGACAAGTCCGTTAGCCTCGAAACGCGCGGTCGAACAGTGCTCATTTCTCCCCCAACGGCGGAGGCGCTTTCCACTTTGGAATCACAGTCAGAGGCTGTAGAGCCGTACTAGCGTTCTCCGAACGCTCTCTCGCCAAGAACGATTTTATGCACATTCGAGGGGTAGACCCACTGGAGCGCCTGGCGTTCGATAAGCTTCATGAACGAAAGTGGTCCGCTGCAGATTACATGAGAGTTCGCGTGGGTGGGACTCACGGCGTGATCCGCAGCGCTCGCAATCTGCTCCTCGCTTAGACCGATTCGGTGGCTAACCTGAGCATGATCGCGAAGTTCGTCCAAATCCGTCCGAAAGACAGCTCGCTCAGGTGTTCGAGCGAAATTGTGAATTTCCAGGCAGCATCCCGCCACTGATGCGATATGCCTTGCGACACCCGCGATAGCCTTGACTCCAACGCCAGCTGAGAACAGGATGTAGCGCGCGCTCTGGTCTATGACAACGGCAGTGTCTCGCGGAACCCCTACGTAAATTTCGTCTCCCTTGTTCCACGGGAATCCTGAACTTGCTCGTGCTGTCTCCCTATCGTCCTCTTGCCGGATTCCCAGTAAAAACGCGTCACGTCGTGAAGGAGCGTGCCACAGTGGGTGCGACCGCACGGCTCGGCTTCCATTGCCTCGAGCGAGGTCTACTATCGCTCCGTCTTCGAACGGCGGTAGTTCCAACCGGTCCTTTGTCTGCAATTCGACTGCGTGATAACCCTGGGCGAGTGGCCACTTCCGCATCACAGTTGCTGCAATCATCTTCTCGTCCATGTGTTCTCCACTACGGGCCTGCAAAAAGGATGGGAAGGTGCTCGGTGTGACAACGCAGAATCGCGGCCGACCCGAAGCTCTATGTTCGATAGCCGGATTCAGAGTAGGACGCGTCGATTTTGACCGCAAGATGCGATAGTCGAATGCCGTTCATATGACATCCTTGATAATCATTCGTGTGCTGGCTGCTGTGCAAGGAGAGGATTACGTAGTGTCCTTCGGATAAGTCGACGAGGCTTTTCAAGTCGCTTTTCTCTACGTCGAACTTATCCGTATGCAGCAGCACTTGAGCATCAGGCTGGGCGCTCAATGCGTCTCGCGCGTTGTTCGCGAATGCGGTTCGGACCGAAACTGTGGCTCCGCGCGTCCTCCGCACAAGTTCGAGCAAGTCCTCGCAAACCCCGTTGAAGTTCAACGTGCGACCAACCAGCACCTGGTTTTGCGCGAAAAGCAGCAAATGTCATAGGCTTCGCCAGATTCTCACCATTCCAGCAATCTGACCAAAACCGGGAAGATTTCTTATTGGAAACACCACTGTGAAGCGATGGTTCCGATTCGCGTCGCGTGACGGACTTTATTCTTCCTGATCATCCGCACCCAGCCGCGGCTAGCCGCCTCCTCAAATTTACTTGACATCTAAACTATCGATGTCTAAATTACTCCCATCAGCAGCGTTCACATATGGGGAACAAGCATGCGCATCGTTTGCATTGGTGGCGGCCCGGCCGGTCTGTACTTCGGCCTCTTGATGAAGAGCCGGAACCCGGCCTACGATGTCACGGTCGTCGAGCGCAACCGCCCGTACGACACCTTCGGCTGGGGCGTCGTCTTCTCCGACCAGACACTCGGCAATCTGCGCGCCGCCGACGCCCCCAGCGCCGACGCGATCCTCGACGCCTTCAATCACTGGGACGACATCGAGATCAATTTCCGCGGCCGGCAAATCCGCTCGTCGGGTCACGGCTTTTGCGGCATCGGCCGTAAACGTCTGCTGAATATCCTGCAAGCGCGCTGCGAAGAACTCGGCGTCAAGCTGGTCTTCGAAACCCAGGTCACGGACGACAGCGTCTACGAAGCCGATCTGATCATCGCCTGCGACGGCGCCAACAGCGCGGTCCGCCAAAAGTATGCGGCCACCTATCGGCCCGCCGTCGACATGCGCGATTGCCGCTTCGTCTGGCTCGGCACCAAAAAACTCTTCGACGCCTTCACCTTCGCTTTCGAAGAAACCGAATTCGGCTGGTTCCAGGCGCACGCGTATCGTTTCGACGATCAGACCTCCACGTTCATCGTCGAAACGCCGGAACGCGTGTGGCGCGCCGCCGGTCTCGACGAGATGAGCAAGGAACACAGCATCGCCTTCTGCGAAAAGCTGTTCGCGAAGTATCTGGACGGCAACGCGTTGCTGTCGAACGCGGCGCATTTGCGCGGCTCGTCGCAATGGATTCGCTTCCCGCGTGTCGTCAACGATGAATGGGTGCATTGGCGCAGCAACGCGGACGGCACGCAAACGCCGATTGTCCTCATGGGCGACGCCGCGCATACCGCTCACTTCTCGATCGGTTCCGGCACCAAGCTCGCGCTCGAAGATTCGATCGAACTCGCGAACAGCATGGGCGCGCATCCGGGTGATCTGGCCTCCGCGCTGAAGCATTACACCGACGTGCGCAGCATCGACGTACTGCGCATTCAAAATGCCGCGCGTAATTCGACGGAGTGGTTCGAGCATGTCGACCGCTATACGTCCTTTGAGCCGGAACAGTTCGCATATTCGCTGCTCACGCGCTCGCAGCGCATTTCTCATGAAAATTTGCGTGAACGTGACGCGCAGTATCTGTCCGGCTTCGAAGACTGGCTCGCCCAGCGCTCCGGTGTGAATCGCGCGCCGGAGAAGCACTCCGTCCCGCCGATGTTCACGCCTTTCACGCTGCGCGGCGTCACGCTAAAAAACCGCGTGGTGGTGTCGCCAATGGCGCAATACTCGGCCGTCGACGGTATTGCGGGCGACTATCACCTGATGCATCTCGGCGCTCGCGCCATGGGCGGCGCAGGGCTGGTCATGACGGAAATGACCTGCGTCTCGCCCGAAGCGCGCATTACGCCCGCGTGTCCCGGCATGTATGCGCCCGAGCATCTCACTGCATGGAAACGCATCGTCGACCTCGTGCATCGTCAGTCGGATGCGAAGATCGGCATTCAGCTCGGCCATTCCGGCGCGAAAGGTTCGACACGTGTCTCGTGGGAAGGCATCGATCAGCCACTCACGGAAGGCAACTGGCCGCTCATTTCGGCATCGCCGCAACAATATCTGCGTGGCGTCAGCCAGCATTCGCGCGAAGCCACGCAAGACGAGTTGCGCGAAATCGAGGCACAGTTCGTCCGCGCGACGCAAATGTCGGTGGAAGCGGGTTTTGACTGGCTCGAATTGCACTGCGCGCACGGCTATTTCCTGTCGGGTTTTCTGTCGCCGCTGACCAATCATCGCACTGACGAATTTGGCGGCTCGCTGGAAAATCGTCTGCGCTACCCGTTGCAGGTTTTCAAGGCGATCCGCGCGGTCTGGCCGCAAGACAAGCCGATTTCCGTGCGCATTTCCGCGAACGATTGGGTCGAAGGCGGCACCACTCCCGACGACGCAGTCAAGATCGCTCAAGCCTTCAAGGCAGCCGGCGCCGACATGATCGATGTGTCGTCAGGCCAGGTCAGCAAGGAAGAAAAACCTGTATTCGGCCGCATGTTCCAGACGCCGTTCGCCGACCGTGTGCGCAACGAAGCTGGCATCGCGACCATCGCGGTCGGTGCGATCTCCGAAGCCGACCATGTGAACAGCATCATCGCGGCCGGTCGTGCGGATCTGTGCGCGATTGCACGCCCGCATCTGGCGAATCCCTCGTGGACATTGAACGAAGCGGCCAAGATCGGCTATTTCGATGTGATGTGGCCGAAACCCTACACGGCGGCGAAGTCGCAACTCGAACGCAACCTCGAACGCGAGCGCGCTCAAGCCGCCGCGAACGCCGGTCTGTCGCCGCAAGAACGCGCGCAACGCGCCGAAGGAACCGTGTGAACACGCTCAATTCCACACTCGCGGGACAGCACGCGGTCGTCACCGGCGGCGGCAGCGGCATCGGCGCAGCGGTAGCGGAAAGCTTGCTACGCGCCGGCGCGCGCGTCACCTTGATGGGTCGTAACGCGGAACGTCTGGACGTGCAGCGCGAAAAGTGCCGGGCGCTGGGCGACGTGGCGTGCATCAGCGTCGACGTCACGCAGGAAGACTCGGTCGCGAACGCGTTTCGTGAGGCCGGCGCGGTCGACATCCTCGTCAACAACGCGGGTCAGGCGCAAGCCGCACCGTTCACACACACCGACATGGCGCTCTGGCAGCGCATGCTGGACGTGAACCTCACCGGTGTCTTTCTCGGCACGCGTGCGGTCTTGCCCGGCATGCTCGAACGCGGCCACGGACGCATCGTCAATGTGGCCAGCACGGCGGGACAAATCGGCTACGCGTACGTCGCCGCCTATTGCGCCGCGAAACATGGCGTGATCGGTCTCACGCGTTCGCTCGCATTGGAAGTCGCGACGAAAGGCGTCACCGTCAACGCCGTGTGTCCCGGTTATACGGAAACGGAACTGCTGCACGCGTCGCTTGAACAGATCACCAGCAAGACCTCGCGCACCGAACAGCAGGCGCGCGAAACCTTGCTTCGCTCGAATCCACAACATCGCTTCGTGAGTCCGGAACAGGTCGCCAATGCGGTGCTCTGGCTCTGCCAACCTGGCTCGGACGCCATCACGGGGCAATCCATTTCCATCTCTGGTGGAGAAGTGATGTGACCAAGTCATCGAACATCAAGAAGCCCGCGGCGGCGGCTGATACGAAACCGCCGCGCAAGGGCGTCCCCAAGCCCGCGGAGAACGTCGTGGACCTCGAAATGAGCACCGGCGCGGATAGTCACATGGGTTTGCGTCTGTGGCTGCGCATGCTGACCACGACCAACCTCGTGCAAGCGGAATTGCGCAAGCGTCTGCGCAACGAATTCGACACCACGTTGCCGCGTTTCGATCTGATGGCCCAATTGGAACGACATCCTGAAGGCCTGAAGATGACCGAGCTGTCGCGCCGTTTGATGGTGACGGGCGGCAACATCACCGGCATTACGGATCAGCTTGAGAAAGAAGGACTGGTCGCGCGTGACAACGATCCGAACGATCGCCGCTCGATCAGCGTCTGCCTGACACCGGCAGGCCGCAAGGCGTTTGACAAGATGGCAGTCGCGCACGAGCAATGGGTGGTCAAACTGTTCGGCGGTTTGAGCCTCGATGAAAAATCGCGTACCCATCAGCGCCTCGGCAAACTCAAGCAACACTTGCTCGACAGTCTGAAAGACTGATCGGCATCGAACCGCGGAGAGAGACTCATGACACGATCCAACGCCGACGCCCTGCTGGCCGGCAACCGCCTCACGCTAGCCGGTTACGAAGCGCGGCACTTCGGCTGGTCGGTCGCCGACAAGGTCGCGACGATCACGCTGAACCGCCCGGAGCGCAAAAATCCGCTGACCTTCGAGTCGTATGCGGAGTTGCGCGATCTATTCCGGCAGTTGACCTATGCGACCGACGTCAAGGCAGTCGTGATTCACGGTGCAGGTGAAAACTTCTGCTCGGGCGGCGACGTGCACGACATCATCGCGCCGCTAATCGATCTGCCGATGCCGGAACTGCTGCTCTTCACGCGTATGACCGGCGATCTCGTCAAAGCCATGCGTCATTGCCCGCAGCCGGTAATTGCTGCCGTCGACGGCGTCTGCGCCGGTGCCGGCGCAATTCTCGCGATGGCGTCCGACATGCGACTCGGCACCGCGCGCAGCAAGCTCGCTTTTCTATTCTCGCGCGTCGGTCTCGCGGGTTGCGATATGGGCGCTTGCGCGATTCTGCCGCGCATCATCGGCCAGGGACGCGCCGCCGAACTGCTCTTCACCGGACGCTCGGCAAGCGGCGACGAAGGCCACGCATGGGGTTTCTACAACCGGCTATGCGAACCCACCGCGCTCCTTGAAGAAGCGCAGAAGCTCGCCGCCGATCTCGTCGCTGGTCCGACTTTCGCGCACGGCATCACCAAGAAGATGCTGCATCAGGAATGGAGCATGAGCATCGACGAAGCGATCGAATCCGAAGCGCAAGCCCAGGCGATCTGCATGAGCACACGCGATTTCGAGCGCGCCTACAGCGCGTTTGCCGCGAAGTCGCGTCCGGTGTTCGAAGGAGATTGAGTTGAGCGCCAACACCAATCTGGATCTGCATAGCGCGCTGGCCTGGCCGTTCTTCGAGCCGCGTCATCGCGAACTGGCTGCGGGTATCGAAGCATGGTGCCGAGAGAACCTCGCGCATGAAGACCACAAGGACGTCGATGCGACCTGCCGCCATCTGGTGCGTGAACTCGGCGCGGCGGGCTGGCTGAAATATGGTGTGGGCGGCGTCGCCTACGGCGGCCACGGCGATACCATCGACACGCGCGCCGTTTGCCTTCTGCGCGAAACACTCGCAAAACACTCGGGACTCGCAGACTTCGCGTTGGCAATGCAAGGGCTCGGTTCGGGCGCCATCTCGCTCGGCGGCACGCACGAACAAAAGACGCGTTATTTGCCACGTGTCGCCAACGGCACGGCCATCGCGGCATTCGCGCTGTCCGAGCCTGAGGCCGGCTCCGACGTCGCCGCCATGGCGCTCTCCGCCCGCGAGGACGGCGACGTCTACGTGCTCAACGGAGACAAGACCTGGATCTCCAACGGCGGCATCGCCGATTTCTACGTGGTGTTCGCGAGAACCGGCGAAGCGTCAGGCGCACGCGGTATCAGCGCATTCATTGTCGATGCGGATACGCCGGGCCTGGAGATCGCCGAACGTATCGACGTGATCGCGCCGCATCCGCTCGCTCGTCTGCACTTTGCCGGCGCGCGCGTGCCGCGCAGCCAGATGCTCGGCGCACCCGGCGAAGGTTTCAAACTCGCCATGCGCACGCTGGATATTTTCCGCACGTCCGTGGCGGCTGCGTCGCTCGGCTTTGCGCGTCATGCGATGGCCGAGGGTCTCGCGCGTGCCGCGTCGCGCAAGATGTTCGGGCAGACGCTCGGCGATTTTCAACTGACGCAGGCCAAACTCGCGCAGATGGCGTTGACCATCGACAGCAGCGCATTGCTGGTCTACCGCGCCGCGTGGCTGCGTGATCAAGGTGAAAGCGTCACGCGTGAAGCCGCAATGGCCAAGTGGCACGCGAGCGAAGGCGCGCAACAGGTGATCGACGCCGCGGTGCAACTCTACGGCGGCATGGGCGTGCAAAGCGGCACGGCCGTCGAAATGCTGTATCGCGAGATCCGCGCACTGCGCATCTACGAAGGCGCGACCGAAGTGCAGCAACTGATTGTCGGACGCGATCTGTTGAAGGCGCATGCTGCCGCTGCCGGAGACAACGCCAAATGAGCGCATCTTTCGAAAGGCCCGTGCGTATCCGCTTCTCGCACTGCGATCCGGCGGGCATCGTGTTCTTTCCGCAATATCTGGTGATGACCAACGCGCTGGTCGAAGACTGGTTCAACGAAGGCCTGCATATCGACTACGCGCACATGATCTCGCAACGCCGCCTCGGCTTGCCGATCGTGAAACTCGATTGCGAGTTTTCGCGGCCGAGCCAGATGGGCGAAACGATCACGCTGACACTTAATGTTGTTGCGATCGGCCGGCGCTCGATCAGCATCGATATCGTCGGCCATTGCAACGGCGAAACGCGTTTCCGCGCGAAACAGGTGCTCGTCACCACGTCGCTCGAACGCGGCACATCTATCGACATTCCCACCGACATCGCGAGTGCGCTCGCGAAGTTTGCCCCACAGCCCGACTCTACTGAGGCGCATCGCTCATGAAAAAAGCTCTTCTCCCCGCCGGCTGGGTCAAGCCGCGTGGCTACGCGAACGGTGTCGCGGCAACCGGCACGCAGGTGTTCATTGCCGGCCAGATCGGCTGGGACGAACAGGCGCGTTTCCACACGACGGACTTCGCCGAGCAAGCCATCCAGGCACTCAAAAACGTGCTCGCCGTTTTGCATGAAGCCGGCGGCAAGCCCGAGCACCTGGTGCGATTGACGTGGTACGTCACCGACAAACGTGAATATCTCGCTTCGTTGAAAGACATCGGCCGCGCGTTTCGCGAGCTGATCGGCGACTACGACATCGCGATGAGCGCGGTGCAGGTGGTCGCGTTGATCGAAGACGAAGCGAAAGTCGAAATCGAGGCGACCGCCGTGGTCCCTCAGTAACAGAGCAACAAAGCACACGAAAAGAACCCACCAAGCCAACCGAAGCGCATTTAGCCGGCTCAACGCCCGGGAGACCATGATGGAACCGTCAGCACACGTCGATACCTTCGCGCGCGACAATCTTCCGCCGCAGGATCAATGGCCCGTCTTTCTGCTCGACAACCCTGACGTCGCGTACCCGGCGCGCTTGAACTGCGCGACGGAGCTGCTCGACAGAACCATCGATGCAGGCCACCGCGATCATCCCGCGATCTGGTCCGATGTCGACGGCACACCACGCGCCACCACTTACGGCGAACTGCTGGCGCTCGTGAATCGCAGCGCGCATGTGCTGGTCGATGAAATGGGTCTACAGCCCGGCAATCGCGTTCTACTGCGCGGCCCGAACACGCTGCATATGGCGGTAACGGCACTCGCGGCGTTGAAAGTCGGGCTCGTCGTGGTGCCGACCATGCCGCTGCTGCGAGCCAAGGAGTTGAAGCAGATCATCGAGAAAGCGCAGGTCGGCGCGGCTTTGTGCGACGCTCGCCTGACCGCCGAACTGGCGCGCTGTACCGATCCACAAGACGAGTTCTATTGCGCGGGCCTGAAGCAAACGCGCCTCTTCCACGACGACGCCGCTGATTCACTCGACACGCTAGCCATCGATAAGCCCGACCACTTCACCGCGTGCGACACCGCCGCCGATGACGTCTGCCTGATCGCCTTCACGAGCGGCACGACCGGCGCGCCGAAAGGCTGCATGCACTTTCATCGCGATGTCGTGGCCATGTGCGATCTGTTTCCGCGTCACGTGCTCAAGGCTTCGTTGAACGATATTTTTTGCGGCACGCCGCCGCTCGCGTTTACGTTCGGGCTCGGCGGCTTGCTGTGTTTTCCGTTGCGCGTTGGCGCGTCCACGGTGCTGATCGAGAAGCTCACGCCCGAGACTTTGCTGCAGACCGTCGAGCGTTTTCACGCGACCGTCATGTTCACCGCGCCGACTTTCTATCGGCAGATGGCGCCGCTGGTTGCGCACCACGACATCTCTTCGTTGAAGAAAACCGTGTCGGCGGGTGAGGCGTTGCCGGATTCGACGCGGCGTCTGTGGCGCGACGCGACCGGCATTGAGATGATCGACGGCATTGGTGGGACCGAGCTGATCCACATTTTCATTTCGGCGCAAGGTGACGAGATTCGCCCGAACGCGATAGGCCGCGCGGTGCCGGGTTACGTCGTGCAGGCCGTGGATGACGACATGCAACCGGTCGCGCCCGGCACGATCGGCAAACTCGCGGTGCGCGGCCCGACCGGCTGCCGCTATCTCGCCGACGAACGGCAAAAGAAGTTCGTGCGCGATGGCTGGAACCTGCCCGGCGATTCCGTCTATCTCGACGAAGACGGCTACGTGTTCTACCAGGCGCGCGCCGACGACATGATCGTCTCCGCCGGCTACAACATCTCGGGCCCCGAAGTGGAAAGTGTCCTGCTGCAACACGACGCGGTGTCCGAATGCGGCGTGATAGGCGTGCCGGACGAAACCCGCGGACAGATCGTTAAGGCATTCGTCGTGGTCAATCCCGGTTTCGAACGTGATGACAAACTGGTCGCGCAATTGCAGGATTTCGTGAAAAATAGCGTGGCGCCGTATAAATATCCACGCGTCATCGTGTTCGTCGATGCATTGCCGCGCACCGAAACCGGCAAGCTCAAACGCTTCGAGTTGCGTACGATGGCCTAGCCCACCTTCCCTGAGCAACCAGGTTGCATGGGATCGGAGTAGCGCTAAAGCGCTAACTCCGATCGACAAGGAGACACACCGCATGGTCGCCTCTTTCATCGAAGTCGTCGCCCAGGATGGCGGCCGTTTCAATGCGTACGTCGCGCGTCCGGCGCATGGGTCGGGCCCAGGACTCGTGCTGCTGCAGGAAATTTTTGGCATCAACGACACCATGAAGGCGATGGCCGAACGCTTCGCTGAAGAGGGTTATGTGGTGCTGGTGCCCGATCTGTTCTGGCGGATCAAACCGGGCATCGTGCTCGGTTATGGCGAGGCCGACATGACACAGGCGCTCGACTATCTCGACCAGTTCGACACGGACCTCGCAATCGACGATATCGCGGCCACAGTCGCCGCATTGCGCGCCCTGCCCGAACAGGCCGGCAAAGTCGGCACGGTGGGTTACTGCCTCGGCGGCAAGCTCGCGTTCCTGAGCGCCGCGCGGACCGATGTCGATTGCGCGGCCAGCTACTACGGCGTAGGCCTCGAAGCGTATCTGGATGAAGTGCCGGCGATTCGCTGCCCGATGGTGTTTCATTTCCCCGAAAACGACTCGCACTGTCCGCCGGAAACCCGCGAACGGATCAGCGCCGCATTGCGCACGCGGCCGCAAATCGAGCAATACGTGTACCCGGGTTGCGATCACGCGTTTGCCGCGCCGTCGCGCCCGCAATACGACAAGCCCGCCGCGATGATGGCGTACTCGCGCACGCTCGCGCTGCTGCGCAAAGTGCTGGGTCCGGTCTACGATCTCAACGCACTGTGGGAAGCGCATTGCTATTACGAGTTCGCCACGCGTGACGTCGATGCCGTCATGCCGACCATGGTCGCGCAGCCTTACGTCAATCACGTTCCGACCATGACTGGCGGAGTCGGTCATGACAACCTGAAGCGTTTCTATACGCATCACTTCGTCAACTCGAATCCTGTCGATACGAAGCTGATTCCGATTTCGCGCACCATCGGCGCGGATCGCATCGTCGATGAATTTATTTTTAGCTGCACGCATAGCTGCGAGATCGACTGGCTGCTGCCCGGCGTCGCACCGACCGGTAAGTATTTCGAGGTGCCGATGCTGGCTGTCGTGTGTTTCCGAGGCGACAAGCTCTATAACGAGCACATCTATTGGGATCAGGCTTCCGTGCTGGTGCAGGTTGGCTTGCTGAACCCAGAGGGACTGCCGGTGGCCGGCATTGAAAGCGCGCGCAAGCTGCTCGACGAAACGCTGCCGTCGAACCGGTTGATGGGCGGCAAATCGCGCGTGTGAGATGCGACTAGAGGCCTGCCTCTGCACAACATCCTTATGATGTGACACTCCACTGGCCACCGTCCCTCGACCCATGCTGATCGTCCATCATCTGAACAACTCCCGCTCGCAACGTGTGTTGTGGCTGCTCGAAGAACTCGGCGTTCCATACGAAATCAAGCGTTACCAGCGCGACCCGAAAACAATGCTGGCGCCGCCCGAGTTGCGCGCGGTGCATCCGCTCGGCAAGTCGCCCGTGATTACCGACGATGGTCAGACTATCGCCGAGTCGGGCGCGATCATCGAGTATCTGCTCGGCAAATACGGGCAAGGGCGTTTTGCGCCCGCGCCGGGCACGTCGGAGCAGCTGCGTTATACCTACTGGCTGCATTACGCGGAAGGCTCGGCGATGCCGCCGCTGCTGCTCAAACTCGTCGCGCTGCGGATTGCCAGTGCGCCGATGCCGTTCTTCGCGAAGCCGATCGCGCGCAAGATCGCCGCCACGCTGCAATCGAGTTTCATCGATCCGCAGTTGAAGCTGCACCTCGGTTATATCAATCAGGAGTTGAGCAAGACTGGCTGGTTCGTCGGCGACGATTTCACGGCAGCGGACGTGCAGATGAGTTTCCCGCTCGAAGCCGCCACGGCGCGCGGCGGCATGGAAGGCCAGATTCCGGCGGTGGTTGATTTCCTCAAGCGCATTCATGCGAGGCCGGCGTATCAGCGGGCGCTGGAGCGTGGCGGCAAGTACGAATTGCTTGGCGGCGATTGAGGTTCGCGCCGACCTGAAACTCGTAGTTGTGGGTCGAAATTCGCGGGTGCTAGACTGACAAATCCCATTGTCGTCAACGAGTTGCCAACCGGTTGATCGGTATTGCGCCGGGTTGTGGTTCTTTCGGTGCGGTACCTGATTCAGCGGCGGCGCGTCCGCCATTCAATCGACCATGCCTAAGGAGCCGCCAGCATGACCCATTCCATCCACGGCGACAAACGCTGGCTCGCACTGATCGTCCTGTGCCTCGGCGTGCTCATGATCGTGCTCGATACGACGATCGTGAACGTTGCGCTGCCGTCCATTGCAGCGGATCTCGGCTTTACCGAGACGTCGCTCGTGTGGGTGGTCAATGCGTACATGCTGACGTTCGGCGGTTGTCTGCTGCTGGGCGGGCGGCTCGGCGATCTGTATGGACATCGCAAGCTGTTTCTCATCGGCATTACGTTGTTTACGCTGGCGTCGCTTGCTTGCGGGGTTTCAAATTCGCAAATGCTGCTGGTGTGCGCGCGGGCCGTTCAGGGTGTTGCGGGCGCGATCGTCTCGGCAGTTTCGTTGTCGCTCATCATGAATCTGTTCACCGAACCCGGCGAGCGTGCGAAAGCCATGGGCGTGTATGGTTTCGTGTGCGCGGGCGGTGGCAGCATCGGCGTGTTGCTTGGCGGGCTGCTGACCAATCTGCTGAGCTGGCATTGGATTTTTCTCGTCAATCTGCCCATCGGTATTGCAGTGTATGCGCTCTGTGTCGCGTTGTTGCCGTCCGCACGAGGGCACGCACATGGAGAGCGGCTCGACGTCGCTGGCGCGGTGTCCGTCACCGTTTCGCTCATGCTGGCTGTCTATGCTGTTGTGAATGGCAATGAAGCTGGCTGGGCTTCTACGCAAACGCTCGGCTTGCTGTTTGCCGCAGTGGCTCTGCTCATTGTGTTCCTCGTGATTGAATCGCGCGTCCAGCATCCGTTGATGCCGCTCGGCCTGTTTCGCTTGCGCAATGTGGCGACGGCGAACGTGGTCGGCGTGTTGTGGGCTGCCGCGATGTTTGCGTGGTTCTTCATCTCTGCGCTGTATTTGCAACGCGTGCTTGGGTATCGGCCGTTGCAGGTTGGGCTCGCGTTTCTGCCGGCTAATCTGATCATGGGGTTCTTTTCGCTCGGGCTGTCGGCGAAAGTGGTGATGCGGTTTGGGCTGCGTTTGCCGCTTGCTGTGGGGCTGATGGTCGCGGCGGGTGGGCTTGCGCTGTTTGCTCGTGCGCCGGTCGGCGGGAGCTTTGTGGTCGATGTCATGCCGGGAATGATTCTGCTCGGCTTCGGCGCGGGTATTGCGTTTAATCCGATGCTGCTGGCGGCTATGAGCGATGTCGATCCGAGTGATTCGGGGCTCGCGTCGGGTATTGTTAATACGTCGTTCATGATGGGTGGGGCGCTTGGGCTTGCGGTGCTGGCGAGTCTTGCTGCGGCGCGTAGTGAGGCGATGCAGGCGTCTGGTGATGCGGTCGCGGCGCTGAACAGTGGGTATCACGTCGCGTTTTTGTTTGGGGCGATTTTTGCGGCGGTGGCGGGGGTTTTGGGTGGGTTGCTGTTGAGGCCGGGGCAGGCGGGCGGTGCGGATGCACACCAAGATGCTCATGGTCACGACGTAACAGCAGCGGATGGACACTCCACCACAACCGGCAACAAACCCGCGACCGAAAACTACTAAGCCCGCTCCCGCAAAACCGCAATCCCGATCAAACACCCCGGATCGGCGCTCGCTATGCTGGTTCCATGCTGACATGAGAGCCCATATGAACCCGGTTGGAAAAGCGCTCTGGTTTATCGAAAGCCACTATGCCCGCGAGTTGACGCTCGACGACATCGCCAACTGCGGATGCGTGTCGCGCTTTCATCTGGCGCGCGCGTTCGAAGCGGCCACGGGGTTTTCGGTGATGCGCTATGTCCGCGGGCGTCGCTTGAGCGAAGCGGCGCGGCGGCTCGCGAGCGGCGCACCAGATATCCTCGCGGTCGCCATCGACGCCGGCTACGGTTCTCACGAGGCATTCACGCGCGCGTTTCGCGAGCAATTCGGGCTCACGCCCGACGCGCTTCGCACGCGTGGCCATCTCGACAACCTCGCCCTCGTGGAGCCGATCAAAATGGACGAAACCCTTCTGACCCATCTCGAACCGCCGCGCTTTGAAGACGGCAAAGCGTTTCTTGTCGCGGGCTTGAGCGAGCGCTATACCAGTGAAACCTGCGCCGCGATTCCGTCGCAGTGGCAGCGCTTTGGCGACTACTTCGGCAAAGTGCCCGGCCAGGTCGGCAACGTGGCGTATGGCGTTTGCTATAACGCTGACGACAGCGGCAACATCGACTATCTGTGCGGCGTCGAAGTCAGTGACTTCTCGGCGCTGCCTGCCGAACTGAGCCGCTTGCGCATTTCCCCGCAGCGGTATGCGGTGTTTAGCCATCGCGAGCATATTTCTACGATCCGGTGCACCTGGAGCACGATCTGGAATCAGTGGCTGCCGGCATCGGGACACGTTCCTGCGGATGCGCCGAACTTCGAGCGTTACGACGAGAAATTCGATCCCGTCAGTGGGATGGGCGGCCTCGAGATCTGGTTGCCGTTGAAGACCTGAAGAACCCACACGCCCGTCACGGCGATGCACGCGCCCGGTGCGTCGCCGGTGACATCGCGTAATCACTTGCACCAGCGCGTGAAGCGCCAAACGTTTGCTGCGTGCATGCTGGCGCGAGAGCGCCCCATAGATCAACCCGGCCCAATGTTTGCTCTCATGTAGTCACAACATTGCAAACAACCAGGACCAGGTCATGTCGAATCCGCTTGAAATCGTCGAGCTGACGCATCACGTCAAGAAGCTCGCGACGGGGAAAATTTCCGATATCAACGACATCAATCGCGAGACCACCTTCCTCGCGCTGAACGCCTTGATCGAAGCGGCGCGCGCCGGCAATGCGGGCCGCGGCTTCGCGGTGGTGGCGAATCAGGTCAAGCAGGTGTCGGCGCGCATCGGCGAAATCACGACGGTGCTCAATCGAGAGCTCGCGGGTTCGCTGAACAAACTGACGGATCTCGGCGACAACATGATCGAACGGCTGCGCTCGCACGAAGGCCAGCGCTGCGCCGACCTCGCGCTGAACATGATCGACGTGATCGACCGCAATCTGTACGAGCGCACGTGCGACGTGCGCTGGTGGGCGACCGACTCCGCCGTGGTGGACTGCCTGGCGAACGCGAATGACGACACAAGGGCGCATGCGTCGCGTCGTCTGTCGGTGATTCTCGACAGCTATACGGTGTACCTCGATTTGTGGATCGTCGATGCGTCCGGCAAGGTGGTCGCGAATGGCCGGCCCGATAACTATGCGGTGTATGAGCGCAATGTCGGCGATGCGAGCTGGTTTCGCAACGCGATGAAGACACCTTCGGGCGCGGACTTCGTTGCTGGAGATATTGAGGCGCTGCCGCTTTTGAGGCACGCGCAGGTCGCGACTTATGCGACGGCGATCCGCGAGAACGGCGCGGTGGACGGCAAGCCGCTCGGCGCGCTGGTGATCTTTTTTGATTGGGCACCGCAGGCATCGGCGGTTGTTAAGGGTGTGCGGCTTAGTGATGAGGAGTGGACTCGGACGCGGTGCTTGATTGTTAATGCGGCGCATCGGGTGATTGCCAGTTCGGATGATAAAGGCGTGCTTGAGGAACAGTTTCGGCTTAAGACCGATGGTGAGGCTGCTGGGTTTTATCGGTTGACGGATGGGCGCACTGTGTCGTTTGCTGCTACGCCGGGGTATGAGAGTTATCGGGGGTTGGGGTGGTATGGGGTGGTTGTGCAGGGGGTGGCGGGTTGAGTTTTTTTTATGTGATCGGTGGCGTACGGTTGCGCCACCTTCTTCTAATTGCGCAGTCTATCGCCCATGCCGATTGCTGGCGTTTTGCAATCGCTTAGTGTGGCGCGGCGGCTGGTTGCTGGATCGCGTCGGGTCTTAACGTCGCTGCACTTTTCGATGATGCGCTTTTGTGCTGTGGCGCGTCGGCGGTGGCGTCGGATGCTTTCGCTCTCTGCGATGCTTCGGCCAGCAGGTTGGCCGCATGGCTTGCGGTGATGCGGCTTTGCGGGACGCCCTTCGCATCGAGTGCGATTATCTGGAACAACTCACGGTCGCATTCGAGTTCCTGCTGATACTGCTCGGCCGTGTCCACCAGCAATTCAAGGAGCGTCTTATGACGCCGTCTTTCATCGCTCGTGATGGCAGGATTCCTACATATCGAGGACGCAAGTGTGATCAAGGTGTCCAGTTGACCTACTTGTCGGTCGCATAAGTCGAATGCGGATAAGGCGAGTTTTTCGTATTGGAGGGCGTCGACGGGCGGACGTGATGCTGGCTGGTTTTTGATGGACTTGGTCATGGTGCGATCTCCCTGGTGATTCCTTGGATCGCCCGACACTCGCTTGCAAAGGGGTGAGCGGGCACATGGCGGGATTGGAAGACCGGCGCTAAACCAAACCGGCGAGCCTTGCGGCTCCCCCACCACAGCCCGCCCGTTGATCTGTATAGGCGTGCAGAGGTAGACGCACGACCCGCGATGAGCGGGTGTGCGAGTTTAGCTAGCAGGCTTCCAAACCTGGTCGTTGGGTGTTTCCCGACGACTTGGGAATTATAAATCAGGGCAGGCGGGTTGCTACCAACTGTGTGGGCTAAATGTTTGATTTGGCGGGAGGGGATGAGGACAAATTGTGGCGGGGGCGACGGATATTCGGCCAATACAAGCATTTCAATCGTGGGCAGCGCTTATCAGTCAATGTCGCAATTTGTCAAAACTATGTGATCTCTGGGCTGCCGAACAACCGCGAGCGTATGCGACTCATAAGTTGAGTACCGAACGAGTCCGCTTCGCATGCAGATGCGCGTTTGCCCAAGACACCCTTCGACCTTGCCTGACTAACGCACACGGACGGTTAATCGCCACGCATCGTCCGCAAATTACCCGGTCAGCAATATGATCACCGGATAGATCCTCTCGCGAAAATTCGCGATAATGGCATGCTTAGATTTCCGAATAAAATGAGAGGAGCCTTATGAGCGACATTCAGCTGTTTCGTCTCCTGAACGGAGCAGCGAGCGAGCTGCCAAGCCAAGTCGCGAAGCTGGAGAAGCATTTGCAAAGCTTGATGGAAACCAACATGCAAACGTTGCTCGGCGCGCGCTTCCTCGCCAGCGAATATACGACCGGCAAGACCCACCGGGGCCGCATCGATTCACTAGGCCTAGACGAGAACGGCTGCCCGGTCATTATCGAGTACAAGCGACATAGCAACGAAAACGTCATAAACCAAGGGTTGTACTACCTCGACTGGCTGCTCGATCATCAAGCGGAGTTCCGCTGGCTAGTGATGGACAAGCTTGGTAAAGATGAGGCCGACCAGATCGAATGGGCCGGCACGCGCCTGTTGTGCATCGCAGCCGATTTCACACGCTACGACCAGCACGCCGTGCAACAGATCCCGCGAAATGTCGAGCTGATTCGGTACAAGCTGTTCGGAGATGATTTGCTGCTTCTTGAATTGGTCAATGCTCAGAGCACACCTGAAACCGTCGTGAGCAAGTCAGCGGCTACGAGCGCAGCCCCTCCGGTACAACAGGTCTCTGCGACTGCGGGCGTCTCCATCTCGGACGCTCCGAAGTCGACGGGAAAGGACAAGACAGTCGACGAGCAACTTGCGCTTGCGTCCCCGGAAATACGTGATCTCTACGCCAGTATCGCCAGTTTTCTGCTGAGTCTCGGGGACGATGTGCAGGAGAAACGGCTAAAGCTCTATACCGCGTTTCGGCGCCTGAAGAATTTCGCATGCGCGATCCCGTACCCGAACAGGATACTGATGATCCTGAAGCTCGATCCCAGCACGGTCGCCCTGGAAGAAGGCTTTTCTCGAGATATCAGCCAGATCGGCCATTGGGGCACTGGAGACGTCGAATTGACGTTGCGCGGCCAGGCCGATTTCGACCGCGCGAAGACGTTGCTTGAACGCAGCTATATCGAGGCGTAAGTAGAGTCCTCACATACGAAGGCCAATAGATTTGATTAAATATGCGCCGACCGTTGTTATGACCGACTGAATCAACTCGGCGCGGTGGCTGCCATCAACCAAAAGGCGTTCGGATGGCGACCGCGCGCGTCGGCACGGTTCATATTTACGTCGAAGTGGTTGGCATCAATTTTTGATGTGAGGCGCTTGGTTTATCGGTTCGCCATCTGACGACTATCGACAAAAGAACGGACACGGGAGCAACACTAATAAATACCCGCAGCCAAACTTAGCCGACCGTGATGCCCGCCGACCCTAGACTGTCGTTCGGACGCGGGTCACCGCGCCTGCCGTCCCGACCGCCTCCGGAGTATTGCCGTTGCTTCCGCAATCGAGTTCATTGGCAAGTAATCGGCCATTGCGGACGTTCGGCTGTCGGT
>NZ_JAQQEK010000032.1:0-89694 GCF_046027355.1 Paraburkholderia sediminicola | reverse complement strand
TATTTTTTAAAAAAAAAAAAAAAAAAACCCCCCCCCCCCCCCCCCCCCCCCCCCCCGGGCCCCCCCCCCCCCCTTCGCGCTTTTACAGCAACGTTTATGATGTGCGCTTTTGCGCGCCAACCCGACCACCGCCCAGCTCATGTCCACCACTTCCCTGCTCGTCCAATCGCTTCCTGTGCTCGCGCAGGGCGCCGTCCTGACGGTCAAGTTCGCGGTTCTGTCGATGATCTTCGGCCTGATTGCCGGCGCCGTGCTCGCGTTGATGGGCGTCAGCCACAACCGCGTGTTGAACTGGATCGCGCGCATTTATGTGAGCGTGATGCGCGGCACGCCGCTGCTGGTGCAGATTTTCGTGATCTATTACGGCTTGCCGAGTTTCGGCATTTCGCTCGACCCGACGCCGGCCGGCGTGATCGCCTTGTCGGCGAATGTGGCGGCCTACCTGTCGGAGAGCATGCGCGGTGCGATCCTGGGAATCCACAAGGGCCAGTGGCTCGCCGCCTATAGTCTCGGACTCTCGCGCCGCCAGACGCTGCGCTACGTGATCGCGCCGCAGGCCTTGCACATTGCCGTGCCGAGTCTGTCGAACAGCCTGATCAGCCTGATCAAGGACACCTCGCTGGTGTCGGTGATCACCGTGACCGAACTGCTGCGCAGCGCGCAGGAAATCATCGCTTCGACCTATCAGCCGCTGCCGCTGTATCTCGCCGCGGCCGCGGTCTACTGGGTGCTGTGCCAGGTGCTCGAAAGCGTGCAACGCTGGTACGAACGGCGCCTTGCGCTGCCGTCGCGCCACTGAGCACCCAGCGCATCTGACTTAACGGCTGGCGACCGGCGACGCCGCATCCAGCGGCGCGCCGAAGCGCTCGAAGCGCGGTGCGTAGTAATGATCCGGGTCGAGCGAAAACGCGACGTGACGCGTGCGGCCCATCAATTCCTTGCGCGGAAAGAAGCCGAAGTAACGCGAATCGGCGCTGTCGTCGCGATTGTCGCCGAGCATCAGATACTCGCCGGGCGGCACGACCACCGGCCCGAACGAGTCGCGCGGACTCGGCGCTTGCGGCGCGAGCCGCACGGTATGCGCGACGCCGTCGAAGCGCTCGGTCAGATAATCGCCGGGCGACGCGGCGTCGCCGGGCAGCGGCTTGAGCTTCAGCGGCTGGTAATCGGCGCGCACACCGTTCACGTACAACACGTTCTCGCGCATCGCCACGCTGTCGCCGGGCAAGCCGATCAGACGCTTCACGATCAACTCATGCGCCGCCGAGGAATCGATCGTCACGATATCGCCGCGCTGCGGATCGTGCAAATGCGCAATCGCGATGTGCGTGAGTGGCACGCGCAGATCGTAGGCCATCTTGTCGACGAAGATCCGGTCGCCCTCGCGGATAGTCGGCAGCATCGAGCCGCTCGGCACGACGTTCCAGTCGGCCACGGCGCTGCGAAACAGCACCATCAAGAAGAGAAACGCGACGAGGCTCTTGTTGTCGCGCCACAGTTTTCCGAGCATGCGCATGGCAGGCGGCTCCATTGGAAGGAATTCGAAAGCAGCGGGCACGTGGAGCGTTTTTCTTTCCGCATGCCCGCGCAAATCCTACCACCGCTGCTGGAAGCAACGCGGCAACAGCGGCGGCGGATCGGGGTACCGGGACAGCAGGATTGCACGGCGGCAGTACTGGCTCGCGCGCCTCGACGCACGCTCAACGCGCCCTCATTCGCCCGCGAACTTCAACCCGAGCGCCGCGCGTGCAGCGTCAGCCATCGCGATCATCTGCAACGACTTGCTGTGCGGCATCACTGGGCTTTCGACCTGCCCCGTGCGGATCAACTCGCAGAAGTGCGCGGTCTCGTAGTTCAGGCCGCCGCCTTCGAACGGCTCGTCGAGTTCGACCACGCGTCCATCGGCATAACGGATCGTCGCGCGCGACGGATTCCACCACGGCTCGTGAATCGTGACGTGGCCCCCTTTGGCCATCAGCAGCGCATCACCCTTGCCGTGCAGATCGAGCCCGCAAAACAACTGCGCGATGCCGCCCTCGTGCTGACTGTTCAGGCTCGCGAAGGTATCGACGCCGGTCGCCCCGAGCCGCCCGAGCGTCTGCACCTCACGCGGCGCGCCCAGCCAGTCGACAGCGAGAAACATCTCGTAGATGCCGATGTCGAGCAGCGCGCCGCCCGCATGCTCGAACGACAGCGACGGGTGATCGTCCGGCACGCCCGGCACCGAGCAGCCGGCCCGCACCAGGCCGACCGCGCCGATCGGATCGGCGTCTAGATGCGCGCGCAACTTTCTGTAGAGCGGATAAAAGGGCGGCTTCATGGCTTCCATGAACAGCCGTTGCGCGGCGCGCGCGGCATCGAGCACGCGCTCGAGCTGCGGCTGGCTGATGGTGGCGGGTTTTTCGCACAGCACGTGCAGACCGGCTTGCAGCGCGGCGATCGCGTAGTCGGCGTGACTGTCCTGGACGGTGGCGATATAGAGCGCGTCGATCCCGCTGGCGAGCAGCGCGTCGAAACTCGCGCACGCCTCGCCGCCGAATTCCCCGGCGAAAGCCATGGCCGGCTCCGCGCGGCGTGACCACAGCGCGGTCAGTTGCGCCTGCGGCACATGAGCGAGACCTTGAGCAAAGCGACGGGCAATCCGGCCCGTCCCGACGATTCCCCAACGGATCGTGCCGTCCGAGGGGATTTCCTGCGTTGCGATTGTCATCGTTCCTTCAAGTCCATGCAGTTCAGAACAGGCGCTATTGTCGCGCATGCCGCACGCTCTCGCGTGGACGTGCACTCGCGCCCTCTGCCACACAGTCTCACAAGGAAAATACCAAAGACCCAGCGTGCCGCCGCGGCGGCGACGCTCAGCCGAGTGCCGGCGGTTCCGCTGAAAAGTGGCCGCTGACTTCTTCCGCGGTGTAGTCGATCATGGCGAGCGAAGCGATTTCCGCTTCCTTCGGATCGCGCCGTTCGATCGCTTCGACCACGCGTTGATGGGAATTCACCGCGGTTTCCCACAGTCCGTCCCTGTCGGTCACGATGGGATTGACGGTCGACAGCGCGCCGCGAATGATCGCCGCCATCTGCTTGAAGAACTGATTGCCGCTCGCCACCACGATGCGGGTGTGGAACAGTTCGTCCGCTTCCTGATAGCCCGGCTCGCCCGGCCGGATCGTGCGAAACGCCTCGAACGCCTCGCGAATCGCGGCAATATCCGCCGCGCTGCCGCGCGCGGCCGCCTGCGCCGAGGCGCGCGGTTCGATCAGGATGCGAAACTCGATCACGTCGCGCAGAAACAGCGGATCGGGTTTCGCGCGAAAACGCCAGTTCACGACGTCTTCGTCGATCATGCGCCAATCGCTCATCGACCGGATGCGCGTGCCGATTTTCGGCCGCACGTCCAGCATGTCGCGCGCGAGCAGCATCGACAGCGCCTCGCGCATGACGGTGCGGCTGACGTCGAACTCTTTCGACAGC
Source organism: Paraburkholderia sediminicola (assembly GCF_046027355.1). Classification (GTDB taxonomy): domain Bacteria; phylum Pseudomonadota; class Gammaproteobacteria; order Burkholderiales; family Burkholderiaceae; genus Paraburkholderia; species Paraburkholderia sediminicola_B. The sequence goes on along the minus strand of NZ_JAQQEK010000032.1, from coordinate 86,226 downwards.
ACATCCTGCGGTGGCAGTATGGCGCCGTATTTCTCTTCGACGATGCCCGTGACCAGTCCATCCATGACTTTGCTCACGAGCGATCGATCTTTGTTTGCCTGTTCCATGACACTCTCCCCGAAGCGGTGTTTGCCCCCGCGTAGCCTGTTGATCAAGCGGCCCTTTTACGTCGTTTTATTGATGTCACTTAGTTCTTCTACGATACGTTGCTAGCTTCAAAACGGTTGCGCCAGTTGGGAGACTTCCTGACAGGGTTATCCCTCTGAAGAATTGTTTCTTCCTTGTAACGCCGCATATTTTGACGGGCCATAAGCTTGCGTCTCAAGCGTGCCTGCATTGCAAAATTTGCATAGTGCGAAGACGCACGTTGTGAGACGAATTGTCTGATCCACCCTGCCTCGGCGGATAGGAACTGGCGGGAAACGACGAATGACGTGCGCATCAGCGGGTGCTCGCGGCAAGCGGTGGCGAGTCCTGCGTCGAAGCCGCCGTCGAACTCTGAATGGAACCCGGCGCCGTCACCGACCCATAACGCCCGCCGAAAAAAATCAGCGGCGCGTGTTCATCGAGCGAGAACACCAGCACCTCGCCGACGAACAGCGTATGGTCGCCGCAAGGATGCCGGTCCACCATGCGCGCCGCGAATCGCGCCGCCGCGTGCTCGAGCAGCACCACGTCCGGCAACCCTTCGACCGCCGCGAAACGCGGCGCAAGCAAGCTCTGCGGCTCGCCGGCGAAGTGGCGGCTATGCGGTTCCTGCGCCTCGGACAACACGCTCACACCGAACAGCGCGCTGTCCATCAGACGCTCGTGCATGCGCGCCCGGTGCCCGACCGAGACGACGATCAGCGGCGGCTTGAGCGAACCCGACATGAAGGCGTTGGCGGTCATCGCGTGCAAACTGTCGCCGCTGCCGGTCGAGATCACCACGACGCCGGTCGCGAAGCGTCCCAACGCGTGGCGAAAGCGCCGCTCGTCGAAAGCCGCCTGCGAGGCGCGCGGCGCCTCAGCGTGAAGTACCCTTGCCTGCATGGCCGGTCTCCTGAACGCGACCGTACTGGTCGTCGAAGCGCACGATGTCGTCTTCGCCGACATAGCCGCCTGATTGCACCTCGATCATTTCAAGCGGCGTCTTGCCCGGATTCTCACACCGGTGCGTGACGCCGAGCGGAATGTACGTCGACTGGTTCTCCGTGAGCATGAAGCATTCCTCGCCGCGCGTGACGCGTGCCACCGAATCTCTGGCGCCCACGTCCGACCAGCCCGGTACGAACGGCACCGCGACGCCGACCAGCCGCGCGTCGGTGGCGATGCGCTCCATCACCGCGTAGTCGATCGAATCGGACGGGCACAAGGCGAACGCATCGCGCGCGAGATGCAGCGCGCCGCCGCCGTCGACTGTGGCACGCTCGAACGCGGCCGCGCAGGCCTCCGCGATCACCGGCTGGCAGAGCTCGATGGCCGCGAGCCACACCGACGCTCGCACCACGAACATGCCGCTGTTCCACCAGTAATTGCCGCAAGCGACATAGCGCTCGGCGAGTTCCGGATCGGGCTTCTCGACGAACCGTTCGATGACGCGCGCCCCCCGCGTGCCGAGCGCTGCTCCCGTGCGGATATAGCCGTAGCCGGTATCCGCGCGCTTCGGCGGCACGCCGAGCGTGACGATCGCGCCGCGTGCCGCGTGTTCGAGCGCCTCGGCGAGCGCCGCGCCGAACGCGATGTGATCGGCAATCAGATGGTCCGCTGGCAACGCCACGATGAGCGGATCGTCGCCCTCCACCGCCGCCGCGCGCGCGGCGAGCGCGGCGACGGTCAACGCGGGCGCGGTATTGCGCGACATCGGCTCGAGCACCATGCGCACCGGCCGGCCCGATCGTTCGAGCCGCTGCAGGCGTTCGAGCGTTCGCAGGTGCGGATCCTCGCAGCAGACCACCAGCGGCGCTGTCATGGAACGCGTGCCGGATGCCGGCGTAGCGCGTTGCGCCGCGGCGAATGACGCGTCGAGGCGGCTCAGCGTGGTTTCAAGCAGCGACTCGTCACTCATCGGGCCGGTCAACTGCTTCGGATTGCGCTCGCGCGACAACGGCCACGATCGGGTGCCCGAGCCGCCCGCGAAAATCACCGGCTGCACGGAAAAACGCGCGGCCGTTTCGCTGACGTCCCTGGTCGACGCAAGCGGAATGCCTGGTTCTACGATGCGATTCATCTGCGAGTCCCCTATCCGGTCAAACTGGTCCGGTGATTTTTTCTATGTTGTCCTGCGTGCTACGTGTAAAGCCATGCCTTCGTTCAACGGCCGCCGTCAATCGAAGCGGCAAGCGGCGAGCGGTTTGTGCGCGATGAAGTGAAACCACCACGCGTCGCTCGCTTCCACATCGTCGGTAATGAGATTGCCCACGGAACTGTCGAACACCGCGTCGCATTGCAAGCCGACCTGCGCCAGTTGCCGGCGCTGCTCGCGCAGCGTCGTGTAGACGATCACAATGCCGAAGTTATGAGCCGCCGCGGTGTTGACCGCATAGCCGCCGTAGTCGTGATTCAGCTTCGCGTTGCGCACGTAGTTCACCGCGCCGAGTTGGAAACGCCACGCCGAGCGCAGCGTGCGCCAACCGAGTCTGAGCGGATTGAACGTGAACTTCGGCAGCAGTTGCCAGATGTTTTCGCCGTAGCCGGGGCCGCCGCGGTTGTGCGACGAAAACAGCACATAACCGCCGGGCCGCACCACGCGATACATCTCTTCGAGAATCCTCACGCGATCGTCGTAGTCGACACAGTCGATGCCGTTCCAGCTGAATTGCGCGAGCCCGTAATGGTCCGATGGCAGCGCGGACATGTCGCGCGCGTCCATATGCCGAAGGTCGCACTCGGGATAGCGCGCCTTCGCGAGATCGAGCAGCTTCTGTGTGTAGTCGACGCCGGTGTAGTCGTCGGAGATTGCCGTCATCAGCGGAATCGTGCGGCCGGCGCCGATACCGATATCGAGTAGGGGTTGACCCGCGCAACGCCGTGCGAGCCAATCGAAAGCAGCCTGCTCACCGGGATCGGAGTAGGTCTTCTCGAACGTCATGACGCGTTCGGCGTCCGACGAATTCCATGCAACTCGGTTGATGCGGTCCAACTCGGATTGACTGTTCACTACGCGCTCCCCGTAAGCGTCTGTGCGCTGGACAATCCTTGCGCATGCATAACGCTTCCCCGAATAGACGGAACCCGCGCGCTCGCTTTACAAGCCATTGCGTGGTTTGGGCTCGCCGGATGCCACCAGCCAAACCGGCCATCGACACTACTGGCCTCACGCTACGCTCCTCACCAGGTCCCCGTTTTCAAGCCATTACAACAAACGTTGCATGATTGATATGTACGTCCCGCCACATTGGCTCGGAGTCCGATTCAAAGGCGAATGCAAGTCGCACGCGTCATTGGAAACAGACAGCGTAATCCGTTGCCATGCGACGCGCGCGGCCTGCTCGGCCGCGGGCACTCGCTCTCGCGTGGCGTCAGCTTCGGAAGTGCAACCTGTGCGCTGGCAGGCGTGACGAGCGTCCGCCCCATCACAGCAACTCAAATGTGTTCACGAGCACCGCGCTGTCGCGCTCACGGCGCCGCCCGCCGAAAAGCGGCTGACTGCCGCGCACCTGGCGCGTGAGGCCGATGAAGGGCACGCCGTGTTCGAGATAGGGCCCTTCCGTCTTGCGAAAGCCGAATTGTTCGTAGAAGCCGCGCAAACCGAGCGGCGCGCTGACACGCGCGGCATGGCCCGGCCAACGGTCGACAATCGCCTGCAGCACGCGTTCGAGCAATAGTTCGGCGGTGCCGTCGCCGCGTCGCAGCGGGCTCGTCAGCACCTTGTCGATGGTGATCTCCGGATCTTCCGCATCGCCGGGTTGCAGGCGCGCGTAGGCAAGAATCGGCATCGACCGCGCCATGTCCTCCACGGCGAACACATGCAACGCGTTTTCGTCACGGCCATCGGCGTCGAGACAAACATGCGATTGCTCGACCACGAACACCGCGCTGCGCGCCCGCAAGATCAGATACAACTCGCGAGCCGAAAGCTGATCGAATTCCAGCGTCTTCCAGTTCATCACGTTCCCCAGCAGTCAATAAGTTCAACGACGCCGGCATCGCGCGCCGACTTTGACGGCCTGGCTGCATGGGCTGGCCCGTTCTGATGGCTACACGGTACGTGCGCAAAACACGTGTTTCCGTGCGCCATCGCACTGACGCTGGGCTTTGACAATTCTTAAATACGAGGGCATCGGGGCACGGCATGCAGAAAGCCGCCTGAATGCGCACGCAGTCAATGTGAGCGCGCCGCACCCGGCATATGGACTCCGCCGGCGTGCGCCGCGGCAATGAACACGAATAACGATCACGTGCGCTGGATCGATGTCCGCGACATTCAAGACCGTTAAACAACAGGGGACCACACCATGAAAAACGCATTGCGACGCATCCTTTCCGAATCGGCTCGCCTGGATGTCCCGGCGGACACCCTGGCCGATGACGCCGACCTGTACGCCGCGGGCCTCTCCTCGCTCGCGACCGTGCACCTGATGCTGGCAATCGAAGATGAATTCGGCATTGAAATTCCGGACCGTCTGTTGACGCGGCGCCTCTTCTCCAGCATCGATTCGATGTCCGCCGCAATTACCGAGCTGCAACAGGCGAAGGCGGCAGCATGAACGCCCCGCTGCTGGACGCGGCGGCGGCCGCCGCGACGCACGTACACGATGCGGCTGAAGGCGCTGACGCGTCGGTCGTGCTGACTGCCGTCGAAACCGAACCCGGCTGGCGCGCGGCTGCGCAACGCTGTGCGGCGGTGGCCGCGCAGTACGCAGACTCGGTGGATCGCGAGGCGCGCTTCCCGAGCGAAGCGTTCGACGCGCTCAAGCACGAGCGCCTGCTCTCGGCGATGGTGCCGGCCGCGTTCGGCGGCGCGGGCCTGTCGCTCGCGGACGTCGGCGCGATCTGTGAAACGCTCGCGCAAGGCTGCGCCTCCACCGCGATGGTGTATGCGATGCATCAGATCCAGGTGGCGTGCATCGAGGCGCATGGCAGCGACGCTGCATGGCATCGGCAGTTGCTCACGCAACTGGTCGAGCATCAATGGCTGCTGGCGTCGGCCACTTCCGAGGAAACCATCGGCGGCAATATGCGCACCAGCGCCTGCTCGGTCGAACTCGACGCTGCGCGCTTTCGCATCGAAAAGCTCGCACCGACGATTTCGTACGGCGCACACGCCGACGGCATTCTCGTCACCGCGCGCCGCACCGCCGAGTCGGCGGCCGCCGACCAGGTGCTGATCGTCGCGCTGCGTGCCGACACGCAACTGGAAAAGCGCGGCGGCTGGGATTCGATGGGCATGCGCGGCACCTGCAGCGAGGGCTTCCGGCTCGTCGCCACGGGTCTGGCCGAACAGATTCTGCCGACTCCGTTCGCCGAGATCGCCGATCAAACCATGCTGCCGGTCTCGCACACGCTGTGGGCTTCGGTTTGGACGGGCGTGGCCAGCGACGCCGTGAATCGCGCGAAAGCGTTCTTTCGCGCGCAAGCGCGTGCGAAACCCGGTTCGGTTCCGCCGGCCGGTTTGCGCCTCGCTGAAGCGGTCGGTCTGCTGCAGATGATGCAGGCGCGTCTCGCGGTCGCGCTGGAAGCGGCACGCGCCGCTCACCAGGCGCGCCACGGCGGCTCGCAAGCCGATGCGCCACTCGCGGCCATGCTCGGCTTCGCCTCCGACATGAACACGCTGAAGACGAGCATCTCCACCACCGCGCTGCAGGTCGTGCACGAAGTGCTGATGATCTGCGGCATGGCGGGCTACAAGAACGGCACACCGTACAGCGTCGGGCGCCATTTGCGCGACCTGCACTCCGCGCCGCTGATGATCAATAACGACCGTATTGCGCAGAACACCGCGAGCCTGTTGCTTGCGCAACGTCCTGCCGCCCCGGGGAGAGCCTGATATGAACACGATGACCGATACCGCCGCTCTTGCCGCCGCTCAAGCAGCTCAAGCCGCCGAAGCGCCGAGCTTTCGCGATGAACTGCTGGCCGCGGGCCTGCTGATCGACACCGGCGAAAACGGCCTGTACGGCCGCAGCCAGGTTTTCGAAGACGTGGTGGACCGCCTGAACGTGGCGATTACGCATCTGGGCGAGGACCAGCGGCCGGAAGTGCTGCGCTTTCCGCCCGCCATGCGCCGCACCGACTTCGAAGACAGCGAGTATCTGAAGAGCTTCCCGAATCTGGCCGGTACAATCCACTCGTTCTGCGGCAACGACATGGGCCACCGGCGCCTGTTGCACGCACTCGACGACGCCATGACCGAACGCGACGACGATCGCAGCGACGACTGGATGGCGCAGCAGAAGCCGACCCGTATAGTGCTCACGCCGGCCGCCTGCTATCCGATCTACCCGGTGATGGCGCGGCGCGGTCCATTGCCCGCTAACGGCCGCACGATCGACGTGCTGTCGTATTGCTTCCGTCATGAACCGTCGCTCGATCCCGGTCGCATGCAGATGTTCCGCCAGCGCGAATACGTGCGCCTCGGCAGCGCCGAACAGGTGATGGCGTTCCGGCAGATGTGGATCGACCGCGGCTCGCTGCTGGTGAGGCTGCTGCAATTGCCGGTCGAAGTGGATCTCGCCAACGATCCGTTCTTCGGCCGCGGCGGCAAGATCGTCGCCGATAGCCAGCGTGCCCAGGCGCTCAAGTTCGAACTGCTGATTCCGGTGGCCGATCCGCGCGGCAAGACGGCTTGCCTGTCGTTCAACTATCACATGGATCACTTCGGCGCGATCTGGAAGATCGCGTGCGAGGACGGCGCGGTCGCGCATACGGGTTGTGTCGGTTTTGGCATGGAACGGATCACACTCGCGCTATTTCGTCATCATGGGCTCGATGTGAACGCGTGGCCGGACGATGTGCGCGCGATGCTGTGGGGCGATACCGAAGCGCGCGTGGCGCATGGGCTCGCCACCATGCAACCAGCGTCCGACGAAGCGGAGCAAGGCACCGGAGAGTGCGTATGAATCCGTCACTGACACCCGTACCGAACGGCGCGCACGGCGCTTTTCCGCTGACCCGGCGCGTCGATCTGCCCGCTGCGGGCGGCGCCGTTGCCGCGCCCGCGCCGGCCGCGCGTTTGCGCGAGCATGCGCCGCATACGCTGCATCAGGGCGAGCGCGTGTGGCAGGAGACCAACTGCTACGTCGATCTGTGGATCGAACTGCTGCACGGCTTCGGGCTCGACCCGCGCGCCGCGCTCGGCTTTACCGTCACGCAGGATTTCGAAGGCGACCAGTTCACGTTCTTCAAGTTTCCGCTCGAAGACCTCGACCGGCTCTACGGCACCCAGGTGCAGGAACTGGCCATCTACGATTCGCTCGAAGCGCGCGTGCTCGCGCAGACCTTGCGCGGCCATACCGTGCTGGTGGAAGTGGACGGCTATTACCTGCCGAACACGCGCGCCACGTCGTACCGCCGTGAGCATCCGAAAACCACGGTGGGCATCGACTTCATCGATCCGGACGCGCGCCGTCTCGGCTATTTCCACAACACCGGCTACCACCTGCTCGACGGCGAGGACTACGACGGCGTGTTCCGCAGGCTGCCGCAGTTCCAGCAGCAGCCCGACCTGCTGTTTCCGTACGTCGAATTCGCCAAGCAGGCGCGGCCCGCGCTCGAAGGCACCGCGCTCGCGGAAGCGTCGGCGGAACTGCTGTGCGCGCATCTCGGGCGCCGGCCGCTCACCAATCCGATTTCGCAATGGCGTGCCGCGTTTCCCGCGCATCTCGAGACGCTGCTCGAACGTGGCGAAAAGTTCTTCCACCCGTACTCGTTCAACCTGATGCGGCAGCTCGGCGCGAACTTCGAGTTTCTTTCGAAGTATCTGTTGTGGCTCTCCGCACAAGGCTTCGAGGTGCCGGCAGCGATTCCGGCAGCGGCGCAAAGCATCGCGTCGGAGTCGATGGTGATGCAGTTCCGGCTCGTGCGAGCGATTGCACGCGGGCGCCGCGATCTGTGCGAAGACTGCTTCGACGTGATCGAAAGCGCTTACGAAAAGACGCTTCCACCGCTCGCCGCGCTGGTGCTTTGACGCGCCGTGCACGGCTTCGCGGACTTCTCGGGAACTTGCCGTGGATGCACTGACGATAGACCTGGTGCCTGATGAAGGCGGCGCGAGCGGCGTGCTCGCGACCGCTCCTCACGAAGCCGCGCAAGCCGATGTCGATGTCACATCGGCACAAGCATCGCGGACGCTCTGGCCGCGGCGCCTCGACATCGGCTGGCAATGTGTCAGCACGCCGGCGGGCACGTGCGCGTCGCCCGCCGATTTACCCGCGCACGGCTGGCTCGCCGCGCAAGTGCCCGGCACCGTCGCGAGCGCGCGCCGTGCCGCGGGTCTGCTGGACACGGCGCATCCACCGCCGCTCGCCTTCGACGACCACTGGTATCGCCTCGCGCTCGACGGCACCGGCAAACGCCGCTTGCGTCTGCATGGCCTCGCCACCATCGCCGAAGTCTGGCTCGACGGCGTCAAGCAGCTCGACTCCGATTCGATGTTCATCGCGCACGATCTCGACATCGAACTGAACGGCAGCGCGACGCTCGCGCTGTGCTTCCGCTCTCTCACCCAGGCGTTGACGGCGAAACGTTCGCGCGCGCGCTGGCGTCCACGGCTCGTGTCGCCGCCCACGTTGCGCAATGTGCGCACCACCCTGCTCGGCCATATGCCTGGCTGGTGTCCTTCCGTGCAAGCGGTCGGTCCGTGGCGTCCAGTCGAACTGCTGAGCGACGAGCCCCATGCATTCGACGCGGTCGACGTGTCGAGCCGGCTCGATCACGACGACGGCCTTGTTTCGCTCACGCTACGTTTCGTTCATCCGCACGATGACGCGACGTGCCGCGCCTCGCTTAAATGCCGAGATGCTGTTTCGTCTTTGCAATGGAGCGATGCATATACACTGACCGGCCGCGTACGCGTGCCGGGTGCCGAGCGCTGGTGGCCACACACCCACGGCGAGCCCACTTTATATCCATTGGCGCTGCAGCTTAATGACGGGCATGCCACATCGCACTCGTTGGGTTCGGTCGGTTTCCGCAGTATCGAAGTGGACCACGGCGCGGACGGCATGGGCTTCGCGCTGCGCGTAAATGGCGTGCCGGTGTTCTGCCGCGGCGCGTGCTGGACCAGCGCGGACCTCGTCACGCTCGGCGGCAGCGATGCGCAATTGCGCCACGCGTTCACGCTGGCCCGCGATGCGGGCATGAACATGCTGCGCGTGGGCGGCACAATGGTGTACGAGTCCGACGCGTTTTATGCGCTCGCCGACGAATACGGCATGCTGATCTGGCAAGACTTCGCGTTGGCGAATTTCGACTATCCGAACGATGCCGCATTCAGCGCTTCGATCGAGCGCGAAGCCACGCAGTTTCTGACGCGCACACGACGCTTCGCTTCGCTCGCGGTGCTGTGCGGCGGCAGCGAGGTCGACCAGCAGGCGGCCATGTTCGGCCTGCCGCCTTCAATGCGCGCGCAACCACTCTTTACCGAGCAGTTGCCCGCCGTCGTCGCGCGTGAACGGTGCGACGTGCCGTACGTCAGCAACTCGCCCTCGGGCGGCGCGTGGCCATTTTCAACTAATGAGGGCATCACTCACTACTACGGCGTGGGCGCCTATCAGCGTCCGCTCGACGACGTGCGCCGCTCGCAGGTGCGCTTCGCCGCCGAATGCCTCGCCTTCGCCAACATGCCCGACGACGCCACCCTGCACGAAGCGCTCGGCACGATTCATCTGCACGATCCGCGCTGGAAAGCCGCGGTGCCGCGCGATCCCGGCGCCGGTTGGGATTTCGACGACGTGCGCGACCACTATCTGCAGACGTTATACGGTGTCGAACCGGCGCGCTTGCGCTACGAAGACCCCGAGCGTTATCTGGACCTGTCGCGCGCGGTGGTCGCCGAACTGATGGGCGACGTGTTCGCCGAATGGCGCCGCGCCGGTTCCACCTGCGGCGGCGCGCTGGTCTGGCAGCTTCAGGATTTGCGCCCCGGCGCCGGCTGGGGCCTGATCGACGCCACAGGACGGCCTAAAAGCGCCCTGCACGGGCTCGCGCAAGCACTGCAACCCATTCAGCTGGTCATGACCGACGAGGGCCTCAACGGTCTCGATATTCATCTGCTGAACGAACGTGCGCAGCCATTGCACGCGCAACTGGAACTGGTTTGCCTGCGTGACGGTAGCGTCAAGGTCGCCTCCGCAAGCTGCGCAGTGGAACTGCCGCCGCACAGCGCGCAGCGTCTCAGCGCGGCTGCGTGCCTCGGCCAGTTCTTCGATTTCACCCACGCGTACCGCTTCGGCCCGCGCGCGCACGATGTGACGATCGCCACGCTGCGCGACCAGGCGAGCGGCCGGATCGTTGCGGAAGCGTTTCATCTGCCGGAGCGGCGCGTGGGCGAACGCCACGATCTCGGTTTGACTGTCACGGCCGAGCGCGACGGCGACGGCTGGCAGCTCGTGATCGAAGCGAAGCGTTTTGCGCGCTTCGTTCATATCGTTGACACACACTATAGGGCCGCGCGCGACTGGTTTCATCTGCCGCCGAACCGGCCTTGCGTCGTGCCGCTCATCCCACTCGCGCCGCAGGAAAGATTCGTTGCTCACGCATCGAATGCCGTGTTTAAAGCTGATGCAACATACGCGGCGCCCGCGGGCGAAGTTCGCGCGGTCAATGCGATATCCGCCATCTTCTACGGCTGAAGGTCTCCCTGATCTAACCACCCTTTCGCAAGGCGCGTAAATACTCGCGCCGCGCGTATCGATCTGTCTGGTCTGCGGAATCACTGTTGGTTTTTCTCAGACTTTTCTCAGACTTTTGGCTCGCCAAAAACATCATCCGTACGGCACCGAACCAAGCGTGTTGAACACATCTGAATCATTTCCGGCACATCCCGGACGCCGCATGACAACGTGCATCGAAGGGCGGATTCAACGCTGAGACAAGTGCCGTGAAGCCCCTCCCAGCACCCGCCAACCCAATTCCATCAAGGACTTGAACGAAACGGGAAGCGCCTGGCAGGCGCATGCCGGTCGCCAGGACGTTGTGCAGATTTGAAACAAAAAGTCACGTTTGGCTTCGCGCGGCGCTAAGCCTTGGTGCGTTACCCCGCACCAGCCCTCGTTTTACCTATCGCTGGCACGCTCCTCGCTAATAGAAGAGCGCAACACCGCGTCACCGCAGAGAGATCGACAACAACGGCGGCGGCGCAATCAGGCCAATACGGGGCCGGTCCTGTTCATCCTTCGCTGCTCGCCAGGCAGCACGTCGTTAAAAGGGATGCAGGCATCGGATCAAAAACAGAAAGTCACGCAGAGCGCGACTTTCACGCGAGGACCGATCATGTTGACACTTCAATCCGATTTGCACGGTAACCATTTGCTCGGCGCATTGCCGTCCCATGAATGGCAGGCGCTGGCTCCCCATCTCGAACTGGTTCATCTGCGCACTGAGCAATTGCTGTGCGACTCCGGTCAGCGCATTCATCACGTCTACTTCCCGACCACCGCGATCATCTCGATGCTCTCGACGATGGAAGACGGCAGCTCGGTCGAAATCGCCGCGGTCGGCCGCGAAGGCATGACCGGCGTGCCGGTGCTCACGGGCGGCGAAACCATGCCGAACCGCGTGCAGGTGCAATGCGCCGGTTTCGCTTATCGGATGAGCGCACAGGCGCTCAAGCAGCAGTTCGCCCGCTCCGACTTCCTGCGCCGCCTGATGCTGCTGTACATGCACGCCCTGCTCACGCAAGTCGCGCAAACCGCTGCCTGCAACCGCCACCACGCGCTGAACAAGCAACTGTGCCGGTGGCTGCTGATCGAAGTGGACCGCGTGGCGTCGAATGATCTGACCGTGACCCAGCAACTGATCGCCGACATGCTCGGCGTGCGCCGCGAAGGCATTACCGAAGCGGCCGGCAAGTTGCACGACGAAGGCTTGATCCATCATAGCCGCGGCCATATCAAGGTGCTCGACCGTAAAGGACTCGAAGCACGCGCCTGCGAATGTTATGGCCTCGTCAAGCGCGAATTCGACCGCCTTCTGCCGCGCCTGCGCCAGGCTGAAACCGTCGAGTAAAGCGCGGGTTCGTCCGACTAATGAATAGAGTCAAATATGTTCAGGAATACTGCGCGATTCCTCGACGTACTCTTCGTGATTGCGGGAGGCCTGCTCGCTCACTGGATGCGGTTCTCGACGCCGATCGCGCTCTCGGACACCGAACGCCTTCTGATCGCCTTTAACTCCGTGCTCCTCCTGTTGCTGTTTCCCGGCTTCGGGGTCTATGAAACCTGGCGCGGCAAAGCGCTGCCCTCCATGTTGGCGAGGGTTGCCGCCGCGTGGATGGTCGTGGTGTTCACCGCGCTCGTGCTGGCGTTCACGTTACATCGCATGGATGCGGTGTCGCGCTTGTGGTTCGGATACTCGACGCTGATTTCCGGCGCGCTGATCATCGTCACCAAATGCCTCGTGCATGTGGCGCTGCGCATCGTGCGCAGCCGCGGGATGAATTACCGCACCGTCGCGATCGTCGGCGCACCGGGTTTCGCGCGCACGCTGCTCGCCCATCTCGAACATGCGCCGCAAGCCGGCTTCAAACCGGTCTGCGTGCTCGATACAAGCTGCGATACCAGCATCGAAGCGGCCGAGACGTACGGCGCGCGTCTGAACCGCCTGCCGGTCCTGACCGATCTGAACGCATTCGCCGCCAAGGTGCGTGAGGAACATGTGAACGAAGTGTGGCTCGCGCTGCCGCTTTCCGAAGAACATACGATCTACCGGTTCACGCGCATGTTCAGACATGACTTCGTGAACCTGCGCTTCATTCCCGATGTACGCAGCCTCTCGCTTTTCAATCACGCACTGGTCGATGTCGTCGGTTTACCGACGCTCAATCTCAGCGCGACGCCCTTCTCGTCGCCGCAGATGTGGCCCAAGCTGATCTTCGACCGCCTGTTCGCGGCGGCCGCGCTGCTCGCGCTCGCGCCGGTGTTCGTGGTGCTCGCGATCGGCATCAAGCTCGGCTCGCCGGGTCCGGTGTTCTTTCGCCAGACGCGCAAGGGCGTGGACGGCCAGCCGTTCGCGATCTACAAGTTCCGCTCGATGGCCGTGCATCACGAAGCGCAGGGCCAGCTCACCCAGGCCTCGCGCAACGACGCCCGTGTCACGAAGCTCGGCGGCTTCATGCGCCGCACCAGTCTCGACGAACTGCCGCAATTTCTCAACGTGCTGCTCGGCCAGATGTCGGTGGTCGGTCCGCGGCCGCATGCGGTCGAACATGACGATCTCTACAAGGATCAGGTGTACGGCTACATGTACCGCTACCGGATCAAGCCGGGCATCACCGGCTGGGCGCAGGTCAACGGCTATCGCGGCGCCACCACCAAGGTCGAAAAGATGGAAGCGCGCGTCAAGTTCGATCTCTTCTACATTCATAACTGGTCGTTCTGGTTCGACATGAAGATCGTGTTCATCACGATCTTCAAGGGCTTTGTCGGCCGCAACGCATTCTGATCATGCCAATTCGGAAGCCGTTCGTAAAAGTCTCCGTGATCGTGCCGACCTACCGACGCACCGCCGATCTGGCGCGCTGCCTCGCGGCACTCGACGCACAGGAGCGCCGCGCCGACGAAGTGATCGTGATCGCACGTCACGACGATTACGCCACGCTCGACTGGCTGCGCACCCGCGAGGCCAACCGGCCCGATCCGCGCCGCGCGGTCGTGCTGGTGCGCAAGCCGGGCGTGGTCGCCGCATACAACCTCGGCATCGAGAGCGCGAGCGGCGACGTGCTCTGCTTCACCGACGACGACGCCGCGCCGCATCCCGACTGGGTCGGGCGGATCGCGCGCGCCTTCGAACGCGATGCGACCCTCGGCGGCCTCGGCGGACGCGACATCGTGCATGAACGCAACGGCATCCTGCAGGGGCAGAAGCCGCACGCGGGCATCGTGCGCTGGTATGGGCGGACCATCGGCAATCATCATGTCGGCCACGGCACGGCGCGCGAAGTCCAGGTGCTCAAGGGCGTGAACATGTCGTTTCGCCGCGAGGCGATCGGCGCGCTGCGCTTCGACGGCCGCTTGCGCGGCACCGGCGAGCAAGTTCACTGCGAGATGGCCTTCAGTCTCGATGTGCAACGGCGCGGCTGGAAGCTGATCTACGACCCGGCGCTGCTGGTGGAGCACTTCCCCGCCCTGCGCAGCGATGAAGACCAGCGTTTCAATTTCAACGACGCGGCGTTCTATAACGCGTCATTCAATCTGCGGCTCATCATGTGGGAATACCTGACGCCGCCTGGCCGATGGGCGTTCGTCATCTACTCGACGCTGATCGGCGATCGCGCGGACCCGGGGTTCCTGCGCGCCTTGTCGTTGGCATTCGAGCGCGGCGGTGTCGCACTTGCGCTTCGCAAATGGCGGGTCGGTTTGCGCGCAATGCGCGGAGCGTGGCAGGAAGCGATGCGCTGACCGATCGACGCATCGGCCTATTCCGCCGACGCGCTGCGGCAGTCGAAGCGCAAAGCAATATCGCGCGAGCTTCGAACGCGTGATTCGCGCGGCAGAAACAGCAGCGACACCAATGCGGCAAGCACCGAAGCCGACGGCCTGGGACGTGCCGCCGGCGTGGTGTCGAATGGACGAGGTGAGCAACGAGAAAGCTTGCCGGTCAGCACCGCTTACGGCGCGGCACAAGGCCGGCGCCGCGAGGCTCTTACAGAAACGCGCTGACGTCGGTATGAAACCGCACGGCCAGCGCCTTGGCCACCTTCTTGCTGATGGCGCGGCGGCCCGCAAGAATATCGCTCACCACGGTAGGCGACGCGATACCTATCAGGTCCTTCTGCTTGAGCCCATGCGTTTCCAGCAGATGCCGCAATACCTCGCGCGGCTCCGCTTTTGGAATCGTCACGTTATGCGCTTCCCAGCTTTCGATCAAGTCGGTCACGATCGCGAACAGATCGGCGAGCGGATCTTCCTCGTTGCCGTTCAGATGATCGGAGAGCGAGTTGGCGAGCCGCACCATGGTCTGGTAGTCCTGCTCGTTGCGAATGGGAGTGATCGGCAACTGCGTTTGCAGCGCGGCCCAGGTTTGAGCGATGTCGGGAAAAGCTCCCGGAAGGCGATCGGCATTCATGAGTTTAGATTCTTCCTCGTCCAAAGGTCGTATTCCGCATGCGTCAGTACATGACGAACGAATAACGACTGCCTGTTGTAGTGAATCGCCGCAACGATCCGGAACCGGTTGCCGCCTACATCGAAAACGGTGTATTGAGGCGGCACATAGTCCACGCCGGCGAACGTCTGCTTCAGGTCGTTATGGCCATACGCGAGGCATGCCTGCGCCAGTGAATACCACGTCAATAGCGCACTGCGCGCCCCCGGATGTCTCTTTATAAAGTCCAGCAACGCTTTCTTTGAAATGACCCGCATCGGATGTCCTCGCATGTGTTCGCGCGCTGAACATGCGCGCTTCATCTGCAAGGCTAAACGGAGCGAATCGACACCGGTAGCCGGCCGGACGGCATAGTCCGAACAGCTATTTACAGCCTACTGCGGTACGACGACACCATTTTATTCGCGTATTGCGAAGTTCGCAATACGCGAATAACGAGACGACTTGCCGCTTTCCTGCGACGTCGCGCCAACCCACGCAGGCCGACTGACGACATCACGTTCGAGCACGTCAGCGGCCCCAACTGCTCTTCTGCACCAGCTCGCCGGGCCAGCGGAGATCCTGCGTGGCGAGATCCGGTTCGATCCGCTCCGCCGTTCCAATCCGATGACGCAGTCCCCCCGTCGCGATCGTCCGCGTGACCTCGGCCATGAACGCGCGCCGGAATACCGCTGCCGAAAAACGTTCCGCGTTCGCGCGGCATGCCGCCGGCGTGATCCGATCGCGCTGACGCTCGAAGCGATCGATCGCGTCGAGGATCGACACCACGGTCTGGCGGGCGAAATACACGCCGGTGGGATGCGCCTCGCCGATCGGCACCACGGTTTCGAGCGCGCCACCCTTGCCGAAGGCAATGACCGGCGTGCCGCATGCCTGCGCTTCGAGCGCGACGATGCCGAAGTCCTCTTCGGCGGCGAACACGAAAGCTCGCGCGCGTTGCAGATGGTCCTTCAGCACCTCGAACGGCTGATTGCCGAGGATCGTCACGTTCGGACGGGCCTTGGCGCGAAGCGCCGTCATCTCCGGCCCGTCGCCGATCACGACCAGCTTGCGGTGCGGCGTGGCATTGAATGTTTCGACAATCAGATCGATGCGCTTGTACGGCACCATCCGCGAAGCAGTCAGATAGAAATCTTCCTTGCGCGTGCACAGTTCGAATTCGTGCAGGTCGACGGGAGGCGGAATCACGGCCGCGTCGCGCCGGTAAGTTTTCATCACGCGACGCGCAACGAAATGCGAGCTCGCGATCAAACGGTCGACGCCGTCCGCCGAGTGAGAATCCCAGCCGCGCAAATAATGGAGCACGGCGCGCGCCGCCCACGACTTCGGTCCATGCGTCAGATTCGCTTCGCGTAGGTACTGATGCTGCAGATCCCACGCGAAGCGCATCGGTGAATGCACATAACTCACATGCGTCTGATCTGGTTCGACCAATACGCCCTTGGCGAGCGCATAGGAACTCGTAATGATCAGATCGTAGCCGGACAGATCGAATTGTTCGACGGCAAGCGGCATCAGCGGCAAATAAGCTCGATAGTGGCGTCGCGCGAATGGCAGGCGCTGAATGAATGAAGTCGTCACGGGCTTGCCGCCTAGCGGCCGGCGGTCTTCGAGGAAATCGACAAGACTGAAAAGATCCGCGTCGGGAAAGCACTCGATGATCTGCTCAAGCACCTTCTCCGCACCGCCCGGCGCGACGAGCCAGTCGTGCACGATCGCCACTCTCATGATCCCCTCGTTTTTTAATTAGCGCCTCTTAGGCTTAGCAACGAGTGTATGTGGCGCTTCGTCTGCTGTGCGTGCGCGTGCACACATTCGACGCGTGACAGCTTGCGAATAATAAACGTCGCGGTTCGCTTATTGCAAACCTGCGTGTCCGATTACGTCGCCTTCCCATGCGCGCGACGGCGTGACCGAGATCGTGCGGCACGGGCGCAACGGCTGGCTGGTGGAACCGGGGGATGTCACGGCATTGGTTGATGCGATCGGCGCGTTGCGCGCCGATCCGGCATTGGCGCAGCGTCTTGCGGAACAGACGCCGGCCGATGCGCAAACGGAATTTTCAGTGGAGCAGTATTTGCGGCGGATGACGCAGGCGATCAGGCAGGCCGCGCGCCAATGCAACTCGACGCGGCATGTCGATGCGAGTTCCGCATTCGATGTCCGCGCGAGCCGGTGGGCCCGGGCCCGCGCGCGACGTTAGGGCAGCGGGGCTCAGCCCTTGCTGTACTCGATCGTCTCGACGCCGGTGTCCGTGCCGAGCAGGCACAGATTCGCGCCACGGCCGGCGAACAGCCCCACCGTCACCACGCCCGGCCACGCATTGATGTGCATTTCCAGCGCGCGCGGGTCGCTGATGCGCAAACCCTTGACGTCGATGATTTCATTGCCGTTGTCGGTAATGAACGGAACGCCTTCTTTCGTGACGCGCACCACCGGCACGCCGCCGAGCGCCGTGACGCGGCGGCCGATCGCGGTACGCGCCATCGGCACCACTTCGATCGGCAGCGGGAAAGTGCCGAGTGTCTCGACCAGCTTGCTGGCGTCCGCGATGCACACGAACACGTCCGACACCGACGCGACGATCTTCTCGCGCGTCAGCGCGCCGCCGCCGCCCTTGATCATCGCGCCGCCGTGGTCGATCTCGTCGGCGCCGTCCACGTACACCGGCAGCGAATCGATTTCGTTGAGGTCGAACACCTTGAAACCGTGCGATTGCAGCCGCGCGGTGGTGGCGAGCGAACTCGACACCGCGCCGCGATAGCGCGCCTTGTTGGCGGCGAGCGCGTCGATGAAACAGTTCGCGGTGGAGCCGGTGCCGACGCCGATCACCGCGCCTTCGGGCACGGTGGCGTTCACGTAGTCGGCGGCGGCCTGGCCGACCAGTTGCTTGAGTTCGTCTTGAGTCATGGGGAAAGCTGGCGGGCAGTAAAAAACGCTAGTTTACCGGAGTGGAAGGCTGGCGCCGGTCGTGTCGGGATTACTTCTTCACTGCCCGCTGACGCACCGCTTCGAACAGACACACGCCGCTCGCCACCGACACGTTCAGACTTTCGACCGTGCCCGCCATCGGGATCTGCATCACCACGTCGCAGGTATCGCGCGTGAGACGCCGCATGCCCTCGCCTTCGGCGCCCATCACCAGTGCCACCGGACCGTCCAGCTCCGTGTCGTAGAGGCTCTTGGTGGCCTCGCCGGCCGTGCCGACGACCCACACCCCCGCGTCCTTCAACTCACGCAGCGCGCGCGCCAGATTCGTCACGGTGATGTACGGCACGGTGTCGGCCGCGCCGCTCGCCACCTTCGCGGCCGTCGCGTTCAACCCCACCGCGCGATCGCGCGGCGCGATCACCGCGTGCGCGCCGGCGGCATCCGCCACGCGCAAACAGGCGCCGAGATTGTGCGGATCGGTCACGCCGTCGAGCACCAGAATCAGCGGCGAACCGTTGATGCCGTCGAGCAATTCGGCCAGGTTCTGCGCAAGCGGCATGTCGCCCGCGCGCGCCACCACGCCCTGGTGACGCTCGGTGTGCGCGAGGCCCCACAGACGCGTTTCGTCGGCGGCGATCAGACGCACGCCGGCTTCTTTCGCCGTATGCAGGAATTCGGTCATGCGACGGTCTTTGCGCGTCGCGTCGTAATAGACATCTTCGACTGTCGACGCATCGTGCCGGATACGCGCGGTCACTGCGTGGAAACCGTATAAAACCTTGAGACGTGCCATGACTGATACAACCTTTGATTGAGCGCGCGTTCGACGCGCGCTGCTGTGATGAATACGAACCTGCGTGCTTTGCGTGCTTATATGGATGCACTGCGGCTGCTGTGTTCGAATGCTTGATGGCGATGAAACGCAGACCGCGCGCAACCGGCACGTTGCGACGTGCCCGATGCGCGCGGTTTAAGCAAGCAGGCGGCTTCAGCGTTTCTTGCGTGCCTGCGGTTTCGACACCGATTTGGTCGCGGCGCCGTGCTTCTTCGCCGCGCCGCGCGCGGCGCGTGCTTCCTTGACCGCCGCGGTTTGCGCGGGCGCAGCCTTCTTGCGGCGCGCGCCCGGCGCTGCCGCGCCACCTTCCGCCGGCGGCAACGCACGCACGCGTGCCCCACCGTTTTCACCGGACGACTTGTCGGCCGACGGCCCACGCACCAACGGCGGCTTGATCGGCGTGTCGCGCACGAGCCGGAAGTCGATCTTGCGTGCATCGAGATCGACGCGGCTCACCTGCACCCGCACGCGATCCGACAGACGATAACGAATCCCGGTGCGCTCGCCGCGCAACTCGTTCTTGATCTCGTCGTACTGGAAGTAGTCCGAGCCGAGTTCGGTGACGTGCACGAGGCCTTCGATAAAGAGCGAATCGAGCTGCACGAAAATACCGAACGACGTCACGCCATTGACCATGCCGCCATACTCTTCGCCGAGCTTGTCGCGCATGAAGTAGCACTTCAGCCAGGCTTCGACGTCGCGCGAGGCTTCGTCGGCGCGGCGTTCGTTGGCCGAGCAATGCAGGCCGAGCTCTTCCCAGATCGCCACGTTGTTGCCACGCTGACGGCCGCGCTTTTCATCGTCGGCCTGCTGCATGGCGCGTGCGCGCGGCGAGAGCGCCGTATTCAGCTCGACGCCTTGCGGCGGCTCCGGCTGATACTTGCGGCCTTGCAGGATCGCGTAGATCGCGCGGTGCGTGAGCAGGTCGGGATAACGGCGAATCGGGCTCGTGAAGTGCGCATACGCCTCGTACGCGAGACCGAAGTGGCCAATGTTGTCCGGGCTGTAGACCGCCTGCTGCATCGAACGCAACAGCATGGTTTGCAGCATCTGCGCGTCGGGCCGGTCGCGGATCTGCGCCATCAAGGCGGCGTAGTCGCTCGCGTGCGGTTTGTCGCCGCCGGCCAGCGTGAGGCCCATGCCGCGCAGGAACGTGCGCAGATTCTCGAGCTTTTCCGCGGTCGGTCCGGCGTGCACGCGGAACAGCCCCGGATGTTTGTTGCGCTTGAGGAAGTCGGCCGCGCAGACGTTCGCGGCCAGCATGCATTCCTCGATCAGCTTGTGCGCGTCGTTGCGGGTGCGCGGAATGATCTGTTCGATCTTGCCCTGCGCATTGCAGACGATATACGTCTCGGTCGTATCGAAGTCGATCGCACCGCGCTTCTGGCGCGCGGCGAACAACGACTTGTACACGCCGTACAGATTCTGCAGTTGCGGCAGCAAGGCCGCGCGGCGCGTGGCCTCCGGACCCTTGGTGTTCTTCAGGACCGCGGCGACTTCCGTGTAGGTCAGACGCGCGGCCGAGTGCATCACGCCGGGATAGAACTGATACGCCTTCACTTCGCCGCGCGCGGTGACGATCATGTCGCACACCAGCACGCAACGGTCGACGTGCGGGTTCAGCGAGCACAAGCCGTTCGACAGTTTCTCCGGCAGCATGGGAATCACGCGGCGCGGGAAATACACCGAGGTGCTGCGTTCGATCGCGTCGGCGTCGAGCCCGCTCTTCGGGTGCACGTAGTGCGAGACGTCCGCGATCGCGACGATCAGGCGGAAGCCCTCGCCACGGCCGACCTGAACCGGCTCGCAGTACACGGCGTCGTCGAAGTCGCGGGCGTCTTCGCCGTCGATCGTGACGAGCGGCACGTCGCGCAGATCGATGCGATGACGCGCGTCGACCGGGCGCACTTCGTCGGGAAGCCGCGAGGCTTCGTCGAGCGCGGCCTGGCTGAATTCGTGCGGCACGCCGTACTTGCGCACCGCGATTTCGATTTCCATGCCGGGGTCGTCGATATCGCCAAGCACTTCCACCACGCGGCCGAGCGGCTGCGAATGACGGCTCGGGAAATCGGTCAGCTCGACCACCACCACCTGGCCGACCTTGGCCTTCTTGGTGTTCTGCTGGATCAGAATGTCGTGGCCGATGCGCTTGTCTTCGGGCGCCACAATTAACGCGCCGTTCTCGTTGAGCAGGCGGCCGATCACGCGCTTGTTGGCGCGGTCCGTGACCTCGACGATATGCCCTTCCGGACGGCCGCGCCGGTCATAGCCGACGATGCGCGCGAGCACGCGGTCGTTGTGCATGACCTTCTGCATTTCGGCGGTGGGCAGGAACAGATCGTCCTGGCCGTCGTCGCGAATCAGAAAGCCGTAGCCGTCACGATGGCCTTGCACACGGCCCGCGACGAAGTTCGACGGATGAGTCAGTTGGTAGAGATTGCGCTGATCGAGCCGGATCTGGCCGTCGCGCTCCATCGCGCCGAGGCGCTTGAAAAATCCTTCGCGCTCCTGGCGTTTGATCGACAAGGCTTCGGCGATGTCGTTCGCTGCAAGCGGCGCTTCACTCGTGCGCAGGACGCCCAGGATTTCTTCGCGGCTTGGAATCGGATACGGAAATTTGCTCAAGGGCTTATCGATGATTTTTTCTCGTTGCATGGACGTCGGTCGGCGATGTGGCTCGGCTTAGGAAGCGTTTGCTTAGCGTTTCAGTCACGCTTCAGTTGCGCTTGAATTGCACCTGCAAATGCACAGAAAAGACTGCTCGGGTCCGGCTCGTTCAAGGCTGAGTCCGACGGGCGTGTGCACCGTGCCAACGAACTACTGCGAGGCATTCTAACACCCGTCTTGCGCGCCAAGCGGCCCGTCAATAGTCGCTGCGCAGTTGCCCGTGACGCGTGTGCACGCTCGTCAACGCGATGTTTAAGCGAGTTTTGAGAAACGCTTGACAGGCTCTAATCTGTCGCTATAATGGCGTTCTTTGCTGTTCATCACCTGCCCAGGTGGCGAAATTGGTAGACGCACTAGGTTCAGGTCCTAGCGGTGGCAACACTGTGGAGGTTCGAGTCCTCTCTTGGGCACCAGATTCAAAAGTAAAGCCGCTTACGAGCGGCTTTACTTTTTGTGTGAAGCCGGGTGATCCGATTCTGTTTATCAGCGCGGATTACCTGGTGGAAGTGAGTAGTCGGCGGGACGGTTGTCGAGCGGTGAAGTATCCCTTCATTACGCGAGATATCCGGGCGGTTGATTGAAGCGAAGTTAGTTTGCAGGTGGGGATTGACACGCTAAATCATCACGCTAAAATAGCGGTCTAGCTTGAAGACGTGCCCAGGTGGCGGAATTGGTAGACGCACTAGGTTCAGGTCCTAGCGGTGGCAACACCGTGGAGGTTCGAGTCCTCTCCTGGGCACCAACAGTTGTTCCGGCAGAAGCCGAAGAAGTTCGAGAAACCCCGTAAGATCAACGTCTTACGGGGTTTTTTGTTGCCTGCAGTTCCCGTGCGTTCCACTGGCATCGACTATTTTTGCGTATACACGGAATCGAGGTGCTAGGCCATGCCCAAACGCGTCGAACCCAAGTCCGAAGTGGTGTTTCCTGTTGCCAAGCCCCGCGAGCGCCCCTATCTGCTCACGGATGGGAATGGGCTCGCCTTACGCGTCTGGCCGGATGGAAGCAAGACCTGGCTGCTCCGCTACCGACGACCGAGCACGGGCAAGGAGAACTTCCTCAGCCTCGGCCCCTACCCCGATATCACGCTCACTGATGCACGACGGTCGGCCACTGCCGCACGCAATCTCGTACGCGAAGGCATCGATCCGGTTGCATATCGCCAGGCCGAATCCACCGCACGCAAACGCGTAGCCGAAGGCGCCTTCCATCTCGTGGCCCAGCGTTGGCTCGACTTCAAACGCAAGGAATGGGCAGACGAAACCTACCGGAAGGCGGAGTTTGTCGTACGCGAATACCTGACTCCCGCGCTCCGCAACAAGCCCATCTCGACGCTTGCCACGCCAGAGGTCAAACCCATACTCGAAGCGATCGCCTCCCACGCGCCCAACCTCGCGACCAAAGCACGGCAGTATGTCGGTGGCATCGTGACGTACGCCGTCCAGAATGGACTGCGCGCAGATGGCGCCGCCTTGATACTGCGCGGCGTTGTGCCTCGCCACAGGAAAGGCCATATACCAGCGATCACCAGGCCTGCCGACATCGCTCCGCTCGTTCTTGCTATCGATGCCTACAAGTCTCCCATTACACGCGCCGCCCTCAAGCTCACCATGCTGACCGGCCTTCGCCCCGGCGTGGTTGCAGCGGTGCCGTGGACCGAGGTGAACCTCGAGACAGCTGAATGGCACGTTGCAGCCGAGCGGATGAAAATGCGGCATGATCACATCGTGCCATTGCCGAAGCAGGCGATCGCCGTCCTGAACGAGTTGCAGTCACTTACCGGTAAGGGACACTACGTATTTCCGTCCCCTGCCCGCTAAAAGACTCCTCATTTGCATCGAGATGCATTGAGCAAAGCATTGCGAGAGATGGGCTTTCAAGGAAAACACGCGACGCACGGTTTCCGGGGCATGCTTCGTACGGTCGGACGAGAACGGCTCGGTATGGATATCGATATTCTGGAAGCCCAGCTGGCACACGCCAAACGTGGCGATGTGCAAAAGGCCTACGATAGAACAACGTTTGACGATGATCGTCGCAGGGTCATGCAGGAGTGGGCAGACTATATTGATCGGCTAAGCGTGCCGGCGATAGAAGCTCGATCAAGCAAGCGGACCTGAGCGGCAGGCCCACTCAATCGTCAATCGCGTGCCGCAACCCCAACTCTGGCACCCCTCAGGTCGTGCTGGCTGCGTCGATAGTCGCCGGTCGGTTATATTGCTGTCGTTGCCCGTTCGGGCGTCTTTTACCACAGACGATACGGCCGGTTTTGGGCGCCGTGTGCAACGCGCTTCTACTATATAAACATGGGCGCGACACCAGTAACCTTGCGCTTGCCAACAAGCGCACTCGCGTCGACCGGGGTCCTGTTGCACGTTCCGGCAATGTGATCGCTCAGATCAAACGAGAATATGGCGAACTTTATTCGTGGCCGGCGGAATAAAACGCCGTCTGCAGCGGAGTTGAGAGACCGAGAAGTCTTCCCTGTTCTGCCATTTTGGAATTTTGCATAAAAGAAATGATCAGCTTGGGGCTGAACGCATCGAATCGATGCGCGCCTCGCGGTCGCTTAAGCGCGATTGGCTTGACTATCGGCAGAGACGATTTCATGAGATCCACGCCTTGAAGACGGGATTCGAAGTGTAGGAGGCAGATTGACAAATTTAATACGGATATATGCGAATTGACAGATTTTCTCCGTTTTTCACGTACGTAAAAATGTCAACATGCACGCGGTTTGCCACGCCAACGCTATGCATGGTAGTGACAGATTTGCTTCGCTCTACGGAGAAGCATGCGATCGAGCGTGATGACGTCGTACTCGTCGCTCATCGCGCATGCCATGCCTTCTCTTCCGCTGTCGACCCAATCGACACTGAAGCCCCGTTTCCTCAATTCCCCCGCGATGTCGCTCGCGGTAGTTTCATCGTCTTCGATCGTAAGCACTCTTGACATGCAGCTCTTCCTCAGTCAGCGAAATGCCGATACAAATGTCCAAAACACCGAATCGGCCCGCACCCTCGTGCGCCCTTAATCAGAGGCGACTGCGCAATCCCGCTCAGTCTTGCCGGGGTCTTGGGGAGTCACACGTCGAGCGGCACGTGTCTTTCATGTGCGCCGCAATGGCGGATGCCGTGAGCGCACACAGCAGCCCAATGGCGCTGCCGACTGCCACGTTCAGCAGGCGTTCGCCTCCAAAAATCCACGGTTTTCCCGCCAACACAAACGCGATTGCCGCACAGGCGCACCGGACCCCGAATGCGAGCGTGTACGGACGAATGCAAATGAGCGTCAGCATTGCGGCGAACACAACTAACACACGCATAAACAACGCATGAGGGATCATCAATCCGACGACCACGCCGAAGGACACGCCGATGACGGCCCCGGTCAGCCGGTTGCGAAACTTCTGCCGGGCGCTTGCCGCATTTCCGGTAACGACGCTGGCGGCCGACCAGATCATCCACTGACCATTGTCGACGTGTCGCCATTCGACAAGTACGGCAGCACAAGCGACCGCGAGCGCGACGGTGATCACCAACTCGATATATGCGTTGCGCTCGCTGTTTGGGGAGAGGCGAGTCCACTTTGCGAAATGCGCAAGAGTCGGCTGGCCAGCTTCACGCGAGCGGAAGTGCTCGACTGACGCAACGAGCAGGATCGGCAACGCCGCTATCAACAGGAACGGCAGAATCTCAACGCTCCGGTTGATAAGCGCCTGCCGCGTGACCCCTTCCCCACTTTCGCAGGCAAGATACAGCGAGGGAATAAACGTGAAGTTGCCGAGCGAGCGCAAGGCGCTGCCGCCCGCGGTCACCAGCACGGATCCCATGCCCAACAGGACTGTGGCTACGACAAAGAGCAGCGGGTGCGCGAGCGACCCCATCAGGATCACGAAGCCCGCGCTGATCGCCAAAGCGTGCGCGAAGACGCCGAGCGGCGCAAGCTGCGAGTGGTCGAGTGCGATGAGCATCGCGACCGGCACGATTGCAGCGGTGAGCCACTCGGAACTGCCGGATACAAGTGCAAGCAAGAGAAGCGGGACGAGCGCAAACATGGCGCGACCCAACGCCCGCGCGTCGAACACGGTTTCGATGCGGCGACGGAGCGACGAAGCTCCGGTGTAACATTCGCTGCTCATCGTCGCTCTCCCGCCACGCTGTGCTTGTCCATCGGTCGTCATCAGCCTGCGAGCGCCTCGAGTACATCGACGGATTGCCGCACAAGACCGAGCCTCGGGAAGATGTAATTCAGCGACGCATCATGATGCTCGGGCGCGGCGCAGCTCATTGCGTCCTCGACGAGCACCAGCGAGTAACCGTGCTCGTGCGCGGCGCGGGCCGTCGATTCGACGCCGATGTTCGTCGAAATCCCCCCGAGCACAATGGTTTCGATGCCGCGACGCCGCAATTGCAGGTCGAGCTCGGTGCCGTAAAAGGCGCTCCATTGGCGTTTCGTGATCTTGATGTCACGCTCCTCCACCGCCAGTTCGGCGGGGAAGTCCCACCAGTTCGAGGGCAGTCCGCCGGGGGGAAGCGCGATGGGCTGATCAACGGGCTGCTTCAGTGCATCGCCGAAGTCGGCGCTCCAGCCCACCCGGACCAGGACGACCGGCGCGTCCACTTCCCGGAAGCGCTTTGCGAGCGTTGCCGAGGTAGCCAGCACGGCTGCGGCTGGGCGGGGCGCTTTCCCGAATCCGAGAATGCCCTCCTGAAGGTCGATCAGAACGAGAGCGGTAGTCTTGGGGTCAAGTTTTTGCAACATGATGGTCTTCCGTTGAAAGCGGCGAGCCGCTGGTGTATTGTGAGGGGGTGCTCACAAACAGTATATGAGAATGGCCTCACAAAAGTCAACGCCGAATACGGGCGAAGCGAAGGCGCCGCGCCGCGCCCGCGGACATGCGCGGGTGGCGTCGTTACTGGAAGCCGCAAGTGCGGAATTCGCCGAAAAAGGGTACGAAGCAACGACGATGACAGCGATCGCCGCGCGCGCGGGGGCGTCGATCGGTTCGCTTTACCAGTTCTTTCCAACGAAAGAGCAGGTCGCAGTTACGCTAATCGAGCAGTACGTGATCGAGCTTGAAGCCGCGTTCGGCCAGCTGAGCGAGAAGGTGCCCTTGCTTGACGTATCGGTCGTTGCGGGCCGGCTGACGACGTTATTCGTGGCGTTTCGCACGACGCACCCCGCTTTCGTGGGGCTGGTCGACGCTCTTGATGTCGTATTGCCCGGCGCCACCGGAGTGCGCGAAAGATTGCGCAAAGGAATCGCATCCGTGCTGGCTGCCCTCGCGCCGCGACTCTCCGTGGAAGAAGCTTTGTTCCGGGCCGTCGTCGTCCAGCACCTTATGAAAGCTGCCGTCACGCTGAGCCACGATGAGAGCGTGGTTGACCATCACGCGGCGATGCTGGAGTTCCAGCACGTGGTAGAGCACTACCTCAAGGACGTGATGGAATCCGGGCGTGGTGGACATGCCGGCACAGCGCAACGAGGCGCCGCACGCAAGGAGCGTTCCGCTTCGGGCAACAGCATCGTTCCGAAGAAAAATGGCAAGTCCGGCATGTCGACGTGACTGCTGTTGCTGCCCTGCCCGTCATCACGTCGCCGAGCGGCGAACACGTCGGGCGGCATGCACCTGGATGCTTTCACAGCCGTTTGAACGCGGCGCATCCCGGTGAAAACGTTCGACCCACTCACGCCAGCCATTTTTTTGCGCGGCAGCTTCAGCAATCGCCCTGGTTCGACGAAGCACGGCGCGCCGGACTCACCGCCGCTCGCCTGACATGGGTTTCAGGCATCCGTAGATAGACGAGCAGGGAAATGGCGGCCCAGATTGTGACGTACCAGAAGAAATACGACTCGTGGCCTGATGCCTTGAACCGCAACGCGACAAGTTCCGTCGTGCCACCGAGGATCGCGGTCGTCAGTGCGTAGGGGAGCCCAACCGCAAGTGCCCTGATCCGCGCCGGAAAAAGTTCCGTCTTCACCAGCATGTGGATGGAAGTGAAACCGCTCAACATGAGCAGCCCCGCGAAACAGAGCATGAACATCATCACCGTGCTTTTCGTGCGGCTGAGAGCCTCAAAAAGCGGAACCGGGAACAGCGTGCAGCTCAAACCGAAAAAGATCAGAACGGGTCGACGCCCGATCAAGTCCGACACCAGACCGAACAACGGTTGCAGCGGCAGGTACAAAAGCAGCGCGCCAGTGGTGATGAGCGTCGAGTTCTCCTTGCTCAACCCGGCGGAGTTGACAAGGAACTTCTGCATGTAGACGGTGAATGTGTAGAAGGCAACCGTCCCACCTACCGTGATGCCGATCGCGAGCAGAATGTTGCGCCAATGCTGAATCAGCTGACGAACCACGGGCGGTGACGATTCCCGGCGGCCGTCCTGGAAGGCCTGTGTTTCGCTGACATGACGCCTCATGTACATGGCGAAAAGTGCGAGAAGACCGCCGATGAGGAATGGAATGCGCCACCCCCATCGCTCGATCTGATCCGCAGTGAAAAGCAGTCGTTGCATGAGCAACATAAGACCTAGGGCGAGAAGCTGTCCTGCGACGACGCTGACCTGCAGAAAGCCGAGATAGAACCCGCGTCGATTGGCAGGCGCCACCTCGCTCAAATAGGTTGCGCTCGTACCGTATTCACCTCCCATGCTTAGACCTTGGAGAAGTCGTGCTGCAATAAGCAGCGCAGGGGCAAATACGCCGATGGTTTGATACCCCGGAGCTACAGCGACAATCAGCGACCCGAAACACATCCCTGCAACCGACCACGTTAGAGCCAGCTTGCGACCCAGGCGGTCCGCATAGAATCCGATCAACCAGCTTCCAAGAGGTCGGGCAACATACCCCACCGCAGCGATTGCGGCAGTGTTCATCAGCTGCACTGTGGCGTTTTCGCTCGGAAAGAACGACGAAGCGAAATAGATGGAGAATACGCTGTAAGCGAGAAAGTCGTACCACTCGATCAGGTTGCCCATGAGCGCGCCGATCAATGAGCGCAGGCGCACTGCAAAGAGGTCGAATCAACCAGGACAATGATCGATCGTGTCGAACGCCAACGGGACCTGACACCTCGCCGACTGGTCGGTGACACCGCATACGGCACAGCAGCGCTGCTTGGCTGGATGGTTGAACAGAAGCACATTGAGCCACACGTTTCAGTCTGGGATAAAACAACGCGCAAGGACAATACGTTCTCCCACAGCGAATTTATCTGGAAGGAACAGGCCAACGAATATCGATGTCCTGCGGGAAACGCGCTGCGCAGCGACTGGCGTCCATTCAGGAATCCCCGCACACACGTCACGAAAGCCGACACCATCGTCTACCGAGCGAGCCAAATGGACTGTGACGGCTGTTCGATGAAGAATCGATGTTGCCCGAATATGCAGTTTCGCAAAGTTGTGCGCAGCATCCATGAAGCCGCACGCGATGAAGCGAGGCGCATCGCGGCCACCCCAGAATACAAACAGTCTCGCCGGCAGCGAAAGAAAGTGGAAATGCTCTTCGCTCACCTCAAGCGCATCCTCAAACTGGATCGCTTGCGACTGCGTGGTCCAAGCGGTGCGCATGATGAGTTTCTGATGGCAGCAACTGCGCAAAATCTGCGAAGAATGGCCAAGTGGCTCATGCCTGAAGGTAAGCACGCAAACCAGGCAGTTACATGACGAAGAACTGGGGGGCGTCGCACGTTGCAAAACCGCCGCCTCGCTGAACTCTTCAACTCGAAACGTACTGCCAAAGTCAGCGCCCCAAACCAAAACACGACTTTGCGCGACGCTTCGCCATCGGGTTGAGCTCTGAGGTAGAGCAAGACTGGTGTTACCTATTTGCTGCATGTTGACGGCTAACCTATCTTGAATCACTGGACGACATTTACCCCGTGGGTTATCCAAAAGGCCAGGGGCGTGACTCTCCGCCGGCCGGTCCCAACGCGCGTAGTCAGAGGTTCACGATGAACAGCGGCGCAGCTTCGCCACCTGGCGGGCCGAAAAACCAGACAGAAGCCGGCACGAACGACGCCGATCGTTCTGCCGTGGCGGATGCGCAGACCCCAGATAACACCCCGCGCTGGCATCAGATATTTCCGGTACTGACTGACGCCGAGATTGATCGGATCAATCGCTTTGGTGCGATACACAGCTACGTCGTCGGCGAATTCCTATATCGCGCGGGTGGCATGAGTCCTGGCATGTTCGTCCTGCTGTCGGGCACGATTCGATACACGGCGCGCGACGGACTCGGCCATCGACGTTTGCTGCGCTCTCAGGCGAAACGGGGCGAATTCACCTCCGACGTTGGCATGCTTTCAGGCAAGCCCGGCCTTGTCGATGCTGAGGTTATCGAAGATGTCGTGGCGCTCGTGATTTCGCCGGACAAGCTGCGTGCCCTGATGATCGGCGAGGCGGAGCTTGGTGAAAGGATCATGCGCGCGCTGATCCTGAGGCGCGTCGCCGCGATCGAGCGCGGGCAAGGGGCGGTGCTCGTTGGCCCGCCCGACAACGAGCGGCTCCTCGCGCTGCAACATTTCCTGCAACGCAATGCTTACCCGCATATGACGCTTGACGAAAGCGGTGCCGATGCCATCGCGTTGCTCGAGCGCATGACGCCTCGGCGCGATGACATGCCGCTCGTTGTCTGCCCGGACGGCACCGTGCTGCGCAATCCGGACGACGGGCAGCTCGCCTCGTGCCTGGGACTCGTGCCGGAATTCGATCCCAGGCATGTTTACGACGTCGCGATCGTCGGCGCCGGGCCCGCTGGCCTGGCGGCAGCCGTCTATGCGGCATCCGAAGGCTTGTCAGTGGCCGTCTTCGATTGCCGCGCGCCGGGCGGCCAGGCAGGCACGAGTGCACGCATCGAAAATTATCTG
This sequence comes from Paraburkholderia sediminicola, assembly GCF_046027355.1. Lineage (GTDB taxonomy): Bacteria > Pseudomonadota > Gammaproteobacteria > Burkholderiales > Burkholderiaceae > Paraburkholderia > Paraburkholderia sediminicola_B. The sequence goes on along the minus strand of NZ_JAQQEK010000032.1, from coordinate 55,675 downwards.
GGCTTTCCAACGGGTATTTCGGGGCAAGCGCTAGCCGGCAGGGCATTTAACCAGGCGCAGAAATTCGGCGCGCACATCGCGATTCCCGTCGAGGTGAAAGGCTTGCATTGCAGCGCATACCCGCTCGAGGTGGAGCTTGCCGATTCGCGGCGCGTTGCGGCACGGACGGTAGTCGTCGCGAGCGGCGCGGAATATCGGCGTCCGGCAGTGAGCGGGCTTGCGCGCTTCGAAGGTCACGGCGTCTATTACTGGGCGACGTCGATCGAGGCCCGGCTTTGCCGCAGCGAAACCGTGCTGCTAGTCGGTGGCGGAAATTCAGCAGGACAGGCCATTGTGTTTCTTGCATCGCATGCTGCCCATGTTCATGTCCTCGTCAGGGGCCAGGAACTCGAACACAGCATGTCGCGCTATCTGATCGAGCGAATTGCCTCGTTGCCGAACGTGACGATCCATATGGGTTCTGAAATAACGGCCCTCGAAGGTGACGAACGGCTGGAGTCCGTCCACCATCGGCGACGCGATGGGGGTACAGAAAGTCTGAAGACGCATCATCTGTTCCTTTTTATCGGTGCCGACCCCAACACGAACTGGCTGCGCACGTGTGGAGTGTCGCTGGATCCGGGCGGATTTGTGTTGACCGATACCGACCTGGGAACACGGGCCAGCGGGCCCACGCTCCCGCTGCATACAAGTGTCGACGGCGTGTTTGCAATCGGCGATGTTCGATCGGGTTCCACCAAGCGCGTTGCAGGGGCCGTGGGCGAAGGGGCAGCCGTGGTCGCGCAGATTCACCGCTTTCTAGCCATGAAGCGCGCCGAAACACCCGCGCGTTCCATGCATGTGTAAGCTGCCTGTCACGATGGGTTGCAAGGCTGGATATGTCGCGGCAATGGTACTTGCACACACATGCCCGTCCGCCGGCTGCCACGTCCAGCTGTTCCGGGCACCACGGGATGAGCAGGCCGGCCACGCCTGTCCGACTATCTCCTCGCGTCTGTCACCGATCCGGAAGCCGCCAGCTGTTTCTGTGCGCTGCGAGCCTTCAAAGCCAGCCACAAGAGCACGACGCACGGCAGCAGCAACGCCCAGAACGCTGTGTGCCGATACGCGAGAGCGCCAAGGATTGCGCCAGCTGCGAACGCGAAAATCGTCGGCAACATCTTCCCCAGTCGCGTTCGCGCCACCGCTCGTGCTTCGGATGGCATCTGCGGCGACAGGATGTCGATCGTGTCGAGCACGGCCTGCGTCACGTTGCCCGTCATCACGGTGTTGGGCACGCCGGGACGCGTGACAAGCCGGCCGTGCGCATTCTGCACGCCCATTGCCGCTGCGCCGATCATCCCGCAGACGATGACGGGCGTGCTATCTGCATGCACAACCGGCGAGACGCCGACACCCGCGAGGCAAAAGGCCAGCATGAGCGCTGCCTGAACAGCGTAGAGAACACACGCCGCGCGGTTGGGCGTCGCGGGTCCGACGCTCTTAACAAGCACGCTGCTGACGACCACGCCTGCAACGAATGCGGGGAACGCCATCAACTTCATGAACACGCCCTGGCCGAAACCCGCCGCTCCGGCGCCAATCAGCACGAAGTTGCCCGTCACGTGAGCGGTGAACAGCCCGAAAAGCGCGACAAAGCTAAGTGTGTCTACGTAGCCCGCGATGGCGGCGAGCACGCTGTCTTCAGATTTCATCGATCGTCTCCCATGCCGGGGAATGACATCGGATGGCCTCGCGACCGTCATGGCGCATCACCCCGCCATCCCGCGTCTACTGCGCAATTGCGTGAATCTCGGCGATATATCCACCCGGGAACTGCACGAGCGCGGCTTCGAGGTTATCCGAAGTGAACGGCGGGACCAGCACCGTGACGCCTGCCGCCTTCGCCTTCTGCAGCGTGTCGGCGAGATTCGTCACTTCATAGCCCGTCATCTCCCGGCCGAACGGCCAGGGCAAGTGGCCGTCGGTCACCAGCACCGTCATCTTGCCGAATCCCGAGTCGATCCGCACGCGTCGGTATGTATCGCCCGGCCGGCCAATTTCGACGCCAGGCGCGTTGTGATCATCGGACACGACTTTGCCATGCGAAAAAGCCACGAAGTTGCGAATCAATAGACTGGCGCGCTCCGGTGACACGTAGACCCGGTTCTCGGGCACCGTCTGCAAAGAATCATAGTTCGGCGCCTGGTTGTGCCAGTACAACTGCATGTTGACGCCGCCCGGCCAGGAGACGATCGCGTCACGTCCGATCGGATCGGGGAACGTCGCCACCGTGACGTCGGCGTGGTGCCGCCTGGCCGACTTGACGGCCGTGTCGATGTCGGTCACGAGATATCCCGTGCGCTCGCTACCGAACGGATACGGAACAGGCGTCTTGAAGCCGAACACAGACAACGTGCCGACCGGCGTGAAAACGAGTTGCGAGATCGTCTTGCTCGACGTGGGTGTCACCTGAAAAACGCCCTGTTGCGACTTGTGGCCGCCGAAGGTTGCGACAAGACTATCGGTGAATTTGTCGAAGTCTTCAGGCGCTACATAGACATGGGTGGTGTCGTATTGCGGCCCCACAGCGAGCTGCGGCTCCGCGACGGGCTGTGGAATTCTCGGTGGCGTAGCCGAGGCGACTGACGATGCAGCGAGACAGATGATGGCAAGCGCTGTCGCTGCCAGGGAACGAAGATTACGCATGATACTGAAAGTCCTTTGAGGTTTTACCGAACACCGGCATGGCCGGAGGAATGCTTGATGCCGGCAAGGCATGGCGCCATGACGAGCGCAGCGATGAGTCCGAGATGCTCGAAGAAGCCGTTCAACGCGAAAACCTGCGCGCCGCCCGTCAGGTCCAGAAGTCGTTCGCGACGAGCATCGCAACGGCCGTCAATGCGCCCAGCCCTCCCGCGCCCAGCCACACGAAGCGGTTGGCGATCACGCAGACCGAGCCGCCCAGTTCGACGACGATCGCGAGCGTTGCCCACAGCCATCCCGGATGAAGTCCGAAATGCTGCTGCTCGAGCACGGCGCCATGAAAGTTCGCGAGCTTGGCCACACCTCCAATCAGATACGCAGACACGAGCGCCGTGCGTGCCACCAGCGGCAGCCAGCGTTGCGCGAGCAACGCAGCGATCCAGTGCGGATTCCTTTGTGCGTTTGTACTCATGTCAGACCGCCCAGCAGGCGCAGCCGAGCGCGCCCCAGAACGAGCGCAAATCGGACGCCGGCGCGTTGTTCGACCAGGCGCGCGCATGGTCGTGGCCATGCACGGCACAACCATTCGAGCAGCCGCACGATAACGCCGCCATCTTCTGCAACGACGCCTCGCCCTCGCCCTTCGAGTCCTTCCACGCCGCGAACCCGCCAAAGCGGCGCACGGGTGACCAGTCGGGCATCGCCGGAGGTGGAGCGCTGTCGTCGAGATGAGTGAACGCCGCACTGCCATACACAATGCGGCCGCCAACAATCGTCAGATCCGACACCGTGTGCGCGATCTCGTCCTCAGGGCAAGCGAAGAAGTCGCGGTCGGGAACGATCAGGTCCGCGAGCTGGCCCACGGCGATCTGGCCTTTCTTGCCTTCTTCGTTGGAGAACCAGGTGACCTTCTCGGTCCACATCCGCAGCGCCGTATCGCGGTCCAGGCGATTACGCTGCGGATAGAGGCTCAGACCGCCGACCGTCTTGCCCGTCACGAGCCACGCAAGCGATACCCACGGGTTGTACGATGCGACGCGCGTCGCGTCCGTGCCCGCCGACGTTCGTACGCCCTTCTCGAGCATCCGCGCGATGGGCGGTGTCGCCTCGGCCGCCGCCGCGCCGTAGCGTTCGACGAAATATTCGCCCTGGTAGGCCATTCTGTGTTGCACCGCTACGCCTCCGCCGAGCGCCGCGATACGGTCCATCGATCGCTCGGAGATCGTCTCGGCATGGTCGAAGAACCAGTGGATGCCATCGAGCGGAATGTCACGGTTAACCTTCTCGAAGACATCCAGCGCGCGGCTGATCGTCTCGTCATAGGTTGCGTGCATGCGCCATGGCCAGCGGTTTTCGGCGAGCACGCGCACGACCTCTTCCAGTTCGTGTTCCATCTGCGGCGGCATGTCGGGGCGCGGCTCGCGGAAGTCCTCGAAATCCGCTGCGGAGTACACCAGCATCTCGCCCGCACCGTTGTGCCGGAAGTAGTCGTCGCCCTGCTTGTACTTCGATGTCTTCGTCCAGTTCAGAAAGTCCTGCTTCTCTGCGTTCGGCTTCTGCGTGAACAGGTTGTACGCGAGACGCACCGTCATCTGTCCGTCGCTGGAAAGTTTTTCGATGACCTGGTAGTCCTCCGGATAGTTCTGGAAGCCGCCGCCCGCGTCGATCACACCCGTCACGCCGAGGCGGTTCAGCTCGCGCATGAAATGGCGCGTCGAATTGAGCTGATAGTCGAACGGCAGCTTTGGCCCCTTCGCCAGCGTCGCGTACAGAATCGACGCATTCGGTTTGGCGAGCAGTAGCCCTGTCGGGTTGCCGTCGCCGTCGCGCATGATCTGTCCGCCGGGAGGCTCCGGCGTGTCTTTCGTGTAGCCGACCACGCGCAGCGCCGCGGCGTTCAGCAACGCCCGGTCATAAAGATGCAGGATAAAGACGGGCGTCTCGGGTGCCACGGCATTCAACTCCTCGATGGTGGGCAGCCGCTTCTCGACGAACTGGTGTTCAGTGAAGCCGCCCACCACGCGGACCCATTGCGGTGGCGGCGTAATCGCCACCTGGCGCCTGAGCATGTTCATCGCATCGGCCAGCGACCGCACGCCGTCCCACCGCAGTTCCATATTGAAGTTCAAGCCGCCACGCACGACGTGCGTATGGTTGTCGATGAGCCCCGGCAGAACGGATCGTCCATTCAGATCGACTATCTTTGTCGCCGTACCGGCCAACGACATGACGTCGGCATTGTCGCCAACGGCCGTAAATTTCCCGTCCTTGATGGCGATCGCGCTCGCTGTCGGGTTTACACGATTTAGCGTCGTGAAGCGGCCGTTGTGCAGAATCAGGTCGGGGGTTTTTGCGGAAGTGTTCATGAGCGGGTTTCTCCGTTGCCAGCAATCTTGCGAGCAGTCATGACGCGAGAAATGCCGTGCTGCAATGTGCCGGATGCTGCGCTCGCCTCGTCCGATGCGCGCGACATCGCTGCGTGAATGGTGGCGGAGAAATATTGCCTGCTGAGGGGAACAAGCTGCTCTCCACCGAGAATGCCGAGCAGCCCGACCAGCGCAACGAGCGGCGGTGCCGGCGACCGTACGCCAATCAGGTGGTAGATGACACCGACCAGAACGCCGGCACCTAGTGAAAACAGATAGAGTTTCATCGGTTAATCTCTCTTGCAGCTTGCTCACGACGGAATCGCTTGCGGTCGTTGCGGCTCCAGCACGGTGAAGCGGCCATCGGGCAGAATCAGATCGGGGCTGCCTTAACTGAATTTCATATGGATTCCTGATGGCCGGCGGCGCCTTGCCACACGGCCGGAGTCATGACATCAGTTGAGACAGTGGGTGGCCGATTACCTGGCCGGAACCGCGGGCACGATTTCGTGGGAACCGTTGGCGCGCTGCGGCGCCTTGTGCACCATCGTGTATGCGTAATCCACGCCCATCCCGTACGCACCAGAGTGTTCCCTGACGACGTTCATGACTGCGTCGTACGTGTCGCGACGCGCCCAGTCACGCTGCCATTCGAGCATCACCTGTTGCCACGTCACGGGCACGACGCCGGCCTGAATCATGCGCTTCATCGCATAGTCATGCCCGTCCTTCGACGTGCCACCCGAGGCGTCTTCGACCATGTAGATCTCGTAGTCGCCTTCCAGCATCGCGCTAAGTGCAAAGGTGTTGTTGCAAACCTCTGTCCACAGGCCGGAAACCACGATCTTTTTGCGTCCATTCGCAGCCAGCGCGTCACGAACCTTCTGGTCGTCCCAGGAGTTCATCGACGTGCGTTCGAGCACCGGCTGACCGGGAAACACGTCGAGCAGTTCGGGGTAGGTGAAGCCCGAGAAGCTTTGCGATTCGACCGACGTAATGGTGGTGGGAATGCCGAATAGCTTCGCTGCCTTGGCGAGACCCACCACATTGTTCTTCAGCACCTGCCGGTCAATGGATTGGACACCGAATGCCATCTGAGGCTGTTGGTCAATGAAAAGCAGTTGGGAGTTTTGCGGGGTCAGTACTTCGAGCTTGGGGTTGGTCATGATGGGTTCCGATCAGTGTGTCTGGATAATCAGGCTTGCTTCAGCGTTTCGATGGCATCGAGCACGTGCGTGCTGTACGTGATGGCGGCGCCGGCGTTCAGGTTGATGGCAACGCCCAGCGCTTCTGCGATTTCCGCATCGGACACGCCGAGCTTGACGGCCTCTGCCGAATGAAAGGCGATACAACCATCACAGCGCGTGGTGACTGCGACGGCCAGCGCGATGAGCTCACGCGTCTTCGCGCCGAGATGGTTCGTGTTGGCGCCCGCACCTGCGATGAGGCCAAAACCGCGAAGGGTGTCCGGCGTGCGTGTGGACAGTTCCTTGAGGCGAACATTGATGTCCTGAATCGTTTCTTTCCACTCAATCATGAGATGACTCCAATACGGATACATGGGGAGCAGGCGCACGAGCGGACCACTCAACCGGCCCACGGTTCGCCCCGCTTCGGATCGATGTGATTCATCGGCTCCGGGCGTCAACGAATTGACTGGGATGAATGCTAGTCGCGGCCGTGAAACGCGTCCTTGAAATACGTTCCGGCCCAGCAAAAAATTTTATATCTAATTGATTTATATACACTTTTAGTGTACTATCCAAGCGAACGAATCGGCATGTAACGACCTTCACCACCTGCGTAGTGGTTGGCGAAGATGAGGTTGGCGAACATGAACCTTGTTGAGATGCTCCAGGCCGCCGGCATCGACGGAAACAAGGCCGACTTCTATCTGGCCTCGCTGGAACTCGGCGAGTCCACCGTCGCTTCGATCGCCCAGAAGGCGGGCATCGGCCGCACCAATGCATACGAAGTGCTCGACCGGTTGCTCGCCGACGGACTCGTCGCGACCGTGCAGAAAGGCGCGCGCAGCTATGTGATTCCGCAGGATCCGATCGCGCTGCTCAGGCGTATCGAGGCGCAGCGTCAGCTCGTTCAGGAAGTGCTCCCGCGGCTGCGCTCGATTCACAACTCAGCAGGTGGAAAACCGCGGGTGCGCTATTTTCCGGGTATCGAAGGGATCAAGACTGTGCTCAACGAAACGCTCGAATGTCAGAGTAAAGAGTTGCGCGCGGTGATGTCTAACAGTGAGCTGTTTCAGACACCGGGTTTTGAGGTCATCAGGGACGTCGCGGTGCGACGCATCCGCGCGGGTATCAATCTGCGCGTGATCCGCTCGGGCCCCGGCGATACGCGCGATCTGTGGCGATCGTCGAAGCGCGATCTCCGTGAACTCCGTTTCTCGCCCGCCGATTTCGAAGTCGGTATCACGACCTATCTCTACGACGACACTGTGGCCTTCGTTTCATCGCGGGCCGAGCACTACGCGCTGTCCATTCAAAGCGCGGAGTTCTTTGCGTTCGAGTGCAGTCTGTTCGAAGTGCTGTGGGGCGCGAGCACGCCCGATCGGTTCGACAAACCCGCCTGAACCGCTTTCGTTCGCTCGTCCAACGTGGCCTCGGCCAACACGGCAGCGGCTTCATCGAACGTTCACTAGACTGGCGAAGCTGCGCTTTGCACGGTATGGTGGGCGTTGCGGCCGGTAGCCTGTCCGCGTCGTGTCCAAGGTTCGCCTTCCAACACAGCCGGAAAGAGTTAGGTTGGCTCGACCACCGCTGCCCTGTGTCCGTTTTGGATAACCATTGGCGCAGGGCTTACGACCAGAGACTGAGGATTGAACTGTGAGCGACTTCGTTATCGCGTTGATCGTGTTTGTATGTGTATTCGGCAGCGCGCTGCTTGGCTTGTACCTGCGTACCATGCTGCCGCAGCATCACCTTGGCGACGATTCAGTCGGTGTCGTAAAGCTGGCGACCGGCCTGATCGCAACGATGGCCGCGTTGGTGCTTGGCCTGCTGATCTCGTCGGCGAAAAGCTCATTCGATACAGTGAACAGTGAACTTGTGCACAATGCCGCCGGCGTCGTTCGCCTCGATCGCGTGCTAGCCCAATATGGACCTGAAACGCAGGAGATCCGTGGCCTGGTTAAGCAGAGCTACGGCACGTGGATCCAGACACTCGTGTCCCGCGACCCTGCGGAGGTGGCAGCGCTTGGCAGCGTCGAGGCGTTAAGAGGGATGGAAGGCCTTCAGCACAAGCTGAAAGAACTCTCGCCGCGTAACGCAGAGCAGCGTGAGCTGCAGACGAACGCCATCCAGATTGCCGATGAAGTGCTGGCTGTGCGCGGACTGGCGCTACTGCAAGCGGTGGGCTCACTCCCCATACCGCTGCTGGTAGCCCTGGTGTTGTGGCTATCCATCATTTTCGGCGCGTTTGGCATGCTCACCCCCGCCAACGCTACAGTCATTGCAGCGTTGTTTATGAGCGCGTTATCCACTTCCGTGGCAATTTTCCTGATACTGGAAATGACCAAGCCGCTCGATGGACTGTTTACAGTCTCATTTGCCCCTCTGCGCGCCGCGCTCGCCATACTTGCTCAGTAGCGCTGCATAGAGATCAGCGCGGGAGTCGCCGCACAAGCCTGCCGAATTAGGGTGATCTACCACCCGTACTTGAGCTCAATGCCGGCGTAGTCAGCGTTGTGCCCACCCGCCTGACGGATCGAGTTCCCCACCTGGAAGTGCACGGCTTCAATCGAACCAATGAGGTTCGCCGCAATCGTCCAGTCCGCGCGCAACTGCACATACATCCCCGTCCACAGGCTGCCTCTGCCCGCCGTGCCCGGTACAGCCTGATTCGCCTGCTGATACACGGCGTCGCCGGTCGTCTCGCGCCACTGGAAGCCCAGCGCGCCGAGTAGCGCCAGATTGGCCGTCGGCTTGAGCGTGATGGATGGTTTGACATGGATGAGGTTCGAATAGCCCGTATAGCCCGCGAGCGTGAAGTAGTAGCCGTTCGGAAACAGCGTATTGAAGGTCTCGATTCTGCCGTCGTGCGGGTGGCGGTCGCCTGAAGCCGCGTCGACCTGCACAGCAACTTGCGGCGCCCAGGGCATGTCTAGCTTGTAGCCCGCGATCGAGCCGATCGCCCACGCGAGTATCGTGCCGTTACCGACCGTTCCAGTCTGCAGCATCCCTTCGACATCCCAATTGAAACGACCGCGTGTGCCGGAGTAGCGCAAATCCCAGACATCGCGGCGCTCGGCGCCGCTCGCATCCAGGTACCGCGCGTTGCTGCGGTTATAGCGCGACCAGTAGCCGGACAGATCGCCCGGCCCTACCGACTGGCGCTCGAAACGCACGCCGCTGAACGTGAGGTCGCGATTCGATACGTCGTCGAACACGGTTGCGTCGCGGTTCTGCACGGGTTGCGTCGCGTAGGCGATAAATCGCCACTTCTGGTATTCGTAGTCAGCCCAGAGCGCGTCGTACGTCTGGCGCACGTTCGGGCCGTCGCGCACGGAGATGAAACGCTGCAGGTCGAATGCCATCTCCTGGCGGCCGACACGAAACTTGAAGGTGCCGCCGCCGAGCGCGCCAGTGTAGGTGACAAACGCCTGTTCAAGATCGAGCGGGTTCTTGTCCACCGGCGTGACCACGTTCTTGCCCCACGCACGTGCGTCCTCGATCTGCACGAAGAACTGCCAGTGCTCGCCGAGATGCGCATCGGCATGGACCTCGACGCGCTGGATCAGATACGTATCCGACTGCGTGCCGATACCGAACAGCGGTGCGTTGTTGCTTTCGACGCGCTCGCGCATATTCACGCCGAGCGACAGATACGATGCCGGGTCGCCGCCGAGCGGAATGTACTTGAGACCGTCGAGCGGTTCGCGCGGCACGCACGGATTCGCGAGCACCGACCAGTCTTCCTGCCAGCGGTTGAACATGACGACGGGCCGCTTTGCATTGCAGGCGCCTGCCGATGTGCTGCCGCTCGCAGGCGCTACCGTATCGGCGGCATCCGCAGCGAGGCTCATCCCGGTTGCGGGTTGCGCGACCGTATCCGCGAAGCTCGCGTCTGCCCCCGTCAGCAACAGACCCGCGAAGGTCAGGGCACTGGCGGCCTTTTCGAATCGACTCCCGCGCATTGCAGTCGACACCATGGTTCCCCTCGCCATTGTCCGCGTGGGCTTATGTCCGGCCACCGCCCTGACCACGAATGCAACGCGTCATTGCGCCGATTTCGCGTGAATCTCGGCGATATAGCCGCCCGGGAACTCGACGATCGCGGCGTCGCGCCCGTCCGAAGTAAACGGCGGCACGAGCACCTTCACATCCGCGGCCTTCGCCCTCTCCAGCGTCGCGGCGAGATTCGGCACTTCGTAGCCCGTCACTTCCCGCCCAAACGGATAGGGCAGACGGCCATCAGTCACGAGCACGGTCATCTTGCCGAAGCCCGACTCGATACGAATGCGGCGATACGTGTCGTTCGGCCGGCCGATTTCGATACCGGGCGCGTTGCCCACATCGGACACCACCCGGCCGTGCGAGAATTTCACGAAAGCGTGAACCAGCTTGCGCATGTTTTGCGGCGACACATAGACACGGTTCTCGGGAATGGTCTGCAGCGCATCGTAGTGCGGCGCCTGGGTATGCCAGTAGAGCTGCATCTTAAGGCCGCCTGGCCACGAGATGATGGCGTCGCGGCCGATCGGATCGGGGAACGTGTCGACGATCACGTCCGCGCCGAGCACGCGCGCGGACTTCATCGCCGCGTCCATGTCGGTCACGAGGTAGCCTGTGCGCTCCTCGCCGAAGGGATAGGGAATGGGCGTCTTGAAGCCGAACACGGAGATCGTGCCCGACGGCGTAAACACGAGCTGCGACATCGTCTGGCTCGGCGTCGGCGTGACCTGGAATACGCCCGGCTTCGACTTGCTGCCGCCAAACGTCGCGACGAAGCTATCGGTGAAGCGATCGAAGTCTTCCGCCGCAACGTACACGTGCGTCGTATCGTACTGCGGACCGACGGCGACGTACGGCGGCAAGACGGCCGGTGTGGGTGGCGTCGCGAACGCAACCGGCGCGGCAACAAGACCGCTCGCAATCAGCACGGCGAGCAACGCAGAGCGAATCGTTTTCATGACGGAATTTCCTTGTCGTTTCATCGTTCTGTCTGATCAATCAGGTGCGGCTGCCGCCGGCCGCACCTTTCGTATCGCCGAGCATGGTCGCGAGCACAAGCGCCGCGATCAGTCCCAGATGCTCTAAAAAACTGTTGAGCGCCATGAAGCGCGCGGCGCCGGTCTGGTTCCAGAAGTTGTTGGCGACCAGCATGGCGATGACGGTCAGCACACCGAGGCCGCCCGCGCCAATCCACGTGAAGCGGCGAAATACGACGCATAGCGATCCGCCGATCTCGACCGCGACCGCCAGCGCTGCCCAGAGCGCGGGCGGGTGCAGGCCGAAATGCGCCTGCTCCGCGATCGCGCTGTCGAAATGCAGCGCCTTGTTAAAGCCGCCGATCAGCCAGGCTGATACGAGCGCGAGGCGCACGAGCGGCCCGACCCACGGCTGCGCAAGCAGCGCGCGGACCCATGTCGGGTTGCTGCGGCCGGACCATGCCGTCATGTCAGATGGCCCAGCAGGAGCAACCAAGCGCGCCCCAGAAGCCCTGCGCATCAGCGGTCGGCAACGCACGGCCCCATGCGAGCGCGTGTGCGTGGCCGTGCAAATTGCAGGCGTTCGCACACCCGCACATCGCTGCGGCCGCGCGCTGAAGCGGAGCGCCCTCGCGCTGCTGACTTACGTCCCAGCGGCCCCAGCCGCCAAAGCCGCCGTACTGCCGCACCGGCGACCAGTCCGGCATCGCGGCCGGAATCGGCGCATCGTGCTGCGAGAACGGACCCGCGCCCCAGACAATCTTGCCTCCCACCACCGTGAGCAACGCGGTGGTGCTGGCGATGTCGTCCTCGGCGCACGCGAAAAAGTCGCGGTCCGGCACCATCAGGTCCGCGAGCTGGCCGACTGCGATGCGGCCTTTCTTGCCTTCTTCGTTCGAGAACCAGGTGACGTACTCAGTCCACATGCGCAGGGCCGTCTCACGATCGAGCAGGTTGCGCTGCGGATACATCCGCAGGCCCGCGACCGTTTTGCCGGTCACCAGCCAAGCGAGCGACACCCAAGGGTTGTACGACGCCACGCGCGTCGCATCGGTGCCGGCCGAGACCTTGATACCCTTCTCCAGCATCTTCGCGACGGGCGGCGTGGCTTGCGCCGCCTCTGCGCCATAGCGCTCGACGAAGTACTCGCCCTGGTAAGCCATCCGGTGCTGCACCGCGATGCCGCCGCCGAGCGCGGCGATACGGTCCATCGAACGCTCGGAGACGGTTTCCGCGTGATCGAAGAACCAGTTGAGGCCGGCGAGCGGAATGTCCTTGTCGACCTTCTCGAACACGTCGAGCGCGCGGCTAATGGTCTCGTCGTAGGTGGCGTGCAACCGCCACGGCCAGCGATTCTGCGCGAGCACGCGCACCACGCCTTCGAGTTCGCCCTCCATCTCGGGCGCCATGTCCGGTCGCGCCACGCGAAAGTCCTCGAAGTCGGCAGCCGAAAAGACCAGCATCTCGCCCGCGCCGTTGTGGCGGAAGTAATCCGTGCCGTCGTGATACCGGGACGTGCTGGTCCAGTTCACGAAGTCTTCCTTCTCGGCCTTCGGCTTTTGCGTAAACAGGTTGTATGCGACCCGAACCGTCATCTCGCCCGCGTCATGCAGCTTGCGGATGACTTCGTAATCCTCCGGGAAGTTCTGCGAGCCGCCGCCCGCGTCAATCGCGCCGGTCACGCCAAGGCGGTTGAGTTCGCGCATGAAATGGCGCGTCGAGTTGTACTGATACTCGGGCGGCAGCTTCGGCCCTTTGGCGAGCGTCGCGTAGAGAATCGATGCGTTCGGATTCGCAAGCAGGAGGCCGGTGGGATTGCCCGCACCATCGCGCAGGATCTTGCCTCCCGGCGGCTCCGGCGTGTCCTTCGTATAGCCGACCACGCGCAGCGCGGCCGCGTTGAGCAGCGCGCGGTCGTACAAATGCAGTATGAACACGGGCGTATCGGGCGCCACCGCGTTGAGTTCCCCGATGGTCGGCAGGCGCTTTTCATCGAACTGATGCTCGGTAAAGCCGCCCACCACGCGCACCCATTGTGGCGCGGGCGTGATCGCGACCTGCTGCTTGAGCATTTCCATCGCCACGGCGAGCGAACTCACGCCGTCCCAGCGCAGCTCCATGTTGTAGTTGAGACCGCCGCGGATCAGATGCAGGTGATTGTCGATCAGGCCGGGCAGCGCGGCCCGGCCGCCCAGGTCGATGACCTGGGTCGAGCCGCCCGCGAGCGGCATCACGTCTGCATCGCTGCCGACCGCGACGAAGCGGCCATCGGCCATTGCCACCGCGGTGGCGACCGGGTTCGAACGGTCCAGCGTGGTGAACCGTCCGTTATGCAGAATGAGATCGGGTTGGGTGCCGGTAGTGCTCATGTGCGTCTCCTCACTTCGCTCAATTCGCAAATTTCGTTTGCTTCAATCAAAGGCCGAGCAACTGCTTGAGCGTCGGGACGGCCAAGGCGCCGATCAACATGCCGAGCAAGCCGATGAGGGCAATCAGCGGCGGTGCGGGCGAGCGGACCTTGATCACGCTATAGATCACGCCTATCAGCACGCCCGCACCCAGTGACACCAGATACGGTTTCATATGATCACTCTCTCTGACAAATTAACCTGCAGAACTGGGCGGTTCAGCTGCCCGAAAAAGCCTGGGTCGGCGAAAGCGAGGCCTCTGCGCCCAGGCGCTCGAACTGCACGGCGTCGTGCGCATGCAGCCCCGGTGTCGTTAGGGCTGGACATATCGCACCGCGCGCGTCACGCCGTTGCTCGACCTTCTCGTCGAGCATCTCGCGCACGTTCCGCGGGCGGTGCCTGAGCGCGTCTTACTTCGCCGGCACGGCCGGCAGCGCCTCATGCGGCGTAGCCGTGCGCTGCGGCGCCTTGTGGACCATCGTGTAGGCGTAGTCGATGCCCATGCCGTATGCGCCCGAGTGCTCCTTTGCGATGGCCATGATTTCGTCGTAGGTCTCGCGGCGTGCCCAGTCGCGCTGCCATTCGAGCATGACCTGTTGCCATGTGACCGGCACCACGCCCGACTGGACCATGCGTTGCATCGCGAAATCGTGCGCATCCTTCGACGTACCGCCCGACGCATCGGCCACCATGTAGATCTCGTAGTTGCCTTCGAGCATCGCGCAGAGTGCAAACGTCGTATTGCAGACTTCCGTCCACAGACCCGACACGACCACCTTCGTGCGCCCGTTCGCGGCCAGCGCGTCACGCACTTTCTGGTCGTCCCACGAGTTCATCGACGTACGCTCGAGCAGCTTCATGCCTGGAAAGACGTCGAGCAGTTCTGGATAAGTAAACCCCGAGAAGCTTTCCGATTCGACGGTCGTGATAATGGTCGGAATCTTGAACACCTTGGCCGCCTTGGCCAGCGCGACAACGTTGTTCTTCAGCACCTGGCGGTCGATCGACTGCACGCCCAAGGCCATCTGTGGCTGCTGATCAATGAAGATGAGCTGGCTGTTCTGCGGGGTGAGTACTTCAAGCTTCGGATTGCTCATGACGTGTATCTCCTTCGGTGCGGAGAAAATAAAACCTCGCCTCGCCGGCGTGACCGCGAGGAGTCCGATATACATTGCGCTGGGGCATGCGTCGTCCAGCGTTAACATTTAATACCAAACCCGGCGAAAGAACACCCCGAAAAATGAGTGCGATTCCGAGAATTGCACCTTTACGTGAACTTAACTACTCTTTCCCTTACTCGATCAGACCCGAAACGCTTGTGAACAATCTGTTGCGCAGTGCCTGTCGCCGGCCGACCGTCAAGGAGACTCGCATCATGAAGCCGTATATCCTCTCGTTCCTTGCCGGAATTCTTGCCGGTATCGTTTACAGCGCGATCGGCGTGCAGTCGCCGGCGCCGCCCACCGTCGCACTGGCGGGCCTGCTCGGCATTCTGGCCGGCGAGCAGATCCTTCCCGTCGCACGTCGAATGTTATTGGGCGTCAAGCTCAAAGCGGCGTGGAGCGAAGCGAAATGCAGCCAGCACATGTTCGGCCCACTGCCCGGCGGCCACGTTTCCGATGTAGCCGCAAAGGACAAGCAATCATCGTGACCCATCATCCTTCACACAATTCCGTGCTGCACAATCTGCCTGCACGCGGATGAGCAACGGCGAGCTCTTTCATTACCTGCTGTTGTTGATCTGCGGCGCGGGCGCACTCACCTGGCTCGCCGAGCGCATTGCGATCCCGCCCGCCGTCGTGCTGCCGTTCGGTGGCTGCGTGATCGCGGTCGCGGGCAAGCGCGCCCCCGAGATGGACCCGAACCTGATGCTCGCGGCCGTGCAGCCGCTCTTGATTTCGAGTTCGTTCTACACGGCCTGGAAGGAATTCCGCGAGGAGCCATGTCCCCCGCCAGCACGATTACCGCTACACACGCGCTTTACAAAGCGTTGGGTGCCGGCTGGCAAAGACAACCGGCTCCCCCGGCGTCGCCGCGCGGCAACCGTGATGCGGGCATGCAATGAATTGACTTACTGCACCAAACGTAAAACCTCAGCGTAACTCGTCACAACGGCTTCGGCCAATTCAATCGAGTCCGAAATCACCGCCTGTATCGGTGACATGGCCAACTTGTTGTCCATAAAACGAACGATTTAAATTCGATCATTCAGATCTGGCCATCCGCTGGTTTCCACTGCCCCTCGTCGTGCATAGAATGTAAACAGCGTTAAGCCGACGCGGTTCAGATCAAGCGGAGAGGATCATCATGAATATCACTGCATTTATCGCGGTCGTGGTTTTAAGCACTTCCCTGTTTACGCCAGCCTTTGCCAGTGAGCATATGCATGTGAATCACGATCACGAACACCCCCGTTATCAACCGCCTGGCGCAGACCAAGGCGGCGCGAATCAAAATACATCGGCGCAGGTGCCACGGGACAACAATCAGACCATTCCGGGCAGCAAGTAGGCGAGGAGCGCGTGCCTCGCCTTAGCGAGCATAGCGAAGCAGGAAATCCCGTAACGGCGGATTCACAATATCGGCATGCGTCAAATTCGGGGTATGTCCCGCTCGATCGACCATCACAAGGTCTTTGCAGTTCGGCAACCGGGCGGCGAGCGCCTCTGCACAGTCAGGGCTGATGGCGGCGTCGTCGCGTCCATGAAACACGATCGACGTATGCGTAATCTCGGCAAGGCGCGGCGTGATGTCGTCCCTGGAGACAAGCGCATTGACCGGGTGTTCAAAGTTCTCCACGCCAGCGTTCATCCATTTCTGGATCCATGCGGATGCCGCATACTCGGGACCGAACAGAAACGCCGACAGATTTTGCGCGACATTTTTAGCGCCGTTACGTGCCCATTCTGCTTTCAGCTCCTCGAAGGACTGCCGGACCGCTTCGGAGTCGACATCGCTTCGAGTCGATATCAGCGCGATAGCCCGAAAGCGGTCCGGCTCCAACAACGCCGCACGCATCGATATGAATCCGCCTTGAGACATGCCGACAAGCGATGCCGAGGCAACCTCAAGATGATCTAGCAAGGCAATGAGATCCTGTGCGGAGTCCCAGTAGCTGAAAGCTTGGGGCGCGGATCCGGTTGCACCGAAACCTCGCTGGTCCCAGACGACGCAACGGAACGCATCCTGGAGTTCCGCGATGTTCGGCTGGAACATGTCGCCGTCCATCAGGAAGCCATGACTGAAGACAACGACAGGCGCCCCAGAAGGGCCGAACTCATCGTATGCGAAGCGCATCCCTTCTCGTTCGAAAAACGGCATACCTATCCCTACTTTGGAATAACACGATGGATTCAATATAAGCCGGCCCCTGCTGGAAAGCCTGACCGTAAGAGCCGATTGCTTGTCAAATCGTCCAGAATTCTTCTTGCGGCCTAGCCTATTCAGGCATACACGACCAGGATCTCGGCGTTGAACGGGTACAAACGCAACAGCCAGTTCATATGCAGATGATCACGTCCCCATGTGAGTCGAGGCGATCGGATACATCGCATATCAGAACACGTTTCTACTCATTGACTGCACTCCTTACTTTTGGTTAAGTGACGTCTACCAGAGTTTTCAATCGACTGGCTTGCCGCAAGGTCCAGCCGCTGACCGAAGCGTCTTTTTTGTGTTCAAGGAATCCGGCAACGCGTAATGCACCGCCGCGTTCCACGTGGAGAAATGTTGGGTATGACGACAGTACCAATTGATGGAGACAAGCCCGTCTGGATTCTGCAAGGAAGTTTCGGGCGAGCAACGGTGAACTTCATTAGCCGTCCCCTTGTCGCCCACGCTCACTCCCAATACCAGTTCCTTTTCAAGCTTGGCGGAAGCAACTGCAATTTCCGTGTCGGCGCAGACGATTGCGCGCTTACTGCGGAGCGCGCACTCTGTCTGAATCCCTGGGTCGAACACTCGAAAAGGAGCAGCGACGACGAGCCTTCCCTGATCCTGTCCCTCGTCATCGAAGCCCCCTGGCTGCGGCAGCAATTGAAACTCGCCGAAAGCGGCACCGCGAGCATCTTCCCGAAGGCCGAGGTCGTCGTCACGCCGGACGTGCAGCACCACGTGGATCGTATCGCTGCGGCGATCACCAACCACCTGGTTGCCCACGACGACAATTGCTTGCCAATTCTTGCGGATCTGGTAACGGCACTCGGACGGGATTTTGCCGATCCTGCGTTGACGGCCGGCATCATCCCGTCAGGCAGACCGATCGATTTTCGCATCCGCAAAGCGGTGGATTTCATCAAGCACGCGTCGGTGACGAATCCCACCGTCGTCCAGGTGGCTGCTCAAGTCGGCCTGTCGAGGTCGAGATTTTTTCAGCAATTCCGGTTGTGCATGGGCATTTCACCGCAGCACTATATCGATTGGGTCCGCATGTCGCATGCGATCCAGTTGCTTGGCACTAGCGACAAACCCCTTTCCGGAGTCGCTGAAGAGTTGGGGTTCGAAGAGCACAGCCACTTCACCCGTTTCTTCGCACAACACATGGGGGTGCCACCCAGTGAGTTTCGCCGACATTCGGTGACGCTGAACAATCGGCGCGGCTGAACGGGGGTGTGGGACTGCGAATGATCCCCACACCCTCTGAAAGCCAGAATTGGTGTAACCCCGGAATCAGGCCGCGGACTTTTCTACTGCGTAGCCACTTTCACTGATGGACGCGTCGGCGGCAACCGGATTGCCGAGAACGCCCAGTCCATCGATCTCGATCTCGACCCAATCTCCCGACCGCATATGCACCAACCCCGGTGTCGGAAAGGGTCCGTATTGACGCGAGAGATCGTGGCCCTCGACATCATCCGGCTGAGGTTTCAACGCGCCGGGCGTTCCCATCGCAATCAGGTCGCCGG
This sequence comes from Paraburkholderia sediminicola, assembly GCF_046027355.1. Classification (GTDB taxonomy): domain Bacteria; phylum Pseudomonadota; class Gammaproteobacteria; order Burkholderiales; family Burkholderiaceae; genus Paraburkholderia; species Paraburkholderia sediminicola_B. Next base: position 37,146 of record NZ_JAQQEK010000032.1, on the reverse strand, counting down.
GCCGCAAGCGATAGCCCTGACTGAGATAGCTGATCACTTGCGCAACGCCCAATAACATATCGTCGAGCGGTGCGCTCTGACGAACGACACCGTTGATGCGAGTCGTGACAGTGTGCTTCGCAGGATCACCAAACTCGTCACGAGTCATCAACCACGGCCCATAGGATCCGGATGCTTCGAAATTCTTGCCGAGGCCGAATTGACGATTGTGCATCTGGAATTCGCGAACCGATCCTTCGTTGAGGCAGGTGTAACCCGCCACATGTTCCAGCGCTCGCTCCACCGGAATATAACGCCCAGGCATGCCAATGACGACGCCTAGTTCGCCCTCATAGTCGAACGCGCGGGCAACGGATTCCCGCGGCGCCAGAATCGGCTCGCCGGCGCCGACATAGGACGCTGCCGTACGCATGAAAAGGTGCGGATACTCCATCGACGTTTGAAGTCCCGTTTCCGCGATATGGCTCTTGAAGTTCAACGCCAGGGCCCACATCGCGTTCGGGCGGTCCAGGAAGGGCTTGAGCGTGACGTCAGCGAGCGCCCGGTCACCTTGACGTCCTTGTGCTGCTTGTTGCAAGCGCGTTAGCCCATCTTCCTGCTCCAGGATTGAAATGAGGTTGGACGGCAGGTCCGGCTCAATGTCGGAGACGGCAACGAAATGGGTCGGGCTGGTGACGATGCCGAGTTCGATGGGGCCACCGTCGGAGTAAGCAATAATCTTCATGATTGAGAGTGTCTTTGCGTTGGATTAAAAAGCTGGATCTGTCGTCTGAATGTAGGCGCGCTGTCCCAGGTGCATCGTTGACGCCAGTAGCGCGCCGGCGTTTGCGAACCCAATGGACGACTTGTCAGTGAGCCAAGCACGACGTGGCGAGTCTCAGTTCTCCGCCAAGGCGCTGTCGGGAAACTTTTGAACCGCTCTGCGACCGACCAGCGACAGGGCGCCGAGTGCGAAGATCGCCGCGCAGGCCGGCGCAACGGAGGTGAGGAGAATCTCGCGCACCGGCCAACCGAGCGACAGCAAGCCTCCACCAATCGCCGGTCCCACGAAGGAACCGACCCGCCCGATCGCATGCCCCCAGCCCACCCCGGTTGCACGAATCTCCGGCGGATAGAAGGCGACAGCGAGCGCGGTTTGACCCATGATGCCGTTGACCAGACCAGCGCCGATCACACCGATGAACAGCAGCACGATAGCCGGCGTCACCGCCACCTGGCTAAGGCTGCCGACGCTGATAATCACCAGCAACAGTCCCACAACCAGCGCCGATTTCACCCTGAGCCTGCCGGCAAGCGTCATCATCGTGACCGCCACCGTCATCAGGACGTTGCCGCTGAGACCACCGATACTGAAGGCCGCCATACCGACTGACGCATGGTCCGCCGAGAAGCCGAAGTCGACGAGCAGCGTCGGCACCCAGAACAGCAACGCATAGACGTCCATGAAGATCAGGAATGAAAACAGCCACAGCAGGCACGTATAGGCGCCCAGACCATTTTCGAACAACGCCTTGAGCGGGTTAGGCACACGCACGCCGGCGGCATCCGCGGCCACCGGGCTGCGCGCGGGGAGGATGCGAAAGAACGCAACAACCAGCAGGAAAGGCAGGATCCCGCCGGTCACAAAGACGGACTGCCAGCCAAAGTGACTCATCAGAGGACCACCTGCCACGCCGCCCGTGACCGCGCCCACGGACATGCCAGTCGTAACGAGCAGGGACGCCGCCACCTTGTGCTTCGCGCCAATGATGCCGGCCGCCGCCGTAATGGCGATCGGCAGTGCCGCGCCCAAACCGATGGCTGCGGCAAGGCGCATGACGGACACGCTGGCGATATTGGTCGCGTACGCCGTCACGAGCGTGCTCCCGGCGAATAGCACAACGCTCGCGACGCCAATGTAACGGTGTCCGAAACGTTCAGCGAGCGGCCCAGAAATCATGAAGCCGATCGCCGCGCCAATGTTCGTCGCCACGAACACGGTGGTGAAGAGCGCCGGCGCCAGATGCCATTCATATGCGAGCCTCGGCGCGACAAAGGAGATCGACGTGGTGTTGAATCCGTCCAGAACGATCACCAGGAAGCACACCAGCAGGGCCAGCACTGGCCCCACGCGGCGTGTTTTGGCCAGGCCGCCTTCCATGGACGGCTTCGGGTCTTTTGCAATCATCGAATCATCTCCTTTGCAACTCGCGCACGGGTACGCGACCAGGCTGACATGCTGTAGCCAGGCGCGAGTACACACCTGTTGAACTGACGCACCACCATGGACTCAGGCCCGTATAGACGCTGCGATGCGTTGCTGCAGCGCGGGGGTAAAAATGCGCTTGGGAAGCATGCAATGAATACCCTTGGGCGGAATGGTCGAGTAGACCGTTCCGGTCTGATTGGCGTATTGCGTCACACGGAAGCTGCCTGCCACGCTATAGATTCCGTAGCAATCTTCCGGTGCAATGCCACTGGCGGCGGACAGCCAGCTGATCATCTGGCGCAGGCAAGCAACCAGTGAATTCTCGAGGGAGTCGGAAAACCCGAAGCCGATCCAGTGGTCGGGGGTCTCCGCCATCGGCACATTCAGTGCGGCGCCTTTGTGCAGGATGTACTGGATGCGCATCTCTTCGAAGGCAGTCTCAATCGAGGTCTGATCGACGTTGCCTTCACCCGAGGCTCCCATGGAGCCGCCCGTCCACACCCGCGCACCGCTTACCTGTACAGGCAGGAAGATCGACGTGTCCACCCCCAGCACGGCACAGTCCAGATTGCCGCCGTAGTTGCCGGCGAGATTCGCGCTGATGGGTTTCTCTCCGGCTGGCTGCGTGGCGATATACGCCTGAAATGGCTGCAGCGGAATATTGACGCCTGGCACATATGCTGCGGCGGTCCTGTCCTTGTCGAATTTCAGATAGCGCAGGTAAGGCTTGAAATCGTGGGGCAATGCACCGACACCGGGAGGCGCGGAATTCCAGCCCCAGTCGATCGGCCGCATCTTCAACATACGGCACTCGACCAGATCGCCCGCTTCGGCACCGATGATCGAGACGGGCCCAATCAACGAGAAGGGACCGTTGGGGTACTTCTTGCGGATCGGCTCGCGCTCCTTGAAGGTCAGCCCATACTTGGCCTCATTGCCCCAATTGGTCCACGTGCCGTCATACCAGACGGTATCGCCCGACTTGATCGTGACCGCAGTCGGCGCGCCAGGCTCGATCTGACCGACCTTGACCGTGTCCAGCGACGGCACCAGTTTGATGGTCTGACCTTCGCGCGAGGCTGCCGCGACAGCCGCCCCTTGCGACGAGCCGCTCTGCGCGCGAGCTGCGCCGGACAAACCTAAAGCACCGGCCGCAAACGCACCGAAACCAAGCTTCAGAATCGATCGGCGGCAAGCGTCGGTGGCGTCACATGTCGAGGCATGCCTGCCGTCCGCGACGCCTGTTACGCCCACTGCATCGCGTTGTTCTGTTTCGCGTTTCATGAAAATCTTCCCAATATCGTTTCAATAGGACACGACGTGTCATCGCACAGTCGTTGCGCCGATTGCTTCAATTGCACCCTTGACGACCTGATCATCGATCTCCGAGGGCGCACCACTCGCGCCAACGGCACCTAACAGATGCCCGTCGACAAAAACAGGAAACACACCCCGTGCCGGCAGAAACGGGGCGAAATACCCAGCGCCGGAAACATTGCTGTACTCCGAAGGATCGTCTTTGAAGCGCTGCTCCAGCGTTGCGCCAGACTGGCCACCGAGCGCAACGGAGGCGAAAGCTTTGCCGCGGGCGAAATCAACGCTGGCAAATGGCGCGCCGTCCATGCGTACAGCCATGATGAGGTGGCCTCCCGGGTCGAGCACGGCGAAACTCATCGCGAGATGGCGGCTCTGCGCAGTTGCCGTTGCAATGTCGACAAGCTTCATTGCCTGCTTGATACTCAGCGAATAGCTTGCAAGCGGAGGCGCTGCCTGCTGCGCTTGAGTCGTGTCGGCGGCGCAAACGTTGCTCAGAAAAACGAGGCACGCCGAACCCAGCAATGTGGCTAATCCAGCCTTGTTTGACGGAGCTGAACGACGGAATCTCAAGCTAGTCTCCTCTTCATGACACCTCGAGCACCGCTCGATAGATGAAGCTTATGCTGGGGAGCGCGCGTCCCTATAACCAGAAAGATTGCGCGCTTACCAACAAGTCCGATAATTCTTGATCGGGCTTATCGCTGAGGACTTAGCCCCCAACGTCACCCTTAAAGTTGAGGGTGTTATTGACCCGATGCGGACGCCGGTGTAGCAGGTTTCGATGCAGCGGCCTTACGCTCCGCGTCCATGAGATTTTGCGGATAGTTATCCTGATTGCCTGACTCTCGATAGCCGTTCTTCTCGAGAGCCTTCAACTCGGCGTTCTTCTTTTCCCGCCGGGCCTTGCTAGCAGCCTTCCGTTGGGCTTTGGCGATCTGCTTTGGCGTTGATGCGCCCATGGAGGAGGACGCCTGCTCGCCACTAGTCTGTTGAGCCGTCGCCACAGGCGCCTCGATAAGCACCAAACCAAGCGATACGACGAGTGCAGCTGAAACTGCACGAAACTGGACCATGATTGAGTCTCTTTGAAAGTTGAATTACTGAGGGCAGCGGGACAGTACTGCACGGCGCCCCAGGACTACTCGATGAAGTCCTGGGGAAATGGCGACGGTCCGACTATGGTCCGACTGCGAGTCACACGCGGCAACATCTACAGGGGCGCTTACTCGGTCGCGAATACCGCTACGCCCGCACCCGCAAACTGCTCCGAGTGACCCGGTCCGTGGGGCACGAAGACACGATGAGACTCACCGTCCACCGCCACCGAGTGCGCGCCCATCGTGGTCGGAACAATCGCGACGATGCTGCGCGTAGCGGCGTCGATAATGCCGAGTGCCGGGTCGAACTTCGCCGTCTTGCTGCCAACCTGGGAGACGTTGTCGGCCGAGCGGTGACCGGCGGCGAGGAAGTAACGATTGGACACCGGGTCGTACACGACTTCGTCCGCGCCGCCGAACGGCAACTCGGCGACGGTTTTGCCGTTTGTACGGTCGATGATCACCGTAGTCTGCTTGCCGCCCTCGTCCGGATCGCATCCGATCAGTGCATCGTTGCCCGGGCCCATCGCGAGGCCGGTCGGGCCTTCACAACCCTTCAGCGAGAAAACGTTCGCAACGACAGGCTTGCCTTCGAGAACCGACGCGACCGGAATCACATCGACCTCCCCTTTCGGGTTGGCTTTCGTACCATCGTTGTTCAACAGGAAGTTCTTGCCCTTCGGGTCATACGCGCACGCTTCAAGGCCGGTCGAGTCCTTCAACGAGAGTCTCCCGATCACTTCCTGGCTCTCGGTATTGATGAAGGTGGCAAAAGGCGGTTCCTCTGCGCCGCTCGAGAACATCACGACATGATGCTCAGGGTCCAGGCAGCTCTCGTCGGCGCGAATACCGGACGTGCTGACCGTAATGGTCTTAACCAGCTTTTTGGTTGCGACGTCGATCACCTTGACCGAGTTGACGTCCCCGACGTACACCAGCGACGTGCCCGGCACCGGCGTGACCCCCGATGGTCCCGATTTGTCATGGCTGGGTCCGATGCCGGCGAAGTTCGCCGAAATCTGGTCGAGCAGCGTGGCCGTTTTTGTGTCGAACACGTCCAGCGTGGCGTTCGCCCCGTCAGCCAGGTAGTACTTGCCGTCCGCCGACGCACTGATGTCGAAGCCGAACGGCTTGGCGCTCGTCACCGGAATATTCGCAACCCATTTGGGCGCGGTCTCCGCCGCGCTGCTCGCCCACGTATAAGCGCCGACCGCGAAAGTACCCGCTAAAGCCAGGCCAAGGTATGTACGTTTCATGTGTTGACTCCTCCAATCAATCGTTAAAATTTCCAGCCGCAGCTGGGACGGGGGGCAGTTCCCCAATTCGGCTATCGCAGCGCAGACAAACCTGCGAAATAAGGGTGCTTAGAAAGCGTGATACATGCCGATTCGCACGTCAGCCTGCTGACCTGCCAGCGAGGGCGCGAAACTCCCGCCGATGACGGGGTCCACGCCGGATGACGCCTTCAGGTAATCCGAGGAGATATAAACCTGGGTCCGTTTCGACAGCGAATAAAGCGCCGCTGCAGTCACCTGATTCCACGTGTGGCCTTCGAAGCCGGTGTGCTGATAACCCAGAACCAGTTGCGTGGCCGGCGTGACCTGATACGTCGTCCCGGTTTCATAGACATGCATGACCGAGGTCTGGGCCTGGTACTTCAGGACGGTGTCGCTGAAGTCGCCGTAGAGCGTGAAGTCTCCAATCGCGTACGATGCGCCGATCCCGAACGTTCCCAGAGAGCTGATCTGGAACTCGGGCATCAGATCGGTCGCGGTATTGCCCGATACAGAGGCGACAGGTACATTGAAGAACGTGTGGACACCAATTTGCGCATAAGGATCCAGCGTGGGCTTGGCCTCGTACGTGTACGCTGCCCCCACAATCAGAGGTCCATTGGCGTATTGGAAACCGGCACTCCAACCGCTTCCGTCATGAAAACTTCCCGGCGTATTGCTAAAACCGTACATCGCGCCAAACGTGAAGCCGCCCCACACAGGACTCGTGTACTTGATGGAGTTGTTCAAGCGGTCATTGTTGGTGTGGTCGAAGTCGCCCTGATGGATCGCGTAACCACTGCCGGAGGCGCCCACGTTGAACTGCCCAAAGAAATCCGCGCTGAAGTCGAACTGCCTGCCCATTGTCAGCGTGCCGTAATCGGTCTGCAGACCCACCCATGCCTGCTGGCCAAATAAGGTGTTCGGCTGATTGAGCTGACCGTTGTTCAGGTTAAACAGCGACGACAACTTGAACACCGTCTTGATGCCGCCGCCCATATCCTCGGTGCCCGTCAATATCCATAGATTTGGAAAGAGCACGCCGCTATCGGCCTTGTAATTGTGGTGACCGCCTTCGTTGTCGACGAACGTGATACCGTCGTCCAGTTTGCCCGCCATCGTGATGCTGCTCTGCGCAAAGCTCGCACAGCTCAAACTAGCGCTGCACAGCCCCGCACCAATGACCGCGGCAATCAGCCTTCGTTTCATGTCTTCCTCACTCGCTCTTAGTAATGGATTCACTGCCAGCCGCTTCCGACTTCACAGCTCGCATTTATATATTCGTTGTACGAATCGTTTGGGAAAGAAAGACAAGCTAAAAGAAACACACGACGCACCTGCAAGACAGCCAGATTGCCTCGTTCGTCGCCTTAGCCGGCATTCCGACCCACCGCCGCGCCAAATCTTTCCTTAGGATTTACCTATGCAATACCGATGCAATCGATTGCCAAATGACTCGCATTTAAGATCCGTTGCCCGCCTTATTCTTCCGGTGCGTCCTCAACTGATCTCGTTACCGATCACGTTTGGGTCGACCGGATCGTTATCCAGATAATACGGAACATCGGGTTAAAGTCCTTGACCTCGAAGTCTCGCCGCTTATCAAACAGTCCGTTTTCGCGACTGACGGTTGCGAGAAATTGCGACAACGGCGGCAAAGGGCGTGCAAGACGAACAACACAATGCGCGACAAACAACCCTGAGGTCATTTGTCGCCCGGCGGAGTCAACCGATCCGCTCTTTTCTGCCCCGTCCGAGCACGTCAGCGAGTACGGCAATGAGCAGAACGGCGCCAACGATCAATGGCTGCCAGTTTGCGTTGAGGTTCAGGAGATTCATCCCGTCGATCACGAGCGCGAGCATGAGGCACCCGGACAACGTGCCCAGCAAGCTCCCTGCGCCACCGAACAGGGACGTGCCACCAATCAGTATGGCCGCGATAACGGGAAGCAGAAGCGGCTCGCCCATGGCTGAATCTGCGGCATTCACCCGTGCGAGATAGATGAGCGCGGCGATCCCGGACATCAAGCCACTTATCGTATAGACAGCAATTTTTCGCCGGCGCACCGGTATGCCTGAGAGTCTCGCAACCTCGCTGTTGGCGCCAATCGCGTAGATCTCCCGACCGAAATTGAGCCCTCCCGTGACGATCGTCGCACCAATCAGCACGAAGACCATCATGTAGACAGGCAGCGGTATGCCACCGAGGAATCCGGTGCCCAGTGCCCTGAACCCCGTCGGAAAGCCGTAAATTTCGTTACCGCCCATGTAATGAAACGCGAGCCCCTGAACGACCCAAAGCATCCCGTAGGTGGCGAGAAACGGTGGAAGCCGCAGCAACGTCACGGCCATCCCGTTGAGCAGCCCGATCAGCGTACTGCACGATAGCGCGGTTGCGGCCGCCAGGACCGGCGACCCGCCTGTCTTCATGACACCGGCCGCAAGACAGGCCGACAGCGTTAGATTGGCCGTGATCGAGAGATCAAACCCGCCAGACAGGATCACCAGCGTGAGCCCGGAGGCAAGCAGGAACATCAGGCTGGCCTGACGCAGAACGTTAAGCAGATTAGGGGCCGTGGAGAACGCAGAAGTCGCGAACGCCAATACCATCGCAATCAGAACAATGAGTGCGGCGCGATAGATCAGCGTGGCGATTTCCTCGCGGACATGATGGCGCACATCCAACTGGCTGACGCGGGACCACGCCAAGCGGGAGTTGTTCAGGATACTCATGCTTTCGCTCCATTGACTCTGGACTTGCGCACGCTATCGATAACAACGACAAGCAGTACCAGCATCCCGACGGAAACAACCTGAAGAGAAGACTCAACGCCAAGCAGATTCAAGGCATTGCGCAAAACGCCGATCGTCAACACGCCCATGACTGTGCCGAACAACCATCCTTCGCCACGCTCGAAAGACGTGCCACCGAGGACCACGGCCGCAATCGCATCGAACTCCATGCCGATCGCCGAGGCAGGCTCAGCCGAATTCATTCGGCCGACCAGCACCAGCGCCGCCAGGCCGACCATCAAGCCGCTGAAGGCATAGATCGCAATATGAAAGACTTTGGCCTTGATACCCGCAAGAAGCAGCGCATCCCGATTACCGCCGATGGCGAACACATAGGTGCCAAACCGCGTGTGATACAACAGGAGATGAGTGAGCGCATACGCGAGGAGCGCAAAGATCACCGGAAACGGAACGCCGAGAATAGTCCACACGTAGAGCTCGGCCACGCTGGGGTTCGCGACGACAACGGCGTTGCCGTCCGTCAGCACTAGCGCGATACCGTGGGCAATGCCGAGCGTGCCGAGTGTGACCACAAAGGGAGGAAGCCCCAGCTTCGCGATGAGTGCGCCATTGAAGAGACCGGTCAGCATCCCCACCGCGACTGAGGCACATAACGCCGGCGCGATGCCCCACCCTAACCCCAGCGCCTGGGCGAAAACGACCGCACAGAGACTGAGAAGCGCGCCCACGGAGAGGTCGAGCCCCTCGCTCAAAATGACCAGTGTCATCGGCATGGCAATCATGAGCAGGATTGAAACCTGCAGTCCGATATTGGTGATGTTGCCACTCGATGCAAATCCGGGCACGCCGAGCACCGCCGCCAACGCAAGTGCGCCACTCGCCGTGACAATCGACGGCACAGGCCGTCGCTTTCGTATCACACTGACTCGTTCAACAGTTAATTCCATCATTTAACTCCCATGCATCGCCAGACGAAGAATGTTCTGTTCGCTCAAGCTTTCTCTAGGCAATTCGCCTGAGATCACGCCTTCGCGCATGACGTATGCGCGATCGCAAACGTGAACGATCTCCGTCAATTCAGAACTGATGAGCAGAACGGCGGCACCGTCTTTAATCAGGTTTTCGATCAGGTTGAAGATTTCCGTCTTTGCGCCAATGTCGATGCCGCGCGTCGGCTCATCAAATATGAACAGCCGGCAGCCGGCACTGAGCCATTTGCCAATCACGATCTTCTGCTGATTGCCGCCGCTCAGGACACGGGCGCACTTGTTCGGGTCACCCGGCGCGATCCGCAATGAGTCGATAAGCGCTTTAGTCGCACTCCTTGCTTTCTCCGCTTGATACCACCCTTTCGGAAAGAGTTTCCACAGGCTGGAAGTGAGCAGGTTTTCATGCACGGAACGCTTCAGCGCCAACCCCTCCTGCTTCCGGTTCTCAGGAATCAGACCCACGCCCATCGCCGCGACTTTGTGAGGACCGCCGGTTACAGCCTCCCCGAAGACGGTGACCTGGCCGGTTTGAATCGGGTCCGCGCCGAAGACCGCCCGCACGACCTCTGTGCGCCCGGCGCCGACAAGTCCCGAGAGTCCGACGATCTCGCCGCATCGAACCTGCAAATCGACACCTCGAACGCCGGTTAAGGTGGTCAACTGGCGTACGTCGAGTGCGACCTTGCCCGGCTCGCCAAAGTATTGGCGTTTGTACACGCTCCCGACTGACCGGCCAACCATCAACGCGATCAGTTCATCGGGTGTCGCCGCGGTGGCCGGCATTGACTGCACCAGACGGCCGTCACGCAGTACCGTGACGCGATCGCCCAGGTCGAACACCTCCTTCATGCGATGGGAGATATAGACAATTGCGGCACCGGACTCGCGCAGCTTCCTGACGACACTGAACAGCGTCTCGGCCTCACGGTCGGAAATCGCCGCCGTGGGCTCGTCCATGACCACCACGCGGGCATGGTGCGAGAGCGCCTTCGCGATCTCCACCATCTGCTGCTGCGCGACGCCGAGATCGGCCGCGTACGTGTGGGTATCGTAGGCAAGTCCAAGTTCTTCGAGCGCGGCCCTGGCGTCGAGATGCATCTTGCGATGATCGATCAGGCCAAAGCGGTTGCGCGGTTCGCGACCCAGGTAGATGTTCTGCGCGATGGTCAGATGCGGTACGAGGGAGAACTCCTGGAAGATCACCGCAATGCCGAGTCGCCTGGCGTCGGCAGGCGACTCGATGGTTATCGGTTGGCCGTTGCTGAAGAATTCGCCGGAGTCGGCTCTGTACGCGCCAAACAGTACCTTCATCAAGGACGACTTCCCTGCACCGTTCTCCCCGAGAAGCATATGCACTTCACCGGCATACAACTGAAGGTCGACGTCAGTCAGGGCGCGCACGCCCGGGAAGCTCTTGCAGATCTTGCGCAATTCCAGAAGAGGCACGCCATCGCTCGGAATCGTTGTTTCCATGTTTGCCTTCATTTTTTGGCTTGAGCAGTCACTGGCGGTGCCGGCGTATCGCTCGAGCGAAATCCGGCAGCGCGACAGCGCGAACTCGTGGCTCGTTAGTTACTCACGACATCGCCCCATTTCGGACACTGCCGTTTGTCTCCCGGCACTTCGAACGGTGCGTAGTTCGTTTTGTCGATGACGATGCCCTTGATCAGAATGGTCTGCGGAACGGACTCCTTACGCACCGTCCTCACGGCCGCCATCGTGGCAATGCAGCCCATCTTGTAGCCGTTGAATTCGGCGGTCGCCAGCAACCGGCCGTCCTTGATGGCTTTGACCGACTCCGGCACGCCGCCGATACCCACCACCTTGACCTGCTTCTGCCCGGCCGCCTCCAATGCCTCGATCGCCCCCATCGCCATCACGTCCGCCGCCGCGAGAACACCGTCGATTTTTGGATTCGACTGAATCAGGTTCTCCATGACCTGAAGTGCCTGCAAACGCTGATAGTTCGCAGGCTGCGAGGCGAGCAGCTTAACGTTCGGAAACTCCTCCAGCGCCTTGTGGAAACCGCGCACCCGCTCGTCACTCGTGGTGGAACCCTTCACGCCTTCAAGGATGACGACGTTGCCTTTCCCGTCCATGCTCTTCAGCAGATAGCGGCCGACGTCCAGCCCAAGGTTGAAGTCATCGGCAACGACGACGGAGGCGAACTTGCCGCCTGCCACCCGATCGTTGTAGTTGATGATCGGGATACCGATCGCGTTGACCTTCTCGATCGCCGGAACGACGCCGTGCGGATTGACGCCCATGAACAGCACGACGTTGGGTTTTCTGACACTGACGTCCTCGAGCTCGCTAAGCTGCTCGCCCAGATCATTGGGGCGCGTCGGCGCGTAGTGGGTCACCGAAACGCCGAGATCCTTTGCTGCCGCGTCGACGCCTGCGTGGACGAGCGCGAAATGCGGATCGACCTGATTCTTGTAGAAGGCCGCGACGCTCTCGCCTGTCGCAAATGCGTTTGGCCCTGCGGCAATGCCCAGCGCGAACGCACAGGTGATGAGAATGCGTTTTTTAGCCAGTCGGCTCGTCAGTTCTGTCGTCAGTTTCAAGGTCGTCTCCGTTTAAATGTTTTCCTGGCAGGGTCAAGCGAGTGCCCGAACCCGGTACGCCAGCCCGGTTGCAGGAATGCACCCGGGCAGCACCTCCGATCTTGCGCACAATTCATGCAATCGTTTGCCTCCGCGCGAGTGATTATTAAGCTTTTACTGCGTCTCGAATGCCATGAATGGCTTTCTGCTGTGTGACAATCTTTATGCAAACGTATGCATATACTATTCCGACAAACACCTTTGTCAATTCATTTATGACACGCACCACATAGGGTTTGTACGTGCAACATTGAGAGCAACCCTTTGCACCTATACAATGACTTCCATGGCCAAAACATCAGACTCCCGGGCAACGAGCCGCGTCACCATTCGAGAAGTCGCGCTGCATGCATCAGTCAACGCGTCGACGGTCTCGCGCGCCCTCAATCCCGCAACCCGTCACCTGATCGGGGATGAAGTCGTCCGCAGAGTGTTGGCGTCCGCGAAATCGCTGGGTTACCGTCAGAACAAGCTCGCGTCCGCACTTCGCGGAGGCCAGTCCAGGGTGGTCGGCGTGTGCTTGCCCGATATCGAGAACCCGGTATTTCCTCCGATTGTCTGTGGCATCGAAGAAGAACTCGCGGCCGTTGGCTATGGCGTCCTGATCGCCAACACCGTTGGCACGTTGAAAGACCAGGAGCGCATGCTTGAGCAGATGCTCGAGCGCCAGGTCGACGGCCTGGTCCTCGCCACCGCTGCCCGTCATGACCCATTAGTACGCCGTTGCATTCTCGATGGCATACCCGTCGTGCTGGTCAATCGCGCGGAGGAAGGCGGACAGGTGCCGGAAGTGATCAACGATGATTTCCTCTCCATGAAGCTTGCGGTCGACCACCTGGTGGAGCTGGGGCACAAACGGATCGCGCATCTCGCCGGCCCTGAGCGCCTGGCAACCGGGCTCTCGCGAATCCAGGGCTTCCAGATGGCGACGCAGCAGCATCGCCTGACCGGCACGGTCATCCTCGAAGCCGCCGAATTCACGCGCGAAGCGGGCCGGGTGGCATGCGACCAGTTGCTGAAGGAGCACAGAAGCGTGACTGCGATCATTGCCGCGAATGACCTGATTGCGCTGGGGTGCTATGACGTGTTTGCGGAACTGCATCTGATGTGCCCCAAAGATATTTCGCTCATCGGTCACAACGACATGCCGCTTCTCGACATGCTCCATCCGCCCTTAACCACGCTGCGCATCCAGCACCGGGAAATGGGCCGCCAGGCCGCAAGACTGCTGCTCGGGATGATTGCGACGCCGGGCACGGCCCCACACCGCATTACGCTCCCCCCCGAACTGATGGTTCGCGGCTCGACCGCCGTGCCACGCAACACATCGCTACGCGCGAGAACGCCGAAAACCGCGCCCGCTTCTGCGGAATGAGCACAGAAGCGCTCAGGTTCAACCTGAAGCGCTTCGTTCGGGTGGTCTGATGCTCTGACGCGCGAGCCATTCGCGTGGTGAATTGCCGATCCGCGATTTAAAGAACGTCGAGAACGCGCTCGATGTAAATCCAAGAACACGGGCCGTCTCCGCCACGGAAATCCCATGCACAAGTGCGCACATCGCCGCCCCTACCTGCACCTCCCGGCGCCATCGGCCGACACTGGCGCCCAGTTCTTTGGTAAAAATCCGGCTCAAGGTACGGCGACTGACGCCCGTCCGGCTTGCTACGTCCTCGATCGCCATATCTTTGCCAGGATGCACGAGCAGCGCGTCGCATAGCGCCGCGACACGGCTTCCCGATGACGGCATTCGGACAGCAAAATTTCTGGCCGTTTCAGGCCCCGCACGCAACTCATCGGCGATCAGAGCCACGACCGCTGCATACGAGCGCTCGATAGTCGATCGTTGCGTCGCCGAGAAGATCGCGATCAATACCGCGGAGCAATTCAGAACGCGCACCGCCGGCACGAAATCTGCACGCAGGCCGGTATCGATCCGAAGCGCGCAAATATCGGCTGCGTACGTCGTGGAGATGCTATGCGCGACGGCCGGCGGAAGCCAGATGCCATTGCCTTGCGTCACACAGTACGCGCGTCGCCCCACCGTTATCCACACGCCGCCTTGCCGCACATAGAGAAAGCAGCCGACAGCGGCGGCTTGGGCATGCCCCTGTTCACCGGCGCCAAACTGCATATCCGTCACAACACCGCTGGAATGCATCATGCGCAACCCTTGCGGGTCGTCATGGGAAGCACGCGAGGGCCTATCACCGCCGTCGTCTCATCAGCAGTGCTCAGGCCGCACAAACGGCATCGCCAACAGAATCTTCGCCGGACTGCGGGAACGATTTTGCAATGCCCGCGGTTCTCCCGGCGCAATGCGGCACGAATCGAAGGCCGCGAGCACAACCTCGCCTTCATCCGTCACGACAATGACCTCACCTTCCAGCACCACATAATGTTTTTCAACGGGCGACGCATCCGACGTGGTGTAGCCGCCCGGCTCGATCGCCGAAACGCCTAGCCACAGCGACTCCGCCGGTCCGGCTTCATGACCTTGAAGCCGGACGCACCGCATCGAAAAGTGGTTGGGCGGAAAATATTCCGGCGCCTCTTCGAAACGGGTTACGTTCATGGCTTGAGCAGAACCCGGTTAGCCGCGCCGCGGAAAACAGCCTGATACGCAAGCGCCGCGTCGGAGAGATCGAAGACAAAATTCTCAACGATAGGAAACGGCTTTAACGTGCCGCGTTCGAATGCCGGCAGCAATGCGTCGAGAATAAACGCGCCTTCCGTGCTGTCGAGTGCGAGCGTATCGATGCCGACATAGGTATGCTGCCCCCGATAGAACGTAAAGATGTCAAACGGCACCGGACGTTCGATGGTAGAGATGAAAATCTGAGTCCCGCGCACGGCCATGGCCTTGTTGGCCTTTTCAAAATATGGACTGCCAACTGTGTTGTACACGATGTCCGCGCCGTGACCATTTGTCAATTGAAGGACCACCTCGTCGATGTTTTGCGACGAGGCGTCGATCATGGTGACGTCGGCGTTCGCATGGCCAATGTACGGTTTATTCGTACGTTCGACACCCAACACCGTCGCCCCAGCCTGGGTCGCAAGCTGTATCGCGGCCTGCCCCACCTTCCCGTTCGCCCCCAGCACGAGGACGACGTCGCCTTCTTCCACGCCGCCTGCTCGTTGCAGTCCTTCGAAGGCGGTCACGAAGGGAACGCCGACCGCGCCCGCCTCCTCCATGGTCAGATTTGCCGGCTTGGCGCGCACACTGCCCACGGGCACAGCAAGATAGCCGGCATGCGTGCCGTCGCGCCGGACACCCAACTCGCCGCCGCTGCCCCACACTTCCTTGCCGAGCATCTCTTGCGGCCCCTCGACAACAACGCCGGCGTAGTCCCGGCCCGGCGTGCGTGGCCATACCGCATGCGGCATGAAGCCCAGCACGGCCTTCACGTCGCTCGGATTCACCGCGGCACTCACCACACGCACGAGACACTCGGCAAACTCGACGTCCGGCGCGTCTTGCGCGCCGATGTGCAGATCGAGTGAGTCGATATCGGCGCTCTTTTCCAATACACGAACTGTTTTCATTTTTTTATTTCCTAAAAGGTCAAGATGACAGGTCGGGCGGTTCTATAGCGCTCGGCAAGTGCCACGTAGCGGACAGCAGACGCTGCCATTCCCTCGAATTCTTCGTCATTCAGCGTGCGCAACAGGCGCGCCGGATTTCCCGCCCACAACTCACCCGCGTCCACTACCTTGCGGGGCGTGAGGACCGCCCCTGCAGCCAGCATGCCGCCTGACCTGACGACGGCCCCATCGAGTACACGCGCACCGAACCCGACAAACCCCACGTTTTCTATGGTGCAGGCGTGCAAAATTGCGCCATGGCCAACGGTCACGTCATCCCCGATGATCACTGGCAAACCGTTGGTCGTGCCGTGGATGACCGTGCCGTCCTGGATGTTCGTACGCATGCCGATCACAATTTTCTGGACGTCACCGCGCAGCACGCAGTTGTACCAAACGGACGACTGTCGGCCGATGGTCACGTCGCCGATTAGCGTCGTGCCATGGCCAACGTAGACGCTCGGATCCACCTCTGGCGCGCCGAATACCGACGCGCCCTGAAGCGCGCTCATCGTTTCAGCCCCAGAAGCTCGCGCGCCTCCTGGCTGGTCGCCAGTTCGCCACCCAGCGAATGCACGATGTCGCGCGCACGTGCGACCAGCTCCGCATTGCTTTCGGCGAGCACGCCTTTGGCGATGTAAATATTGTCTTCAAGTCCGACCCGGACATGGCCGCCCGCCAACCATGCCTGGGCGACGATCGGAAATTCGGAACGGCCGACACCGAAGGCCGACCAGACGGCCTGACGCGGCAGCAGGTTACGCGCGTAGAGAAGCGTTTCCGGACTAGCCGAGAAGCCGTATTTGACGCCCATCACCAGGGTCCAAAGCCCCGGCCCGTCAAGAACGCCCTCCTTGATCAGGTCCAACGCAAGGTGCAAGTCACCAGAGTCGAATATCTCGAGCTCAGGTTTGACGCCCGCCTCGCGGATGACATTGGCCATGCGCGTGACATTCTTAGGTGTATTGATGACAACGTCACCGCCGGAGTTCATCGTGTTCAGGTCGAGACTGCAGATGTCCGGCTTGAGTTCGAGAATATGCTCGACACGCCTTTCCGGCGGCAGCAACGTGGTGCCTGGCGCCGCGACTCTGGGGTCGTCGTCGCTCGGAATAAAACGGCCACCCGGCCCCGTTGTGAGATTGATGATGAGATCGGCATTCACCGCTCGGATGCGCTCGATGACTTCCCGGTAAAGCGCCACATCCATTGAGGGCCGCCCCGTCTCGGGATCGCGCACGTGGATGTGAACGGCGGCCGCGCCGGCGGATGCCGCTTCGAGCGAGGCGATCGCGATCTGCGCGGGGGTGATCGGCAAACCCGGGTGCTGCTCCGGTTTGGTGATATTGCCTGTTACAGCACAGGTGATGATGGTCTTGCGGGAATGCATTTTAGGCCTCGCTTCAACTAGTTCAGGCGACGGCCACCGTCCACGACGATGGTCACTCCAGTGCTGAATTTCAGATGAGTGGCGCAGGCTTCGATGGCCGCCGCGATATCGTCCGGCGTCGCGATGCGGCCTAGCGGCGTGGTGGCGGCAACCTTGTCGTTGAAGTCATCGCCACGACCCGGAACGAACGACGTGTCGACCACCCCCGGGGACACGTTCAGGACACGAATGCGAGGTGCAAGCGCGCGGCCAAGCGACGCCGCCATCACGTCGAGACCGGCTTTGGCCGCGCAGTAAGCGATGTTGCTGCCATTGCCCGTCGTGCCGGAAATCGAGGAAACGTTGACGACCAGGCCGTCCCCTGAAGCATCGAGCAGTTCGCGGAAAGCGCGGATGGCCGCGAATTGCCCGCGCCAGTTGACCTTCAGAATCTCATCGATCAATTCGTCGGTGAGCGCATTCAGGTCGGAATGTTTGACGGGCTGGGTGAAGCCCGCCGTGTTCACGAGAATATCCGCGCGGCCATAGCGGTCGCGCACCAGCCCGGCCAACGCGTTCAGACTCTCGCTCGCGGTAATGGCCGCGAGCGCCGCGGTGTGGCCCTCGCCGGGCAGACCGTCGGCCACGCGCTGCGCTCGGCCCAGGTCATGCTGTCCAACAACGACGACACGGGCACCAGCTTGCCCAAGACGGTGTGCTGCAGCAGCGCCGATACCTCCGGTTCCGCCCAGGATGACCGCGACCTTCCCTGAAAGTGTGTTTGACACGTGAGACCTCTGCTTTACTTGATAGGGGGGGTTGGGTACGTGGGCGTTCCTTCGGCAAGAACGAAGTCGTAGTCGAGTGTGTAGTACAGCCTGTCTACGTCCTGCCTCGGACCCGTGCCGGAATCGTGGCGCTGGAACGTGCCGACGAGACGGCGGTTGACGCCGAACACGACGTCGGAATCCAGGTGCTCCGAGTCGTCGGCGAACACTTGCGAGACCAGGGTTGCATAACCTTCCGCGATGATCACGAAGTGCAGATGCGCCGGCCGGAATGGGTGGCGATTCTGCTTTTCAAGCAGCACGCCTACCGGCCCGTCAGTGGGCACAGGGTAGCCGGCAGGACGCACGCTCTTGCAGGTAAACCGCCCCTGGCTGTCGGTGTAGAAGTGACCGCGCAGATTCTTGTCGGGCTGGCTCGAGTCCTGGTTTTCGTACAAGCCGACTGGCGAGGCCTGCCAGACGTCGACTTTGGCGTTCGCAACAGGCTCGCCCTTAGTGTTGAGCACGCGTCCGTTCACAAAGAGCGGAGAGCCGGGTGAGTTCTCGCATGCGATGCACTCGCCATTCGCGTATTGCGGCGAGTCACCCCGGTAGAACGGCCCCAACAGGGCGCCCGGCGTGCGGCCGCTTGCGTCCGAGTTGTTCAGCAACGTAACCAGGGTCGAGAGACCCAGCACGTCAGCGAGCAGAACGACCTCATTGTGCTTATCGTTGCAAGCCAGACCTACCGCTCTCACGAAATCAAGGCCCTTCTCGAATTCCTCGTCAGTCAGCCGCACCTGCTTCAGGAACGCGTGGCCGTGCTCCACTAGCGCGTCGAGCAGCTCCTTGAGCCGAGGATTGTCGGTCTGGTTCATGGCCGCCTTGACAACCGCGGTTATCGAAGCGGCGTCGTCGACGATGTTCTTCAGATGGTCTGAATCTTCCACGGGGTTTCTCCATCAATGCAATCGTTTGCATGATAAATTGCAAAAATGTCGATGTCAAAGCCAAAACATGTCATAGTTAACCCTACTTATTCTGCTGTGCCGGACGACGCTAAAAGACATGCGTCGCGCGACCGATTGCACCTTGAGCTTGCCCCCCCATAAAACGAGTCCCTTGCTGAGCAGGTATGCCCACTGGTATTTGTCATTTGCGCCTATGCCATTCGTGAAACTAAAGCCAGCTCAAGGTAACGCTCGATTGTGCATGCGCTTCGCCGATCGCGAGAGAAACTGCTAAAACAGCAATAATCTTCTTGTTCATTCCCAGTCTCCGTTGCTCTGCCAATCGCGCATCCCACTACTTATTCCATTCGCAATACCAATTATTATTTGTTTACAAACCACCGAAATGCTTTCACTATCGCGTAACGCATTGGTGAATCCCGCGCCGCTGGATCGACCATCTCAGCGCGAGTCAGGTTGGAAATGCTATCGTCGCCTCTTTGCTATCGCGCGGTAAATTGCTCGTCCGATCTCAAACTGACGCCTACGTCTATATCGTTCGAGCGCCATGGCCGGAGAACCCGCGCATTTACCTCTGAGTCCAATTAATCCCGCCGTGGTTGAGCGAGTCACGCACAACGTGGTGTGGGGCGCTTTGAACTATCGGCACGCTATACAGGCGCACTCTGCCCCTCTCGACACGGATCAGACGTATCAAGCGGCGGTTCTGCCGACAGAGAGATATGAATCGTTACAGGAGACACTCGACGCCGAGAGGCTCCCATTACAGGATTGGACAACATCGGCCCAACAGGGAGCGCCGCATCTCGGGGCTCGTCGGAGCGCGCCGGTTGTCAATCGTTTAACCCACCCGGCGATGAAAACGGTGAATCCTGACTTCGTCCCAGAGCCCAGTTGCGAAGAGCGGGTCATTGCGATTAAATGCCTCGACTTCGCCGCGTGTTTGCGCCTCCACAAGAAAGAAGCTACCGATCTTGTTCTCACCAGCGTCATCCACCAATGGACCAGACGTGACAAGCGCGATCGGTCCGCTCTCCAGATACGCGCGATGCTTCGGGGTGTTGGCTTCGCGAAGGGCCGCGGCACCAGGCCTATCGGTGCAGAAAACGATCCAATGCATGTTTTTCAGTTCCTATCGAAGTCGGGCAGGATTGGTATGCACCTGCTGAGCTGCACAAAGAATTCCGTCAGGGTCAATCGCTTCATTGCCTTGAAGCAGGCTATGTGTTGGCCGGTTCAGGCGCCGCCTTGCGCTCTGCGTTCTGCAAATCCCGCACATCTGGATGCAGAAATGACCTCTACGGCTGGAAAGCTCATGCAGTATCAATCTCTTGCGACGTAACTGGATGCGCTACACGTCCTATGGCTTACCGAATGATCCGTTTTTTTGGGGCATGCTCGAAGCCGCCGGAAAGGAGAAGGAAGCCCCGCGATGGAGGGAATTCACTTCTAGGACGTCATCGCACCCAGCCATGACTCGTAACCCTAACTGGCTGTAGCCGCCACATTGGCCCGCGCCTTATGCAGTTTTTTGTAGTTGTCGATCAGGCGGTGGTGCCTATCGAGACCCTCCAGTTTCATACTTGTTGGCGTGAGCCCATAGAAGCGCACGCTGCCATCCACTGACCCCATTACCGCGTCCATCCGAGCGTTGCCAAACATCCGACGGAAGTTGACCGCGTAGTCGTCCAGTTCCAGGTCGTCGTCGAGTAGCACCTCCAGCACCACATTCAAGGCCTGGTAAAACAATCCGCGCTCGACCGTGTTGTCGTTGTACTGCAGGAAAGCTCCCACCAGCTCCTGCGCCGCCTCAAATTGCTGCAAGGCGAGATGAATCAGCAGCTTCAACTCGAGAACTGTTAGCTGCCCCCAGTCCGTATTCTCGTCAAATTCGATGCCGATCAAAGTGGCAATATCGGAGTGCTCGTCCAGCTCACTGTTCTCCAACCGCTCAAGCAGTGCTGCCAGGCCGGCATCGTCCAGTCGATGCAAGTTCAAAATATCGGCGCGGAACAGCAGCGCCTTGTTTGTGTTATCCCAGATCAAATCCTCTACCGGGTAAACCTCCGAATAATCGGGCACCAGAATCCGGCAGGCTACGGCACCCAGCTGGTCATACACCGACATGTAAGCTTCTTTCCCCATGTCTTCGAGAATGCCGAACAAGGTGGCTGCTTCCTCGGCGTTGGAGTTTTCACCCTGGCCAGAAAAATCCCACTCAACAAACTCGAAATTGGCTTTGGCGCTGAAAAAGCGCCACGACACTACACCACTGGAATCAATGAAGTGCTCGACGAAGTTATTTGGTTCAGTCACGGCGTTACTGACAAAGGTGGGCTGAGGTAAATCATTCAGGCCTTCAAAACTACGCCCCTGCAGTAATTCCGTCAGACTCCGCTCCAGTGCCACCTCAAAGCTTGGGTGTGCGCCGAACGAGGCAAAGACACCGCCTGTCCGCGGGTTCATCAAGGTGACGCACATCACCGGGTAAGTCCCACCCAGCGACGCATCCTTCACCAGCACCGGAAAGCCCTGCTCTTCCAATCCCTGAATCCCGGCCAGAATGCCAGGGTATTTCGCCAGCACTTCGTGCGGCACATCAGGCAATGCGATTTCACCTTCCAGAATTTCGCGCTTTACCGCTCGTTCGAAAATTTCGGACAGACATTGCACCTGCGCTTCGGCCAGCGTATTACCGGCACTCATGCCATTGCTGACATACAGGTTTTCGATCAGGTTGGACGGAAAATACACCACTTCGCCGTCCGACTGCCGCACGAACGGCAGCGAACAGATACCGCGCTGCACATTGCCGGAGTTGGTGTCGATCAGATGCGAGCCACGCAACTCGCCATCAGGGTTGTAAATCTCCAGGCAATACGCATCCAGAATCTCAGCCGGCAGCGCATCCTTGCGACCAGGCTTGAACCAGCGCTCGTTCGGGTAATGTACAAACTCCGCATTGGCGATGTCTTCGCCCCAAAACGCGCCGCCATAGAAATGGTTGCAATTCAGGCGCTCGATAAACTCTCCCAACGCTGACGCCAACGCGCTTTCTTTGGTCGCTCCCTTGCCATTGGTAAAACACATCGGCGAGTGCGCATCGCGGATATGCAGCGACCACACATTGGGAACGATATTGCGCCACGAAGCGATTTCAATCTTCATGCCCAAGCCCGCCAAAATGCCCGACATATTGGCGATGGTTTGCTCTAGCGGCAGGTCTTTGCCTGGAATATAGGTGCTGGCGTCAGAATCGGGATTGAGAGTCAGCAGCGCCTGAGCATCGGCATCGAGATTCTCCACCTCTTCAATCACAAACTCGGGCCCGGCTTGCACCACTTTTTTGACCGTACAACGGTCGATGGAACGCAAAATACCCTGGCGGTCTTTGTCGGAGATGTCCGCCGGCAACTCAACCTGAATCTTGAAAATTTGTTGGTACCGGTTTTCCGGATCAACAATATTATTCTGCGACAGGCGGATATTTTCGGTAGGAATATTGCGAGTTACGCAGTACAACTTCACAAAGTAAGCTGCACACAAAGCCGATGAAGCCAGAAAATAATCGAAGGGACCGGGCGCCGAGCCATCGCCCTTATAGCGGATAGGCTGGTCGGCCACTACCGTGAAGTCATCGAACTTGGCTTCAAGACGTAGCTTATCGAGAAAGTTGACCTTAATTTCCATGGGGAAAATCCAAAAATGGTGCTCAAAATAAAATATAAAGCCCTGTAAAAAACAGGGCTTTGATAGTCAGTCAACTAGCGAATGATGTTTCCTGGAGGGGATTCTACTCCCCTCAATTGACAACCGCCTGCCGCAAACCCAACGCTGAGCCTCGCTCGGGCCCCATTGCGCCCGCCGATACCGTCAGCGATCCGGTGCTCCCTCCCGGCACTCAACGGCTCCAGGTGGACCGCATTGGGAGATCAACGCCGCCCGCCTTAAAAAGTCGTGTAAGCCACGCATAGTCGGCTGCGGTGGAACTTCAATAGGCCGCGCGGGGATTAGACGAGCGCTCGGCTGTCATCGGTTTCGAATTGAAGTCGACGCGTCCGGAAGTCATGATCGGGCGCAACCTGCACGCCCGCATCATCGTTAGGCCTTGTGTGCAGCACTCACCGCTCTGTGCGTACGTCGCAGACGATACTCGTCATAAAGACTATACTGGCGCACCATAGGTATCAAGTCGCGCTACGACTTCAAGACAGTGGCGTGCGACTCAACTATGTTCGTTTCAACAGTCGATGCGTCGACGATGCGTTGCGTCGCCACCGGACGTTTGAAACATGCGCTACTAACCCGGCGTGCATGTCTGCATGGCGCGAGAATCGCTGCATTGCCGCCGGCCACTCTATTCGCTGACGCGCAACCGAATCAGGCAGCGCTGCCTTTTTCGACGGACAAATGGTCCGTGGGTCAGAAAAAGGGACATGTGCGATGGCCAATCAGGTAATTTTCAGTGGCGCTCCCTCGCAGGCATGCAACCTTGCAGCGATCCTGAAGGGGAGCGCTGTCATGGCAATGATTGGCGCTATACATGTCTACGCGTCCAACTCTTTCCCGCTTCAGTGGCATGTGCTGCTTGCACAAGCTGCTGCGGTTTTGATCGGTGTCGGATTGCCGTTCGCCAAGACCGCGTTCACCGGAATCGTCATCGATACCGCGCGGATTACCTGGACTCAAGGTATTCTGCATCGCCGTGTATCAATTCTCGAGATTTCCCGGATTCAGCGCGTCACGTCGATCCACCCCTGGTGGCAGCGCCTGTTCGGCGCCGGCACGATCATTCTAACGACCAACGATGCAACTCGTCCCGTGAGGCGTTTGCCGGGCATCAGGGGCGCTGACCAGGTCGGTAGGAGGCTTGCCGAGGTCGTTGCCATGCATCAGGAGCGGGGCAACACATATGATCCGAACGCCGCTGGGTACTCTCTGGCGCAGAGTGTTTGAACAGGCGGCATCGGTTTACAACTGACGGGTCTTGTTGACCGTCCCATACTGGCCGCGTGCCGCCTCATGCAATGTGCACGCTCCGCGGGAACGTCGCACCACCGCCATTGGCGGCACGCGAAGATCAACGTCTTACGGGGTTTTTTGTTTTCGCGGACTGCTGTCATGCACCAGAGGCATCGACGATTTTTCCGTATACACGGAATCGAGGTGCCGAGCCGTGCCCAAACGCATCGAACCCGAAGCCCGCAGTGGTGTTTCGTGTCGGCAAACCGCGCGAGCGCCCGTATCTGCTCGCGGATGGGAATGGGCAGACGAAACCCACCGGAAGGCTGAGTTTGTTGTTCGCGAATACCTGACTCCCGCTCCGCAACAAGCCATCTCGACGCTTGCCACGCCAGAGGCGTCGATGAGGTAAACGCCCTCGCCGCGCGCTACACGCGGCGAACGGACAGCGCCTTTGGGCATATAGAAGCTCATGACGCTGCCGCCAGGTCGGTGTCGCCAACGAGACGGGATGCGGTTTGATCAGCCGTTTCGTGTTTCCGTGTCTGACCTGTGGGAGCGAAGAACGCTCCCACCCAGCGAGTTACGCTACAGAGAACTGCGGACGTGCCGGCGTGTCGGTACGAGGCAGGCCCAGCATCTGGCGCGCTTCAGCCGGAGTCGCGATCTCATAATCCATTTCGCGCAGAATGCGCACGGTCCGTTCAACGAGTTCGACGTTGCGCGCCAATTGCCCCTGGCGATAGTAGAGGTTGTCCTCAAGGCCGACGCGGATAATCTGTCCGCCCA
This sequence comes from Paraburkholderia sediminicola, assembly GCF_046027355.1. GTDB lineage: Bacteria > Pseudomonadota > Gammaproteobacteria > Burkholderiales > Burkholderiaceae > Paraburkholderia > Paraburkholderia sediminicola_B. Next base: position 12,478 of record NZ_JAQQEK010000032.1, on the reverse strand, counting down.
GCAGCAGAGAGTTCACACTCGCCGGCAGTTGTGCCGGACCGATGCCGCTCACGCAGAAGATGCTGTCTTTCGGCAGTAGATCGACCATGTACTGGAGCGACTTGGGGTTATACGGCATCGCGTTCTGGAACCCGCGATGCGCATTCATTACCATGTTGATCACATACGGTGGTTCGTCGAGCCCAAGCTGGATCAGCGTGCTGACGTCCTGCACGATATGGGTGGGGCTGAACACCTCCCATTCCGGCTTGATCCCGCGCTTCTTCATTTCTTCAGCGAGGTAACGGCAACGTGAAGGCGACGTATTGAGCAGCACTTCCTTGCCGCCGAAACTGGCCACGAACGTGCAGGCGTCCAGTGTGCACATTTCGGCACCGGCTTCCATGCCTTTGAGTCGTTCCTCCCAGACGGTGTCCCACATGCCGCCTTCGATCGGTCGAATCATGTCGCCGTGAACGCCCCCGCCAGTGGAGTTGTTGATGACGATGTCGCACTTCGCGCGGATCTGCTCGTTGATGCTGCGGTAGATATCGGCGTTGCAGGTAGCCTCGTCGTTGGGCAGCCGTGCATGGACCGCGACCACGCTGGCACCGGCGTTATAGCAGTCGTAGACATCCCGCGCGATTTCGGCGGGCTGCGTGGGAAGATGGGGATTCTGTGATTTGAACGCCATGCCACCCGTCGGGGCGACGAGAACGATAACCTTGTTGGTAGCCATGCTGAGTCTCCATGAAGTGTTTTGAGTTGGGTTCCAGCGATCGTCGAGTTTCGACATACGGGATTTCAGATCGTTATGGCGACGGCTCTTCCTGTTCGGGGACATGAAAGCGTTCGATCCGCCGCCGCAGATCATCGATGATCTTCACCGGCACGCGGCGTTCGAGCGAGAACAGCACGATGACCTGTTCGATGCGCACACGCAGTTCGTTGTTCCAAAATGCCGTGAGCGTCAGGGCGACTGAACTCGTTCCGATTCTTCTCACTGCCAGCCGCAGCTGGAGCGTGTCACCGATGGTGCTTGGCGCGACAAAATCACATTCGATCCGCACAGTTGGCACACCCAGTCGCTGCACCGCGATCAAGTCGGCGTAGTTGACGTCCAGTCCGTCGTTGAACCAGTCCTCGATCAGTTCGTGAAACAGTACAAAGTACTGTGGGTAGAAGACGATTCCGGCAGGGTCGCAGTGCTGAAACCGGATGAGCTTTTTCGATTCGTACTCGTGAGGAGCTTTCACGACGGTGTTCCCGATGCAGATTGAGAGTGGTTACCTGTTTCTATAAAGCTCAATGTGCGATCACCTGGCCGGCGCGAAGAATGTCGGCATATCGATCGAGGAAACGGCCGAACACCACAATGAATCGTTCGATTTCTTCGTTGCCGATCGGCATGCTCAACACGATGAAGCCCCGGCGCGCGAGATAGATGCCGTGTTCGACCATATGAAAAAAGAACAGATCCTTAAGGATATTGCCTACCGGCAGCAGGTCTTCGACCGAGCGGATCTCATGCGTGCCGGCCTGTAGATTTAACAGCGACCCCGTCCCGATGAACTGTATCGCCACCTCCCGTACCGCGCACATCGAGTTAAGCCGGGCTCGCATCTGCTCGCCGCGCGCGTTCAATTCCGTCGCAACGGCAGGCGTGTACAACTCAGACAGGCCCGCTGCTCCGGCTGCCATCGTCAGGACGTTGTTATTGAATGTGCCTGCGTGCGGTGTCGCATGCGGATTGCGCGGATCGAATTGATCCATGATTGCAGCGCGCCCCCCGAATGCACCGAACGACATGCCCCCGCCGATGTACTTCCCAAGTGTCGTGAGGTCCGCGTGGATGCCAAATTTTTCCTGAAGCCCACCTGGAGAGAGACGGGAGGTCATCACCTCGTCAAAAATGAGCAGCGCGCCGTTCCCGGACGTCAACTTGCGCAAACCTGCCAGAAATTGTTCGTCGGCGGTAATACAGCCAGATGCCCCTTGCATCGGCTCGGCGAGCACTGCCGCGACTTCACCCGGATGAGATTCGAACAGCGCTCTCACACTTTCTAGATCGTTGTACCGGGCGATCAGGAAATCGTGCGGGACGTTGACCGGATTGTTCCCTTTCGCGAAAGTGAGCACGCCACCATGGTAGCCACCGCTGAACAGAATAATCTTCGAGCGCCCTGTGTGCACCTTGGCAGCGGCGATAGCCATCAGGTTTGCTTCGGTGCCGGAGTTGGTGAAACGAACAATATCGACCGATGGGAAGCGGTCGCAAATCAGTCGGGCGAGCTTCGACTCGAGCAGGTTGTGCCCGCTCAGATTGATACCCCCGTCGAGGGCACCATCGATCGCTCGCCGGATAACCGGGTTGGAGTGTCCGTAGATACCCGCCGTGAACTCGGCGATGAAGTCGATGTATTCGTGACCATCCGCGTCCCAGAGCCGGCAACCGTCCCCTCGAGCGATAGCCAAAGGAAACGGGGAGTAGTACAGGACTGACCGCGTGTTGCCACCCGGCATGACGCAGGCGGCTTGCTCGTACTGCGACGCGCTTCCGGGATTATGTTGAGCATAAACTTCGGCAGCTTTCGCGACGGCCTCGGCAATCGGTGTGGGATCCAACTTGATCAGGTCTTGGGTCATGATGGTACGAAATGAGGGACGACGGGGACAGCGCGCGGCGGTCGTGAAAGCAGTGCCAGCGCACCACCCGGATTTATGTACAATAGTTTATTGTACATTGAACAATACATCCAGTTTACTCGAGCTCCAACTTCGCCCGGTCCTTCATGAAAACAAGGGCCGGTAGAGTGGCAAGGGCCGAGATCGCCAGCAACCATCCCGCATTAGGCGCGTAGCCGGTCCCTTCGATGACCCATGTTGTGAGAAAAGGGGAAAATCCCCCGAGGATGATTGCCATTGCGCCGCCGAAAGAGACCCCGGTCGACCTGACGTGGGTCGGAAACATTTCAGCAATCGCCGACGGCCCAGGCCCGGAGTACATCGCGAACATCACGTTCATGAGCAATTGAAGCCAAAAGAATGTGGTAAATGATTCGGTTGCAACGATCTTTTCGTAAAGCGGATAAGAGAGCAGCAGGAAGAAGAGACAGCTTGAGAGAAGAAGCGGCTTCCGACCTACCCTGTCAGACAGAAATCCCATCAGCGGAGCCAGGACGATGACGCTCGCGAGCGAGGCTGTACTTGTCCAGAGGGCTTGCTGTCTGGTTACGTGTCCGTACTTCGCCGCAAACGTAGGCATGTAGACTGAGACCATGTAGGAACATACAGCCCAAAAAATCACAAATGAAAACGCGTGGCACACGGCCCGAGCAAAAGCCCGAACTTCGTGATGTGCGGCGATTTTGTGAGCCGAGCCCTTTTCATAGGCAGGGGACTCAGGCACGCTCCGGCGCATATACATGCCGAGCGGGCCGAGCAGCGCGCCCAGGAAAAATGGAACACGCCATCCCCATTGCTGCAAAGACTCTGCCGGAAGGAGTGTTGCCATGGTTGCGGCAACCGCCGAGCCGAGGAGTAGTCCGGCAGCAATGCTTGATTGCTGGAAAGACCCAAAGAATCCGCGGCGCGACTTGCCGCCCCACTCGACGAGGAAGGCCGCTGCTGTTCCCCACTCCCCGCCCGCGGAAAAACCCTGGATCAGTCGCGCGAGTACGAGAAGACACGGCGCTAGCAGACCTACCTGTGCGTACGAAGGCAAACAGCCGATCATGACTGTACTTCCCGCCATCAGAAGCATCGTGATCGAGAGTGCTTTTTGACGCCCCTGTCTATCGGCCATGCGGCCGAGAACGAGGCTTCCGATCGGACGGGCGACAAAGCCCACTCCGAACACCGCAAAAGATGCGAGGAGGGAGGCGTACTCATTGGCCGATGGGAAGAAATTTTTGGCGATGATTGGCGCGAGAAAGCCGTACACGCCGAAGTCGAACCACTCAAGAACGTAACCTGAGATCCCTGCAAGGATCGCCTTGCGTTGCTGCGCGCGCGGCGCCGAAGTGATATGTGCCGGATTGTCCGGCGCTGTGGTGTCGAGATTCACGATTCCAATCCTTTTGATATGTGCGACCGTGCGCACGACGTGCCTGGCTGACGCCCGATGAAGCTCGTGTTTAATTAGAACCGATGGCGCATACCAACCCGAAGCGCCAACTGCCGGTCGTTACCGGACGGGCCGATGGTCACCAGGTTGGCCACGGTGCCCGCCCCGATAGCTTTTTCATAGTTGGCCGACGTGTAGATATCAGTGCGCTTGGACAGCAGGTAGTCGAGCGTGAGGGCGAACTCATTCCATTTGCTTTCGGCCATCTTCGAGTACGTGTAACCACCTGCGACTTCCAGATCAGGAAGGATCCAGTAACGAGCAGCGGCATTCAGACTTTGCAGGGTTTCCGAACTGCTTCCGTTATCGAAGCGCGTATTGCTGTAGACACCGGAAAGGCCAAATTTCCCAAAATCCCACCCGGCACCAGCGCCGGCCGTGCGGAACTCCCTGACTGCGACGCTGGTTGCCGCAGCCGCCAGCGGTGTACCGAAGAATGTCGAGACTCCAAGGCTGGAGCCAGGCGAGAAAAAGTAGTCGTGGATATCGGTGATGGCCGCGCCTGCACTGAAGGGACCGTGGACGTAGCTTGCGCCGAAACTGTAGGCATGCCCATAGTTGGTAGTGGGTGCGGACTGCGAATTGAAGCTGTACTGCGCGTTCACCTTGAAGCCCGCCATGTCGGGGCTTGCATACGTCACCATATTGTCAAGCCACTCACCCGATATCCGGTCCTGATCGCCCGGATTCAGGTTGTAGATGCCTACCGTCGTGTATCCGGAGTGGAATCGCAACAGCATGGTGGTCATCTGGTCGTACTGACGGCCGAGCGTAACGGTACCGTATTGCGAGCTTGCCAAGCCGACGAATGCCAGCCTGCCGAATACAAGTCCTCCCTGCCTCGAAGCACCGGTGTTCGGGTTGAAGCCGCCTTCCAGGTTAAATACCGCCCTCCAGCCGCCCCCCAGATCTTCCGCGCCTTTAAACCCGAAGCGATCGCCCTGGCTCACGCTGTCATCCATCTTGTAGACGTGCTTGCCTCCCACGTTCGAGACGTAGGTCAGGCCATCATCGATGACGCCGTACAGGGTCACGCTGGATTGGGCGTGTGCCACACCTGCAAGCCCGAGAGCGACTGCGCCGCAGAGAATTCCTATTTTCACCTTGATCTCCAGATCGTTGTCGAGAGTTGTGCTGCCTACGTCCTACCGGGCAGTTCGATGTCTTTTTAATCATTGTTCACTGAACAATGATCATTTATACGTCGACTAAAAATACATTGCAACTGCGTAAAAACGCTACTTTGACGTGGCGACCCATTGTTCGGCTTACAATGGTCTTCTTGTTCACGTAAGGCGTGACGTTCAAACTTGACCGGAAAAGGAATGACAACTTCAATCAGAAAGACGGTGCGCGCTGACGGCAAGGTGGTGAAAGGAAAGAAGGCAGGACCCGCGACAAAGACGGGTAGCGGGCGCGCTCCCGCGAGTAAATCCGCAACTGCGGTGCGAACGCGGGCCCCCAGGGGGGGCGCATCTGGCGAAGCGCTTACCAAGGAAAAAATTGTTGCCGCCGCCATTGAGCAGATCGATCGCAATGGTGTGATGGGTTTCAGCCTGCGAGATGTCGCTCGTTCCTTGGGGGTATACCCAGCAGCGGTGTATTGGCATGTTGCGACGCGCGACGATCTTCTCGCCTCCGTCGTAGAGACAACGATGGCCGACGTTGCGCCGGAGACGGGCGAAGGGCCTTGGCAAGACTGGTTTCGCGACCTGTTCTCGCGCTGTAGAGACGTGATGCGGCGCCATCCTAACGTTGCCCAGTTGGTCGGTGGACAGCTTGTTGCAAACTCCAGTCTCAGCCCCCGGATGATCGATCGAATTCTTTCCGTGCTGATCGCTGCCGGGTGTCATGAATCGAGAATCGTCGAGATGTACAACGTTGTAATCGCAACAATGGTGGGCTTCTCAACCCTCGAATTCGCTTCGGTGCCCACAGACGATCCTGCGACGTGGGCAGCTCAACTCCAGGAACAGGCGCATGCCATCCGCGCGCTGGAGTTTCCGACACTTGCGCGGCACTTGCCTGCGATGGCCAACCGCGCCTTCATTGTTCGCTGGCAGAACGGGACGGAAGCGCCGATGGATTCCAGTTTTACCGTCTATGTGGAAGTCGCAATCGCCGGCATGGAACAGGTGCTGTCGCGGCAATGAGAGCGGCGAGCGCCCGGCGCACGCATTTGCGGATATCTGCCCCAACTGGTGGGGCGTTTCTTATTTCTGTCGCGTAAGAAAGGCGCCGCTTTCCCCGCTTTCAAACTATCTGAGCCTGCTATTCATCGTGTTCATGATGGTAACCATGTATCTGACCGCGTCCATCAAGACGTCTGTTTTCGCCATTCCGATCTGGATCGTCGCCGTACACGCGGCCTTCTCGAGGGTGCGGCAATCTGATCGCGCGGGGCATCGTAGTCGCCCGGTTAATCAGGTTCTTGAGGCAGAGGTAAATTCAGGCGCGTTCGTCGACTGAGTAGTGGCTTATTTGGCGTACGCCGATGCGTTCCGGTCTGAAGTGGATATGGACCAGGAACGCATCGCTTCACAATCTCGCAGTCGGATAGCGGTCAGATGAAAGTAAGTAGTCGAGCCGGATTTGTGACGAGGATCTGGTCAACCTCCGCCTGAGTGAAGCCCCGGCGTAGCATGCGCGGCACCACATTGGCAAAGATGTGCTGGTATCCGTGGCCGCCGTATCGACCAAGACGCGTCCGCGTGCAGATGTCGTGACTGATTAGAACCTGCTCGGCATGACCGCGGTCCAGCAAAGCCCGGACCATGCGCAGCCTGCCCGCGTCGTTCGGCATATCTATGTCGGACATGGGATAGGCTGACTGCTCCCACCCGAACAGATCGAACTCGATTACGCAGCCACTATCCGCCAGTTCAAACAGTCGATTTTCGTCGAATATCGTGCGATCTATATGGCTGATGATGACACGCTCGGTCGTGTATCCCATCTGCCTGATTGCGTCGACGAGCTCCTTCGGCTGATCGGGATGCCGTCCTGGATGAAGATTCATCGCCGCGCCGGTTTCCTGTTGCGCGATCAGGGCTCCGCGAACTACACGCTTTTCCTGATCCGTCCACGGCGACTGGCAGCCGATCTCGCCGATGATGCCCGCCCGTATCGACGTTTCCCACGCGCCTTCCGTGAGCTGGTGGATCATCTCGGAGGCAAAGTCATCAACGCTTTTCTTCGCGTTGGCTGGCAGGTGGAATTCGTGCACGTAGTGCCCACAGCCCATCACGATGTGGACGCCAGTTGCGCGGGAGATCGCTGCGAGGCCATCAGGATTGGGTTTGAGACCGCCCGTGGTCAGATCAACGATACTGCGACCGCCAGCCGACATCATCTCCTGGACCTCCTCAATGGCCACATCCGTTTGATCTAGCCGATAATTTTTGAGCGATGGCTGTTGACCGTAGGTAATCTTCCAGCAGTTGCATAGGTCGATTTCGACCTCGTCATGATCGGCGTCTTCAGCCAGCCGTGGTGGCACGAGATCAATCAGCAGATGCTCGTGCATCAAGGTAGAGCCAAGTTTTGAGGGTTCGATCAATCCGAGGACCGTCTGGATTTTTCCCTTGCGCGATTCGGTCGACATGGGCTCTTTCCAAGTTATTGAACACTCGACCATTGTACGATGAACAATATATATTTGTACTGTTGATTGGATGCGCCGAGCGCGTGCGGCCGCCGCTGAACGGCCGATGCCTACGCGCAATAAGCACGGAAGCGTCCCCGCGATACAGGGTCGTGGCTCATATCGTGAACCGTCGTCACCTCGTCCAGACCGATCATCGACTTCTCCATCAGCGCACGTCCATGTGGAAATAGGGTCGACGCATCAGCAGATGCGTAGCGCGGAACCCACTGCCGGCTTCCCAAGTTGTCAGACGTCTGTGGTTTTACATAACCATTTGAATTTAATAGATTCGCGTAAACACCAGTCGTCCGATGACTGGTTGTGATCTACGATTCAGCCATTAGAAAGCAGAGAGTTGGGATTACGCCGCACCGATCCGACAATGCGTGAGACGCCTGCAATGAAAATCGGAAATCACTAGCGTTCCGAAGCGACTTCGCGCGTCCCGGAAACTTGACGCCGCGTCCGGGCGGTCGACTGACAGAACATCGATCAGACTTTATTAAGTATGACGAAGCACAATAATGAGCCGAGCGCTTAACGCTTTTGCACACACAAAAACTGAGGAGAAAGCATGTCTGTGAGAATTGTCGAGAGGCGGACAGCAGCTGCCGCGAGCATAGTGTTCTTTTTGGTCGCGTGCGGTGGGAGTAATGACTCGAATACAACGGCTTCGAACGCGCCGCCGTCTAATACAACAGCCATGCCATGGATGAACACCGCCCTTTCTCCGGAAGCACGCGCGGCACTGCTCGTCCCCGCAATGACGCTTGCTGATAAGGAAGAGCAACTGGCTGGTTCGAATCCAGGGATCCTTCCTGAGCTGCCGCAGTGCTATGGTGCCCGTCACATCCTCGGGTTAGCCAAGTATGCCATCCCCACGCTGCGGATCACCAACGGGCCCGTCGGCATCGGCCAGAATGACTGTGTGTCTCCTTCAGCCACCGGGTTTGCGGCTTACACGGATTCCAGCTCCGCCAAGGCAACCGCCCTGCCGTCGGCGATCGCGGTGGCCGCCTCGTTTGACCCGTCCGTGGCAACTCAGTTTGGCAACGTGGTCGGTGTCGAGGGTGGCAATCTCGCCCTGCATGTCTTCGAAGCCCCCGGTTTGAACCTGGCAAGATTGCCGATTGGAGGACGCAACTTCGAATACATGGGTGAGGATCCGTATCTCACTGGGACCATGGGGGTTGCGGAGACCCAGGCTGTGCAAGCCCACGGCATGATCGCGATGGCGAAGCATCTGGTGGCCAACGAGCAGGAAACGAACCGCATGACGATTCAGGAGAGCGTCGACGATCGTACCTTGCACGAGCTCTACATGCTGCCGTTCGAGATGGCGGTGAAATCCGGGAGCGTGGGCGCCGTCATGTGTTCATATAATTCGGTGAACGGCTTCTCGATGTGCGAGCAAAAGCATATTCTTTCTGATGTTCTTCGTGGTCAATGGGGCTTCAAGGGCTACGTACAGTCGGACTTCTTTGCAGCGCATAGCACTGCTCCGACACTGCTGGCGGGCATGGATAACGAAATGCCGACTCCGGCGAACTGGTCGCCGGCCAAGCTGAACGCGGCTCTCGCCTCAGGTCAGATACAAACTTCGGATATCGACACTGCCTTACTCCGGCGATACACACAGATGTTCCGTGCGGGCATCTTTGATCGACCGATTGCACAGACGGCGATCAACGCGACAGCGGACGGGTCGATCGCCAGGCAGATTGGCGAACAGTCGGCCGTGCTGCTGCAGAACAACGGCATATTGCCACTGAAGAAGACCGTTCGAAACGTCCTTGTGGTCGGAAAGACCACCCAGGTCTACGCACAGCAAGCGGTTGCAGGTGGAAGCTCCGTTGGCCATCCGATGGGTTCGGGCGGAGGGAGTTCCGACGTTGCGGGTCTGTACACGGTTACCCCGGTGCAGGGTATCAAGGACACGCTCGCCAACCTCGGGAATACCGGCGCACAGGTTCGCCTTGCTCTCGTCGATGATAACAATACGACCGGTACGATCGATGGTGCAGTGGCGTCGATCGCCGACGTCCAGACGGCAGCGACCGGCGCTGATGTCGTCGTTTTCATGGCTGGCTCCATGTCGGAGGAAGGTGCTGACCAGACGACATTTACTGACTCTACTGGCCTCACCCTCGATGCAGGCAAGTACCTCAATACTCTCGACTGGTACGCACCGAAGTCGAGCGCTCTTACCACCTCGGGCACTGCAAAGAACAGCAACACGCTCGCCTTGTTCCGGACCATCGTTGCGGCCAACATCAACACTGTTCTCGTTCTCAAGGACAGTGCGGCCGAAGCGCTGGATTCGTCGATTCTGACGGGCGGCGCTTCTGCCGCGGGCGCAATTCTTGAAGCGTGGTATCCGGGCGAAGAGGATGGCCACATTGTGGCGGATCTGCTGTGGGGTGTTGCTAATCCTTCGGGTAAGCTGCCGGTGACGTTCCCGCAACTGGGTCAAGGCTTCATGGATTCGATTACGCCCTTCCAGTACCCCGGTGTATCGATCAATGGAAGCCCGACCGTTACCTACACGGAAGCGCTGAATGTCGGTTATCGCTGGTATGACGCAATGGGGAAGAATCCGGCATTCCCGTTTGGCTTCGGTCTCTCATACACGACTTTTACCATCACCAACCCGACTGTGAGTCCTGGATCGAACGGCACTTTCACTGTAAGCGCAGTCGTGAAAAACACAGGGGCCACAGCGGGTGCGGAAGTTCCTCAAGTGTATATTGCTCTGCCGTCGTCGGCGGGTGAGCCACCGAAGCGTCTGGTGGGCTTCCAGAAAGTCAGCCTGAATTCCGGTGCTTCGCAGACGGTCACGATCACCATCGATCCGAATGCTCCGAATCATCCGCTAGGCACCTGGAATAAGGACACGCAGCAATGGACGATCCCGACGGGCTCCTACTCCCTCTATGTCGGTAACTCGTCACGCAGCCTTACTCTCGCAGGAACCATTACACAATAACGTTGCGCAGTAGTCGGATCTGACCAGGTTAAACCGTGGTCAGATCCAGCGGGAGAGATGAAATTCCAAAGCCGTCGTGGCGATATTTCGCTTACGGGGTCAGTCGTAATCGCTACCCTCGCACGAGGGTTTCGAATGCTGTAGATATTGCGCTTCAGGTATTCCACCAAGGTCGGTCTAACCAACGTCTTCAATCGTCCGAATGAAAGCACTCTCACGATGGATATCGGCGCTTCTCCTCGGCACCACGGTCTCCATAGCCGCAAGCGCCGCGGATAAACCCTTCGTCACTGTAAACGGCAAGGCGGTCTCGCAGGTCGATGCCGATCTCTACATTGGTCAGGCACAATCCCAGGGCTTTTCCGACTCACCCCAATTGAAGGATCGCGTTCGAGACGAACTCATTCGCCGTGAAGTCCTCTACCAGGATGCGGAGAAGGTCGGATTCGACCGGAATCCCGACGTTGCAGCGCGCGCGCAGGCAGCCAGGCAAAAAGTGCTTGCCCAGGCCCAGGCAACCTGGGAGACTGAGATCGTCAGGGCATATGTACAGGACTTTCTCAAGAAAAATCCTGTGAGCGACGATCAACTGAAGGCGATGTATAACGACATGAAAGCGAAGGGCGGGAACACTGAATATAAGGTCCGCCATATCCTCGTGAAAGAAGGCAGCGAGGCCAGGAAAATCATCGCCAGTCTCAACAAGGGGTCATCGTTCGAGGACCTTGCACGGCAATCAATCGATTCAGGTTCGAAATACAACGGCGGAGATCTTGGCTGGATCACCTCCAGCAAGGTCGTCAAACCTTTCGCTGACGTGCTTTCCAGTCTTCACAAGGGTGAGTACACGAAGACACCTGTTAGAACGGAATATGGATTCCACGTAGTCAAGCTTGATGACACTCGTCCTTTGAAGGTCCCGTCGCTTGAGGAGATGAAGCCAATGCTGTACCAGCAAGCGCAAGCGGCACTCATCGACAGATTGGTGAAAAGTCTTCGGACCAAAGCAACTATTCAATGATATGCAGCGCTTCCCTCCTTTGTCAGCTCGCGACTCGCGGCGGCGTGACGAAGGGTTGCAGTTACCGGATGTCCATGTGTGAATCGTATCGACGAGTGCTATCGAGCCCTGCGGAATCGTCATGCGGCGCGCGTCGATCACGCTGCCGTGCGCGCTACGACGATGGGATTTCCCTCGCGATCCGGATGGCCTCATCGAAGCTGTTATCCGTGACCACGTGCCGCTTGTCAACGCTCACCAGCCAACGGTCGCCACTGCAGCACCGGTGAATCCTCCGTTCTTCAAGGAGCACTGCGAACCACCGCCAAATGGAGGCAACTTCGGCGTTGGCGGTTAAGGCTGCCGCCGCTCTGAGATGCCTCATATCATTCCAATTGCTCACGTGTCACCTCATCCGACTTGGACTTTCCTTCGACGTATGCTTAAGACAGCATTTGCTCGAACTCCGGCACAATCGTGAACAGGTCGCCTACCAGACCGTAATCGGCGACGCTGAAGATCGGTGCTTCTTCGTCTTTGTTGATCGCGACAATGACTTTGCTGTCCTTCATGCCGGCCAGATGCTGGATCGCACCCGAAATGCCGACTGCGATGTACAGCTGCGGCGCGACGATCTTGCCGGTCTGGCCGACCTGATAGTCGTTCGGTACGAAGCCCGCGTCGACGGCTGCGCGCGATGCGCCCAGCGCTGCGTTCAGTTTGTCCGCCAGCGGTTCGAGC
>NZ_JAQQEK010000031.1:0-94050 GCF_046027355.1 Paraburkholderia sediminicola | reverse complement strand
TTCGACGGTCGGGCCGCCGTGCGCGCGCACCGCATCGACCTTGACCTGCGGAGTCGTCACCGGCACGACGATGATCGCCTTCACACCCATGCGCGCCGCCGACAGCGCCACGCCCTGCGCATGATTACCCGCCGACGCCGTAATCACCCCACGTTCCAACGCCTCAGAAGGAATATGCGCCATCTTGTTGTACGCGCCGCGCACCTTGAACGAGAACACCGGCTGGTTGTCCTCGCGCTTCAGATAAACCGGGTTGCGCAGACGGGCCGACAGATTCGGCGCGCGTTCGAGTTCGGTTTCGCGGGCCACGTCGTAGACGCGTGCGGTCAGGGTTTTTTTCAGGTAGTCGTGACGAAGCGCGACGCTATCGGCGGCTTCAGCGGCCTGTTTGAGTTGGTGTAACGACAAGGCAAGCTCCTGTGCGGCAAGGACGAATCAGCAGAGAGTTCACCAGGAGGCGGGCTGCAAGCGGACATAAAAAAACCCGCCTCGTGGGGCGGGTTATGTGTCACTGCTATCAGACGCGCGCTAACCCACCATTCGATGAATGATGCTAATAATCAGCGCAATACGGATGTCGAGGCAGTTCATGTGTTCGATCTTCGTTGACTTGAGGCGCTTTGTCAATCCCTGTCGATTGCAATACGCGCCGCGGTGTGCTCTCTGCCTGGCTGCGAAAGCCGTTCGACGCCGTGCTTACGGGCTGTAATGCACAGCATCGCAGACCATAGGCTCACCATCGCGATGACCTCAACGCCGTAGAGCCTGCGCGACGCGCAAACCGCGATCTGCCACAGCGGGCGAACGCCGCGCATTCAACTCACGCTCGCGCAGAAACCGGTCGATCTGCGTCATCGCCACATCGCGCGCGGTCTGTGAAAAGAACGCGTGGTCGATCTTGACCGACCAGTTTCACGTCGATGTTCTTCAGCTTGCCCAGGCAATTACCACGGGATCCGAAATAAATTTCCAGCGCGTCCAATCCTTCGTCGAGTGAACCATACATCAGCGTAGTCTGGACGCCCTTGCGCTCCAAGCTACGCATGAGTATCAACGCACGCCGCTCTGCTTCCTGAAAGCGCTGAGAATGCGCTTTTCGAGCGAATCGTAATCGCCGCCGAAGTGGTGATCGCCCGAAGTGCGAATCACCTCGACGCCGGTTTTGGTCAGCGCCGGACACAAGGTGTCCTTCTCGTTCTCGCCGTAGAAGCACTGCACGATGGCCGGCGGCACGCGCGTCAATTCCGGCTGGACCTTCAACGCCTTGTCGCTGGCCGGCATGCCGAGCCAGCCGCCCACGCGAATCTGAAAATCGGCATCCGGCGCGAAGCCGAGCAACGCGATCAGCGACACCTTCGCGCGCAGCGTTTCCGGCAGACGGTTATAGGCGAACGGCATCACGTCCGCGCCGAACGAATAGCCGACGAGCGCGATATGCTGCGCGTTCCAGCGTGCCCCATAGGTCTGCATCACGCGCGCGAGGTCGCGGCTCGTTTGCGCGGGCGGCTTTTCGCTCCAGAAATAGCGCAGGCTGTCCCAGCCGATCACGGAGACGCCGTCTTTCTGCAACGCCTGGGCGATTGTCTTGTCGAGATCGCGCCAGCCGCCGTCGCCGGATATCACGATCGCCATGAGGCCGTTCGGATGCGCGGCCGGCAATTCGATGAGCGGCAGATCGGAGACGTCGTCGGCGCTCGTCGACACCGCCTGCAAATGCGGCTTGACCAACGCGACGAGGCGTGTGCGATCGGCGTTACCCGTCGCCGCCTTTTCGACGAAGCCCGGCACCTTGTCGCGGATAATTGTCGGGTCCGGCGGGCAAGGCTGAAAGCGTGGATCGAGCACGTGCTCGGCGTCCACCGCGACCGCGCCGGCAATCGTATTCGACGGCGCCTGTTCGAGCACGTGCATGGCGAGCGTCGCGCCCTGTCCGGTACCCGCGACGATCGGCGCGAAATAATGGCTCGATTGCGATTGCCGTTCGAGTTGATGGCTCAACGCTTCCGCATCGCCCACCAGTTGATGGCAGGCCTCTTTCTTCGCAACCAGATTGGCGGCATAGCGGGCGGTGTCGACGCCGACGGTCAACGCGCCGGCCTTGGCGAGCGCGTCGGCGCTTTGCTGGTCCGCCGCGCTCCAGCCGCTCGCTTGCGAGTACAGCACCACGAAGCCGCGCAACGGGCCGGCCGGCTGCGTCACCGTGACGTCGCCATAACGGCCGCCGGGCACAGTGGTGGTCGCGGCGTGCGCGAGCGCGCCGCCGGTCACGAGGCTCGCCGCCACGGCGAGCTTGAACAACGAATGCAATGTCATGAACGCCGGCCTCCTGCCAGCAATGACAGGTCCGCGAGCGTGAAGAACACGCCCACCGAACCCGACGCCGCGAGATAGCGCGGCTCCCAATGCGGCTGGAACTTGCTCTTGAAAGCACGCAGTCCGCGGAAGTTATAGAAACGGCCGCCAAAACGCCACACGATGCCGGCGAACCGATGCCAGCGCGAAGCGAGCGGCGTGGGCTGCATGCCGGAGAGCGGCGCGATGCCGAGGCTGAGCGAGCGGAAACCCGCCTGCTTCAGATGCAGCGCCAGTTGCGTGAACAGATACTCCATTGCATACGGCGACGCGCTTTCCACATGACGCATCACGCCAACCGTCGCCTCGGTATTCATGTCGGTCGTCATGAAGGTGACGAACGCGGCCGGCTCACCGTTCTGGCGCACCAGCATCACCGATTGGGCGGCGAGATACTCGTCCGTGAAGGCGGCCACCGAGAAGCTCTTTTCTCGCGCGTCGCGGCTGTCGAGCCAGCCGTCGGAAATCTCGCGCAGCGTGTCGAGCGACGCGGGCACGTTCGCCTGATCGATCACTTCGACGGTGAAGCCATCACGCTCGCCGCGCTTGAGTGCATAGCGAAGATGCGCGCGATGCGAGCCCTTCAGGTCGAAATCGTCGAGCACGACGTGCGCTTCCTCGCCGAGCTTCATCAGCGTGAGACCGGCGTCGAGATAAAGCGGCAACGCGTTGGCGCGCACCTGATAGAACGCCGCGCGGCCGCCGTGCGTATGCGCGAGCGCGACGAACTTGCTGATCAGGCCGGCCCACTCTTCGCGCGGACCCACCGGATCGTGCAAAGCGGCCCACGTACGGCCGTATTTCGCGTACATCAGGAAAGCCTTGCGCGACTCGGAGAACAGAAAACTCTTGTCGCCCATCAGCGCGAGACCGGCGTCGCTGCGTTCCTGCGCACGCACGATACGCGCCGCGTCGTGCAGATCTTCCGGCGCCGGTTTGACGAAGCGCCCCGGCGCGGGACGCAGCAATTGCCAGAACGAGAACGTCGCGGCGAACAGGCTCGCGGCCAGCGTCGCGCGCAACGCACGCGGCGCACGTTCGTCGAAGGCGAATTGCCACCACAGGTCGCGCGTGTACGGCACGTCGCGGAAAGCAAACAGCATCACCCACGTGGCCAGCATCAGCACCATCGCGACCGACACCAGCCAGCCCGCCGTAAAGCGCTCCGCGAACAGCGACGAATGCCGGTTGAAACGCCGGCGCGTGGACAGCAGCAACACGACCAGCATGCCGAGCACCCCGGCTTCCACGAACGCCAGACCTTTGGTCAGCGACAACGCGAGACTCAGCACCGCCAGCAGAAGCGTCATCCACCATGCGGCGTCCAGCCGCCGCAGCAAACCACGGGCGACGAACAGCAGCAGCACGCCGAGCACGCTGCAGAGCATCTGCGAACTTTCGAGCACCCACAGCGGCAGCACATCGCGCAACATGTGAATGCGTTGCCAGAACGCGGGCGTCGCGCTGGAAATCACCAGCATGCCGCCGACCACGAACGTGACGAGACTAAGGAACAGCGGCGCAAGCTTCGACGCCGCAGCGGCGTGTTGCAGCGGCAAACGGCTTTTCAGCGCGCGGCCTTCGAAACCGGCGAGCAGCGCGGCCGAGACGATCAACGGGACACCGAAGTAAATCGCGCGATACGCGAGCAAGGCGGCGACCATCTGATGCGTTTGCACGCTGCCGTTCAGCGTGAACACCATCGCCGCTTCGAACACGCCGACGCCGCCGGGCGTGTGGCCGATCATGCCGAGCAGCATGGCCGCGGCGTAGACCGTGATGAAGGTCACGAAGCTCACGTCCGCATGCGGCAGCAGCGCCCACAAGGCGAGGCCGGCGGCCACCACGTCGAGCACCGCGAGCGCTACTTGCGCCAGCAGGTCGCGGCGCGCGGGAATATCGAACGAGAGCCAATGCAAGCGCGTGCGCAGCGGGCGCGTTTCATTGCGGCATGCGGCGGCCGTCAATCCGAGTACGACGAGCAGCGCCATGCCAATCCAACGCAGCGTGACGGGTTCGAGATGCAGCATCGGCGCGAGCGTGCCGGCCACGCCGACCATGCCGAGCGCCGTCATCAGCACCAGTGCGAGCGCGAGCGACACGCTCGTGAACACCGTCATGCGGCCGATCTGCGCGGGCGTGACGCTCGCCACGCCGTAGACGCGCGCGCGCACGGCGCCGCCCGTGAGCGCGCCGAAGCCAGTGGCATTGCCGAGTGCCGAGCCGGCGGTCGCGCCGATCCACAACGCCACACGCGGCACGACCGCGCCGAGATAGCGCAAACCAACGGCGTCGCGGCCGACCAGCGCCACATAGCTGAGCGCGGTGGCGCCGAGCGCGGCGGTCCACTCGCCGGCCGTCAGTTGACGCAACTGACGCATCACCGAGCGATAGTCGACTGCTTGCGAGAGGTGTTGCAAAACGACCAGCAGCAGCGCGCCAATCACGAGCGCGAGCACAGGCGAGAGAAATCCCCTGCTGCAAAGCGTTTTCGATGCACGGTCGAACATCGCGCCTAGCCGGTCGAATTTATAGTTATATCGATGGAACATGGTCAATGCAGGGCCTTGCGTGGAGCTGTCGCGTCGGATTGTCCGTTGCGGCGTCGCCGGTTATTGGCGATTACAAATGGATAACGGCACAGGGGTGAAAAGGTTGACAGCGTCAGCTGTATCGAGGGGTTTAACCTGGGCCCGGCCATTGAGTCTGAATGCGCTGCGCTGCGCAACACAGCGGTACGCGTAAATAAAACGGTCGAAATTGCCGATTGGGCCGCGATAAGGCGCGCCTGGTTGTCGACAGGGGGCTGAAGTTTAAACGCTATTCGTGCACTGCGAATGAAGATTCGACGTTGCGTCGATTGTGTGCGCATGCCATGTCGCTCGAAGCGTTGAATCGCAGCATCAAGATTTTCTCTTCGCGTGCCGTAATCGAGAGCAATAGCTCAGTGAAACGCGGCGCACTTGCCGGGTGAAGTTCGGTAATCGAAGGAGAATGAAAATGGCGGAACAGGATTGGATGATGGCAGGCGTGTATATGGTCGGGCTGGTGTCGATGGCACTGTTGATGAGCGCACTGGCCACGCGAGCGACCATGGAGCGCAAGGCCGTGAGGGTGTCGAGCCGCGCCCGCGACTAACTCAAGCCATGATGTACGGGGGTCGTTGCCGTACGAGTTCGGAAACACGAGCGGCGTCACAAAAGACGCTCACACGGCGCGAATTGCGCGCGTGCCGCCGCTGCAAAGAAACTTGAATGATGAGACCAGATCGCACAGCGCTCGCTGCACGTGCCTGCAGGCCGCTGTTGAAATCGCGGCCTGACGGGCATGAATGACGCAGAAATGATGCTAAGCGGTGGCGCCGTGCGCACGACGGGCCCGGCGCATGTCTGCGCCCTGCTCTATCGGTCAGCGCGTGCGGCGCGCGGCTTTTGTCTTACTCCGGACGGCGATGCGCTTCCGCGATCACGGCACAGTTTTGCAGGTGCAGGTTCAGTGCATGCAGTGCCAAGGCGCGCAGCTTGCCGAAGAAGGTGTTGTTGGCGGCGGTAGCGCGGACGGCGGAAGCGTTGGATGCGGTGTTCATGGCGGACTCCTATATAGGGTTTATACCTAGGCAATAACCCGATTATAGCCCTCTCCTGCCGCACTGCAACAAATATCAATAAAGCCGTGGACCTGTTGCACGACGGTCACATGCGCAATCACCCGGTCTTAAAAAGGGTGGCATCGGACCCTGCGCTGTTAACAATCCGCACCGTACAGGTGCAATAATGGCCCCTTTGCCCGCGACCGTTCGCCGCAGCCCGCCTTCATGACCGCCGTCCAGAAAGCCCTGATTGCGCCCCTTATCGTCGCGTGCGCGATGTTCATGGAAAGCGTCGACGCGAACGTGATCGTCACCGCGCTACCGGCCATGGCGCGCGACTTCGGGCGCGATCCGGTCACGCTGAAAATCGCGGTGACGAGCTACGTGCTGGGCCTCGGCGTGTTCATTCCCGTGTGCGGATGGCTCGCCGACCGGTTCGGCGCGCGCACGATCTTCCGCACGGCGATCGGCATCTTCGTGACGGGCTCGCTGCTGTGCGCCGCGTCGAATTCCTTGGCCACCTTCACGCTCGCGCGCTTCGTGCAAGGCGTGGGCGGCGCGATGATGGTGCCGGTCGGGCGGATCATCATCTTCCGCGTGGTGCACAAGTCCGACTTCATCCGCGCGATGAACTACCTGAGCGTTCCCGCGATGCTCGGCCCCGCCGCGGGACCGCTGCTCGGCGGCTTCATCACGACTTATCTGCACTGGCGGCTGATTTTTTTCATCAACGTGCCGATCGGCATCCTCGGCATCTATCTGACCAACAAGCACATCGCCAACACGCGCGAACCGGACCCGGGTCCCCTCGACTGGATCGGCTTTTTTCTGTCGGCCGCGGGTGCGGTACTGCTTTTGCTCGGGCTGTCGCTGGTCGGCGGCGAACTGATTTCCAATCGCGACGCGTTCGGCATGTGCGCGTGCGGCGCGGTTCTGCTCGCGGCCTATGTCGCCTACGCGCAGCGCGTCCCGCTGCCGCTGCTCGACTTGCGCTTTTTCAAGGTGCCGACGTTCCAGGCGAGCGTGCTCGGCGGTTCGTTGTTTCGGATCGGTCTGGGCGCACTGCCGTTCCTGTTGCCGCTGATGCTGCAGGAAGGCCACGGCATGAGCGCGTTCGAATCCGGCCTGATCACGTGCGCGTCCGCGTTCGGCGGCATGTTCATGCGCACGGTCGCCTCGAGCGTGCTGCACCGCTTCGGCTTCCGTTCGGTGCTGGTGGTCAACGCCGCGTTGTCGGGGCTCTCGATTGCGGCCTGCGGACTATTTTTCCCCGGCACGCCGACGTGGATCATCTGGCTGGTCGTGTTGCTCGGCGGCTTCTTCCCCGCGCTGCAGTTCACGAGTCTGAACTCGCTCACTTACGCGGAAATCGCCAGTCGCGACGTGGGCCGCGCCACGAGTCTCGGCAGCGTCGTGCAGCAGATGTCGCTCGGCCTCGGCGTGACGATCGGCGGTATCGTGTTGCAGATCTCGCGCGTGCTGCATGGGCATCCGGGCATCACATGGTCGGATTTCTGGCCGGCGTTTCTGGTGGTCGGGCTGTGCTCGTTCGCGTCGATTCCGGTCACGCTGCGCATGCCGCACGGCGCCGGCGAGGAAATCTCGCGCGGCGGCCGGGGCTGAGCGGTTCGCCTCAAGCCTTCTTGCGGATCACGCTCACTTCGCCGTTGCGTTCGAGAATCGCCGCGGCCACGTTATCCATCGAACGTGAGCCGGTTTTCTGCCGCACGCTTTCCTGAACGTCGGTTCGGCTAATGAGCGCGGCATCCATCTCGCGCGCGTTGAACGCGCCGTTGCTGAACACCTCGCGTTCGACACCGCCCACCAGCCGCTCCAGCGCACGCGAGCGCATGCATACCCACGCCAGCGCCCGGTGGCAGATGACGATCACGAATGACGCCGCGACCGTAGCGATAAACGGCGACGCGCCGACGATGGCCCGGCTCAACGTCGCGCCGAGCAGAATCACCACCACCGAATCGAACGGCGAGCGTTGTCCGAACGAGCGCCGGCCCGAGATGCGGATCAGCACCAGCGCGACCAGAAACACCACGATCGCGCGCATGCCCATCTGCAGCGGATCGAGCATCCTGCCTTGACCGAATAGCAGCAAGATCGCTTCCATCATGTCGCCCTCCTGTTACCGCGGACGGCGCCCTCTTACCCGGCCGCCGCCCACGCCACGAGCGTATCGCCGAAGCCGCCGCGAGCGCGAGCCGCTGCGCGCGCGCTCGTGATCACGCGCGGCGCCGCGCTCCACGCGATGCGCGCGCCGATCGTGATCAGCCGATCAACCAGCGCGACATCCTCGCTGCACTTGAGCGGCGGAAAACCACCCGCGCGCCGGTAAGCGTCGGCCGACACGCCGAGATTCGCACCATGAACGTGACGATGACCGTCGGCATCCACGTAAGTCTTGCGGAAGTATTCGCGCACGCTGTGCGGGTGCGCGGTCCAGTCGTCGACGGCAATCGAACCGCACACCGCGTCCGCATCCAGCGACAACTGCGCGACCAGCCAGCCCGACGACACGCGGCTGTCGGCGTCGGTGAACGCGAGCCAGCGCGCGCCGTCCGCCAGCAGGAAGTCCGCGCCCGTCGCGCGCGCGATGCCGACATTGCGCGCTTTCAGCGTCAGCGTCTCGACGCCGTAGGCGCGCGCGATCGCGCCGGTGAAGTCGTCGCAAGCGTCGAGCACGACCACGATGCGCACCGTTTCTCCCGCCAGGTCCTCGTGGCGCGAGGCGGCGATCAGGGCCGCGAGGCAAGGCGCCAGCAACGCCTCTTCGTTATGTGCCGGAACGATCACGCCGATCATAGGAGCCCCTCGCGTTGCGCGACCGACCGGGCGTCGCGCGACCAGACGTCGATCAGCAGATCGGCTTCATCGTGATGTGCAAGGCGCGTGAGGCCGCAGCGCGCATCGAACAGCGCATGCGCGGCGTCGGCGGATTCGAGCGCTTCGGCAAAGGGCCTGCGCCAATGGCAGGCGAGTAGCGTGCCGTCTGTAGTGAGCGAGGCGGCGATCCGTGAAGCCAGCGTTTCGAGCTCCGCGGAATCGAGGTAGTACGCAAATTCGCTGATCACGATCAGATCGAACGGCCCCGCTTCGGTCGGCCACTCGAGTGGCACCGTGCGCTGTTCGACACGGACGTGAGCCGCGCCGGCAACGCGCTCGCGCGCAAGTTGCACCGCGCGCTCGTGCAGATCCGCGGCGAGCAGCGTATCGCAACGCTTCGCCAGCTCAGCGGTCAGTTCGCCGTTCGCGCAGCCGGGTTCGAACGCGCTCCGGTAACGCGGACGCGGCAGCAAGGCGAGCGTGAGCGAGCGCTTGCGGCTCTCGTACCAGCCTTCGCGTAGTTTCCAGGGATCGTCGCTCTGCTGGTAGAGCTCGTCGAAGTAAGTGGCTGGAGAACTCATGTCAACGGCCCTCCGGTGCATGGCGTCAGAGCGTCCACGGGGAACCTCTGCCAGCAGAATCATGACGACAGTCGGCGGAACCTGCCGCCGCGCTCAGTTCACCGAGCGCCGCAAGATCGCGCTCCGCGTGGCTCTGCCGCAGGAACACCGGCAGATCCGCCAGCGCACGCGCGAAGCGCGCGTTGCGGCACAGCGGCCCGGCACCGAGCGTACGCGTCGCGTGATTCATCACGGCGGTCGCGGCCTCTTCGACCACGAGGCGCGCGCGCATCGTCTCGCGTTGCGAGTCAGCCAACGGATTGGCGTCGATGTGCGCGGCGGTCTCGCGCAATACGGCGGCCGCGCCGGCCAATGCCACCTCGACCGCACCGAGATGGGCGAGCCGATGTGGATCCGCGCGCTGCGTGCACGCGTCGCTCAGCATCCGGCCGATCTGCGCGGCGGCCCCATACCAGCACGCGGCGATACCGGCG
Organism: Paraburkholderia sediminicola; assembly: GCF_046027355.1. Taxonomy (GTDB): domain Bacteria; phylum Pseudomonadota; class Gammaproteobacteria; order Burkholderiales; family Burkholderiaceae; genus Paraburkholderia; species Paraburkholderia sediminicola_B. Next base: position 84,217 of record NZ_JAQQEK010000031.1, on the reverse strand, counting down.
CCGCCGTGCCAGAAGCCTGGCCGCCGCACATAGGAATGCGCGCCGCCCACCAGCGTCGCCGATGCCTGGTCGAAGGTCACGTCAGCGCTTGCCGTGGCCCGCATGCCGACCGCTTGCCACTTCGACGAATCGATCGAGATAGTTGGCTGATCCATCGCGACGGCCGCCAGCACCGGCTCATCGTCCAGCCATGCGGTAACGAGCGCATGCGTGACGACACCCGCGCCCGAGCACCAGGCTTTCGTGCCGGCGAGACGAAGATCCTCGCCATCGCTTCGGATTCCTACTTTGAGCGCCTGCACGCGCGCATCGGGCGGCTCGGCGGCCCAGACACCCCAACGGCTTCCCGCAGGCGGCGTGAGTCCCTGCAATTCGGCGACGATTGCGAGCGCATCCGTGTGGCCCTCGAACAGCTTGACAAGTCCGAGATCGCACGCGGCCACCGCTGCGAGAGCGCGCCAGCGCGAGAGCGTCTCGCCGTGTCCCGGCAAGGGCACAAAAGGCGCGCGGTCATACCCGTGTTCGACCAGCGCGCGCAACACGTCGCCGAGCGCGGCGGGGTCGTTGGGATCGAAACGCGTGTCACGCAGAAAATTTTCAAGCGACCCGGCAGGATCCGCCTCCTTCCGTGCCCTACTCGCCGCTGCATGGGAATCGCGAGACGCGGTCATGCCGGAGCTTTGCGGCGGCCGCGCATTGACGCCGGCCGCACGATCACGCGTATCGAGCATCGTGCCTCCCTGAAGCTGTTCGATCGAGTGCCGGCGGACACTCAAGGGCCGCCGCGCACAAAAGAAGCTCAGCAAGCGGCGTGCCTCAGGCGCCGGACGCCGGGACACGGAACGATTTTCTTCGGAATGAGAAATGCCGATGCACGCCAGCCATCACACTGCTCGGGTATGAAGGAAGCGTGCGTTGCGCGAACAGCTAGCCGGGACCGTGCCCGCTACGCCGCGCTTCCGCCTCGGCCAACAAAGCATCGAACAGATGGAGTTCCACCGGCTTCACGAGATGCGCATGAAAACCGGCGTCGCGGGTGCGCTCGCGATCGCTCGCGTGGCCGAAGCCGGTCATGGCGGCGTACAGGGTATGGGCCAGCTCGGGCATCGCGCGCAGCGCCGCGATGGTCGCGTAGCCGTCCATCTTCGGCATCGCAATGTCGATCACGGCGAGGTGGGGCGCGAAGCGCGGCGCGACCTGAACGGCCTGCTCGCCCTCGTAGGCGATGCGCACCTCGTGGCCTTTGAGCTCGAGCAGCATCGCGAGACTGTCGGCCGAATCGCGATTGTCATCGACCAGCAGAATGCGCAGTGGCGCGACTTCGGTGTTGGCCGCGTTCGCCTCATCGCCCGTTGCTTCGGAGGGCGCGGCGGCCAGCGGCAGACTCAGCGTGAAGGTGCTGCCGCAGCCCGGCCCTTCGCTGCTCGCGATAATGCTGCCGCCATGCATCTCGACGAGCGACTTGCACAACGTGAGGCCGATGCCGAGACCGCCCTCGCCGGCATTCTGTCCGTCCTTCTCCTGAGCGAACAGCTCGAAGATCTTGTCGAGCGAGCGCACAGGAATGCCGCATCCGGCATCGCGCACTTCGAGCACGGCCATGTGGTAATCGATACGCGCCAGTACGTCGATGGCACTGCCCACCGGCGAGAATTTTGCCGCGTTGTGCAAAAGGTTCTGCAACACCTGCACGAGGCGCGTCATGTCGCCGCGCACGATCACCGGATCGTCCGGCATATGCTGCACGACCCGCTGCTCGTGCGCGTCCGTAAACGGCCGGGCGGCCTCGATCGCACGCGCCATCACCTCGGCCAGATCGACACGTCCAAGGCGCAGCTCGACCTTGTTCGACATGATCCGGCCGACGTCGAGCAGATCGTCGACGAGGCGCGTGAGGTGCGTGACCTGGCGATCGATCAAATCGCGCGAACGCGCCATCGTGGGACTGACGCCGGTTTCGAGTTGCATCACACCGATCGCATTGCGTACCGGCGCGAGCGGATTGCGCAATTCATGAGCGAGGGTGGCGAGAAACTGGCGCATGCGTTCGCCCGAACGCTGCAGTTCCTCGCGCTGACGCCGCTCGGTCAGATCGCGCGTGACCTTGGCGAAGCCGCGCAGCCGGTTCGTTTCGTCATGCACCGCGGTGATGACGACGTTGGCCCAGAAGGTCGTGCCGTCCTTACGCACGCGCCAGCCTTCGTCCTCGACGTGTCCGATCTGCCGGGCGATTGCCAGTTCGCGCGCGGGCTTGCCTGCCGCCGCTTCCTCAGGCACGTAGAAAACCGAGAAATGCTGGCCGACGATTTCCTCGCGTGTATAGCCTTTGATGCGCGCGGCGCCGGCGTTCCAGCTCACCACGTAGCCTTGCGGATCGAGCATGAAGATCGCGTAGTCCTTGACGCAGTCGACCAGCAAACGGAACCGCTCCTCGCTTTGCCGCAGCGCTTCCAGATACTCGCGTTGCGCGGTGAGATCGCGCGTGATCTTGGCGAAGCCGGTCAGAATGCCCGCGTCATTGCGGATCGACGTAATCACGACGTTCGACCAGAACGTCGTGCCGTCCTTGCGGACCCGCCAGCCTTCGTCCTCGAAGCGGCCGGTCAGCGACGCCTGTTGCAGTTCGTAGGCGGGCCAGCCGCGCGCCACGGCTTCCTCCGCATAGAAGCATGAAAAGTGCTGGCCGATGATCTCGTCCGTGTAACCCGTCAGCTTCTGTGCCCCGGCATTCCAGCTAACGATCCGCCCGGTCGCGTCGAGCAGGAAGATCGCATAGTCTTCGATCGCCTGCACCAGCGTCCAGTAGTCGACGTCGACAGCCGCACTCGGGCGGGCCGTGGCCGGGACCTTGGCAGGCTTGCCGTTTTCGCCGGCGGAGGGGACATCAAGCTGTTTCATGGTGATCCGGAATAAGGGCTACGCCCAAAAGCATACACCGCCAGTCACCGTCCGCTTTGCCTATGGTTTTACCTGAGGTCCCCGCGAAAGGTCCGGCGCCGTCTGCCGCGTCGACAAAAGCGCGAGTGGAATCGCCGGGCCCCGCAATTGCTACTCGCTGATCGCACACTCATCAGAAACCAGGAGCCGCAATTGAAACAAGCATTCACCACTCTCGCCCTCGCCGCAGCGCTGGCACTCACCCACACCGCCGCGCAAGCAGAAGGCTGTACGAAAGGCGCGGTCGTGGGCGGCGTCGCCGGCCACGTTGCGGGTGACCACGGCGTAGCGGGCGCGGCCGCCGGCTGCGCGGTCGGTCACCACGAGGCCAAGAAGAAAGACAAAGAGGCCAGCGCCGCCGCGGCCGCGAGTCAACCCGCCGGGAAATAGGCGGCAGGTAGAAAAGAGCCGGTAGTGATCTGTGAATCACCACCGGCTCAATCAATCAGGAACTCGATATCTCCGCAACATAGTCACCCGGCAGCGCTGACCTTTTCCGCCAGCTTCGCGTCGTAACTGGAATGCACGTGCACGCGCTTTTTGTCCGGATAGGCGTACGAGTACGCGCGGCGCAATGCCAGCGATGCCTCATGAAAACCCGACAGAATCAGCTTCTGCTTATTCGGATAGTTGGCGATATCGCCAACCGCGAAGATGCCGGGCCGCGAGCTCTCGTAGTTCGATGTTTCGACATCCACGCGCCCACCATGAATCGACAGCCCCCATTGCGCGATCGGCCCGAGATCGGCGACGAGTCCGTACAACGCGACGAGATGCTCGGCCGCGAGTTGCGTCTCGCCCTCGATATGTCGCAACGTGATCGACTTCAATGCGTCGCCTTCGACGTTGAGCCCCGCGATCGCGCCGACGACGAAGTCCATCTCGCCCGCCTCGACCGCGCGCCGCATCGACTCGACACTCGAATCGGCCGCGCTGAAACCGCTGCGCCGATGCACCAGCGTCACCCGGCGCGCGACCTTGCGCAGCGCCAGCGCCCAGTCGAGCGCGGAATCGCCGCCGCCCGCCACGACCACCGTCTTGTCGGCGAAGTCGGCAAGACGTGGCACGCTGTAGTGCACGTGGCGCGACTCCAGCGGCACGGCTTCGGCCAGCGTCAGCTTTTGCGGCACGAATGCGCCATTGCCGGCGGCCAACAGGATCGCCGCGACGTCGAACACGAGGCCGCGATCGGTACGTACTGTCCAGCGCCCGTCGCCCCCCTGCTCGACCGACTCGACCCGTTGCTCGAGATGAATGGGCGGATCGAACGGCTTGCATTGCGCCAGCAGGCGCTCGACCAGTTCGCGCGCGGTGCATGATGAAATAGCGGGAATATCGTAGATCGGCTTGTCCGGATAGAGCTCGATGCATTGGCCGCCGACCTTGTCGAGCCCGTCGACGATCTGGCAGGACAGGCCGATCACGCCCGCCTCGAAAGCGGCGAAAAGCCCCACGGGGCCGGCGCCGACGATCAGGACGTCGGTGCGGATCGGCGGCGGTTGGTGGTCTGTGGCGGAAGTCATGCGCGATCTCTTCGGATGGGTAGATGGAGGGATAACCCACCATACCGAATCGCCCGATGCGCGGCAACGATGCCATTACCATCGGTAAGGACGCTCGGCATGCTGCGCGTGTTCGCCGTTACCGAGTCGAAGTGGTTACCTGAAAATAGCCAAAATCGGTCATTTCCCAAAACCAGTCATGGGCCTAACCTTCACTCATCGCATCACGGAATGCGTTCAACCCAACTCAGGAGTGAATCATGGAACAACGTCTCGACTTCTACAAAGCCAACCCCGCTGCGATCAAGGCCATGATCGGCGTTGAAGAACGCATCGGCAAATCGGCCCTGGAAAAATCGCTGACCGAACTGGTTCGGCTGCGCGCCTCGCAGATCAACGGCTGCGCATACTGCGTGGACATGCACACCACCGACGCGCGCAAGGGCGGCGAAACCGACCGGCGTCTCGCGACCGTCGTGGTCTGGCGCGAAACGCCGTTCTTCACGGACCGCGAACGCGCCGCGCTCGAATGGACCGAAGCGCTGACGCTGGTGTCGCAAGACCATGTCCCCGACGCGGTCTGGGAAGCGGTGCGCCCGCACTTCGGCGATGAAGAACTGGTCGATCTGACGCTGCTGGTCTCCGCGATCAATGCATGGAACCGCTTCGCGATTTCGTTCCGCAAGTTGCCTGCCTGAATCCACTGAGGTTCAGAAAACTACCTCGCGCTGCGCCGCATCGCTCGCGACTTTGAAGGCCGCGGTCAATTCGCTCAATTGCCGCGCCTGATCCGCGAGCGAGTTCGCGGTCGCCGCGCTCTCCTCGACCAGCGCCGCGTTGTGTTGCGTGACCTCGTCCATCTGCGTGACGGCGAGGCTCACCTGTTTGATGCCCTCGCTCTGCTCTTTCGACGCCGCCGCGATCTCGCCGACAATGCGCGCCACGCGCCCGATCGCGGCTTCGATTTCCTGCATCGTCTCGCCTGCCTCGTTGACGAGCCCCGCGCCGCTCTCGACGCGCGAGGTCGACTCCGCGATCAGCGAGCCGATCTCCTTCGCGGCAGCCGCCGAACGCTGCGCGAGACTGCGCACCTCGCCCGCCACCACCGCGAAACCGCGCCCTTCCTCACCCGCGCGCGCCGCTTCGACGGCCGCGTTCAGCGCGAGAATATTGGTCTGAAACGCAATGCCTTCGATCGCGGTAATGATGCCGGTCATTTTCGACGAACCCGCGTGAATCACGCGCATCGTCTCGACCATGCTGCCGACCGACGTGCGCCCGCGCCCGGCCATCTCGGAGGCACGCGACGCCAGCTCGCTCGCGTGATGCGCGTTCTCGGCATTCAACTGCACGGTCGACGTGAGCTGCTCCATCGCCGCCGCGGTTTCTTCGAGCGACGCGGCCTGTTCCTCGGTGCGTTGCGACAGATCGAGGTTGCCGGCGGCGATCTGCTGCGTCGACGACGCGATCGAATGCGAGCCGGCCCGCACGGTGGTGACAGTGGCGCCGAGTTTGTCCTGCATCGACGCGACGCCGCGCAAGAGTGTCGCCATTTCGTCGTTCGAACGAATCGGCACGTGGGTCGTCAGTTCGCCGGCGGCGATCGCGTCGAACTGGCGCAACGCGTCGTTCAGCGGCGCCATGATCGCGCGGCGCAACGTGCGCCAACTGATGAAGGCGACGGTCAATCCCACCAGAATGCTGCCGATGCACGCATACAGCAGCGTATGAAATAGCGTGGCCGAGCGCTCGCTCGCATCGCTCGCCTGCTGGTTCAGATAGTCCTCCAGCGCGCCCTGGCTCGCGTTCATCGCTGTGTAAAGGCCGATCAGACGGTTCGCGCGGCTTTCGTCCATCCAGCTCGCGTCGCCGGTGTGGATCGCCTCGATCAGTTTGTCGATGCCGTCGCGGCGCACGGCGGTGCGCTTCGTGTCGAGGTCGTCGGTGAGGCGCTGCAGTTCGGGCGTTTTCGGCAGATCGCGAAAGCTGTTCCACCATTTATCCGAATCGCCGAGCAGCATGCGCGCACGCTCGAGTTGCGCGTTCAGTTGCGGCGAGTGCGGATTGCTCATCGCCCAGTCGAGTCCGAAACGCGCGCGCGACATGGCCGTGCCCGACTTGCCGAGCGCGACGACCGAGGCGAAATGGACCGTGTAGGCATCGCGCTGCGCCTCGTTGCTTTCGTTCATGCCGAGAATGCCGAGCACGCCGGTGGCGATCAGCAGCACGCCGAGAAACGCGATGGTGATCGCGATCCGTAGATTGATGGTCAGGTTCTTGGTCATCGTGGTTTTTATTGCTCTGGCTGGTTTGGCGCTCTGGCTTATGACGTGCGGCCCCCGCGCACGTGAACGATTAAACGTTCCTTATATGGAACAATGAACCGTATATGGAAAGTATAGCGATTCGCTTCTGGCGAAGAAATAAAAATTGGCGGGCGCGGTAAACGCGCAACAGGCCGTGGTGTGCCTGTTCCGCCGATGGGCGGCGCCACCCGGCTTGAATAGATTCAATTGACGGACCGCCAAACAACGACACGCCGCTGCGGTTTATTCTGGAATCCTAGCTATATGGCACGCACCGCACAGATTCTCCATGCCGATGCGCAAGCCGTCGCCGGCACGTCAATTCGTGGCGTCGATCCCGACACCGCACGCCTGGCCGCTATTCCCCGATCCACGACCCACGCAGGTCACTGTCGTGCAGCAATTGCAGCAGCGTGCCCGCCGGCCGGCTGAGCCGCTTCGCCGCCAGAGCGATGAATTCCACTGACGGCAGCGTCGGCAGACTCGCCATGTTCAGGGGCGCCGCGAGACCCCGCGCGGCCAGATATTGCGGACGAACCGTAATGCCGAGGCCGCCGCGCGCGGCCGCGATGCAACCGGCGTGACTGCTGCTCGTGCACACCAACTGCCACCTGAAGCCCGCCTCGGCGAGCGCGTCGAGCACCACGGCCCGCGTCACGCTCGGTTCGGCGACGAGAATCAGCGGCAACGGCTGGCTCAGATCGACCAGCGTGCCGGCGCGCGCCAGCCACTCCAGCCGCCCGGTGAAGAGCGGCACGCCGCGCCGGTCGCCGAGGCGCCGCTTGCCGACCAGCAGATCGATCGCGCCGGCTTCGAGCAACTCATACAGCTTGCCCGTCATGCCGATGGTGATTTTCCAGTTCGACGTCCGGATGCGCGTCGCGAAACGCGGCCAGCACGGTGGGTAATGGGCCGAGCGCGACATCGTCCGAGGAACCGAGCCGCACGCGGCCTTTCAGACGCGGCGCGCGAAATTGCGACTCGGCCCGCGCGAGCGCCTGCAGAATCACACTGGCGTGCGCGAGCATGGCTTCGCCGTCCGGCGTCATCGCGAGCGAATGGGTGTCGCGCACGAAGAGGCGCCGCCCCACGCTCTCTTCGAGCCGCCGGATGTGTTCGCTGACGCTCGATTGCGTCAGGTCGAGCCGCCGCCCCGCCTCGGTGAAGCTGTGGCAGGCCGCGACGGTCGAAAAGGTCTTGAGCCAGATGGGATTGAGCATGGGGCATTGTCGCGCTGCTCATCGGCAAAGTCGATAACAGTCAGCGTCCCTAGTGGGGTTCCCGATTGACGAGGATGTCAATATGATGACGGAATTGCCCCCGCTGAATGCTCGGAGCCGGGGCGGCCGCCCATGCCGCCGCCCCGCTGCTCTGTTAAAAGATGACCAAGGATTCTTCCCAGACCGCTCTGCTCTGGATCGTCGCCGCCGGCTTTTTCATGCAGTCGCTCGACACGACGATCGTCAACACCGCGCTACCGTCGATTGCGAACAGCCTGCACGTCGCGCCGCTCGCCATGCAGCCGATCGTGGTCGCCTACACCCTGACCATGGCGATGCTCACGCCCGCTTCCGGCTGGCTCGCCGACCGCTTCGGCACGCGGCGCGTTTACTTCGCGGCGATCCTCGTGTTCGTGCTCGGGTCGATCTGCTGTGCGAGCGCGCATACGCTCGGCCAACTGGTGATGGCGCGCGTCCTGCAAGGCGTCGGCGGCTCGATGTTGCTGCCGATCGGACGGCTCGCCGTCCTGCGCAGCGTTACGGGCGACCAGTACGTGGCGGCGCTGGCGTTCATTTCGGTCGCCGGACAGTTGGGGCCGATCGCCGGGCCGACGCTCGGCGGCTGGTTCGTTCAGGCGATCACGTGGCACTGGATTTTCCTGATCAACGTGCCTATTGGCGCGGTGGGGCTGTATGCGGTGCAGCGCTTCTTGCCGTCGCATGGCGAAGCAAAGGCGCCGCCGTTCGACTTCGTCGGCTGCGGGTTGCTCTCGTTGTGCATGATCGCGTTCTCGCTCGCCGTCGACTCGCCGATGCCCACGCATCGGGCGGCATGGTCGGTGGCGCTGTTCGCGCTCGCCGCCGTGAGCGCGCTCGCCTACATTCCGCATGCAAGACGCCGCGTCAATCCGCTCTTCAAGCTGACGCTTTTTCGCGAGCCGAATTTCAGCGTCGGCCTGATCGGCAATCTGGTGTGCCGCATCGGTTCGAGCGCCGTGCCGTTTCTCGTGCCTTTGCTGCTGCAATTGCAACTAGGCTACTCGCCGCTGCACTCCGGTCTGATGATGCTGCCCGCGGCCTTGGCCGGCACCGTCGCCAAACGCTGGATCGCGCCGCTCGTGCGCCGCTATGGCTACGACACGTTCCTGCTGGTCAATACGATCATCGTCGGTTCGTCGATCGTTGCGTTCGCACTGATTACGCGCGGCACGCCGCTCGTGGTCGAGATCGCGATTCTCGCCGTGTTCGGCGCGGCCAACTCCATGCAGTTCGCGGCGATGAACAGCGTCACGCTCAAAGGCCTCTCGCATGAAGATGCCGGCAGCGGCAACAGCCTCTTTTCGATGGTGCAGATGCTGGCCATCGGGCTGGGCGTGTCGATCGGCGGCGGGCTGGTGAATCTCTTCTCCGCGCAAGTTGGATCGGCCGCGCTCGGCTTTCGTCTCGCGTTCGTGTGCGTCGGCGTGATCACGCTGGTGTCGGCTTGGGTGTTTCGTCACCTCGACGAAGCGCCTGCCTCGCGCCCAGTGCGCGGGCAAGCGACGCAGGGCGCGGGCCGCTGACCGGCGCCTCACGCCACGTCAGTCCGGCAAGCGGATACCGGAAAACCCCGCGCACGCCTCGATCAAACGCTCCTGAACGGCAACGTCGTGCACCGCCGGATGCGTCTCGCACGGCTTCATGTGATAGAAGTACGCGCCGCTGACGGTGGCCGCCGGTTCGTCGCTGACGGCAAGCCACACCTGGGTTTTCGGGGCGGCCCGTAGATCGTCAGGTGCGCCCGGCCCACCCATTTTCGTCGCCACCCAACCCGGCTCCAGCGCGTTCGATAACACCTGCGGCCAGCGCCGCGCGATCGCGAACGCCAGCAACGCGTCGTGCAGTTTCGAGTCGGAGTACGCCGCCGTACCCCGCCAGGGGCGCTGCTCCCAGGCCAGATCGTCGAGGCTTGCGTCACCGCTGCGATGCAGGCCCGAGCTCAGATAGACGAGCCGCTTCGGCTTCTCGATCAGGGCGGTCAGAACGTACGGTGCGAGCGTATTGACCGCGAACACGTGCGGCAAGCCGTCGATGGTGGCGATCCGGCGCGGCTCCTGATAACCGACCGCAGCGTTGTGGATCACCGCGTCGAAACGGCCTAGCCGGTTGACCTGCTCCGCGAGCGCGACCGTGGCCGCGATGCTCGACAGATCGCCGGCCAGCGCGGCTTCCGCTTGCGGTACGGCTTGCAACGCTTCGTCGGCGCGCGCGGCGCTGCGCGCATGCAACACCACCTGATGGCCGGCCTCGACGAGCAGACGCGCGGCCATCTGACCGAGACCATCGGCGGAACCGGTAATAAAAATACGCGACATGGGGCGTTCTCCGTTGTTCAGTCCAAATATGCCCGATGCATAACAAGAATCGCATGCCTTGGTGTTTCGGGCGACCGTCAACAGATTAACGTCCGCCGCGCGATTGACGCGATAGCCTGGCTGTCATTCCACTCATGACATGACATCATTCGTCCGCCTTACCTGACGGCGCTTCCCCGCGTCGGCAGGTGAATTCAAACGGACTTTCGCGTTAGCATGTCACGCATTAATGAATAACAAAGGACTATCACATGCCATTTGACGAGCGCGTGCTGAACGGCATGGGCGTCTTGACGGCGATTGTCGATTGCGGCAGTTTTGCGGCGGCAGGCGTTGCGCTCGACATGTCGCAATCCGGGGTGAGCCGTTCGGTCGCGCGGCTCGAGGCGCGTCTCGGCATCCGGCTCTTTGACCGCACCACGCGCTCGGTCACGCTGACCGACGAAGGCCGCCGCTTCTACGAACAGATCGTGCCGCTGCTCGGTGGACTCGAAGAAGCCGCGGCTTCCGCCGCAGAGGGCGCGACCGCCGTACGTGGACGTTTGCGCGTGAACATGGATCCGTTCTTTTCGCGTCTCGTGCTCGGGCCGCGGCTGGGCGGCTTTATCGACAAGCATCCCGATCTGCAGCTCGAACTGATCACCCGCGACCAGATGGGCGATCTTGTCGCCGACGGTTTCGATCTCGCGATCCGTTTCGGCGATCCGCCGGTGTCGACGCTGATCGCTCGCAAACTGCTGGACACGCGAATTCTCACCGTGGCCGCGCCGTCGTATCTGAAGAAGCATGGGCACCCGGTGAATCCGGCCGAACTCGAAAGCGGCAAGCATGTCTGCATCAAGTTTCGCGATCCGCTCACGGGCTACCCGTTCAGTTGGGAATTTCATCGCGGCCGCAAGAAGATGGTGATCACGCCGCACGGCCGTTTGACCGTGAACGACGTGGGCACCTTGCATAGCGTCTGCACGGCGGGCCAGGGCGTCGCGCAGATTCTCTCGCTCGGCGCCGAGTCGTTGGTGGCGGGCGGAAAACTCGTCGAGCTATTTCCCGACTGGGGCGACGAGGTTTATCCGCTGTATGCGCTCTATCCTTCGCGGCATCATCCGCCGGCGAAGGTCCGGGCGTTTTACGATTTTATCGTGTCGCTAACGGGCGCCGCGCCACGCGAACCGGCGGCCTGAGGCCGCGTTCGGCGGTCGGCGACGTCCGCGCCGGCGAAAGGCGCTGCGCTGCGTCAGGAAATCGTGTAACGGTTTTGCGGGCCGCCGAGGTACAGGCCGCGAGCGAGCGTAAGGATCTGCTCGCGATGCCGGTCGAACGCGGCGAGCACAGCCGGTTCGTCGGAGCCCACGCTCGGGCTCAGGTTCGAAATCACTGAACGGTTGACGGTAAAAGCGATTTCACGCGCATTGTCGTAGCCCCAGAAATTGACGCAGTGGTGAGAGGCGTCATAGCTGCGGCTGGGATTCGGGAAGTTGAGGGACATATCGTACTCCCGGGATATATAGGGTTCTCCTTCCACGGTGCGCTGAATGGGGGAACGGGTCAAGGGGTTGTTTGTAAGTGTGCGGAGCGGGATCGCCGTTGTCCGGTCATGGCGTGGTTTTCGAGTTCGGGTCAGTCAATCCAGTGCGAGAGACCCGATCAGGACACGAATCACGCGCCCGGGTCTGCGGCTTGCTGCAATGCTCATGTCATCCCACCAGGAGAGGATCATGAGCGATACCAAAGAACAGGCCAAGGACCAACCGGCCGATATCGAACATCCGCAACCGGCCACGCATAGCGACAACGAGAAGAGCAAGCTGCCCGAACGCGCCGATGAAGGACGCGATCAGTCCCCGGCAGACCGTCCGGGCAAAAAATCCGGCGAGGGCGAGCCGCCGGTCGGTTGAAATATAGAACGTCAGTCCAGGCAGTCCGGGAGCGGCTTTGCTGCATTTCCACAGCGAAGCCGCATAAATTTTTCCCTTCTAACGTCTTTCATAAGCCAAACATTTCTTCCTAATTTTTACCGATTATTTTTTCTCCGTGATGGACTATTTTTCTGCTTGCAGCGATGTGTGCGCCAAGCGGACCGGCTGCCGCCCCTCAACAGATAACAAAGGCGACGCTCATGTCCATCTCCTCGACTCTCCCCCACCGTCCCAAGGTCTCCATCTGCCTGCCGACCTGCGACCGTCCTGAGCTGATCGCGACGTGCATCGATTCGTGCCTCGCGCAGAGCTACGATGATCTGGAGATCGTGATCGGCGACGACTCGAAGGACGCACGCACCGAGCAGTTGATCGCCACGCGCTACGCGCGGGAGCCGCGCGTGCGCTACGCAAGGAACCGGCCGCCGCTCGGCCAGGCGCGCAACGTCGCGAACCTGTTCGAGCGCGCGAGCGGCGACAAAATCCTGCTGATCCACGACGACGACCTGCTCACCACGGACGGCGTCGAAAAGCTCGTGTCGCTATGGACGCTTCACCCGCAACTCGATGTGGCATTCGGCGACCAGTACGAAGCCGATCACGGCGGCGCCATCGACTTCGAGGCGAGCGCGAACCTGAACGCCGCGTTTCGGCGTACGAAAGATGCCGAAGGCCTACAGTCTCTGCCGGGCAGAACCGGTCTGATCCAGATGTTTCCGAACAACGGCTGGATGGCCAACGCCGCACTCGTGAAACGGATCGGCTACAAGGAAGAATACGGCGTGTGCTGCGACTTCGTGTTCGGCACCGAACTCTGTCTCGCCGCGCGCAAGGTGTTCTATCTGCACGACTATGTCTCAGTGTATCGAAAGACGGCAAGCTCGATCTCGCATAGCACGCGCGGCACGGCGGTCGCGGCAACGGTCAGCGCGTATGCGTTCGTCAAGGCGTTGAAGCTGCCGGCGCAGCTGGAGCCGTCGCGCAAGCTGGCGTTGCGCCGTCTCGCGCCGATTGTAGTGTCGGTTCACTCGAAGAATCGTCAGGCGCTGGCCGGCTTCAAGGTCGCCTTTGCCCATCTGTTCGCGTACAACTATGGCTTGAGCGCGCGGCTTTACTACCATCTTCTGATGCTTGGCCGAGGAGCGCTGAGCGCGCGTCAGCAAGCTGTCGCGACGGCCGCGGTCGCAGCGGTGGCGGCCGCGCCTGTTGTTGCCGCGGATCCGGACGCCGCAGTGAAGGAACTCGTCTCGGAACTGGTAAGCGATCATTCGGAATCGGTCTGACGCGGCAACGCCGGCGCTGAACGCCGCCAAGCCCCCGTGCAATAAGCGTGTTTTCTGCTAAGCATCCTCTGCTAAGCAAACGCGTATTTGTTGCTTGGTCCGGCGTGGTGCGCTGATTACGATAAAGGCGAACCTTCACCAGCCCCGAGGTGGCTCGCCATGTCCGACAGTGCCTGTTTCAAGCCGCGTGTGATCGAACCGGTCGTCGTCAATCAGCCTGAAGGATTGGGCCTCGCGGTGGAGTTATGGCTCGCGCAACCCGTCGACGGAATCGCGGGGCGAGCGCTGCAGATTCATTTACGCAGCGACGCGAAAATGGCGCAGGCCGAGACGCTGCGCGATCTGCTGCATGCGTTGGGCACGGAGATCGTCGTGGCGTGAGCAGCCGGCTTGCATTCGCCGAGGCCCATAAAAAACGGCGGCCGGGATTGCCCCGGACCGCCGTTTTCACGCAGCGCCTAAGCGCGTTTTTCGAACGAGCCTCAAAGACTCAAGGCTCGTGACGCAGATACCCCTCTTTCGACGGATCACGCATTCGCAGCGACACGACACCGGCGATCGCGCACATCGCCGTCACATACCAGTAGAAGGTGGATTCGTTGCCGACCGACTTCAGCCATAGCGCGACATACTCCGCCGAACCACCGAAGATCGCATTCGCCACCGCGTACGACAGCCCCACGCCGAGTGCACGCACTTCCGGCGGGAACATTTCCGCCTTGATCAGACCACTGATCGACGTATAGAAACTGACGATCGCCAGCGCCACCACGACCAGACCGAACGCCGCATACGGGCTCGTCACGTCTTTCAGCGCGTGCAGCAGCGGCACGGTGCCGATGGTCGCGAAGAAGCCGAAAAACAGCATCGAACGACGCCGGCCGATGCGGTCCGACAGCGCGCCGAACGCCGGCTGCATCACCATGTAGACGAACAGCGCGGCGGTCATCACGTTGCTGGCCGTCTTCGCATGCATGCCGGCCGTGTTGACCAGGTACTTCTGCATGTAGGTGGTGAACGTGTAGAAAATCAGCGAGCCGCCGGCCGTGAAACCGAGCACCGTCATGAACGCGCCCTTGTGCAGCCACAGGCCGCGCAGCGTGCCCGCTTCCTTGCGCTGGCGCGTTTCGGCGGTGGTGGTTTCGTCGAGCGATTTACGCAGATACAGCGCGACCAATGCCGCCAGTGCGCCGATCACGAACGGCACGCGCCAGCCCCATGCCTTCAACTCTTCGGTCGAGAGCGTCTGTTGCAGCACCACCAGCACCAGCAGCGCGCACAACTGGCCGCCGATCAGCGTGACGTACTGGAACGACGCGAAGAAACCGCGCCGGCCCTTGAGCGCGACCTCACTCATATAGGTCGCGCTGGTGCCGTACTCGCCGCCCACCGACAAGCCCTGGAACAGCCGCGCGACCAGCAGCAGCGCCGGCGCCAGCGCGCCGATCTGTGCGTACGTGGGCAGCACGGCGATCACGAGGGAACCGCCGCACATCATGAACACCGACACCATCATGGCGGTGCGGCGGCCGCGCTTGTCGGCGAGGCGGCCGAAGAACCAGCCGCCGATCGGACGCATCAGGAAGCCGGCGGCGAACACGCCCGCCGTATTGAGCAGCTGCGTGGTGGTGTTGCCGTTCGGGAAGAACGCCGGCGCGAAGTACAGCGCGCAGAACGAATACACGTAAAAGTCGAACCACTCGACGAGATTGCCCGATGAAGCGCCAACGATCGCGAAGATGCGGCGCCGGGTGTCGTGTGCGGAGGCCACGGTTTGGTCGGTTAGGTCGGTCATGCTGTTCTCTTTCCTTGTCTTAGAACGGAGGTAACGGTCGTGGCGCCGCCTTTATCACGCGTGCGTCGAGCTGCCGCAGGAGCCCGCTTCGCGCGCGTGCGCGGATTTTACAGAATCGCAAGCAAAAGATGGGGGTTTGTTAGGGGGCGCCAGGCAGGGGGGCGTGGCGATGTTGCGGCGCAGCAGCGCTAATGTCTTGTGCTGATTGCGACTGAGCGGCCAAGAAAAAAGCCAGCTCGAAAGCTGGCTTTTTATCGCATCGACCGCGTTGCATTACGCCGCAACCCGCCGGTCACACCCTCACCGCCGGCGGCACATAGCGGCACTCGTAACGCTTGCGGACCGTCCCGTTCTCATCGACGCTTTCCAGATACACGTCGAACTGCCAAAGCCGCGCCATGTGCTTGAGCACTTCTTCGCTATCGCCCGACAGATGCCGGTTGTCGCTCATGAAGTGCCGCAGCGTCAAACTCCGGTCGCCGCGCGTGTTCACCGACCACACCTGGATGTTCGGCTCGCGGTGATGCATGTCGTACTGCCGCGACAACGCCTGACGCACGTACTGATAGCCGCTGTCGTCATGAATCGCCGAGACTTCGAGCGCATCGCGCATGTCGTCGTCGAGCACGGAGAAGAGGCGCATTTCGCGGATCAGATGCGGCGACAGATACTGCGCAACGAAACTCTCGTCCTTGAAATTGCGCATCGCGTAGTGCATGGCCGGCAGCCACGGACTGCCCGCCAGCTCCGGGAACCACTTGCGGTCTTCTTCCGTCGGCGCCTCGCAGATGCGGCGAATATCGCTCATCATCGAAAAACCGAGCGCGTACGGATTGATGCCGCTGTAGTACGGCTTCGTGACCGGCGGCTGGTAGACCACGTTGCTGTGCGAATGGAGAAACTCCATCATGAAGCCGTCTTCCAGCTTGCCCTGGTTGTACATGGTGTTGAGCAAGGTGTAGTGCCAGAACGTCGCCCAGCCCTCGTTCATCACCTGGGTCTGCCGTTGCGGATAAAAATACTGGCCAACCTTGCGCACGATGCGGATCACTTCCCGCTCCCACGGCTCCAGCAGCGGCGCGTTCTTCTCCGCGAAATACAGCAGGTTTTCCTGCGGCTCCGGCGGATAGCGCTCCTCGATCTCCTCCGGCAACGGCGTATGCCGGGTCGGCAAGGTGCGCCACAGTTCATTGACCTGCGACTGCAGATAGGCCTCGCGTTCGCGGCGTGCCGCAAACTCCTTTTCCAGCGACAGCTTCTGCGGCCGCTTGTAACGGTCCACGCCGTAATTCATCAACGCGTGGCACGAATCGAGCAGCTCCTCGACCCGGTCGAGCCCGAAGCGCTCCTCGCACTCCGCGATGTAATTCTTCGCGTAGACGAGGTAGTCGATGATCGCGTGCGCATCCGTCCACAGCCGGAACAGATAGTTGCCCTTGAAAAACGAGTTGTGCCCATAGGCCGCGTGGGCGATGACGAGCGCCTGCATCGTCATCGTGTTCTCTTCCATCAGATACGCGATGCAAGGGTTCGAATTGATGACGATCTCGTACGCCAGCCCCATCTGCCCGCGACGGTAGCTTTTTTCGGTGGAGAGAAAGTGTTTGCCGAACGACCAGTGACGGTAGTTCACCGGCATGCCGACGGACGCGTAAGCATCCATCATCTGTTCGGCGCTGATGAGTTCGAGCTGGATCGGATACACGTCGAGTTCATATTGCTCTGCAACACGGGCAATATGCGAGTCGTACTCTTCGATCAATTCGAAGGTCCAGTCGGACGGGCACGGCAGAGGCCGTCTATCGGCTACGTTCATACGGACTTCCCTTTGCCCCGCAGTGGGCGTTCCGGTGTGTCCCCGTGCTGCAGCGGTGTCGACTGCTCCGGCTGCGGCGGTTCCGGTATCGTCCGCCTTCGCCTCGGCATGCCCCGACTGTTGCTGCTGCGGCACGCCTTTCCCGCGCTCCGGCTGATAGCCGCGCGCTTCGTTGTGCAGGTGCTTGTTCGTCATGAATTAGCCGCCTGCTTTTCAAACAGCTCGCGAAACACCGGATAGATGTCGGCCGCGGTTTCGACCTTCTTCATCGCCATGTGCGGCTGACTCAAGGCCAACTGCGCATATTCGAGCCACAGATTCTGCTCTTCCGGCGTCACCTGAATATACGCAAAATAGCGCACCTTCTCCAGGATGTCATCCGAGAGTATCTTGCGGCACTTCGGCGAGTCGTCGGTCCAGTTGTCGCCGTCCGACGCCTGAGCGCCGTAAATATTCCATTCAGTCGGCGAATAACGCTCGTCCATCACCTTCTGCATCAGCTCCAGCGCGCTCGACACGACCGTGCCGCCGCTTTCGGTCGAATGGAAGAACGTATCTTCATCGACCTCCTCGGCGCGCGTGTGGTGGCGGATGAACACCACTTCGATCTTCTCGTAGTTACGCTTGAGGAACAGATACAGCAGGATGAAGAAGCGCTTGGCGAGATCCTTGCGCTGCTCGTCCATGGAACCGGACACATCCATCAGACAGAACATCACCGCCTGGCTGGAAGGCGTGGGCTGCTTCACGCGATTCACATAGCGCAGATCGAACGGATCGATAAACGGAATCCGCCAGATGCGCCCGCGCAAATGGTGGATTTCTTCTTCGAGCAGTTTGATGTCTTCGCGACGATCGTCGGGATCGGCCTTCATCGTTTCCAGTTGCCGTTCCATCTCGTGCAACTGGTTGACGAGCGGCGCACCGAGCGCGATGCGGCGGCCGAGCGCGCTGCGCAGCGAACGGACCACGTCGATGTTGTTCGGCGTGCCTTCGGCCGCCCAGCCCGCGCGGATGCTTTTCCACGTGGGCACGGCCATCAGATGGGTTTTGACGAGACGCGGCAGTTCGAGGTCGTCGAAGAAATACTGCATGAATTCTTCGCGGCTCAGCTCGAACACGAAGTCGTCCTGACCCTCGCCTTCATTGCTGGCCTGATTGCCCCCGCCACCACCACCGCCGCCTTGCGGGCGCTGGATCTTGTCGCCACGGATGTAGTCGGAATTGCCCGGATGCACCATTTCCCGCTTGCCGCCGGGGCCATGCCGAAACGACGGTTCCGCAATGTCCTTGCGCGGGATGGTGATGCTCTGGGTGTTCTGAATGTCCTTGATGCTGCGATCGCGCACGGCTTCCGAAACGGCGCGACGAATATAGTTCTTAACGCGACGCAAAAAACGTTCGCGATTCGCAATGCTCTTGTTCTTGCCTGCTAACCTGCGGTCGATGATTTGATGAAGCACGCCCGGTCTCCCGTGTCGATGGGCGTTAGCGCTTTCGCCCATCCCATGCACCACATGTCGACCAGAGTTGGTGCTTTAGCTGTCGATCGGTGTTGGCGCTTTAACGCTTACTCCGGTCTCATGCAAAGCTCTTACTCCAATCCCCATGCAGCTGCGCTAATTTCCGGTGCGCGAGACGCACGCTGCTCCGTGCCACGCTATGTCCATGCAGCTTGCGCCTCGCAGGGTGCCCGCGTGGTCGGACCGCGCGGGCGGCACGCAATGCGCATCATGACGACTTGCGCACGCGCAGATACCAGTCACACAGCAAGCGCACCTGCTTCGGCGTATAGCCCTTCGTCACCATGCGATTGACGAAGTCTTCGTGCTTGCGTTGTTCCTCCGCCGAGCCCTTGGCGTTGAACGAAATCACCGGCAACAGCTCTTCCGTGTTCGAGAACATCTTCTTTTCGATCACGACGCGCAGCTTCTCGTAGCTGACCCATGCCGGATTCTTCCCGCCGTTGGCAGCACGCGCACGCAGCACGAAGTTCACGATCTCGTTGCGGAAGTCCTTCGGGTTGCTGATGCCCGCGGGTTTTTCGATCTTCTCCAGTTCGGCGTTCAGCGCCGCGCGGTCGAAACTCTCGCCGGTGTCGTGGTCGCGGAATTCCTGATCCTGAATCCAGAAGTCCGCATACGTCACATAGCGATCGAAGATGTTCTGACCGTACTCGGAATACGACTCCAGATACGCGGTCTGAATCTCCTTGCCGATGAACTCCGCATAGCGCGAGGCGAGCACGTCCTTGATGAACGACAGATACTTCTGCTCGGTTTCCGGTGGGAACTGCTCGCGTTCGATCTGCTGTTCGAGCACGTACATCAGGTGCACCGGATTGGCCGCGACCTCGGTCGAGTCGAAGTTGAATACGCGCGACATGATCTTGAACGCGAAGCGGGTCGACACGCCGGTCATCCCTTCATCCACGCCCGCGAAATCGCGGTACTCCTGATACGACTTGGCCTTCGGATCGGTGTCCTTGAGATTCTCGCCGTCGTACACCTGCATCTTCGAGAACAGACTCGAATTCTCCGGCTCCTGCAGACGCGTGAGCACCGACATCTGCGCCATCATCTTCAGCGTGCCCGGCGCGCATACCGCATTCGCCAGCGACGAATTACGCAGCAGCTTCTCGTAGATCTTGACCTCTTCACCGTAGCGCAGGCAGTACGGCACCTTCACCACGAAGATCCGGTCGAGCAGTGCTTCGTTGTTGCGGTTGTTACGGAACGCCTTCCATTCGGACTCGTTCGAGTGAGCCAGAATCACGCCGTCGAACGGGATCGCACCGAAGCCTTCCGTGCCCTTGAAGTTGCCTTCCTGGGTAGCCGTCAGCAGCGGGTGCAGCACCTTGATCGGCGCCTTGAACATTTCAACGAACTCGAGCAGGCCCTGATTGGCGAGACACAAGCCACCGGAGTAGCTGTATGCGTCCGCGTCGTCCTGTGCGTACTGTTCGAGTTTGCGGATGTCGACCTTACCGACCAGCGACGAAATGTCCTGATTGTTTTCGTCGCCCGGCTCGGTTTTGGCTATACCGATCTGGCGAAGGATCGACGGGTAGCGGCGCACCACGCGGAACTTGCGGATGTCGCCGTTGAATTCGTGCAGGCGCTTGACCGCCCACGGGCTCAGAATGCTTTTCAGGTAGCGGCGTGGAATGCCGTATTGTTCTTCGAGAATCGGGCCGTCTTCCTCGTAATCGAACAGACCGAGGGGCGACTCGTTCACGGGCGAGCCCTTGATCGAGTAGAACGGCACACGTTCCATAAGCTGCTTCAGACGTTCCGCAATCGACGATTTACCGCCGCCGACCGGGCCCAACAGATACAGAATCTGCTTCTTTTCTTCGAGCCCCTGGGCCGAGTGCCGGAAGTAGGCGACCACCTGCTCGATCACCTCTTCCATTCCGTAGAACTCACGGAATGCGGGGTATACCTTGATGACCTTGTTCGCGAAGATGCGCGACATGCGCGGATCGTTACGAGTGTCGATCTGTTCCGGCTCCCCGATCGCCGTCAACATGCGTTCGCCAGCCGTGGCGTACGCGGCGGGATTGTCTTTGCAGAGCGCGAGATACTCCTCGAGCGAGAGCTCATCTTCTCGCGTTTTCTCGAAGCGGGTCGCGAAACTGCTGTAGATATCCATGCTACCTCCTCGCCGAAGTCTAGACCGATGTCGTGCGCGGCGCGCTATTCGGAAACGACATCGCTCGAATTCATCCTAAACCCTTTTAAATTTTTTTTCACGAACTACGTTGCGAAAATCGCGCCGTGTTCGCCTCCCGACATTCCTCACTTGGAAACAAAGTTTCGACCACCTACAATCTTGCACTCATATCGCAGCGATTGCGGCCATACGTCCCTGCCTTTGCGCTGCTGCCTTGACGCCTCATCAGCACTCTACTGCAGTGCTGCTCAGTGCTCCTCTCTCACTGTCCTGCAATACTCTCTTGCGTCAGCCGTTACGTTCATCGAACGATCCCACTGCTGTACCGGACGGCATGTCTGCACACGCACACTTTGTTGCTGAAAGCGCGGACGTCTGCACGCTTTGTGTGTCCGGCTACCTTTTTCCTCAACGCGCGACACAAGCGTTCGGTCTACACCGACACATGCCTGTTACATGTTCATGCGTGATTCACGCGCCGTTTCACGCATAAGCAAAGTCCGTGCAGCTTCATGCGGTTCGTCAAGCCACGAACGGTTTTGTTCCGCGTCATTGACATGGCGCGTCATGAATCGTCGTGCGAAGCGCGCGGGGCATTAACCGCGTCGATAGCATGGTTAGCCGCATGTATAACTGAATGACGACAAGACCATGCGTCGCTTCATAGGTGTATACGGCAAAGCCGCCGGCACAGATGCGAAGAATGTAAAACGGCTACCCGCAGGCAGCCGTTTGAATGAAGCTTCGTAATGCGTTGTTACAAGCGGCGCTGTTACAAGCGCGGCCTCTCAGGTCAGTTCAATCTCCACTTCCCCAAGGCCGTCGATGTGGCCGCGCACGATGCCCGCTTTGTCCAGCCTGTGTGCGCCGACGTACGAACCTGTGGTGATAGTCCACTCGGGCTCGATGGTGATGCCCATGGCGGCGCAATGGTTGACGAACCACACCAGCAGTTCGCGCGGGTCGCCGGCCGGATTGCCGGTGGCTTCCGGCAGCAGCGAATCGCCGTCGAAGCTCAGTTCCAGTTCGGGTGAAACGAAATCGAAGCCGCGCGCGAGACCCGCATAAGCGACCGGATGGCCCGTGATCAACGCGCCGTTGTTCTGCGCATCGGCCAGTTGCGCGAGCGGCGCGACATTCGGCCACTCGGCGAAGCGGCTATCGACGATCTCGATGGCCGGCAAGACGACGCCTACCTTCGAGAGCACCTCGTCGCGCGCATAGGCCTGGCTGCGCGGTTCGATCGGCTCGGCGAAGCGGAAGGCGATTTCCAGCTCGACCAGCACCCGGAAGAAACCGTCATGCGCGACGCGCGCCGGCGAGCGCAGCACCAGCAAGGCCGGAATCGGCGCGCCCGCGGCGGCGCCACCCGGCGCTTTGGCACCGATCTTCCAGGCGCCGGTCGAGTCGCCGAGACCTGCGATGACCGCCTGCTGGATTGCGTACGCGGTTGCCGCATCGGGTGGCAGGCTGTCGGGTGCGGGCGCATCGATCGGGCGATGCTGCCGGCGTGCTTCGACGAGGCGGTTCGCGAGGTCGTATGGCGTCATGTCGGTCCTTTGTGGCTGGCGCATTGAGCGGTTGGTCGTGGCGTGCTAGTGGGTGGTGGCCATGCTTTGGGCCATGCGTTGCGGCGGTCGAAGGAGACGGAACCACGCTCGTGGGCTAACGGGCCGCGTCGGCGATCGCCGCACCACGCCGGGTAGCGTCCCCCAGGGGGAGTTGCTTCGGTGCGTCCGTCAATGTACCGGATCATGGCGCTCGCCAGGGGACCGACTGCCGTCGCAAACGTTACTTAATGCGCACACCATAAAAAAAGACCGCGAATGCGTGCGCAATCGCGGTCTTTTTGAAGCTGGGGCGTTCATCCTCTCGCGGCATCTACCCATCTAATGGGATTGACTGCAGCGCCGGGAATGAATGTTGCGACTGACTTCCGCTTAGAACGTTTCCCAATCCTGATCGCTGCCAGCGGTCGTTATCGCTTTAGCAGGCGCGCGTGCCGGTGCGGCAGCGGGCTGTGCCGTCGCGGCCGGCACCTTCGTCGCGGCTGCGGCTTGCGGTGCGGGTTGCGCGGCACGAGCGGGCGAGACCTTGCGGGCGACCACCGAACGCAGCGGTGTTGCCGCGCGCTTCGGCGGCGCACTCACGGGCGCTTTGTAACCGCCTTCTTCGAGTTGGAACACGGCCACCGCGGTACGCAGTTTGCCGGCCTGGTCTTCGAGCGACGACGCTGCCGCCGCGGCTTCTTCGACCAATGCGGCGTTTTGCTGTGTGACTTCGTCCATCTGCGTGACGGCGCGCGCTACCTGATCGATGCCGCTGCTCTGCTCTTCCGACGCCGCGGCGATTTCGCCCATGATGTCGGTCACGCGCTGCACCGCGCCGATGATCTCGGTCATGGTGCGGCCGGCTTCGTCGACCAGCGCCGAGCCCGACTGCACGCGCTCCACCGACGTGTCGATCAGTTCCTTGATTTCCTTCGCCGCCGCCGACGAGCGCTGCGCGAGGCTGCGCACTTCACCGGCCACGACCGCGAAGCCGCGCCCTTCCTCGCCGGCCCGCGCCGCTTCCACAGCCGCATTCAAGGCCAGAATGTTGGTCTGGAACGCAATCCCTTCGATGATCGAAATAATGTCGGCGATCTTGGCCGAGCTTTGATTGATGTCGCCCATCGTGCCGACCACCTGGCCGACCACCGCGCTGCCCTTGTTGGCGATCTCCGACGCATTGGCCGCAAGCGAGCTCGCCTGGCGGGCGTTGTCGGCGTTCTGCTTGACCGTGCCGGTCAGCTCTTCCATGCTCGACGCGGTTTCCTGCAGCGCGGAAGCCTGTTCTTCGGTACGCGAGGACAGGTCGATATTGCCGGCCGCGATCTGGCGCGTGGCCGTCGCGATCGATTCACTGCCGCTGCGCACGGTACGCACCGTTTCGGTGAGACTGCGCTGCATTTTGGCGATGCCTTCGAGCAACTGCCCCATTTCGTCGCGCGAGGTCACGACGACCGGGCGGCGCAGATCGCCTGCTGCAATCGCGTCGAAATGACCGAGGGCGGCATCGAGCGGCCGGGCGATGGCGCGGCTGAGCGTCAGGTACGAGATCGCCGCGGCCAGCACGCCGATCAGCAAGGCGCCCACGCTGACCATGCGGAACACTTCGAAGCTGCCTTGTGCGGCGTCGTAGCCGTCTTTCGCCGACACGAACTGGAATTTGCGCAGGGCATCATCGGAATTGGAGAGGTCGTTGTAGGCCACTTGCAGACGCTTGGCGCCGTCGACCAGCTTGGGCTGCTCGTTCGCGGCGACGATCGCCGCAAAGGTGTCCATCTGCTGATGCAGCGCGTCCCGTTTGGCGACGACATCCTGCGCGAGGCGGTCTTCATCCGGGTCGCGCGGCAGGTCCGTGTACTTCTTCCACCACGTGTCGGAGGTGGCGCGCATGGTGCGCGCGCGCTCGAGCGTCGGCGCCGCTTCCGGCGTGCCGATCATGAACGCCGCGCGGTCGAGCGCCAGCCGTTCGCGCGCCGCATACAGCTCGGCGTTGCCGATATTGACCGCGCTCGGCATGGCGTTGGTGAAGGTGTCCTTATAGGCATCGTTCGAACGGCCCATGCCGAACAAACCGAAGACGCCGATGGCGACGAGCAGCGCGGCGAGAAAAGCCATCGTGAGGCCTATCCGCGCCTTGATCGTAATGCCTTTGTTCAACATGCTTGTTCCTGTGCTTAACAAAATAAGAGGCTGCGCACGCAGCGCGGTTTGGCGTGTGGCATCTGCGTAATGGCGCTTTTTTATGCCGCGCTCTAATAGTCCTGTTTACGGCATGGTGACTGCGTACTTGAAGGATTTATATGGTATGAGGAAAGGCGCTGTAAGCAACCAGAAGGAATTACAAGGTACTGACAGGCTGTGGGTTTGCGGGCCGGTGATGCGGAACGGGCGCGCCGGTGGTTGAGGGATGGAAGCGAGGGATGGCAAGCCGTTACGACGGCCGCGACTGTGTGCTGACAGCGTCGCGCCGCGGGTTCTTAATACGCGAGCACAGCTAGCGCGCCACAAGGTTGAATCCGATCGGCCTGCGTTTTTGCTACGACGAGGGCAAGCGCTGCCGCCGAGGCGTTATTAAGCGCGAGGACACGCGCGCGATTCGCGCGCCTCGCTTGAGAGCACCTCAGCGGATCATCCGAACCGTTCAGTCCGCCGCGGACGAAAATCGAAGGCTACGTGTTGCGGAAAGCGAATCGCCCGGCGCGAACGGCCCGCGCCGCTAACCGCAAATGCGCGCATGAAATCCGCGCAAGGCGTCCAATCACGCCGCCAGATCGCGCTTGGCCGCGCCGGCCCAGGTCGCGGTGGACTCGCGCACGATCAGCCGCGGCGACACCACGCGCCGGCGGCCCGGCGCGCGCGGCGTGCCCGACGAGGTGCCGGCAATCCGTTCGATCAGCGTCTGCGCGGCCATATCGCCGAGCGCGCGCACCGATTGCCCGACGGTCGAGAGCGCGGGATAGGTGAAACGCCCCAGCTCGATATCGTCGAAACCGATGATCGAGCAGTCGCGCGGCACGCTGATATTGCGTTCCGCGGCGGCGCGCAACGCGCCGATACCCATCATGTCGTTGCCGGCAAAAATCGCCGATGGCTTGACCGTGTCGAACAGCTGCGCGGCCGCGCGGTGGCCGCCGGTGCCTGAAAAATCGCTTTCCACGATCGCATCGGGCGGAATCTCGATGCCGCGCTCTGTCATCGCGCGGATAAAGCCGTGCACGCGCATCGCGCTGACCGCCGTCTGAACCGGCCCGGTGATGCAGCCGATCCGTACGTGCCCCAGTTCGAGCAGATGCCGGGTCGCGAGATACGCGCCCTTCTCGTGGTCGATCTGCACCAGATCCGCGTTGAGCCCTTCGATGTTGCGATCCAGGATGACCAACGGCTCGTGCGAGTCGGCGAGCGTCTGCGCGAGCACGGCGTCGTCGCCGGCGGAAGCGACGATCAGGCCGTCGATGCGCTTTTCCTGCAGCACGCGCAGATAGTTACGCTGCTTGGCGGGATCGTCGTCGGAATTGCAGAAGAACACGCAGTAGCCGTTACGCGAGCAACCGTCCTCGATGCCGCGCGCCAGCTCCGCGAAATACGGGTTCGTGGTGTTGGGCACGACCAGCCCGATCGTCGCCGTCGCCCGTGCCTTCAGCGAGCGGGCCACCGCCGACGGAACATAGTGGAGCTGACGGATCGCGTGTTCGACCTTCGCGCGCACGTCCGCCGACACCGGCCGCGAGTTGTTCACCACGTGCGATACCGTCGTGAACGACACGCCTGCCGCAGCCGCTACATCCTTGATCGTCGCCATAACCTGTTGCTCTCCCGCCTGTTTTACCCGCCGGCCGCGCCATCTGGCGACCCACCGGACGTCTTCATCGAAGACACACCAAACCCATGAATTCTTACGCTTTACCGCTCATGACGCTGCGACTGCCTTCGTTGCGTTATTCTCCCGGCTTGCGGTGCCGGCCACCGGTCAGGCGCGCTTGCGGCGGCTGCGATACGTATCCAGCACCACCGCCACCACGATCACCGCGCCGGTGATCATGCGCTTGGTCGGCTCGTTCGCGCCGATCTGCGCGAGCCCGGCCGCCAGCACCGAGATGATCAACACGCCGAAAAAGGTGCTGATTACCGAACCGCGCCCGCCCATCAGGCTGGTGCCGCCGATCACCACGGCCGCGATCACCTGCAGTTCCACGCCCTGGCCCGCGTTCGGATCGGCCGCTTCCAGACGCGAAATCTGGAACAGCGCGGCCAGCCCGGAAAGCGCGCCCATCAGCGCGAACACGATGACCTTGTACGGCCGCGGATTGACGCCCGCGAGCCGCACCGCTTCCTCGTTGGTGCCGATGCCGACCAGATAGCGGCCGAACACCGTGCGCGTGAGCACCAGTTGCGCGATCACCATCACCGCCACCGCGATCAGGAACGCCGGTGAGATGCCGAGCGCGATCGGGTTCGACAGGAAGTCGAACGCGTCGCCGATATAGGCGGTACGCGAATTCGTCATCTGATACGCCATGCCGCGCGCCGCTTCGAGCACGCCGAGCGAGACGATGAACGACGGAATCCGCCAGCCCACCGTCACCGCGCCGGTGATGGTGCCGGTCAGCGCCGCCGCGGCGACGCCGAGCAGCGCCGACGGCAACGGCCCCCAGCCCCACTTCAGCGCGGCCACGCTCACCACCGACGCGCCCAGCGCCAGCACCGATCCCACCGACAGATCGATC
Source organism: Paraburkholderia sediminicola (assembly GCF_046027355.1). Lineage (GTDB taxonomy): Bacteria > Pseudomonadota > Gammaproteobacteria > Burkholderiales > Burkholderiaceae > Paraburkholderia > Paraburkholderia sediminicola_B. The sequence goes on along the minus strand of NZ_JAQQEK010000031.1, from coordinate 57,139 downwards.
CCGGCGATGATCAGCACGAAGGTCATCCCCACCGACATCACCACCAGATCGGGAATCTGGTTGGCGATCGTGCTGAACGTGTCGTAGGTCAGAAAGTGCGAACTCAGCAGCGAGAACAGCACGATCATCGCCAGCAACGCGCCGGCGAGCCCGAGGTAATTCGAAAAGCCAAGGCGTGTGCCGGCCGGTTTGCCGCTCGCGAGCGGCGCCGACGGATCGGCCGGCGGCGTGACGGTGCCCGTGCCCGGCTTGTCGCCCGATGCTTCCCGCAACGGTTGATCGTTCATGACAGACTCCCTGCTTCGCTGGTGTCGGGGGCGGCGTGCAGCAACGCGTCGCGGCTGCGGTAGCCGGCGAACGCCGCGGCCAGCAACGCATCCTGCGACCAGTTATCGCGCTCGAACACACCCGTCATGCTGCCCGCGGACATCACGCCGATCCGGTCGCAGATCAGCATGAGCTCGCGCAGGTCGCTCGACACCACGACGAGCGCGCGTCCTTCACGGGCCAGCGCACCCATCAGGCCATAAATATCGAACTTCGCGCCGACGTCGATGCCGCGCGTAGGTTCGTCGAATAACAGCACGCGGCAGTCGCGCGCCAGCCAGCGGCCGATCACGACCTTCTGCTGGTTGCCGCCCGACAGCTCGCCGACAATCTGCCCCGGCCCGGAAGTGCGAATCCGCATCGCCGCAATCTGCGTCTGCGCCAGCGCGTTCTCCCGCTTCGCATCGACGATGCCGTGCCGCGCCACGCTGCCGATATTGCCGAGCGACACGTTGGCCGCGATCGGCTGCGGCAGCAGCAGGCCTTCGCCTTTACGGTCCTCGGTGATCAGCGCGATGCCCGCGCGCACCGCGTCCGAGGGCGAAGCGATCTGCACCGGCGTGGGCGGCACACCAGGCGTTTGCGCTAGCGACACGGTGCCGCCGTCCTTCGGATCGGCGCCGTAGATCAGCCGCATCAACTCCGTGCGGCCCGCGCCGATCAGCCCGCTGATGCCGAAAATCTCGCCCGCGCGCACTTCGAACGACACCTCGCGCACCACCTTGCCGCGCGTGAGCCGGTCCACTTTCAACAGCGGCGCGCCGATGTTGCGCACGCCCAGATCGATCCGCTCGCCGAGTTCCCGGCCGACCATCCATGTGACGATTTCGTCGCTGGTCAGGTTGGCCATGGCATCGACATGCACCAGTCGCCCGTCGCGCAGGACTGCGATCTGCTCGGCCACCCGCGCGAGCTCCTCGAGCCGGTGCGAGATGTAGACGAGCGCCACGCCGCGCGCCTTCAGCCTGTCGATCTGCTCGAACAGCAGATCGACTTCGCGCGCGGTCAGCATCGCTGTCGGCTCGTCGAGGATCAGCACGCGGCAGTCGTCGATCAGATTGCGCGCGATTTCCACCATCTGCTGATGACCGATACCGAGTTCGCCGACCAGCGTGTCCGGATCGATCGCGTCGAGGCCCACCTGCGCCATCGCCTGACGGGCGTCCTCGCGCAGCTTGCGCCGGTCGATCCAGCCGAAGCTGAACGCGCCGACCCGCGGCAAGCGGTTCAGGAACAGGTTTTCGGCCACCGACAAGGTCGGCAGCAGATTCAGCTCCTGCATCACCATGCGCACGCCGAGCGCCTCGGCTTCGGTGCGGCTCGCCGGCGCATAAGGCGTGCCGCCGAGCTGCATCGTTCCGGTGGTCGGGTCGACCAGGCCGCCGATGATTTTGGACAGCGTACTCTTGCCCGCGCCGTTCTCGCCCGTCAGCGCCAATACCTCGCCGGCGCGCAGCGACAGCGAAATGTCGGTGAGCACCGGTTCGGCGTAGGTCTTGCCGATGCCGCTGACAGACAGGACGGCGGGCACGGCGTCGTGGTCGGTTGAATCCATCGCAATCCTGGTTCCGGGGCGGTGGCCGCGGCCTCATGCGATTCGCTCGAATGAAGCCGCAGCCGCCCGCCCCGTGTCATGCCGGCCCAATGCGCGGAATGCGCAGGCGCTAACAGCCACGCACCCTCCCGTCGCGCGGCACCGTCATGACGCTTACCTCTGGAATTAACGGCGGCGCGGCAGGTTTCTTGAGCGTTTATTGAATAGACGCGGGTTTGCGAGCGTATGTCATGCATTGAGCACGAACCGGCGCCGGCGCAAACCCGCGTACCCGACTTACCCCGGCACTGACCGGGCAATGCTTACTTCGTAACCAGATCGCACGGCGTTTCCACCACGCCCGACAGATCCGCCTGCTTCTTGTGTTCGCTGAGGGCCTTCAGCGCCGTGTCGATACCGAACACGGCCTGCTTGGCGGCGTACTGATCCGCCGTGGCAAGCACGCGGCCGTCCTTGAGCATCGGCTTGATCGCGTTGATGTTGTCGTAGCCGACCACCAGCACCTTGCCCTGCTTGCCCGCCGCGCGCACGGCCGAGACCGCGCCGATCGCCATGTTGTCGTTGCCGGCGAGGAGCGCCTTCAGATTCGGGTATTCGTTGAGCATGGCCGACGCCACCGCGTTGCCCTTGTCGATTTCCCATTCACCCGATTGCACCGAGACGACCTTGGCGCCCACCTTCTGCATCGCGTCCTTGAAACCGGCAGTGCGCTGCTGCGCGTTGGTGGTGGTCGACACGCCTTCGATGATGCCGACCTCGTCGCCCGCCTTCAGCTTCTTGGCCAGGTAGTCGCCGACCTTCTGCGCGCCCTTGCGGTTATCCGGGCCGACGAACGGCACGTTCAGGTCTTTCGACTTGAGCACGTCCGGGTCGAGCCGGTTGTCGATGTTCACGACGATGATGCCCGCGTCCACCGCCTTCTTGACGACCGGCACCAGCGCCTTCGAATCGGCCGGCGCCAGCACGATCGCGTCGACCTTCGAGACGATCATCTGCTCGACGATGCGGATCTGGTTCGCGGTATCGGTCTCGTCCTTGATGCCGTTGGTGATCAGGTCGAACTGCGACGGATTGTGCTTCTGATAGTCTTTCGCGCCCGTCTCCATGGTCAGGAAGAACTCGTTGGCAAGCGACTTCATCACCAGCGCGACCTTCGGCTTATGAGCGGGCGAGCTCTGCGCGTACGCGGAGGAAAACGGCAAGGCGGCGGTGGCGGTGGCGAGGACGGCGGCCGTCAGGATGCGGCGGCGAATGCGTTGGCTCATGCATATCTCCAGGGTCTGTCAGGCTCGCGGCGGAGCCTTATTTTTAATTAGTGCGCAAACGTTTGCGAGGCCCATTTTCAGCGCAGTCTATTCTGATTGTCAACGGTGCGCGGTGTTGCAGTGCATCCGCGCGTGGCGACGCGCAGCGGTGCTGTGCGCCCGGTCGAATCGGAGCGGCGCGCTGTTGCAGCGCGCCGGCAGACGGCGTGTGGCAAAGGGTTCCTCGCTGGGTCCGTGCGTGGCAAATTTGCCGCCGGCTGCAAGATCATAGGCCGACGGGCCGCCTATGCTGGACTTTTATTGCGCGCGGTGCAAGCGGGGACAACGCCGGACGGTCCGCGGGTGGATCTACTGCGGGATCGAGGTGCAGGCGCGGTGTCGCTCATTCCGGCCGGTGAGAGCTGGATGAAGGGCGGCGCCCACGGACGCCGCCCCGCCCGCTCTTCAAAGCCAGCCGGCCTTGCGGAATCGCCAGTACAGCACGAGGTCGACGGTCAGCATGACCATGAGACAGATCGGATAGCCGTACTGGTAGTGCAACTCGGGGATGCTCTGAAAGTTCATCCCGTAGATGCCGGCGATCATGGTCGGCACCGCGAATAGCGCCGCGAACGAGCCGAGCCGTTTGGTCACCTCGCTCTCGGCCAGCGAAATCATGCCGAGATTGACCTGCACGGCGGTGACGACCATTTCGCGCCGCCCGTCGATGATCCTGACGATCCGCTCGAGGTGGTCGTAGACATCGCGAAAGTACGCCTGCATGCCCTCGCAGACGCTCGGAATGCGGCCACCCGTCAGTTTGCTGATCGCTTCCTGCAATGGCGCGATATGGTGCTGCAGAATCACGAGGCGGCGTTTGAGCGAGTACAGATCCTGGATGATCGCGCGCGACGCCGCCGAATTGTTGCGGTCGAAAATGCGGTCTTCGAGCGCCTCGATCTCGCTGTTCATCGCCTCGATGATCGGGAAATAACGATCGACGATGTCGTCGGCAAGCGCATACAGCACGAACGCCGCGCCCTCCTTGAGCAGTTGCGGCTCGCGCTCGCAGCGGGCGCGCACGTTCTGAAAGCCGATGCGCGTGCCGCGCCGCACCGAGAGCACATAGTTGCTTCCCACGAACACGTCGACTTCGCCGATCAGCAATTCGCCCTCTTCGTCCATCTCGACCGTGTGCATCACGGCGAACAGCGACTCGCCGTACTCCTCGATCTTGGGACGCTGGTGGCCGTTCTGCGCATCTTCGATCGCGAGTTCATGCAGACCGAACTCGTGTTTCATCACGGCCAGCTCACCCGGGCCCGGGTCCTTCAGCGCCACCCAGACAAAACATTCGGGCCGCGCCACGTAGTCGCTGATGCTATCGATGTCGATGTCTGCCAGCTTCCGGCCGTCCTGATAGGCGGCGCAATTGATCAGCATGTTTGGCTTACCTTGAAAACGGAACAGACCGGCCGGACGCTTACGATACGTAAGCCTGACGGCGAATCTGCATGAACGAACTTACTTTAGCCGCCATGTTAAGGGCTATGCGCGAAGCTCATGTATCGAATTGTTAAGCCGCGCGGATGCCGGTGCGCCACGCCCACGAGACAGAGCACGCTATTGCGCGACCCGGCGCAGCGCGATGCGGTGATCGTCGCCGAACGTGACCGAGGCGCGGTTCGTGTAGCGCGTATCGGCCGTCACCGTGAAGCGCACTTCGACGACCGGATCGAACTGCGTCGACACAGCGATGCGATGCACGCCCGGGCTCAGATAGAAGACCACATGCTCGCCGTTCATCAGATCGGTGACCTGTTCGCCGTCGATATACACCAGGGCGTCGCGAAAGCGGACAATCACGTCGCGGGAACGCTCACGGCGGACATCCACGGCGACGAGCCCCGTCCCCGGTTCCGTGTAGCCGGGCTGGACGATGCGCGCGGCCGGCACCGGCTTGAACGGCACCGGTTCGGCGGGTGTCGAGGCGCAGCCGGCGAGCACGCCGAGGCTCAGCGCGGCAAGCGCGCCTAGCTTCGCCAATGCGACCCACACGGCTTGGCGGTGGTGATCCGGACGCGTCGGCATGGTGGGTCTCCCGTGTTGTTAGTTGTGGTCTTGCTTTCGTGCTTCTACTTTCTCATGGGCATGCAGGACGATGCCTGGCCATCCTGATTGCTGCCGCTCATTGCCAGCACTCAAGCTTTGCCATGCATGATAGCAACGCGCGCCCTTTCCGCCAGCCTGGCCGAACGGACGACCCCGCAGCCTCTTGCATGGCGCCGCGTTCTTCTTCATGATCGCTGCAAAGGGCGGTCCCGTGGGCAGCCGCGTGCGGTATTTCCGTTGCGGATTTACCCCGGGTTCCAGCACACGCCACTTCTGCCGGCTTCGCTTTACCGACTATCCGCAACGCTTCGGCGCCGGACCTGCCCGACATACGACCAAGGAGACTGCAATGTGGTATTTCACCTGGATTCTCGGCATCGGCGTGGCGTTGGGCTTCGGCATCATCAACGTGATGTGGCTCGAGGCCGGCGACAAGTTCACGCGTGACCCGCCGCGCGCGGGTGCCGTACCCGCCACGCCCGAGGACACGCCTTCGTGACTCATCTGGTTTTCTTCTGCGGTCACGCGGGCACTGGCAAGACGACGCTCGCCAAAAAGCTGCTCGGCCCGCTGATGAAAGCGAGCGCCACGCCCTTCTGCCTGCTCGATAAAGACACGCTTTACGGCGGCTACAGCGCGGCCGCCATGGCCATGCTGACTGGCGACCCGAACGACCGCGACAGCCCGCTGTTCCTTGAGCATCTGCGCGATCCCGAGTATCGCGGCCTGCTCGATACCGCCCGCGACAACCTCGAACTCGGCATCAGCGCGATGGTGGTCGGGCCGCTTTCGCGCGAAGTGCGCGAGCGGCGCCTGTTCGATCGCGCGTGGCTGGGAGTCGGTGCGGACGTGACGTTACGGGTCGTGTGGGTTTATACGTCGGAAGAGACGGCGCATCGGCGAATCATGGAGCGCGCCAATCCGAACGACGCCTACAAACTCGCGCACTGGGACGAGTATCGGCAGCGCCGCTTCGTGCCCAGCGGCGATATCTGCGACGACCTGCTGATGTTCGACAATACCGCGCCGACTTCGGCGGATCATGAAGCCCTGCTCGCGCGCATCCTGGGCGGGCCGCAGGCAGCGGCGACGATCATGCCGCCGGTGCCCGTATAGCATAGGTGCCAATAAAAACGCCCCGTATAACGGGGCGTTTCCTCGGCTCTCTGCGGAGCCGTCTATCCTGCTCGCGGCGGACCATTCACATCGCCTGCCGCGTTGTCGCACGGCCCTCGGTGCCGATCCCTCAGACAGTAGCCATCGTCTCCAGCGACTGCCCTTCGTACAACTGGCCGAAGCGGTTCGCGAGGAAGTCGCGCAGCGACACCTGCTCCTGACGCACGAAGCCCTTTTGCGGCAGCTTCTGTTCGCGGAACAGATCGAGCACCGCGCACATCGCGCCGGCCGTGGTGATCTGGATCGCGCTCATCGGCACGCCGCACACCGTCTTCGCAAAGATCTTGCGGGTGAACACTTCCTGCACCAGTTGACCATCGCGCATGCCGCTCACCGTGATGAACACCAGCACCACGTCCTGCGCGGTGGACGGCACCGAACGGCGCATGATGTTCTTGAGCGTGTCGCGGTCGCTGGCAAGACGCAGGTCTTCGAGCAGGAACTGCATCAGGTTGCGGTGGCCCGGATAGCGCACCGACTTGTAGTCGAGCGACTCGACCCGGCCCGACAGCGTTTCGCACAGCGTGCCAAGGCCGCCCGAGGTGTTGAAGGCTTCGTATTCGGTGCCGTCGAGCGAGAAATGTTCGAGACCTTCGAGCGGCTGCACCCACTGCGTGCGGCTGTCGCGGATCGCTTCGCACGGCTGGCAGTACTCGTTGATCAGACCGTCGACGCTCCACGTCAGGTTGTACTTCAGCGCGTTGGTCGGGAATTCCGGCAGCGCACCCACGCGCATCTTGACGTCGCGGATTTCCGTGAAGCGGTTCGCCAGTTCGTGCGCGGCGATGCCGATGAAGCCCGGCGCGAGACCGCACTGCGGCATGAAGGCGTGGTCGGCGTCGTCGGCGATCGCGCGGATCGCATGGGTGGCGCGCACGTCTTCCGTCAGATCGAAGTAATGCACGCCCGCGCCCTTGGCCGCCGAGGCCACGTTCACGGCGAGGTAATACGGCAGCGCATTGACGAGCGCGTCGAAGCCTTGCACGGCGGCGCGCAGCGCGGCGGCGTCGGCGGAATCCACACGGCGGGTCGGGATGCCCTGGGCGGCGAGTTTGTCGAGCGCGTGCTGGTCGCGGTCGAACGCGACGACGTCGTAGTCGCCGGTTTCGCGCAACATGTGAGCGATGGTGTGACCGATCAAACCTGCACCAACGATAGCTACTTTCATTGCGCTTCTCCTTTTTATGTGTGCTGTCTCCAGCTTCGGAAGTGCGCTGCGCTTGTGGCGCGGCGCCCTGCGGGCTGAACCCTTGAGCAACAGTTTAGGGAGAAGCAAAAACAGTTTATACGCGCAAAATGCTGCGCTATGACCATGAAGTTCGACGTTATGACGAACGTGTCAGTCGATATGTCGAAAACTTGTTAAAACGGCGTAAACGTCGGGCCGCGCTCACACCATGCCGCGATCGATCTTGCGCGCGAGGATGATCGAAGTCGTGGTCCGCTCCACGCCTTCCAGCCCGCCGATCTGATCGAGCAGATCGTTCAGACGATCGGGCGAATCGGCGCGCAACCACGCAACGTAATCGAACTCGCCGCTCACCGCGCACAGCAACTGCACCTCGGGCATCTTGCCGAGGCGCTTCTGCACGGCCGGCCCATGCTTTGGCGCGATGATGATGCCGACATAAGCCACGATGCTCGAGTCGAGCACGTCCTGGCCGAGCCGCACGCTGTACCCGGCGATCACGTTGCTGCGCTCGAGCCGCGCGATTCGGGCGATCACCGTGGTGCGCGCCACGCCCAGCTGGCGAGCGAGATTGGCGACGCTCTCGCGAGCGTTGACTTGTAGCAGCGCAACGAGGTTGCGGTCGAGGTCGTCGAGTTGGTCGAGGCGCGGAGGTCTCATCGAGGGAAAAGGAAGTGGCTCAGGTGAGGCGGATTATCGCGCGTCTTCTGCGACAAATGGAGAAGTCACCAAACCGGCCACCTTGAACATCATGAGCGAAATGGCAGGCGTTCCGCGCGTCACGGACGCATCGCATCGGCCGCCGGACTCATGCACCGAACCGTTCGATCACGAAATCGATAAAGCTGGTGAGCTTGGGCGTGGCGCGCCGATCGCGCGGATATAACAGATGGACCGGCGCGCCTTCGGGCAAATAATCTTCCAGCACCGACACCAGTTCGCCGCTGGCAATCTCCCTCGCGAGCAGCGCCTCCGGCTGCAACACCAGCCCGAAGCCGCGCAATGCGGCCACCTTGAGCGCCTGGCCGTTGTTCGCGCGAAAGCGGCCGGCGCGCAACTGACACTCGGTCGCGCTCTCGCCGCCGAGGCGCCACAAACCTTCGCGGCCCCAATGCAGAAACCCCAGGCATTCGTGATGCATCAAATCCTCCGGCGTGCGCGGTGTGCCGGCGCGCGCCAGATACGCCGGCGACGCGCACGCGCGCATCCGGTACGGCTTCAACGGCCGCGCGACGAAACTCGAATCAGGCAACTGGCCGATGCGCACCGACGCGTCGAAGCCCTCTTCCACCAGGTCGATCATACGGTTCGACAGATCGAGCTCGAGCGTGATATCCGGCCATGCGGTGAGGAACTCGGTCATCGCCGGGGCGAAGACTTCCACGCCGTAAGTGAGTGGCACGGTCACCTTGAGCACGCCGCGCGGCGCGGCCGCCATCGCCTCGGCGAGCGACTCGGCTTCCTTGACATCGGCCAGGATGCGCCTGCATTGCTCGTAATACTGCCGGCCGATCTCCGTCAGACTTTGCCGCCGTGTCGTGCGCGTCAACAGCCGCGTGGCGAGCCGCGTTTCGAGCGCACGGATATGCTTGCCCACCATCGCCGACGATATGTCGAAGCGCTCGGCGGCCGCCGTCAGGCTACCCGCCTCGACCACGGCGACGAAGATTTCCATGCTGACGAATTTATCCACCCGCTATTTCCTGTTCGTTTCGGTTGTAAGCGTTTGTCGCATAAGAGCCGCATTGTAGGGATATCGTGATACTAATAGCGGGGACGGCAAAGTGGGCAGCCGGCCGCCGTGCATCATCATGACCCGCGCATGACTAACGCACCAGGGGCCGCTCGCACGCGAGCCTTGTCCCAATTCGAATAGACATCAGGAGTTTCGATGAAAAAAGCACTGGTAATGCTGGCCACCGCAGTCGCCATGAGCGGCGCGTTCGCACAAACATCCGCGCCGGCGTCGGCACCGGTGAGCGCCGCTTCCGCACCCGCCGGCAAGGCCGGCCATGAGCGCAATGTCGAAGACCGCATCGCCTACCTGCATTCGCAACTGAAGATCACCTCGGCGCAGGAATCGCAGTGGAACACGTTCGCCGACGTGATGCGCAGCAACGGCCAAACGATGGGCCAACTATTCCAGCAACGCCGGGCCGAAACCAACGTGTCGGCGCTCGACGACATGAAGCAATACGCGACGATCGCGCAAGCGCATGCGGACGGCATGAAGAAGCTCGTCGATGCGTTCGATCCGCTGTACAACAGCTTCTCGCCGGAACAGAAGAAGCTGGCTGACGTGACCTTCCATCAGCCGGGCGGCGTGGAAGGCCACGGTCGCCATGGCAAAGGCAAGGGCAAAGGCGGCAAGGCCGCGCCTGCCCCGGCAAGCGACGCCACGGTGAAGCCGTAACCGTAACAAATCGCTGGCGCGCAGCGCGGATTTGCCGCGCGGCGCGCGCCGGATCTTTTGCCTTGGGCGGCTGCATCGGCTGGCACGCTTGCGGCACGTCGATCTTTCCTCGAATCTGCATGCCAGTCCGGCATATTCCGTCCTTGCGACTATGCACGACAGACGGACGATCCGCGCCGCCGTCCATTGCAAAAGAAACCGGTCGCCCGATGCATCTGGCATGATGCGAGTCGTACGCGGCACTGAACACCTGAAGTCCGGTGCCGCCGCAAAACTCTCCACACCTGCTCGCTTCATGACCGAACTGAAAAATCTCGACCTGAGTCAAGACGCCGACGCTCGCCGTGTCGTCAAAGACGAAACGGTCAGCGTCGAATTCGCCGCCGCCGAAGGCGAACTGATGAGTCTCGAAGGCCCGAACCGCTACGTTCGCGGCGACGCGCTGATCACCGGCTCGACGGGCGACCGCTGGGTCGTTTCGCGCGAACGCTTCGACGCCAAATACGTTCCCGCCGACGCAGCCGTCTCGCACGGCGAAACCGGCGCGTACCGCAACCGCCCCGCCGTCGTGCTGGCCAAACAGATGCATGAAGCGTTCACGCTCGCGCGCTCGGCAAACGGCGGCGACGTGCTGCGCGGCGCCGCCGGCGACTGGGTCATGCAATACGCGCCGGGCGACTACGGCGTGGTGCAGGCCGCCCGCTTCGCGAAAGTTTATCGCGCGGCAAGCTAGGCGTCGTCAACGACGCCGACCGCGCGGGCGCCTGACCGATAACGGCCACGCTTGCGCGATCAGCGCCTAAGCGCGTTTTTCGAACGAGCCTCAAAGCCTCAAGGCTCGTGACGCAGATACCCCTCTTTCGACGGATCACGCATCCGCAGCGACACGACACCGGCGATCGCGCACATCGCCGTCACATACCAGTAGAAGGTGGACTCGTTGCCGACCGACTTCAGCCATAGCGCGACATACTCCGCCGAGCCGCCGAAGATCGCATTCGCCACCGCGTACGACAGCCCCACGCCGAGTGCACGCACTTCCGGCGGGAACATTTCCGCCTTGATCAGACCACTGATCGACGTATAGAAACTGACGATCGCCAGCGCCACCACGACCAGACCGAAGGCCGCATACGGGCTCGTCACGTCTTTCAGCGCGTGCAGCAGCGGCACGGTGCCGATGGTCGCGAAGAAGCCGAAAAACAGCATCGAACGACGGCGGCCGATGCGGTCCGACAGCGCGCCGAACGCCGGCTGTATCACCATGTACACGAACAGCGCCGCGGTCATCACGTTGCTGGCCGTCTTCGCATGCATGCCGGCCGTGTTGACCAGGTACTTCTGCATGTAGGTGGTGAACGTGTAGAAAATCAGCGAGCCGCCGGCCGTGAAACCGAGCACCGTCATGAACGCGCCCTTGTGCAGCCACAGGCCGCGCAGCGTGCCGGCTTCCTTGCGCTGGCGCGTTTCGGCGGTAGTGGTTTCGTCGAGCGATTTACGCAGATACAGCGCGACCAATGCCGCCAGTGCGCCGATCACGAACGGCACGCGCCAGCCCCATGCCTTCAACTCCTCGGTGGAAAGCGTCTGTTGCAGCACCACCAGCACCAGCAGCGCGCACAACTGGCCGCCGATCAGCGTGACGTACTGGAACGACGCGAAGAAACCGCGCCGGCCCTTGAGCGCGACCTCACTCATATAGGTCGCGCTGGTGCCGTACTCGCCGCCCACCGACAAGCCCTGGAACAGCCGCGCGACCAGCAGCAGCGCCGGCGCCAGCGCGCCGATCTGCGCGTACGTGGGCAGCACGGCGATCACGAGGGAACCGCCGCACATCATGAACACCGACACCATCATGGCGGTGCGGCGGCCGCGCTTGTCAGCGAGGCGGCCGAAGAACCAGCCGCCGATCGGACGCATCAGGAAGCCGGCGGCGAACACGCCCGCCGTATTGAGCAGCTGCGTGGTGGTGTTGCCGCTGGGGAAGAACGCCGGCGCGAAGTACAGCGCGCAGAACGAATACACGTAAAAGTCGAACCACTCGACGAGATTGCCCGATGAAGCGCCAACGATCGCGAAGATACGGCGCCGGGTGTCGAGTGCGGAAACCGCCGCCGGAATATTGAGATTTGTCATTGATCTTTGTACTCCTAGATGTCCCTGTTGATTTGTATTTGTAGTGCGCGGGTCCGCCACGCTTTATTCACTTCTTGGCTCGGCATTCTAAATGAATGTCACGTCGCGCAGCTCGATATTCTGCATCTCTAAATTGCGCATCGAGCGCGTCGACCAGCGAGCTACGTGTCACCAAATGTATGTTCACTTCCTCCGGACCATTGGGCGGCGCGAACATGAGACGCCGTTCAATGTGCCCCGACGGCAAGCTGTGACTGAACGAGGCACCTTCCTGCAGGAGTTTCAATGAAAGTCAATACCGGCTCTTACCCGCTCTGGCCAGACGGAACGTCATCGAATAATCAGGACAACGCGCAGAGCTCGCAGAGTCGTGCCGCGCCGGCGGCTGCCGGCCACGGGCAGCGTTCGAACCAGCCTTCCACGTCCCTCGCAAACGCCGGCTTAGCTCCAAAAACCGATCCACGTTCGCCGTCCAAAGGGCCCGTCGCGACCCGGGCCGCCGCAGCCAACAAGGTCGATATCGAAGCTAACGCCATTGCGACGAAGGCGGTGATAGGCAACGAGATCGCAGCGGATATGGAAACGTTCTATGCGTCGCTCTCCACGGTTGATGACGACGTCGAACACCATCTCGATACGACCGACCACATGATCGCAGCGGCGTCGGCCTACAGCCGGGTGCTGCAATTGAGCGCATCGGACAAACCGACGCCCGAATTGCAGGCAAAGATCGACCGGCTCACGACCGCGCTGCAGAACTCCAAAGGCGATGAGTCGCTGGAGGCCATCGGCCAGCAAGCCAACGTCGACCTGTCCGCGTTGACTCATCATCCGGATCCCGCTTCGAACTACGGAAAATATGGCAAGGCGGCGAGCACGTACACACGAGCATTCATCTTCGACGAAGCGCGCTTCAACAACTCCGCTCTCCTGAAGAACACGCCTTTCGCAGCGTGGCAGCGGCCGAACAAGAGCGTACTCGATCCTCTGAGACCGAACGGCCGGCTAGGCATCCTGACTGGCACCCGTCTGAATGCCGCCGCGAGTTATTTCACAAAAGGCGGGCTATCGTTTCTGTCCGGCATGGAGAAATTGCGCAACGGCCAGGATCCGACGAAGGACTTCATCACGGCGGGTGCGACCATTGGACAGGGCATCAACGAGGTCACAGTCGGCATCGGTACCGATGTGGGCAATCATCTGGTCAAGCTGCAGCAGGCGAAAGCAAAGGTTCAAATGCCCGGACCGCAGAGCACCGGCACTGGCGGGTCCACGGGCCAGGTTGGCCAACGCCCCGGCGGCGCGACGCAAGGCCATTCGGAACCGGTCGCCGGACCCAGCCAGACAGCGGAGTTCGCCGACTTCGACCCGCACGACAAGCTCGATGACGAGGTCGACGAACTCGAAAAGAAAACCGCTGGACACATCGACGACCAACTCACGCAGCAACAGCAAGCCTTGCGCAACGATGTGATCGCGAAGCTCGAGAAGACGAATCGTGATGTACAGCAGCTCGAATTGCAGGATGCGACGGAAGATCTCGCGCCCAGCTATTTCGAGATGAAGGACATGGCGAAGCAATTCAAAGATTCGGCGGTCGATGCGGCCAACGACGCCCACCAAAACATCAAGACGATCGATGCAAAGGCGCAGGATGTCATCGCCAAACTGAAGAGCCAGGGCTTCGACACAGCCGACGCCGCGCGCCAGTCGGGCAAGCCGGACGCGATCGAACTCGGCAAACAGCTCGATCAACTGGCGGGCCTGAAACACGCAGCCTACGACCAGTTCAACAGCGCAATGCAAGAGCGGGAAAACGCGCTCGCCGATGCCAAAACCGCTTTCGCCGACCTCGGCAGGCTGCTGAAGGACACGCCCGCGAGCGAGCGTCCATCGAAGTTGAAGGAGTGGACCGACAAATACACGAAGTTCTTCGGGCAACGTCAAGCCAGCATACTCGCGAAAACCGACAACTGGCCCGACTGGATGAAGATCTCCAAGCCGCTGCGCATGCAAATGGTGCCCGCCGCGATCAATACCGTCCTTGGCAGCGCGTCGTTTGGCGTTGCGCTGGATACGTATCTGAAAAAGCAGAGTGCGGGTACGCTGACGCCACAGGACCGGCTGGACTTCGCCGCATCCGTCGTCAATCTGTCGAGCGGCATAGTTGGATTCGTGCCGGTTGTCGGCCCCGCGCTGTCGTTCGCGCTGGCGACACTCGGGCTGATCGTCGGCGGAATGGCGGATCAGTATGACGCCCGCATGCTCGAGACCGATAAGTACAACCTGCAGGTGCAGATACGCGAGGAATACAACGCGAAGCACCCCGGCAAGACGATCTCCGAGCCCTTCGACGGAGGTTGAGCAGCGCCGACGTGCGCGACGACGCCGTTCGCACGTCGGGCCGCCTCATGCTCATGCTCATACGAACGCGAAGTGCCATCGCATCGTTCTGCCGCGGACATCGCAACGAGCGATCCACCGATGATTCAAGCGAACGCCGTTACGCAAACTCCTCGCCGAGATCCACGGTGACATCGCGCGGCACCGCTTCGCCGTTCGCATACTGCTCCTCGAGCGAGCCGATGCTCGCTTCGACATACGCGCGCAGCACCGCAAAACTGCGGCCGCGCAGCCGCGCCGGCAGCGCGCGATAACGCGCCAACGCGGCCGGCGCGATCACCACGGTCATCACGATGCGGCGCGCGGTCGCGCCGAAACGCATCGCCACCCAGTGAATCGCCAGCGTCGGCGTGCCGTCTTCCGCGGCGCGCTGGATGAACTGCGTCTGCTCGGGAAACAGATCGCTGATAACGCGCGCCAGCTCCTCGAACTCGGGATTGGCGCAGTCGTATTGGTAAGCTTCTTCCATGGGGTGTGCCGAAAGGATAGGCGTGATGGGAGGCCGATTGTAGGGAACGGCGAACGGTTCAACGTAAAGCGCGCATCAAGTGGGCATCAGCGGCATCAAGCGGCTACCGTGGGACGCCTGAACGCCCGGAACAGCAATCCCGTGACGATCACGGCACCCACCGCATACACGGCGTCCACCGCCGCGAGGGGCACGAGTTGCGCCTGGAACATCGCGGCGGGCACGTCCACCAGCGCGTGCAACACGATCGCGAGCGGCAGGATACCGCGCCAGCCGGCCCGCAAGCCGCGCCACATCAACACCGACAAGCCGATCTGGAACACCAGCGCGGCGATGCGTTCGAGCGCGAAAATGCCGGCCGTCTGCGGCGTCAGGCTGGCGAGAATCAGGTGGATGCGCATCAACGAATCAGTCGGCAGATTGCTGAGATAGCCGTCCAGTTGGCCGCGATTTTCAAAGACGGCGAACAGGATCCACTGAATCTGCACCAGCACGCCGACGAGCCACGCTTCGGCGCCGCCGTGGCCGAGGCCATAGGTCAGCGCGGTGCCATCATTCGTTCCCGCTGCCAGCGCCGTGGAGCCCGACTTCGCGGTCGCACGCTTGAGCAGCAACCGCATGCCGATGAACCGCCCGACTTCCTCGCAAATACCCGCGGCCAACGCGCCGTACACGACGAAGGCGAGCGGATTCGACAAAAAGTTCGCCGTCACTTCATTCCGATGCAGCACGTAGTCGTTCAGCGCGCGCTCGATCACCATGGCGAACAGCGCGAACACGGCGATGCCGGTGATGGCGTCACGCGGCTTGAGCGCGAGCGGACGGCGCAGACGGCGGTAGATCAGAAAGGGTAAAGCGGCGACGAGCAGCGTCGCGAGGGCGAGGCTCGAGAGGGTAAGCGGTGCAACAACCATGAGTTTCCTTGCGATGTCCGGCGCGCACCCGCTGCGCGCCGCAGCCCGAATGATCGCAGATCGGCGAGAATTCAGCGCAAAGTGGAGGCGCGGACGATCAATTCGCCCGGCAAAAGGCAGTCGCGCGCAGTGGTCTGAACGCCTTCGATGCGTTCGTGCAGGAACTCGACCGCTCGGTAGCCGATCTCGTAGGTCGGCTGGCGGATCGTCGTGACGCCGGTCAATTCGGCCCAGTCGGGGTCGTCGATGGAAAGCAGCGCGACGCGGGCCTGCCAGTCGGCGCCGTAGCGCGCTTTCAGATGCAAGGCGAGACACAGCGCGACGGGTGCGTTGGCCGCGAACAAGGCGACGCGCGCGGCGTTGCCGGTGGCGCCGGCGTCGCGCGCGTGGGCGGCCGCGTCGATCGCGCGGTCCAGTTCGGCGAGGCTGCGCTCGACGTCGGCGGCATCCGCAAGGTTCAGCACCAGCGTGTGACCGCGCGCGGCGCTCTTTCCATCCGGCTCGGTCTGAGCACTCATCGCCTCACGAAACGCCGCTTCGCGCAGCTGCCGCGAGCTGACCTGCTCGAAAGGCTGAACGACGAACCAGATATCGTTAAAGCCGTTGTCCAGCAGATGCCGCGTGCCGAGTTCAGCCGCCGCCCGGTTGTCGAGACCGACCATGTCCGTGACGAGCCCATCCACCGAACGGTCCACCAGCACCGCCGGAATCCCGCCGCCGCCCACCGGCCGCAGCGTTTCCTCGCGCACGCCGAGCGCATTGACGATCACGCCTTCCACCCGGTACGTGGTGAGCAGTTGCAGATAGCGCCGCTCCATCTCGACTTCGTTCGCCGCATGACAGATCAGCGGCATCAGGCCGAGCGCGTGGCATGCCGCCTCCACGCCTTGCAGCACTTCGACCGTGTAGGGATTCGTCAGGTCGGCGAGCAGCATGCCGATCAGGCGGTTGCGGCCACGCTTGAGGCCGCGCGCCATCTGGTTCGGCTGATAGTCGAGCCGCGCGATCGCAGCCTCGATTCGCTTGCGCAATTCAGGCGACAGCACGCTCATCTCGCCGTTCAGATAGCGCGAGATGCTGGTCTTGCCGGTGCCGGCTTCGCGCGCGACGTCGGTGATGGTCGCGCGGCGTGGCGTGGCCTGCGGCGTCGTGCTCATCGGCTCCTCGTGGATCGGCTGGTCGTTCGGCTCATTGATCGCCTCACTTGGCGAGAACGTCGCGGTTGACGATATTGTTGGTCAGTGTGCCGTCGAGCGCGGCGACCAGGTTCTCCGCCGCATTACGCGCCATCGCGTGACGGGTTTCAAGCGTCGCCGAACCGATATGCGGCAGCGCGACCACATTCGCCAGCTTCAGCAGCGGCGAGTCGGCCGGCAGCGGTTCGGTCTCGAACACGTCGAGACCGGCGCCGTGGATCGTGCCGTCTTGCAGCGCTTCGATCAGCGCCTTTTCGTCGACGGTCGCGCCGCGCGACGCGTTGATCAGGATCGCGCTTTTCTTCATCGATTTCAATTCAGCCGCGCCGATCATATGCTTCGTTTCCGGCGTCAAAGGCACCTGCAGGCAGACGAAGTCAGACACGGCGAGCAGTTCCGCCAACTCGACGCGCCGCGCGCCGTAAATCTCTTCGGCCTGCGGGTTCGCGCTGCGGTTGGTGTACAGCACCTTCATGTTGAAGCCGAGCGCCGCGCGCCGCGCCACCGCGCCGCCGATCCGCCCAAGCCCGACGATGCCGAGCGTCTTGCCCTGCACATCGACGCCGAACTGAGCCGGTCCGATGCTGTGCTGCCAGTGCCCCGCTTTCACCCACTCGGCGAGTTCGACCACCCGCCGGGCCGACGCGAGAATCAGCGAGAACACCGTGTCCGCGGTGGACTCGGTCAGCACGTCCGGCGTGTGCGCGAGCACGATGCCGCGGCGCGTGAGGTCGGCCACGTCGAACTGATCGAAGCCAACCGAAATGGTCGAGAGCGCCTTGAGCCGCGTCGCGCCTTCGAGCATCGCCGGCGTGATCTTCACGCTCGAACCGATGCCGCCGTCCGCGTCCTTCAACGCGGCCACGAACGTGTCGTGCTGCGTGGCATCGACCTGCACGACTTGCGCATGCTGTTGCAGATACGCGAGCACATCTTCGGGCAACGACTTCCAGGCGACGATCTTCTTCATCAGCTTATTTTCCTAGCAACGGGGTGGCGAGCGGCGGGCGCGTTGTTCTGTTCTTGCGCCTGCGGTTTGACGATCAGCGTCAGAATCACGGCGGCGATCAGCGCCACGCTCATGAAGGCATACGACGCGGCGGGCGAACCGGTCGCGCCGTTCAGATAGCCGACCACATACGAGCCGACGAACGAACCGAGCGCGCCCATGCTGTTGATCAGCGCCATCGCGCCGCCCGCGACGTTCTTCGGCAGCAGTTCCGGCACGATCGCGAAGAACGGGCCATACGGCGCGTACATCGCGGCGCCGGCGATCACCAGCAGCGCATACGAGAGCCAGAAATGCGTGGAGCCGAGCGCGTACGAAGCCGCGAAGGCGACCGCGCCGACCAGCAGGAACGGCCACACGAATACCTTGCGGCGGTTGAGTTTATCCGATGCCCACGAAGCTGCAAGCATCGCGATGGTTGCGGCGAGGTAAGGCAGCGCCGAAAGCCAGCCGGTTTCGACCATGCCGAGCGTCGAGCCGTTCTTCAGGATCGACGGCAGCCACAGCACGAAGCCGTACACGCCGATGCTCCAGCAAAAGTATTGCGCGCACAACTTGATCACCGCGGGCGTTTTGAACGCGTCGCTATAGTTGCGCACCGGCTTGATCGCGGCCTGCTCGGCACGCAGCGTTTCAGCGAGGTCGTCCTTTTGCTGCTGCGTGAGCCACGAGACCTGCTGCGGCTTGTCCCGCACGATGAACCACCAGCACACGGCCCAGAGAATCGCGGGCGCGCCTTCGGCGATGAACATGTGCCGCCAGCCTAACGAATGCACCAGATAGCCCGACACCACCGACATCCACAGCACCGTCACCGGATTGCCGAGAATCAGGAAAGTGTTGGCGCGCGAGCGTTCGCTCTTGGTGAACCAGTTGCTGATGAAAATCAGCATGGCCGGCATCACCGCGGCTTCGACCACGCCGAGCACGAAACGGATCACCATCAGCGACGGGATATTGCTGACCATGCCGGTGAGCGACGCGCAACCGCCCCACAGAATCAGGCTCCAGAACACGAGCTTCTTGACGCTGCGGCGTTCCGCGTAGATCGCGCCGGGAATCTGGAAGAAAAAATAACCGAGGAAGAACAGCGCGCCGATCAGCGACGACAGTCCCTTGCTGATGCCGAGATCCTGGTTGATGCCGGCGGCCGACGCGAAACCGAAATTCGCGCGATCCAGATACGCGAGGCTGTACGTGATGAATACGATCGGCATGATCGTCCACCAACGGCGAATCGCAAGCGATGAGGTCATGGGGTGTCTCCTTGGACGGCTTTCCCGAAACAATGATGGACGGTCATGGGGCGCTCTGTTCGAGCGCTCTTGCTGTTATCGAGGCGGGCTGGCTGAACGCGACGCCTTGCCGGCGTCGCGGGTTGTCAGGCCGCGGCCGCGACGGACGGCGCGCCGGCTGCTTCTAGCGCGTCGAGTTCGGCGCGGCTCGGCAGCCCTTCCGAATCGCCGATCACCTGAATCGCCAGCGCGCCGATGCGGTTGCCGCGCGCCACCGCTTGCGGCAGCGACTTGCCTTCGAGCAACGCGCTCACCACGCCGACGGCGAAACCATCGCCCGCGCCGACCGTGTCGACGACTTTCGCGACCGGCTGGCCGGCGATCACGGCGGCATCGTCGGCGGTGCGGAAGTACGCGCCCTGCGCGCCGAGCTTGATGATCACGCCGCGCGCGCCTTGATCCAGATAGAACTTCGCGATGTCCTCCGGCTGCGTGTAGCCAGTCAGAATCTCGCCTTCGCCAATGCCGGGCAGCACCCAGTCGGCCAGCGCGGCAAGCGTGTTCAACCCTTCGACCATCGCGGCGCGCGACGGCCACAGCGTCGGACGCAGGTTCGGGTCGAAGGAAATCGTCTTACCGGCTGCACGCATTTCGCGCGCCAGATGGAACGCGAGTTCACGCGAACTCGCTGAAATCGCGGGCGCCACGCCGGTCAGATGCAGATGACGCGCCGGCAGCACGTAGTCCGCCGCGTAGTCGGCCAGCGACAGATGGCTCGCCGCCGAACCCTTGCGGAAATACTCGATCGCCGGGTCGCTGCCGTCGTCGTTTTTCGACTTGAGCTGGAAGCCGGTCGGATAGCGCTCGTCGGTGGTGACGCAGCCCTGGTCGATGCCCTCTTTCGTCAACGTGTCGCGCACGTACTGGCCGAACGAATCGTTGCCGACACGGCTCATCCAGCCTACTTTGAAGCCCAGGCGCGACAAACCGATCGCCACGTTCAGATCGGCGCCGGCGACGCGCTTCGTGAATTGCCCGACGCCCGCGAGCGCGCCGGTTTCGGCGGCCACGAACATGGCCATTGCTTCGCCGTAGGTGATGACATCGAGTGCTGCGGTTGTCTTGCTCATGCTTCGCTCCTGCGTGATCCTTTTTTGCCGCGTGTTTGGCGAGTTTTACGTGGGTGCTTGCCGCTTACCGTTCGCCGCGTGCTTCTTGCCGCGTGCTGTTTCCGGTGTCGCTGCTTTCTCTCAGGTCCTGCTGCCGCTCACGCAGCGGCCAGCCATGCGACGTAATGCGCCGCGTCCGTGTCGATACGGCGCGTATCGAACGGAAACTCGATGCCGCGCGGCACATGGCGCGGCAGCTTGTCGAGCACGGCGGCAAACTGGGCGTCGTCGGCGGCGGGCGCGGCGGGAAAACGTCGTGCGCCCTCGCCCACCGTCGTCTTGCAATGGATGTATTCGACATGCGCCGCCAGCGGCGCGGCGGCCTCGAGCGGCGCGACCTCGCGCCAGGCCCAGTTGCCGATGTCGAAGGTCATGCCGAGCACGTCGGCGTGCCCTTCACGCGCCAATGCGTCGAACAGACCGGTGAACTGCGCGAGCGAGCCGCCCTCGAACAACTGCCCGTTTTCGACGACGAGGCGCAGCTCTGCGCAGCGCATGTGATCGGCGATCACGGCAGCATTGGCGTCGGCGGTGAAACCGCCGAGCTGCAACTTCACGAAGCGCGCGCCGAGGGCGAGCGCTTCTTCGACCGAGAGGCGCAACGCGTCGGCGTCGAGCTTGCCCTGCGCCGTGTACAGCGAAGCCGGCGTGGAGTACACGGTCCACAAACCCAGTTCCGCGATCTGCCTGCCGAGTTCGCGCAGGTTGTGCGGCGCGGCGTCGGTTTCGTCGGCGAACAGTTCGCGGCGCACTTCGAAACCCGCCGCGCCGGCCTGCTTGCTCGCTTGCGCCCACTTCAGATGACCGTCCGTGCGGACCGCGTCCATCCCGAATGCGCTTGCGACGATCACCACATCCACTGCGTCAGTCATGTCGAATTTACTCAAATCTGTCTCGTGATCGGCACTTGGAACCGGTTCCAAACACACTTCGAAAAAAAGCGCCGAGGCGCTTCCGATGCCCGAATAGTCGCCGAGGCCGCCGTCATGCACCATAGTGGAAATCCCCAGGCGCGGGTTGGCACGGTGTGGGATTTGGGGGCCGGCTTGGCTGGTTGAAGACTCTCACCGGGGAAATTCATCCGGCGGCCGACGGTTCCACCGACGTTAGCAACGAGCCGCGACCGTAGCAGGCCGGGGCGCCAGACCGCGTTTTTGCGCCAAACCATCCGAACGCGGGGCATCGGCTGCCAGTTCCGAAGACTCAAGGTCCGTCGGTAAGACACATCGCCAGAAACTGCTCCACCACCCGCGACGGCGCGCTCGCATGCGGCACCAGAATCGACAGCCGCCGCGTGAGCGGCTCCGGACTGAGCGACAGCAGGCACAGCGCGCGGTCCTCGTGCCGCATCGACATCGCCGACACGAAACCGATGCCCATGCCCGCCCGCACCGCTTCCTTCACGCCTTCGACGCCGGCAATCTCCAGCGCCACGCGCATCGGCACGCCCGCCCGCGCAAACGCCCGCTCGACGATCTGCCGCACGCCCGAGCCCGCCTCGCGCAACACCAGCGGATGCTCGCCGAAGGCCGCGAGGTCCGCCGGACCGCCGTCGCCCAACTGCGCCAAGGGATGCGAGCGCGGCATGATCGCGACGATTTCGTCTTCGCGCCACGCATGCACCGCGGTGTCCGGCGGCAGATCCACGCCGACCGGCCCCTCGATCATCGCGATGTCCACCGAGTCGAGCGCGCCGACGATCTCCGTGGTGTTGCCGTCAGCGGTATGCAGCGTCACGTCCGGATAGCGGCGATGGAAGTCGGCGATCAGATACGGCAGCAGGTAGCTCGCCGGCGTGGTGCTCGCGCCGATCCGCAAGGTGCCTTGCTCCATGCCGCGCAAGGCGTCGCGGTACGCATGCGCCTGCCGCCAGGTGTCGCGCAGCCGCGTAGCGTAGCTGGCGAGTTGCTCGCCGGCGGGCGTGAGGCGCACGCCGCGGCCGTCGCGCTGATACAGCGGTTCGCCGAATTCGTCCTGCAACTGCCGCAGCTGGCCGGACACCGCGGGCTGCGACAAATGCAGCGCCACAGCCGCCCGGCTGATATTGCGATGCTCGGCGACGGCAGCAAACGTTATAAGTTGATCCGGGGTCATGGGGGTCCAAATATCGGCTCAGGCGATACCTTACATTCTAAATCATGATTTTTCATATCGATATATCTAATTTAGGATTAGCCCCATCGAATCTTAGTCAGTCACAGAAAAGGGCTGCTCCATGTCCACCGCTCATCTCACCGCTGCCAGTACGACGCCTGCCGGGTTTTCCACCCGTGGGCAGCTCAACGGCATTCTGTTCGTCGCACTGTTTGCCGCCGCCGTCACGCGCATCGCCGCGATTCCCGCCATCGCCGGATTGGGCTTGAGCCCGCTGATCGTCGGCATCGTAGCCGGCGCCATTTACGGCAACGCGCTGCGCGACGGCATGCCCGCCAGCTGGGCGGCCGGCGTCAATTTCTCGGCGCGCAAGCTGTTGCGCATCGCCGTGGCCTTCTTCGGGCTGCGCGTGAGCCTGCAGGAAATCGCTCAGGTCGGCGTGCCCGGCCTCGCGGAATCCGTCCTGATCGTGGTGAGCACGCTGGTGATCGGTACGTGGGCCGGCATGAAAATCATGAAGCTCGACCGCGACACGGCCTTGCTGACCGCCGCGGGCAGCGCGATCTGCGGCGCCGCCGCCGTGCTCGCCTTCGAATCGACGCTGCAATCGAAGCCGCACAAGAGCGCGATGGCCGTGGGCAGCGTGGTGCTGTTCGGCACGCTCTCGATGTTCCTTTACCCGGTTCTCTTCAAGGCAGGCTGGCTGCATCTGGACACCGTCGGCGCAGGCCTCTTTTTCGGCGGCACGATCCATGAAGTGGCGCAAGTGGTCGGCGCGGCCAGCAACGTGAGCCCGGAAGCGCTGCACATCGCCACCATCGTCAAGATGACCCGCGTGATGTTGCTGGTGCCGGTGCTGCTGGTAGTCGGCATGTGGGTGAACCGCTCGGCGCGCCGCGCTTCGGCTGCGGCCGGCACGCAAGACGGCGCCCACGGCGACGCGCCTCGCAAGCTGGCGATTCCCTGGTTCGCGCTCGGCTTCCTCGCCTTCGTCGTGATCAACTCCCTGCATGTGTTGCCGGAAGCCGCGACCAGCACGCTCAATACGCTCGACACCTTCGCGCTGACCATGGCCATGACGGCGCTCGGCATCGAAACGCGTATTGCGCAGATCCGTCAGGCCGGCCCCCGCGCACTGACCACCGGCTTCATCCTATATGTGTGGCTGATTGCCGGTGGACTGGGAATTACATGGACTGTCCAGCACCTGTTCGGCTAAGCCGCCCTCGCCTTCACACCCACCCCGCCGCGTGCGGGGTTTTGCGCATTCTGGAGACCCATCCGGCCCGCTCGCGCGGCATACTGGTTGCTGACGTCGTCAGCTCATGCAATCGCTTAGGCAATCCGCTTATGCGTCCCGTCAATGCAACCGGAATGAGGATCGATCGATGAGTCTGGAACTCTACTATTGGGACGGCCTGCAAGGCCGCGGCGAATTCGTGCGGCTCGCGCTGGAAGAAGCCGGCGCCGATTACGTGGAAGTGGCGCGCGGCGAACGGTCGGAGGGTCTCGGCACGAACGCGATGATGTCGGTGATGAAGAGCAAGGACGAGCCGTATCCGCCGTTCGCGCCGCCGTTTCTGAAAGACGGCGACCTGGTGATCGCACAGACTGCCAACATCCTGTTCTATCTCGGCCCGAGGCTGAATCTCGCGCCCACGGTGGAGAGCCTGCGCTACGTGGCCAACGGGCTGCAACTGACCATCGCCGACATGGTCACCGAAGCCCACGACACGCATCACCCGCTCGCCAGCGCGCTGTACTACGAAGACCAGAAAGACGCCGCCAAAGTGCGCGCGCATGACTTCATCGACAACCGCATTCCGAAGTTCATGTCGTACTTCGAACGCGTGCTCAAACAGAATCCGGCCGGCGATCAGTTCATGGTGGGCGACGCGCTCACTTACGTCGACCTGTCGATGTTCCAGCTGATCGACGGCTTGCTGTACGCATTCCCGCGCGCGCTCAAGCGTTTCGGCGAACATTACCCGCGGCTCGCCGCCCTGCACGACGCGGTGATCGAGCGGCCGAACATCGCCGCGTACCTGCGGTCAGAGCGGCGCATCGAACACAACGAGGCCTGCATCTTCCGGCACTACCCGGAACTCGACAAGGCGGCGACTTGACCCACGCCATCTTCCCTCGCTCGCTCACCGTCTCGCGCCCGCCGGCCAAAGCGGGCGCGATGCTGTTGCCGTGCGCGCTTTTCCACCCACTTTCACGCCCCGTACCGTCGACGTGCTTTCATTCCTGCTGAAGCTGCGCACCCGCGCCCAAGACCTGTTCCGTCTCTCCGACGCCCACACGATGCTGATCTGGTCGGTCGTGGTCGGCGTCGCGGGCGCCTTCGCGACGATCGCCTTTCGCGAGGGCATCGCGCTGCTGCAATTCGCGCTCGTCGGCAAGTCCGGCAGTTTCGTTGAAATGGCGCGCAGCTTGCCGTGGACCGTGCGAATCTGGCTGCCCGCGGCGGGCGGCCTGATCGCCGGCTTCGTTCTGCTGATCGCGCGGCGTTACGAGGACAAATGCAATCACGTCGACTACATGGAAGCGGTCGCGATCGGCGACGGCGTGGTGCCGGTGAAGCTGAGCTTGTGGCGCAGCGTGTCGTCGCTGTTCACGATTTCGAGCGGTGGGTCGATCGGCCGTGAAGGTCCGATGGTGCAACTGGCGGCGCTCGCCGGTTCGCTGATCGGACGCTGGGTGCATTTCGATCCGCCGCGGCTGCGCCTGCTGGTGGCCTGCGGCGCGGCGGCCGGGATCACCTCGGCGTACAGCGCGCCGATCGCGGGCGCGTTCTTCGTCACCGAGATCGTGCTCGGCTCGATCGCGATGGAGAGCTTCGGACCCGTGGTGGTCTCGGCGGTGGTGGCCAACATCACGATGCGTGAATTCGCCGGCTACAAGCCGCCGTACGAAATGCCGGTGTTTCCGCCGGTGGCCGGCGTCGAGGTGCTGCTATTCGTCGCGCTCGGCGTGCTGTGCGGCGCGGCGGCTCCGCAGTTTCTGCGGCTGCTCGACGTGTCGAAAAAAAGCTTTCGCAAGCTGCCGGTGCCGCTGCCCGTGAGGCTCGCGCTCGGCGGTCTGGTGGTCGGCATTCTGTCGGTCTGGACGCCCGAGGTGTGGGGCAACGGCTACAGCGTCGTCAACTCGATTCTGCATTCGCCGTGGACATGGACCGCGCTCGTCCTCGTGCTGGTGTTCAAGCTCGTCGCCACGGCGGCCACGGCGGGCTCCGGCGCGGTCGGCGGGGTATTTACGCCGACGCTCTTCGTCGGCGCGGTGGTCGGCTCGCTGTTCGGCCAGGGCATGCACGCGCTGTGGCCGCACGGCACGTCGGCGCCGTTCGCCTATGCGATGGTCGGCATGGGCGCGTTTCTGGCAGGCGCTACCCAGGCGCCGCTGATGGCGATCCTGATGATCTTCGAGATGACGCTCAGCTATCAGGTCGTGCTGCCGCTGATGCTCTCCTGCGTGGTCGCCTATTTCGTGTCGCGCGCGATCGGCAAGACCTCCATGTATGAAATCACCTTGCGCCGCAATCACGAGGAACAGGAGCGCTCGCGTCTGCGCGCCACGCAGATGCGCGAATTGATCCGGCCCGCCGAAACCGTCGTGCCGCCCAACGCGACCGTGCAGGACATGACGCGCGTGTTCCTCGAATATCCGGTGAAGTATCTCTATGTGGCCAACGAGTCCGGCGCGTTTCTCGGCGTGGTCGCGCTCAAGGACATCACCTCCGATCTGCTCGACGGCAGCGACACGTCCGCGAAGACCGCGGCGGATTATCTGCAGCCGCATTTCGACGTGCTCACGCCGGACATGCCGCTCGGCGTGGCGTTGCAGCACTTCCTCGCGTTTCAGGGCGAGCGCCTGCCGGTGATCGAAAGCGCCGCGCATCCCACGCTCGCCGGCGTGGTCTATAAAACCTCGCTGCTCGACGCGTACTTCCGCATGAATCCGACGCGTTAGGCGCCGCGCGCAATTCGCCTTCAGGCCGCGCCCGCGCTCCCTTTGGGGCGCGTGCAAAGCGCGGCAGATTCTCTACAATGGACAGACCGCTGCGGCGAACGCCGACAGCGCGCGTTACGCCAGAACGGGCGCACCGAGACGCCCGTCCTTCGATCGGAGCGAAGATGAGCGAACCGTCCCTCGATGCCGTGCGCCGCGATCAGGCGGGCTGGATTTTCCTGCATATCGAAGGCGAGCCGTACGATCGTGGCGAGCAGCACGGCCAGCTGCTCGCCAGCGAAATCCGCAACGCGATCCACACCGCCCGCTACCTCGCGAAGTGGGACACCGGCGAAGACTTCGAGACTTTCGTCAACGCCGCCGTCTCCCAGTTCGCCAACAAACTCGACACCGAATTCGCCGACGAAATCCAGGGCATCGCCGACGGCGCGAAACTGCCGTTCGCCGAAGTGCTGGCGTGGAACGGCTACATGGATCTGCTGCAAAGCTGGTGGCCGACCCACGCGTCGCAGAAGCAGCCGGGCCTCGGCGTGAAGCCGTGGCGCGGACGGCGCGGACACCATTGCAGCGCGTTCATCGCCACCGGCCACGCGACCCGCGACGGCCGCATCGTGATGGCGCATAACTCGTGGGACCGCTACGCCGCGGGCGACGCGTTCAACGTGATCTTCGACATCGTGCCCGACCAGGGCAACCGCATCCTCATGCAAGGCTTGCCCGGCTGCATTTCCAGCCTCACCGATTTCTGGGTCACCGCCGCCGGGCTGATGGTGACGGAAACCACCATCTCGAACTTCGCCGGCTACAACGCGGCCGGCGCGCCCGAGTTCTACCGTTCGCGGCGCGCGTCGCAGTACGCGAACAGCATCGGCGAATGGTGCGAAATGTTCGCGATCGCCAATAACGGCGGCTATGCGAATAGCTGGCTGCTCGGCGACGCCAAGACCGGCGAGATCGCCCGCTACGAACTGGGCCTGCACTTCTCCGGTTTCGAGAGCACCAAGGACGGTTTCTACAGCGGCTACAACACCGCGACCGATCTGAAGATCCGCAACCAGGAATGCCTCGGCGAAGGCGAGGACTATACGGACGTGCGCAAGAACGGCGCGCGGCGTCTGCGCTTCATGCAGCTCGAGGAAATGCATCACGGCAAGATCGACGTGGAACTGGCCAAGGAAATGATCGCCGATCATCACGACGTCTACCTCGACCGCAACGACAACCCGTGCTCGCGCACCATCTGCGGGCATCTGGAACTGGACGATGCGCGCTTCGGCGGCACCGATCACGGACCGTTCAATCCGTGGGGTGCCAACGACGGCAAAGTGGTCGATAGCGAAATGGCGCGCGAGATGGCGTTCAGCGCGCGCTGGGGGCATCCGTGCGGGCGGCCGTTCGACGCACAGGCGTTCATGAAGCGTCATCCGCAGTGGAACTGGCTGAACGGTTATATGCGCGACCGGCCTTCCTGGCCGTGGACGCGCTTCGAAATACTGCGTTAGCACCGCGTTCGCCGCACTGCAACATAGCTGCCGCACGACCGTTCGCGACGGCGCTGCTGCGTTGTTGCCGCGTTTCTGCCATTATCTGAAATCTACAATACCGTTTTGCCGCAAATGTGCGCGCCCTGCAAATTTTGCGCACCTAAGATGGAAGATGCGCGTTGGCCGCCGACTGCGACACCTCGGCAGCACCGCGTGTAGCATGCGCCGTCCTTTCGACGCGGGGACGGCACAGCGCTTGCTCAACTGTCAGCGCCGCATGAGCTTAGGAGGTCGGGCGATGAAAACCTCGACACTGTTGACCATGGTGACGCTGTCAGCCTCGTGTTTCGCCGCGCCGGTTCACACCGCGCCGGATAGCACGAACGCCAATAGTCTTGCCGAACGCGCCAACGCAGCACCCGTCGCCCCCGCGGCGCCGGACTTTGCCGCCACGGACGATAATCGTCCGCAACAATGGCAACATATCGCGCTGCCCAAATCGCGGCATCTCGATCGAAGCTTTACCGGACAGAACGAGCATTTGCAGACCTGACGCCAGCATGTGCAGACTTGCGCGCCGGTTGTATGCGTGAGACTTCGTGGCCCTGACACGGCGACGATCGCGAGCGCGGCTGTGCACTTTCCAAAGCGGTGTGCAACGGGGCGCGCAGGCTTTGGCTCCTTGCTCAGCGGCAACACTCACGTCCTCATCACGTCCAACCGTATCAACAGGAGCGTTTGCATGACCGCATCGGCTATTCCCGGCGAATCGATTGACCTGCAGATCACCGACATTCTGAGCGAAGTCCAATTTCCGACCTACAAGGACGCGCTGGTCGACGCCGCGCGCGAAGCCGGCGCGAGCAACGAAGTGCTGTCGATGCTCGACGGCTTGCCGGAACAGGATTACGCCGACGTGGCGTCCGTGACGCGCTACATCAGCGGCAATTACGGTCCGGGGCTTGGTGCATGAGCGAGGAACCGGCTTCATCGCCGCCGCGTTCGCAGCCGCTTTCGTCCAGGCAGAAGCGAGGTAGCGACTGGATTTATCGCTCGCCGCAGACGGCCGGCGCGAGCGGCATCGAACGGATCGAGGCGTTCTTTCATCAGGCCGGCTACGCGATGCACCGGCACGATACCTATGCGATCGGCCGCACGCTGGCCGGTGTGCAGAGCTTTCGCTATCGCGGCAGCACGCGCAACAGCTTGCCGGGCGGCACGATGGTGCTGCATCCCGACGAACCGCACGACGGCCAGGCCGGCACCGGCGACGGTTTCCACTACCGCATGATCTATGTCGATCCGGCGCTGTTCCAGCAGGTGCTCGGCGGCAAGCCGCTGCCGTTTCTGGAAGGCGGCCTGTCGAACGATCCGCGCCTCTTCGCCGCCACCGAGAGCCTGTTGCGCGCGATGGACAGCGCCATCGACCCGCTCGAACAGGACAGCGCACTCTTCGATCTGGCCGTCGCACTCGACACGGTGGCAGGCGCGCCGGATACAGCGCGTCCGGTGGATTACCGCGCGGCAACGCTTGCGCGCGACTACTTGCTGGCGTCGCTCGATCGCGCCGTCACGCTCGACGAACTCGCTGCCGCGGCGGGCCGCGACCGCTGGAGTCTGTCGCGCGATTTTCGCGTGCTGTTCGGCACCAGTCCGCATCGCTATCTGACCATGCGGCGTCTCGATCTCGTACGGCAACTGGTGCTCAAGGGTGTGTCGCTCGCCGACGCCTCGGCGGCAAGCGGCTTTGCCGATCAGAGTCACATGACGCGGCACTTCAAGCACGCCTGGGGCGTCGCGCCGGCACACTGGCTGAAGATGCTCGGCTCGTCGGCGCCCGGCGCGCGCTGAGCGAGGCGCGCCTGATCGTGCCGCGCCGGATGGGTCGCGCGCACAAACGTTCAAGACCCGGCGATACCTCACGCCGTACGCTCCTGCCTGACATAACCGCTCAGGAGGAGCACTGCGATGTCCGACACTCAGGTCACTCAACGGCCGTATCAGGCCATCAATTTGGCGGAAAAACTGCGGCTCTTCAACGACCAGTGGCAAGCACGCGTGGTCGCCGAAATGAACGACTATCAGTTCAAGCTGGTGCGAATCGAAGGAGATTTCATCTGGCACGAGCACGCCGACACCGATGAAACCTTCATCGTGCTGGAGGGGCAATTGCGCATCGACATGCGCGATGGTTTCGTGCTGATTTCGGCGGGGGAAATGTTCGTCGTGCCGAAGGGCACCGAGCACAAGCCGTACGCCGAACACGAAGTGAAACTGCTGCTGATCGAGCCGCGCGGCGTGAAGAATACCGGCGAGGAAGTCAGCGAACGGACCGCGGCGAACGACGTGTGGGTTTAGGCAATCTATCTCGCAGTTCGCCGCGGCGCCGGCGGCACGGGGCTGATCTACGAGATTCGTCTGCGCGGCTCGCGCACGTAATAAATGTCCCACTCACTTTCGCCGGTTTTGACGAAGCCGTGGCGTTGGTAAAAACGATTCGAATCGCTGTCGCGCAGCGCGCCTACTTTGATCGGCAGCGATTTCGAGTCCGCCTCGGCGAACAACTCGGCTAGTATCGCTTGCCCGATTCCCCTGCCTTGCTGCGTTGGGACGATGTAGAGATGATCCAGCACAAGGTGATCGCCCTGGGACCTGAACAGCACGAATCCGGCTTGCGCGCCGTCGATCAGAATAAACCGGCAAAACGCCGGATTGAACGATGCAACGAAGCGCTCGCGAGCGCGCACCGGATCGAAGCGGCCGAGGCGCTCCAGGCTTTCGCGCATCGCGGCGATGCGGATGTGCACAAGCGTGTCGATGTCAGCAAACGTAGTGCTGGCGAAACTCAGGTTCATGCGGTTCGGCTCTCTGGGTAATCTTGTCGTTATCGAACTCGTGCGGCTGCACCAGCCTCGAATCGAAGAAGATAACCCAGTCTCGCACGTCTGAGCCGAAAACCTTGGCGC
The DNA here is from genome assembly GCF_046027355.1 of Paraburkholderia sediminicola. Classification (GTDB taxonomy): domain Bacteria; phylum Pseudomonadota; class Gammaproteobacteria; order Burkholderiales; family Burkholderiaceae; genus Paraburkholderia; species Paraburkholderia sediminicola_B. Next base: position 26,076 of record NZ_JAQQEK010000031.1, on the reverse strand, counting down.
CGCAACTCACACGCCAACGCCCCCCGCACTCGACATCAAAACGGCGACGACGCCGCGATCCGCGAGCGCGCGGCCTTGTGCAAGGGACGCGCCGCGTCGGAAGACAATTCGGTCACCGGCAGATCGTCCACGTCCTCCGTTATAGCCTCCACCGCCTGGGCCACGGAACGCGTCGGCGCCACGGCGCGCGGATCGCGCGTCTGCTGGCCCGGCTGCTGGAAATACTCGACGAGGTGATCGATGAAAGTACGCACCTTCGCCGGCAAATGCAGGCGGCTCGGATAGGCGATCGTGATTTCGATCTGCGGCAGACGGTAGTCGCGCAGCAGCGGCACGAGCCGCCCGGACGCCAGATCGCGGCCGATCAGATAGCTCGGCAGGATCGCCACGCCCATGCCCAGCAGCGCGAACTGCCTGAGCATCTCCGTATTGTTCGCGACGATCGCATTCGTGGGGCGCACGCGGACTTCGCCGTCCGGTCCGGTGAACACACGCTCCTCGCCGCCCTGTTCGGACGGCCGGCTCAGGCACGGATGCGAAAGCAGATGCTCAGGCCGGGTCGGCGTGCCGTGCTGCGCCAGGTAGGCAGGCGTCGCGCAAACGGTCATATAACCGGTGGTGAGTCGCCGCGTGACGATGCTCGCGCTGCGCATGTGCCGCGCCACGAAAATGCCGACGTCGAAGCCCTCTTCCACCAGATCGACATGGCGATCCGCCAGGGTGACGTCGGGCACGACGTCCGGATAGCGCGCGGCATAAGACTGCACCACGGGTGCGAGGCTGTGCAGCCCAAACACCACCGGCGCGACGATGCGCAAGGTGCCGACCGGCTCGTGATTGCGCGCCACCACCATCTGCTCCACGCCTTCGAGGTCGTCGAGAATGTGGCGCACGCGCTCCAGATAGGTCGTGCCGGACTCCGTCAGCGACAGGCGGCGCGTGGTGCGATTGAGCAGGCGCGTGCCGAGGCGCGCTTCCAGATCGGCGACGTGGCGTGTGACGACCGCCGTGGAGAGATCCAGCGCGCCGGCCGCGCCGACGAAACTGCCGAGGTCGGCCACTTTGACGAATACGCGCATCGACTGCAATTGGTTCATGGGACGACTCCTGCCTCGGTAAAGCCGGGCCGGCGCACCCCTCGCGCCTGTGTCGACCCGTGCGGCAAGGCGCGCGCGGGTTTGCCCAACGATCCGATTGTATCGACCCGATCATGTCCCAACCCTGACCTGAACATGACAATCCAGACAGGTTTCCGAGGCGTTCGCGTCACTTTTGCGCGCCCATGGCGGGCTTTATTGCGAGCATTATTGCGGATTTCGACTAGGTATAAACCCTAGTACTCTGGTAACATAGCGCCCGAAAGGAAATCAATCGCAATCAATCGCCATGACACACCGTTTTCAGCTTTTCGAAAAAATCGCGTTCTCGCTGGTCTGCTGGTCCGCCGCGGCCTGTTCGGCCTTCATTGCCTATGAACGATGCCCGGACATCAAGGTGGTCCTGCACGTGGGTGAAGAAGTGCTGCGCTACAGCGGCCAGTATTCGTACGTGTGCGCCACGCCGGTGGCCGACGCCTGCGCGCAGTTGCCGACCAACTGATAGCGCGTTTCAACGCGCTTACGCGTCGCGCCCGAACACCACGCGCGCGAAAAATCCCGCCAGCACCGTTTCAACCAGCTCCGCCGGCACGTTCTGCGGGTCGACCGTGTAGAAGAACTGCACGCCGTCGCACAAGCCCATCAAGCCGATCGCCAGGGTCTCCGGCGGCATCAGCATCGGCGTGCCGACACGCGCCGAAAACTCGCGAATGTACGCGCTCAATTGCTCGAGCTTCTCGTGCATGAACGCGTTAAAGCGAATCCGGAAGCGTCCGTCACGCACCGCGAGCAACTTCGCCTCCGCCCACAGCAGGAAACACTTGTTCTCGCGATGCAGGTTGCTGTAGTAGCGCAGCACGCGCTCCTCCATTTCCTCACGCGATGCCGCGCTCGCGAAAATGGCTTGCAGCCCCGCCTGCATGATCTCGTGGTCGCGCCGCAATAGTTCGAGAAACAACTCGCTCTTGCTGCGGAAGTTCGAATAGAACGCACCGCGCGTATAGCCCGCCGCCTCGGCGATGTCCTCGACACTCGCCGCGACAAAACCTTTCTTCATAAAAATCGCTTGCGCAGCGTCGAGCAGGCGCTCGCGCGTCTGGTCCTTGCTCTGCTCGCGTGTCAGTCGTTGCCGTTTCATGGGCGCAAGTCTAGCACTGAAAAGAATTCCAATTCACCTCAACATTCAAATACAGGTGTGTATTAGAATGCAAATCAACATTCGAAATCAGATGCGTATGCCAATTGCATGAACGGCCGACGCATCTTCGCTGGCGGGCCGCTGTGGCTTGCCGTGTTCGTTCGCTGTCTCCAGTTGGGGTAATTGTGAAGCGTCCTGGTCTTCCCGCATCGTCCGCGATGCGCCCGCAGTCCCATCGGTATCGTCATTGCGCGCGGTTGCATCGAGCCGCATTCGTGCTGGCTCTGGCCGGCGTCGTCACGCTGACCGCGTGTTCGAAGAAGGAAGCCGTGGCGCCCGAGCCGCGTCCGGTGGTGGCCGTCGCCGTGCATGCGGACGGCAGCGCGACGCAGGCTGCGTCCTTGCCCGGTGAGGTGCAGGCGCGCTATTCGACGCCGCTGTCGTTTCGCGTCGGCGGCAAGATCGTCGAGCGGCGCGTGCGTCTCGGCGATGTCGTGAAGAACGGACAGATCGTCGCCCGGCTCGATCCGGCGGACGCGCAGAAGAATGCCGCGAGCGCCCAGGCGCAGCTCGCCGCCGCCCAGCACGCTCTCGTGTATGCGAAGCAGCAACTCGATCGCGATCAGGCGCAGGCCAAGGAGAACCTGATTGCGCCCGCGCAACTCGAGCAGACCACCAATACGTACGCATCCGCCGTCGCGCAGCGCGATCAGGCCGCGCAGCAGGCGGCGTTGTCGAAAGACCAGTTGCAATACACCACGCTCGCCGCCGATCACGCCGGCGTGATTACCGCCGAACAGGCCGACACCGGCCAGAACGTCTCCGCGGGCCAGGCCGTCTACAACCTCGCGTGGAGCGGCGACATCGACGTGGTGTGCGACGTACCGGAAAGCGCGCTCGCCGCGCTCTCGGTCGGGCAAACCGCCAACGTCACGCTCGCCGCGCTGCCGGGGCGCAAGTTCACTGCACGCGTGCGCGAACTGTCGCCCGCCGCCGACCCGCAAAGCCGCACCTATCGCGCGAAACTCACGCTTGAGAATGCCGGCCCGGACGTGCGCCTCGGCATGACCGCGGATATCGAACTCGCCGCGCAAGCTAGCGCCTCGGCCGATCAGCACGGTTCGTTTACCGTGCCCGCCACCGCGCTGTTCCACGACGGCACGCAGCCCGCCGTGTGGATCGTGCGCGCCACGGATAACGCACTGGAACTGCGCCGCGTGACCGTCACGCGTTACAACGAGCGCACCGTCGTGATCGGTCAGGGCCTCAAGGACGGTGAACGCGTCGTGCTGCAAGGCGTGCATACGGTGACCGCCGGCGAAAGAGTCCGCGCGATTGCACCATTGCATCCCGAGGACTTTGCTTCATGAGCACCACGCATGAAGAAGGACGCTTCAACCTGTCCGCATGGGCGCTGCGCCACCAGGCGCTGGTCGTTTTCCTGATCGCGCTCGCGACCGCCTTCGGCGTCCTCGCCTACACGCGGCTCGCGCAATCCGAAGACCCGCCCTTCACGTTCCGCGTGATGGTGATCCGCACCTTCTGGCCCGGCGCCACCGCGCGCCAGGTGCAGGAACAGGTCACGGACCGCATCGGCCGCAAATTGCAGGAGACGCCCGCCATCGATTTCGTGCGCAGCTACTCGCGCCCCGGCGAATCGTTGATGTTCTTCTCGATGAAGGACTCGGCGCCGGTCAAGGACGTGCCCGAGACCTGGTACCAGGTGCGCAAGAAAGTCGGCGATATTGCGGCGACGCTGCCGCAAGGCATTCAGGGGCCATTCTTCAACGACGAATTCGGCGATGTCTACACCAACATCTACACGCTCGAAGGCGACGGCTTCTCCCCCGCGCAACTGCACGACTACGCGGACCAGTTGCGCACGGTGCTGCTGCGGGTGCCGGGCGTCGGCAAGGTCGATTATTTCGGCGATCCGGATCAGCACATCTACATCGAGATCGCCAACACGCAACTCACGCGCCTCGGCATCTCGCCGCAGCAACTCGGCCAGGCGATCAATTCGCAGAACAGCGTCTCGCAGGCCGGCACGCTGACCACCGCCGACGACCGCGTGTTCGTCCGTCCCACCGGCCAGTTCAAGGACGTCAACGCGCTCGCCGACACGCTGATCCGCATCAACAACCGCTCGTTCCGTCTCGGCGATATCGCCACGATCAAACGCGGCTACGACGATCCCGTCGCCACGCAAATGCGCGCCGGCGGCAAGGCCGTGCTCGGCATCGGCGTGACGATGCAGCCGGGCGGCGACGTGATCCGTCTCGGCAAGGCGCTCGATCAGCAGATGGTGCATTTGCGCCGCGCGCTACCCGCCGGCTTGCAACTGGTCGAAGTATCGAGCATGCCGGACGCGGTCGCGCGTTCGGTCGACGACTTTCTCGAAGCCGTCGCCGAAGCGGTGGCGATCGTGCTGGTGGTGAGCCTGGTGTCGCTGGGCGTGCGCACCGGCATGGTGGTCGTGATCTCGATCCCGGTGGTGCTCGCCGTCACCGCGCTGTGCATGTATCTGTTCGACATCGGCCTGCACAAGGTGTCGCTCGGCACGCTGGTGCTCGCCCTGGGGCTACTCGTCGACGACGCGATCATCGCAGTCGAGATGATGTCGGTGAAGCTGGAGCAAGGCTGGAACCGCACGCGCGCGGCAGCTTATGCGTACACCAGCACTGCGTTTCCAATGCTGACCGGCACGCTCGTCACCGTCGCCGGTTTTCTGCCGATCGCGTTGGCCAAGTCGAGCACCGGCGAATACACGCGCTCGATCTTCGAAGTGTCGGCGATCGCGCTGATCGCCTCGTGGCTCGCCGCCGTCGTGCTGATTCCGCTGCTCGGCTATCACCTGCTGCCCGAGCGTAAGCGCGAGGCGCACGAGTCGCATCTGCCCGACGATCACGAGCACGATATCTACGACACGCGTTTCTACCGGCGCCTGCGCGGCTGGGTCGGCTGGTGCATCGAGCGGCGCTTCGTCGTGCTGGCGATCACCGTCGTGCTGTTCGTGCTGGCCATGGCCGGTTTCACGCTGGTGCCGCAACAGTTTTTCCCGAGTTCGGACCGTCCCGAGTTGCTGGTGGATGTGCGCCTGCCCGAAGGCGCGTCGTTCGAAGCCTCGTTGCGTGAGGCCACGCGGCTGGAAAAAGCGCTGGTGGGCCGACCGGAAATCGATCACACGGTCGACTTCGTCGGCACCGGCGCGCCGCGTTTCTATCTGCCGCTCGATCAGCAATTGCCGCAACCGAATTTCGCACAGTTCGTAATCACGGCGAAGTCGGTGAAGGATCGCGAAAAGCTGGCGCAATGGCTCGAACCGGAATTGCGCAACCACTTCCCGGCAATCCGCACGCGTCTGTCGCGTCTCGAGAACGGGCCGCCCGTCGGCTATCCGGTGCAGTTCCGCGTGAGTGGCGACGACATCGCCACCGTGCGCTCGATCGCCGAGCGCGTCGCCGCGACCATGCGTGCGGATCGCGGCACCAGTAACGTCCAGTTCGATTGGGACGAACCCGCCGAGCGCTCGGTGCGCTTCGAAGTCGATCAGAAGAAAGCGCGCGAACTCGGCGTGAGCTCCGACGACATTTCGAGCTTCCTCGCGATGACGCTCTCCGGCTACACCGTCACGCAGTACCGCGAACGCGACAAACTGATCAGCGTCGATCTGCGCGCGCCGAAGGCCGAACGCGTCGACCCCGCGCAGCTCGTTACGCTCGCCATGCCCACGCCGAACGGTCCCGTGCCGCTCGGCACGCTCGGCCATTTGCGCAACGACCTCGAATACGGCGTGATCTGGGAACGCGACCGTCAGCCGACCATCACCGTGCAGTCCGACGTCGCGCCCGGCGCGCAAGGCATCGACGTCACGCATGCCGTGGACAAGGCGCTGAGCCGGATACGCGCTACTCTGCCGGTGGGCTACCGGATCGAAATCGGCGGCTCGGTCGAGGAAAGCGGCAAAGGCCAGACCTCCATCAATGCGCAGATGCCGATCATGATCATCGCCGTGCTCACGCTGTTGATGGTCCAGTTGCAAAGTTTCGCGCGCGTGCTGATGGTCGTGCTGACCGCGCCGCTCGGGCTGATCGGCGTGGTGCTCACGCTGCTGCTGTTCGGCCAGCCGTTCGGCTTTGTCGCAATGCTCGGCGTGATCGCGATGTTCGGCATCATCATGCGCAACTCGGTGATTCTGGTCGATCAGATCGAGCAGGACATCGCCGCGGGGCATAAGCGTTTCGATGCGATTGTCGGCGCGACCGTGCGGCGTTTCCGGCCTATTACGCTGACCGCGGCGGCAGCCGTGCTCGCGTTGATTCCGCTGTTGCGTTCGAACTTCTTCGGCCCGATGGCCACCGCGCTGATGGGCGGCATTACGAGCGCCACGATCCTCACGCTGTTCTATCTGCCCGCGCTGTACGCCGCGTCGTTCCGCGTGCGTGTCGATGAACGCGAGCCGCAGACGCCGTCCGCGTCCGGCACGACGCATACGGGGAATTGAGCATGGCCACTCCCACGTTGTTCCGATACTCGCGCATCGCCGCGCTTACTGGCATGGCATGCGCCCTCGCCGCCTGTTCGTTCGGACCGAGCGGCGAGCCGCCCGCGATGCCACAGCCGTCGCACTATGGCGCCGAAGCGCAACCGACGCAAACCGTGCCCGCGCAAGGCGTCACGCAGCAGTTCGTGGTCGGCGCGAAGCCGGTGCCCGAATGGTGGAAGCTGTATCGATCGGATGCGCTGAACGCGCTCGTCGATGAAGGCCTGCGCAACAGCCCGACGCTCGCGGCGACGGACAAGAGCCTCGCCGCCGCGCGTGAGCAATTGCGCGCGCAGATCGGCAGTTCGATGCTGCCGACCATCGACGCCGGCGGCCAGGTGACGCGCAATCGCGCGCTGGCGATTCCGGAGATCGGGCCGAACACGTTTCTGTACAACATCTTCGTCGGTCAATTGCAGGCGCACTACACGTTCGACCTGTTCGGCGCGGCGCGGCTGGCCGACGCGGCGCTCGCCGCGCGCGTCAACGTGCAGGCGTATCAGTTCGACGCCGCGCGCCGTGCGCTCGCCGCCAATATCGTGAGCGCGGCGATCACCAGCGCCGCGCTGCATGCGCAGATCGAGACGACGGAACGGCTCGTGACGATCGCCAACGATCAGGCCCGCGACACGCAGCGGCGCTATGCATTGGGCGCCGTCACCCACGCCGATCAGTTGAGCGCGCAACAAAGCGCGGCCAGTCTGTCCGCGAGCTTGCCGGGCCTGAAGCAGCAATGGCTGACCACGCGCCACGCGTTGGCGGTGCTGCTCGGCCGCACACCGGACGCGGCGCCGGACGATCTCGAACTCGCGCTGTTGCATGTGCCTGAGCAGGTGCCCGTCGTGGTGCCGTCGGAGCTGCTGCGCGCGCGCCCCGACATTCAGGCCGCCGACGCCGCCTTGAAGGCCGCTGCGGCCGACGTCGGCGTGGCCACCGCGCAGATGTTCCCGAGTCTGTCGCTGAGTGCGTCGATGGGACAAGGCGGCTTTAGCTGGCCAGTGGCGCTCTCCGGTGCGGGCGCGATCTGGAGCATCGGTGCGTCGCTGTCGCAGCCGTTGTTCCATGGCGGCGCCCTGTTCGCGCAACGGCGCGCGGCGATCGATACCTATGACGCCACGGTCTCGCAGTACAAGCAAACCGTACTGACCGCGTTCCAGAACGTCGCCGACACGCTCGCCGCGCTCGAACACGACTCGCAGGCGCTGGACGCGGCGAACATTGCCGCGCGCTCGGCGCAAGGCATCTTTGACGAAACCTCGGGGCGCTACCGGTTGGGTGCGTTGCCGATCGCGTCGGCGCGTTCGAGCGAGCAGCAGTTCCGCAACGCGCAGCTCGATGAGATCCGCTATACGAGCGCGCGTCTGACGGACACGGCAGCGTTGTTTCAGGCGATGGGGAATCCGCCGGTGGAGTCGGCTTCGGCTTCGGCCTCCGCCGTTCCGGCAACCAACGCGGGGCTCGTCAACTAGCGAAGCCTGGGGATTCCGTACTGACGGCCCCGCACTTATCCCCACTTTTTGTTGATGAGCCTGTTGAAAACTATCTGACAAGCAAGCTAACGCGTTGAACGCAGAGGAAATTGTGCGGGCGGTACGGAATGAACCAGTGGACGTTGAATGGCAGCTCTTTCACAGAACGAAGAGCCTGGCATGCCTCAACGTTATCCCCAGTTTGTGTGCACAGGGTTGTTGATAAGTCCAGGGCTACGGGCTTAAGTCGTTGATGCGAATGGGTTTGTCGCTTGCGGTGCCGATGGATGCAGTTGCATTGGCCACTCTCGAATGACCGGTGCCGCTCCTGTTTATCCACAGTTTGTGTTGACAGGGCTGGGGGCAAATCACACCCTATGATAAACAGCCCCGCCACATAAGGCTGTCCGGGTGGCGTGTGAGGAGAAATTCTTTCCTCTCGCGCCCTCAAACATCCATTCCCCCACGTTTCCCGACACCCTGCGGTGCGGCGAACCTTCGCCCCCCCACGAAAGGACGGCCCTACATCCTAGACGTGCGTTTGGTCTATGGTTTAAGTCGATTGCAACGCCGGAACGAGTCTAACAACACATATGCCTTGTTCGGAGTATAGAGGGATGCATTGTCGATGCTGCGGTGCACGTCGCATGGGAAGGACAGGCGCATTCCCCACGGCGAGCGATGATAGGGTTACAGATCCCAACGGTGCCCCTCAGCTGTCACCAGCCAGGGAACACGGCAACAGGGGTCTTCCAGCACAGCGATGTTATTGAAGCTGTACGCGTCGTACGTGATCCCGGCACGTCGCACACGCAGTTCATCGTTCAGCACACGTTTATGTTGAGGGTGCAGAACCCGCTCCGCGGGTTCCCCGCCCTCGTGTTCTTTCAGATACCGGTAAAGACCGTCCACGATGAAGGCACAGGCGCTCAAGTCTGGCCGGAAACTCAACGCCATAAATCATTCCTCGTGACTAGTTCACGCCGTCGCCTCTGTCGGTGCACGCTTGATCGCCTTCGGCGCATGCTTGCGCGTTGCGCGATGTGGGAGGCGAACTGGTCACCTCCCTCAACAGATATTTGACGTCCGGTGAGGTACGCCCGTGCACATCCGAATGATGTTCACGCAAGGCAGGACGGTCCGTACTTTCCGGACGAATCGCTCTTTCGTCCTGTTGCTGCGATGGCCACTTGTCAGTCGGTAATTCCACTCACTCTTTGGCCATCGGGAACCAAATCAGGATGTTCCTTATAGATTGGGATGATGGTCTTCTCGAACACCGTATACATAACCTCTCCTACAGCAAGTTTGAATTGCTCTAGTTCCTCCGCTGAACAATGATCCCGAACAAAACAAATCGCATCATCCAGCGCACCGTTAATCTTCAGCATCCGGCTGCTTACCTCCGCAGCGGCTCTTTTATCCTGAATCATTGTTCCACACTCCTTGTCAGGTTGATTCTTTCAGATTTCGTTACCAGCGCTTCTTCCCGGCATATGAACTGTACGTGTTACATTCGCGGACACCCTTTGAGCTCAGCGCAATCGTTGACGCAATTCCAGAACGTAACGCCATAATCACGGGTCGGCAGGACGGTGCTCGAGCATTTCGCCCGACACGCCGTTCTTACCTGCGCGCAATCTCCAGAGTCGGTACATTTGATGAACCCTGCTGAATCAACTGTACTGCTTGCAAACAGCTTTGCGTAAAGTGCGTTCCGTTGCGACAGGTTGGGCGTTAAAACCGGGAACGGTAACTGGTTCTGCGCCGCGACCTGGATCTCTACCGGGTTATCAGTGACCGGTTTTCCGGTCTGTGCATTGACATAGAGGTCCTGAAGGAACAGGGACCACGCGGGGCGAGCCTGAATATAACCACACCCAGTACACAGGGTGCTGATGCTCACAGGCGCATCCGATGCCAGTGACCTTACCCAGCCAAGAACGCCGGCTGGAGGTCCGACTGGGTCGAGCCCCGCCTGGTAGTTATCAAGCCACTTGTCCGTGTCGTCACTGCTGATGGCAGCCGCTGGGCTCCCATTTGTCGCGACAGTTGCGTTGCGAGACACCGGCTTGCCATCGGCCGAATACCCGTAATTTACGGTGAGCAGACGACGCGCCCGACCCGTTGCAGGTATAGCCTGTTCATCATATGTGAAGTGTGTGACCCGTCCTCTCGCGTCGTACGCAATTCGGGCCTCCCGGTAATTGCCGGTCTGCCACGTGACACGGTGCGTTGCATCCCTGTCCTGATCGCCGAAGAGCCATTTGGAGACCAAATCCTGCGCGGTGTTGAGATTCCCCGTGTAATCGTAGACGTAGACCCAGTCAGCGGTCATGACGTTGTTCACATAGGTGATCGCCTCGGCCAGCCGGTTGAACTGATCATATCGGGCGCCTACGGTCCGCTGTTGCTGCCCGTTCCAGGTCGCATTAAAACCGGCCTCGCCAGTCGGATCGTTTGTGATGCGCTCGCTATAACCCGTGACGTTGCCATTGCCGTCGTAGACGAAGGACATCAGCTTTCCTGGCATGGCGACGGATGCCGGATGAAGGCTCATTGCATCGGCGTATTGCACTGAGGTAACCGAGGCGCCAGACGAGGTCCGCACCGTTGCCTTTACCGGGCGACCGGTGCCATCGTATGCGTAGACAGCGTTACGTGCCGCCGCGTTGGTGCCCAGCAGAGCACCCGACGCGTCCCAGCTGAATCCATTTGTTATGTAGCCACTACTGCCGGTCGGGACAACCGTGTTTGCTATCGTCGAGAAAGAAAGCGTTCTTGCGCCATTGCTATCCGTGAGAGCGGTCGTTCCCGACCCATACACAAACTGCACGTTCTTAGTTGTGTCCGGGTGACTAACGGCAGTTGCCCGGCCCTGTGTGTCGTAGGTCCACGTCGCGATGCGCGAGCCGGTCTCGTCAATGACCCCCGTCAGCGCGCGCTTTGAATACGCGTCGGCGTATGCATACTGGCGAACATTCCCGTCCGGCCATGTGACCGACGTCAGATTGCCCCAGATACCGTACTTGTACTGCGTGATACCACCCGTGGGGTCGGTCAGTCGAGCAAGGCGACCACTCTGGTCATATTCAAGCTGGAGCGTGAGATCGTACTTAGCCTTTGTTCCGGGGCCATGCTGGGTGATGGTGACAAGACGGCCCGATCCATCATAGTTCAGTGTCCTGACGAACCCGGTCTTGGTCGTCTCCGATAGCAGTAGACCCTGCGCGGAATAGGCCTCAACCGTCTCGGCAACGAGATCGGTGAGCAACCATCCAGCGCCATTCCGGGCAAGGGTCAGGCCGCTGAAAACCGCAGTTCGCCATGCGCCGTTTGTCAGGGTGAAAGTTAACGGTTCACCGTTTGCGCGGTATGCATTGACCTTTACTGCGTTGTCGCCCGTACCAACAATACCCAGCTTGCGCTGCCAGTTATGAACCCAGTTTGTGCCCATCGCCGGGGTGTTTAACGGGTAAGGTACGGAACGATAGGTGCGCGTGAATGTGAGCGGAATTTCATCGCCGCTGACGAAATCATTTTCAGTTGTCTTGACGACACCGCTGGCTGCGAATACGGGATCGCTGACCGGACATGTGACGTCCGATGGAGTGCCGCCCGTCGCCCCGGCACAGTAATCCGGTATCCAGGTTCCGCAGTTGTAGTAATTCAGGAAGTTAAAGGGATCATCTGGACCATCGTTCCCTGGCATAGTGCCGCCCGTCTGTATCGCGCACTCCGGTGTCCCAGGAACTCCCAAAGATTTTCGGAAGAGATTCATGCATTGGTCTTCTGTTGCCGCATGGCTGAGAGCAACAGACATGAGCAGGCCAGTTGCGACAATCAGGCGGCCGATGCCGCCCGAAACTCTGCCTAAGACTTTCCACGCTTTCACTTTTCTCCTTTAGTTTTTTCGTTTAGCCGACATGCCCAGCAACTCTTATTGAGATTGCAATGCCTGCATATCCGATAATTCCTAAAATCGCTGCGCCGTTGCGTTCAGCCAAACGTCGCTCCATCAGCTCTGACATAGCAAGCAGGAAATCGATGACACACCTGTCAGACGTCGCCGACGCACGCTGTGGAAAATTGCAGGCGAACGGCCGCACGCTCGGAGAACGCGAGAAAAACACGCGGGAAAATGGCCGGCGGCCAAAGCTCGGACGAGGAGTCGTCACCGCAAAAAGATGGGGTGCCGTGAAGGCCACCCAAGGGAAGTGCGGCCTATGTAAATGGAAAATTGGCAGCACACGACCAGCTGTCAGGCGGCTCAGGCGGCAGAGGTCGAGGGGAGTATGGAGGGCACGCGATCTCTGCTACGTGCAAACATACCAAGAATTTTTGGAGCACCGAGGACGATTGCGACGTTTTTATAGATGCAGAGCTGGCGACCCGCCTTCATTTCAGCAAATAGGCTCGGCATTCTCGCCTTAGCGATCAAGCGCTGATATCAGACTCTAGTGGTCCGCCCGCACGACGCGGTCTGTAGGAGTGTGTTCGTGCTGTGGTCGAACGTTCCCGCTGCGAGGGCCGCGCGCTGCGCGGTTGATCTCGCGAGGAACGCCACGCGCGGCCATGCACCAAGTGGCATTTCGCGCGACTCGCCGTCGAAGCGGTAGCGGAATGTGGACACTGGTTCCCTTCGCCCCGGTATGCACTCGGCCGGAGAGGCCGGTGCCGTCGTCCACGTGCGACCATGATCCGCAGTGTTGAGTTTAAGAAGCACGCCTTCTAAAGGTTTGCGAACGATTTTCCCCTCCGATATTCCCAACAAAACACCGGCCGTGTGCCGATGACACGGACAACCGGAGGCCGTGTGCCAACTACTAAGTTGTCGAATTCAAACGGAACAGATGTTTGGAGACCTTGTGCATCGCGGGACACTTTATCCACAGTTTAAGTGCACAGCCCTGTTGATAACGCCTGGAGACACGCGCTAAATACCTGAACAAACACCACATTCGCGCTCCGCCGCGTTCCGCGCCGCCCCACATCAATAAACACTCGCCTCCCCCGCGGGCCGATTCTTGAACCGCTTATGCACCCAATAATATTGATCAGGAATCCGCCTCACCTGCGTCTCGAGAAACTCGGTGATACGCCGCGCGTCGACGGCCACGTCATCGGACGGAAAATCGCTTAGCGCTTCGAAGATGCTCAGCTTGTACCCGCGATAATCCGGCAGCACTTCCGTCACGAACGGCACCACGCGCGCATTCGCCGCGCGCGCCATCCGCGAGACGGAGGTCAGTGTGCAAGCCGGTACGCCGAAGAACGGCACGAACACCGAATCCCGCAAGCCAAAGTCCATGTCCGCGGCCAGCATCACCGGCTTGCCTTCGCGCAGCGCACGCAACGCTCGCCGCACGCTATCGCTGCGCGGAATCATCTCCGTGCCGAACCGGCCGCGCTGCCGCTTGGCCATCGCATCGAGCAGGAGATTTGACATCGGCGTATAAAGCGAGGCGACGGGATGCCGCGTCGAGTACATCATGCAGCCCGCCTCGATACCGACGAAATGGAAGCCGACGAAAATCGTCGGCTGACCCGCCATGTCGGACAGATCGATCGCGCTCTCCACTTCGACAAGCCGAGCCAGCGCCTGCGCATTGCCGAACCATTGCGGCCCGCGCTCGACGTAGCTGCGGATCACGTGACAAAAGTGCGCGCGCGCCAGACGTTCGCGCGCCTCGTCGCTCATGTCCGGGAAACACAGCTTCAGATTGGTATGCACGACACGCCGGCGCGTGCTGGGAATGCGGTACAGCAAGGCGCCGATACCGGTGCCGATTCGCGCGACAACGCTATACGGCAGAAAGGCAAACGCGCGCAGCAGAGCTGTCATCAGACAGATCAGGATTCGACTCTTCACAAGGCGGGACCCGGTGGATGCTGGATGGCAAACACGCCGGCCGCGGCAACCTCAACATTGCCGGCGGACGAAGTGACATGCGCGCGCGTCATACCGGGTCTCGCGCGGCGCGGGGGTTCGAGAATGGACGTGTCGCTCGCGGCGAGACGCAGTGGTGCCGGAGACCGAAACCGGTTAGGGATCAGGCGTCCTTCAGGACCCTTGATGAAAGCACCGCCAGCGTGATTAGAACACACCGCGTATGCCGGGCACACAATCCGCCGGACGGACCACCCGACAAACGGCGCGAGAACCGCGCCGGGCGGCGCTTCGCCGCTCTTTCAAAACTCAATTGCGTGCGCGGTCACAAGATTCGAACGGCCCGCACTCGCCCGCCGCGCTCCAGGGGCGTGCCCCTGGAGCCCATCACGGCTTGTTCGATTCGAACAGATCCATGATCTGCTTCTTCTCGTTCGACGAGACACTCGGCGGCGGCACCGCCGGCGGCGTCATGCCCGCCGGCCCCACGCCGCCGACCGCGTCGCTCACGCCGGCGGTCGGATTCGCCGAATCCAGACCGATGCTGGCGACGAAGCCATTACCCGGCGTCATGTCGGTATAGAACAGTTCGCCGTCGACCGAAGTCACGCCGTCGGGCTGCGCCGGTTCGCCTTGCGGCACCCCGCGCAGCGCGCGCTGCATGTATTCCACCCAGATCGGCAGCGCGAGTTGCGCGCCGAATTCGCGGCTGCCGAGGCTCTTCGGCTGGTCATAACCCATCCACGCCACCGCCACGAGCGACTGCTGATAACCGGCGAACCAGCCGTCTTTCGCGTCGTTGGTGGTACCCGTCTTGCCCTGCAAGTCCGAACGATGCAGCGCGTTGGTGCCCGCGCCCGTGCCGGCCGTGGCCACCGAATGCAGCAAGCTGTTCATGATGTACGCGTTACGCGGTTCCAGCGTACGCGGCGCATCGCGTCCGGCCGTCAGCGGTTGCGCCTTGGAGAGCGGTTCGCCGCGCGCATCGGTCACCTCGTTGATCAGATACGGATTGATCCGGAAGCCGCCGTTCGCGAACACCGAATACGCACCCGCCGACTGCAACGGCGTGACGAGGCCCGCACCGAGCGCCATCGGCAGATACGGCGGGGTCTTGTCGGCGTCGAAACCGAAACGCTGCGTGACGAAGTCTTGCGCGTACTTGGTGCCGATGAACGACAGAATACGGATCGACACGAGGTTCTTCGACTTCTGCAACGCGAGACGCAGCGGCATCGGACCGTCAGGCTGGTCGTCGTCCTTCGGCTCCCACGCGTCGCCGCCCGGCGTGCTCGACGGGAAATACAGCGGCGCGTCGTTGATGATCGTGGCCGGTCCGAGACCCTTGTCGAGCGCCGCCGAATAGATGAACGGCTTGAAGCTCGAACCCGGCTGACGCCACGCCTGCGTGACGTGGTTGAACTTGTTCTTGTTGAAGTCGAAGCCGCCCACCAGCGCGCGAATCGCGCCGTCCTGCGGCGTGAGCGACACCAGCGCGCCTTCCACCTGCGGCAATTGCGTGATCTGCCAGTTGCCCTTGTCGTCCGCGAGAAGACGCACGATCGAGCCGACCTTGATCCTGGTGGCGGCCGTGGCGCGCGCGCTCAATGCGGTGGCGGCGAAGCGCAGGCCGTCGCCGCTGATCGTCACCTGCGTGCCGTCCACCAGTTGCGCCTTGACCTGCTTCGGATTCGCGTCCGTCACCACGGCGGCGATGATCTCGCCGTTGTCGGGGTGATCGGTGAGCGCGTCGTCGATGGTCTGATCGCGGTCGTCGCCCGGCGCGGGCAGTTGCACGAAACCTTCCGGCCCGCGATAACCATGGCGCCGCTCGTAATCCATCACGCCCTTGCGCACCGCGCGGTAGGCGGCGTCCTGATCGGCGGAGTCGATCGTGGTGGTGACGTTCAGGCCGCGCGTATAGGTTTCGTCCTTGTACTGCGCGTACATCATCTGCCGGACCATTTCGGCGATGTACTCGGCATGCACGCTATATTCGTTGCCTGGATTCTTGGTGTGAATCTCTTCCTTCACGGCCTGGTCGTACTGATCCTGGCTGATGTATCTCAGCTCCAGCATGCGCCGCAGAATGTACTCCTGACGGATCTTCGCGCGCTTCGGGTTGACCACCGGGTTATACGCGGACGGCGCCTTCGGCAAGCCGGCCAGCATCGCCGATTCCGCCAGCGTGATGTCTTTCAGATCCTTGCCGAAGTACACGCGCGCGGCCGCGGCGAAACCGTAGGCGCGTTCGCCCAGATAAATCTGATTCATGTACAGCTCGAGAATCTGATCCTTGGTCAGCGCGCGCTCGATCTTGTACGCGAGCAGCATTTCATAGATCTTGCGCGTGTAGGTCTTCTCGCTCGAAAGGAAGAAGTTGCGCGCCACCTGCATGGTGATCGTGCTCGCGCCCTGCGAGGCGCCGCCGTGCGAAAGGTCGGAGACCCCCGCCCGCAGAATGCCGATGAAGTCGACGCCGCCGTGCTCGTAGAAGCGATAGTCCTCGATCGCGAGCACCGCTTTCTTCATCTGGTCCGGAATGTCCTGGAAGCGCACGAGAGAGCGCCGCTCCTCGCCGAACTCGCCGATCAGCACATGGTCGGCGGTATAGACCCGTAGCGGCACCTTCGGGCGATAGTCGGTCAGCGCGTCGAGCGACGGCAGTTGCGGCCCCATCACCACCAGCGCATAGCCGACGATCAGCGCGCCCACCACCGCGATGGTCGCGAGCAGGCTCGCGAACCAGATGGCAAGGGTCGCGCCGATGGAACGGCGGCCGGCCTCGGCGTCGCGCGAAGCTGCGTTGCGTCCTGGCGTGCGTTGGTAGGAATCCCGGTCTTCACCAGACGGAGAATTGGATGAATGCGGTCGTTTGATGATTGGCATGACTGGAATAGTGGGCGCATGACTGAACGCCTTTCTGCACGCGCTCCTGGCGCGCACATGGATCGTGATCGAGCATCGTAGCCTGAGGCGCAAACCACCGCACGGCCCTTTGCCCCCGGCCGGCCGCACGGCGCGCCCGGATCGTGTCCGACGCAACGTAACAGCGCATTTTAAAAGAAATCAAGCGCGCTCCAAGTTAGTTTTTTTGTAAGAATTCCCTTCGTGCGAAAGGAGTCTGTAGTTTCGGGCGGTCATCCGAGCGCTTTCACGCGCGGCTGGAGTTATTCACAGAAAATGTTGAAAGGCCTGTGGACAAGCCGCCCGCAAACGCTACAACTCATTGATGTCACGGGATTTTCATGTCGCGCCCGTTCCGCATCGGAGCAACTCGTCATATGATGGTCTCGGCGCGCGCCAACACCTGCTCGCGCCACGGCGTCCGCCAAATGCACGCTTTGAACCGCCCATGCCAACAAGTATGCGAGCCGACTATGAACAAGCCCAGCGAACGCATCGTCGTATTCGTCACAACCGCGCAGAAACGCGCGATCACCTCCACCGCCGAGAATCTGGGCATTAGCGTCAGCGAGCTGATGCGGCGCGCGGTGTTGAGCTTCGGCGCGACCAGCGAACAGGTGAAAGCGGCGAGCATTGTCGACCGGTTGCGCGCGCCCCGCGCGCCGGACGCGCTCGACGCCGCGCTGCAACGGGTCGCGCGCGGCACGCGGCATGCGCGCGCCGCCTTGCCGCCGGCTTTGCAAACGCGTGGCGACAGCACGACAGGCGCGTCCACGGATAGCGCGGCGGATTCCAATGCGCCGGCGCCGGCTGCGAGCGCGTCGCCGAGTGCGCCAGCAGGGCAAGCAGAGGCTCAATCCGCGCCTTTATTGCCGGCGGGTCTCGCCGCCGCCCTCGCCGCCGGCATCGACGAAGAAGCCGCGGCAACGGCCGAAGCCGTCGCGCGCATGGCAGCGGCCGAAGCAGCTTCGGCGGAAGGATCGGCGCCCCGGCAGACCGATACGGAAGCGCAATTGCGCAGCGTGCTCAAACGCCCGCGCCTCGACACCCCACGCGACGACGATGATCCGCTCGGCGACCCGAGCACGAAAGGCGGCCGTTTCGCTTAATGAACACGTGCGACGCCTATCGCACGACGCGTATCGGCATGTTGCATATCGTTACATCGGCGTTATTCAAAATGCGCGAGCTTTCGGCGTTGCAAGCCTGGCATTCACCCAGCGATTCGCAGCGGCTTGTTGCGCATTGAAAATACGCTCGGCGTACGCGTCTTTTGTGTCGTTAATGCACGGCTGCCAGACGTGTTCAGCCATGCTCACGTACGGCGACAATGGCCGCAAACAAAGCGCGCGCGCACCGCATCTATTCACGCCGGCGACACTTGCCGCGCGCAAAGTTGACCAATTTGTCATCGCGCCCTTTAAGTCGGTTTTAAGAGAGCGCGTGGTGTAATATCCGCGAGCGGCTGAATGACGCGCCGCGCGATTTAACCTTTGAGCTGTTTGTCACTCGATATTCGAATCGAACAATTTACGTCGCCGCTATTGCAATCGGTGCGCGCGCCCCGAACTCCGGTCCGAACGTTGCGCAGCTTCGCGCGCAGCGGCGTAAAGTAGCAGTTGAATGCAGTTAAGCGCGCGGGATTATTCAGCGCCGTTTACATTCTTTGGAGGTTTTCATGTCGCTTTTTGACAGCATTTCGCGCACGCTTAAAGGTCTCCTGAACGACGCAGCCGATTCCGTGCAGGATCCGTCGCGCGACTCGCGCCAGATCGTGCGCGAACTCGACGAGAGCATCGCCAAAGCCGAGAACTCGCTGATCGAGATTCAGGCGCAAGTGGCCACGCAGCAAAGCAAGCGCGATGTTGCCGCGGACAAGGCGAAGAAGTACGAAGACGGCGCGAAACGCGCGCTGCAATCCGGCGACGAAGCGCTCGCGCGCGAAGCCCTCGGCGCGCAAGCCACGGCCGAAGCCGAACGCGATGCGCTCGCGAAGGAACTGACTACGCTGGAGCCGTCGGTGGCGCAGCTCAAGAGTCAGATCGAAGACATGCGCACCCGTCGCAACGACCTGAACGCACGCTCGAACATTCTGCAAGCCAAGCAGCAGATCGCTCAGGCGAAAGATGTGGCAGCCACGGCATTGGGCGGCATCGGCGGAAAGAATCTTTCCGAAGATTTCCAGAAACTGGAAGACAAGGTCGCGTTGTCGAATGCCCGTTCGGACGCACGCCTGAATTCGGCTGACGTGAAGAGCGGCAAGGCGCTCGAGGACAAACTCGCGGATCTGAACCGCGGCCCGTCCGTCGAAGATCGTCTCGAAGCATTGAAGAAGCAGATCAATACGCCGGCCCAGTAATTGCGTCAGCGGCAGTACATACCGGCGGCCTTCGTGTGAGCCGCCGGAATCGACTGAAGGAGACGGGCGCAACGCGCCCGGTCCGTAAATGAAAAAATTTCTCGCAACCGCGTTTGCCTCACTGCTGTTCGTGTCGGCCGCGGCGTTCGCTGTGCCCACCGTTCAGCAGATCGAATCGGCCATGTCGCAAGGCAACTGGCAGCAAGCCGACGCCGGTCTGAGCGAAGTGCTGCAGGCGCATCCGAACAATGCGCGCGCCCACTACCTGTACGCCCAGGTGCTCGATCGCGAAGGCCGTTCGGCCGACGCACTCGCCCAGGTGCAACAGGCCAAGACACTCGACCCGCAAATCCGCTTCACGGACCCGACCCGTTTCGCGCAAACCGAAGCGCGCATTCGCAAGGACGCGGAACGCGCAGGCGCCGCGGGTGGCAACACGACCAGCCGCGCGCCCAACCCGTTCGCACAGCAGCAGACGGCGCCGTCCGTGCAGCAACAGTCGGCCGTGGCGCCGCAAGCGCCGCAAGCGCCGCAGCGGCATGGTCCGGGCATGGGCATGTGGATCGGCATTCTTGTCCTCGTCGGCGTGATCGCGCTGGTGCTGCGCTGGACCTTGCGCCGCGCCCGCACGCAAGGCGATACGCGTGCCGACGACGAGCGTCGCGTGCAACTCAAGCGCGCCACGGAGATGCTCAACACCGTGCGTTCGCTCAAGCTCGATGTGAAGCTCTCCACCGTGCAAGGTCATGAGGCGCTGGAGAAGGAAGTCGAAGCAACCGAAGACCAGTTGCGCGGCCTCGTCGAAACACTGTCGAACAGCAAGAATCCGCTGCCGCCGTATCAGCTCGACGAACTCGAGCAACGACTCGGCAGCATGCGCGCGCGCCTCGAGGGCCGGCCCGATCCGTATGCCGCACCGGCCGCCAGCTCGCAGCAGCAATCTCCGTACGCGCAGGAAGCCGAACGTTTCGGCAATCCGCCGCAAGCGCCCTATCCGCAGCAAGGACCGTATCAGCAACAGCCGCCGGTCATCGTGCAGCAAGGCGGCGGCGGTTTCGGCGGCGGCATGGGCGGTCTGCTGACCGGCGTGCTGCTCGGCGAAGCGCTGAATTCCGGGCGTGAGCGCGTGGTGGAGCGCGACGTGGTCGTCGACGACGAAGCGCGCCGTCGTGGCAACGACGGCGGCAATGGCGGCGGCCTCGACTTCGGCCAGGGGTCGAACGACTGGAATGACAACGGCGGCGGTGTCGATCTGGGCAGCAGCGACGACTCCGGCGGCTGGAACGACAACACCTGAGCTTCGCCGCGCGGCTGAAATCGAATCAAGCCGGACAAGTGTATGCGTCAATGAAAACAGGCTCCTTCTGAACGGAGCCTGTTTTCATTATGGCGATTCGTTTTAAGGCTTCACGCCTGCACCGGCACCCTGTCCGGCTCATGCTGCGTCAGCAGCACCGCCCCCGCGAACAGCCTGACAATGAAACGCTCCGCATACGCGATCAGTGCATCGCGGCGAGTGTCGTCCGCGTCGATATAGTCAGCCGACAGATGAAAGAGTTGCAGCACGATCTGCGTGCAGACTTCGTCGACGGTTTCACGCGTGAGCGTCGGCATCAGTTCCAGTTGCACCACGTCGTCGGCCATTTCCGCCGACACCTCGTGCAGGTTCGCGCGCACGGCCTCGCGCAATGCCGACGATGTACCATGATATTCGGCCAGCGCGCTCAGAAACGCCTCGCGGTTTTCCAGCGCGAACGCAAAGAACGCGACGCAGGCTTGACGCGGCACGCTATGCGGCTCGTCGTGCGCGGCGAGCCAGCGCTCACGCCGCAGCATCGGCCGCAAACGGCGGCTCACCGATTCGACGGCTTCACGCGCCAGATCGTCGAGCGTGTCGAAATGACGATAGAACGTATTGGCATTGAGCCCGGCCTCGCGCGCCAGTTCGCGCAAGCCCAGGCTCGTAAAACTGCGGCCGCCCGCCGTCAGACGCAACGCGGCTTCGATCAGTTTGCGCTTGCCGGCCGGCAATTCCTGGCCCGCGGCAACGCCATGCTCCGCGGCGGCTGCCGCGTCGGATACGGATGTCATGTGTTTTCAATCGATGCGCGCTACGCGCGTTTAATAGCAGTACTCTAAACGATCTTGACGCCAAGTGCACAGTTGTCTACCCTGCGCGTTATGTTGCCGTAGACACATGTAGACGCTTGACTTCACCCCATGCCGGAGACCGCCGTGACGCCTGCTTCATCCGCCCTACCTGCCGCGCCACGCATCGCGATTGTCGGAAGCGGCTTTGCCGGCATCGGCATGGCGATTCGTCTGCTGCGAATGGGCATCACGTCGTTCACGATTTACGAGGCGGCCGGCGATATCGGCGGCACCTGGCGCGACAACACCTATCCCGGCGCGACCTGCGACGTGCCCTCGCATCTCTATTCGTTTTCGTTCGAGCCAAATCCCGCGTGGTCGCGCGCGTTCGGCGGCCAGGCGGAAATCTTCGCCTATCTGAAGCACTGCGTCCGCAAGTATGGCGTGGAGCGTTACGTGCGTTGCAACACGCGCGTGGCCGCGGCCCGTTTCGACGAAGCGCGCCAGGTCTGGCATGTCGAGCTCGATGTGAACGGCGTGCGCGAAAACATCGAGGCCGATGTGGTGATCGCCGCGAGCGGCCCGCTGTCCCGCCCAGCCATGCCAAAGATCGCCGGGCTCGAACGCTTCGAAGGCAAGCTGTTTCATTCGGCGCGCTGGGACCATGCGTATCCGCTCGAAGGCAAACGCGTCGCGGTGATCGGCACCGGCGCGAGCGCGGTCCAGTTCGTGCCGCAAATCCAGCCGCGCGTCGCGCAACTCGATCTGTTCCAGCGCACCGCGCCGTGGGTCATGCCCAAGCCCGACAAGCCGATCGACGCGCGCGCCCGATGGCTGTTCCACCATCTGCCATTCACGCAGCGCTTCGTGCGCAGCGCGATCTACTGGCAACTCGAATCGCGCGCCATCGCGTTCGTGGTCAATCCGAAACTGATGAAGGTGCCGATGAAGTTCGGCCTGAGCTACCTCGAACGACGCGTCAAGGACCCTGCCCTGCGCGCCAAGCTCACGCCGAACTACCGGTTCGGCTGCAAGCGCGTGCTGCTCTCGAGCGACTACTATCCCGCGCTCGGCCAGCCGAACGTCGACGTGGTGACGAGCGGCATCCGCGAGATCGTCGCCGACGGAGTCGTGACCGAAGACGGCGTGCATCGCCGCGCCGACGCGATCATTTGCGGCACGGGCTTCCAGGTCAACGACGTCGGCGCACCGTTCGACGTGACCGGCGTCGACGGCGCCGATCTCAGCGCCCTGTGGCTGCGCGACGGGCCCGAAGCCTACCTCGGTGTCAGCGTGGCGAACTTCCCGAACTTCTTCATGATCGTCGGCCCGAATACCGGGCTCGGCCACAACTCGCTGCTCTACATGATCGAGTCGCAAGTGCAGTACATCGCCGATTGCCTGCGCGTACTGCGTCGCCGCAAGGCACGCACGATGAATCTGCGGCCCGACGTACAGCGCGAATTCAACGCGCGTTTGCAGAAGGATATGCAGCACTCCGTGTGGGCGAGCGGATGTCGTAGCTGGTACCAGACCCGAAGCGGCAAGGTCACCGCGTTGTGGCCCGGCTTCACCTTCAGCTTTCGCAAACGGACGCGGCGTGTGCGTCCGCACGACTATCGCTTCGCGCCCTGACGCCGTGAGCGGCGGCTGATGGACTGGGAGCGCGAGACGCCGCCGATGCAATCCGAGTCGAAGCCAGGCGAACTACAAAATCGAACGACAAGGGAGACAACAAACATGGCAAGCATCGACTCCGGCACGCCCGCCTCGACATCCCCGCTGCCGCCGCGCTCGCTCGCCGCGCGCCTCGGCATCACCAGCGTGCCGCGCGACGAATTGCGGCGGCGCTACACGCAAAGCGGCTCCAGATTCGTGAAGATCATGGGCGCCGACGTGCATTACGTCGACGAAGGCAGCGGCGAAATCATCGTGATGATTCACGGCTTCGCGTCGTCGCTGCACACTTGGGACCGCGTCGCCGATGAACTCAAGCGCGAGCATCGCGTGGTCCGCCTCGATCTGCCGCCGTTCGGCGTGACAGGACCGCTGCGCTCCAGCGGCGGTGAAATCGAAACGATGAATCTGCCGACCTATCGGCGTTTCATCGACACGTTCCTGCAGGCACTCGGCATCTCGCGCGCGACCTTCATCGGCAATTCGCTCGGCGGGCTGATTTCGTGGGACTACGCGGTGCGCCATCGCGAAGCCGTTGAACGGCTCGTGCTGATCGACTCGGCCGGTTTTCCGATGAAACTGCCGATTTACATCAGCCTGTTCAACAGCGCGCTGGTGCGTGTCAGTTCGCCGTGGTGGCTGCCTGAAGTCATCGTCAAGAGCGCGGTGCGCAACGTCTATGGCGATCCGCGCAAGATCGACGCGGTGATGCTGCGGCGTTACGTCGAGTTCTTCCACGGTGAAGACACCCGCACCGCGATCGGCAAGATGGTGCCCACGCTCGATTTCAAGGACGTCGACACCGACGTGCTGAAGACTCTCAATGTGCCCGCACTCGTGCTATGGGGTGCGAAGGATCGCTGGATTCCGACTGCGCACGCCGCCGAATTCGCAAGCCGCATTCCGGGCGCGAAGTCGGTCATGTACCAGGGACTCGGCCATATTCCCATGGAAGAAGCGCCCGAGCGCGTGATGGCCGATCTGCGTGCGTTTCTCGGCACGCGCGGTGCGCCGGCCTGACCTGGCTGCTTCTTTCCCGCTGATTCATTCAATCGATACTTCGCGCACGGATGTCGCACGCCCTTCCTTCGCATCGCGTCAACGCGCTCAGCCGCCGCCCAGAAGACGCAACAGTCCCCAGAGAAACTTGCAGAGCATGACGATCAGCTCCCACAGGTGATAGAGCTGTTGCCAGCCCGAAACGCGCGCGAAGGAGTCGATCATGGGTTGCCGGTAAGAAACGGAAAGGTCTGCGGATAAGGCTGTGGATCACAGTTTGACCGCACATCATAACGACTGCGGGATACCCCGTATCAAGTCGCTTGAAAGTCCGCCGTAAACGCGTCGAGGAGACGCTGCATCCGCGCTGGGTGACTGCGCCGAGTGAATGCGCCGAGCGCGCCATCAGCAAACATGTTGCATGGGACCATGAGTAAGTGCTTGGCACCAACTCTGGTCAACAATGGAGATCACCATGATGCGTTTCAGCTTTCGCCGCGCGGCCCGTTCGCAAAAGGTCGTCGGCGATATTGCCGCGCAAGCCGGCAAACTGGGCATCGAGATCTGCGACGTATCGGGCCACGTCGAGGAAGTGGCCGCGCGCGTGCAACGCCAGGCGCAAGTATGCCGCGCGCTGCGCGAATCGGCTGCGCAGACGCTCGCGGGCAATCATCGCATTGCCGCTGCCGCGCGGAAAATGAGCCACGTATCCACTGAAGCCGCGACCGGCGTGCAGGAATCGCAGCAGACGCTCGAAGCGTCGCTTGCCGACATCCACGGACTCGTGGAAGGCGTGACGGTCATCGAGAGTCAGATCGGCGCGCTGCGTAGCGCGCTGGCGCATGTAAGCCGCGTCTCCGAGGAGATTTCGCTGATCGCGCGTCAGACTCATCTATTGGCGCTGAATGCCGCGATCGAAGCCGCGCGCGCCGGCGACTCCGGCAAGAGTTTCGCGGTGGTCGCGGCCGAGGTGAAGAACCTCTCGGCGAAGACCGCGCAAGCCACCGGGCAGATCGAGACGACGCTGGCGCAGCTCACGCAACAGACCGAGCAGCTGATCAGCGAGGGTTCCGTCAACACCGCGCGGGCGCACCGGGTGCGCGAAGGCACACGCAAGATCGGCGACGTCGTGCATGCGACTGGCGATGCGATCGCGCATCTGAATGACGAGGCGGGACAGATCGCCGTATTGACCGGCGAGATCGAATCGCAGTGTGACGGGCTTGAGGCGCAGGTGCTGGAAATGGCAAGCGGCGTCGAGGATTCGAGCGAAAACTTCGTGCAGGCGAAGGACCGTTTGGGGAATCTGCTCGGTGTGTCCGAAACCCTGATTGAACTGACCGCCGCGACGGGCGTGGAAACGGCTGACACGCGTTTTATCGAGGCCGTGCAGCAGGCGGCAGCCGCCGTGAGCAAGGTATTCGAAACGGCCGTGGCGCGTGGCGAAGTGTCGATTGAGGATCTGTTCGATCAGCACTATGTGCCAGTGGCTGGGAGTCATCCTCCGCAGTTCTTGACGCGGTTTACTGCGTTGACCGACCGGATGTTGCCGGCTATTCAGGAGCCTTTGCTTGCTCTCGATCCACGGGTCGCGTTTTGTGCGGCGGTCGATTTGCGGGGTTATTTGCCGACGCATAATCTGAAGTTCTCTATGCCGCAGCGTGCTGATGACGTGGTCTGGAATACGGCGAATTGCCGGAACCGGCGGATGTTCGATGATCGGACTGGGATTGCCGCGGCTTCACATACGAAACGGTTTTTGTTGCAGACGTATCGGCGTGATATGGGCGGCGGCCAGTTTGTGTTGATGAAGGATGCGTCCGCGCCTGTTTTTGTTGGTGGGCGGCATTGGGGTGGGGTTCGGGTTGGGTATAAGGTTTGAGGTTTTTTTGGTTTGCTTTGTGTC
>NZ_JAQQEK010000030.1:0-101889 GCF_046027355.1 Paraburkholderia sediminicola | reverse complement strand
GCCTCTCGACTTCCCGTTCCTGATATGCCTTGGTCGCAAACACGCGGCCAACGTAGTGGTCGAAGAGTTCGATCAGCTTCTCGGCCGGATCATCAGTCAGGATGACACGCTCCTCGTCGGCATACATAATGGCTTGGCGAGGTTTCACAAGTTCAGTAAAAGCGAACTTGGCGTAGTTGGCGCTCGGTCCTTTCGCAGCGTCGACGAAAGCACTTTCGATGGACGAGCCAATGCGCGTCATTTCGTCGAGGTAGGTTTTCCTAGCTTTACGAAAGATGTTCGGGTCGAGCTCGTCGAAGAATGCGGTCACCCGCCGCACGCGATCGAGCATGCGGTAGCCAAAGTACTTGGCCGTCGGGCTCATCAGCACAATCCCGACGTTCGCGAACTCACCCGTCTCCACGTACGGCATGAAACGGACAATGGCGTAGCGGCAGGCGTGTTTCATCATGGTTTCCAAAATTCGTCGTGCCGGCAGAAGAGAAGCATTGCGTATGCTTGCTCCGGCGTAAAGTCCAGCGGGACATCATCGCCCACAATCAGCCACGAGTCCGGCATTCTATCGCATGCCCCCTCAAACTGTTCGAGCGCGTTTTGCATCCTCATCTCGTAGATCTGCCGCATCACGAAGTCTTCATACACTTTATGCCATATGCGGGAGAATGCGTGAAGCCCGAATTTGTCGCACCAGCAACGGACTGTCTCGTATGTGACCACGACACCGCGCTCGAGCAACAACTCCTTGATGTCGCGCAAGCTCAGGCTGAACCGGAAATACCACCGAACCGCGCAGCTGTTGACGACGCCAGGGAAGCGGTGACCGTGATAAAGCGATTTCCTTTTCTTCATTACTTCATTCTTCCGTCGCCTTCCCATCGACCTGATGGAGCCCCGACGAGGAGACAAAGCGGACGATCGACTCTATGTTCAACGCAGTTGACAGGACGAAGACGGTGCACCAACCTGCGCGACGCTGCCAGCGCCTCACGCTCAGGTGCTTTCCAGCGCCGGAAGCAGCGCTGGCGCGCTCGTGAGGAAGGCGCGCACGTGCATCGCAATCACCGCGTCACTAGGCGTGGCGTTGTCGTTCGAATAAATACGGCGGCGAATCGCAAGGTGGGACACCGCGCCGTGCAGCAGCCAGCCCACCTCGGTCAGATGAGCCGGATCGGCCGGTACGCCGCGTCCCAATTCGTGCGCCGTCTCAGTGACAATGATCTCAAGCGCGTGCGTCACGACAGCATTCGTGTACGTCGGCGCCATTTGCAGATCTTCAAGCGAAGAGTAAAGGAACAGGCGAAGCCACTGCCGCGTCAGAAGGGTATCGTAGTACTCGCGATAGAAAGTATTGAGCCTGCTTTCAATGGGCACACTGCGGTCTTTCAGTTGAACAAACCACATCGCCTTGAAGGTCCCCACAATTTCACGCTTGTAAACTTCGTCGATCAACGCGGCCTTGCTAGGGAACAGGCTATACAGCAAACGCTGCGACACGCCGCAGGCCTCGGCAATCGCGCGAGTCTGCGCGTTCAGGCCGTGCTCGGCGAAATATTCGGCGGCCTTCTCCAGCACGCGCGCCTGACGCTCGGCGCGTGGCAGACGCTGCGGTGCTTTCTTCATTGGCCGCTTGATGGGCGCGCGACCCACTACGGTCTTGCTGCCCGGATCTGCAACATCCCTGGGTTTGGCCTTCATGATGCTCCTCTGTCCATCGCTTTCGAAAAATAAGTCTTCACATGACGACTTATGGTTTGGTAGAGTATATCGTCCGGGTACGAGGAACAGTCTCGCCACGCACCCGGGCGCAGCCATGCATTATCTCAGGCTACCGCGAGGCGAACCCCATCTTTGACTGCCACCCGCTGCAAACGCCTCAATCTGGCGCGTTTGAGGGCGCGTCGCACAACCCGAATTCCGTTCTCCGCCCATGTCTTTGTCAAGCCGCCAGCCAGTCATCATCGCGCTGATCGTCGCCAGCGCCTATTTCATGGAGAACCTGGATGCGACGGTGATCGCGACCGCACTGCCCCACATGGCCGCCACGTTCAGCGTCACGTCCGTGAGCCTGAGTATCGGCATGACTGCCTATCTGCTGGCGCTCGCGGTCTTCATTCCGATCAGCGGATGGGTGGCTGACCGATTTGGGCAACGTTCGGTGTTCGGTGGCGCGATCATCGTGTTCACCGGCGCCTCCATATTGTGTGGGATGAGTAACGGCCTCGTCGAATTCACGATCTCGCGGATCCTGCAGGGAATCGGCGGCGCAATGATGGTGCCGGTAGGCCGCCTCGCCGTGCTGCGCAGCACCGAGAAACGTCACCTGATGCGCTCGATAGCCTATATCACGTGGCCCGGCCTCGCCGCGCCGGTGTTGGGTCCAGCGTTGGGCGGGTTTATCTCGACCTATTTCAACTGGCGCTGGATCTTTCTGCTTAACGTACCGATCGGGTTGCTGGGTCTGGCGCTAACCGCCCTATTCATTCCGAACTACCGCGAATCCACCCGCCGTCCCTTCGATGTGCCGGGGTTCGTGCTGAGCGGTATTGCGCTGACGTGCCTGATGTACGGCATGGTCCTGATCGGGCAACTGCATAGCGACTGGCGCATCACGGCCGGCGCGCTGATCTGCGGCTTGGTCGCTGCGGTCCTGGCCATACGGCATTTCGGCCGCGCCGAACACCCCCTGATCGATCTTTCGCCCTGGCGAATTACGACGTTCCGCGTGACCCTCGACGGCGGTTCGTTATATGTCGTGTCGGTCAGCGTCTCACCCTTCCTGTTACCGCTGTTGTTCCAACTGGGCTTCGGCTTGAATGCATTCGCTGCGGGTTTGCTGGTACTCGCGTACGCGGCCGGCAATCTGGGCATGAAGACTGTCACCACGCCGATCCTCAAACGCTTTGGCTTTCGCAAGGTAATGATCGTCAACGGGGTGCTTACCGCAGTCACAATCGCATTGTGCAGCCTGCTTTCGCCGGACACGCCGCGCGCGCTGATCATGCTGGTATTGCTCGCGGGCGGCCTGTGCCGGTCGATGCAGTTCACAAGCATCAACACGCTCGCGTTTGCGGACGTCCCGCCGGCGCGAATGAGTTCAGCGAGCACATTCTTCAGTATGGTCCAGCAGATGACAATCGGTCTGGGCATCGCATTTGGTGCGATAGCGCTGCACGCTGCGGTCCTGCTTCATGGAAATCACGCCCAACTCTCACTGGCTGATTTCCGGCTCGCCTTCCTGCTAGTGGCGGTGCTGGTGCTGATCTCGGTCCTCTACTTTATCGGCATAGACCCGGATGCAGGCCGGGAGGTGAGTGGCCATACGCGGACCGCATTACGATAGCGCGGAATTGAACCGAGTGAATTCGCTTGTCCCGATGGGCATAACCGTGGAAGTTGAAGAGAGATTCAGCATGTTCGGTCTCGCCTTTGGCGCTTGGCCTACTACTTCTTCAAAAGAACGCGCGGGCGTGGCAACCGGCGTGCGCCACATGCCGCCGATCGTCTGCCCGCGCTGTGGCAGCCTATTCTCGCCCCGGCGTCTCGATTCAGGCTGTGCGTTTGCGCCGTGTCGCCGGGAGCGTCCATTCGCCGCCCTCCTCAACGTGTTCCGTCAGCTTGTTGATGCAGTCAAAAAGCACTCGCTTTTCCTCGGCTGACAAAACGGACATGAGCTGTTCGTCGAAGATCTTGCCGATCCGGTCGCACTTGCGGACGATCGCCTTGCCTTTCCTGGTCAAGTTCAGGTTGATGACACGTGCATCCGTCGTGCCGGTAGAGCGCGTTAACAAGCCGCGATTAGCTAGCGTGGTGACCAGCTTCGAAACCAGCGTCTTTTCAAGGTATGTCAGTTCAATCAGCGGGCCCAGGGAGATGCCC
Source organism: Paraburkholderia sediminicola (assembly GCF_046027355.1). GTDB lineage: Bacteria > Pseudomonadota > Gammaproteobacteria > Burkholderiales > Burkholderiaceae > Paraburkholderia > Paraburkholderia sediminicola_B. Next base: position 98,013 of record NZ_JAQQEK010000030.1, on the reverse strand, counting down.
GGCTGCATATCGACGAAACGCAGCACGCGCAGGTCGCGAAGGGTTACGTCACATTCGGCTTCGTAAAGGCCAGACGCCACGCCCTTGGCCAACTCGCTCAGTACATCGAGGCGGAAGTTCAAATGCTCCAGTCTTGGATACGGCGCCTTCGACATGCTGTCCTCCCATTCGGCTACTTTGATTCAGTTGCACACTGCAACTTTTAAATTCTACGCGTTTCGTGCACGAAACATACCACCGTGCGGAAACTCCCAAAGTGCGGACAAGCCGGGCGCTTGCCAAACGGCACGAGCGTAACGCAATGCGCACGAGTGGGGCAAGCACGCACAATGCCTGTGCGGCAAGTGGATGGACACAGATTAACCCCTCGCCCCTTCGTCAATCGCCTTGAGCACCAAACGGAAAAATTCGTCGGCATGTGCCGGGTTGAGCCAGCGCACCACCACCGCCAGCTCGCGTTCGGGCTCGATCCAAGTGAACGAACCGCCCGCACCGATTGCGAAGTAGCTGGACGCCGGCACGCTCGGAAAGACGCTGCGCTCGTGGTTGAGCCAGACCAGGTAGCCATAGAACGGTGCGATCGCACACGGTGTCAACATGCGCTGCAGCCACTCGCTGGAGATTATCTGTTGGCCGTTGACGCTGCCCTGACCCAGCAACAGGCGAGCCACCTTGATCTGGTCCTGGGCGCTGATCGACAGGCCACCACCCCAATGCGTGCCGCCCGGAACCGACTGCACACGCTGCCCGCCCACCTCCACCCAGGCATTGTCGTAACCGACCCATTGCCAGTTCTCGCTCGCTTCGAGTGGCCGCATAATCGCTTCTCGAAACACCTCCGGCACCGGGCGGCGGAACAGGTGCAGCAGCGCGAGCGAAAGCTGATTGATGCGCACGTCGTTATATTCCCAGTAGGTACCGGGAGCCCGTAACGACCGCCGCTCCCCTTTTTTCCCATCGGGCTCCTTGCCGAATTTGACGTATCGGTAGTGATCGGCCTCATCGGGCAAGCCGAAACACACGCCTTGCCATTCGCTCGTCTGCTGCAGAAGTTGCGCCCAGGTCACGCTCGCGTTGTGCTCGTCATCAAAGCCGATACCAGGCACGCGCACTTGCACCGGCTCGTCGACATCGGGCATCAGGCCTCGATCGTGCGCAACGCCGGCCAGCAGCGCCAGATAAGTCTTGGCGATGCTAAAGGTCAGGTCGGCACGCTCAGGTTCGCCCCACGAAGTTAGCGGGCGGCCGGCCCGAGTGATGACGCCGGACACCGGGCCACGCCCATGCACCGGTCCGAGCAGCCGGTTCCAGGGTGGCGGGTCGTCCGGATGTACGCCCCAAACGCCATCGACCTCGCGGTCCCAGGGCGTTTCATAATCGATCGCGAATTGCACAGCATGCTGGAGGTTGGCAGATTGCATGAGGGTCCTTTACCGGGCACCAAACAGCTTGACGAGATTCACCCAATAACTCGCACCGATCGCAAGCGCCGCATCGTTGAAATCGTAATGCGGATTATGGAGCGGTGCTGCCGGAGTCGCCTCGTCGACACCCATCCAGATATACGCGCCGGGCTTTGCGTGCAGCATGAACGCAAAATCTTCCGAGGCCATCGAAGGCACACAACCTCGCCGCACGCCGGAAGTGCCGACGGTCGCCTCAGCGGCCACAGCCGCAAGGTCGGCTTGAACGGCACTGTTGACCGTGGCCGGATACGCGTAGCGATAGTCGAGCGTCGCGTTTGCGCCCAGTGCGCGCGCAATACCCGAGGAGATTTCGCCGATCGACGCGCGGATCCGTTCCTGCACAGCGCTCGAAAAACAGCGGACGGTGCCGCGAATGACCGCACGGTCAGGCAATACGTTCCACGCTTCGCCACCATGAATTTGCGTGACGCTAACGACGCCTGATTCCTTCGGGGAAATTCGTCGGCTTATGATCGTCTGCAATGCGGTGACAATCTGGCTGACACACACCAGCACGTCGCTCCCCTCCTCCGGCATCGCGGCATGCGAACCCTTGCCGTCGACAACAATCTCGAACGTGTCGAACGATGCCATCATCGGACCGTCGTTGATCGCAAAATGTCCGCGCGGGATGCCCGGCCAGTTGTGCAAACCGAACACGGCGTCGCACGCAAAGCGCTCGAAGAGTCCGTCTTCGACCATCATCCTGCCGCCGCCCGCCGGCCCTTCTTCTGCTGGCTGAAAAATCACATGTACCGTACCGCGCCAACTGGGGTCGCGGCTCAGCGCGACAGCGGCGCCGAGCAGCATTGCAGTATGGCCGTCATGGCCACACGCATGCATCTTGCCTTCATGTTGCGATCGATGTGCGAAGCGATTGGCTTCGGCGATCGGCAGCGCGTCCATGTCGGCGCGCAAGCCGATGGCAGGCCCCGCGCTTCGGGTCATGGTGCCCACCACACCGGTCCGTCCAATGCCGGCATGTACCTCGAAGCCGTACTGTCGCAATACGCCGGCGACGAGGTCCGCGGTTGCGACCTCCTCGAACGCAGTTTCCGGACAGGAGTGCAGTGTGTGCCGCCACTTCATCATGAGGTCGATCAGGTCGCTATCCATCGGAATTTAAATCCTTTCAGTGGAGAATTAAGGAGACGAAAAAACAGAGAATCGACGAGGCGGTGCCGCATCCGCGCAGATTCAAGCGGGCGAGATTGCTGGCAAGCTGGACGTGGCCGAGTGCATTACGAGCGCCTGGAAGCGCGGGCAAACCACGCGCGGCGCATCGGCCTGAGTGCGGCGATCGCGAGCACCGCGGTACAACTATCCAATGCGATTGCCGTGCCGAACACCGCATCCCAACCGCCCGTATGCTCGTGGAGTAGCGCCGCCACCGGTCCGCCCAGGATCGAACCGATACCTTGCGCATAAGACAGGCACGCGTAGTTGACGATCGCATGCTTGCTGCCAAACGTGTCCGTGAGCGTCGAAGGGAACAGCGAAAAAATCTCGCCCCAGCCGAGAAAAACGACGCCCGATAGCAGCACGAACAACAACGGGTCGTGCCGCGATGTGAGCCATAAGGTCATCGCTATCGCTTCCATACCGAACGCGATCAGCATCGTATGCTCGCGCCCGATCAGGTCGGAGATCCATCCGAACATAGGCCGCGTCACGCCATTCGCCACGCGATCGATCGTCAACGCAAGCGGCAACGCCGCGAGGCCGAACACGGTAACTCCCGCCATGCCGAAATCTCGCGTGAAGACTGCCATTTGCGACGTCACCATCAGGCCGGAGGTCGCCATCATCGACATCATCACAAACATCAGCCAGAACAACGGCGTGCGCAGCATGTTGCTGGGCCGCGTGTCGGGTACGGCGGCCGCGGCTCTCTGCGGCCGCCAGTCCGCCATGTAGCCGGGAGGCGGCAGTCTCATGCCGAGCGCGGCAAGTATGCCGATCACCCCGAGAATCACGCCATAGACGACCAACGTATGCTGATAGCCGTATCTGGCGATGCTGTTGGTGATCGGAAATGTCGTGAGCATCGCGCCCATGCCGAAGCCCGCCATCACCACGCCTATCGCAAAACCCCGACGGTCTGGGAACCAGCGTGCCATCAGACCGATCGTGCCGACCACGACAATACCTACGCCGATTCCCCCGAGAACGCCATAGCAGAGATAAACGGACAGCAGAGATTCCGCGCGGCTCGTCAGTACCCAGCTAAACCCTGTGATCGCGCCACCCGCGGCCAGCAACCAGCGCGGCCCAAAGCGCTCGATTAAATAGCCCTCGAGCGGCGATAGAAAAGTCTGGCAGACAATGAGGATGGAAAAGGTGACCTGCAGACTCGGCAGCGACACGCCGAGTTGCGCTGTGAGCGGGCGCGTCAGCAAAGTCCAGATGTATTGGGGATTGGACGCGACCATCGCGCATACGAGGCCGCACAATAATTGCCACCAGCGGCTGTGTAGTGAAAGGACAAGTGGGGCGCGGGTGCGGGCGCCGAAATTCTGGGTGCTCATGTTTCAACTCCGTACGAATAAGTGACACGAAATGACTCAGGCAGCGCGCTTTCCTGAAGTCCCGACGCCACGCTCCTGGACAACGCGCTCAGTACATCGAAACGTAAGTTCAGATGACCCAGCCCTGGAAACGTCACCTATCGACAATCTGCCAGTGCGTTCGCATCGCGTCGATATAGTTGCAATTCCCAATAATTGTCATTTACATGTGACTTCGATTTGCACGAAATGTGCCACGTCCCGACAAAACCCGTGTTCATCGACAAATCAGGCGTTTTCCATACCGCGATGCAGACTCTGCCATGCGCAGAAACCATGCGCGATGCGCGCGAGAAAGGTGCACTGCGTGACGCAATATCACCGTTGCACCGGTTCCGGGCGCAGCATTGGCATTTGTCGCACCCGGACGGTTGCGACGATCTCAAGGAGCGATTTAGATGTGACGATGCAATCTGCCGAAACACCCGACTCAGTTTCGTCGCAGTGCGCAATATGTTGTCCTCGACGCTCGCCGATGATGGTGAACGCCGCCGGTTCGTGTGAGCTGCCTTTGTTGCGTCACCGGTCTGACAGCCGCGTCAGTTGCTGCGTCAGGCAGCACGCCACGCGCGCGAAATGACCCGTTTCGAAAGCATGCGGAGAGAGTCGTGCGACCTGGGATCAGGGCTCGTTGGGCCGGATGATTGCCATGCCGGGGACGCCTTTGACGTCCCGACCGACATGTTGCAGTCGCACGCGTGTCTGCTTCAGCGACTTCCGCAATGTTGCTCAACAGCACCGAGGTAGGGGCGTGCGGTGCCGATGAAGGACTGCAAGATAGACACAAGGCACCGCCGCGGCAAGTCTGGTACGTTAGTCCTCGAGATGCCGGGTTATCGCATCGGAAATAAACGCGGCATCGTCCAGATTGGCTGTCGGCAGCCCGGCACGATGGCCCCATATCGACGAAATGGGGAGGAGCCTGGCGTTTCGCATTTGCGCGACCTCGAGACGGTTGTCTTCCACCTGAAAATACAGATCGGTTTCGCTAGGCATGATCAACGCCTTTGCCGTAATCGCCTTTAGCGCTGCGTGAAAATCACCGTTATATTTGGAATTGGCCGCGATGTTCGCATGCTGCCATGTCCATAGGTGAGCCAGCAGGTTGTTGCCATCTCGCTTCAGGAAATTCGCTTCCCAAGACATCACGAGATAATCTTCGAGCGAGGAAAACCCAGCCTGGCGCCACACCTCGTCACGATAAAACGTCTGCGACATCGCCATGGCGGCGTAGTTGCGCCCCATGGCCCGCAGACCGCGTTCGGGACGCTCAACGAACGTTCCGTTCTGAAAACCGGGATCCGTCGTCAGGGTCGCGCGCACGCCCTCGATGAACACCTGATTGTGCGGCGAGGTCTTTGCCGCGCCGCAGAGCACCACCAGCCGCCTGACCATCTCCGGATACATTGCCGCCCATTGATACGCCTGCAAGCCGCCCATTGACCATCCGCACGCTAATTGCAATACCTCGATGCCGAGTTCTTCCGTCAGGAGTTGGTATTGAATCGCGACGTTATCGGCGATCGTAAAATTCGGCCAACGGCTTCCGCTAAAGGGCTCGGTTGCATTGCTGGGCGAGGACGACAGTCCATTGCCGAACAGATTCGGAATAACGACGAAGTACTTGTCGGTGTCTAGCGCCTTGCCCGGACCGACCATCCACTCGATGTCATAGTGATGCGCGGAAAATGACGTCATGTATAGAATGACATTCGATTTTTCTGCGTTCAACTTTCCGTAGGTTTGGTAGGCGAGCTTGGCATCTCTGAACGTGATACCGGATTGCAACACCACGTTTCCGGCGTTGAATACAAAATAGTCTTCCATGTGTACGGATCTCGATTGGTGAAATGTGACGAGTGGGTAACTGAAAAAGTAGGATAGAAGGTATCGGTGCGCAACTCAGCCGCACGCCGAGGCCGTCCATCCTGGCTCGAAAGGCTGCCCCTTGGCGCCAAGCCGCATTCCCACGGGAAGCTTGCTCCACGGCAGTTGCTTAAGCCGCATGGGCATTGAACCAGGCGCTGCGCAGACGATAATCTCGGCCGCGATCGGTGCGAAGTCGGCGCGGAAATGCACCGCGCTCTTGACGACCAGGATCGCCTGCGTGGCGGGCTCGATGCCGACGAGGCGAAACAGCGCCTGGTCGGCCATCTGCACCTTGAACGACGCCACGACGATTCGCACGCCGCCGCGCCTCAGACAGGCGGCCGGCCCGACATCCAGGTGAAAGCCGGCATAGTACGGGCCGGTCGCGTCGATCTTGCCGTCCGAGATCGCTTCGATCAGGAACTCGTCCTCGTAAGGCGCGTCGCCGGGGATGCCGGAATGACCACCCAGTGACAGCCGGATCGTCTCACCGACCCGCCGCGCGTGAATCGCTTCGGCGGCCGCCGCATCGACGATCAGGCCGATCACGGCCTGCTGTGCGTCCTGCCTGATCAGGGCCCGCAGCACCCCGGTGGTGTCCGAATTCGCGCCGGCACCCGGATTGTCCTGTCCGTCTGCGACGATGATCGGACGCCTGCCGGCGCGGCTCTGTTCGATCGCGTAACGGACCGCATCGTCGGGTGAATACAGGGTACCGGCGAATTCGGGTTCTGCGTCGTTCGCCGCCCGCGTCAACTCGTCGACCGCCGCTTCGGCAACGGTGGGATCGTTCGCATAAGCCCAGATCACCGGCGAGCATTCTGGAAAATCGGCCGCCGGGAAACCCGTCGCGAACGACAGGTCGGCGCCATCCGCCGCTTCGATCTCCTCGAGCAACGCATAAAGACGCGCGGCCGGCTGCATGTCGATGCACTGCCAGCAGATCGGCACGAGGAACGGTAGCCGGCGGAATGCGAGCGCGGCACGCAAACCGCTTGACCAGCGCTTTTCAAGGAGCGCAAATGCGCGCTTCCCGGTGCACGCCATGTCGACGTGCGGATAGGTACGGTATGCGACCAGCGCGTCTGCCCTGTCGAGCATCTGTGCGGTAACGTTGGCGTGCGGATCGAGACTGCCCACCACCGGCACAGCATCACCAACGAGCGCACGTATGCGCCGCAGCAGTTCGCCCTCGCCGTCGTCGAAATGAGTCGTGACCATCGCGCCATGCAGGTCCAGGTAGACCGCGTCGACCGGCAGCGCTGCCTCGATGCCGGCCAGGATCTCACCGGCGATATGTTCGTAGGCTGCCTCGGTGACGTGCGCTGACGGGCTGGCCGCGCACCACAGGGTTGGCAGCAGCGTATGGCCCGCGCTTCGTGCTGCATCGACAAAACCAGCGGCGGGGATATTTCTGCCCGCAATCGCTTCGAATACCGCATCGCCGCTCACCAGTCCCGGCCAGCCGCCTCCGCGCTCGAACGCGAGCAGGTCCGCTTGAGTCGGTGCGAAGGTATTCGTCTCGTGCTGGAAGCCACAGAAGACGATTCGCTTAGGTATATGCATTACTGTCTCTTTGAAAATATCGACGGTATTGGGTTATCGCCATGACTGACCAGAACCTCAGGAAATCTTTGTGATCAAATGGCTCGCGTCAAGCGGCGCCGAACGCAAAGCCGCGCCCTGGCGCCGCCGCCAGCAAAGCCTGCGTATATTCGTGGCGCGGCGTGAGGAACACGTCCTCGATCGCCCCCTCCTCGACAATCTCGCCGCGCCGCATCACGATGACCCGATCGCAGATCTGGCTGGCCACCCGCAGATCGTGCGTAATGAACAGAATGCCGATCCGCAGCCGCTGCTGAATGTCGTCCAGTAGTTCGAGAATTTGCGCCTGGACCGAGACGTCGAGTGCGGACACCGCCTCGTCGGCAATCAACACTTGTGGCTCGCAGGCCAGCGCCCGCGCAATCGAGATACGTTGCCGCTGGCCGCCGGAGAATTCGCTAGGGTAGCGGTTCAGCGCATCGGGCCTCAGCCGTACCAGTGTCATCAATTCTTCAGCACGTTGCCACGCTTGAGCGTACGGCACGCCGAAATTCAACGGCCCTTCGACGATCGAGGCACCCACTGTCTGGCGCGGATCCAGCGACCGGTAGGGATCCTGGAACACGACCTGTACGCCGCGCCGGAACGGATATAGCGCGCGGCCGCGCACCTTGGCCACCGATCGACCGTCGGCGAAGATATCGCCGGTGCTCGGCTCGATTAGCCGCGCAATGCAGCGCGCGACAGTCGATTTTCCCGAACCGGATTCGCCCACAATTCCGACCGTTTCGCCCGGATGCACCGTCAGCGATACATTAGTGGCCGCCTGCACCTTGCGCTTGCGGCCCGGCCAGGAACCCGTCACATACGTCTTCCCGAGCCCGCGCGCGTCGAGCAGCGGATAGGCTTTCTCCACCGGGAGGCGCGTGCGCGGCACCAGCGCGGGCACGGCTGCCAGCAACATGCGGGTATAGGGCTCGCGCGGCTTCTGCAATACTTGCAACTTGGCGCCCTGCTCGACCATGTCGCCCAACCGCAATACGACGACACGATCGGCGATCTCGGCGACAACGCCGAAATCGTGCGTGATGAACAACACGGCGGTTCCGCTCTCGGTCTGCAATTCGCGGATCAGCTTGAGGATCTCGGCCTGGGTCGTGACGTCGAGCGCCGTGGTGGGCTCGTCGCAGATCAGCAGCGACGGCTTCAGGATCAGCGCCATGGCAATCACGATGCGCTGACGCTGTCCGCCCGACAACTGATGCGGATAAGACGCGTAGATACGCTCCGGTTCCGGCAGCCTGACGTGGGCGAAGATCTCCAGTATGCGCCGGCGCCTCTCGCCGACGCCGGCACGGCTATGCTGTGCCAGCATCTCGTCGACCTGCGCGCCGCACGTCATGATCGGATTGAGGGCCGTCATCGGCTCCTGGAAAACCATCGCCATTTTCTCGCCGCGCAATTGGCGGATGCGGTCCGGGCTTGCTGTCAGCACGTCCTCGCCGAGCAGTTCGATGCTGCCGTCCACCGCCTTGAGCGTCGCTGGCAGCAAGCCCATCACCGCCTGCGCGATCACCGATTTCCCCGAGCCCGACTCGCCCAGCAGGCAGACAATCTCCCCCTGCCGCACGTCGAGCGAGACATGCCGGATCGCATGGGGGCGATCGGCACCGCCCGGCAGAGAAATGGTGAGGTTATTCACGGCGAGGACACTCGTGGCCGGCTCGGCGGCGGACGGTGCTGCCGTTTTGAAGTCGGAATCGCGCATCGCGTCAGCTCCCCCGTTTGTTGAATTTCGGATCGAGCGTGTCACGCAATCCGTCGCCCAGGATGTTGACCGCCAGCACCGTCAGCGCCAGGAAAACACCTGGGAACAGCACGGTCTGAGGATATTGGTTGAACTGCATGCGCCCGTCGGCCATGACGTTGCCCCACGTCGGAATATCCGGTGGCAGGCCAACGCCGAGAAAAGACAGGATCGCTTCCACGAGGATCGCCGACGCGCACACGTAGGTTCCCTGCACGATCAGCGGTGCGATCGCATTCGGCAGAATATGACGCCACAGAATCTTGAGGGTCGGCGTGGCCAACGAAATGGCGGCCTCAATGTAGGGTTCCTCGCGAATGGTGAGCACGATCGAGCGCACCAACCGCGCGACGCGCGGAATTTCGGGAATCGTGATCGCGACGATCACCGTGACCAGCGTCGGCCGCCAGAGCGCCATCAGCGTAATCGCGAACAGGATGCTGGGAATCGCCATCAAGCTGTCCATGGCGCGCATGATCACGTCGTCGAGGCGGCGAAAATATCCCGCCGCCACGCCGACCACTGCACCGAAGGTGAGCGCCAGCAGTGCCACCGAGATACCGACCGACAGGGACACGCGCGCACCATATACCACCCGGCTCCAGGTATCCCGGCCGAGACTGTCCGTGCCCATCACGAAGAAGTGCTGGAACGTCGCGCCTGACAGATCACTGAATTCGGCCCTCACGCCCGGCGCAAGGTTGGCGCTCGCGGGATCCATCGCGGTCGGATCGATCGTGCCAAGCCACGGTGCGGCGACAGCTACGAAGACCAGAAGCACCAGTGCGCCGCATCCCAGGCGCACCGACCAGTTCCGCAGCACGCGGCGCCACAACGGTGTGCGGGAGCGCATGGCCGGCGCTACCTCCAGGTTGGCAAGCATGGCGCCCGGCGCGGCAAGGGTCATCGGATCGTGATCGTCGCTCATGTCCAGTCGTCCTTTCACTCAATAGCGGATACGCGGGTCGAGCAGCAGATAGCTCATATCGACCAGCAGGTTGATAAGCACGTAAACGAAGGAAAAGAACAGCGTGATGCCTTGTACCAGCGGGAAGTCGCGCGCCAGTACGGCATCGACCGTTAGTTGCCCGAGCCCGGGGATCGCGTAGACGGTCTCGGTGACCACCACGCCGCCGATTAGCAGGCCGATGCCGATGCCGATCACCGTGACGATCGGTACCGCGGCATTGGCTAACGCATGGCGAATCAGCACGCGTGCTTCGGAGATACCCTTGGCGCGGGCGGTGCGGATGTAGTCTTCGGTCAGCGCCTCGGCGACCGCAGCGCGCGTAACGCGGGCGATCAGTGCAAGGTAGACGATGGACAGCGTAATGGCGGGCAGGATCAGGTGCGTGAGCCACGGTCCAATACCCGCGCTCAGTGGTGCGTATCCCTGCACCGGCAACAGCTTCGCATGCAAGGCGACCGCCCATATGAGGATATAGCCGACCACGAACGACGGCGCCGAGAATCCCATCACGGAAACTCCCATCAGCATCCGGTCCAGCCAGCCTCCGTGCCGCGAGGCCGCGATCACGCCGAGCGGCACCGCGAGCAGGAGCGTCATCACCAGTGTCAGGGCGGACAACGACACGGTCGGTGCGATGCGTTGCGCAATCAATCGGGTTACCGGCTGCTTCATGTAGTACGAGTCGCCGAGGTTGCCCTGCAGCAATTGCCCAGTCCATTTAACGAACTGCACTGGCAGCGGCCGGTCGAGCCCGAGGCTCGCGTGGATCCGCGCGATGTCCACGCTAGTGCCGTTGTCACCGACGAGCGCCGCAGCCGGATCGCCCGGCGTCAGGCGCAGAATCATGAACACGATAAGGGCGACAATGACCAGCACTGGCGCCGTCGACAGTACGCGTCGGAAAAGAAAGAAAGCCATGTCGGTTACGCTCCAGGCCGGTTGACAGATGGACAGGTTTGCTTTGCCCCGCGAGACGGCGGCCGGCCGGCGAACGGCCAGCCGACGACACCGGTTAGCTCTTGCGAATGTTCCAGAACACGTTGACCTGAGCCGGGACAACGCCGCTGACCACGCCCTTGCGGATCACCGAATAGAAATCGAAGTCGCCCAACGGCGCCAGGATCCCGCTCTGGTACGTTTCCAGTTGGATCGCCGCGGCGATCTTCTTGCGCTGCGCAGGATCGCTGGCGGCAAGGTAATCGCTCTTGAGCTGCTCGATCTTGTCGTCAGTGGCCCAGCCAAACCAGCCCTTCTCCCCATTGCCCGTCAGCGGCGTGAAGAACAACGGATTCATCGTGTCGCCGGGCGCCCATCCGGTAATGAACAGGTTCCAGCCACCTTTGTCGGCCGGCGCCTTGCTGGTTCGGCGCGTCACAAGCGTCGACCAGTCCATTGCCTGAAGGTCGACATTGAACCCGGCCTGCTTCAACAGTTGCGCCATGACCGGCGGAAACTTGTTCAGTACTGCGTAGTCCGACGGATACATCAGCACAACCGGCTTGCCGTCGTAGCCTGCTTCTTTCAGCAGATTGCGGGCCGCCGCGAACTGAGGCTTGCCAGTGAAATAGGCGGTCTCGGTCGACGCCAACGGCGAATCGCACGGGTAAATCGAGGAACACGTCCGGTACAGATCCTTGTTCACCAGTTGCGCGCGCATCAACGCTTCCTGGTTGATCGCCATGATTGCCGCCTGGGCAATCTTCGGGTTGTTGAACGGCGGCACGAGATGATTCAGGTGCAGGTCGAAGAGCCCGGCGGGAGTCGGCTTCACCAGCTCCAGCTTGGGATTGCTCTTGAACGCCGCGTACTGCTCGGCGGGCATCCATTCGATCATGTCCACTTCACCGTTCGCAATCGCATTGGCCTGCGTCTGTGCGTCCTTAAGCACGATCCATTCGACCCGGTCGACAAAGACATGCTTGCCGCCTGCGGTCCCGGAAGCCGGCTCCTGTCGCGGCACATAGTTCGGGTTCTTGACGTATACGATCTTCGCGCCCGGGCGATACTCGTCCTGTTTGAAGATGTAGGGGCCCGAACCGGTGTAGTCAGAGATCTGTTGGTCCGCCGGCGTATCGGCGACCCGCTTCGGCATGATGAACGGGGCGCTGCCCGACGGTTTGCCTAGCGCGTCCAGGACCATCGGAAAGGGTTGCTTGAACGTCATGCGGAAGGACTTGGCGTCGACCGCATCGAACGACTGCAGGGCCGCGAACATTCTCTCACCGAACACGTCGCGCTTGCCCCAGCGCGTGATCGACGCGATAACGTCAACTGAGGTGACCGGCTTGCCGTCGCTGAATGCGAGCCCCTTGCGCAGCGTGAACGTCCAGGTCTTGCCGTCCGGCGAGGTCGTATATGTGTCCACCATCTCCGGTTGTACCACGCCCTTGGCATCCACTCCGAACAGTGTGTCGTAGATCATGTAGCCGTGATCGCGCGTGATGAATGCCGTGGTCCAGATCGGATCGAGGATCTTCAGATCGGCTTGCGGCACGATTCGTAACACCTTGGATGCATCCTGCGCACACACCATCGTTGCAGCGCTCGCAATCAGCGCTCCAGCCACGCATCGAGTAAACAATCGCTTCAACATGCTTCACTCCAATAGGAAGAAATGACACAAAATGAATTCAGGCCGCGCTTGCGTCGTATTAGCGGCCGTGTCCACTCGCCACTCTCTTCGACGTGTTCAATAAGCTTGTCGATACAGTGGCACGCCTTCGGACATCCAGGCTGAAGTTCAGATGCTCCAATCTCGGATATGCGCCTGCGACAGGCTGATCTACGATTCCACTATGCCGCGTTAATTGCAACTTGCAACAATTGCAATTTACATGCTTATAGGCACGAAGCGTGCCATCATGCAGTAAATCCAGTACGTGTGGGCGAGCGGGCACTTGCTCAACCGGCAAGGGCGCACCGCCATGCGCGGGACTTGTGCAAGTGCGCGCGAGGAAGGTGCATCACGCAGTGCAAGTCCGGCGCCGCACCGATTCCGGGCGCGATAACGGCGCTCCTCGTCGGTACCGAGTCTTTGCACGCTATTTGAGCTACGGTTCAAGCTGGTCTTTTTTCCAAACACTCGAAAGGAATACTTCGATGAACTATCCGAGCATCGCTGTCGGGGCATTGGGCGGCACGATATGCATGACCGCCGACAACGCCGACGCTGGCGCGTTGCCACGTCTTTCGGCGCAACAATTGGTGGCCGCGGTCCCCAGTCTGGCTGATATTGCGCAGATTCACGCCGAGACGCTTTTGCAGTTACCCAGCCCTTCGCTGAACTTTGCGCATGTGCTGGACAGTCTGGTGTGGGCAGAGCGCATGGTGGCTGACGGCGCCGCCGGGATCGTCCTGACCCAAGGGACCGACACGCTCGAGGAAACCGCCTTCCTGCTCGATCTTCTATGGACGCATCCACAGCCGCTGGTAGTCACAGGCGCGATGCGCACGCCGCTGGCTGCGGGCGCGGATGGGCCGGCCAACATTCTCGCCGCGGTGGCCTGCGCGGCGTGCAGCGCCAGCCGCGGGCGCGGTGTAGCCGTGGTCATGAACAACACGATCCATGAGGCGCGCTGGGTGCGCAAAGCGAACTCGATGTCCGTCGAAACCTTCGAGTCGCCGGTCGTGGGGCCGGCTGGCATGGTGCTCGAAGGTGTGCCCCAGTATTTCCGCCCACCGTCAAGGCGTTATTCCCAGCGCTTCTCAAAGCCCAACCTGTCGGTTCGAGTGGCACTCGTCGAGACATGTCTGGGCGAGACGGGTGAGATGCTCGATGCGGTCGCCCACGCGGGATATCACGGGATCGTCATCGCGGCCTACGGTGCAGGGCATGTTTCGGATGACGAAGCACAGCGCATCGAGGCGCTGGCGCCGCGGCTGCCGATCGTCATCTCCAGCCGCACGGGATCGGGATCGACGGCAGCGCGCACCTATGGATTTTCTGGTTCAGAAATCGACTTGGCCCGCCGTGGCGCTTTGTTTTCAGGGTGGCTCGGGCCGCGCAAGGCGCGCCTACTTCTCTGGCTGCTGGTCGCGACGGGCGCGCCGCTCAACGTATGCGCCGCTGCATTCGAATTCTGGAAGCGCGTCGACGACGCCGACTAGACGCGCGGCACAATGTCCATTCCCAGCCGGCTCGACTGACGTGTTCCGGGTTGCGGTGCAAATCGCAGGTGAGCGGAAAACCACCGGCTTTTTCGCCATCTCAGCCCGCTCCCGGCCCCTTCCCGAGAAAGCCTTCGAGAAACTCGACGAACGCCGTCACCTTCGCCGTCAGATTGAGCCGCTCTGGATACACAGCGTAGATATCTGCTGGCGGCAACGACCAATCGGGCAGCAACTGCTTGAGACGGCCAGACTGCAGATAGGTGGTCGCATCCCACTCCGAACGCATCAGAATGCCCTGTCCGTCAAGCGCCCAGACGAGCGTCGCTTCGCCATCTGCTGCGCTTCTTGCTAGGGCTGGCGGAGGCCGGATTCTTCCCCGGCATCATCCTGTATCTGAGCTATTGGTTCCCGGCCCGGCACCGAGCGCTCGTGACGGCGATCTTCATGACCGCCGCGCCGCTATCGAACATGATCGGCTCGCCGATCTCCGGCGCCATCATGGGCATGGACGGCGTCGCACAGATTCATGGCTGGCAGTGGCTCTTCATTCTCGAAGCGGCACCGACCATCGCGCTCGGCGTGATCGCGTTCTTCTTCCTGACCGACAAGCCTGAAGATGCTCGCTGGCTCGATACCGACGAGCGTGAGTGGCTCACGCTCGAGATGGACCGGGAGCGCGCCGCCAAGTCGACCGGCGCGGCATCCAGCGTATGGGCGGCCACGAAGGATCCGCGAGTGCTCGCCCTCGCCCTCGTCTATGCGGGCACGTCGACTGGCCTGTACGCGATTGGCATTTGGGCGCCGATGATCATTAGCCACTTCGGCTTCAGCTATTTCGAACTAGGACTCGTCAACGCAATTCCCAATGTCGTCGCCGTCGTCGGCATGGTGCTCTGGGCAAAAAACTCCGACCGCACCGGCGAACGCAGATTGCACGTGTCGATCGCATGTCTGGCCGCAGGCGCAGGGATGCTGCTTGCCGGGTATGCACCGTCCGCACTGCTCCTGATCGTCGGACTGTCGGTCGCGAATTTTGGCATCAACGCTGCGAAGCCGCCGCTGTGGAGCATGCCCACGCAGTTCCTCTCCGGTTCGGCAGCAGCTGCGGGCATCGCATTGATCAATGCGATGGGCAGTTTGATAGGCGGTACGATCGGCCCGATGGTCATCGGCAAGTTACGCGAAATCAGCGGTGACTACTCGTTCGGACTCTACTTCGTTAGCGGCACGCTGATCGTGTCGGCGGTCATTTCCTGGATGTTCGGCCGTCGACAAACGAAGTCGTCCGCTACACCCACAGTCTCCTGATTCTGTCGAGAGAAGCAGCTCCCGATTTTTCGCAAATAGGATCAGTGTGCAAATGCCATACATAACCTGACCAGGGTGATAACGACGCGGACGCGGTCGCCTAACCGCTAATGCGTCGAACGCTCCTGACACGCGTGAACGTAATGGCCGTTGTGACAAATCATTGGACAGAAACGCTGCTACCCGGAAAGCACTCGCTGGCGTCGGTGGGAAGCCGTGTTTTTCGGCCGCCCACCGACGCCACGGCATTTATGCGCGGCGGTCGAAGCGACACTTCATACCGCATGTCCCCTGGCCAAAACGACGCCTGGATCGAACTGGCAAGACGCTGTATCCAGCGCAACCCGAGCCACACCATAAACGTTCTGATGTAACCGTTGGTACGGCGCCTCAATTCTGAAGGCAGTTTTCGCAACGGTTTCCGATCCTGAATGTCTTGCAGCGGCTTTCGCCGCCGAACGTTTGTGTTTCGCCCAGAGACGGTGCGTCACCAATTTTGCCGTGCCTGATGCACCTTCGTTGCGCGTATCTGCACACTTTCCGAACATGGCAGCGTGTTCACTTCCACGTGGAAATACTCGATTCGCTGTTGCATATGGTGTTTTCGCACCATGGCACGCTTCGTGCAAACCGAATCAATGCGGATATTTCAATTGTTGCTATTTGCATCTATATGTCGCCGACAACCGGCGAAACCAACAACCGAGTGTCCCCAGGAACAGACGCTTCACAGGCGTCAACCAACCGTGTACCGACGCTGCGCGTAGCGGGCACGCGAGCGAAGCGCGAAGTGATTCAAGTTCAGCACGAGGTCCGGCATGCCAGTACAACTAGCGTTGCGAAACATTCAAAAATCTTATTCCAGTGAGCAGGGCTCGGTCGTTGATCCAAAGATCGTGAACGCCGCGGTAAAACGCATGCTGGACGAAGGCGTGTATCCGAGGAATGTCGACATCACCCCGAAATCGCCGACGGTTGCGATGGATACGCAGATCGCGCTCGGCAACCTGAAGCAGCAGCCGAAATACAACACCTTCATCGTGCAGAACTTCATTCATCAAGCACTCGCCGCGAAATGAACCATTCTTCCCCCTCCCCCAGCATCCGCGAAATCCGTGACGCGATCCGCGCGGGAACCCGCACCGTCGAGCAGACTGTGCAACAGGCGTTCGATGCCGCGCAACGGCTGCAACCGGAGTTGCAAGCGTTCATCCATCTGCCGACGTCGCCGATCGTCAATCGTGCCTATCGCGACGCGCCGCTCGCGGGCGTCCCAGTCGGCATAAAGGACCTGATCGATACGGCTGATATGCCCACCGCGTATGGATCGCCGGCCTACGAAGGGCGCAGGCCCGACAAGGATGCATGGGTGGTCGCCCGTTTGCGCGAAGCCGGTGCCACGATACTCGGTAAAACGGTCACCACCGAGTTCGCCTGGCGTCAGCCCGGCGCAACGACCAACCCGTGGAATAGCGATCACACACCTGGCGGCTCGTCGAGCGGCTCGGCTGCCGCCGTTGCGGCAGGCATCGTGCCGCTCGCGCTCGGCACGCAGACGTTCGGCTCCGTCATCCGTCCCGCCGCGTATTGCGGTGTGATCGGGGTAAAGCCGAGTTACGGCACGATCGCGCGGACCGGCGTGTTGCCGTTGTCAGGGTCGCTCGATCACCTTGGCGTTTTCACCACCAATGTCGCTGACGCAGTTCATGCGCTAGCCATTCTGGCAGGCAGCGACGCGGACGATCCACACGCGTCGCATAACAGTCGCCAAGGGAAAGTCCTTGGCGATGCGGCAAAACGGCCGCCGCGCATCGGCGTGTTGCGCGAGCAGATCGGTGGACCGATCGACAAAGCGCAGCAGCATGTGCTGAATCAACTTGCCCTACGTTTGCGTGCCGATGGCGCGGAAATCGTCGCTGCCGACTTGCCTGCCGAACTGGCCGACGCTGCGCGGCATGCTTCGATCCTGCTCGCAGTTGAAGCCGCATTGACACACGGCGAACTGGTAGACCGTTCGCCAGCTCTTGTCAGCGCACCGATCACGGCTCTGGTCGAAGAAGGCCGGGCTTTGCCCGCGACCGAGTATGCGAAAGCCAAGGCATTGCAGATAAAGATGGCGCTTCGCTTCGACCGCTGGCTGACCGAAGCGGCGGGACTCGACGCGCTGCTGGTAGCGCCCGCATCGGGCGAGGCGCCCCGTGGGCTCGACTATACGGGCGATGCGGCGTTCTGCACGCCCTGGACCTTCCTCGGCGTGCCGGCGGTGACGTTACCGGTTGGCTTCGGTCCGGACGGATTGCCGCTTGGCGTGCAGCTGGTCGGCGCGGGTCAGCACGATGCCGCTTTGCTATCGCTTGCCGAGTGGGTGGAAGGTAGAACCGGCTGGAACATCGCAGTTGCTTCTCGCTGAGGCCAGCTTCGTTGTGTGCAGCAAGTATGACGAGATCGTGCGAACCCGCGGCGGCTGAGCGGATAGCGACGATCGATTGATTTTTGAGGAAACATGAGAGCAGATTCTTTAAATCCCGTGCGCGGCATCCGCGGGATGGCGGTCACACCCCATGCGCTGGCGTCGCAAAGCGCGCTCGCGATCCTGCGCGACGGAGGCAATGCCGTCGAGGCAATGATTGCCGCCGCGGCGACCATCGCAGCGGTGTATCCGCATATGAACAGTATCGGCGGCGACGGCTTCTGGTTGATTTCGCGGCCGGGCGAAGAGCCCGTCGGCATCGAGGCGTGTGGCGCGGCGGCATCGGCGGCGACGATCGACGCCTACCGCGCACGCGGCCTGCAATCCATCCCGTTTCGCGGCCCGCTGGCGGCGAACACGGTGGCCGGAACAGTGTCGGGCTGGTCGTTGGCGCATCGCTGGTCCACTGACACACTCGGCGGCAAGCTGCCGGTCGCGCGCTTGCTGGAAGACGCAATCGCCTACGCAGGGGGTGGCATCCCGGTCACGCGCAGCCAGTCCGAATGCATCGCGCTCAAGCGGCACGAACTCAAATCAGTCGCGGGGTTCGCCGAGACCTTTCTGACGAGCGACAACCCGCTGGGCGTGCCGGCCGTCGGCGAGCGCTTCGTGCAGCCGCGCCTCGCCGCGACGCTCGAGCGTCTCGCCCACGCGGGTCTCGACGACTTCTACCGCGGCGACCTCGCACGCAGCATCGCGGCCGACCTGCGCGCCCTCGAAAGTCCTCTGTCGCTAGCGGATCTTGAACAGCATCGCGCAAGGCTGCGCACGCCACTGGCGCTCACGCATTCGCTCGGCACGATCTACAACATGCCGCCGCCCACACAGGGGCTTGTATCGTTGCAGATTCTCGGCGTGCTTGACCGTGTCTTGCGCGACGATATGGATCCGCTCGGGCCCGAGTACGTTCACGCGTGCGTGGAAGCAACCAAGCTCGCGTTCGCCATACGCGACAAGCACATCACCGACCCGGATTACATGGACATCGATCCACAGGCGCTGCTTGCGCCGAGTGTACTCGACGCGATGGCCGAACGGATTTCGATGTCCACGGCAGCACCGTGGGGTCGCGGTCTCGGACCGGCCGACACAGTGTGGCTCGGCGTGATCGACGCCGATGGCGTGGCCGTCAGTTTCATCCAGAGCATCTATCACGAGTTCGGCAGCGGCCTCGTGCTCGCAGATTCGGGCATCAACTGGCAAAACCGCGGTTGCAGCTTCTCGCTCGATCCCTCTGCGCGCAACCCACTTACGCCTGGGCGGCGGCCATTTCACACGCTGAACCCGGCACTCGCGCGCTTCGCCGATGGACGCACGATGGTGTACGGAAACATGGGCGGCGACGGCCAGCCGCAATCGCAAAGCGCCGTCTTTTCGCGGATCGCGCACTTCGGCTGGAATCCGCAAGCCGCTATCGACGCGCCTCGCTGGCTGCTGGGCCGGACCTGGGGGCAAACCAATGAATCGCTCAAGCTGGAGGCGCGGTTTCCGGTCGACACATTCAATGCGCTGCGTCGTCTCGGCCATGACGTCGAGCAGATGCGGCCGTACGACGAAGCAATGGGCCACGCGGGCGCGATTGTCCGGCACGGCAACGGATGTCTGGCAGCAGGCTTCGACCCGCGCAGCGACGGCGCCGCGGCTGGCTGGTAAACGCACCTGCTAGACAGCGGGCGGCCGCCCCGCCCGCACCTTTTTGAACCGTCGGCCCGCGAGCGTTCGCGCCGACGGCAAGGACGGCGCACGTCTACCTGTCGATACATCAATCCCCAAACGGAGAAACACGTTGAACACCCCCACGCAAGCACTGAAAGGCGCCGCCCCGCCCGCCGCGCAAACAGCCGCGCATACCCGCTGGATCCAGCTCGGACTCGGCCTTGTTTGCATGATGACGATTTCGAGTCCGCAATATGTATGGACTCTGATGACGAAGCCACTCATGGCCAAGCTCGGCATCGCACTGCCGGAACTGCAAGTGACATTCTCACTGCTGGTGCTGCTGCAGGCATTTTTTTCACCGTTCCAGGGTGCGCTGATTGATCGTTTCGGGCCGCGCATGCTGATCTCGATCGGTACGCTGCTGGCAGGTGTGAGCTGGGTGTTGGCTTCGTATGCGCACAGTACATCGATGCTGTACCTCACGTATGGCTGCATTGGCGGTCTCGGAACCGGCATCGTCTACGTCGGCGTGGTGGGATTCGTGGTCCGCTGGTTCTCCGATCGACGCGGCTTCGCCGCCGGTGTCGCGGCCGCGGGCTACGGCATGGGCGCCATTGTCACCACCTTTCCGATCTCTGCATCGCTGGCAACGCACGGCGTCGAATCCACGCTGTGGCTCTACGGCATCATCTTCGCGGCGGTCGGCCTCCTCGCCTCGCAGGGCCTGCGAGTACCGCCTGCGGCCCACAGTATCGGCTCGGCAGTATCCCAGTCAGCGGTCTCGACGCTCGACTACCGCGCGTCCGAGATGCTCAAGACGCCGCTGTTCTGGCTGATGTTCGTGATGATGACGATGATGTCTACTTCGGGCCTCATGGTTACGTCGCAGATGGCAAGCTTCGCCGCCGACTTCGGCGTCAGCAAGGTGCTGGTCTTCGGGCTCGCCGCGTTGCCGCTGGCACTGACGATCGACCGCTTCACGAACGGTCTGACCCGTCCGCTGTTCGGTTGGATATCGGATCGCCTGGGGCGAGAAAACACGATGTGTTTCGCGTTCGCGCTGGAAGGTGTGGCGATGGTGCTCTGGCTGCTGACGCGCGATAACGCAGTCCTGTTCGTACTGCTGTCCGGCGTGGTGTTCTTCGGCTGGGGTGAAATCTTCTCGCTGTTCCCTTCGACTCTGACCGACACGTTTGGCACCCGTTATGCCACCACGAATTACGGCTGGCTTTACATCTCGTTCGGGATTGGCTCGATCTTCGGCGGCCCGCTGGCCGCGTTGCTACATCAGCACACCGGCAGCTGGGTGCCAGTGTTCGGATGCGCGATTGTGCTCGATCTGAGTACTGCCGTCCTTGCAATGTTCGTGTTGAAGCCGGTTCGCGCGCGTTTTGTGGGAGTGCGTGGATAGCGTGTCTCTTCGCGCCAAACGGCGACCCTGCGCAGCACGGTCGGCACGCTCCGACCCAGCTCGCGGGCAGTCTCGAGCGTATGTCTGGCGATGCCGTTGGTAGATCGGCGTCATCCCCATGTCTTCAGTCGAAGAGTACAAAAAGAGCCACAACCACCGGTGCGTCGGCAACGATTCTTAGAGCGCGTAATAAACGTATTGAGGCTGCTTTCAATCGACCTTCTGCGGTATTTCAACCGGGAAACCCGTATTTCCGTTTGACCGTCGACGGAGCGCCGCCGTCCCGTCAACTCACTTTCTTGACATCGCTGGGTTTGACTTCATGATTCGCCGGCACCCACGAATTATCAAATAAGTCTTCACATGAAGACTTGTGATTTGATAGAGTATATCGTCAGTGGGCGCGGGCTGCTGACTCGCCTCAATCCGCTTATCGAGACGTCCTGATCTTCATGGCCGCGTCACGCTAGTTTTCCAGAATGGCCCGAGATCCTCTCGAGTTACAGGAGCAAGTCTGATCGCGGGCGGCGCCCCTTCTACAAAACAGCATGTCACAACACCTGAAAACAGTACGACCGCTCGTTATTGCATCGGTCATGGCGTCAATGGCTATGGTCGCTATCGAAGCGACCATTGTGTCTACAGCGATGCCGCAGATCGTGACTCAATTGGGCGGCCTGCATCTTTATAGCTGGGTCTTCTCCTCGTTTCTGCTCACGCAGACCGCAATGACCGTCGTATTCGGCAAGCTCGCTGACCTGTACGGTCGCAAGCCCACCATGCTCGTTGGCATCGTCATCTTTCTGGTGGGATCAGTGCTCGCGGGCTTTGCCCGGTCCATGCCTGCAATGATCGCGTTTCGACTGATTCAAGGTGTCGGCGCTGGTGCGATCCAGCCTGTTGCGCTCACTATTGTGGGCGACCTCTATCCAGCACGCGAACGCGGGAAAATCCAGGGTTATCTCGCCAGTGTCTGGGCCATCGCTGCGGTCATCGGACCGATGGCGGGTGGCATGCTCATTCGCGACCTTTCATGGGCCTGGATCTTCTGGATCAATATCCCAATTGGCCTCGCCTCCGCCGCCGGCTTCATCGCCTTTCTACACGAACAGGAAAGGCGTGAACGCCCCTCGATCGATATCCTCGGTGCAGCGCTTTTCGCTGCATGCATCGGCGCTCTCATGGTTGCGCTGACGAGTGCCGGGACATCCGTCAGTACGCTAACCATCCTCGAGTTTGCTCTGTTCGTGATATTCGGCGCACTCTTCATTCTTCAGGAGCAACGGGCCGCCGACCCCATGATTTCGTTTTCCTTGTGGGGCTATCGGCCAATCGCGGCATGTAATGCCGCCACTGTTCTTTCGGGAATGGCGCTAATGGGGCTGACCAGCTTCCTTCCCATGTATGTACAGGGCGTCTTGGGCAGATCTCCGGTGGTGGCAGGCCTCGCCTTGACAATGATAATGGTCGGTTGGCCAACGGGCGCTACCATTGCAGCACGTTCCTTCCATCGGATCGGACTGCGGCGCACCCTCATCGCCGGCAGCGTGTTCTTGCCGATTGGCGCCGTGGTCTTCGCAGCACTGACCCCGCAGAGCACCCCGCTGGTTGCAGGAATCGGGTCATTGATCATGGGCTTTGGGATGGGAATAGTCAGCGTGAGCTCACTTATTCTGATCCAGGAAATCGTCAAGCCGTCGGAACGCGGTAGCGCGACGGCATCCAACCTCTTCTCCCGCAACCTCGGCAGTACGCTTGGTGCAACCGTGTTTGGTGCGGTTCTGAACTATGGGCTGACTCATTCCACCGGCACCGCAGAGTTTACCTCCGATCAGTTGCGACAGCTTCTTGGCTCGGCACCGGGCGACGCTATCGTCAACGCTGCGGTGAGAGTTGCGCTCCACCAGTCCCTCCATCTCACGTTCTCGTCCGTCCTGATGATATCGATCGGCGCGGTCGTCTCCCTGATGCTTGTACCCACTATCAATCTCGTGCAAAGGAGCGAACCCACTACCAATTGATACGCCGCGCTGTTCCTCGCCCAGTCACCTTTGACCCAGCGCATGATCAGCGATTTCTATCGATTGCCCGGGTCACTTTCGATTATCTCCACTCAGAGCCGCGCACCTATACTCAATTTTTAACCAGCACGGAACAGGCGACTGCGGCGTGGCAGATGACCAGTTCATACATCGCCGATGCGCAACGCGCCGGGCATGTACGTGACATTCAAATTGCGAGTCAGGAGAAGCAGGCATGAGCAGAGCACCCGCAGCGGTCGTGGCGTACGCCCAGCCGAAGACATCGGTTCGCTGGAAGATTTTTCTCATCATGTTGCTGCTGGTCACGGTCAACTACATCGATCGTGCATCCCTGTCCGTCGCGATGCCGATGATCGCAAGCGAGTTCACGCTTACGCCGGTCATGCAAGGCCTCATCATGAGTTCGTTTTTCTGGTCGTACACGCTGATGCAGATTCCGGGCGGCATGGCAGTCGACCGCTTCAAGCCGCGGCTGGTCCTCGCGCTGTGCACTTTGCTCTGGGGCGCCTTCCAGGGTCTTGGCGCGTTGACGACCAATGCGATGTCCTTGCTTGCGACGAGGCTCGGACTCGGTGTGGCAGAAGCGCCCGTGGCCTCGGCGGGAGGTGCGCTCAATGCGATGTGGCTCACGCAGCATGAGCGGGTCCGTGGCGCATCGCTGATGGACGGCGGTTCACCGCTCGGTGCAGCGCTCGGATCAGTACTGATCACCTGGCTGATCGTGGTGGCGCACTCATGGCGCACAGCGTTCGCGATCGCCGGCGTCGGCACGGTCCTATGCGGCGTAGGCGCCTGGTACTACATCAAGAATCAACCGCGCGATCACGCCGGGGTCAACGAAGCCGAAGCGGAACATATCGAACAGGCCCGACGCAAGGAAGATGAAAAAGAAGCGAAAAACCTATCAGGCAACTCGCTCGATTTCTTCAGGTATCGCTCAGTGTTGCTGATGTTCGTCGGCTTCATGTGTTGCACGACGCTTTACTACGGCCTGTTGACGTGGATGCCCACCTATCTGCAGAAAGTGCAGGGCTTCAACATTCAGCAGATGGGCGGCGCCAGCTTCGTGATCTTCTTCTGCGGCTTCATCGGCGAACTCTCCGGCGCCTACGTCGCCGACAAGTGGCTCGCGAGCGGTGCCGCGCCGAACCGCGTCATGCGCACGATCTTCGGTATCGCCGGCGTGGTTGCCACGATTGCGGTGTTTTCAGTGGCACATGCGACGAGCCCCACGATGGTCGTGATCCTGCTGTCCATCACGCTCTTCTTTCTGCGCTGGGGTGGTCTGTACTGGTCGATTCCCGCGATGCTCGCCTCGCGCAACAAGGTGGGCGTGCTCGGCGGTCTGCTCAACTTCGGCGGGAATATCGGCGGCATGGTGATCCCGATCGCGATCGGCGCGATTGTTCAATTCACCGGCTCCTATTTCCTCGCGCTGATGTGTTTCGCCGCAATGGGCGTCGGCCTGATGCTCTGTTCGATCGGAATCGATTATGAAACGAAGATTCCGGTCTAAGCCATCGCCGCGCCTCGCATGAACAACGTTGCTACTGAGATTGGAAAATGGGAATAGCAAAAGTCGAAGACATCATTGGCCAAACCGTCCGGCGCGACATTGGCCGCATGAAACGGTTCGTTGAAGGTCAGCTGGAAGCAGCCGCGCGCTCGATCATGAGCACGCCGAACGCCCACGTCGGTATCGTGACTGGCTTCTTCATACGCAATGCCGTCCCGCCCTCGCCGGAGACGGACGGACTGGGCGGCATGGCCCACCTGGCCGCCGCACTTTCGAACCTCGGCATACCGGTGACGGTGATCTCGGACGCGCCATGCTGCAAGGCGGTCTGGGCTGTTACAACCGAATTGCCGAAAGACGTGGCGTTCGAGATTACCTCGGTGAGCGCCGCATCGGTCAAGTCGCTGAGAGCCCGGCTAAGCGAGGCTGAACGTCCGATCACGCATATGATCGCGATCGAGCGGGTGTCGCCCGCGAGCGACGGCAAGCCGCACCGCGAGTACGGCGCGGACATGTCCGACGATACTGCTCCGCTGCATCTCCTGTTCGAGGATGCCGAGTGGCCGCGTCCGTGGGTCACGATCGGCATCGGCGACGGCGGCAATGAAATCGGCATGGGCGTGCTGCCCGAAGAAATCGTCCACGACGACATTCCCAACGGCCCATTGATCAGCGCAGCCATTCCCGCCGACTACCTGATCGTTTCCAGCGTCTCGAACTGGGGCGGCTGGGGCCTGGTATCCGCGATGGCGATGGTCGCGCCGCGAGATGCGGCGGCGCGGCTACTCACCGATTTCACGCCAGAGCGCGACCGGGCGTATCTCGCCGCGGCCGTCGACGTCGGGCAGGCGGTTGACGATAGCCGCATCGACCGCCCCGCTACGCCGAAAATGAGCGTCGACCGGCTGTCGTGGGAACAGCATGCACAAGTGCTGAGTCAGCTCAGAGCTCACGTTGACGGATATCTCGCAGCGCCGTCGCACTCGTGAGCGCGACGTCCTTTTCCTCTCTTAACGCACCAACCATGTCCGACCTTTCGAGTACCGCTCTCAGCCGTGCGCCGTCATGGGCCGCCAGCTTGCCAGAAGAATTGCAGACACCGTGTTTCATCGTATCCGAGCGCGGCATCGTCGATAACCTCCATGCGACCGCCCGTGCGTGTGGAGGGGTGGAACGCCTCATGCCGCATGTGAAGACGCATCGCGCAGGGTGGATCGTCAAGAGACTGATTCGCGAGGGCGTAACCGCATTCAAGACCGCTACCGTGGCGGAGGTGGCGATGGTGCTCGAGGCCGGCGCGAAACACGTCGTCTGGGCGTATCCGACCGTGAACCCTGCTCATATCCGTACCGTGCTCGCGCTGGCGCATGCTCATCCGGACGCACGGGTCGAGGCGCTCGTCGACTCGGCGGCAGGCGTAGCCGCGTGGCGACTCGCGACAAATGGAGCGCAGTTGCCCAATCTCTCGCTGCTTGTCGATCTGGATGCCGGCATGGGCAGAACCGGAGCGCCGATAGCAACGGCGACGCTGCAACTGGCCCGTGAGCTGGCCACGCTCGGCTGCTTTGGAGGATGGCATGTCTACGACGGCCACATCCATGATCTCGACAATGCCACACGCCGCACGCGAGTGGCCGCCATCGTGGAGAAAGTGGCGGCGCTGACGCGCGCCGCCGAGGCAGAGGGATTGTCGAGAAGGCTCATCGCCGGCGGCAGCTATACGTTCGATCTGTGGCCGCTCACACTCGCCAATTTCGTGTCCCCCGGCAGTTGGGCCTATTCGAGCGCTCAACACGACCTGGAGTTGCCTGCACTCGGCTGGACGCCGAGCGCCTATGTGCTGGCCACGGTGATTTCACGCAATAGCACGACCGCCACGCTCGATGCGGGCTCGAAGGCGATCTCGCCGGACAAGCCGCTGGCCGAGCGCTTTCGCTGGGACGGCAAGATCGTCATGATGAGCGAAGAACACGTCGTGGTCGAAAACACCGATCTGGCAGTCGGCGACCGGGTGATGCTATTGCCGCGCCACGCTTGCACGACTGCATATCTCTACCCCAGCGCAATGGTGCTCACCGCGGAAGGGTCGTGGGAAGTGCGTGAGCAACTCGGCAACCGTCGATAGGCCATGAGGCCCGTGGCGGGCAGGCGTCGATTGAAGCGATGCGACGCCACGCAGCCACGCACGTCATACGGCAAGTCGGAAAAACACCAGATCACGGCGAAGGGAAAAAACATGAACGATAGCGGCACGTCCCGCGCATTGCGTAGCGTCAATCCAACCGACCTCAAACCAGGCGGGCACTATTCTTCCGCGATGATCGCGGGCGACTTCGTCTTCCTGTCCGGCCAGACGCCGCGCGACGCCGAACGGAAGGTGATCGGCGACTCGATCGAAGAGCAGACCCGCGCAACGTTCGCCAATGTCGAGCGGGTGCTGGCGGCCGCCGGCGCGAGACTGGAGGATGTCGTCAAGGTCACGGTCTATCTGACCGACTTGACGCTCTTCAGCCGCTTCAACGCGCTCTACGCGAACTGGTTTGCCCAGCACAAGCCCGCGCGAACGACCGTGGAAGCCGGTCTGCAAGGTGTGCTCGTAGAGATCGACGTGGTTGCCTACATCGGCAAGCGTTGAACCAGGCGGCGCGGCGCACGCACGCTAAAAGCCGTAAAGCCTCGCTGGATTTTCAACGAGGATTCGATGCCGCGTCGATTCATCGGGTATCCACAGCGCCAGGTCATCCAGCAAATGGGCAGCGTCCGGCTTGTTGTCGGCCGCTTGCGTCGGATGAGGCCAGTCCGATCCCCACAGCATCCTGTCCGGGGCAAGCTGGGCAAACCTGAGCGCGACAGTGCCGGCGTCGGCGTAGACTGGCGCTCCGCTTTTCGACGCGAGATAGGGGCCGCTCAATTTGACCCAGGTACGGCCGCCGGCCAGCAGCGCCTCGGCCATCCGGAACGCGGCATGCTCCGTGCCGTCCGGTTGCGGGATCTGCCCCATATGATCGATCACGAGCGGCGACGACAGACTCGCAAGCAACTGCCGATGCGCGAGTAGCTGCGCGGCGGTGGCATTGACCTGAATATGCCAGCCGAGCGGTTCGATCCGTTTCGAGAGCGGCGCCATCATCGATAGCGTGACGCCGACCAGGTATTCGAGGTTAAAGCGCAGCCCGCGTACGCCCATGTCGTGAAGACCGGCCAGCTCACCATCCGTCACGGTGACGGGCACGGTCGCGATGCCGCGCGCGGTCTTTCCGAATTGCGATAAGGCATCGAGCAGACAACGATTGTCGGTTCCATACGTAGACGGTTGAACGACGACATGTCGCTCGACACCCAGCCTCCGCTGCAGCGCGCGATAGTCGGCTACCGTCGCGTCGGGCGGCTGCAACTGCGCTGACGGATCGACTGGATACCGCGCATCGTAGATGTGGTGATGACTATCGGTCGCCTTCGGCGAAACCGGAAAGCGCGGCTGCCCGGCGCCGCCGGATCGCACACTGGATTCAGGTCGGTTGTGCATGTTCAAGTGCCCATTCGGCGACATCGCGATGTGTCGCGAACCACACTCCCGGCAACGACTGCGCGTGCCGGATGATTTCTTCGAGAATCCATATCCTCGACCGGTAACCGGTGACGTGCGGATGCATCGTCAACTGGAAGACGCCACCCTCCGCATAGGCCGCATCGAACTCGCGGCGAAAGATATCGTAGACGTCGGCTGGCGACGTATAGGGCCGCACCGCCTCGAAGCGGTTCATGATCAGATACGCGCCGTCGTCTCGAATCCACTCGACCGGCAGTTCGACGAGACCGCTCGGCACGCCGGCCTCGAGCAGCTCATAGCAGTCGACGTCGGCCATCAGCGACGAATCGTAGCGCAATCCCATCTCGCGCGCGATGGAAAGCGTATGCGGGCTGAAATCCCATGACGGCGTACGCATGCCCACCGGACGCTGCCCGGTGATGGTCTCGAGCGTGTCCGCCGAGCGTAGCAACAGATCGCGTTCCGCCTCATGCGGGAGTACCGAGTTCAGTTCATGAATCCAGCCATGCAGGCCGATTTCGTGGCCGTCGCCGACGATGCTGCGCGCCTCTTCTGGATGCAAAAGCGCAGTGACCGCGGGTACGAAGAACGAGGCCGGCACGGCATGTTTGCGCAGCACGTCTAGAATGCGCGGCATGCCCGCCCGGCTACCGTACTGCCCCCAACTGAGCCGGCCGATCGACTTTCCGCCCTCGCGCAATTCACTGGTTTCGTGGTCGCAATCGAATGAGAGCGCCACCGCGCAGCGCGCTCCATCAGGCCAGCCATTGGGGCGAAGCGCGCGTCCCGCGCGTACCTGGTCGACCAACTTCCGCCAATGGGCTTCAGGCCATTGCCAAGGCTGGGTATACGAGTCATCTGGGTTCATCAAAGCGTCCTTACTGACGGTTGTTAATTGAAGACCGGAAAGCGGTAGCGCGGGTCTCATACAGGCAACTTCTTCTCGTAGTCGATGCCGAGCGAGCAGAGCAGCAAGCCGACGCCGGTCGCCGCAAAAAACATCATGGCGAGAAAATACGAACCGGTCGCCTGGACAATCCCGCCGACCAGAATCGGCGCGCCAATGCCGCCGACCGCCGCTCCCAGGTTCAGAAAGCCACCTAGTGTGCCGACCTTGTTGCGCGTGGCAAGCAAAGGTGGAATGCACCAGTACAGGTTGCCCCAGCGCAAAAAGAAAACCGTGCACGAGAGCAACGCGACGACCAGCGTCGCGCTGGACAAGTAAGCTACCGAAAACACCGAAACGGTGGCAATCACGCCAGCTGCACCGAAAATCGTACGCAACACCGTGTTCGGCCTGCCGCCAGCCGCCAGCCACTTATCGGCAAGCCACGCGCCGACGAGTTCGCCTGCGAAGCCGGAAAAGTAAATGATGAAGCTCGACCCACCCATTTGACGGATATCGAGGCCGTGCTCCTTGATCAGATAGCTCGGCATCCACGTGAGCAATCCATTGAACAACGTGTTGCAGCACATGAAGCCGAAGAACATGAACAGGAAGGAGCGATACTTCAGAAAGTCGATTGAGCGCCCGGATGCGTTGGCCGGCTCGCGCTCCAGTTCTTCCTCGTGCGAACGCTCGATGAACGATGCTTCGTCTTCGTTAACCGCCGGATGCTCGCGCGGATGATTGCGGATATAGACCCAGGCCAGGGCGCCGGCCAGCGTCGTGGCGACACCCGCAACCACAAACGCGAGACGCCACGAACCCAATACTCCGATCAACGCCGAGATCAACAGCGATCCCACCGCTGCGCCGAGCGGCGCACCGCCGTCCATTAGCGACGCGCCCCTTGTGCGCTCGTTGCGCGTCAGCCATAGCGCATTGAGCTTACCGCCGGCGGGCGCGATCGACGCCTCGGCGAACCCAAGACCGAGGCGCATGAGCAGCAGTGAAACAGCGTTCGTGCAGAATCCCGCGCCGGCCTGGAAGCCTCCCCAGACGAGTGTCGCCACCGTGATCACGATGCGCGGCTTGAAGCGGTCGACCAGCAGGCCCGCCGGAATCTGCATGACCGTATACGACCAGAAGAACGAACTCAGAATCAAGCCTTGCACCATCGGCGAGAGCGAGAACTCCTTCGAGATCAGGGGCATCGCGACCGACAGCGAAGCGCGGTCCACGTAGTTGATCGTGATCAGCACGAGCAGGAACCAGAAGATCCTCCATCGAACCGATGATTTACGGCCGTGCGCCAACTCTGCCATTCTCGTGTTCATGTTCACTTCCCCGCTTCAGTAGTGGTTACCGCTCGAGCGGCGCTATCAAAATCTCACGCGCAGGGCCGCACGCGCGACCCATTGCGTCGTCGTGCTCGATTCCGATCCCGGGAAACCCTGATAGATATCCGCGTTTGCTCCGCCAGCAGCCTTCTGATATGCCGCGTTCAGGTAGACGTCGGTGCGTTTGGACAGGGCGTAGTCCGCCAGCAGGTTGACCTGGTTGTACTTGGGTCTCGCGTCGTTGAAGTCCACCTTGCCTTCCGTGAAGGTATAGCCGGCACCCAACGTCGTCGCTGGCGTCACGTGGTATTGCCCCCATATCTCATAGTTGCTGAAGGTGACCGTGTTACCTGCCACGCCGCTCGCGTCCTCGAACCTCGTGTTGGTGTACGCCAGGGTGACTCGCGCCGGCCCGATCGTATATGCGCCGCCCACGCCGATGTTCTGCATGCTGCCCGGATTGCCGACATAGCCGAATGCGCCTTCGCCGTTCGACACGCCCGGTATGGCGTTCGGCTTGAAACCGCCATCCGGAAACTGTTGCGCGGGGTTGGTGGCGTAAAAGTACGCGGCGCCAAGGTACAGCGGACCATTGCGATAATTCGCGCCGGCGGCAATCGTGCTCTTCTGGCGGAAGTCGCCGGCGACACCCCCGAAGGCGTACATCGCTTCGGCCGTCAGGCCTGCCCAGGTCGGCGTGACATACTTGACCGAGTTGTTTACGCGAAAGGCATTGTCCGTGTTGTCGATATCGCTCGGGTGCGAGAACAGGCCACCCCATTGGCCATTGGAAGTGGTCGGTCCGATCATGTCGACAATCGGGTCATACTGGCGGCCGAATGTCAGCGTACCCCAGCGTTGGTTCGTCAGGCCGACGTAGGCTTGACGGCCGAATTCCAGACCACCCTGCCCGAGCGTGCCCGTGGAAACGTTGAAGCCGTTTTCCAACTGGAAAATCGCATTCGTTCCGCCGCCGAGATCTTCGCTGCCTTTCAAACCCCATCTGCTGCCGCCCTCGACGCCGCTTTGCAGGGCCCATTGACTATGGCCGGCGGAGTTGCTGACGTAGGTCAGCCCCTCATCGATCATCCCGTACAACGTGACGCTGCTTTGCGCAAACGCTGGAATAGCGAACGCGTTCGAAAGTGCGAGAGCGAGCAGTGACTTCCTTATCATAAGGATTCCCAATTCATCGTCAGAGGATTCATATACCGATCTTGTGATAAACCGCGCACCACTTCGTATCTCGGGACCGGGCAGGGTTAGATTGCGCGCGGGGCAATCGGAGCCTACGGACTGTCTTGCTGCAACGTGACCAATGACGCACCACGCTTCGGTGTCAATTGAGAGGCAACCAAAGAGTGCACCGAGTATACGAATCCATTTTTTCCGGGAGATAATCAAAGTTAGCGAGACCATCTGATAGAAACCTTCGATCATGCGTATTTCTCTTCAGCAAATTGAAACCTTTTACTGGGTGGCGCGGTTGGGAGGGTTTCATGCGGCGGCGCGTCATCAACATCTCACGCAGCCGACCATTTCGGCGCGTATCCAGGAGTTCGAAGAACATCTCGGCGTGCAGCTCTTCACGCGCAGCCGGACGCGCTCCGAACTCACGCTCGCAGGCCGCGATGCGCTCGCCGATGCGGAACAGGTGCTGAAGCTCGCCGAGAAACTCGAACAGATCGCGAAGCGTACCGACCCCATGTACGGGCTTCTACGCCTCGGCGCGATCGAGTCCATCGCCCACGCTGGGCTTGCGGATCTACTGACGCAACTTAAGACGCGCTATCCTCACATGAAGATCGAACTCACGATCGATGTGGGCGTCGCGCTCGGACGCAAGCTTGGTGCGCACGAACTTGACATAGCGATACTGAACGATTCCACCGATGCGCCCCACGTGGTCGAGACCGCCATCGGCTATACCGATCTGCACTGGGTTGCGTCGCCGCAACTCGTGCCCAACAACAAGATCGCGCCTCACGATCTTGCGTCAGTGCCGATCATTACCGTCTCGCAACCGTCATCGAACCATTCGCTGGTGATGAACTGGTTTCGCAGCGCAGGTTGCAATCCGGACAACATCAGCTCATGCAATTCCCTGTCGATGATGTCGCGGCTCGTCGCGGCCGGACATGCGGCGGCCGTGTTGTCGCCCGCGATAATGCGTGCAGAGATCGATTCCGGGCTGATTCATGTGCTGAACACTGAACGGCCAATCACTCAGCAAGGGTTCTTTGTCGCCTATCAGGAAGAGTGTCTTAGCGGCGCGGATACCATCGTGGAGCTGGCCAAAGAGGTGCTCACGCGCAGTCGCGTGCTTATTCCGGGGTAGTCGGCGAGCGGGGGTGGACTATTTATTGTGCGCCGTACAGCGCGAGACCGGCGTACGGCGTGTTCATCAGGACAGGGAGCGGTCGAGCTCCGGCAAACGTCGGCCGGTTTCCGCGTCGAACAGGTGCAGGGCGTCCGGTATTGGAGCGATGCACAGGCGCTCTCCTGGTCGCGCGAGAACGCGTTCGCGAAACTCGCAGACGATCTCGTCGCTGCCGTAACGGACATTGACCTGAGTGGCCGAGCCGGTCGTCTCGACGACCACGACTTCGGTCGGCGTGCCATCCTCTGTGATGACGAAATGCTCGGGACGAATTCCGAGGATCACCGGTCTTGAATGGTCCGCCCTGAGTTGGCGGCCGAGGCGAACCGTCAAGCCACTGTCGGAACGGAACTCGGTTTCCTTGTCGCCATCGACAAGCGCGCCCCGCAAAAAATTCATGGCCGGCGAGCCGATGAACCCTGCAACAAACACGTTGCGCGGCTGATCGTATACTTCGAGCGGCACACCCACCTGTTCGACGACACCGTCGCGCATCACCACGATCCTGTCGGCCAGCGTCATCGCCTCGACCTGATCGTGAGTGACGTAGACGGTCGTCGTCCGCAAGCGTTGATGGAGCTGCTTGATCTCGGTGCGCATGGCGACGCGCAGTTTGGCATCGAGGTTCGACAGCGGCTCGTCGAACAGGAAGACTTGCGGATCGCGCACGATCGCCCGCCCCATCGCGACGCGTTGGCGTTGCCCGCCGGAGAGCTGGCGAGGATAGCGCTCAAGAAGCGGATCGAGGGCGAGAATCTCAGCGGCACGCCTGACGCGCTGCTCGATTTCAGGCTTCGGGACGTTGCTGAGCTTGAGCGAGAATCCCATGTTCTGCCCAACCGTCATGTGCGGGTAAAGCGCGTAGTTCTGAAACACCATCGCCATGTCGCGGTTTTTGGGCGATACGTCGTTCACGACCTGCCCCGCCACGCGGATCTGTCCCGACGTGATGTCCTCGAGGCCCGCGATCATTCGCAGCAATGTCGACTTGCCGCAGCCGGAAGGACCCACGAGCACCGCGAATTCTCCATCCGGGATATCCACGCTGATATCTTGAATGACGGAGTGAGAGCCGTAGGACTTTCTAACGTTGTGGATGCTGAGGTTTGCCAAAGCGGTGACTCCGGGAATGGATGGATGAATGGCGGGACGCTCGCCTCAAGGCATCAGCAGACCGCCATTGACCTCGACGACCTGACCGGTCACGTAGCCGCTCAACTGATCCGAGCACAGGTAAAGGAAGGTCCCGACGCAGTCCTCCGGGTCGCCGATGCGCGCCATCGGGATCTGCGTCGCGGTGGCCTTCAGTTGTTCGGGCGAGGTGACGCGGTCCTGCATGTCGGTCGTGATCACCCCGGGCGAGACGACATTCACCCTGATGCCTTCCGGCGCGAGTTCCTTCGCGATCGAACGCGAAAATGTCGACATGAAGGCCTTCGCGCCGGCATAGACCGCGGAGCCCGCGCCGCCGCCAGTGCGTGCCGCGACCGAACTGACGTTGATGATGTTGCCGCCGCTCTCCTGACTGCGAAACTGGCGCACGGCCGCGCGGCATGCGGCGAACACAGGCCGCACGTTGATCGCCATATGGCGCTCGAAGAGTTCGTCGGGAAACTCTGCAATGCCGACGCGCGAGATCTGGTCGCCGGCATTGTTGATCAGCACGTCCAGCCGCCCGAAGGTCTCGACCGTTTCCCGAATCAGCCGCTCGGCGTTGCCGTGCAGCGCGATGTCGCCCTCTACGAGGCGGGCGGTGCCGCCATGCTGCTCGATGTCGGCGGCCACGGCCTCGGCCTGCGCACGTCCGCTGCGGTAATGAACCATCACTTTCGCACCACGGGCGCCGAGACCGCGTGCCACCGCCGCGCCAATCCCGCGGCTCGCACCGGTCACCAGGCAGACCTTGTCCGCGATTTCATTCAGAATCATCTACGTTCTCCGTGTTTCAGGCTAAGGTCCGGCCGGCGACCGGTTGATCGATACACGCGGCGAGCAGGAAAGGCAGCGCAACGTCATGAAATGCGTCCGGCTGCTCGAGTTGCGGCGTGTGGCCTGCGTCCTCGATGACGGCCAACGCGGCGCCCGCAATCCTTGCGCGCATTTCTGCTCCATGCTCGGGTGTGCGCGCGCGGTCGTGCCGACCCTGGATGATCAGCGTCGGAACCCGGATGGAGGCGAGTTGGTCGAGCGTGTTATTCAATGCGTTGGAACGTGCCGCATCGATGGCGGCGGCTTGGGCCGCGCTCAGCGCGATGCTGCGGGACCTCGCCAGATCAGGCGCCGATGGAGGGCGCAGAAAGAACCCGTTCACGATCGGCTCGATCGCGGCTTCGTCCCAGGGTGCGGCCGCCATGGCGTCGGCCTTCGCTAGCGCCGCGGCGGGGTCTGCGGCCATCGCGCCGGTCGCGACGAGCAGCAGGCGTGCGACGCGTTCCGGGTAGCGCAAGACGAAGTGCTGCGCGACGACGCCACCCATGGATCCGCCGATCAACGTGATGCGCGATAGGCCGCGTGCATCGAGCAGACGCGCGACCGAGTCCGCCAGCGCCGCCATCGAGTACGGACCGCGTTCCCCCGCCGACGCGCCGAAGCCCGGCAGATCGGGCGCGAGACAGGCAATGCCGGCGGCGGCGAGCCGGTCTGCAGTCGGCTCCCAGTAGGCCGACGACTGACAGAACCCGTGCAGGAAAACCGCAGTGGGGCCGGCGCCCTCGCGCTCAAGCGTGAAATTGGTCATTAACTCGCCTCCTTCTTCAGTTGTTGCGCTTTTTGCGCCGACGCGGTCAATGCCGCGATCGGCGTGATCTGCCGCATCAACACAGCCTGAATCTGCTGCTGCGTAAAGCGGTCCCATTCGGTGTACCAGGTCGTGGCGATGTTCTCGCGCGTGCGGGCATTCGACATTTGCTGCTGGATGATCGCTGGCTCGTAGCCCAGCTGTTTCTGCGAGGCCGCGATCTGCGGATCACTATCGAGCGGCTTGAACGGATACCCGACGCCGTACTTGAGATACCACGTCTGGGCGGATGAGAACTGACCCTTGGCATCCTTGCCGCCGAGGAAATACATCAGACGCCAGGCCGCGGCGCGCGCTTTGGTCTGCGAGCTCATGCCATACAGGCGCGCCCATCCCATCGGTCCTTTGCCGACATCCTTCACGGCTGGAAAGCGCGTCATGCGAATGTTGCCGGCACGTTTGCTGTACTGCGGATTGTTGGAGCGAGGAAAGACGTTTCCGACATTGGACGTGAAAATGCCTTGGCCACTCAGGAAGGCGTCGCGCACCTGGGTGTCGTCGAGTTCGAGGCCACGCGGGTCGAGGATCTGCCAGCTATGCATTGCATCGACCATCCATTGCAGCACCGTCAGCGCGGTCTTGTCTTCATTGGGAAACACGGGGTCCATCGCGGGATTGAACAGATGGCCGCCGGAGGCGAGCACCATGGACCAGAATTCGCTCAGCCCGTCCACGTTCGTTTTATAGCCCTTCAGGATCGGGTACTGGGCGAGGCCTGCTTTCTTGACCTCCAGGGCCGCGCTCTTGAGCTGATCGAGCGTGACGGGCGCCGCTTTGACGCCCGCCTTGTCGAGCGCGGCGCGGTCGTAGATGTAGACGTAGATGTCGCCGTAGTAGGGCGTGCCGTATTGCTTGCCCTTGTAAAAGAGCGCCTGACGGTCGAAAGGAAAGATGTCGCGATTCAATTCGTCGAGCTTCGGCAAGCCGTCGATCGGCTGCAGCCAGCCCGCGTCGACCCATGCGCCCAGGTCCGTGTCGCGTACGTAGAACGTGTCCGGCTGGGAGCCGGCATTGAACAGGGCGATCATCTTCTCGCTATACAACTGCATGTCGAGCGGCGAGTAGTTCACCTTGATGTCCGGATTCTCGGCCATGAACTGCCGCAGGCGCTGTTCGACCACCTGCGGCTCGAAGGCCCAGCCCGCGAATCGCACCGAGACATCGGCGGCGCGCGCCGGCGACATCAGCCCGAAGCCGCCGAGCGCCGCGCCCGTGCCAGCGAGCGCGGACATCGTCAGAAACCGGCGGCGGGACAACGCATGATAGGAATCTTCACTGGACGACATCGTGGTCCTCCTTGAGGCCATGAGATTGCATTGAATGGAATGCCATAGTCAGTCCTTCACCGCACCGCTTGTCAGTCCCTGGACGATCAACCGCTGGAACACGAATGCCAGCGCCAGAGGCGGGATGATGGCCAATACGCCGCCCGTCGCCATCAGCGTGCGCTGGGTCGTCACGTCGGTGGCGAAGCCCGCGACGACTACCGGCAAGGTCTTCGACGCCGTCGTGCTCGTCAGGATCACGGCGAACAGGTAGTCGTTCCACGCGGTCATGAAGGCAAACATGGCCGACGAGACGAGTCCGGGCATGGCGACGGGCAGCAGCACCTTGACGAGCATCTGAAACCAGCTGCACCCGTCCATCAGCGCGGCTTCCTCGAGCGAGCGCGGGATCGTCTGAAAGTAGTTCTTCAGCAGCCAGATCGTGAACGGCAGCGTGAAGGTCACGTACGTGATGACCAGCGCGGACAGGTGGTCCAGCATGCCGAGATTCTTGAGTGTCAGATAAAGCGGCACGATCAGCGCGATACCCGGGACCATGCGCGAACCGAGATAAACACCGAGCAGCGCACCCTGGCCGCGAAAACGCAGACGAGCGAGGCTGTAGCCTGCGAGCGTGCCGAGCACCAGGTTGACCGCGGCCGTACCGAGCGCGGCGATCAGCGAGTTCAGCATGCCCGGAAGCATTTCCTCGGCAGCCCGGCCGCCGACGATCGCGCTCGTCCCCGATGGATGAAAGAACATCTTGTAGTGCTCGAGCGTCGGATGGCGGGGAATCCACTGCGTCGGCACTGTCAGCGCGTCCCGTTCATGCATGAAGCTGGTCAGCAGCAGCCAGCAGAACGGCGCGAGGATGTAGACCGCGACGGCAATCCCCGCCACGATCAGGAATACCTTGCGCCGCGATTGGCGGCCGGCGGGTGTGACCAACGAGTTGAGAAGAGCGCTCATGCTTCAAAGTCCCCACGTCCGTACAGCACTCGGAAATAGGCTAGGGCAAGCCCCAGCGTAATCAGGCTAACCAGCCAGGCGTAGGCGTTCCCGTGGCCGAAATCGAGGTTGTCGAACGTGGTGAGGTAGGTCTGCCAGGTGAGCGTGGTGGTAGCCGTGCCGGGACCGCCCGCTGTCAGCACATAAATGATGTCGAACGCCCGGAGCGCGGACATCGTCTGCAGGATCAGTACGACGAGCAGCGACTGCGAAAGCCAGGGCAAGGTGATGTACCGAAACAGCTGGAACCTGCTGGCGCCGTCCATGCCTGCCGCCTCGTAAAGCTCCGCGGGAATGCGCTGCAGCGC
The DNA here is from genome assembly GCF_046027355.1 of Paraburkholderia sediminicola. GTDB lineage: Bacteria > Pseudomonadota > Gammaproteobacteria > Burkholderiales > Burkholderiaceae > Paraburkholderia > Paraburkholderia sediminicola_B. Next base: position 59,742 of record NZ_JAQQEK010000030.1, on the reverse strand, counting down.
GGAGAGCAACAGGATCACCGCAAGCGGCAGGAGGCTCCAGACTTCCGAGAACACCAGTGCGAGCAACGCCGAAGTGGGAGTCGACAGCCAGCCGCGATACTGGTCGATCAAGCCAAGGCTGACCAGCAGCCCGTTGAGCGCGCCCACCTTGGCGTCATAGATCCATTGCCACATCAGGCCATTCACCACAGGCGGAATGGCCCACGGAAGCAGGACCAGCGTGCGCACCAGCGCGCGGCCGGGAAACTCACGGTTGAGCAGCAGCGCGATCAGGATGCCGAACACCACCACCAGCAGGACCACCAGCACCGTGTACACGGCGGTGATCCGCAGGGCGGTCCAGAACTCGGACGACTGCAGTATGTCGCTGTAGTTCGACAGGCCGACGAACTTGAAAGCTCGCGGACGCTGGAGGTTGTACCGGTGCAGGCTGATCCACGCCGAGTAGGCTATCGGGAACGCGGAAAGCAGGACGATCGCGAGGAGCGCCGGTGTGTTGAGCAGCCAGGCGAACGCGCGGCGATCGTAGCCGATACGTTTGCTGCGAAGGCGCTGATTGCCGGACGACAACGACAGTGACGGCCTCATGAGCGGATCCCGAGACGCAGGAACCTGCCGGCCCGAATGCCGGTAGGACCTTGTGCGTGGTAAGTCATCGAGCCGCTCACCATGACGCTGTCGATGCCGGCGGCCGGCGTGGTCGGCTGCGCGTAGGTGGCGCGGTCGATTACGAAATCCGGATCGAACACGACCAGATCCGCGTGCTTGCCAACCGCGATCTCGCCGCGATCCAGCAGATTGAAACGGCGTGCGGACAGGCTGGTCATGCGACGCACGGCTTCCTCCAGCGTGAACAAACCCAGCTCACGGGCGTAATGGCCTAACACGCGCGGAAAGGTCCCCCACAGGCGGGGGTGCGGATGACGATCGTGCGGCAGGCCGTCTGAGCCGATCATCGTCGCCTCGTATTGCAGGACGCGGCGCACGTCGTCCTCACGCATCTGGAAGTAACTCGCGCCGCCCGGCTGTAGGCGCTCGCAAGCTTCTCGCTGGCTGCATTGCCACTCCTGCGCGATATCGGCCAGCGAGCGCCCGCTCATTTCAGGGTAAGGCTCCGACCACGTCACCATGATTTCGATGATGCCGTCCACAAGGTCCGGGCGCAGAATGGTCGAGCCGGCGACGTAGGGGTACGCGTCGAGGCCGATCGGCTGCGCGCGTCGCGCGGCGTCGATGTGGGCGAGTGTTTCGACGGACCGTCCCCAGTTGGCGGGCCCCGCGCACTTGTGATGTGAGATCACCACGGGCAGAGCGGCATCTCGCGCGGCCGTGAACGCTTCGTCCAGTGACGCGATCACGTCCTCGGCTTCGTTACGGATGTGCGCGGTATAAACGCCACCCGCTTCGGCGGCGATACGCGCCAGCATGGTGACCTCGGCAACGTCTGCCGCCGCGTTGGTGTCGTAGAAAAGGCCCGTGCTGAGCCCCGTCGCGCCCGCGGCCATCGCTTCGCGCATCAGGTCCGCCATCTTCGTCTGCTCCGCACGCGTCGCGGCGCGGTAAGGGTCGGCCATTGTCGCGACGCGCAATGTCGAGTGGCCGACGAGGGCCGCGACATTGACCGCTGGACGCGCAGCATCGACGGCTTGCGCGTAGGCCTGCATCGTCGGAAAGACATGCTTGTCCGAGCCGCCCAGCAAGGTCAGCGGCGGCGGCACATTCGAGTGCACGAGCGGCGCGAGACTAATCCCGCAATTGCCCACCACAACGGTGGTCACGCCCTGGCTGATCTTGGAGAGCATCTGCGGCGCCGACAGCACGCATTCGTCGTCGTGGGTATGCACGTCGATAAATCCCGGCGCCACAACGCGCCCCGACGCGTCGATGCGCGTCGCCCCGCGCAGCCCGAGGTCCGCGCCGATTTCACTGATGCGGCCGTTTTCGACGCGCACGTCAGCGCGAAAACGGGACGCTCCGCTGCCATCGATCACGACACCGCCCTGAAACAACCAATGCGCGGAGCCGTGCGCTTCCTGTGTTCCGTTCATAAGTCCCGTTTCGCCAAGGCAAATGTCGCTGTGGATGAGATGTAAGTAAATTTCATTTTCAAGGCCCGGTATCGTCGCTATACGCCGCCAAAAAAGAACACCATCCGCTCCGCCGGCCGCCCGGCGTTTCAATGAACCAAGCACAAAACGCATTGCCGCATCGCTGTTTACGGCACTAAATTAATTTGTAGTCCTATTGAAATAGTGCCTTCCTGTATTGATCAGCCATCCCCCTCCCTACATGGCGATACCGCCCGATGTAACTAAATTTCAGAACCAAGCGTAATGCTTTGGTCCTTTGATGTCAAAAAGAAAAAAAGTAAACTTTTGGGCGGCGCTGGCCGATCACGGAGGCCAACCGCGCGGCGCTATGCCGCCAGGGTAGACGTATCTATTTATCGCCAAGTGCGTCGCGCTCGGCTTCCGACCAGGCACGCTGCAACGCCGGGTGGACGTCGCTATCGACGCCCCTCTCGCGCAGCACGGACCGGACTCGCTTGAGCCGCTCGAGCGCCGATGGTCCGAGCCGCAAGCCAACGCCGACCATCAGAACCTCGATGAGTATCTGGCCCGCGAGGTACGCCTCCGTGCCCACACGCGCAGCGGCGTCCTCGGGCACGATCATTCCGATCGGAATAGTGCACTGCTTCGCGAGCGGTGTGTCGGGCCGGGTAATGCCGATCACTGTCGCGCCTTGTTCGCGCGCGAGCGCTACCGCTTCCAGCAAGGTCGGCATGCGTCCGACGTGTGAAATCGCGAGCACGACATCCCGGGGTGACAGCGCTGCCGCGGAGATGACCTGCATATGCGGATCGAAATAAGCGTTCGATGTGAGACCCAGGCGCGCGAAGCGCGACTGGGCGTCGTTGGCAAGAAAAGTCGACACACTGCCCACGCTATAGCAGTCGATCCGGTTGGCCGCGGCAAGCTTCTCAATGGCGTGACTGATCGTGTCGGCATCGAGCTGGCTCTCGAGACCGGTCAGCACGGCGGCGGCTCCGTACAGGATTTTGTGGACGAGGCTCGGTACATCATCTTTGGCGTTGACCGCTCGATGAAGGTACGGCGTGCCTACCGCCAGGCTCTGCGCAAGCTGCAGCTTGAAGTCGCTCAAACCTTCGAAGCCCACAGCGCGGCAGAATCGGACGACCGTCGGTGCGCTGACTCCGGCGCGGTGCGCAATCTCCGCGACATTGGCTCGCACCGACCACTCCGGCTCGGCAAGTATCGCTTTTCCCACCTGTTGCTGCGCGTCAGGCAGGGAGTCTGAAATCGCCCGGACTCTCGCCAGAGTGTCGGTCGTGGAGTGAGGTACTACTTGCAGGTTATTCATGCTTCAGTTCGCTGATTTTGTGCGCACGCCTGACTCCCCGCACGCAGTTTTCCCGATAACGTTTTTGCACTAGCCAGTGTAAACAAATTTCACATGCACGCGCAGGAATTGTTCCGCGTCAGCTTCATGACGCGGCCGCAACCGCAAGTTGCGACGTTGGGAGAAACTGGATTACACACCTGTCGTGCATGGAACTTGCCATGCGCAGGTCGCTAAATGGGCATTCTTGCCGTTGCTGTCCGGCACATCTGAGGCGCGCACTGCCGCCGAAGCGAATGCGGCCGCACTTGTTGCGTGCTGAGTCCGCGCATGGCGCGGAGTAGGCATCAGCCACGCAATTGTTGTCGGGGTCAGCGGGAATCTGAGCCGTCTGTCCGGACACACGAATCGCCGACCCGTCGTCGCTCCACGCGCCGCGGTCCGTGCTCGCCCGACTTTGCGTCTTTCCATGACGCGCCACACCGCGCGTCGGCGACCTAGGTGTTGCGAGGACGCGCCGTCGTGCCGCGCACGATCAGGTCGGTCGGAACGATATACTGCGAACTCACCGGCCGCCCTTCGATCCGTGCGAGCAGATACTCGGCGCTGCGCGCGCCGATTTCATCAGCGGCGAGCCGCATGGTCGTTAGCGGCGGCGTCGTGAAGCTGGAAAATTCGATGTCGTTGATGCCCGCGATCGACAGGTCGCCCGGCACGTCGATACCCGACTCGCGCGCCTCTGCCAGCGCGCCGATTGCAAGCAGATCGGTGCCGCAAATGACGGCCGTCGGTCGCTCAGGGCCGTTCATCAGCGCCTTCATCGCCATCTGCCCTTCAATGATCTTGTGCGGCATCTCGATCAGATGTTCGTGGCGCAACTGCAGCCCGCGCGACTGCAGCGCCGTGCGCACGCCGATGATGCGATCAGCAGCACGGTCGCTGTGCTGCGTCATTTGCGTAATCATGCCGAAGCGCGTGTGCCCGAGATCGAGCAGATAGTCGGCGAGGCGACGGCCGACCGCCACGTTGTCGAAGCCGACATACGGGTAGTCGTGATCGACTGTCCAGCCATTGACGAGCGGAATCTGTTCCTTTTTGATCAGTTCGTAGAGCGCAGGCGAGTGGCTGCGGCCCACGAGCATCAACCCGGCGATGCCGTCCGCGATAAGCGCACGGACCTGCTTCAGTTCGTCTTCCTGGTCGTAGTACGAGCATCCGAGCAGCAATGTATAGCCGGCTTCCCCGATGCGCTTTTGCAGCGCGAACACGCCGATCGCGAAGTTCTGGTTTTCCAGCGATGGGATCACCGCGCCAATCGTTTTCGAGCGCTGCGATGCCAGCGCACGCGCCGCGGCGTGCGGTGTGTAGCCGAGTTCCTGCGCGATGTCGCGCACGCGGTTCTGCAGTTCAGCCGCTACCTTTGCGTTGCCGTTCAACACGCGCGAAACGGTCGCAGTCGATACCCCTGCCGCGCGCGCAACATCGATCACGGAAATCGCATTCGATTTGCGACGCGGCGCTCTTTTCTTTGCCTCGTTGGTCAACTTGCACCCTGCCCGATGTCGAGGCGCACCATCGCGCCTTCCCTTTGCGGCATACTATAACGCGGCATCTTGAGAAATGGCCACCGCTGGGCGCGGGCCTTCGCCCGCTCGGTCCGCTCAGCGTTCGCGTCGGACTGTACGAGTCAGTCGAAGCTGCCGGAAAGAGCACCTCACGCCGATCCTTCACCCGCCCCGTGGCCGCGATCTGCACGGCATACCGTCGTGCGTTATTCTCCGGCGCGTAGCCCAGCTGCCGTACGTTTTGTCCCTGCGGTTGCGCGCATTGCCCGACACACCGGGCGCGATCACGAAGTGCTAGTCGGGGTAATCGATGCAGCGCTTTGTCAGTTGCATCACGTCGTGATGGCTGAGCAAAACGAAAAGATGGCGCAGCGCTGTCGACGTATTGCCGGGCAGAAACCAGTTGATCCGCATGCATGCGACCGATATGCCGTGCCTGTTCCGCGTCCATCCAGCCGAGCGCATTGGCGATTACCCGGTCGCATCGATGAAATCCCGTCGTGTCATTCGAACTCGCGTACACCACCCGTTTGGCGCCGACGCGCGAAGACTAGACTCAGCGGCACCCCAAAGTGGCATTTACCAAATACACAATTTAAGTAATCGTTTCTCTAGCATTTGAGATTTCCTTCAAAATTTAATCAAAGCACGCAAAACCTCTGGGCATTTTACGGGTAAACCCCCAAAAGATTGAAGAGAAAGCGCTTACTCATTTCGCCTATACTGTGGCTTCCGAACGGCCATACCCGCGACCGCGACAACGCACCTTATCGCCTGGCAATGCGCGCGGCGGGGTCATGTGTACCGAGTAAGATCGCAGCATCACCTTCCTCATGAATGGGCGAGAAGGGAAACGACCGAATTCGCCACACGACCGTTCATCTGATCACCGACCCAGATTCGGCCAGGGCCCAGCCCGTCAAGTGGGCACTCTGCGTCAGCACCACAAAACAGTTGAAGCGAGCCTCAGACATGGCATTCACCATCGTACCGATCCGCTGCGGCGATATCGTCAATCATGAGCGCTCGTGTTTTTTGTACCGCAAGAACTGCGGTTCCGCGCGCCTGCATGCGCCGTGTATTGCGTGGTTGCTGCGCAGCGCTGGCCATACGATCGTCGTCGATGCCGGACCGGGTCCCCGCTCGCGCGCTCCGCAGTGCTACACCGAGACGGATGCCGGAATCGACGACCTGCTGCAGTACGGTCTGTCGCGCGAAGGCGTCGACCCGGCTTCCGTCGAACTGGTCATTCTCACTCATCTGCATAACGACCACGTCGGCGGCGCGCGGTTGTTCACGAACGCACGCTTTCATGTCCAGGAAGCCGAGTTGAAAGAGGCAGTCTGGCCGGTGCCGTTCCAGCGTCCGATCTACGAAACCAACCAGCGCGGCCGCACTCCACCTTGGGTGGACATTCTCGACCGGATGGACGTGGCGTTCGGTGACGCCGACGTGGTGGCGGGCATCCGCGTATTGCGCCTGCCGGGACATACGGCAGGCTCACAGGGTGTGTTGGTCGACACGCAGGCAGGACCCTATCTCATCGCGGGCGACCTGATTCCACTCTACGAGAACTGGCCGGAGGACGGCAGCGAGCCGATCCCGAACGGCAACCACACGGACCTGCGCGCTTACGACGAAAGCTTCCGCCGCATCGCGGCGCTTGGAGCAACAGTGCTGCCGGCCCATGAGCCACAGGTTTTCGATTGCAAGGTGTATCCCCCGCCGCAGGTCCGGTGAGCGGTCGGTATTGCCACGGAAACAGGCGATGAGGCAGAGATGGTTCCGGCTGCAGGGCGACGATGATCACATTCATGATTAGCTTCATGGATCGCATCAGCTTGGGCTTCGCGATACCGGGCATGGCAGCGAGCTGGCGTCGACCTCCGCGGTACTCGATTTCGCCTCCGGCGCGCTGTTTCCCGGCTATGGCATCGTGCAGCCGATCTGGGCTGGCTCACCGACCACAGATACGGCAAGGCGCTCATCGCCGTGACGCGGGTGCTGTGAAGCATCGCCGAACTATCGCAGAGTATGGTCCAGAACGCGTCGCAACTGGTGGCCGTACATTTTGCGATCGGTCTGTTCGAAGGAGCATCTTCCCGACCTTCCTGCTGTTCGTGAAGAACTGGTTCGCGCCCTGTAGGCGGGCCACAAGTACCAACGTCGTTCCGTTCCCAGATCCGCGTGCAATTGATTCGGCTTCCGTTGCGCAGGTGTAGCCAAGAGCACGCTGTTTCCGTCGCACCGTCGCAGCCAGCGCCGTCGGAGCCAATATGCTGCGAACGCATTCACGCATCATTGATCGTTTAGGTGCCCGACTGCCTGAGACATTCCCTGCTCATCAAACGCAGGGCTGCACGAGCCCAGCCCTTTAGCAGGCCTGGAGCACGTTGATGACGCGGCTCACGAGCAACGGACGGGTATTGCGTCCGTATTCGGCCATATGCGCGGAGGCCGCATGCGCCTTTAACGCTTCCGCGCTTTCCCAGCGTTCGATTACAGCAAAGGTGTCAGTGCCGAGCGGTGTCTGAATCGCCCCGAAGTCCGGTACGTCGACTACGGCCTCGTAGCTAATGCACCCCTCTTCCGCCAGCACCGCCGGACGGTTCTTGTTGAAAAGCGCCAGCACGGCTTCGCGTTGACCGAGCTGGGTAGTGATCGTGGCAATGACATGGATCATCCGGATTTTTTCCTTTCCTGTTTCGGCGTCGATCGCCGCGCGAAATGATAGCCGCATTTGGACATGCTTGCTGACAGGGCCTCACCGTGCGGTTCCGGTCGGGCTCCCGACGCGGCTTGTCAGCGATTCAATCCGACGCGCGGCGCGCGCGCACCGTCGATGCTGACAGAGCCTGCCTAGCAAAGCGATAGAGGCTTAAAGGGGCGCTGCGATTTTCCCAAGCGGCGCATCGCCGAGTACGGCGCGGCCACATTAAGGAGGTAACGCCGCAACGATAGTGCGGCGTACAGCCGCTCAGAAGGCGGTAGACGGCCGCGCTCTCCGACGGGTAGCGTTCGCCACGGAATCGCCGATGGCGTGGGTCAGCCGAACCTTGCAGGTATCGTGGTCAATGTCACCGGCAACTTCCGCAGCGAGGCTGCCGGATTGCTGATAGCCGTACAGAGCGTTACGGGTTCCGCGCACGCACACGCGCAGCTTTTCTAATTTCGCCGGCGACGTACGAGCTGAACGTATTGGCAACGTCTGGCAGATTCAGAATGTTGGCCTCAGTGACATTAGCCGGCTTGAGCATTTGACGCTCAATAGCACGCAGTCCCATCGTGCTCGACGCGACAAACTTGCGGACGAGGTCCTCCCGTGTCTTCTTGTCCGCTGTGTCGAAGAATTCGCGCGCCAGACGAATCTCCTCCTGTCGACGTTTATCGGCTGCCGCGTTAGCTGCCGCCAAGCTGGCCTCGACTTCCTTTTGCCGGTCAGACCTCGCCCCCTGTTCCCCCGTCGTAGCCTCAACAAGCTGGGCCTGAATCAATTCGACCTGCCTGTCGGCGTCGGATACCCGATAGTTATCCGAAAGAGCCCTCATCAAGTAGGCGGATGCTCTTTTCACCTTGATACCCTGCCTGATTGTCCAGCGGGTGTAGTCGATGGCTTGTTGAATGCGCTCGTCCGTCCAGACGAACCTGTTCTCAGCGATTTTTTCAAACTGTTTTTCAGACAGTCCGAATTCATCCTGAAGCATTTTGAAGAGTACGACTGAGTTCAGCATGGCCGCTTTGGATGCCAATGCCCCTTCCTTACGTTTGAGCCGGAAGCGTATCTGGTCTTTCTTTCGTGAGCCGGGAGTTCCGGCACGGGTCTCATACGACAACTCGATGTCGGACAGTTCGTTGATTTGGTTGACGGCCGGCTCGAGATAATCGCGCTTGAAGTATTTGAACTCAGCGTTGTTTGCCCATGACTTGCCGGGCAAGTTTCGAACGAGGTCGAGTGACAGCCAGTCTGTTAGCCCGCTGGGTACGGATGGCAAGACATGGTCGTAAATACCTCGAGCATAGATGAGCGTAAATCTCGAGGTGACTAGCAGGCTGGTCCAGTACGAGTTCTCAGGGTCCTTGATGAGGCGTTGCAGCTCGATAGGCACGCGGAAGCGAATCCGGCCATTTCTGACACTGACCCGGCCGATCAACTCAAGCCAGTCCCCGTCTTCATTCTGGACGGCCAAGTCCTCATCCGCCTCGTCATCGCCGGCACTGCCCTCTTCACCGGGTTCGAGAGGTTCCTCCAGCATGCGTCCTTTCGAATCTACGGACACTACCGGTGCACTCATCACTTCGAGCATCGAAGATTTGACGCTGCGAATGACGCTGGAAAAATGTTTCTTATTCCTGCTGTCATAGCGCATCAGCCATTTAAAAAAGCTGAGCGTCACGTCATAGGTTTCCTGAATTTCAGGGTCCTGCGCGACGATGAAGTAAGCGGCATCCACAAAGCGTCTGGCGGACAGTCCTAATCCGATAATGCGCGCGAAGACCCGGTTCTTTTGATAACCGATATCTTTATCCGGACTAGTCTCATCGATGGACCTTTGCGCCGGCGCCATCTCGACGAATAGGTCCAGTGCAAATTGAAGAGGGGTGACTCGCCGGTCGACGCTGCTGGACATGCCTGTTCCCTTGAAATTTCAGCAGACTCTAGGCATACAAAGGTGAGATGTCAATAAGAAAGTCTCACCTTTGGCACTGAGATGAACAGCATGCACATCATCTCTCACCTTCGGCACACCATCTCTCACCACTAGTGAAAACGGCGGAGCCCCAGCCCATGATGGTAGAGGGTTTCAGCCGGTTATCCACAGGCGACGCAGGAAAATCTCTCACCTTCGGTAAAACGCGCTTTTGTCTCTCACCTCGACACACTAGAAATCTCCCCTTCTGCACCCAGATGTCTCACCTGAGGTGCACATTTTCTCTCACCTTTGGCACATTGAGTCTCACCTCTCCGGCACTAACTGTTTGATAAGAAAGGAATCGTATTTCTCCTGTACGTTTGTTAGTTCGTTTTTTTTATTTAAAACAACCAACAAACCGCTCGGCAACGTAGGCGGCTAGCTTAACGGCTCCACGGTAGACAGCCGAGTCGAGCGTAAAGGTCCATGTGCGGTGGAATCAAATAGGCCTGGCAGCTCTGCGCGTTCAAGTCCGTGAGACAGAGTGTCCCGCCGCATTTAGGAGCGCACGGCGAGAACGATGGTGCTTTTCGAATCAGGGAGATGTGAAGCAGTGCCGCCTTACATGCATTTGGGACGCCAGTCTCGGTGATGTTCTTCGCGCGCGCTTCAAAGGTGAGAGATTGTGTGCAGCATCTTCTGCTGGCCGATACACGCGAGGTCTTTCGTCCACACCGTCGGTCACATTCAGTTACGCCGCGACTATCGTCCTACGTACAAGCTTCAGCGGCGAATGTCGATGATCGAAGGGTGAGGGATTTTGTGCATGCGGATGCGCTTCCGATACAGGCATTTGCGTGGATGCACACTATCTCTCACCTTTGCCCTCTTCTTCTGTCAAACGAAATCAAAATGTAATGTAATCGTCCATGTATGTGCACTCATCGCTATCAGACGTCTTGAACTCTAACCTCTCAGCCCGTTTCCTCGGCTCGGTCTGGCGGGTCAGTGGACAAAAACTCTCACCCTTTGTCCATAACTGTTTCCGCCGGCGGCGTCACGTGCTTTAAAGGTGAGAGATTTTGTGCGGGCGATTTCGTTCATGTGGGCTGGCACAGATACCGTTGAAGGCATAAAAAACAGTGGCTTACGAACGATATTTGAGAAAGTGGACGACAATATAACGCTGTTTTTACGTTTTTCCTGTATTCTCCGTTTAGCTTCAATTTCCATGGAAAACTCCGAAATGGCCAATGTCAGCCAACCGATGCCGATAGACCGAACCGTGACGCTTGAGGAAATCTCAGATTTCGCGGACGTCGTCACCGATTATGCAACTGAACTACGGGACCAAATTCTCGCGCCGCGCCCGCGCAAGGAAGCGCCGGTGTTTACGACTGGAGAAGTCGCAGAGTTGTGCGGCCTGACGCGTCAGCAGGTGCAATACCTAGCAACCAAGGGGGATGGTGTGCTGCCGGAAGGGCAGTCCACCGGGACAGGACGAAGCCGAAGTCGGCTATTTACACTAGTTGAAGCCCGAAATTGGGTACAGCAGGTGTCGGACATCTACCAGACGCCTCTGGTAGCTGGACCGAGCGATTTCGAAGGCAAAGTACTCATCACGTCGCAGCTGAAGGGGGGCTCGGCTAAAACCACAACGTCGATGTGCCTTGCCCAAGGGTTGAGCCTGCGCGGGCGAAAGGTTCTCGTTGTCGACCTTGACCCCCAAGCTTCGCTTTCCGAGCTATGTGGACTGTACGCCGAAAAAGAGGTATCTCCGGACGATACAGTGCTTCCTTTTGTCTATGACCAAAAGGTCGAAGGAGGTCTGCTCTCCAGGGTGCAGCCAACGTACTGGGATGGGTTGGATATCATTCCGGCACATACAGAACTGGTCGGGGCTGAGTATCACCTTCCCGCGATGCAGATGAAGCTCGCGGGATTCAAGTTCTGGCAGGTGCTCCGGGATGGACTAGCGCCATTGCGCAAGCACTATGACTACATCATTCTGGATACATCGCCCTCCCTGTCTTACCTCAACCTGAACGCATTGATGGCAGCGGACGCAATGGTAATGCCGATGGTCCCGGAGAATCTCGACTTCTTCAGCTCGCTTTCCTTCTGGCGACTTTTCTCGGACGTCGCCAAGTCGTTCATCAAATACGAAGCTAACAAAAAGTACGATTTCGTTTCTGTATTGCTGACCCGCGTGAACTACAACAGCACTTCCGCGGCACCGGTTGTCCGCACGTGGGCACAAGGTGCGTATCGGCACTGGCTGGACCCGTTTGAGGTTCCTGCCAGTTCCGTAATGAGCTCAGGTGCTCTCGCATTTACGACCGTTTTTGACATCAGCAGCTCTCATAGCCAGGCGAAATCCTTAGCACGCGTCAAGCAGCCGTTAATTGACTATTGCCGATGGGTCGATGACATGTTCGTCAAGCAATGGAGGCCAGCACAATGAGCACCAACAATATCCGTGATCAGATGTTGGCCAAGACCGCAAATCTTCGATCAACGGCTGAACGAACCCCCGATGCCAGCCGTCGCGCAAGTCGGACAGAGACGGCACCGGGGATGGCCGGAGCATTGGCGGCCGCGCAATTGAGGGTACAGGAGCTTGAGTCGTCGGGAACGACGTCGCAGTTGCCGGTGACGGAAATTGTTCCTAATCCCTGGCAGCCGCGGCGGGTATTCAATGAAGCCAAGCTGTCAGAGCTGGCAGAGTCGATTCGCGAAGTCGGGCTCATGCAGCCCATCGTGGTTCGTCGGGTTGAATCGGCCTACCAGATTGTGGCAGGGGAGCGGCGCTGGCGAGCACACAAAATACTCGGGGCGGAGTACATCAAGACGGTAGTCATCGAGTGCTCCGACCAGGACATGATTGTGCTGGCGCTGGTCGAGAATATGGACCGGGACGACCTCACCGATTATGAAGTGGCCATCTCGCTTCGTCGGTCTGAGAGCGAGTTTCCTAGCCGCAAAAGGCTGGCAGAGGCAGTGGGCCTGTCACGTACCGGGCTATACCAATTTCTTGCGTTCGACAATCTGCCGGACTTCATGAAGAAGGACCTTGATTTGCAGCCTGCCCTACTCGGCTGTAACGCTGCAGAGGAAATTGTCTCAGCCCTTAAGAAGCACGGCGGCGAAGCTGAGTTGGCTGCACGCGAACTGTGGCCAGATGTGGTCAAGGGGGATCTTGCCCAAGGCAAACTTGCGCCGGCGATTATCGCGATGGTGACTCGTCGTGCGTCGGGGACGACGGCTCGGGAGAGGCTTATCGAGAAATTCTTCGCCGGAAAAGACCAGGCGGGAAGCATCACCAAGGACGTCAATAGCTTTACGGTGAAAATCAAGGCAGCGGCGTTGACCGAGTCCCAAGAGGCGCGAATTCGGCAGCTTATCAGTGAGCTGTACAAGGGTGAGCCGCGGTGACCTAGCATTTCTTGCGACAAAGGAGCCCGCGTCGAGCGGGCTTTTTTGTGCCGACGCGGGGCGTCAGTAATACTGACACCGGAGTCTCGAAGCGAGACGTTGTGTTCTATCGCCGAGGGGGCGGGAGGTCGATGCAGGCCGTGTCTGCGATCCGCGTTCCGCTTCGGGCGAGGCGCAACATTGGACACTCATGGGTGAGTGAAATTGGCACCGACCGATTCTGAACTGCATACGACGGACGACGCGTCCAGTCGTGGACGTTTGGTCGGTCTGGCCCTGCGGGAGCAGTGTCGGTATTACTGACACTCTGAGTTTTGGACAAGAAGGACGGCAAGCAGAAAACCTTAGCTGTTTTGCGGTCGTCTTCTAGCGCGAGTCAGCGGCGAGCTTGCATCCCATAGAAGACAAAGCCTAGCCCGCAGCGACGCCTGGAAGGTGAACCGGATTGCGGTCATCACGTGGGTCTCAACGTATGCCACACCTACTTGATGTGATTCAAGTGTGGCGTCTGCTGTAGTTGCGGACCGCCGTCCCGTCGGCGTTGCCTGGGGTCACGGTATTTCCTCTTGCGAATGTGAGAGACCGCTTGGTTGGCATGACCGCGTGGCCGAGGTTTATATGCACTGGAATCTGCGCAACCGCTACGCGAGGAGCCACGAGCGTACTGACAGGTTGCGACAGCGACTCTTCAACGCGCCCTGTTCGGAGTGTCGGTATTACTGACACTCGCGGTTGACTGTCGATTTACTTCGATCTGTCCGACTTTCTTCGTGTAGAGGTGTCAGCATCGCTGACACGCGTTCAAGCCTCACCTTTCGACCCATAGGCGGGCAAATATATGACGACAGCGCAACGACTCGACTGTCCATTTGCTCGCCGCTGATAGCTAGGGTGGAAAGTGCCTCCAGTGGCGGTGCCTCCCTCTACCTCGCTCAGGCGGGGTCGTGTTAGAACTATCCCGTGCCCCAAAGGCTGCGGGCCCGCTCTACCGATATGTAGATCGTCGCACTCTGGAGGAAAGCGTAACTCAGCACACGCTGCAGCACATCCACGCGCAGGTGGTCCGCCGCGAGCAGCTTGACGAACGTGTGGTGCAGCGCGTGCGCCGCCGCTTCAAGCGAAGGGCGCGGTTCCCGCAGGTCCAGCGCGAGAGTTTCGTTCTCCGCGAGGCGCAGCGGTGTCCGCGTCACGGCCTGGTCTAACCGTGGCGCAAGATCCACTACCAATCCACAGAATGAGCAGATGCTTTGCCTTTGGGGTTTCCGTGGTTGGGATCACCACCGAGAGACGCGGAACTTCTCGCTTTTTCGCATCCTCAGAATCAATTTCGCGATCGGCTGTGAGCGTGTAGTACTTCGATCACCAGATGCGAACGGACCCCGTCCGTCACTTCCGGTTCCACAGAATCGCGACCTTCCGAGGATGTCTGATTCTTCGTGCTGCTCCGGCCCGGGCTGGGGGCGGGACGCGGATGAGGTGGAAAGTATCATCCCGCTGCATACTGGTGAAACCGATCAGAAGTACGGTTGCGCGCGCGAGGCGATACTGTGCGCTCAATACCGCGGGGCCATTGACTTCAAGCGACACGGTACGCCGTGAGTGGATGAACTTCGCGCATTCAGGGGAGAGGATGCCGCCGCCGCGCGTGAACGACTCCCAGTGCATCTTCGGCAGCCCTTGTCGACGGGAACGGCCGGTTTTCGTTTCTGTCACCGGCTCCGCGATGTCCCGACATGGGGTGCCGCAAAGGTAGCGTACGCCAATCGCCACGCGAAAATTCCCGCAGTACAAACACCTTGTACCGCTGCAAATCGGGGACGAATGCCCGGAAAACGGGCGCAGCGCCCAGCTATCCGGAGTGGCTTCGTGCCGCTTCACCCTGGATACGACTGCGTGAGAAATCCCTCCGCGCTTGCGCAATGCCCATCGAGGCGCCGAGATCGCAGTCTGCTAAACCTCCAGACGCTGACAAGACAAAGCATTCAAGCCCCTTCTGGCCGCGGGGGTGTTCGGGCCATCGCGGAACAGGGCATGTGTGTCAGCATCGCTTCGACGTTGTTGTACGGGAGAGACCACGGAGGAGTTAAAGGCCGGGCGCGTGATTGCGGCCCCGGTTGCCGTCGCGCGACTCACCCATTCGCCAAAGCGGCGCCGTCAGCGATTTGCGTCCGGATTGAACGACACGAGGTTCGTGGACTGTTCCTCGGACACGAATTGCCGTTCTGGCGTCGCAGCGTCAGCGTTCGGCCGCACAGTTCGATGCAGGCCTGCAGCACGGCTAGAGTCTTTACTTGCTGGTGATGCACTGGCTGGTACACTACTTCCCGAAACCGTGCTGGAGCCGAGCCTTCCTCTCCGGAATTCAGTCGCCTTGGTTGTGTCCTTCACCAAAAAACGGTCATCCACTTCGGCCCGCGATTGAATCTTCGCGCGTCCACAAGGTTTTCGGACGGGTAGAGGTTCATCAGACATAGCGCTCGAGTAGATGGTCGCGCATCTCGACGAGCGATGCTTCCAGCCGCGTCGTCCTCTCGATCCGGTTCATCATGGGGGCGCCGTCTGGATTAGACCTTGGTGCAACTATCCGGCGTTGGAGCAATGTCGATACGGAGACAACGAGCGGTCAAGTCCACCGGCGCGGGGCGCCCGCCCAGTTGCGGCCTTATCGTGTTGGGCGTGAATAGGACTCGGGTGAGCATTCTGACCCCTGCCAGCTGGTAGTAACCAGCGCACAACATCGCAAAGAAGAGCCCGGCGGGTGTCTCCCCAGAAGGAGAGAGCTACGTCAAAAAAATGGCGAGGCAGGCGGGTGCCGGCATCCATTTGCCGCGGTGGCCATGGCAGGTCACGTTCATCTACGCGCTAGATACATTGCATCAGCTATGGCAGTCGCTTCAGCCGGAATTCCTCCGGCAGGCCCTACAACTCCCACGCCGCAAATTGATTGAGGAAGCCACTCTAGCTGGGCTCGATTTCTTTGACTCGAACCGCGGACTCGTCCGGCAGGTCGTGCAAACCTTGCGGTTCGCAGCAGAGGGCTCCCGCCTACCGCGAAGTCGGATTACCTTTGAAAACATCACGACTGCGACGTACTTGCGCGTGTTGTCGTCGCGCCGCTATTCACGGTAGATGCTTATCACGGTCACCATTTCACTGTCTTGTGCCTTCATGTTGAACCGTTAGACAGATAACGCACCGACAAAAAATGAATGTAATCATATGAATTACCTATTAATTTTCTGGTTCAATAGTCAAATATATCTGCATCGCATGTCCTCGCATAATCAAAAAGTCCCGAATGCGCGTCCCGAGGGAGGACGCGCTATACGCGTCTCAATTCGACGCAAAGGCAAAGTCCTGACATTGCTTTCGTGATGCTTTCAAAATCTGTCTCGCTCCGAGTGAATACTGTCCGCTGATCGGCGGCAAAATCTTCGAAAGTTTCGACCCTCGATCTTTGCCTGAGTTGGCCGGACGCCAAAGTCAAAGCCCCGCGCGAGCATCCTTAGCGACGCCCACATTGAGGGCGACACCTTCGATCAGCAGTACGTCATTCGGTTTAGTCACCGAAGAGGCGCGTGATCGTGCGTGCATCGGTCACGTGGAAGGCGCCGACGCCGCGCAGCTAGGAGCAGTTTTCGTGCTGTTGCGGGGAGGGTGCCAGCAGCACGGAGCTTTACGAGCACCTCCACGACCCGCTCGAATGCTTAGCTACGGTTGGAGCTTGCAGGGGGCGGTATACACGAAGCGGACTTCAGACATCGACCAACGGATTTTCGTGAAACAATTAAACGATCAATGCGGAAGCGAAAAAACGATGCACAAACAATAACTTGGAGGACTTTCGAGGCACGGCTGTCCTTATGTTTCACGACGAGGCGCATTCTAAGGCTGCGAAATCGACAAGCGCTAGCAGATATCGCTAGGCAGTACCTTCGCAAACCGCCATGTATCAAATATTACGTATTCTGTAGTTCTAGTCTCGTGCGCCCATGTTACCGATGGCTACGAGTAGCGAGGAGGATCGCGCGCCGTTTGTCATTGCGCGAACGCGCGGCGATCGGGAGGGTGACGGTTTCCACAAAGAAAACAACGGATCGACAATGAACAAACAGGAACTGGTGGATGCGGTCGCTGCGGCGACTGGCGCGAGCAAGGCGGCAACAGGCGAAGCGATCGATGCGTTCATCGGCGCAATCACGAGCGCGGTCAGGAAGGGCGACACGGTTCAACTCATCGGCTTCGGGTCGTTTTCAACGGGAGCCCGCGCCGCACGCGTGGGCCGCAACCCGGCGACCGGCGCCGAAATCCAGATCCCCGCAGCGAAGACCGTCAAGTTTACTGCCGGCAAGGCGTTCAAGGACGCCGTGAACGGATCCTGACAGCGTGCGACAGCCGCCGGTCGGTAATATGCCGGCGGCTGTCCGTTGCGAACACGTCGGCGGCGGCCGACATGTTCCGCGGACCACGCGGGTTCGCGTCGGCGTCACCACCGCTCCTGGCGTACCTACCTGTTTTGGCGTGCGGCCTATCAGCACGACGCCGAACTCGAATACGGAAGCGTCCACACTCCGGCATGCCTCGCGCCCACACGCCTGGGTATCCTCACTAAAAGGAACATGTTGTCAATGCGGCTATTTACACCATAGCCGCAAGTTGCCAAGCACATGCGTACGCGGGACGCCGCCGGCCGCCCGCGACGCATGCTGAATCGCCCACGGTTTCGACTGCGCTATGCGACGCCTACCACTTCGCACCAAGTCGGAACTTGTGCAGCAATGGTTCCGTATACCCGCTAGGCTGCGACCGCCCTTCAAAAACCAGCGCCTTCGCCGCCTTGAACGCGAGTGATGTGTCCAGATGACCGGCCATCGGCTGGTACTGCGGGTCGTTGGCGTTCTGCGCATCCACCACCTTCGCCATGCGCTTGAACGTTTCGTTCACCAGCGCTTCCGACACCACCCCGTGATGCAGCCAGTTCGCAATGTGCTGGCTCGAAATGCGCAGCGTCGCGCGGTCTTCCATCAGGCCGATATCGTGAATATCCGGCACCTTCGAGCAGCCGACGCCCTGATCGATCCAGCGCACCACATAACCCAGAATCCCTTGCGCGTTGTTCTCGATTTCCTTGCGGATTTCCTCATCTGACCACTGCGCCTCTTCGACGACAGGAATCGTCAGCAAGCCATCGAGCAGCTCATCGCGTACGCTGTCGTAGGCGGTCTTTTCCAACTCTTGCTGCACGGCCTGAACGTCAACTTGATGGTAGTGCAGCGCGTGCAGTGTCGCGGCAGTCGGCGACGGCACCCAAGCCGTGTTCGCGCCCGCTTTCGGATGCGCGATTTTCTGTTCGAGCATCGCATGCATCAGGTCGGGCATCGCCCACATGCCTTTGCCGATCTGCGCGCGTCCGCGCAATCCCGAGCTCAAGCCGGCCAGCACGTTATTGCGCTCGTAAGCCGCGATCCATGCCGACGATTTCATATCACCCTTGCGCATCATCGGACCGGCTTCCATTGCGCTGTGCATCTCGTCGCCGGTGCGATCCAGGAAGCCCGTATTGATGAACGCGACGCGCGCCGATGCCGCCGCAATGCACGCCTGCAAATTGACGCTCGTGCGGCGCTCCTCGTCCATGATGCCCATCTTGATGGTATGGCGCGGCAGCCCGAGCAGATCTTCGACACGGTCGAACAGTTCATTGGAAAACGCGACTTCGGCCGGGCCGTGCATCTTCGGCTTGACGATGTAAATCGATCCGGTCCGCGAATTGAGCTTGTTTTGCAGGTCGTGCATCGCGCCCAGCGATGTCATCACGGCATCCAGAATGCCTTCGGGAATCTCACGACCGTCGCGATCGACGATCGCCGGATTCGTCATCAAATGCCCGACGTTGCGGATAAACAGCAACGAGCGGCCATGCAGTTTCACGGTCGAGCCATCGGGCGCGGTGTATGTGCGGTCGGCGTTCAGGCGACGCGTGAAGGTCTTGCCGTTCTTCGTGACTTGCTCGGTCAGGTCGCCTTTCGCGAGGCCGGTCCAGTTGCGGTAAAGCTGGACCTTTTCGGCGGCATCGACAGCGGCAACGGAGTCTTCGCAATCGATAATCGTCGACACGGCCGCTTCCATCAGCACGTCCTTCACGCGCGCAGCGTCGGTCTTGCCGATGGAGTCCGTGGCGTCGATCTGGATCTCGAAGTGCAGGCCGTGATGTTTGAGCAGGACGGCGGAAGGGGAGCCTGCATCCCCCTGATAGCCGATGAACTGCGCGGGGACCTTCAACGCCGACGAGCCGTTCTTGAGCGTGACGGCGAGCTTGCCGCATTCCACGCGGTACGCGATGGCGTCGACGTGCGAGCCGTTGACGAGCGGCGCGGCTTCATCGAGGAATGCGCGGGCGCGCGCGATCACGCGTGCGCCGCGGACCGGGTTGAAGTAAGCGGTGCGCTCGGCACCGTCGGTTTCGGGGATCGCGTCGGTGCCGTAGAGTGCATCGTAGAGGCTGCCCCAGCGCGCATTCGCGGCGTTGAGCGCGTAGCGCTGGTTCGACAGTGGCACGACGAGTTGCGGGCCGGCTTGCCCGGCGATTTCGGTGTCGACATTCTGGGTCGTCGCCTTAACAGCTGCGCTCACCGGTACGATATAGCCGATGCCTTCGAGAAATGCGCGGTATGCCTTCAGATCGCGCACGGGCCCCGGATGTGCGCGGTGCCACTGGTCCAGTTCCGTCTGCAGGCGATCGCGTTCTGCGAGCAGCGCGCGGTTCTTGGGGGCGAGGTCGTGGACGAGGGCATCGAAGCCTTTCCAGAAGGCTTCGCTGTCGATGCCAGTCCCACTCAACGCCTCATCGTCGACAAATTTGCTGAGAACAGGGGCGACACGCAGCCCGTTTCTGTCGATCATTTCACCCATCATTTGCTCCAACAGTTTCAAATATCAATCAATCAGCCGTTGAGGCTGTTTGCCGCGGTTCTGGCCACGTGCGAATCCTGATCCGGTTTGACACCGGACACGCCGACTGCACCCACAACGTTTCCGTCGACCACGACCGGGACGCCGCCCTCGAGCGTGCCGGCTAGCGGCGCGCTCAGGAACGCGGTGCGGCCGCCGTTGATCATGTCTTCGTACTGCTTCGATTCACGTCGACCGAGCGCGGAGGTACGCGCCTTTTCGGTCGCGATGTAAGCGCCTATCGGCGCACAGCCGTCGAGGCGGAGCAGGGCCAGCAGATGACCCCCGTCATCCACGACCGCGATGGTTACTGCCCACTGGTTTTTCTCTGCTTCCGCGCGCGCGGCTTCCAGGATTCGCGTAGCTTCTACAACGGTCAATACGGGTTTGCTTTGCATGTCAGGGTTATCAAGTCAGTGTTTCGAAGTGAAGTGCCGCCACCGGCGCATGCCGGAGGCCGTGATACGTTTCGTGGCGAACGGGGCTATCCACCCAGCGCGCCCTGCGTGTTGACGTGCACCGCATAAATGGACTGCGACGACGCCATGAACAGCCGGTTACGCGCGCGTCCACCAAAGCACAAATTCGCGCAGCGCTCGGGCAGGGCGATCCGGCCAATCATCTTTCCCTGTGGCGAAATAACCATGACGCCATCGAGTTCGTCATTGCCCATGCCCCAGCCGCACCATAAATTGCCGTCGATGTCCGCGCGCATACCGTCGATCGTGCCGGCGCCCGCGTCGTAGAACATTCGGCCTTTACCGATTCCGCGGCCATCCGCGTCCACTTCATAGACGTGGATCATCCGGTTGGGCACACCGCGCGATTCGATGATGTAGAGCAGCTTCTCGTCGGGTGAAAAACACAGGCCGTTCGGCCCTTTCAAGTCGCGAGTGACTACGGACGCTTCGCCCGTCATGCCATCAATTCGATATACGGAGTGGGGGAGTTCCTGCTCCGCCTTGATTCCTTCGTAGTGTCCGGAAATGCCCATCGGCGGATCAGTGAACCAGATAGAACCGTCCGACTTCACGACCAGGTCGTTGGGGGAATTAAGCGGCTTGCCTTCAAAGGAATCGAGAAGGACGGTGATGCTGCCGTCGTACTCAGTGCGTGTGACGCGGCGGCCGTGCTCGCACGTAACGAGCCGCCCCTGTCTGTCGCGGGTGTTGCCATTCGCGTAGTTGGAAGGTTTCCGGAACACGCTGACTACGCCCGTTTCCTCCTCCCATTTCAGCATCTGGTTGTTCGGAATGTCGCTCCAGAGCAGGTAGCGTCCGTCGCCGAACCATACCGGACCTTCGGTCCACCGGTAACCGGTAGCCAGCCGTTCGACAGCCGAAAAGGCCACGCGGTATTTATCGAAGGAAGGGTCTAGCGAAATCACCCGCGGGTCGGGGTATCGCTCAGCTTGTTGCCACATCTCACTCTCCTGTTCAGGACCCGGCATTTCCGCCTATTGCGGCGGCACGATCGCTAGTATAAAGGGAAATGAGTAAGCGCTTTCTCTTGAATTAGTCAATGAAGTGCCATAAGATGCCTGAAATTCTTGAGCTTCGAGCCGTGACGCATCGGCCGTAGCGGTTATGTAAGAAAGCGATTACTCGTTTCGCGCCTTTTTTGACCGCCCGGCGCAAATTTCTAGAAGGGCAATGCCTGATGACTGAGATGACGAGCAAGAACGTAACCGGGCCAGTGATCCGGTTGCATCCCGCTGACAATGTGGTCATTGCGCGTATCGACGTCGCAATCGGTACGCCGGTTCCAGCGGAAGATTTTGTTTGCCGCAGCCAGGTGGCCGCAGGTTATAAGATCGCGGCGACGCCCATCAAAAAGGGCGAGCCGGTTCGCAAATACAACGTGGTGATCGGTTTCGCCGCGACGGATATTGCGCCAGGCACGATGGTCCATAGCCATAACGTCGAGTTCCGTGAGTTCGACCGGGACTACGCATTTGGCGCGGACTACCAGCCCGTCGAGATGGTGCCCGAGGCCGAGCGCGCCACGTTCCAGGGCATCGTGCGGGATAACGGCGAGGTTGCCACGCGCAACTACATCGGCGTGTTGTCGACAGTCAATTGTTCCGCCACGGTCGCGCACAGGATCGCCGAATGGTTCACGCCGGAACGCCTGGCGGACTACCCCAACGTAGACGGTGTGGTCGCGTTCACGCACTCGATCGGCTGCGGCATGGAAATGAGCGGTGAGCCGATGGCGCTGCTGCGCCGGACGATGGCGGGTTACGCGCGGCATCCCAATCTTGCCGCGGCGCTGATTGTCGGACTGGGATGCGAGCGCAACCAACTGGCCGGACTGATGGATCAGGAAGGTCTGAAGGCTGATTCGCGGCTGCACACATTCATCATGCAGGAGAACGGCGGCACCCGTCGGACCATCGAGGCCGGCGTAGCTGCGGTCCGGGCGCTGTTACCCGATGCCAATCGCATGAAGCGCACGACGGTTCCCGCAAGCCACCTGAAAATCGGTCTGCAATGCGGCGGCTCGGACGGCTTTTCCTCGATCACCGCCAATCCTTCGCTTGGTGCGGCGATGGACTTGCTGGTCCGTCATGGCGGCACCGCCATCCTCTCCGAAACACCCGAAATCTACGGCGTGGAGCATACGCTCACGCGGCGTGCGGTCAGCCGCGAAGTCGGCGAGAAACTGGTTGAGCGGATCCGCTGGTGGAAAGACGAGTATTCGGTCGGTCGAGACGTTCAGATCAACGGCCAGGTCAGCCCTGGCAATCAGGTGGGCGGACTGGCGAACATCTTCGAAAAGTCGATTGGATCAGCGATGAAAGGCGGCACCGGGCCCCTCATGCAAGTGTATCGATACGCCGAGCTGGTGAAGCAATCTGGACTCGTATTCATGGACACCCCCGGCTTCGACCCCGTCTCCGCGACGGGTCAGATTGCGGGCGGCGCAAATCTTATTGCCTTCACGACAGGGCGCGGTTCGATGTTCGGCGCCAAGCCCGTGCCGTCGCTGAAACTCGCCACCAATACGCCGATGTACACGCGTCTGACCGAAGACATGGATCTTAACTGCGGAGGGATTCTGGATGGCATCGCGTCGATCCACAGCACGGGCCAGAAAATCTTCGACGCTATTCTTGCTGCCGCGTCGGGCGAGCGCACAAAAAGCGAAATGCTCGGACTGGGTGACCACGAATTCGTACCGTGGCAGATCGGCATCATGAGTTGAGTGCGCAGTGGCTCAGCGCATTGCGAGGGCGAACGGCCATTTACACCTATAAGTAAAACCGTCGCCTGTAGGTAGTCGAACAAAATAGCGGAGACAGCCCGTGAGTACCCAAACCCCGGCAATACAACTACCTGACAGCGCGGCAAGCAACTCGATCTACACGCGGGTGACCTGGCGCTTCATGCCCTTGCTGTTCGTCTGCTACGTGGTGGCGTATCTGGATCGGGTCAACGTGGGCTTCGCCAAGCTCCAGATGCTCAGCGATCTGAACTTCAGCGAGGCGATGTATGGCTTAGGCGCCGGCATCTTTTTCATCGGTTATTTCTTCTTCGAGGTGCCGAGCAACTTGCTGCTGCACCGGCTCGGCGCGCGGCGCTGGATCGCCCGGATCATGCTCACATGGGCCGTGCTCTCGGCCGCGACCGCGTGGGTCACCACGCCCACGATGTTCTACGTATTGCGTTTCTTTCTGGGCGTGGCCGAAGCGGGCTTTTTCCCGGGGCTGGTGCTGTATCTCACCTACTGGTTTCCATCGCATCGGCGCGGCAAGATGATTGCCTTCCTGATGGCGGGCAATCCGGTGGCGGGCATTGTCGGCGGCCCGATTTCGGGCTTTATCATGCAGCGCCTCGCGGGAAACGCGGGGCTTGCCGGCTGGCAGTGGCTGTTCATTCTGGAAGCCGTCCCCGCGCTGATCCTGGCAGCCGTCATTTTCTGGTTCCTCGATGATCGGGTGAAGGACGCAAAGTGGCTACCGATTCAGGACCGCGACTTCATTGCGTCGGAAATCGATGCGGAAGCACGCACCAAAAGCCACGGTTCCGTGCGCGAGGTCTTCACCTCGCTC
The DNA here is from genome assembly GCF_046027355.1 of Paraburkholderia sediminicola. GTDB lineage: Bacteria > Pseudomonadota > Gammaproteobacteria > Burkholderiales > Burkholderiaceae > Paraburkholderia > Paraburkholderia sediminicola_B. Next base: position 35,746 of record NZ_JAQQEK010000030.1, on the reverse strand, counting down.
AAAGTCTGGACCTTGTGCACGATTCTCTTCGGTATCGTGATGGGCTCCTATGCCGTTGGCTTCTGGCAGCCAACCATCATAAAGAGTTCCGGAATCACGGACGCCTTCACCATCGGCTTGCTCACCGTCGTGCCTTATCTTGCCGCCCTGATTCTGATGATTGTGGTCGGCCGCCACGCGGACCGCACGCGTGAACGCCGCTGGCACGTCGTGTTGCCGCAATGCATGGCGGCTGCGGGGTTCGTGATGTGCGCCTACGCGGGCAACAATACGTATATTGCGTTGCTTGGCCTGACGCTTGCCGCTTCGGGCGTGATTACGGCCTTACCCATGTTCTGGGCCTTGCCCACTTCCTTCCTCGGCGGCACCGGTGCGGCCGCCGGCATTGCCTTGATCAATTCGACGGGCAATCTCGCAGGCTTCGTAAGCCCTGCGCTTGTGGGGTGGCTAAAGACGGTCACGCATTCACTTGATTCGAGCCTGTTCCTGATTGCGGGGTCGCTGATTGTCTCCGCAGGTCTCATCTTGACGCAGCTTCCCGCCAGGCTTGTCAACAAGTAGTACCTCCATGGCACTCGAGAGAAGTGCCAGATAGCAACATTCGGTATCCTCAATTACATGGAATAGAGACAACATGAAGACTGGGAAGTATCGCTACGTTGTCGCCTTGCTGCTGTTTATCGCGGGCGCGATCAATTACATGGACCGCGCGGCGCTTGGCGTGGTCGCGCCTGTCCTCAACAAGGATCTGAATCTTTCACCGTCGCAACTCGGCGTAGTGTTCAGCAGTTTTTTCTTCGGCTATTCCATCTTCGCATTCGTCGGCGGACAACTCGCCGACAAGTATGGACCGCGCCGGGTCTTCTCCTGGGCGATGGGGGCGTGGTCCATTCTCTGCGGGTTGACTGCGGCCGCGACTGGATTCGGCACGCTGTTGATCTCCCGCGCGCTGTTCGGCTTCGGCGAAGGTCCGATGAATTCGACGACCAACCGGACCATCACCAACTGGTTTCCCCGGCATGAAACCGCGACCATGGTCGGCTTTACGTTTTCAGGCCAGACGGTAGGCAGTGCGATCGCCGGGCCGGTGGTGGGACTGATTGCCATCGCCTACGGCTGGCGCACGTCGTTTGTGATCATCGCGGCGTTCGGGCTGGTGTGGATCGTCGCCTGGCGCATGTTCGCTACCGACAAGCCGGCGCAAAGCGCGCGGGTCGGCGAGGCCGAACGCGAGATGGTCGAAGCGAGCCGCAGTGCGGCACATCCTGCAGAAGGCGGCGACGAAAGCACGCCGCTGCGCAACTACCTGTTTCGTCCGAGCACGCTCGCGCTTGGCGTCGGCCTGTTTGCGGTGAACTACACGCTGTTCGTGTTCATCTCGTGGATGCCGAGCTATTTCACCAACGCGCTGCATCTCGACATGAAGCACATGAGCTTTCTGAGCGCAGTGCCATGGGCATGCGGCGGGATTGGATACTTCGGTGGCGGCCTGCTCGCCGACGCGTGTTTCAAGCGCATGAGCAACAAGCTGCTGGCGCGCAAGGTCTCGGCGATCGTGCCGCTCGCGCTGTCGGGTCTCGCCCTGGTGGGCGTCAGCATGGTCGATTCCGTGACGCCCGCAGTACTGCTTGTCGCGTTCGCCGTACTGTTCCTGACGGCTTCGTCGCAAGCGTGCTGGGCCGCCATGCACGAGCTTGTGCCAGGCAGGCATCTTGGGGGCGTAAGCGGCTTTGTTCACCTGATGAGCAACATCTCGGGCATTGTCGGTCCGACCATGATGGGTTTAGCGGTCCAGTACTTGGGTGGTTACAGCAGCGGCTTCATGCTCGGCGCGGCGGTCGATCTGGTCGGCGTGCTGGCAATGCTGCTGGTCATCGGCCGGCGCGCGGCAGGCGAGACAGCCGGGACGCCTACCACCGCCGCATAAACGGTCCGTTCCGCCACGCAAGGAGTCCGTGCCATGAATGGTAAGTACCGTTATGTAGTTGCTGGCCTGCTGTTCGCAGCAGGCGCTATCAACTATATGGATCGGGCAGCGCTCGGCATTGTGGCGCCGATCGTCGCCAAGACGCTCGACTTGTCTCCATCGCAATTGGGGATCGTGTTTAGCAGCTTCTTTATCGGCTACTCGATTTTTTCGTTCCTTGGCGGTTATTTTTCCGACAAATTTGGAACGATGCGCGTTTTCTCGTGGGCCATGGGTATCTGGTCGCTATTTTGTGGGCTCACTGCCGCCGCCACGGGATTCGTTTCGCTGCTGGTGTGCCGGGTGTTCTTCGGCATTGGCGAAGGACCGATGAGTTCGAATACCAATCGCACCATCTCCAACTGGTTCCCTCGCCACGAAACGGCCACGATGATCGGCTTCACTTTTTCGGGTCAGACGCTGGGCAACGCGATTGCGGGGCCGGTAGTTGGCCTGACGGCCGTGATGTTCGGCTGGCGCGTGTCGTTTGTGGTGATCGGGGTGCTCGGTTTCCTGTGGCTTGTGTGCTGGCGCATCCTGGTGACGGACAAGCCGCATCAGAACCACCGCGTCGGCCCGCACGAGACGCGGCTGATCGACGAAAGCCGCCTGGCCGCGGAAGTGCGCAACGTCGAAGACGATGGCACGACCCTCGCTTCCTACCTGCGCCGTCCGAGCACGCTTGCGCTGGGTGCGGGCCTGTTTGCCGTCAACTACACGCAGTACGTGTTTATCTCGTGGCTGCCCAGTTACCTCACCAGCGAGATGCATCTAGGATTGCGCCAGATGAGCGTGATCACGTCGATCCCGTGGATCTGCGGCGCGATCGGCTACTTCGGCGGCGGCCTTGCAGGTGACTTCATTTACAAGCGCATGGATGATCCGGTCAAGGCGCGCAAGATCGTCGCGACCTTGCCGCTCGCCTTGTCCGGCGTGGCGGTAGCGAGCATCACGTCGGCCAGCACGCTGCCGGCGGCGGTCGCGCTGATCGCCGGCGCGCTGCTGTTTCTGACTTCGTCATGCCAGTCGATCTGGGCAATCCAGCACGAGATCGTTCCATTGCGCCGTCAGGGCGGCGTAGGTGGTTTCATCCATTTTCTGAGCAACCTCTCCGGAATAATAGGCCCTGCTCTGACCGGCTTTCTGATCCAGTATTTCGGCGGTTATCACAGCGCTTTTTTGTTCGGATCGCTGATTGATTTTGCCGGTGTGCTGGCCATGCTGTTTTTTATCCGGAGCCACCCGCCTGCGACGGTGAGCGCGGCCGCACGATCGGTCCCGTGAGAATCGCTATCTTTTCGAGTCGATCTACTGCTATGAAACATGTCATCGTTGAACCCGAGCAAACCGATTATCAGACACGTTCGCGGATCGTTTCGGTGGAGGCGCGCACCATCCGCGTGCCGCTTGACCGCCACACAGCATTCTCGACCCGCCTCGTCACTGCCCGCGACTACACGGTGGTGCGCGTCACGACAGCCGATGACAATTACGGCATCGGCTTTTGTTACAGCGGCAACCGCGCCGGCATGCTGGTCACGTATGCCGTGCGCGAACTGTTTGCGCCGCTGTTACGTGGGTGCTCCGCGCTCGACGTCGAAGGCTCGTGGTGCGCCATGTACGACGAGTCGCTGCTGCAAGGGCGTGCGGGCTCGGTCATGCGGGCGCTGTCCATCATCGACATCGCCTTGTGGGACCGCAATGCACGCGCTGCGGGACTGCCGTTGAGCCGCTATCTCGGCGGCACATCTAGCGCCACCGTGCCGGCCTATGCCAGCGGTGGTTACTACCTGGAAGGCAAGACGCCGGAGCATCTCGGCGAGGAAATGGCCGGCTATGTGGCGCTGGGGTTTCGCGCGGTGAAGATGAAGGTAGGGCGGCTCGATCCGCGCAGCGAGGAAGCGCGGATCAGGGCAGCCCGCGAAGCGATCGGCGACGACGTGCTGCTGATGCTCGATGCCAACAACGCCTGGTCCGACGTTCCGACCGCGCTCGAATACATGCGCCGGTACGAGCCGTTCAACCCGTACTGGATCGAAGAGCCGTTCAGTCCTGACGACATCGAGAGTCATGCGCAACTGAGCCGACGCACGCCGGTGACCGTTGCGACCGGCGAGATAGAAGCGGGGCGTTGGCGGCATCAGGAGCTGCTCGACAAGCGCGCGGCCATGATCCTTCAGTCGGACGCGGCGGTATGCGGCGGGATCAGCGAATGGCGGCGGATTGCGGCATCGGCCGCGGCCGTGGGTGTGACGATGTGCCCGCACTGGTTCCACGATCTGCACGTGCATCTGGTGGCGTCGACGCCCAATGCGCGCTATGTCGAATTTTTTCCTGACGATCAGGTGCTGAATTTCCGTCGGCTGGTGGACACGCAGCTGTCGTTCGCAGACGGCAACCTGACCGTGCCGACTCGTCCAGGCCTCGGATTCGACTTCGATGAAGCCGCGCTGAACGAATACGCGCTAGACGATTGGGCCTGAAGCCGAACCCATGAATAGCTGGAAAACACCACCGGTTGCGCATGCAACCGGCGGTTGTTTCTTCAGGGCATCAGGCGGTGACTTCGACCCCGGACATCGAGAAGCCGATTTCGCGAAGCGCGGCGGCGAGCGCATCGCATTGCGCTGGTATCAGATCGACGAGAGGAGGGCGGACGACGCCCCAGTCGGGATCGTTGGAATACACGCCGATCGCTGCCTTGAGTGCAGGAATCATCGGGAACTTGGCGAACACCGCACGCGTGGCATCCAGTGCTGCCTGACGGGCATCGGCGTCGGCCGATTGCCAGTGACGATACAACTGCACGATAGCCGCCGGATTGACGTTTCCGGTTGCCGTGATGCAGCCAACGCCGCCCGCCCGCATGGTGGCCAGCAGGAAGGTCTCGCTGCCGGCGAACACATCGAAGCCATGCGGCTGGAAGCGCTCGAGCATGGCCTGCGTGTTGCTCCAGTCGCCCGAACTGTCCTTCACGCCGGCGATCACGCCCGGGAAAGCAGCGAGCAGCCGCTCGATGAGCGCGAGGCTGAGCGGCACCTGGGACACGGGCGGGATGTGATACAGATAAATGCGCAGTGCGTCGGAACCCACGCGTTCGATGATCTGCGCATAGCTGCGGAACAAGCCTTCGTCGGTGACGCCCTTGTAGAAGAACGGCGGCAGCGTCAGCACATGGTTCACGCCTAGCGAAAGCGCATGGCGTGTTAGTTCGACCGTGTCGGTGAGGGCCGAGCAGCCTGTGCCCGGCATCAGACGATCGAGCGGAATGTCTGCGCCAACCAACGTTTCGAGCAGCTTCATTTTCTCGCTGACGGCGAGCGAATTCGCTTCCGAGTTGGTGCCGAAAACTGCGAGTCCGACGTCCTGTTCGATCAGCCATCGGCAATGACGGACATAGCGGTCGTGATCCGGAAGAAGGTCTCTTGTGAACGGCGTGACCACGGGCGAGTAAACGCCGCGGGGTCGGTTGACTGAAGTCATCGCGTGTTCCTTTTGATTGAAGTGAGCGTGTTTCGCGCCATTCAGCCCGGGATCTGTTGCGCAGACGAGCGGGCGTGGAGCGCTTCGGGATTGACACAGGTCGACGAGAGTTGGCCGTCGAGTGCGTCGATGAGATTGCGTACCGCGCGCATGGCCATGTTTTCGCGCGTCTGTTGCGTAGCGGAACCGATATGCGGCACCGCTACCACGTTCGGTAACTGGAGCAGCGGCGAGTCCGGCGACACCGGTTCGCGTTCGAACACATCGAGACCGGCGCCGCGAATGCGGCCTTCACGAAGATGTTCGATAAGAGCGACTTCGTCGACGACCTGGCCGCGAGCGCAGTTGATGAGGATGGCCGACGGCTTCATGGTCCCGAGCTCGGCGCTGCCGATCAGTCGCTCGGTGGCGGGCGATAGCGGCACAAGCACGCAAACGAAGTCCGCGGTGGCGAGCAATTCGGGCAGCGGCCGCCATTGCGCGCCGTAGCGCTCCTCCGCTTCCGGGTTGCGGGAGCGGTTGGAATAAATCACGTCCATGCCGAAGCCGAGGGCGGCGCGCTTGGCTACCGCGCTGCCAATGCGCCCAAGCCCGACGATTCCCAGCGTTTTGTGGTGCACGTCGACACCGAATTGCGCCTCGCCGACAGTACGCGTCCATTGCCCGCGCCGTGTCCAATCGGCAAGTTCCGAAATGCGCCGGGCGGTTGCGAGGATCAGGCTGAACACGAGATCGGCAGTGGTTTCGGTGACTTCTTCCGGCGTATTCGTCAGAACGATGCCGCGGCGTGAGAGTTCGGGGACATCGAACGCGTCGAAGCCGGCCGAAATCGTGGACGCGACCTCGAGCAGAGGCGCCGCATCGAGGATCTCCGGCGTTATCTTGAGATTGTTGCCGACCATTGCGTGAGCCGCGCCCAAGGCGTGCCTGAACGGCGCGAGGTCGCCGGATGAAACGTCGACCAGCTCGACGGAACAGTGCTCACGAAGGAGCCCCAGCACGGCAGGAGGCAACGAACGATAGGCCACGACATGCTTCATGAAGACCTCGGCGGAAGGCTGTTGGAGAGTGGATATGCGGCACCGACCGCAACAAAAAAGAATCGCTTGCGGAGAGACTATAAGTATCGGTAACATTCCCGTCAAGATTATTGATAATTTCATCGACGATTCAGGAGCGACAATGAGCGAGAAGAAAAGCGGCTTGCGGCAGGGGCTGACGAACTACGGCGATGAAGGTTTCTCGCTTTTTCTGAGGAAGGCGTTCATCAAGGGTGCGGGCTATACCGACGACGCGCTGTCGCGTCCCATCGTGGCCATCGCGAACACGGGCAGTGCCTACAACCCATGCCATGGCAACGCGCCGCAGTTGATCGAGGCGGTAAAACGCGGCGTGATGCTGGCTGGCGGCCTGCCTGTCGAATTCCCCACGATTTCGATCGCCGAGAGCTTTTCGCATCCGACCAGCATGTACCTTCGCAATCTGATGTCGATGGACACGGAGGAGATGATCCGGGCCCAGCCGATGGACGCGGTGGTGCTGATCGGCGGCTGCGACAAAACCGTACCGGCCCAGTTGATGGGTGCGGCGGCGGCGGGCGTTCCCGCCATTCAGTTGGTGACGGGTGCGATGCTCACGGGCTCGCATCGCGGCGAACGGGTTGGGGCATGTACGGACTGCCGTCGTTTCTGGGCGAGTTTTCGCGGCGACCAGATCGACGAAGCCGAGATCGAAGCGGTCAACAATCAACTCGTCGCCACGGTCGGGACCTGTTCGGTGATGGGCACCGCAAGCACCATGGCCTGCATCGCGGAAGCCTTGGGCATGATGCTGCCGGGTGGTGCGTCCGCGCCTGCCGTGACCGCCGATCGCATCCGCATTGCGGAGCGCACCGGCGCGCAGGCGGTGGCGATGATCGGGCGGGACCTGAGTCCGGCGGCCATCCTGACGCCCAAGGCGATCGAAAACGCATTGAGGGTGCTGCTCGCAATCGGCGGCTCGACCAACGGCATCATTCACCTCACGGCCATTGCGGGCCGGCTCGGGATTCGCATCGACCTTGAGCAGCTCGACCGGATGGCGCGCGAGACGCCCGTCCTCGTCGATCTGAAACCGTCCGGACAGCACTACATGGAAGACCTGCATCGTGCCGGCGGGCTGACCACGGTGATGCGCGAGATGAAAGGCCTGCTGCATCTCGACGCGCTCACTGTGACCGGCCGTACGCTCGGCGAGGAGCTGGATGCCGCCCCGGCGAGCTTCCCGCAAGAAGTTGTCCGCCCGTTTGGCCGCCCGATCTTTCCGCAAGGCGGTATTGCGGTGCTGCGTGGCAATCTGGCGCCGGGCGGCGCGATCATCAAGCAGTCAGCGGCAAGCGCGAGCCTGATGGAGCATGAAGGACGGGCCGTCGTCTTCGAAGACGCGGAGGATCTGGCTCGCCGTATCGACGATCCGGAACTGGACGTGGAAGCACATGACGTACTCGTGCTCAAGCGGATCGGGCCGGTCGGTGCACCCGGGATGCCGGAGGCTGGCTACATTCCGATCCCGCGCAAGCTCGGCCGCCAGGGCGTCAAAGACATGGTGCGCATTTCGGATGGCCGCATGAGCGGCACGGCGTCCGGTACAGTGGTCCTGCACGTCACCCCTGAAGCGGCTATCGGCGGTCCTCTCGCGGTCGTACAAACTGGCGACCGGATTCGCCTGAGCGTGGCGGAACGGTCTATCGAACTTGCCCTCAGTGACGAGGAAATTGCGGCTCGTCTCGCCGCGTTGCCGGCGCGCCAGGCCGACCCCGACGAGCGTGGTTATCGCAAACTCTTTCTGACCACGATCACTCAGGCCGACGAGGGCTGCGACTTTGACTTTCTGCAAGCTACCCGGATTACCGCGACCGTTCCCGGCAACGGAAACAAGGGTTAAAGATCATATTTTCGTATAGGCTCGCGGCTTAGATCATTTTGCGGATCCTTTCTATGAGCAACGCTGCCAAGCCCAAACGCTCCGCTGCACCCACTGCGAAGACGGTCGAACGCGACCGCAATATCGACGAGACGCTGCGCAGCGTCTCAGACGAGCTCGAGGAGCAGATCGTCCTTGGGGTTCTGCATCCGCGCGAACGGCTCGTCGAAGACGATCTGTGCGAGCGCTTCAACCTGAAGCGCCACGTCGCCCGTCTGGTGCTGGCGGAGGTGGAGCGGCGCGGCCTGGTGGAGCGCCGCAAGAATGTAGGTGCGCTGGTCAAGTCGTTTACACCGCGCGAGGTCACTGAACTGTATGCGCTACGCGAATTGCTGGAAGCAGACGCGGCGCGACGCATCGTTTTTCCGGTTAGTAGCGAGGCGCTCGATGGGTTAACGGCAATTCAGGCAGAGCACGACGAAGCGGCCATCGCCGGCGACCTGCGACGCGTCTTCCGCGCGAACATGGCTTTTCACCATGCGTTCTTTGCGTTGTCGGAAAGCCAGGTTCTAACCGAGGCGATTCGCGAGTATGAACGCCGCACGCATGCGATCCGTTCAGTATCCATCGTGTTTCCCCAGTATCTGGAGAAGGCTCGTGCCGAGCATCACCAGATGATCGAGGCGCTTCGGACCGGCGACCGGGAATCGTTGATCAAGTTATGCCGGGACCACCTGGTGCCATCGCGCGATGCGTATCTCGAAGCGCATCATCGCCGTTCGGCTGGCTACGCCGTACAGAAAGGCGAAACCGATTAACTGTTTTTACCTGAATCACAGAGAGGGTATCAATGACTCGAGTACTGATCACCGGCGCGGCCGGTCACATTGGGCGCGTGCTCCGCGCTGGTTTCCAGGGCCACTATGCGCTGCGCCTCGCCGATATTGCGCCGCAGGCCGAGGCACAGGCAGGCGAGGAAATCGTGACGGCGAACATCACGCGCCTGGAGGATCTTCTGCCGGCCATGGACGGCGTCGACGTCGTCGTGCATCTCGCCGGCATCCCCGACGAGGATCGCTGGGAGCGCATCCGTGATATGAACATCGAGGGTTGCTACAACGTGTTCGAAGCGGCGCGGCAAGCAGGCGTCAAGCGCGTGGTGTTCGCGAGTTCGAACCATGCAGTGGGTTTTCATCGTCGCGACCGGATGATCGACAACAGCGTCGAGCCGCGTCCTGATAGCCGTTACGGCATCTCGAAGGTGTTCGGCGAGGCGCTTGGCCGGATGTACGCCGACAAGCATGGCATGTCGGTTGCGTGCATCCGTATCGGCTCGTTCCGCCCGGACAACAGGCCGACCTTACCGCGCCACCTCTTCACATGGATCAGCCATCGCGACATGGTGCAGGTGACGCGCCGCTGTATCGACTATCCGGACTTCCACTTCGCGGTCGTGTATGGCGTATCCAATAACGCGCGCAATCGCTGGGACAACGCCAACGTGCGCTATCTCGGGTACGTGCCGGAAGATGATGCCGAACTCTATGCGGCTGAGATCGCGGCAACGGGAAAGACGGAAGATGCGCGTGAAGCGCTGTTTCATGGCGGCCCCGGCTGTCTCGTCGAATTCGACGGCGATCCGCTCCTGATCGATTGAGGGCGGCGGTCTATCGTCGGAACGATTGCACCGCGTTAAAGCAGGCACGCGTGAATCAGCTTCCTTCATGAGCCTGCGACAAGAAGCGGGGGGACGTTGAACCTCCGCGTCCACACTCGAGTCCCGCTGCGAAAGTGCGCACCGGTCGCACTCGTTCGCAGGGGAGATCTTCAGGCAACTTCCCGCGCCCCGTTCATCCGACCAGCGGGCCCACCTCGAAACTGAAGTTTGCAATGCCATCCACTCCGCCTGCGACCTTGTCGCCTGGGCGTAGTGCGCCGACGCCGGCGGGTGTTCCGCTGAAGATCAGGTCTCCCGGCTTCACGGTCACGGCCTGAGACACGTAACTGATGATGTCCGCGACAGGCCAGATCATCTCGCTGAGATCGCCTTGCTGACGGACTTCTCCGTTCACGGACAACCATATGCGGCCACTGGATGGATGCCCCACCTCGGACGCCGGTTTGATCTCGCTCACCGGCGCAGACGCGTCGAAGCCTTTCGCCCAGTCCCACGGGCGGCTCAGTTTCTTCGCCGTCGCCTGAAGATCCCGGCGTGTCAGATCGACACCAACGCCGTAGCCCCAGACAAAATCGAGTGCCTCTTCGCGGGCGATGACCTTTCCTTCCTTGCCGATCGCAATGACGAGTTCAATCTCGTGGTGCAAGTCGGAGGTAAGGGTCGGATACGGAAGGACGCCGGTCGCTGGCACGACTGCATCGGCAGGCTTGGAAAAAAAGAACGGAGGATCCCGGTCCGGGTTGGCGCCCATTTCGCGCGCATGCTCTGCGTAGTTGCGTCCGACACAGAACACGCGGCGCACGGGAAATCGGCTCGTCGAACCGCTGACAGCAACGGAGGTGATCGTGGGTGGTGTCACCGAGTATTCGGTCATGGTAAGCCTCGCAAGTAGTATTGGCCTACCTACGATATCGCCCTGCGAACGTGCCGAGCAGGACAAATCCGCTTAACACCAGGACGATCTTACGGTGCTTCCTTGCGCGCGGTTGCCCCGCCGTTTCGTTGACCCGCACTCCGGTGCATGTCGCGAAAGTCGCTCGGAGACTGACCGACCGACTGACGAAACCGCCTCGAAAAATAGGCCTCGTCGCGATAGCCGACCAGAAACGCGATGTCCTTGATGCGCCGGTTGTCGTTTGCCAGCAGTTCCTTTGCACGTGCGATGCGTCGCTCGGTCACCCACTCGACAAATGTCCGGCCCGTCTCTTTCTTGATCAGATGCGTAAGATAGTTCGGCGATAGAAACGCAGCGGCGGCGGCAGAGGTCAGAGACAGTGCGTTGCTCGCGAGATGGGCATTGACATGACGGTCCACACGGACCAGAGCGTCTCGTCGGCCGAGTCTCTGGACGTTACGCGAGGAAAGCCGAAGTAGCTGATCCGCGTGTCGCCGGCATACGATCCCTATCAGCTGGAGAAGGTATCCGCGCAGGAGGGCGCTCGCACCGAAGCGCCGCGTCTCATTGACCTCCAGCATGCGTGACAAAACCGGCTCGATTTCGGCGAGATCGGCGTCCGCCAGAATGAAGTCGATGTACTCCTGAAGCCTGAACGGCGCGAGTTCGGGTGCCTGCGTAATCGACACATCCTCGAGGTCTAGGGGACCCGCGACCCCGTCCGTATTGGCGCGTAGAAACGCTTGTGTAAAGTTGATGACAATGAAGCGCGAATGCGCGGGGTGCGGTATCAGATGCAAGCGATGCGGCAGGATAAAGGCGACCGCACCCGCAGGAAAAGGTCGGCGTACTCCGCCGATGTGCTGTTCGGTATCGCCCCCGAGGTTGATCTGAATTTGAAAATATTCGTGCTTGTGCGGCTCTTCAATTGCGGGGCGTGAGGCTTGGTCGCGTATGTAGAAATCGAGGCGATCGCTTCGCTCAGGCATCGCGTAAGTGCGTGATGCCGCCGCCCGTGAAGCCTTCATGGCTGCATGCTCCAATTGATTCAGGGTACTGTATCAGACCATAAGTCGTCATGTGCAGACGTACCGCTGTGAAGCGGTGGGCACAGGCGCTCAGTCGTTGTGCAGCGTGTCGATAATCGCCTGCGTGATGCCGCGCCGGTCATATGACGCGCGCTGGATCATGCCGACCGTGCGCAGCACCGGCGGATTCGAAATCGACAGCACGCGTAGTAACGGATCGTTGTGCCAGTTGCCGCGATGCAGAAGCGGCAGCACCGCGACGCCGACATTTTCGCGCACCAGCGCGACGATCGTCTCGATCGAGTTGAGTTCGAGGTATTCGTTGACCGTCAGGCCGACTGTCTGCAGTGCATGCTCGACGACGCGTCCGGTGCGCACCCGCCGGTCGAAGCGCAGAAAGGGGTGGCTGCGCAGAATTCGCCGCGGGTCGCTGTCACCGATTTCGCGGCTGACCACCAGAATCAGCGGCTCCGTGTATAGCGTCGTCCACTTCAGCGTGTCAGGCAGCGTCATGTCGGCACGCGCGACGACCGCCGCGATATCGACCTCACCCGCCTCGACCATCCGCGCCAGTTCGTCGGAGCGCGACGACAGCAGCCGCACATCCAGTTGCGGATGCGCGGCCTTCAAACGCGCGATGACCAGCGAGAGCGCGCCGATCACCGACACCACCGCGCCGATGGTCACCGGCCCGACCATCGAATCCGCCGGCGTCGCTTCGAGTTCGTCCAGGAGGTCGAAAATCTGCTCGACCTTCGGCCAGATATCTTGTCCGTGGCGGCTTAGCCCGATCTGCCGACCGCTGCGGTCGAACAACTGGCGGCCGAGCGCCTGTTCGAGCCCGCGCATCTGCAAGCTGACCGCCGCCTGGGTCAGCGCGACGCTCCTGGCCGCTGCCGCGAATGATCCGGTGCGCGCGATGGCCCGAAAGGTTCTCAACATGCGCAGGGTCGGCATCGCTCATCCCTAAGAAAAAGTTAAGTATCAGTAAGAAATATTAATATTTTCTGTCGTGAAGCGCACCACATAATCGCCGCGAGGACAGCCTTGAACAGGACTAGCAGCTCGATATGGAGTTTCCCAGCACGACCGATGCCGCCCGCCGACCGGTTCTGGAGGTGCGCGGCTTTTCGTTGAAGTTCTCGCGCGCGCCCGAGGTACCGAACCTCGTCCACGACGTGTCGTTCTCAGTCGGCACTGGCGAGACACTATGCATCGTCGGTGAATCGGGTTGTGGCAAGAGCGTGACGTCGCTCGCGCTGATGGGTCTGCTCGCGAGCCCGCCTGCACAACGCGTCGCCGGCACCGCGCATTTCGAAGGCAAGGACCTGTTCTCGCTAACCGAGCGCGAACTGGCTGATATTCGCGGCAACCGGCTGTCGATGATCTTTCAGGAGCCAATGACGTCGCTGAACCCGGCGTTCACGGTCGGCGAGCAGATCGCCGAAAGCATCCGGCGACATCGCGATGTCGAGCGCGGGCAGGCGCGCGAGCAGGCGCTCGAGATGCTGCGGCTCGTGCGGATCCCGGCGCCGGAAACCCGGCTCGATGCGTACCCGCATCAGCTCTCCGGCGGCATGCGCCAACGCGTGATGATTGCGATGGCGCTCGCGAACCGCCCGCGCCTGTTGATCGCCGACGAGCCGACGACCGCGCTCGACGTGACGATCCAGGCGCAGGTGCTGGCGCTCGTGAAAAATCTGCAAGCCGAGACCGGCACCGCGATGGTGTTGATCACGCACGATCTCGGCGTCGTCGCTGAAGTCGCCGACCACGTCGCGGTGATGTACGCGGGCCGCATCGTCGAATACGGCACCGTTGCCGATCTGTTCGACGACCCGCAACATCCCTACACGATCGGCCTGATGGGCGCGATTCCGTCGGTCGGTAAGCGCGAAGGCGCGCTCTCGACGATCCGCGGTTCGGTGCCGTCGCCCGAGTTGATGCCGAACGGCTGTCGCTTCGCGCCGCGCTGCCCCTTCGCCGAGCAACGCTGCATCGACGCCGCGCCGCCCGACAAGGTGATAGCCGGTGTGCATCGCGTCGCGTGCTGGCTCGCTCCGGTCGAACAGGTTGCCGCGCCGCTGTTGCGCAAGGAAATTGCATGACGACGCCCACTACACCGACGCCGCACGCACACCCGGCCTCGAATTCGCAGACGCCGATCATCGAGGCGCGCGCGCTGACGAAGCATTTTGGCGGTACGCGGCATCTCTTCACACGCGCGCCAACCGTCTATGCAGTCAACGACGTGTCGTTGACGGTCGACTCCGGCGAGACGTTCGCGATTGTCGGCGAATCGGGCTGCGGCAAGTCCACACTGGGCCGCCTGCTGCTCCGTTTGATCGACTCGACAGACGGCCGCGTCTTCTATCAAGGCAAGGACATCACGCATCAGCAAGGCGCGCCGCTGCGGCGGCTGCGCCGCGAAATGCAGATCATCTTTCAGGATCCGTTCGCGTCGCTGAATCCGGGCATGACGATCGGCCAGATCGTCGGCGAGCCGATCGCGCTGCACGGGCTCGCGCGCAATGGCGCCGAACATCGCGAGCGCGTCGCGCAACTGCTGCGCACGGTTGGCCTGCAACCGGCCTACGCGGACCGTTTCCCTCACGAATTCTCCGGCGGCCAGCGACAACGGATCGGGATCGCGCGCGCATTGGCCGGCGAGCCGAAGCTGATCGTCGGCGACGAGCCGGTGTCGGCGCTCGACGTCTCGGTGCAGGCGCAGGTGATCAATCTTCTCGAGACACTGAAGCAGGATCTCGGCCTCACGCTGATCATGGTCGCGCACGACCTCGCGGTGATCCGCCACATGAGCGACCGCGTCGCCGTGATGTATCTCGGCGAGATCGTCGAGCTGGCTGAAGTCGATGCACTGTTCGACGCGCCGCTGCATCCGTACACGCAAGCGCTGCTGCGCGCGATTCCGGCGAGCAGCCCGCACGAGCGGCGTGCGAAGCCTGCATTGTCCGGCGATCTGCCGAGTCCGACCGCGCCGCCTTCCGGTTGCCGTTTCCATACGCGCTGTCCGCATGCGAAGCCGCACTGCGCGCAAGCACGGCCGATCAGCGAGCGCCTCGAGGGCGGACGGCAGGTCGCATGCCACTTCTGGCGCGAGATCCAGAACGCCGGCGGCGGCGCACCGCTGGCCACGAGCGTCAGCCCGAAATTGATCGAGCGGCTCGCGATCTACCGCGACCGCCAGACGACGCTGGCCGCGGGCGGCGTCGATTGAGCCGGTGGTCGAGATGAAAATCGGGTGAAGAATCGAGCTGCCGCCGCTGCGCTGCCCGCTCACCAAACCGTTTTGTGAATTGGAAAACAAAGGGAAGTCCTCATGCGAAGAATGTTGATTGCCGCGGCGCTCGCACTCAGCGCTACCGGCGCGATGGCCCAGACCAGCCAGACGATACGGATCGGCTTGCAGGACGACATCGGTTCGCTCGACCCCGCACGCAGCGTGCAGCTCGTCGACCGGATCGTGTTTGCGTCGCTGTGCAACGCGCTGGTCGATATCACGCCCGACCTGAAGATCGTGCCGATGCTGGCGACGTCGTGGACGACGAGCGCCGACGGCAAGACGCTTACGTTCAAGCTGCGTCAAGGGGTGAAGTTCCAGGACGACGAGCCGTTCAATGCGGCCGCCGTCAAGGCGAACCTCGACCGCGACCGCACGTTGCCGACGAGCAACCGCAAGAGCGAACTTGCGTCGGTCGATCACGTCGATGTGATCGACGACTACACGGTCGCAATCGCGTTGAAGCAGCCAGACGCCGCGCTGCTCGCGACGCTGACCGACCGCGCCGGCATGATGCTCGCGCCTAAGACGCTGGCCGATCCGGCTGGCGTCGCCGCGCATCCTGTGTGTTCGGGCCCGTACAAGTTCGTTCAGCGCGTGCAGAACGATCGCGTCGTGCTAGAGAAATTCCCGGGCTACTGGGACGCCGACAAATACCCGGTCCAGCGCGTGATCTTCCTGCCGATTCCGGACAGCACCGTGCGCCTCGCAAACCTGCGTTCGGGTTCGCTCGACATGCTTGAGCGCCTCGCGCCATCCGATGTCGCGTCGGTCAAGAGTGACGCGAGCTACAAGTTCGCGCCCGTCAGCGGCTTCGGCTATTACTATGTTACGTTCAACATCGGCAACGGCAAGCGCAGCAACGCGCTGCTGAAAGACAAGCGCGTGCGGCAGGCGTTCGAACTCGCGATCGACCGTGACGCGATCAACCAGGTGATCGGCGCGGGCATCTTCGCGCCGGCGAATCAGGCGGTGCCGAAGTCGAGCCCGTACTACAACGCGTCGCTGCCGATGCCGCATCGCGACGTCGCGAAGGCGAAGGCGCTGCTGAAGGCGGCGGGCCACGAGCACGTCGACATTGAGTTCACTTACCCGAACAACACGGTGTCGAGCCAGATCGTGCAGATGATGCAGGCGATGGTCGGCGAAGCCGGCTTTAACCTGAAGCTGCGGCCGACCGACTATGCGACCGAGCTCAATGCCGCGCACAGCGGCGACTTCGAGGCGATGTACCTCGGCTGGTCGGGCCGTGTTGATCCGGACGGCAACCTGCATCAGTTCAACACGTGCGCCGGCAACCTCAATTACGCGCATTACTGCAACGCCGAAGTCGACCAGCTGCTCGACGCCGCGCGCGTGAAGCTGACCGCCGCGGACCGCAAAACGCAGTACGACGCGGCGTCCAGGCTGCTCGCCGACGACGATCCGATCATCTACGTCTACAGCCAGCCGTGGCCGTTCGAGCTGTCGAAGAAGGTGCAAGGCTTCACGCCCTATCCCGACGGCCTGATCCGCCTACGCGGTGTCAGTGTCAAGGGCTGACCGATCATGCTGCAGATCATTGCAAATCGCGTGCTGGTCGCCATTCCGACGCTGATACTCGTGTCGATGCTGATCTTTGGCCTGCAGAAGCTGCTGCCCGGCGATCCGGTGATGGCCATGGCCGGGGAAGATCAGGATCCACAGTTGATCGCGTCGTTGCGCGTCAAGTACCACCTCGACGAACCGGTGCCGACGCAGTACGCGCTGTGGGTTCGCGACGTCGTGCGCGGCGATCTCGGCGCGTCGCTGCGCACCGACGTCCCGGTGACGTCGCTGATCGCGCAGAAGCTGCCGGTCACACTGCAGCTCGCGGCGATGGCGATGATCTTCGCGATCGGCATCGGCATTCCGGCCGGCGTCATCTCCGCCGCAAGCCGCGGCGGCGCGCTCGATTACGGCGCGAACGTCTTCGCGCTGTCCGGCATGTCGATCCCGAACTTCTGGCTCGGGATCATGCTGATCTTCATCGTCTCGGTGCGCTGGCACCTGCTGCCGTCGTCCGGCTACGTGTCGCCGGCCGAAGACTTCTGGCTCAGCATCAAGACCATGTTGATGCCCGCGTTCGTGCTCGGCGCCTCGCTCGGCGCGCAATTGATGCGCCACACGCGCAGCGCGATGCTGAGCGTGCTGCGCACCGACTATATTCGGACCGCGCGTGCCAAAGGGCTGCTGCGCGGCACCGTCGTCGTCAAGCACGCTTTTCGCAACGCGCTGGTTCCTATTGTCACCGTGCTCGCGCTGCTGTTCGGTGAACTGCTCGCGGGTGCGGTGCTGACCGAGCAGGTTTTCACGATCCCCGGCTTCGGCAAGCTCATCGTCGATGCCGTGTTCAATCGCGACTACGCGGTCGTGCAGGGTGTCGTGCTCGTCACCGCGCTGTGCTTCATCGTCGTGAACCTGTGCGCCGACGTGCTGTACGTCCTCCTCAATCCCCGACTGAGACGCAGCTGATGGCTACTTCCGCCAACCCCGTTCACGCGTCGGCCGCTGCGTCGCAGACGACCGTACTGCCGCGCCGCAAGCGCCGCGGAATCGCGAAGTTCATGCGCAATCGCGCCGCCGTGTTCGGCGCGGCGCTCGTGCTGCTCATCGTCCTGATGGCGATATTCGCGCCGTGGCTGGCACATTACGACCCGGTGCAGGCCAGCTTCATGACCGTGCGGCAGGCGCCTTCGGCCGTGCACTGGTTCGGCACCGACGAACTCGGCCGCGACGTGCTGAGCCGTCTGCTGTGGGGCGCGCGCGCGTCGCTGCTGGCGGGCGTCGTGTCGGTCGGCATTGCGGTCGTGATCGGCGTGCCGCTCGGCTTGCTGGCCGGCTATTTCGGCAAGCTCGTCGACGGAGTGATCTCGCGAATCGCCGATGCGTTGCTGTCGATTCCGTTCCTGATCCTCGCCATCGCGCTCGCCGCGTTCCTCGGACCGAGCCTGACCAACGCAATGGCCGCGATCGGCATCTCCGCGATGCCGCGCTTCGTCCGGCTGACGCGCGGCCAGGCGATCACCGTGAAGGCCGAGGAATACGTCGAAGGCGCGCGGGCAATCGGCCTCGGCCACGCGCGGATCATCGTGCGGTACATCCTGCCGAACGTGCTTCCGCCGATCATCGTGCAGGCGAGCCTGACGATCGCGACCGCGATCATCGCCGAAGCGAGCCTGTCGTTTCTCGGGCTCGGCCAGCTGCCGCCGGCGCCGTCGTGGGGTTCGATGCTCAACACCGCGAAGGATTTTGTCAGTCAGGCGCCGTGGATGTCGATTTTCCCGGGCATCGCGATCTTTCTGGCCGTGCTCGGTTTCAACCTGCTCGGCGACGGCCTGCGCGATGCGCTCGATCCGCGCGAGTCGTAACCGGAGTCCATCTCCGCTTCAACGGGCCGTCGGCCCTCTCATTACTTTCGTTTGAGTTTCTCAATGACACGTTTCAATTGGCAAAACCCGTATCCAACACCCCGTTTGCCCGTGTTCGCGCGCAACATCGTTTCGACGTCCCACCCGCTTGCCGCACAAGCCGGCTTGCGGATGTTGTGGAAAGGCGGCAACGCCGTCGATGCGGCGATTGCCGCGGCCGCGGCGATCACGGTCGTCGAGCCGGTCTCATGCGGCCTCGGCAGCGACGCGTTCGCGCTCGTCTGGGACGGCGCGAAGCTGCATGGGCTGAACGCGTCGGGCGTGTCGCCCGCCGCGTGGAATGTCGATTACTTCAAGCGTAAGTACGGTGAGGAAAACGGTCTCGCGAAGCACCCCAAGCGCGGCTGGGATGCAGTGACGGTGCCGGGCGTAATCGCCGGCTGGGAGGCGCTACATCAGAAGTTCGGCTCGCTGCCGTTCGCCGACCTGATGGAGCCGGCGATCGAAATCGCCGAGCGCGGCCATGCGGTGGCGAGCGTCGTTGCGTACAAGTGGGCGGCCGCTGTGCCGGAACTGAAGGACCAGCCGGGCTTCGCCGACACGTTCATGCCACGTGGCCGCGCGCCGGAAGTGAGTGAACTGGTGTGCTTCCCCGGGCACGCGAAGACGCTGCGCAAGCTGGCCGAGCAGGGCCCGCGCGCGTACTACGAAGGCGAGATCGCCGAACAGATCGCCGCGTTTTCGCGCCAGGGCGGCGGCGCGCTCACGATGGACGATCTGCGCAACTATCGCGTCGACTGGGTCGAGCCGATCAGCAAGGACTATCGCGGCCACACGGTGCACGAAATTCCGCCGAACGGCCAGGGCATTGCCGCGCTGATCGCGCTCGGCATTCTCGAACAGTTCGATGTGGGCGCGCTGCAGGTTGACGGCATCGAATCGCAGCACCTGCAGATCGAAGCGATGAAGCTCGCGTTCGCCGACGTCTACCAGTACGTCGCCGATCCGCGCTCAATGGAGGTCACGCCCGAACAGATGCTCGACGACGCGTACCTGAAGTCGCGCGCGAAGTTGATCGACCCGAAGCGTGCCACGCATTTCGATTTCGGCATGCCGAAGGCCGGCGGCACGATCTACATGTCGGTGGCCGACGAGCGCGGCATGATGGTGAGCTTCATCCAGTCGAACTACATGGGCTTCGGCTCGGGCATCGTCGTGCCGGACGCCGGCATTTCGCTGCAGAACCGCGGCTACGGGTTCTCGATGGATCCGAAGTCGGCGAACGTGGTCGAGGGTGGCAAGCGACCGTTCCATACGATCATCCCTGCTTTCCTGACCCAGCAGGTCGACGGCCGCCAGGAAGCGGTGATGAGCTTTGGCGTGATGGGCGGCGACATGCAGCCGCAAGGGCATCTGCAATCGATCGTGCGCATGCTCGACTACGGCCAGCAGCCGCAGGCCGCGTGCGACGCGCCGCGCTGGAAGGTCAATCGCGACTTCACGGTTGACGTCGAAGCGACGCTCGATGAGGACACGGTGCGTGCCCTCGAGGGTCTCGGCCATACGATCAAGTCGGTCGAGGATCCGTATATGGACTTCGGCTCCGGCCAGTACATCTGGAAGCTCGATCGCAACGACCCAGAGCGCGGTTATGTCGCTGCGAGCGACACCCGGCGCGACGGGCTGGCCGCTGGGTTCTGATCCTGGCAGCCGTGCCGTACAAGATGCCTGAGCCTCGCAGGTGGCGACCCGCCGCTTGTGGGGCTCGGGCTCAAAGATGCCACGCACCCGTGTGCGATTTGATTGGGCCGGACAGACGGGCGATCTCAGGCTCAGCGTCAGGCGCGGTCATCAGTGGTTCAGACAGAAACACGCGCTCGCGGCTTCGGCAGGCGACAGGCCACTGTGGAAGTAAGCCTGCAATCGCCGGACGATCGCATCGTCCGGCTCCCAGGGCACGCGAATGAAGCCTTCTCCGACGGCTTCTTCGTACACGGCGTTTGCCCATGCGCACAGGTCGAGTTCGAACGAAAAAGGCAGTGCTATCTGGTTGGACTGGATGAACATGACAACCTCCACAACATCGAACATGTGCGTGGTCAAAACACGCAGATGCGAATAACGGCGGCGGATAGATACGACATTTCCTCGTTTCAACGATTTGGATGGGCGATGGTCTTGATCATTGCGACAAGCAAAGTGGCCACGACGACGAGGAAGCCGGACATGTAGATAAGCACGATGGTCATCATCGGTTGCTCCTCCTTCAGATATGCCGCAATTGCGGCGGCCACCACCGGCTGACAGCATGGGCCGCGATGCGCGCAGCAGATCCACGGCCCAGGCCGCGAGACAAACCGTGAGCGTCAATCGTCAAGAAACCGGATTCAGGTTCGCGTATTGATCGAACGAACTGGTGATAAACAAGACTGACCATGTCAGGCGCATCGCGCTTGCACAGTGGCCTTGGAAACAATGTACAGGTGCGAGGCACACGAAACCATTCTACGAACGGTTCAAACGCCGGTGCATGTAGATAGGAATCTCATACCCGCGTATAACTCGCGTGATGGCTGGAGGCGATGAAACGTGTCCTTCGCAATGAAGTACGTGTTCGAAACGCAATATCTGTTGGCGCGAAGCCAAGCGGGCACAACTCGTCCTGACGAAGCGGGGGAACTGGAGCTGTGAGGGCCCGGATTGCGTGGCCCGGCGCGACGGCAAACTCCTGACGAACTGCCAACGCGCTATGGCCGACCCAGCGCAAGATTGAGCAATCGCTCGACAGTGATGGCATCAACGGGCTTCTCGAGGAAAGGGGGCGCACCTCTGGCCTGGATTTTGGCCTCAACGGCGGCAGTCGGGAATCCCGTGGTGAAAATGATCGGAATGGCGTACCCGAGGGCCAGAAGATGGTCGTGCAGTTCGATTCCGGACAAGCCGGGCATCCGTATATCCGAAATCAGGAATGACGTTTCGCCGATTAACCCCGACTCCAGAAATTCTTCCGCCGATGCAAACACTCGTGCCTGCCACCCTAGCGAACGAACCAGACTCGCGGTCGCTACCCGGGCACCCTCATCGTCGTCGACGATGGAAACAATTTGAGAAGACACAAGCGACGGGCCTCGACACACTGAAAGCGGAGCGTGCCAGACGAAATCGTGTGGCATGCGACTCAAATCAATCGTAGCTCGGAAGCCGCAGCACGGAAATGATACGAATGTATAAACGGTTCATGAGCGTAGCGTCGATCCGGATGCGTCTCGCTCGCGCTCTCAAACATTACCGATTATTGTCCTGTTTATCACGCCGGATTGCCCTTCAGGACGCTTCGCTAATCGAAGGCAGGCTGAACTGGAAAATGGCCCCGTGCCCGGCATTGTTGGACGCCCACACTTGTCCTCCGTGGGCTTCGATGATCGAACGGCAGATCGACAACCCCATGCCCATTCCTTCGGCCTTCGTGGTGAAGAAAGCGTCGAACAGCCGATTTGCGCTTTCCGGATCGATCCCCGGGCCAGAATCCTGTACGGCGACCACGACGTGGCCATCGCTATCCCGATGGGACTCGACCCGTAGTTCACGTGAGTCGTCGGCGATGTCAGCCATCGCCTGGATACCGTTTATGACCAGATTGATGAGCACCTGCTGAAGCTGGACCCGATCGCCGAGCAACGGAGGCAGCCCGGAGTCAAGCTCGAGGCGCAACGAAACGCGATGATTCAAGACTTCGCGCTGAACCAGGGCTACGACGTCATTGATCACATCGTTGAGTTGCAGCTGTGTCTTCCGCGGGGCAGCCTTCCTGGTGAGCGTGCGGATCCGCCGGACAATTTCGCTCGCGCGCCTACCTTCGCCGATCATATGCTGCACACAGGCCCGCACCTCTTCCGGCTGCGGCTCCCCTCGGCCGAGCCATCGCAGGCAGGCTTCGCCACTGGTTACGATCGCGCCGAGCGGCTGGCCGACTTCGTGGGCGATGGATGCACTCAGTTCCCCAAGCGTTGTTACGCGAGTTGCATGAGCCAGTTCTACCTGCAACGCTTGCAACTGCTCTTCTGCCTGTTTGGCCGCGGTCCGCCGCGCTGCGAGTTCCGCCTCGGCCTCCTTCTGTTCGGTCAGGTCGAGCACGAACGCCACGCCGTTTTCCTCCGAGCCCTCGATTAGTGCGCCACCGACCAGAACCGGGATGCGACTGCCGTCCTTGCGGATATATTCCTTCTCATAGGGCGGGGAACTCCCGCGCTGCCGTAGGTCTTCAAGCGCCCGCGCATCGGCGGCGCGATATTCCGGAGGTGTCATGGTGGCCCATTGGACATGGCCGGACAGCAGATCTTGTCGCGAATAACCTACGATCCGGAGAAACGCGTCGTTCGCGTCGGTGGCGATACCGGCCACGTTCCAGAAGAAGACTCCGATGATGTTCGATTCGACCAGCCGCCGGATGCGTGCCTCGCGCACGCGTAGCTCCTCCTCGGCCAACTTGCGCTCGCTGTTCTCGCGCTGCAGGTCGGCGTAGAGAAGCGCGTTCTCCAGCGAGATCGCGGCCTGCGAGGCCAGCAGTTCCAGCACGGTCACGCGTTCGGGCGGGAAAGCATGCGTGGCCAGGTTGTTCTCCAGATACAACAGGCCGATCAACGCAGAGCGCCGCATGATCGGCAGGCACAACACCGACTTCGGTCGCCGACGGGCAAAGTAGTCGTCTGCCGCAAAGGGATTCGATTGCATTGCATCTGTCAGCAATACCCGCTCCTGGCAGCGGCGCACGTAATTGATGACGGACGCGGGCAGCACCGATTCGCGTATGGACGATTCCGGCAACGCCTGTGCGGGCCGCGCCCGGCCCAGATGCCGCTGTACCTGGATCGTCTGCTGCTCGACGCTCGCTTCGGCCGCGAGGACCAGGCTCCCGTTGCGTGCGAGCAGCAAATGGCAGGTCTGAGCCCCGGCATTTTCAAGCAGGATGTGCATCAGCGTGTCGACGAGATCCTCGAGCACGATCTGGCCAGAGATGGCCTGGGAGGCCTTGGTGACCGAGAGCAGATCCAGTTGCTCGACTTTGCCGAACGCAGTGTCCGCCGATGAAGCCGGCTCCTCGCGCAGTTGCGGCGCGCGCGCGTCGATCTGTCTGACCTTACCGTCGGCGCCCCAGCGCGCAAAGCAGTCGCGCGCCTTTCGCATGTATGTGTCGGCAATTGTCTCGAATCCACGCGTCCGGTAGAACGCCGATGCGCGCTCATAAGCGATTGCCTCGTTCTGGACGAAGTGGTGCTCGCGTGCCGAACGAATGGCCTGTTCGTAAAGCTGCATGGCGTCGGAGTCGTGCCTTTCGAGTCGGGCAATTTCCGCGGCTATCAGCGCGGCGCGGTTCGTGAAATTCTCGGGGCAATTGTTCGCCCACGTCTCGAGCTGCTTATGGTGCGCGGACAGCGCCTCCAGATGCCCGGGTTGTTCGTCAGCCGATACCGAATCGCAGTGTGCTGCGCGTGCCAGCGCGCCATAGAAATGATATTCCGCCACCTCGAAGCAGAATGGCGACGCCCACAGCAACGGTTCAGCATTCGATGCCGCCGCGATGGCGCAAGCGTAGTCCCCTGCATGGAAACGCGCTTGCAACTTGCGAATCCAATACCAGCAAGTGACAAGTGCCAGCCCTGGATCTGCGCCCAAATGCTGCTCGAACCGGTCCTCGTCGAACGCAGCATCGTTGAAGGAGCCGAATTCGGGCGTCAGACCGCGGAGTCCATTGATCAGCCTGAGTTGAGCAGTCATGACGTCGGCGACGAATTCGAACCGCATTTTGCGTGCGAACTCGAGGCCACTTTCGGCTTCTTGCTGCACATCGCCGAGCGGATCTCCGGCAGCCAGAAGATTGGTGATCAGGTTGTTGCCGCAATAGCCCGAAAACGTGAGGTCGCCAGTTTGGTTGGCCGTGTCGAAGGCGAGTCGCAGAATGGCACGACCCGAACGTATGTGCGCTGTCCAGGGAACGATGAAGGCGCCAAAGCCGGCGTAGACGCGGGCTTTGAAGCGATCCATCCTGTGCTTCTCGACGAGATCGACGCCAAGCTTGCCGAACCGGAACCCGGCCCCGTAATCACCGAATTGCGGGCCGAGGGTCATGCCGAGCATGACGTAGGCAAATCCCGATCCATCGCTATTGCCATGCTCGAGGCTCAGATTCGCCATGCGACCGGCGATGAGGCAATACAGGTTCATGTCGGTGGCATGGGCGGGCGGCTGGACGGCTGTTAGCACGTCCAGGGTGGCGCGGCACACGGGATCGGTCATCAAGGGCAATTCGAGGAGCTGCTCGATCGAGCGGCTGCCCATCCGTTGCCACAGTTGCTCGTACTCCTGCTGCACCTCCTCCTTCCTCGGGTGCGCCGACCACGTGACGCCGACGGCACGGAGATATTCGAGGCTCACTTCAACGGCCCGGTCGGCTTGTCCCGCGTTCATATAAAGGGCCATGCGCAGGCACGCGACGGCGGCCTTATCGATGAGGCTTGCGGCGCGGTTTGAAAGCATCGACAGCCGTTGTTCCGCCGTCGTCAGGTAGCTGTTCAGGAATTCGCATTCGGCACGCTGAAAGCCGAGCGAGAACGTGAGCGCACCGTGCCGGTTCGTACCATCCTCTGTCACCAGTGCATCTCCGGCAGTGAAATAGGCCAGTGCCGATGCGTAGGCCGTCGCTGCCTTGGCACGCATGCCAGCGCTGAGATTGAGTTCAGCTACACGCTCGCGTTCTTCCTGCGCCTTGATCAGCGCGGCGCCCCGGTTGAACTGGTTTGCCACATCGAACAGATGGTCGGCGAGCTCGTCGGCCGTCATGTTCGAGAGGAGCACGCGACCGATGCGCAGGTGTACTTCACTGCGGCGCTCTTCGGGAACCAGTGAGTAAGCCGCTTGCTGGATCCGGTCGTGCAGGAACTTACCGCTGCCATGGGTGCGCAGAATCAAATTTTCGCGCACGGCAGGCGCAAGTTGCTGCTCAACCTCGGCTTGGCCGCTGACCAGCGCGAGAATCCGCAGGTCGAACTTGTTGCCGAGGCAAGCGGCCAGCTGCAGCGCTTCCTGTGCCGGGATCGGCAGTTGCCGTAACTTGCCCAACATCAGATCGACGACGTTATCGGCAAAGTCTTTCGCTTTGATCTGTTCCAGGTCCCACTGCCATGCCTGCATCTGTGCATCACGGCGTAGCAACCCCTCCTTGTGTAGCGCATCCAGGAATTGGATAAAGAAGAACGGGTTGCTCTCGGTGCGTTCGCAAATGAGGTGTGTGAGCGGCCCGCAGGACGCGGGTGGCGCATGCAGCGTATCGGCGACCAACTGATTCAGATGCGCGACGGACAACGGCGCGAGCTGGATGTCGATCACCGGCGTGCCACTGTGATGGATCGCATCGAGGCTCTTCATAAGCGGATGCGCTCCGCTTACTTCGTTGTCGCGATAGGCGCCGATTAGCATCAGATAACAGGTGTCTGGGTGGGTGAGCAGGTGTTCGACGAGCGCCAGGCTGGCTGCGTCGATCCACTGCAGGTCATCCAGGAAGAGGACTAGCGGATGTGCCTTGCTCGTGAACACGGTCACGAATTGCCGGAAGACCAGGCGGAACCGGTTTTGGGCCTCCGCCGGCGGCAGCGCCGGTACCGGAGCTTGGGTGCCGATGATCAACTCGACTTTGGGCAGCACATCGAGAATGAGCTGGCCATTGACCCCGACCGCAGCCTGCAGTTGTTGTCGCCAGCCGGCGATGCGTGCTGCACTTTCGGCCAGCAGTTGCTGCACCAACTCGCCAAACGCTTGCGTAAGGGTGGCATACGGAATGTCTCGCTGGTACTGATCGAACTTGCCTGAAATGAAGTAGCCATGCTTCGTGACAATCGGCTTGCGCAAGGTGTCGACGAGCGACGACTTGCCGATGCCCGAGTACCCGGATACGGTGGCAAGCGCCGCCCGGCCGGTGGCCGCCATGAGTTCGAATACACCGAGGAGCGCATTCAATTCCTGATCGCGCCCGTACAGTCTGTGTGGAATCTGGAAGCGATCCGATAGATCGTCCGTGCCGAGCCGGAACGGCTCGATCCGGCCGGAGGCGCGCCATTGCGCCAGACAGCGGTCAAGATCGGCTTGCACGCCACGCATGCTTTGATAGCGATCCTCCGGTAGTTTGGCCAACAGCTTCATCACGATGTCCGACACCGGTTGCGGCACCGCGGGCGCGATATCGCACGGCGGCGGTGGCATACGGGCGATGTGGCAATGCGTCCATTCCAGCGGATCGCTCGCCTGGAACGGCAACTGACCGGTCAGCATGCGATAGAGCAACACGCCCATCGAATAGCAATCGGTTCGGTAATCTACCGGACGATTCATGCGGCCGGTTTGCTCGGGGGACATATATGCCCACTCGCCCACAGATACGACAATGTCCTCTGGCGAGACGGTGTGTTCCTGGGTCGTCGCGAGGCTGAAATCCACTAGCAGAACATGGCCAGTTTCTGGCGCGACCAGAATATTGGCCGGCCGCAGATCTCGATGGATGACATGGGCGGTATCGACGCCCGCCAATGCATCGGCTAGGTGATGGGCGATAGCGAGGCAGCGAGGCAGGTCCGGGCGCGGGCCGTGGCACAAAATTGTCTCGAGCGATTCGCCCGAGAAGTCTTCCAGAATCAACACCAGGCGTCCGCGGTCATCGGTCAGGGTAAGCGGCTTGGCAACGCCAGCGATGTTCAACCTTTGAAGGAGCAGATATTCGCGCTTGAAACGAGCGGACTGGACTGCGCCGGCGTGTTCGGGAAGGAGCTTCAGGAGCACCGGCAGCCCGTCTGTCAAGCGCCGGGCACGGTAGAGGTCCGAGCCCGCAGTCATGTAGACCCGATCAATGGTCTGACAATTCGCGACTATCATTGGCCCCCCTTGTCTGCCGCGATCCGGCCCGACACCTGCACGTTGCATTCCGCTGTTGAATGAGGTCCAGGCCTGCACGGGCGTTGGCCTCATCCAAAATAATCACGTGATGACTGCAACGATTTACAATTAGTTTACTCGGTTGCCAATGAGGCGCAGGAGCATTGGCAAGTTGAAAATGGGTCCATGCCAGCGGGGTACGACCGCATTCCGGCTTCCCAAGGTGTCAAGATGACTACTAGACCGACCCGCCGAACGACGGACAAATCCGAAGCAACCGACGCGTCCGTCATCTACGTCGTCGATGACGACAAAGGAATCCGTCTGGCCCTTGACCTGCTTTTGCGCTCCGTAGGCTTGCGCGTCGAAACGTTCGAGTCGCCGGACGAATTTCTCCAGTTTCCTCATTCCGCGGGACCGAGCTGCCTCATCCTCGACGTGCGACTCCGCGGGAAAAGCGGCATGGCTTTTCACCAGGAAATCGTCAATAGCGGCATGCGTATTCCCGTCGTATTCATGACCGGTCATGGAGACATCGAGATGGGGGTGAAGGCAATGAAGGCTGGCGCGCTTGATTTTTTTGCGAAGCCATTCAAAGACCAGGACATGCTCGACGCAGTTGCCCACGCCTTGGCGCGAGACAGCGAACGGCTCGCTGCAGAAGCCGCGTTAGCCGGTCTACGCGCTGCGTACCAGTCTCTTTCGCCACGCGAGAAAGAGGTGATGGGCTTTGTCTTGTCCGGCCTGCTGAACAAGCAGATTGCCTCTGAGATGAACTTGAGCGAAATCACGGTCAAGGTGCACCGTGGACAGGTCATGCGAAAAATGAACGCGCGCTCTATGCCGGATCTCGTGCGCAAGGCCGAATCGCTTGGTGTCAAGCCCTGTCTGCCCGACGGCCGTCAGTGCTGAGCGTGGATCTGCCCGCGTTTGCCGCTCAACAGGAGATTCGCTTGACGGGGCAAGCTCAGTGAAATCTCCTTACCACGCTTATACGTCCGTATAAGCCGGTTACGCTAATGCGGCATCGGTATATCCAACCGTAGAGTAGACTCGCCCTCCGGCTAAATCTACTCTTCTCATATCGCCGCACGCTTGCTCTCATTGCAGCGCAAAGCTCGCGGTTCGGCCCGACGACCCCATGGCGCTTTCGGATGGCCGCCCGACCGGTTCCCTTCTTAACGTCCCCAAGGAATCATCGTGTCATATGTTCTACGTAGCTGGATCCATATCGGGAGCAACTCATATGGCGAGTACACGTTCGTGCCGTGGCTAGGGAGGACCATTTATCGCCGTACCGTCGACTTCTCCGCCATATGCATCCAGTAGCCGCAAAGTCGGGAGTTGCTCGGCCGCTGCTTCACTCTTTGCTAAGGATCGCAAACGATCGTGAACATCCCTCATCGCCTCGGCCGGACCGGGTTACTTCAGCGCTCGAGGTTCGAGACCTGTGGACGACGACGCTCGCAGCCATCGGCCAATTTTTTTCTCCGCCAGACCCGATGCGGAGTCCTCGGACCTGTCCGGTCGCTCCCGCTTGGGTGGTGAGCCGCTCAATTCGCGTAAGTCGGAGGGCGGTGACGTGCGTACCTATACTGTAACGGTCGTGGAGGAACTGTCCAATTCGCTCTTCGCGTTGCGCTGGCACGACGCGACGCTTTGCAACTACGAGGAGCAAATCTGGGCACCATGCTTCGCTCCCGCGGCGGCGCGTTGCGCCCTGTCTGGCGAGCGCATTCGCAAGGGCGACCCGGTCTACCGTCCCCGAATCCGCGGACCGTTCAAACCACTCAACAGCGACGCAGTGATTCTGGCCAGCGAGCTGCGTAAGGCCAGCACACGCGGCTGAGACGCGCTGGCCGTCGCAGAGTGCGCGCCAGCGTTTGGCGACAAACCGTTCAACTTGAAACAGGACGCGTCTCGACGATCACGCGCAATTCGCACGGTTCGCTATCGCTTTCGTCATCGGTGACGCAGAGCAGTAGCCCCGTCGTTCACCGGATCGCCGGAGCGAAAGCGTTGCCGGTATTCGGCGGGACTGATCTGAAGCCGGCGGCTAAACGTACGCCGAAGCGTATCCGCGCTCTCAAAGCCGCAACGCTTCGCGATTTCGCCGATCGGGTGGCGGGTGCTTTCGAGGTAGCGGCGTGCGGCATCGATGCGCGCGTCGTTCAGGAATGCGATGAGACTGACACCGCATTCCTTGGTGAAGATGCGGGACAGATTGCGCGGACTCATTTTGAGCCGGCGCGCAAGCGACGTGGTCGTGTGATTCAGATGAAGGTTGTCGAGCAGGTACTGCTGAATTGACTGGATCTGGGAATCGCTGGCGGCCTGGGTTTCCAACAGGGGGCTGAATTGCGATTGGCCACCCGCGCGGCGCACATATACGATCAGATACTTTGCGACGTCGAGCGCCATTTGCTTGCCGAAGTCTTCTTCGATCATGACCAGCGCGAGATCGATGCCGGCGGTTACGCCTGCGGTCGTGTAGAGGCCGCTGTCTTTTACGTAGATCTGGTCGGGTTCGACCTTCGCCTTCGGAAACATTGACGAAAGACGCGTGGCGTCCATCCAGTGTGTCGTGACCGTCCGGTTGTCGATCATGCCGGCGGCGCCGAAAGCAAAAACGCCATTGCAGATAGCGGCGATCCGCCTCGTGCTCTTGTGCTGCTTCGCGAGCCATTCGCTGAGCGTCGAGTCTTCGAGTACTTCGAATACGCCGAGGCCGCCGGGCACGATCACCGTGTCGAAATGCGGACACGGATCGAAGATGGTCCGGTCCGGCATTACCGTGAGCCCGCTGGAAGACAGCACGCTACCGCGCGTCGTGCCGATCGTCAGCATTTCGTATTCGCAGGCCCCCTGACTGAGGATACGGACCTCCGCAAAGGCGTCCTTGGGGCCCGCGATATCGAGCAGCTGGAATCCGGGGAACAGCACCAATCCGACGGTGATCTTGCGCATAGGTGTCAGTCAAAATGGAGCCGAGGCTGGCGCGACGCATGCCGCATGCGCTCGCCTAGCGGCTCGCCTCGAGTTCGTCGAAGCGCCGGGTTCGGTAAAGCACCATCGATACGAGCCAGCTCGCGGCGAAGATGCCAATGATGATGTAGCCCAGCGTGCCGAAGTTGTCGTTCAGCGTCCCGATAGCATCCCACAGCTTGCCTTCGAGCTTCAAGTGGTCAGAAATCAGGCCCAAGGCCTCGATCGTGCCGACCAGCAGCGCGACCGCGACCGACACCAGCGTGATCGTCATGTTGTAGTAGATCTTACGAATCGGCTTGAGATACGCCCAGCCGTACGCGCCGAGCATCAGGTGACCATCGAGCGTATCCACCAGCGACATTCCCGCGCTGAAGAGCGCCGGGAACACCATGACCGCCCATGGCGAAATGCCATGCGAAGCCTGCGACGCGGACATACCGAGCAGGCTCACCTCAGTCGCGGTGTCGAAACCCAGTCCGAACAGAAAGCCAAGCGGGAACATGTGCCAACTGCGCGTGACGAGCCGAAACATCGGGCGAAAGATCCGCGCGAGAAAGCCGCGATCGGCCAGCAACATGTCGAAGTCGTCGTCGACGTAGGCGCCGCCTGCGCGAACGTGGCGCCATGCCTGGAAGATCGATTTCAGAATCAGCAGGTTCAGGAACGCGATCGCGAACAGAAAGACTGTCGATACCGACGTGCTGATCAGTCCGCCCAATTCCTTGTATTGGGCAAAGCGCGTGCTCAACACGCTTGCGACCGCCACGACCGCGAGCGAGGCGATGACGATGATGGTCGAGTGACCGAGCGAGAAGAAAAAGCCCACGGCGACAGGGCGCCTTTTTTCCTGCATCAGCTTACGGGTCACGTTGTCGATCGCGGCAATGTGATCGGCATCGACCGCATGGCGCAAGCCCAGTCCATAGGCGATCAACCCGGTGCCAAGCAGGACCGGGTGGTCCCAGAACGACACGAACGCCCAGATCCAGGCAGCCGCATTAGTCACCAGCAGCAGGCCGTAAATGCCGAAGAGCTTGCGCTGGACCTGAGGATCGGATCCGGTAAGTACATTGGACAGTTGCTTGAGCATGATAGATATCCTGATGAAACTTCGTTACGCGATATGGCGAGCGTTCTCGCGCCCTTGTCTGAACGCAGGAAGCAAGGGCACGGCTCAGTTGCTGGACGGACGCGATGCGCGCAGATTCAGCGACGCCATGTCTGTGGCCGACAGCACACCAGCCTGCGTCACGGTTTTTTCGAGGGCGAGCAGAAAGCGCTCGTAGTAATCCCACGGTGGCTGCCCCGCGCAGTATCTGTCTTCCCATTCGGCGATCGACTCGATGAGATTCTGGCGGAAGTCTTCCCACTCGAAGTGCCCCGCCTTGGACAGCGAAAGCGCGAGCCCGAATACCTGCCGTTCCCATGGCTTGTCGAACAGCAGTTTGCCTTGCATGCGCGGCGGAGAGTCTGGATGTCCAAGCATGCTGGAGGCGGCATATTCCTCGAACCGGGTAAACATGATCAGACCGCCGGCCGCGGCGATGCGTTAGGCGAGGGTACCAGCGCCACACCCATCATCGCCTCGGGTGTCACGAGCGGGGCCAGTTCCGCTTCGCTCATGCCTTCGGTGCCCGCGGGCCGCTCCGGGATGACGAACCAGCGGATTTGCGCGCTGCTGTCCCATACCTTGACTTCTGTATCGTCCGAAACCGGCACGCCGAACTCCTTCAGCACGGCGCGCGGTTCGCGCACGCCGCGCGCGCGAAACACCGGGTCCTTGTACCAATAGGGCGGCAGACCCAGCACGGGCCAGGGATAGCAGGAGCAGAGCGTGCAGATAATGAGGTTGTGAACGCCGTCGCCGTTGGCGACTGCGGCCATGTGTTCGCCTTCCGCGCCTTCCATCCCGGCCGGGAAGTCCATTTCCGCAATCGCCTTCGGTGTGTCTTCGACAAGGCGTTCTCTGAACGCCGGGTCGATCCACGCGCGCGCCACAATTTTTGCGCCATTGAACGGGCCAGCCATCGTTTCGAAATGAGCCAGCACGGTATCGACCGAGTCGCTGCCCAACACCCCTTTCTCGATCAGAAGCGCTTCGAGCGCCCGTACCTTGGCCGCGCTCGCGGCCTCGCGCTCGTCGTCGTATTTGAAAAGTTCGCTCATGTTGGTTCCATACCAGGTGATGGGTGTAGAGATTCAGTTCGATGCATCGAGATACGCTTCATATAGGTCGGCGTAGATCGTCGTGTTTGGTTCGCTCTTTTCCTTGCCCCAGATGTGCTCGGCCTTGAATGCAACGCGATAGACGGGCATCGGCTCGCCGATGCCGTCGGGTCCGGTCGAAACAAAGTAGGAGTAGGCACCCGGATAGACGAAGTCGATCACACCGTGCTTGTTGCGCAGGTAGCCCGGCAAACGCGTGTGATCGACGGCGGCCGGATCGGCGATGCACACCTGGGCACCGGGTTCGAAACGCGGCGTCTGCTTCAGTGCGTTCAGCCCCGAATCGCCTTTTGCAAGGTAGTCGTTGATCTGCGAGGCAATGGCCGGATTCGGCTGCGCAGGCAGCGGCGCATCGGGTTGGGCGCGGTAACGCGCGGTCTTCTGCGCGAGCTCGTCGGCCGATACATAACCCTGATCGATGAAGAATTGCGAAATCCCCATCAGCCACTTTTCGTAGTACCGGTATTTGAAGTATTCGAACGGCTGCATGCCTTCGGCGCCGGTGCGCAGCGACGCCCAGGTCCACGTATTCCTGAACGTGGTAGGCAGCGTCGCCACCGGGTACTCTGGCAATGCGTCCGACAGATGCGTGCTTTCCGCCATCATCACCGTATGAATGCCGAAAATGCGCTTCTCCCACGGCTCGACGAAAACCCGTGTCTCGACATTGACGGGTCCGAGGTTTTCGAGCCCGCCAAGGCTGTGCTGTAGTTTCATGACGTGCGGTTCC
The DNA here is from genome assembly GCF_046027355.1 of Paraburkholderia sediminicola. Lineage (GTDB taxonomy): Bacteria > Pseudomonadota > Gammaproteobacteria > Burkholderiales > Burkholderiaceae > Paraburkholderia > Paraburkholderia sediminicola_B. Next base: position 2,242 of record NZ_JAQQEK010000030.1, on the reverse strand, counting down.
TGAAGTGGGTGGTCAGTTGAGTTGAGGCTGAGGCTTGTGGCTTAGTGCTTCGCCGAACGCTTCGGAGACGATGCCGAAGACGGCGCCGGTGACGAGCGCGGCGGCGGCCATCAACGCCGGGTTCTGGATACCGGCCGTGGTAATCGCCTTACCGGTGGCGATGGTGGTGCCGACCGTCGAAGCGAAGCCCCACACGACGGCGGGCAGCACATTCAGCAGCTTCAGTTTCGACACCTGCACCATCGCCGCACTCCCGACACCGACGCAGATCGCTGCGGCGAGCGGTGCCGTGCCGCTATTGGCGATCGCCATCAGCGAGAGCGACGCGATGATGAGGCCGGTGAGATTCGACGCGACGCTTTGCACGAAGCCGCGCGGACCACCGCCGACCACGAAGAACGATGCCCACGCGATAAACGTGACCCAGACGGGGACCGGAAACACCGTTGCCGTGACGTAGGTGTCGACGACGGCGAGCACGCCGATACTGACGGTAAGCGCATCAGTCTTTTTCATTGCAGACTCCTCGAGATAAGTTGGCTAGTGGATACAGCTGAGAAACGATTCGCGCAGTCGTGGAAAATCCAGATTGCGGCCGATAAACACGAACTTGTTCTCGCGCGGCTCGTCCTTCTGCCATGCGCGTCCGGGTTCGGCTTCCAGCAACATATGCACGCTATGGAAATGGAACTGTCGCGCTTCGGCGTGAAAGTTGAGGACGCCTTTCATCCGCATCAGTTGCTGGCCTTGCTGCTGTACGAGTTCGTTAATCCAACGGTTAAAGCGCGTGGCATCGAGGTCGCCCTTTTCGACCAGCGCGCACGATTGAATCGACGTGTCGTGTTCGTGGTCGTGAGCGCCTTCGTCGAGCAGATCGGGCTCGATCGCGAGCAGCGTGGGGAGCGAGAAGCGGCGCATACCCAGCAGAGCGTCCGCGCGGATTTGCGACCGGGTCGAGGTGATGATGGCGGCGGTTGGATTCAAGGAACGGATCGTTCGTTGGACGGCGACTAGCTCGTCTTGCGTGATCAGGTCGAGCTTGTTGATCAGAATGACGTCGGCGAACGCCACCTGCTCGCGCGCAATGTCGTCTTCGAGTTGCCGGCGCAGATGCAGTGCGTCGACCACAGTGACGACCGATTCGAGATCCACGGCTTCGCGCAGCTCGGGATCGGCGAGGAACGTTTGCAGGACCGGTGCCGGATCGGCGAGTCCGGATGTCTCGACGATCAGGCGCTGCATGGGTGCCGCGCCGGTCTGCGGACGCGTCAGCAGCGCTTTCACACTACCGACGAGGTCGGCGCGCACCGTGCAGCACACGCAGCCGTTATTGATTTCGACCAGCGCCTGTTCTTCGGCGACGATCAGTTGTCCGTCGATGCCGACTTCGCCGAATTCGTTGACGACCACGCCGATTGATCCCGGCGCCCGTTGCTGCAGCAACTGATTGACGAGGGTGGTTTTACCCGAGCCAAGAAACCCAGAGATGACGGTGACGGGAAGCTTGAGCGGTGTGGGTGTGCGATTCATGAGAGAGTCCGTTGCTGATCGAGACTGACTCAATAGAGCGAGTACCAGGCCTGTCGCCGTCATCCGTCTGTGCCGGAAATCAGCTTGTCCCGAATGCACCGGAAATGTGGCTGTTTTTGTCCGAGGCGGACATTGAGGACAACATGATGCGATCAGGCGGCATGAATCGGATGCCAAGCGCTGGTGCAGGTGTGAGATCCGATGCCCTGCGACGGTGCGGAATGTTCCGTAGATATGCGCTGCGGTGGCGATGACCACTCTGGAAAACGCTAATGAGCGCGGATTCAGCAATAACTGGCAGTGCCTACGGCTATTCCGCTTTCAGAAGGCGATGTCAGTTTTCACTGAAAGTAAATAAACAAGTGATTTTCGGTGAATTCTAAACGCGCATCCCGCGGATAAGCTATGACTTCCCACTTCCGAGTTCCCCGTACATTGACCCACGTGCGATGTCTCAGGCGGCACCTTAATGCATTGCCCACCAGCTATACGTTCAATGGCGACGGCACGGCGATTTATCTGAGCGGCGATGTCGACGCGCGCGGCATGGCATCGGCGCTGCAGTTCGTGCGCGACGCGAAGCCATTACCCACGAAGACCTGCGGAGCCGCTGCTGGGCCGTCATTGATTGCTGATGCCTTCGATATCCGACCGTACCGACCATAGTTTGCGAGTAACACCAGAATGACAAACAAGACTGCCGCACAGAACA
>NZ_JAQQEK010000003.1:0-542072 GCF_046027355.1 Paraburkholderia sediminicola | reverse complement strand
AGGCGACGTCGTCGTCGCGGATGAAGACGGTGTGGTGGTGGTCCCCGCGGCGTCGGCGCAGAGGGTGCTCGACAAGGCGGCGGCGCGCGAAGCCAACGAAGGCGAGAAGCGTGCGAAGCTGGCTTCGGGGGTGCTCGGCCTTGACATGTACAGCATGCGTGAACCGCTGAAACAGGCCGGACTGCGTTACATCGATTGAGAGGCGGAGAAACCATGAGTGAGCAGCTCACCGGCATCTCGTCGATGGCGACGCGCCTGTTACTCGCCGAGTTGGTCCAGGACTATGAGCGACTATCTGGGCAGCCGGTTGTCGTCAGGTCCGTTGGTGGTGTCGATGCCGCGCGACGCGTCGAGAGCGGCGAAGGGTTCGATTTTGTCGTACTCGCTGCCGATGTGATTGATTGGCTGGAAGCCGCCGGCCATGTCGTTTCGGGCAGTCGGGTCGATGTGGCCCGCTCGGGCGTGGCAATCGCAGTGGCAAGCGGTGCGCCGCGACCCGATGTCGTCACTGAGGCGGCGCTTCGCGACGCCGTTCTCGCCGCGCGCAGTATCGGGTATTCGACAGGACCCAGCGGTTCACACTTGACCCGCCTGTTTGAGCGCTGGGGCATTGCCGACGCGATTGCACCGCGCGTCGTGCAGGCTCCGCCCGGTGTTCCGGTCGGTGCACTTGTTGCACGCGGGGACGTCGAGTTGGGTTTTCAGCAGTTGAGCGAATTAATGCACTTGCCGGGAATCGATGTGATTGGCCGTATGCCTGCGGAAGTGCAGATCGTAACCGTCTTTTCAGCCGGCATATGTACGGCATCCGGGAAGCAAGATGTCGCGAAGGCGTTTCTCTCTTTTCTGGCTTCGTCACAATGCGATAAAGCCAGGCTGAATCAGGGGATGGAGCCTGTATAAAATCTGAAGGAGTCACCGCTCCTTCTTTTGCGCCTGCGCAGCGACCATCCAGCAGACCACTGCACCCGCGGCCCAACCGCATGCGAACATCAGTTCAAGGTCGAACAGGCTTTGGAAATTTTCCGCGTTCTCGTAGCTGCATGTTCGATGAGTTCGAAACTGGATACAGCCGGTTTGAGCGTACTGGAAAACGACAAATAGTTTATACAGACCGAACATCGTGAATGCCAGCGCAAGAAGCGCCAGTTTCGTTGGTTTTTTCATCGCATGGTCCGTTGGTTCAGTCTGACAGGATACCAATTGTCAGCGATACACACGCGCAGATTTCCCTCATTCGACATGTCGCGGGAAATCATAGAGAATCGGTTGGCATATCCCGCCGCGGATTGGCGCACTTGCGACACACGACCTCAGTGCTTATATTCCAGACGATTGCCGCAGGTGATCGAATGGCAATGCTGTACGGTCGCGGCGTGCTTTTCTGAGCGTTCACTAAACGATGCCGTCGCTACCTCCCATTGTGACCGCATGAAACGGGACCAGAATCGATGAATAAAGATCCAATAGATGCATCGGAACGTATTGACGAACTGATCGCCGGATTAACGGACTGGCGTGGCAAAACGTTCGCGAGTGTCCGCAAGACCATCCTTGAGTCCGACCCGGAGATAATCGAGGAATGGAAGTGGATGGGAAGCCCGGTGTGGTCTCGCGATGGCATGATCGCGGTCGCCAACGCGCACAAGGGGAAGGTGAAGGTTACCTTTGCGCACGGGGCCGGCATCGCGGATCCTGACAAACTCTTCAATGCGGGTCTCGAAGGCAACGCGCGACGAGTGATCGATTTTTTGGAGGGCGATAAGGTCAATGCACGCGCACTAAAAAATCTCGTCCGTGCCGCTATTGAGTACAACCAGACCCATTTGAAGAAGAACAAAGCGCCCGCGAGTACACGGGCGAAAGTAGACAAAAGTAAAGCGACGTGAAGGTACCGCCGCCGGTTACCTGGAGTGGAAAAACACAGCGCAGGTCTGCGCCGGCGTGACCGCGGTGGTCACCTTTCACAACCAGCGTTGCATAGATCGCATAAAGTTACCCTTCATACTGGACTCCTCCAAATAGACCCGTTAGTCTGACAACATTGCACGATGCAATCTGGCGATGCTGTCCTAACCGACAACGTGGGAGCCGAAACATGGAAGTGAGCACAGAGGCGCTTGTTGACATGCTGCGAGAGGTCGAAGCCGACGATCCGATCGACTACGCCGACCTTCCTTTCGGAGAGCAGGAACTCAGGCGTCTGGTGATGACCTCTCTCGTTGAGCGCCACCACCAGGTCGAGGCCGGCAACATGTCGGTGTCCGACATCCATGCGCTGTATCTCCTGAGCACCGCCAAGCTGGTTCTTGAGAACACTGTGCTTCACGCAAGGCTGCTTCTGCTTCAGGGGCGGCAGATCGATGTGCAGTCGCTGCTGGCGCCATTCACGCTCAAGGGCAAATCCTAGGCCGGTCGAGGAAGGGCCCGAGCAGCGGGGCGAACCTCCTCATCAAACGGGCGTGGTTCGTTAGCGTGACGCCTGAAGATTGATTCGAGCCAGGACGTTCGAGGCTAAGGGCGCGCGGCTGTATCGAAGAACTCCACCCAGCGGGTCACCAGACCGTCTTTGACGGTGAAGATATGCACCCATTCTGATTCGAACGATTTGCCTGTCGCCTTGATGGTCGACGCGACAAAGCCGAGTACGATAATGTGCTCGCCCGCATCGATGAATTCACGGGGCTCGAAGCGGGTAATTTCCTCAGCCAAAAAGAGGTCGTCGAAAAATCGCTGCACGTCCGCGCGCGTGCGACATTGGGTGGCATACGGGAGCCTGGCAGGCCCCACCACGCGCCAGTCGACGTCAGCGGGAATCAGCGCCAGCAGCGCGTGAATATCGCCCCGGCCGAAGGCGGCGTATGCGTCTTTGACGACCTTCATCGCGTTGCTCATGTCAATCTCCCGGGCGGCAGCCAACGTGGACACAGAGGAGCACACAGACATCGACGGACGCGTCGCTCCGCTATCGACAGTAACTGCGTCCTATCATAGAACCCGTCCGGTCAAAATTCACGCTGCAGCGCGGTTCGGTCGGCGCGCGGAGATAAACGCCGACCCGCCGGCCGTCGCTCAGTTCTGAAAGTAATTCAGACCAAGCGCGCCTTTCACCTCGGATACCGTCGCACCCGCCACTTCCCGCGCGCGCATCGTCCCGCGGCGCAGGACGTTCAGCACCTCCGCGCGGTCAGCTTCGAACTCGCGGCGGCGCTCCCGAATGGGGGCGATCATCGACTGCAGCCGTTCGTTGAGTACACGCTTGACCACGCTGTCGCCAAGGCCGCCGCGGCGGTAGTGCGCTTTGAGTTCGTCGACCATCGGGACGTCCGGCTCGAACGCGTCGAGGAACGCGAACACGACATTGCCTTCCACCTGACCCGGGTCGTTGACGCGCAGATGGTTAGGGTCGGTGTACATGTTGTTCACGGCCTTGGTGATTTCGTCCGGCGTGGCGCCCAGCGTGATCGCGTTGCCCAGCGACTTGCTCATCTTGGCTTTGCCGTCGATGCCAGGCAGCCGCGCGACGTGCGAGAGCACCGCTTCGCATTCGACCAGCACCTGTTGATCGACCGTATTGTTGAAACGGCGCACCAGTTCGTTGGTTTGTTCGATCATCGGCAACTGGTCGTCACCGACAGGTACGCGCGTCGCCTTGAACGCGGTGATGTCGGCGGCCTGGCTGACCGGATACGTCAGAAAGCCGGCGGGGATGTCCCGCTCGAAACCGCGCAGCACGATTTCCGCCTTGATGGTGGGATTGCGCTCGAGGCGTGCGACCGTCACGAGATTAAGCAGGTACTGGGACAGTTCCGCGAGCTCGGGCACCTGCGACTGGATGAAGATGGTCGACTTCGCCGGGTCGATGCCGACCGCGAGATAGTCGAGCGCCACCTCGATGACGTTTTCCGTGACTTTCTGGTGTCGGCCGACGTTGTCGGTCATGGCCTGCGCATCGGCAAGCAGCAGGAACTGCTGCGCTTCGTTCTGGAGTTGCACACGCGAGCGCAACGAGCCGATGTAGTGGCCGAGGTGCAGCGGGCCGGTCGTGCGGTCGCCGGTGAGGATAATGGGCTGGTTCGTGGTCGGTTTTGCGTCTGTCATGGTCTCGGGTTGTGCGTTTGTCGATACCACCAGCCGTCAGCGCGCAGAAACGAAAATGCCGCCAGGACTGGCGGCATCACGTTTCGATGGTCGAGTGGAAACGGGCCGCCTAAGTCAGGCGCGCCACCAACAATTCAGCGTGATCGGCTTCGTATCCATCGGCAGAGTATAACGCGGCGGATCGCCGTGGCGTCGGCAGCGGCCCGGAAAGTGCGCCCCGACGGCCGCATCCGGGAGTGCGAACCAGTCACGACGACGCGCCGAGCAACCCGCTGTGCAACTATTTCGCACCGCCGCCTAGGCCGCCGAGAAAACGACCGCTGCGGCGTCCTCGACCTGCGTGAACGTGCGTACGAAGCGATAGGCCTGGCCGCCGATCTCCATCTCGTTGACGCCCGAGCGGGTCAGTTCCAGCATTTCATTGGCGAGCGGGATGGCAATCGTGCCGAGCTTCTTCATTTCCTCGAGCAGACCGGCCGGGTCGCCCAGGTAGACGGTGCAAAGGTCGTTCGTGTGGCGCGTCATGACCACGCTCGACGCCTTGTCGAGCGAGAGTTCGAGATACTCGACCAATGTCTGCAGCGACTCTGGCACGGGCCCGTGAGCGCCGTTCATCGATGTATTTGCGACTGTCATCTTGTAGTCCCCCATCGCGCCGATCTACGGGTAGGCCGCTGGAGATCAGCGGTGCATCCACTATACGGCATCGTACATCGATACTCGACTCGCGAGGCTCCCGGGGGGCGGCGATGGTCAATCAGAGAACGCCCAGCACCGACTTCGGCTCCAGAAACGCTTCCAGCCCAAACGTGCCGTATTCACGCCCAATCCCGGATTGCTTGAAGCCGCCGAACGGCGCAGCCGGCTCATGGGCCAGCGTGTTGACCAGTACGCGTCCCGCTTCGATCCGCGACGCGACCTCATGCGCGCGTTGCTTGTCCCGCGACAACACATAGGCCTGCAAGCCATAGCTGGTATCGTTAGCGATCGCGATTGCCTCGTCGGTGTCGCGATAGCCGATGATCGACAGCACCGGGCCGAAAATCTCCTCACGCGCAATCGTCATGTCGTTCGTGACATCGCTGAAGACGGTCGGGCGCACGAACCAGCCCGCGTTGACGCCATCCGGCCGTCCCTGGCCGCCCGCGATCAGGCGCGCGCCCTCGTCCATGCCGACGCCGATATAACGCTGCACGCGCTCCCACTGCTTCTGGCTGACCATCGGGCCGACCGTCGTTTGCGGATCGCGCGGATCGCCTGACTGGCTGCGCGCGACCTCTTCCAGCACGCGCGTTTCGAACTCTGCGAGCCGTTGTCGCGGCACGAGAATGCGAGTGCCCGCGATGCACGCCTGACCGCTATTCATGAAGCCGGCCTGAATGGCGAGCGGCACCGCTTCGTCGAAGTCCGCGTCGTCGAGCACGATCACGGGCGACTTGCCGCCGAGTTCGAGCGTCACGCGCTTGAACGTGTCGGACGCCGTGCGCAGAATCGTTTTGCCGACCGCCGTGGAACCGGTGAACGACAGCTTCGTGACATCCGGATGCGAACTGATCTCCGCGCCTACGATGTCGCCGCGCCCTGTCACGATGTTGAACACGCCCGCAGGCAGGCCCGCTTCATGCAGCGCCGCGGTCACGATGCGCGTCTGTATCGCGCTCATCTCGCTCGGCTTGATAACGGCCGTGCAGCCCGCAGCCAGAGCGGCAGCGAGCTTGCCGCAGATGAAGCCCGCGTCGCTATTCCACGGCGTGATCAAACCCGCGACGCCCAACGGTTGCATCACGACCTCGGCGCTGCCCGCGCGGCGCGTGAATGCGTAGTCCTGCAAGACCTTCGCCGCTTCGAGCAGGACGTTGCTCGCATGCTGCGCCATCCAGCGGCCACGCGACACCGGCGCGCCATATTCTTCGGTGATCGCTTCGTAAAGCTCGTCTTCTTTTGCCACGACGGCTTCATGCATGCGCTTTAGCATGTCGATGCGTTCACGCGGGCTGGTGCGCGAGAAAACGGGAAACGCGCGTTTCGCGGCGGCGATGGCGTTTCGTGCGTCTTGCGCGTCGGCGAGGCGCACCTGGCCGATCACCTGCTCCGTCGCCGGATTGAAGAGATCGAACATTTCGCCGCCGTGCGGCGTGACGAACGCGCCGTCGATATAGATCTTGTCGATGATTTGCATGCTTGCTCCAAAGAAGGCTCCGAACGAATCACAATAGACCGCCGGTATTGCGTTGACTAGCCGTACAATCAAGCACGTCACGTTGAGCAATTTGGGACAATGAAAACTTCGGGTTTGGGTGAACTTGAGGCCATTCTGGCCGTCGCGCGCCATCGCAGCTTTCGGGCGGCGGCGACCGAACTCGGCGTGTCGACGTCCGCGCTCAGTCACTCAGTTGCGGCGCTCGAAGCGCGCATCGGCGTTCGTCTCTTCAATCGCACGACGCGCAGCGTGTCGCTGTCGGAAGCGGGCGCGCAATTCGTCGACAGCGTGGCGCCCGCGCTGTCCACGATCCGCGTCGCAATCGAACAGGCCGGCAGCTTTCGCGACACGCTGTCGGGCACGTTGCGCATCAATGCATCGGTGGGCGCGGCGAGGCAAGCAATGCCGCTCTTCATCGCGTTTCTGGCTCGCTATCCCGACATGAAACTCGATCTCGTGACCGAGGGCAGGCTGATCGATATCGTCGTCGAAGGTTTCGATGCGGGTATCCGTCTGGCCGAAACGGTGCCGCAGGACATGATCGCGGTGCCGTTCGGCGATAAGCAACGCTTCGCCGTCGTTGGCAGTCCCGCTTATTTTGCGCAGCACAAAGCGCCGCGCACGCCCGCCGATCTGCTCGCGCACCGCTGTATCCGCACACGCATGCCGAGCGGCGCGATCTACCATTGGGAATTCGAGCGCCGCGGCGAGACGGTGCGTATCGACGGAAAAGGCGCGCTGACGCTCGACGAACCGGGCCTGATGCTCGAGGCGGCACGCGCCGGCCTCGGCGTGACCTATCTGACCGAATGGAATGTCGCCGCGGATCTGCAGGCGGGCGCGCTGGTGCGCGTGCTGGAGGATTGGACTCCGCCGCTGGACGGCCTGTGTTTGTATTATCCCGGCCGTCGTCACGCGCCTGCCGGGTTACGGGCGCTCATCGATATGATCCGCGAACACGCCGATGCACAGCGCGAACAGGCGCGGACCAAGCGCAAGCCACGTGGCGCACGGTAAATCTCATGGAGTTCGGCCGCCATTGTCGTTCCGCGCGAATACGTCGAAAAGTGCTAGGCCTTGGCACGCGCCGTTAAACGCGCGTACAGAGGACCACTTCAATACGTAATTTTTTCCTCCTCGGACGGGGGCGGCGTGTTTCCTCAGTCGAATTAACCCGATCCTCTATGTTTACGTAATAATCGCAATACGCGCGGGTTTCGATTCATCAACCATCAAAAATGCGTAGGTCATGGCTTTCAGCGAACCAAGGTCTCCATTTTTTAAGTGGGTCGTCTCTTCCTCTCAGGATCTGAGCGCGGACAATCGGCAGATATTGCTTGCCAATCTGTTCACGCGAACCGCCTCGATCGTGTTCGCTTCGATTTGTGAAATCAGCGTCTGCGCCACCGCTTTCTACCTTTATCCCAAGGCTCTTTACGCGAGTTGGGGCAGCGCCGTTGTCGTATTGCTGATCGCCCGGCTCGCGTTAATCTGGTTGTGCTGCTCCCGCAGCGCCAACGGTCAGCCGACACCTACCTCCGCGTTTCTGTTCGCAAGCCTGCTCTGGAGCGCGCTGTTCGGCTACGGCACCTTGCTGTGCAACATTAGCGGAGACCAAACGCTTTTCCTGCTCGGCAACGTTTGTGCCGTGGGCGTTATCGGCGGATTGGCCGGACGCAATGCGGGCACGCCGCGGCTCGTACTGCTGCAAATCACCTTCATTCTTGGGCTACTAGCGCTCGGTGCGGCGCTGTCTCCCGGCTCCGGCAAACTTGTGCTGCTTTTCCAGGCGCCGTTCTGCGCCGCCGGCTTCTTTACGGTTGCGCTGCGCAGCAATCGCGACACAGTCGCGTTGCTTCTGGCGCGGGAAAACAGCCACCGGCTCGCGCATCACGACAGCCTCACCGGTTTGCCCAATCGTGCGCGTATCAGTGAGCTGCTGCTCGAACGCACGGAGATGGGCGCGCTACGCAACGATCAATCGTTCGCTGTTCTATTGATCGATCTGGACGGCTTCAAGGCCATCAATGACAGCCTGGGCCATGCCGCCGGAGATCAGATCCTTCAGGAAGCGGCAATTCGCTTGCGTGAGGTGTTGCCGAGCGGCGATCTCGTCGGACGCCTGGCCGGCGATGAGTTCGTGGCGCTTTCCGATGGTACGGGACGGGCTCGCGACGTGCGCATTCTGGCGGACCGCATCGTGAAGACGCTGGCGCGACCGTTCGCGCTGCGCGAGGCGCTGGTGCACATCGGTGCGAGCGTGGGCGTCTCGCTCTATCCCGAGCACGCGAGGACTGGCCCGCAACTACTGATCTGCGCCGATCGCGCCTTGTATGCGGTGAAACGTAGCGGCAAAAGCGCATTCGCTATTTTTGATGCCGCGAAACACGCTTCGGATGAAAGCCTGAGCCTTCTGCGCAGCGATCTGGAAGGCGCGCTGCATTCGTTCAGTGGTTTGCGCATGGAGTACCAACCCATCATCGATCTCAGCAGCGGTGCGGTGTCCGGCCGCGAGGCGCTGATGCGCTGGACCCATCCCACGCGCGGCGAACTCTCGCCTTCCGCGTTCATTCCTACCGCGGAACGTACGGGCCTCATTCTGGCGTTGGGCGAATGGGCTTTGCTGCAATCGTGCCAGGAAGCGGTGACCTGGCGAGACAGGGTAACCGTCGCGGTGAATGTATCGCCGGTGCAGTTGCGAGAGGAGTCGTTTGCGTCGATCGTTTCGGCGATTCTCCGCAAGACGAAGCTTCCGCCGCAGCGCCTGAATATCGAGGTCACGGAAACGGTGCTACTGAACGACGACGTCGTGACCCGGCGCAACGTCGGGAGGCTGCGTGCGTTGGGCATCGGTCTCGCACTCGACGATTTCGGCACCGGCTTCTCGACCATGTCGACCCTCGTGCGCTTTTCGTTCGACAAGCTCAAGATCGATAGCTCGTTCGTCAAGGAGTCCGTGCATCGTCGAGAGTCGGCGGCGGTGGTGCGCGGCATCGTGGCGTTGGCGCGGGAAATCGGCATGCCGACTACGGCGGAAGGCATCGAGACGCAAGAGCAACTGGATTTCGTGCGCGTATGCGGATGCACGCATGCTCAAGGCTTTCTGCTCGGCAAGCCAGTGCAGGGGCACGAGATTGCGCGGATTGAAGAAAAGGTTGCCGCGCATTCCGCGGATAAGGAATGAGCGTTCATGAATGCCGACACCGAGGCGAATATGCAACCTGCCTTGCAATTCCAGCTACGGATTACCGTCTCGCCCGAACTGGCCGACACGTTACGCGCTGACCCGACATGTGCTTCGCATGGCGCGCTTCGTGATGTTCTGCGCAGACACGACGCGACGTTGAAATGCCAGTTCGATGCATTCGCCGACTACGTGAGCGAAGCAGAACGGCGGGGCACGGAAAACTATCCGCTCTATCAATGGACTCGCGAGACGATCGAGAACCCGGAGAAGAAGGCGAAGTACTTGCAATCGTTTACTGTCTACGTGAAGGGCGGCGAGGTCTACGGCAAAGATGTCGCCGACATCATGGAAAACGAACTATTGCAGTTGGTCAGTGAAGACGGAATACAGCGTGTCTCCAGATTCGATACCAATCCGGCGAATAATCCGCAGCCGCCTCAACGATAGCCGTTACGCTTACTAAACGTAAAGTTCGTCGTGCCTCTGCACAGTGTCAGCTAATCGTCATTTCGGTTTTACATTTGGCGACAAGGCGTTGAGTTCGTGAGACGATGCATGCTCACTTTTTCTCGAGGAGAGCGACATGGGACTCTTGGACGAAGCAGGAAAGATTGCGGGGGCGATCGCCGCCGTGGAAGCGGCAGAAAAAGTGGATCCGGAAGCGGGTTTGCTGACGAAAGGCATCGCCGCTATCGCCGGTTTTGAAGGCGCCGGTAAGCTGGAATCAATGATAGAAAAGAAAGACGACGACAAGCAGGATGTCGCCGACAACACCCAGTCCACGGACGACACGAATCCGCAGACGTGAGTGGTGGGTTGCCGCCGGCCGCATGATCCACAACGGAATACATGCGCCGGCAACGCTTCGGCGCTCTGTTCTGGGCGTAGTCAGTTACCGGTTCATTCAGCGCGCTTGCGGCCGCTCGCTGTTGCCTCAGTGCGGGGCGGTATTCAACGCGAAGCTCGCATGTTCAAAGGCGAAATGACACGCGGCGCCGTCGGAGTCCACGTCCGCGCGTGTCTGCAGCACGCCGGTTACGTCGATGCGGTCACCGGTCTTGTACACCGAGGTCCGCTTGTCGTTCACCATCAGATCATCGCGCGTCGTCGCCACGCCGATGCATTTGGGCTTGGTCGGCTCCCTGAACACGATCACATACTTGCCCGACTTTCCGACAAGCCCGTCGGAATGGGTGACGCGCGTGACGATACCGGTCACGATCAGCCGGCGCTCGTCCCATTTCTTCTTCGCGTTATTTTCATTCTGCTTCCAGTCGACGGCCATCTCGGTCATCGTGGTCCGCTGTGCGGCCGTCAATCCGCGGAAATCGCCGCTCAGGACGTCGCCGGTCGTGTCGAGGAAATCCGAGGTCGAGGACATCGCGCCGTCCATTGAAGCGCAACCGCCCAATAATGCTGCGATCAATAACGTTGCCGCCGTATATTTCATTTTCATATTCATGGCAATGTGATTTAGTCCGAAGCGCGGCTAGGGGCGCGCGAATCCCCGCCGCCTGCTGTTAATGCCGGCGGGCTGGTTGGTAAAATTGAAATGTGTTTAAAGGCGGAAAGCCTGGAATCTGCCCGTGGTCTGATTTTGGTCGTTAAAAGTTATAAAAATCAATTGTTTGAGCGTGCGCTAAGTTCGCCCTACACGCCGTTCGGCAATTGTTTCTAGCTGCGCCGCATATCGAAATGCACGCTAAAAAATGACTTTTGAATGAATGATTTTATGAAGTGAGTTTGGTTTTTTTAAAATGATATATATCGGTCTACCACCATGTAAATCGTCTGATTTTCAATGCGGATGGGCAAGCATGAGATTGTCCGCACCGTGCGGTTTCATCCGAGTGTCATAGCCTGGCGACTACGATGGCTGGTCGTCTCCATTGCGCGCCGGTCTTCAGCGCACTCGCGGTTCACGCAGAACGCGGTGTGCGTGTCCCTATGCGCCGGCGTCCTTCCACTCCCGTACAACAACACCAGACATGTCGAACAGAAAAATCGCTAAGGCGTCGCCGACCGATCAGGGCGCTTCCATCGTCTCGCGTCGTGGGTTCCTGAAGTTTGCCGGCGCATCCAGTCTCGCTACGGCGGCGGGCACGCTTTCATCGGCGGCGCGCGCGGCGAACAGCGCACCCGACGGTACACCGGAACAGGTCCACCTGACTTGGGGCAACGATCCGACCCACGAGGTCACGGTGTCGTGGGCGTCGCTTGCGCCGGCAGTGAACCCGCAGGTGCGCGTCAGCGGCGCGCGCGAGGGGAAACATACGGTGCATGGCGTCCAAAGCACCTATACGGACGGCCTCAACGGCGAGGTCGTGTTCACATATCACGCGCGTCTGCGAGATCTGAAGCCCGATACGAGCTACGAATACGAGGTGACCGCGGAGAACGACAGCAATGCCGCTCAACCTTTCACGGCGAGCTTCCGTACTGCGCCGCGCGGACGTGCGCCGTTTCGCTGGACTAGTTATGGCGATCTCGCCACGCCGAATACCGCCTGGGTTCTGTCGTCGCCGCAAAGCCGCTTCGCGGTGCAGGCGGTCGAGCGCTTTCAGCCGCTGTTCCACTTGCTCAACGGCGACCTGTGTTACGCCAACCTGAATCCGACGCACCAGCCAGACGTGTGGCGCGACTTCGGCAACAACTGCCAGACGTCCGCGTCGAACCGGCCGTGGATGCCGTGTCCGGGCAACCACGAACTCGAGTTCCATAACGGCGAACAAGGTCTCGCGTCGTATCTCGCGCGCTATACGCTGCCGGACAATCACACGCGCTTTCAGGGCCGCTGGTACAGCTTTCGAGTGAGTTCCGTGCTGTTCGTTTCGCTCGATGCGGACGACGTCGTCTATCAGGACGCGGCCGCGTTCGTTGCCGGCCCGGATCCGCTGGTGCCGGTGGCGAGCACCGGCAATCCGCCCATTCAACCCGGCACGTCGCTCTATGTGCGCGGATATAGCGCCGGCGAGCAGACGCGCTGGCTCGAAAGAACGTTGCACCGTGCATCCGAAGACGACGAGGTCGACTGGATCATCGTCCAGATGCATCAGGACGCGATGAGTTCTACAAAGACCGGCAACGGTTCCGATAAAGGCATCCGCGAAGCCTGGTTGCCGCTGTTCGATCGCTACGGCGTGGACCTGGTGTTGTGCGGCCACGATCACGACTACGAACGCAGTTATCCCGTGCGCGGCTGCAATCACAACAAGGGCACCGACATCGCGACGGGCCGGCCGGTGGATACCTTGCAGCCGAAACCGGTGATGTCGGCGGTGTCGTCAGGTGCATCGACGTTCGATACGAGCCACGGCACGATTCACCTGATTCTCGGCGGCGGCGGCACAAGCGCACCGCTGGATGTCTACGGCGTGGATGCCGGCACGGGACTGCCGCAGGCGCGTATTTTCACGCGTCCCAACCGCCCGGTTGCCGGCACGACCGCCGGCACTTTCGTGCGCGCGGCCGCGGACGCCGTGGAAGATGCGATCTGGTCGGCGCAACGCGACACCGGCACCGGTTATGGCATCGCGGTGTTCGATCATGATCCGGGGCATCCGGGCGGTGAGACCACGATCACGATGAACTACTATCACGCGCCCGGCGCGGATCAAACGCCGACGCAGAACTACGAATTGTTCGAGACCATCGAGTTGAAAAAGAAGCGGCGCGGATAAGGTCCGAATGTGAGTGGTTGGCGGGCTGTCGGTCTACGGCGGCTCGCCAGTATCGTCGGCACGATATTCAATATGATTAGCTATCCGTAGGATATTCAAAAGCAACGGACCATCTTCTCTTCCTCTCTGACTTGAGGCTGTAAAAGCCTCTGCTCTCGACCCTTCGATCATTTTGTTACACGTCTTACCGATACAAAGCGACGTGGTTACAAAAGCCTTTCGCAAGCGCGGTTATACTCGGCGCCGTCAACAACAATGAAAGAGCTTGTTATGTCGAAGAGAATCCTCAAGATTGTTGCCGTTGCAGCGCTCACGGCTTCGGCGTCGTTGTCGGCAATGGCCGGCGATATGAACAACGCGCTCGGCGGCGCACTCGGCGGTGTCGCCGGCGCTGCGCTGGGTGGCGCGGTCGGCGGCAGCACGGGCGCCGTGCTCGGCGGTGCAGTGGGCGGTGGCGCCGGCGGCGCGGTCACGTCGAATCGCAGGGAACGCACGGGCGCCATTATCGGCGGTGCGCTTGGCGGCGGTGCGGGCACCGCGGCTGGCAATGCGATGGGCGGTCGCGGCGGTGGTCTCGTCGGCGCGGCGTTGGGCGGCGGCGCGGGTTCGGCGCTCGGCGGCAACATCTCGCGCTCCAACTCGTACGCCGACGACTATTCCCGCGGCAACCGATCGGGCAAGCGTCATCACAAGCATCGGCATTACGACTGAGCGGAGAGCGAGACGGCGACCTGGTTCGTAGCACAAGTACTTGCCCGCGCGCTAATTGCACCGGGCAATACGTGACCGACGCTCCGCATTGACTTTGCTTCGTCGATGGTTATCGTAAACGGTCCTCGCAGTCGCATGCCGACACACGCTGCGAGGTTACTTCACGATCCACTCCATCTTCAGGAGACGAAAAAAGATGCCACGAGTGTATTGCGCAGGACCGCTCTTCAACGCAGCCGAACGAACTGAAATGGAGTCAATTGCCGCCACGCTGGAGGCTGCGGGTTTGACGACATTTCTTCCGCATCGCGACGGTCTCGAGTTCGCGAAGCTCAAGCCGGAACTCGAGAAGCTCGGCGCGTCGGTTGAAGAAGCCGCGCACATGCTCGACCGCGCAATCTTCAGCCTGGATACCTATCAGTTGCTCAGGTGTTGCGATGCAGTCGTCGCCAATCTCAACGGCCGTGTTGCCGATGAAGGCACGGTTGTCGAGGCGTCGCTTGCGTGGCATGCAGGCAAGCCGCTTGTACTCTTCAAGGCCGACGCACGCTCCATGCTCAGCGGCTCCGACAATCCGATGCTCACGGGCCTAGGTGATTTCGACGTGGTCAATCAACTGTCGGCATTGCCGCAGGCCATTCTGGAAGCCGTCGCGCGCGATCGGAGTCGCAGCGTGGAGCAGACGTTGGAGAAAGGTGCGGAGATCGCGTCGCTTCGCGAGGGTGGTGGCGAGTTGACTGCGCTTGCGAAGACGTTGTACAGCGCTTCCAAGAAGCCATAAGCCATGATGCCTGCAAGGCAGGCGCTCTATTTGGAAGATTGCGAAAGTGCGGCAGAGTCCGCGCTTGCATCGGCTTGTACCGTTTGCAGCATGGGGGTAAATGCGCCCATGAGCTTCCCCTGGTCTTTCAGCTTCGTGAGAATCTCGATCGTCCGGTTGCGGAAATTGCGCTGCTCATCCGGTGTGGCGCTCAATTTACTCAACAGAAAATACGCCTCCGCCAGTGTCGACTGAGTCATCGCATTGTCTGGATCACGCTTCGCGACAGGCTCGATGGCATCCATGGCCTTGCGCGCTTCAGAAGCACCGCCGGCGGTGTCGTTCTGCGCCATGAGCGTGCTTGCACGGATGATGTGGAACTCCGCGAGCGTCTGGCGCAAACTCGCGTTCGACGGATCGTCGCGAGCGAGCACATCGACAATGTCGATGCTCTTCTGCGACTCGGCCAAAGCGCCAGCCAGGTCATTCTGGCCTAAGAGCGCCGCGCTCAAAAACGAGTGACCCGTGGCGAGATCGGACTGCCATGACTTGTTGCCGCGCGCGCTTTGCGCGAGCGCGGTGAGCATTTCAATGCCGCGCCGCGCCTCGTTTGCCGCCTGTACCGCGTCTTTGTGCACGAGTAATAGCATCGCGATGCTCACGTGCGCGAGGGCCACGCTCTCCTGCAAATAGCGGTGGTCAGGTTCACGGCTGGAGAGCGACTCGCCGAGCGTTAGCGCCTGGCGCAACTCAGCTAACGCCGCGTCGTTGTCACCGCGCGCAATGAGTGCATCCGCATGACGCAAATGCGCGGAGAGAATCTCTTTCTGCACATCGACATTGTTCGGGTCCTTCTCTGACTGCGCTTGGGCGATGTTCAGCGTGGTCTGATACTCCGCCAGCGCGCCCGCGTAGTCTCCCTTCGATTCCAACGCAATGCCCAGCCTTTGATGAGCGGAAAATCGCGCCTCGGCGACCGTCATGATTCTGGGCGAAGAATTGTGCGGTTTAGCCGGATCAGCCAGACCGCGTCGATCGAGCGCGTCGGCCACCGTCACCGCCTGGCGATACGACGCCAATGCGCCGGTCAAGTCGCCTTGCTCGAGAAGGCTGTCGCCGATGCGCGAGCGGGCCAGTGCGAGATCGAGCTGCAGATCGACATCGTCCGGCTTGCCACGTGCAAGCGATTCGACGATCACCATGCTTTGCCGAAACTCCGCCAGGGAATCCGCGGTCTTTCCTGCGGATTGAAGGACGGCGCCGATCGAGTCATGCGTGACGGCAAGATCGCGTTGCCACTCCTGGTTGCCCGGATCCTGCTGAACCAGCTTCTGCAATATGGCAAGCGCCTGTCTGAAGTGCGCAAGCGCGCTATCGAGATTGCCTTGCTTCTGGATTTCGACACCCATTCGGTCATGCGTTACCGCAAGGTCGCTGAGCAAGGCAGCATTGTCGGGCGACGCTGCCCGTTTTCGTTCCAGCAGCGCGCGCGCTTGATCGAATGTCGTCAGCGCCTGTTGCGTCTGGCCGAGCCGGTCTTGCAGGTCGCCGATGAAAATCAGCGTGTCCGGATCGTCGGGTTCGTATCCGGCCGCGCGCTGGTACGCCTTGAGCGCGCCTTCGGTGTCGGTGAAGAACGCCAGTGCGCCTTGCTGCCGGGCCAGTTCCGCAGCCTTATGCTTGTCGGCCGCGGCCGAACTCGCGTTCTGCTCCGCCTGTCTGGCGACGTTGGCCTCCTGATCATGCAATAGCGCAACTGACGGAGCCGAATCGCCTGCTTGCAAGGCCGCCAGTGCCTGGTTGGCTGCCGGCGCCGTAGTGGGTGCTTGCGTCATTGCCTGGATGGACGCCACGGCTTTTTTCAATTCGTTGAGCAGCCGCGCTTCTTCGCGCATTCGTGACTTCAACTCCGACAGCACGGCCGCGTCGGCCGAACTGACGTTGATCGTGTTGCCGTTGCCGATGACATTGGTCGCGATGCCGCCGCCAGAGGCTGAAGCCGACTGGCGCTCATTCGACGCGCGTATTGCCGTTTGTGCCGATGCTGATCCCGCCGCGGCAACCGCGACGGCGAGTACGATCGTGGCGATCCGCACAGACAGGTGGCTCGACGGGTTCATTTTCTGATCACAACCACATTGCTCGAGCCCGACACGTTGGTAGCAGCGTCACCATTCGCGGTCGCGCTCTGATTGACCGGTTGCGGCGGGGGTGGTGCGGACGGCGCAGTGGCGGCCTGAACGGGGTGAGTTTCGGGCGAGGCCGGTTGATGGAGGATGCCCATCGTCGTGAGCACGCCGATTAGCGCGAC
Organism: Paraburkholderia sediminicola; assembly: GCF_046027355.1. Taxonomy (GTDB): domain Bacteria; phylum Pseudomonadota; class Gammaproteobacteria; order Burkholderiales; family Burkholderiaceae; genus Paraburkholderia; species Paraburkholderia sediminicola_B. The sequence goes on along the minus strand of NZ_JAQQEK010000003.1, from coordinate 525,122 downwards.
AATGCCGGCACCGACGAATTGCAGCACCGTGCGATTATCCTTTTCCTTGAGCCAGCGCCACAAGCCTCGCGGCTCCGGCGCCTTGTTCGCCGCACTCTCCCGCGCTTTTGGCCGAACGCGCACGCCCATGGCAGCCTCCTTGCGTCGATGCCGATACCTCCGTTTTAGTTAAGACGATCCGCACCCGCCAGAAAGAAAAAAGGTCGCGACTCGCAGTGCAATTCATCACACAAAAGTGGAGGTAATACCCCCACTTGACGGTGCATCCGCCAAGTGACAGTATCGCCGCCCGATGCGCATGAATTGCTGATTCGCGGAATGCTCCGTGCGCGGCAACGCAACTGCTGAACTCCACGAATGCGCGTGCCGCTTCCCAGGCCGCCTTTAGAACGCAAGACAAGGACCGAACCTTCAATGTAGATTTTCGACGGAGGTCACTCATGCTGTTTCATGCTTCCATCCCGGTTCGCAATCCGGAAAACGTCGCACGTGTCATTGCCGAACTGTGGGGCGGATTTCATGCCCCGTTCCCTTCCTTTCCCGATTCGTGGATGGCGATTGCCGGCGACGACCGTGGCTCGATCATCGAGACCTATCCCAACGATCGCGTACTCAGCCCCGACGGCGAACAAGTTTCATTTGTGCCAGGCTCGAGCACGGCCCTGCGATACAGCGCTTTTCACATTGCCATTGCGAGCAAGCTGTCCCCCGAGGAAGTATTCGCGATCGGCGAGCGAGAAGGCTGGCGTGCGGTGCGCTGCACGCGCGGCCGCAACTTTTTCGATGTGATCGAGTTGTGGATCGAAAACGTTCTGCTGATCGAAGTACTGACGGAAGAGATGCAGAAGCAGTATCTCGCCTTTGCCACGCCTGCAAACTTGCGTGCTCTTGCGGCTGCGGCATCTGCAGCGTCTACAGCGGCGCAAGTATGAATCGATGAGCGGCGTCGCGAGTCTCTATCTCCTGATCACCGCTCTCGCCTGCGCGCCGCTCCTTCTACACTCGGCACAAATGCCGAACAGAACCAACTGACATCCCGTCACCGCGAAGTCGAGGCTGTTCGCGACAGACTGCTGTCGCGCCTCGATTTCCGCATCGAAGAACTCATAGATTCGACCGCAGACCGTGCAGACGAGGTGATCGTGCCGGGTTCCGTCATTCAGCTCGTAGACCATGCGGCCGTCGCCAAAGGCCACGCCGGACAATAAATCCGCATCCACGAGTTGACCGAGCACGCGATAGACCGTGGCGAGACTCATGTTGCGCATGTCTTCATTGAGAAGCTTATAGACCTGTTCAGCGCTGAAGTGGTCACGAGAGTGCTCATGAAAAAACTCCAACACCAGGACTCGTGGGAATGTGGGCCGCAGGTGGGCTCGCTCCAGAATTTTATGAGTGTTCATGGACGTCGTGGCAATGGCGAAGCAGCGGCCGACCTGTTGGATTCAAGTTCGCCACCATGAAGAAGTCGTCGGAATGACGTCGCGCTATTTCGGCAAGACCAGCCGCGAGTGGCCGAACTATGTAAGCCGGCTCCTTAAGAGAACCTTAAGCGCCAGTTTCAGGGCGCGTTGAACGGTCGCGAACCGATGAACTCAAACGGCCTGCTTTGGCTAAATTACGTATTCCTTTCGCTTGGGATCTGCCGTCAAAATCGCGCCACACTGCCTACTGGCGCATGCCACAACGCGTTAAGCTTCGCCCCCTCATTGTTCTTTTGGCGCCACGCGGCTTATTTTTTTGTCACCTCATTTATTTTCATCGCCCTATGATTGGGGGGCTCGTTTTCCGCCGCATTCGCTAGCATGCGTCCACTGAGCCGATTTGAAAACCATGCAATAGATAAGCGCGCACCATGGCAAAGCCATTGAAATGACGTGTCGCGCAATAAACATCCAATAACTACTTATGCTTCTCGCAATTTGCGCAACAACGGTTGCAAATGTATTGCATGCGCGTTCATGGCGCTGGTGGAAAGAGCAATTGATACTCTCAATTACCGCTTGATCTCGGAGCCAACAAAGTATGAAAAAGTCTTTACTCGCGGCCGCGCTCTTCGGCGCATTTACGATGTCGGCGCATGCGCAAAGTAGCGTGACGCTCTATGGCCTCATCGATACCGGATTGGTTTACACGAACAATCAGTTCGGGCACAGCAATTGGCAGGAAGTGAGCAGCTCGACCCAGAACACGGTGTTTGGTCTCAAGGGCTCGGAGGATTTGGGTGGCGGCTTGCACGCGGTCTTCAAACTCGAGCAAGGTTTCCTGCTGAACAACGGTGCCCAGGCATTCTCCGGTGATGGTTTTGGCTCTCAGGCGTGGGTCGGCCTGCAAAGCGATCCTTACGGCACCTTGACGTTCGGCCGCCAGTTCGACGTGATGAACGACCTCGTCGGACCGCTCACTGCGGAGTTCAACACGTGGGGCGGCAGCATGGCCGCGCATCCGTTCGAAAACGACAACCTTGCTGCGAATTCCGTCGTGATCAACAACTCGGTCAAATACGCGAGCCCGACTTACCGCGGCGTTACGTTCGAAACGATGTATTCGTTCAGCAACAAGGCCGGCGACTTCGGGAATAACCGGTCATACGGTTTCGGCGTTTCGTATGCGCAAGGTCCGGTGAATCTTGCCGCAGGCTATCTGCAACTGAACAACGCGGGCAACGGCAGCGGCGCGGTGACCTCGAGCGATGCAAGCGCGAACTTCCTCGCCCAACGCCAGCGTATCTGGTCGCTGGGTGGTAACTACACGTTCGGGCCGGCCACGGTCGGGCTGGTGTGGAGCCATGCTCAGATCGACAACGCATCGGGTGTGTTCTCGTTCGGCACGGGCAGCTACCTCGGTTCGGGCGACACGTCTGCCGGATCACTGGGTGGTTCACTGCGTCTCGACAACTACGAGGTGAACGCAAAGTACGCGCTTACGCCGGCGTTGAGCGTATCCGGCGAGTACACGTACACGCACGGCGCCTATAACGGTTCGTCGCCGGGATGGAACACGGCCATGCTGCAGACCGATTACTCGATCAGCAAGCGTACGGACTTCTATCTTGAGGGCGTCTATCAGAACGTGCACGGTGCGCCTGCGGACTCTGTACTCTCGCATGCCATGATCAACACGTTGTCGCCGTCGGCGACCAACACGCAAGTGGCGGTCACCGTGGGGATGCGTCACGCGTTCTAAGCAGTTTCGCATCGAGTAATGTGTGAACACGTATGCCTGGCTTCTGCCGGGCATGCGTCATCGTGCAAGCGTGATCTGTTCCGGGTACTCCGATCTTCGGGAGACGCAACAGAGTCTCTTCGAGCTCACGCACTGATGACAGCACCTTGCGACCAAAGTATTCCACGTCCTCGATGAGATGCGGTAGGCCCGCCAGCATGAGGTCGACTCCCTGTCTTTGCAGTGCCTACGTGTCCTGCGAACCTTCGTTCTTCGCTTCAGCCAGAATCTGCTGGATGGCTTGCTCGAAAGTTTCGACAGGCTGTCCGCCGCTCACCAGATAGCGGCGATTGAAGATAATGGCCGGCACCGACTGAATACCCATTGCCTCGTTATTGCGCTCCTCCGCGCGAACCTCCGCGGCATAGGTTCCGTTTTGCAGTACGTCACGTGCCTCGGTGGCGTCGAGCCCAACGGATTGCGCCGCTTCGATCAGCACTTCGTGGTTACTGGTGTCCTTGCCTTCGGCGTGATAGGCCCGCAACAGCGCCAGCTTGAGCGGCAACTGCACACCTTTGATGCCGGCCCAATGCAACAGACGGTGCGCATCGAAGGTGTTGTAGACGTGCGTGCGCGGGCCGAAGGCAAAACCAACGCTCGCACCACGCTCGCGGATCGCCGCCTGCGTTTCGGCGATTTGCTCCGGCGTACGCCCATATTTTTTGCCAAGATAGTCGACAATGGTTTCGCCTTCCGGTCCCATGTCCGGATTCAACTCGAATGGATGCACAACGATTTGCGCGTCGACAGCGTCGCCTAGGCGCGAGAGCGCGCGTTGGAGCGAGGAGAGGCCGATCGCGCACCACGGGCATGCGATATCGGAGACAAAATCGATTGTGAGCGGTTGTGTCATTGTGGTCGTCCGGATGGAGATAATCTGTTGCGTGGCCGGCTTGCCAGAGCGACGGCCGCAAACAGCGTAACCTGAATTGCCAGTATTTGCAGGACCGCGCTCGTGACGGAACGCGCGCCGGCGTCTTACAATTCACCAACCGCAGTTGGAGCCATTGACCACGCGCGCAACAGGGTTGCCGGCAGGCGTCATAATCCATCTTCTCCGTCGTGCACGGCAACGACTGCTTTTCCAACGTTGAAAGGAGCTTCAAATGAGCAAGGGATATTGGGTGACGTCATATCGCGCGACGAAAGACGCGGCCAAGCTTGGCGCATATGCGCAGCTTGCCGTGCCCGCGGTGACGGCTGCCGGCGGCAAATTCATCGTGCGTGGGGTGGCGGAGGAGGCTCGTGAGCAAGGCTTGAAGGAGCGGACAGTCGTGATCGAGTTTCCGACCTACGAAGCGGCCGTCGCCGCCTACGAAAGCGAACTCTACAAGAAAGCGCTGGCGGCATTGGGCGATGGCGTCGAGCGCGATCTGCGGATTGTGCGCGGCACGGAGTAACGCAAAAGAATGCGGCGAGCGCGACCTGCTTATGCAGGTTCGCGCCCAAAGGCGGCAATCCAGCGTGATGCAATGCAACGGCAGGCCACCCCCTGCCGCGCTTCCCACCGAAATCTACTTCACCGCGCCCAGCGCGAGCCCCTTCACCAGATACCTCTGCAACCACGCGAACACGACCGAAACCGGCAAGGTCGCGCAGAGCGTAGCGGCCATCACCAGATGCCACTCGACCACGTATTTCCCGGCGACCATGTCGGTTACCTGCACGGTCAGCGTCTTATTCTCCGGTGAGCGGATCAACGTATATACGACGGCAAACTCGTTCCACGCGTTGATGAACGTGAAGATCGCGGTGACGACGATCGCCGGCACCGCGAGCGGCAGGAACACCTTGAAGACTGCCTTGGTCCGTCCGCATCCTTCGAGCCACGCCGACTCTTCCAGATCTCGCGGCACCGTCTGAAAGTACGAAGACAGCATCCACACGGCAAACGCGATGTTGAAGGCCGCGTAAGACACGATCACGCCGATCTTGGAGTCGACCAGGTTCCCATCGCCATAAGGAATCATCGCTGCGAGCCGGAACAAACCGACTACGAGCAGGATAGGCGACAACATCTGCGTGACGAGCAGGAACTGACGGTAGAGCCCGCGTCCTCGAAACGGAAATCGGGCCAATGCATACGCCGCCGGCAAGCTGACAGCCAGCGCAAGCGCGGTCGACAGCAAACTGATCACCGTACTATTGCGCAGCGCCACGCCGAAATTGGCTGCCACCCACATATCGGAGAAATTGCTCCACTGCCAATGCACCGGCAGCCAGCGCGCCGGATAGACAAAAATCTCGGAAGCCGGCTTCAATGCGGTGAACAGCATCACGGCAAACGGAAACAGCACCACCACGACCAGTGGCGACAGCGCGAGCCAGCACCACAGCGAGCGCTTCATCTTGACGCTGAGACTCATGACGGATCTCCTTCTTTCGCGGGCTGCAGGCGCAGATAGGCGATCGAGAAAACGAACAGCATGACGAGCATGATCAGCGACACCGCCGCGGCTTCGCCGGGACGCCCGAGCCGGAAGCCGAGCTCATAGAGATACGTGACGAGAATGTGCGTGCTGTTGTCGGGGCCGCCCTGCGTCATCACCCAGATGATCGGAAACGAGTTGAACACGTAGATCACGTTCAACAGAATCGTCATGTTGATGAACGGCCGCAACAGCGGCATGGTGAGTTTGCGAAACTGCTGCCAGGCGCTCGCGCCGTCCATGCGCGCGGCTTCGTAAATATCGCCGGGCACCGAGGACAAGCCGCCCAGCAGAATCGTCACGGTGAACGGAATCGACACCAGAATGCCGACTGCGATTTCGACCGGGAACGCGAGCTCCGGCGTTGCCAGCCAATGAATCGGACCGCTGATCAAGCCGAGCCGCTGCAGCGTGACGTTGACCATGCCGTAGTCGTCGTTGAAGGCCCAGCGCCAGACCACGGCGGTCATGGTCAGCGAGACGGACCACGGCAGCATCACGATCGTGCGTGCCACGCCGCGTCCATAGAAATCCTGATTCAGCACCAGTGCAACGGGCACCGAGATCAGCACCGTGCCGCCCACCACGCAGACGGTCCAGACAACGGTTCGCTTAGCGGCGGCAAGAAACGCGGGATCGCTGAAGATCGTGTAGAAATTCTGCAGACCGGTGAAGTCGCGAATCGCGCCGAAGCGCGAGACCTCGTGCAGCGATTGCCACACGATGTTGAAGATCGGGTAACTGATGATGAAAAGCGCCAGTACCAGACTCGGCGCAATCAGCAACCAGGGCGCTTGCAGGCGCGTAGAAGCGGAACGGCTCATGCGTGCTCGATCGTAAGAAGCGTCCGCATTGACGAGCGGGCGCGACGGGATGGGCCGGATAGTGCAGTACGAGCGAAACGCGCACCGCCTTCGTGGTGGCGGCGCGCGTTCCGGGTTCAGCAAATCGCTACGAGATCAGTGCGACTTTGCTGCGCGATCACTTACCAAGCGACTTGTTCGCTTGCGTGGCCGCCGCGTTCAATGCGTCAGCCGGTTTTGCCTTGCCGAGATAGATCGACTGCATTGAATCGGTCACGGCCTTCGCGGTGTCTTCCCAGCCGGTCACGGTCGGCGCGAAGTGGGCAGTCGGCAGCAGCGCGACGAAGGCCTTGGTGTCCGGATCGTTGAATGCCGGATCGGTCGCCTCAGCCTTGGTGGTCGGCAGGAAGCCTTCGGTCGTGGTGAACTCCACGCGCGGTTCCTTCGTGAACAGATAGTCGAGGAACTTCCACGCCGACTTCTTCACCTTCGAGTTCTTGAACATCACGATCGAGTCCGTGACGGCGTAGGTGGCGTGGGCCGTGCCCATCGGAATCGGATCGATGCCGTACTTCAGGTTCGGCGCTTCCTTCTTGATCTGTTTGGCGAGGAACGGTGCGGAGATCATCATCGCGACGCGGCCTTGCTTGAACAGATTCTGCACGTCTTCGCGGCTATAGCCGGTCACGCCCGGTTGCGTCAGGCCCTGGTCGATCATCGACTTGTACAGCGTGGCTGCCTTGATACCCGCCGGCGAATTGAACGCCGCCTTGCCGTCCTTGCCGACCACGTCGCCGCCATTGGTCCACAGGGCGTAGTAATAGTAGACGTCGGTTTCGATTTCCTTGCCTTGCAGACCGAAGCCGGCAATGCCCTGCGCCTTCAGTTTCTTCGACGCTTCGATCACGTCGTTCCAGGTCTTCGGGCCGTCGGGATAGCCGACTTTCGCGAGCAGGTCCTTGTTGTAGTACAGCGCGCGCGCGGACGCGGCGATCGGCAGGCCGTACACCTTGCCGTTGATTTCACCCGGCGCGAGGAACGGGCCGATGAAGCGGCTCTTGAAGCTCGCGTCCATGTAGCCGTCGAGCGGCTCGGCGACGTCGTCCTTCACGAAGTCGAGCAGCCAGCGTGTGCCGACGATCGCGAGGTCGGCGTTGGCGTTGCCGGAAATGTCGGTCTGCAGTTTCTGTTGCAGCGTGTCCCAGTTCACGTCTTCGATCTTGATGGTCGTGCCGGGATTGGCCTTCTCGAAGTTACGGGCCATCTTTTCGAAGTACGGCGCAGTCGCGTCGCTGTAGTGCGCGACGGTCACGCGAACCGTGTCGGCGTGAGCCGCGACGGCGATACCTGCAAACGCGAGCGCCACGGCGACTTTGCCTAGCGCGAGGGAAGCACGGGCATGCAACGACATTTCTCTCTCCTGGATGGTTTGCTGCCGTCGCCGGCCGCTTCGGGTTGAATTGTTTGAAAAAATCCTACATGACGCAAAATAGCTTGTCACGTAGGGTCTGCCATATTTTTTCCCGGCCGGTTTTGTGCATAAGATGCTGTAAAGCAGGGGTATTCTGCGCAACGCGATGTCACGGATACCCAATCTTCGGGATGACTAGACAACTGCGTCGAACTGGGTTTGTAAGAAATTTACACGCTAATCCAGTGCTGGCGGCGCGGTTGAAGAGCGAGGCGGACATGAATCGTGTGGTGTTGGTTACGGGCGCTTGCGGCGGCATCGGCAGCGTGTTGTGCAAGCGCTTCGTGGAGCAGGGCGATACGGTGCTGGCGCTCGACATCGACGCCGCTGCGCTGAAGGCTTTGACCGCACAACTCGGCGAGACGCATGTCACGCCGATCGCGGTCGATCTGGGCGATGCCGCCGCAGTGCAGCAAGCGGTGGCCGCCGCGGTCAAGGTGCGCGGTCCCGTCGACGTGCTGGTCGCCAACGCGGGCGCCGCACAAGGTTTGACGCTCGCCACGACCGATGTCGCGAGCTGGCAGCGCGACATTCATCTGAATCTGAACGGCACCTATCACACGGTCGAGGCCGTGCGCGCGTCGATGATCGAGCGGCAACGGGGCGCGCTGGTGCTGATCGGTTCGGTGAACGGCATGGCCGCGCTCGGTCATCCGGCGTATAGCGCGGCGAAGGCCGGGCTCATCAGTTATACGAAGGCGCTCGCGCTCGAACTCGGCCGCTACGGGATTCGCGCGAACATCGTGTGTCCGGGCACGGTGAAGACGCAGGCGTGGCAGGCGCGAGTCGACAAGAATCCGCAGGTCTTCGAGGATCTGAAAAAGTGGTACCCGTTGCGTGACTTCGCGACGCCGGACGACATCGCCGACGCGGTGCTGTTTCTGGCATCGCCGATGGCGCGCGTGATTACCGGCGTTGCGCTGCCGGTCGACGGCGGCCTGATGGCCGGCAACCGTCTGATGGCCGAAGAACTGACGCTCGAGTCGTTCTGAACGGCCCGAAGCAGCAAACAGCAACACCTAGGCAGCACGAGATCGAGTCAACGAAGCAAGACGATGAGGACAGCATGGCAGCAGTGCAACTGAGCGGCATCTTCAAGCGCTATGGCGACACGCAGGTGGTGCACGGCATCGATCTCGATATCGACGACGGCGAGTTCGTCGTGCTGGTCGGCCCGTCGGGCTGCGGCAAGAGCACGCTGATGCGCATGGTGGCGGGGCTCGAGGAAATCAGCGGCGGCGATCTGATGATCGGCGGCACGCGTGCGAACAGTCTCGCGCCGCAGCAGCGCAATATCTCGATGGTGTTTCAGAGCTACGCGCTGTATCCGCATCTGTCCGTCTACGAAAACATCGCGTTCGGGCCGCGGATTCGCAAGGAGTCGTCGGCGAGTTTCAAGCCGCGGATCGAAGCCGCCGCGAAGATGCTGAACCTCGGCGGCTATCTGGACCGTTTGCCGCGCGCGCTGTCGGGCGGCCAACGGCAACGCGTGGCGATGGGCCGCGCGGTGGTGCGTGAGCCGTCGCTGTTCCTGTTCGACGAACCGCTGTCCAATCTCGACGCCAAACTGCGCGTGCAGATGCGCACCGAAATCAAGGCGCTGCATCAGCGGCTGAAGAATACGGTGATCTACGTCACGCACGATCAGATCGAAGCGATGACGATGGCGGACCGCATCGTCGTCATGAACGCGGGGCGGATCGAGCAGATCGGCCGTCCGCTGGAGTTGTACGATCATCCGGCGAATCTGTTCGTGGCGAGCTTTCTCGGCTCGCCGTCGATGAATTTCGCCGAAGGTGTGATCGCGAGCCGCGCGCAAGGCCAGGGCCTCGCGTTGAATCTTACGGACGGCGGCGAGATCGTGCTGGAGGGCGCGCCCGCTTCGGCCGTGGTCGGCGCGAAGGTCACGCTCGGCGTGCGGCCGGAGCACATCGAAACCATGACGCAGACACCCGACGCGACAATGGAAGTCGAAGTGGTCGAACCGACTGGCGCGGAGACTCACTTGTACGGGAAAATAGGCGGCAGCACGTGGTGCGTGACGACTCGTCAGCGCTCGAAAATCGAGCCCGGCCAGCGCGTGACGCTGCGTTTGCCAGCCGAACATATTCATCTGTTCGATACGGAGAGTGGACGCAGGCTGGTCTGAACCGCGTGTTGCTGTTTGAGGTCGATACGAGCTTGCCTCAGGCTGACTGAAGTTGCGACGCGGATTCATTTAACCCCGCGCTTTTAAGGAACACCGGGTGTCCGCACCGAACTTGATTCCCCACATTCGCAGCGCGCTTGCCAGTTTGCGGCCCGCCGAGCGCAAGGTCGCCGACATGGTGCTGAGCGACGTCGACTTCGCGATGCGTGCGAGCATCACCGAACTCGCGCAGCGCGCGGACGTGTCCGAGCCTTCCGTCACGCGCTTTTGCCGCGCGATCGGTGCGCATGGTCTGCGCGACTTCAAGATGCAATTGGCGCAGAGCGTGGCGGGCGGGCTGCCGTATGCATCCACGGCGGTGGCGCGCGACGACGACGTGCAGACGCTCATGGACAAGGTGGGCGAGGCGGCGGTCGACGGCATCACGCATGCGCGTGGCGCGCTGGATCCGGCGGTGGTGGAGAGTGCGATCGCGGCGTTGTCGAGCGCGCGGCGGGTGTTTTTCTTTGGCGTCGGTTCGGGTTCGGGGCTGGTCGCGCAAGATGCGGCGCTGCGGTTTTTGCGGCTCGATATTGCATCCACCGCGTTTACAGATGGACATTTGCAGCGTCTCTACGCGGGCCTCATGGAACCGGGCGATGTCGCTTTTGCGATTTCACATTCGGGCCGCAGTGTCGAAGTCAACGAGAGCATTCAGATTGCCAAGGAACGTGGCGCGACCACGATTGCGCTGACCAATGTCGGTTCGCGGTTGGCGTGGCTAGTGGATATTGCGCTGCTGCTGCGCGTGCCGAGCCCGATCGATCCGAATACGCCAGGCGTGTCGCGGCTCGTGCATCTGTGCATCATGGACGCGCTGGCGATCGGCGTCGCGCTCAAAGCCGGACCGAAGACGCTCGAGAAGATGCGGCATGCGAAGGCGAGGTTGGCGTCGCATGAGCCAGAGGCGGCGGGGGATTGAGGGAGGGCGCGGAAGTAGCTCGTCTTCCGCGCAGTTTTGATTATTCGGCTCTCGAAACGATTACAAACGGCCAGTTTTCGAAAAAAACGATTACTCGGAAGCCCTGGTCATCCACCCAAAACGCCGCGACAACCGTGACGTCGCGGCGCGCAAAGTCCGCGCCGGGCCGCCTGCCAATTCACTGTCGAAGCTGCCGCTCGGCCCCATCAATGCCAGAACGAGGCAGATGCTGCCCGTATGATCCAGCACCGGCGCGGCTAGCGTATTGATGCCCGGCACAGGCCGGCTGAGCGCCGTATCGATCCCGTCCGCGCGGATTTGCGCAAGACGCTGCGCGTAGGCTTGCGTCAGCGGCGACAACGCCGACGCTGCATCCGTGCCGGCCGCCGGCGCCGCTTTGCCCGCAAAAACATCCGCCGCATCCGCTCCCGCCAACCGCAGATGATCCTGCGCCAGCAAACCCGCGCGCACATCGTCCGCGACATAGGCGGCGAACACGCGGCCGATCGCGGTATTCGCCAGCGACATCACCGTACCGACCCGCAAGCTCACATGCAGCGGCCGCGCCGATTCCTCCAGACGCACGACAGTCGGCCCAAGCGGCCCGAGCACCGCCATCGCGACGCTCATGCCCGTCGATGCCGCCAGTTCGACCACTTCGGGCTCCGCTTCACGCGTCGGGGACAAGCGCTGTAGACCGATCAAACCCAGTTCAAGCGCGAGCGGCCCGGCTTCGAAACAGCCGGACGCATCGCGATTGAGCAAGCCGATTTTCAGCAGACTCACTAGGTGCGGAAACGCCTTCGCCGGCGGCATGCCAGCGGCGGCCGCGAGATCGCGCAAGTTCAACGGCCGGGCGGCCGCGACCAGCGCTGCAAGTAATTCACCCGTGCTATCGAGCGACTGGATGCCGCGCTGCGGTTTCGCATCGGCGGCGGAATGAGCGTGAGAGGTGTCGAGAGAATCGGTCACGATGCAGAAGAAGCCAGCAAGGAAGGGGCAATAGCCAGTTCGGCGCCGATGTCGCGCGCCGTGGCAAGCAGCGCACGCGCGATCGCGCCGTCGGCGGCGACGTCGATTGCGCCGGTCGAGCCGATCACCGTCAGCGCGAGCGACAAGCGGCCGTCGGCATCCAGCACAGGCGCGCTCAGACTGCTGATGCCCGGACTCGGCGCATCCACGCTGTATTCGAGGCCGCACGCGCGGATCGCGTCCAGCGCGGCCTCGAAGGCGGCGCTTTCGTCAGGCGGTGTCATGGCGCGATTCGCCGCGCCCGACTGATTCGCCCACATGGCATCTAGCGCCTCGCGCGGAAGAAATGCGCAAAACACCCGTCCCGTCGACGTAGCCGGCAGTGACATCACCGTGCCTACATGCAAGTTGACGTGCAACGGAAAGCCGGCGTGTTCATAGCGAACGATGGTCGGCCCTTGCGGCCCGGCAATACAGATCGCGACGCTGAAACCGATCGCTTCGGCCAACGCAGCCACACTCGGCACGGCGGCGCGAAACGCCGGCTGGTTTTCCAGATGCAGCAAACCGAGCCGCAGCGACAGCGGGCCGGGTTCGTAACGGCCCGACAGCTCGTCGCGCTTGATCAGGCCCAGCCGGCTCAAGCTCACCAGATACGCGTGCGCCTGCCCCGGCGCGATCTGCGCGGCGCTGGCGAGGTCGGACAAGGCGAGCGGCGTGCGCGCCTGCGCGAGGGCCAGCAACACGCGGCCGCCCACTTCGACGCTCTGAATGCCGCGCTGCGTCTTGCCGACGTCCGTCGTCTCGGTGTCGCCCGCGCCTTTGCTCGTGGCCGATTTCGCTGCTTTGCTCACACCCGCGCTCGTCCGTAAAAAAGGGTCCATGTTAACCGAAGGCCTGTGCCTTCCTGTCCTCATCTTAGGCCTACTAGAATTTGCGTATAGCGATACATTTCGCTATTGACAAATAAACTGGCCCCGTCCTAAGATGCATTCACCCCGATACACCGGCGCAGCCACAGAGTCAAAAACGGGGCGAGACAATCCTCCAATACCGTCAGCCCGCGCGGCATTCGCGCAGCCGGCCGTCTCGCCTCACGTCCAACTTTTGAGGGAGACAAGCATGGCAAAGGCATTCGCATCCCAGGCCGATCTGGAAGTCAAGAAAGTCACGTGGACCAAGCTATCCGAGAACGCCTACGCGTACACCGCTGAGGGCGATCCGAACTCGGGTGTGATCATCGGTGACGACGGCGTGCTGATCGTCGACACCACCGCCACGCCGGCCATGGCGCAAGACCTCATCGCGAAGATTCGCAGCGTCACGGACAAACCGATCAAATACGTCGTGCTGTCGCATTACCACGCGGTGCGCGTGCTCGGCGCATCGGCGTATTTCGAGGAGGGCGCGCAGGAAGTGATCGCGAGCCGCGGCACGTACGAGATGATCGTCGAGCGTGGCGAAGCGGACATGAAGTCGGAAATCGAACGCTTCCCGCGCCTGTTCGCCGGCGTCGAAACGGTGCCGGGTTTGACGTGGCCCACGCTCGTGTTCGAAAAGGAAATGACGCTGTTCCTCGGCAAGCTCGAAGTGCGCATCGCCCATCTCGGCGCGGGTCACACGAAGGGCGATACGGTGGTGTGGCTGCCGTCGCAGAAAGTGTTGTTCTCCGGCGATCTGGTCGAGTACGACGCGGCCTGCTATTGCGGCGACGCGCAGCTCGAACAGTGGCCGACCACGCTCGAGGCATTGCGCGCGCTGAAGGCAGACAAGCTCGTGCCGGGCCGCGGCCCCGCGCTGACCACGCCGGAAGATGTCAACAAGGGCCTGGATTACACGAAAGACTTCGTCATCACGCTGCTGCAACAAGGCCGTGAAGCCGTCGAACAGAAACTCGATCTGAAGGCCGCGATGGCGCACACGCGCAAGGCCATGGACCCGAAGTTCGGCCACGTCTTCATCTATGAGCACTGTCTGCCGTTCGACGTGTCGCGTGCTTTCGACGAAGCGAGCGGCATTACGCATCCGCGTATCTGGACCGCGCAGCGCGACAAGGAAATGTGGGACGCGCTGCAAGCCTGATAAAAACAGACGCACAGCAAGACACAGCAGGGCGGAGAAGGACGGAGACACAAGATGAGCATCAACTACCAGGCGCTGTCGTTCGAATACCAGCCGTGTCGCGAACAGAGCGCGGAGGGCGGCGCGGACCATGCGGTCTACCCGGTGATCGTGGTCGGCGCGGGGCCGGTGGGCCTCGCTACCGCCATCGATCTCGCGCAGCAGGGGGTGCCGGTCGTGCTGGTCGACGACGATTGTTCGTTGTCCACGGGATCACGCGCGATCTGCTTTTCGAAGCGCTCGCTCGATATTTTCGACCGTTTGGGGTGTGGCCAGCGAATGGTGGACAAGGGCATTAGCTGGAATGTCGGCAAGGTGTTCCTGAAAGACGAGTTGGTGTACACGTTCAATCTGCAACCGGAAGCGGGCCACAACCGGCCCGCGTTCATCAACCTGCAGCAGTACTACGTCGAAGGCTTTCTGCTCGAACGCGCGCAGGAGATGCCGAATCTTGAGATCCGCTGGAAAAGCAAAGTGGTCGGCGTGCAGCAACGCAGTGCGCCCGCCACTCACGACGCCAGCGTGACACTAACAGTGGACACACCAGATGGTCAGTACGCGTTGCGCGGTCGCTATGTGGTCGCCGCCGACGGCTCGCGCAGTCCGATCCGCAATCTGATGGGACTCGACAGTAAAGGTGTGACGTTCAAGGATCGTTTTCTAATCGCCGACGTCAAGATGGAAGCGGAGTTTCCCACTGAACGCTGGTTCTGGTTCGATCCGCCGTTTCATCCGAATCAATCGGTACTGCTGCATCGTCAGCCGGATAACGTGTGGCGAATCGATTTCCAGTTAGGGTGGGACGCCGACCCGGTGTTGGAGAAGACACCTGAGCGCGTGATCCCGCGCGTGCGTGCGCTGCTCGGGCCGGACGCGAAATTCGAGCTGGAATGGGTCAGCGTCTACACGTTCTCGTGTTTGCGTATGGACCGCTTCCGGCACGGCAACGTGTTGTTCGCCGGCGACTCCGCGCATGGCGTGTCGCCGTTCGGCGCGCGCGGTGCGAATAGCGGTGTGCAGGACGCGGAAAACCTCGCATGGAAACTGACGATGGTGCTCGAAGGCAAGGCCTCCGATGCCTTGCTCGACACCTATGCAAGCGAACGCGAATTCGCTGCGGACGAAAACATCCGCAACTCCACGCGCTCCACCGATTTCATTACGCCGAAGAGCCCCGTGAGCCGTGTGTTTCGCGATGCCGTGCTGAAGCTCTCGCGTCATCATCCGTTTGCACGGCAATTGGCCAATAGCGGCCGGCTGTCGGTGCCGGCGGTGTTGCGTGATTCTCCGTTGAATACAGCGGACTGTGACCCGTTTGAAGGAGCGATGGTGCCGGGCGCGTCGTGTGTCGATGCGCCGGTTCAGGTCGCGGCACAACCGGCATGGCTGCTGCAGCAACTCGGCCAGCAATTCACCGGCGTGCTGTTCTGCGGCGAACAGGGTGTCGATCAGGCGATTCAGGCCGCGTTGAACACCTTGCGCGCGGGGCCGATTCCGTTGAAGCTCGTCGTGGTGACGCGTGGCGATCCGCAGGCGGTTGTGTCTGCGGGGGCGCAAGTTGCGCACGATATCGAGGGGTTGGCCCACGCACGCTACGACGCGAAGCCGGGAACGTTCTATCTGATTCGGCCGGATCAGCATGTTTGCGCGCGCTGGCGGCAACTCGATGCGAGTGATGTCGAGCATGCGTTGAAACGCGCGTTGTGCGTCGAGGGGACGGCTTGAACGTGCGGCATCAGCAAAAAAATAGCAGGAGACAGACATGGCACTGAACACTCAACCGAATCTCGCCCGCCCCGATGATTTCTACGAGGCGTTGATCGATATGCATCGCGATCTGGACGATGCGCAGAGCCAGTCGGCCAATGCGCAACTGATCCTGCTGCTCGCCAACCATATCGGCGATCACGCCACGCTGCTCGAAGCGCTGCGACATGCCCGTGAAGGCGTGGCCGACGTGTCGGTGCGAAACGGTAAAGCGCATTCGCTAGCTGCTTAAGCGCATAGCGCGACCACGGAGTGACTTTGCGCAAGGCCGATGTCGGAAGGCGTCAATAGTAATGATTTGTTGCGCGTGCTTCCTCGCAAACTCGCAATGGACAACCCGCGATCTCTCTCAATTTGTTCTTTCTGACTATCAGATTCTTCTTAGCAAGGCGGCACATGCGCTGCCTCATACTAGCCGGCTTGTTGAGCGAAGGATGATCCGATCGCATAGGGTGTGATGTTCCGGTGGGCCAGGTTGCTTCGTGCCGGCGCACCATGTCCTCGTGCGTTGCCGGTGGGAAATTTCCCACGTTCGGCTAGAAAGAGACACGAGATGAAACTGTTTTTGATAAGCGACCTTGTCGTTCAAGAGTTGGCGTCGATGAAAGTCGACGGAAAGTGGCTTTCTCCCGCGCAGTTTGCCGAATCGGCGTTGCTCTGGATTAACCATTACGCGCCTGGCCTGGCAGTGCCTGAATCGTTTTTTTTCGAACTCGAGTGCGAAGTGTTGCAAATCGCCACGCAACTCGCGGTCGAAGAATTGGCGTCGGTCGAAGATTCGCCATTAGCGCAGTTGTTTGGCGACTATCCAACGGTGAATTACGCGCATCCGTTGAGCGCGAAAGCGTTGGCCGCGACGCTGACAGCGTGCCGTGAAAAAATCTCCCGTGGCGCTCAGGCAGCAGCGTCGCCCGATGCGAGCTGGTCGCGACAGTTCGCCGCCTATGCGAAGAACGTGCCGCAGTCTCCGGGATGTCATCCCACCCTCTGTCAGTTGATGTGCCACATCGGTGACACGCTGAAGGCCTGATGCGTCGCTAAAGAGGGAAGGCTTCAGACGTTAGATCGGGTAGAGTCGCGGTTATGCGTCCGCGATTGCGCCCATCACGTCCGAACCTTGGCATGTATTCGATCGACTCTGTTCCGCTGCCGCACGATGGCCCGTCCGACCTTGCGTTGTGGCGGATCGACATCGACTTCACTGCGTCGCTCGACGCGCCGGCCTTCGCATCCCTCAGCGACGACGAACGCACGCGAGCCCGCAACTTTCGCCGCCATGAAGACGCGCTGCGTTTCGCCACCGTGCGCGCCGCGCTGCGTGAAGAACTCGCGCGGCGGCTCGACATCGCGGCACAGGCCGTGCGTTTTGCGCTCGACGCCAATCACCGCCCCCATCTCGCGGATTCGGATCGTTTCGATTTCAACGTATCGCATGCGGGCGCGCACGGATTGATCGCGATGTCGCCGGTTCGGCGCGTCGGTGTCGATATCGAGCAGTGCAGCGACAAATTCGATTGGCATTCGATCGCGGCCTTGACGCTCGATCCGGAAGAAGCCGCGTGGATCGAACGCCTCGACGCAGGCCGGCAGAGCGCTGCGTTTTACGATGCGTGGGTCGCCAAGGAAGCGCTCGTCAAAACGACTGGCGCGGGCATCACGCGCGGCTTGCAGCATTTGACGGTGCTGCCGCGTGAGAGCACGCGCGTGACGCTGCGCAAGCAGATTCCCGCCGATATGCGCGAGGTCGCCGCACACTGGCTTGCGGCACCGGACAGCTACGCTGCGTGCGTAGCGTGGTCGGTGACCGCGTTCCGGTAATCGCACACAAACACTGCGCGCTAAGCGTTGGCGTGCCCAAACGTCAAAGCCTTCGGCCAGCCGAACGCATGCACTTGTGTGAGTGGCTGCATGGCCGGCTGCGCAAGCGCGACCGCAGCGTGAATCTTGCCGGCCATCGGTACATCGAGCACATGCCAGCGGCCGTGTTCCGCGAGATCGAACGCGCCGGTTGCGGTGTGGCTGAACAGCAGTTCGACATCGATATCGACGGGCGCGTAACGCAGCGCATTGCAAAGACTGCCATAGCGAGCGCGGCGGCGCGAGGCTTCCGGCGCCTCGTCGGGCGACGCGCCTGGCGAAGGCACGACGACGCTCAATCCTAGCGTCGCCGACGCCACGCCGATCACGATCCAGATGCCACCGTACGCAATATCGATCGTGATGCCGCGGCCGTCGCGAGGATGACGCGCCCGCAGTTTCTCGTTGCCGTCGTCTTGCAGTTCGACGGCTTGCGGCTCGCAGTCGAACAGATTCCCAACGATCCAGCGCGCCACCACGCGTGCACTGATAAAGCGTTTGCGCAACGCGGCGTTCGGATGCAGCCGCGCGCGCTCGCGTTCGCTCTTCGACAGCCAGCTATCGCCTTCCTGCACCGGTACCGGCAGCCATTCGCAGCGGAACCGCCAAAGATGCAACTCGCCTGCGCGCGGCGCGGCGACGTTGTGCGGATAGCTGCGTGTCAGCGGATGGGCTAGGAATGCGGGTGCGGCCGCGACGGCAATAGTGGGTGCGATGCGGACGGGCTGCACGGCATGTTCGCCAGCACTGCGTTCAGCGGCGACTTCGCGCGGCTCGCCGCCGTCGCGCACACGCGAAGTCGCCGGGCAAGCCTGGTCCAGTTCCAAGGGCATAGGCCTGCTTCCTCAATGCATGTACGTGACGCGCCGGGCTTGCACGTCGAGTTCCACACCGGCGTCGAGCAGATCGATGGCGAACCAGCGAATCAGCTTCAGGACGCCACTTACCGCGGGCGCGGGCAGCCATTCGTTCAACATGCGTAACGCGGCACCGCTATGCGTTTTTTGCAGCAGCGCGATGGTCTGCAGGATCACGGCTTCGTCCTTGCCGAGATCGCTGGCGCAGCGGCAGCGCATATCGAGCGGTCGATACGACACGTGCATCAGCGAACGCATCAGCAGATCGAAGTGCTCGATGCCGTCCTGTCGCAGACCGACACCGCTGAGAATGTCGCGCCAGTGCACGCCGCCGCGCGCCGTTTCGCAAGCGGGCCGCAGCCACGTGCGAACGGCGCTCAGGACGGTGCGGTCGGGCGCGTCGGCGGTATCGGTCGGATGATCGTCGATCAGTTCCGGGCGGCTGCTGTGTTGAGAGCGAAAGTTCATCGATGCTCCTGGATGGACACGGTCCAATGAATCGCGCCGGCCGGATGGGACGGGTGCCGCGTCGCAGGCCAGCGCTTGTCGCGTGCGACGGATGGGCGATGACGCAGAGCCTGCGTCGGGTGCTTATGTGTCTGGTGCCGTTACTGGCGCTTGCCTCAGCGTTGAGCCGGCTGCGGCGGCTGCCACTCGCGCACGTGCGCGCCGCGCGCCGGACGCGCCGGTGCTTGCCCCGGCGTTTTCGGCGTGCCGACAAAGAGGAAGCCGAGCAGGCGCTCGTTCGGCGCGAAGCCCAATGCGTCGTGCAGACGCGCTTCATAACTGTCCGGTCCGGTGGACCAGAAGCCGCCATAACCGAGCGCGTGGATCGCGTTGAGCATGTTCATCGCCGCCGCGCCGGCAGCCAGCAATTGCTCGATTTCGGGCACCTTCGGATGCGCCGAAATCGCCGCGCCGAGCGCGATCACCAGCGGCGCGGCGAATGCCTTCTGCCGGCGATGCGCATGTGCCGAACGCGGTTCGTCCGGCGAGCGGGCGCAGGCGAGGTCAACCAGCACGTCGCCGAGTGGGCCGCGCGCGTCGCCGCGAATCGTCACGAAGCGCCAGGGACGCAGATTGCCGTGATCGGGTGCGCGCAAGGCGGCGTCGAAGATCAGGTCGAGTTCGGCATCGGCCGGACCGGGCTCGGTCAGGGGCCATTGCGATTGACGCGACAGCAGGACTTCGAGCGCCGCCGAAGCATTCGGCCCGGCGCCGGTGGCAGGCTTTGCCGCCGCCGGGCGCTGGTTTTCGATTTCGGGGCGGCTGAGGTCTAGCGTCGTCATGATTTCGGGTTCGGCTGATGGTATGAGCTGAATAATGAGCTAATTTGCTAGTAAATGCAAATCATTCGCATTTAGAAAAGATGTTCGTCGATTGGTTAGGCGCCTGCCCGGCGCTCGGCGCGAAGCGCGGGCAGCTTGAGCAGGCGAGGGGTAAGTCATTAACGCAACTAACGGTCAGCCGCGCCCGGCGCCCACGGATATGATGGCGAAGTGCCGAATGTCAGTCTTTCTGGCAAAAGCGTCTTGCAGCCTCCTTGCCCACTTTCGCTTGCCCCATGCCGATAAAAACACTCGACGCCGCATCGACTTCCAAGGCCACCGAAGCGGCGCAACGCCTCCCGACGCTGATGCTCGCCGCGGCCCTGTCGCTGGGTAGCGCGATCGCGCTCGGGCTTGCCCGCTTCGCGTACGCGCTGCTGTTGCCGTCGATGAAACTCGACCTCGGCTGGAGTTTCGCGCAAGCCGGCGCGATGAATACGGCCAACGCGCTGGGCTATCTGCTCGGCGCGCTGGCTTTTCCGCGCCTCGCGCGCCGCTGGCCGGCCGGCGCATTGTTCAGCGGCGGTTGCGTGGCGACCGCGCTACTGATGGCCGTCAGCGGTCTGCTTGCCGACACGGACTCGTTGCTCGTGTTGCGCGTGATCACCGGCGTGAGCAGCGCGGCGGTTTTTATCAGCGGCGGCGTGTTGGCGGCGCGGCTTGCCTCGGCGAGGCCGCACGACGCGGGACTTGTCCTCGGCTTGTATTACGGCGGCACGGGATGGGGCATCGTGGCGTCGTCGGTGCTGGTGCCGCTGACTATCTTCAACGTCCCACACGGCTGGCAGTTTGCGTGGTTCGCCCTCGCGCTCGCTTGCGCGGTACTCGCCGCAGTGGCCATCGGCGCCGCGCGAAAAATCGAGAGCGTGCACGCGACAACGTCGTCGGCCACGCAATCACAAGCCGCCGTCGATGCACCCCGTTGGCCGCGATTCAGTCTCGCGCTGGCCGGCTACGGTTTGTTCGGCGTCGGCTATATCGGCTACATGACGTTCATCGTGGCGTTGCTGCGTAATGCGGGCATGAGCGCGGCTGTCGTCACGTGCTTTTATCTGCTGCTCGGCGTGGCGACCGTGGTCTCGGCGCGTGTGTGGTCGGGGTTGCTCGATCGCATGCGCGGCGGCCAGGCGCTCGCGGTGCTCAACGCTTTGCTCGCGGTCGCGACGCTGCTGCCCGCATTGTTTACGCAACCGTGGGTGGCGTTCGTGTCCGGCGTGCTGTTCGGCGCGACGTTTCTCTCCGCCGTGGCGTCGACCACGGCTTTCGTGCGCCACAATCTGCCCGCGAGTCATTGGGCCAAAGGCATCAGTGCGTTCACGATCGTGTTTGCGTTCGGGCAAATAGTCGGACCGATGGTGATCGGCTGGGTCTCGGACGGCGCGGGTCTCGCGCGCGGGCTCGTGTATTCCGCGCTGCTGCTCGCGGCGGGCGCGGTGCTGGCGGCGTGTCAGAAGGCGTTGCGCTGAATGTGAGTCCGCGCATTCAGGCAAGTGCGCTTCACGCTTCTCACACCTGCACGGACGGGATGCTCTTCATGCAACGCAAGGCGAACATCGAGCGGCTATGCCGGATGCCGGCGATCTTGTAGAGCTTCTCGCGCAGAAACCGCTCGTAGCCCGCCGTGCCGTCGACCGCCACCTTCACCAGATAGTCGTAGTCGCCCGACACGAGATACGCCTCCAGCACTTCGGTCAGCGTCGCCAACTCGGCGCCGAAGCGGGCGAGGGCGTCGTCGTCGTGACGGTCCAGCGTCACTTCGAGCAGGACGATGTCCGCGAAGCCGAGCTTCTGCTGATCGAGCAGCGCGACGTAGCCGCGGATATACCCTTCCGTTTCCAACTGACGCGTGCGATTCCAGCACGCGGTGGTCGACATGCCGACCAGTTCCGCCAGTTCGGCATTGCTCAGCCGCGCGTTCTTTTGCAACTCGCGCATGATCTTGCGATCCTGGTTGTCGAGCGGGCGATTTCGGGTGGTCATGGGCGTCACGGGAAGCTTGTTCTGGAAAATTACATTCTAAAGGAAGATTGTCCTGACATCGCGTGGGAAGCTCATTGCTTTAAGAAGCCTATCCAGCCTGCGTCCCGGTATATTTTCAGGGTGCATTCATGCCCGGGACAACCGTCCGGGCTGCGGGCCTCGCGCCCGCTGCCTAGCGCGGCCACAAGCTGCCATCCGGTGTCTCGCTGTCTTCACAGGAAGGCAGCACGCGGGCGAATTGCGGCGCCACCAGCGCCGTAAGACGCGCTCGCCGGGCATGGACGCATGTTCCTAACCGAATGCTTGCCAGCATGATCGTCCGCCCGACCGGGCTCCTCGACCCGCGCGGATAGCGGCGGCGCGTACAGGCATGCCGCAACCACACGCCCGCCGATGTCGATCCAGTTGTACGTTTCTTTTCTTCTTGCTTCTCTAGTCCTGGTCTATTCTCCCGGTCCCGTCAATGTGCTGACGATGAGTCACTCGCTCAGCGCAGGTTGGCGCGCCGCGCTGCCCTGCGTGTGGGGCGGCACCTGTGCGGTGCTTCTGCAACTGCTCTTTACCGCGTTGTGCCTGAACTCGCTGTTGCTGATCGACGAGCGCGCATTGACCGCGCTGCGCTGGGCAGGCGCGATCTACCTGGTGTATCTCGGTTGCAAGCAATGGCGCAGCGGAAGTCTCCCGACGCCGGCCACCGACGCTCAGCAACGAAGTCTGTTCTGGCGCGGCTTCGCCACCTCGGGACTGAACCCGAAGACGCTGCTGTTTTTTCCATCGTTCTTTCCGCAGTTCATTAGCGCTCCTTCGGATGAGGCGCATTGGTCCGCGAATCAGCAATATGTTTTGTTGGCCGCGACATTTGCATTCGTGTTTGGGTTGGGCGTGGCGTCGACGGCAATTTTCTCGCACCGCTTGCGCACCGTTTTACAACGGCCGAAGCGGCTGCGCGCCGTGAATCGTTTGATGGGTAGTGTGCTGGTCGGCATGGGCGCGCTGATGGCGGCGGTGCGCTGAGCGCGTCAACTGCATCGCGCGGCGAACACCACACCACGCGTCGCCTCGAATTGAAAGCGACGCGTGGCTCCTCGATCAACTTGGTTTGGTAGGCGCTTTGACCGCGCTCTGTACCGCGACATTGCGATAGACGTCGCGGCAAAATTGCATGCCGCTTTGATGCGCACCGTTGACAGCCGCCGCGATGTGTACCGTTCCCTCGACATGCTGAGCCGGCGGATTGACGAGTGCCGCGTCGATCGCGAACGGATCGGCAGGCGACGCGCGCATGATGCCGATGCCCTTGATCGTCACGGCGAGGCAGGGGTCGGGCAGTTGCGGACCGTGGCTGGCGGCGACGTCGAAATTAATGTTCAGCGTCCAGAAACCCTCGTGAATATCCTGATGAATAATGACGGCTTTCACCACGTCCTGGTGTGACAGCGTGTACTCGTTGCTGGCCATCGGTCCCTCCTTGCCTCGCACGCATTCTGAGCGTACGTGTGCAGATATGGCATTTTGCGCGGACTAGGGAAGGTTAGTTTTACGCGCCATTCCTCGCAGCGCAAGCGGAAAGAGAGGTGCGTCGATGCGTCGGCACGCGAGCCTCGAATGGACGCGCGAAAGGCGACGCCCGGACGCTGGCGTCGCCTTTCGCGCTGTAGCCGCGTGGGGCTGCGGCGCAGTACAGCGAACCTCGGATCAACTGTGCAAACCAGCAGGTGTCAACGGATTAATGGAAGATGAGGTACAGGATGACCAGTACGATCAACGGGACGCCAAGCAACCAGCCGAGAAGGTAAGGCATGATGTGATCTCCTTTCGTATAGAGGTTTGAATACGAAAGTGATTCAGCATCCGGCGTGCCTGACGTGTCTTTTCGGGCCAGCGGTGCCTGCGCGATGCTTCCGGGCACCGCACCGACCATCACCCCATGCAAGCCTGGATCGACGCCACGACGGCAATTTCAAGGCAAATTCTCCCGCAGAACGATGCTGAATTGCACTGGCTTCACGTCCCTCATCGCGTCACGCTTCTCGCGCACGTTGCGGAAAATTCGCAGACAATTTCCCACCATGGCTTGCGGCGTTTGCGTGATCAACGCATCCATGGTGCCGTCGATCAGCAACGCTCGCGTATCAGGCGTCAAGCCATGCCCGACGAACAGAATCTTCTGCTCTGAACGCGCCTCGACAATCGCGCGCGCCACGCCATCCGATCCGCCGCCGCTGTTGTAAATGCCGGCAAGATCGGGATGCTGCTCCAACAGCTTGCGCGTCTGCATATAGTTGCGTTCGCTATCGTCGTGTCCCTCGCGCAAGCCGATCACGCGCACTTGTGGAAACGTCG
Organism: Paraburkholderia sediminicola; assembly: GCF_046027355.1. Lineage (GTDB taxonomy): Bacteria > Pseudomonadota > Gammaproteobacteria > Burkholderiales > Burkholderiaceae > Paraburkholderia > Paraburkholderia sediminicola_B. Next base: position 500,859 of record NZ_JAQQEK010000003.1, on the reverse strand, counting down.
ATTCGATCAAATGCAGAAAACCGATCTCGCGTTCCTCATGCCCGCGATAGTTGAGGCTGCCCGCGAGCATGGCGATCTTCCCGCTCGGCCGGGGGCCCATGAAGCGCCCGAGCAGCAACGCCGCCGTGCGTCCCGCCGAACGATTGTCGATACCCACATAAGCCAGCCGCCGCGCATTCGATAAATCCGAAATCAGCGTGATGGCCGGCACGCCCTGGTCCGCCAACGCATTCACGGCGTCGCGCACCACAGGATGTTCGAGCGCCATGAACACCACACCATCCGCGCGCTGGCCGTAATGCAACAGACGGTCGGCCAGTTCCTTGGGGTTGAAACTCTCGACGTAGTGCACGCGGCACTTCATGTCCAACGCGTTCCACTGATCGTGTGCGAAGTCGATGTAGTCGCCGAGCATATGCAAGTAGCGATTGGTGCCGGCGGGCAGCAGGAACGCGATGCGCATCGGCTTCGAGGCGGGCACGACGGGCGCCTCTGGCGTGAGCAGATAGCCGAGTTGGGCGGCCGCTTGCAGCACGCGTTGCGCCGTCACGGCGCGCACGCCCTCGCGGCCATTGAGGACACGATCCACCGTGGCGGTCGAAACACCGGCGGCGCGCGCAATGTCGGGAATGCGAGCGCGCGCGGCGGCGGAGAGGTGAACCGTTTCGGACATGGCAGTCCTTCACAGAAGGGAAGTCCATCAAAAAACATCAAGTTCGCGGTTTGACAGCGCTTACCGCGCACGCCTAGTCTTGCAGCTATCACGCGACGACTCAACACCGGCGACTGGAAATCAAGGCGTAGCGAGCGGGCGATGATGGTTTTTGATGGATTCGATAGTCACATCAATTATAAGCAAGGAGACGCTCAAATGACCAACCTCGCGAGACGCACCGTACTGCGTGCGGCGGCCGCTGTGCCGGTAGCCGGCGCACTGGGCTTTCCGGCGATCGTGCGCGCGGCGTCCGGCCCGGAGTTCGTGTTCAAGTACGGCAACAACCTGCCGCTCACGCATCCGCTGAACGTGCGCTCGCAGGAAGCGGCCAATCAGATCAAAGAGGCGTCGAAAGGGCGCATGGAGATCCGGATATTCCCTAACAACCAGTTGGGCGGCGATACCGACATGCTCGCCCAGGTGCGCAGCGGCGGCATCGAGATGTTCACGCCGTCGGCGCTGGTGGTGTCGACGCTCGCGCCATCGGTCGCGATCAACGCGGTGGGCTTTGCGTTCAGCGACTACAACCAGGTGTGGAGCGCGATGGACGGCAAGCTCGGTGCCTACGTGCGGGCCGCAATGCAGAAGGCCGGCCTCGAATCGTTCGAAAAGATGTGGGACAACGGTTTTCGTCAGACGACGACCAGCACCGGCGCGATCACGAGCGCACAGAACATGCGCGGTCTGAAGATTCGCGTGCCGGTGAGTCCGCTCAGCATCGATATGTTCAAGGGACTCGGCGCTTCGCCGACCAGCCTGCAATTCAGCGAGGTCTATTCGTCGCTGCAAACGCATATCGTCGATGCGCAGGAAAACCCGCTGCCGATCGTGCAGGTCGCGAAGCTCTACGAAGTGCAGAAGTATTGTTCGCTCACCAATCACATGTGGGACGGCTACTGGTTCGTGCTGAACCCGCGCGCGTGGCAGCGCTTGCCGAAGGATCTGCAGGGCATTGCCAGCGATGCATTCAACCAGTCGGCGCTCAAGCAACGTGAAGACGTGCGCAAGCTGAACGACGCGGCGGTCGCGGATCTGCAAAGCAAGGGTCTCTCGATCAACCGTCCCGCGCCGGACACGTTTCGCGCGGCGCTGCGCCAGGCGGGTTTCTACGCCGAATGGAAGAGCAAGTTCGGCAATCAGGCGTGGGACCTGCTCGAACAATCGGTCGGCAAGCTGGCCTGACCGTGCTGCATACGGGTGAGCCTGAGACGAAGCGCGGCGAGCCGCCGCGAGGAGACAGCAGGATGTCGAATCACGCATTGAATCCGGCGGACGCGGGCGTGCCGTTGCATGCAGCGAGCATGCCGCGCCGCTGGCTGAGGAGTTTCGATCGCGGTCTGATCGCGCTCGTCGAAGTGTGCGCGGCGGCGCTGCTCGCCATGGAAATCGTCGTGATGCTCGCGGGCGTGGTGTGCCGCTACGCGCTGCATCAGCCGCTTGTTTGGTCGGATGAACTGGCCGGCATTCTGTTCCTGTGGCTCGCCATGCTCGGCGCGGTGCTCGCGTTGCGGCGCGGTGAACATATGCGGATGACGGCGCTGGTCAGCCGCCTGTCGCCGCAGCGGCGCGCATTCGTCGATACGCTGGCGATCGCTGCGTCGATCGCGTTGCTCGCGCTGCTGATCGCCCCCGCGTACGACTATGCCTCCGGCGAGGCCGCGATCGTGACGCCCGCCCTGCAGATCAGCAACGCGTGGCGCGCGCTCGCCTTGCCGATCGGCGCGGCGCTCATGCTGCTGGTCGGGCTGATCCGTCTTGCCCAGGTGAGCCGCGTGCGCGACGTCGTGATCGTGCTCGCGATTACCGCTGTGCTGGCCGCGATAGCTGTGTACGCCGGACCGTGGTTTCAAACGCTCGGCAAAACCAATCTCGTGATTTTTTTCGTCGGCGTGGTGGCGATCGGGATTTTTTCGGGCGTGCCCATCGGATTTTCATTTGCCCTCGCCACGTTCGGTTATCTGGGCCTCTCGACCTTTACGCCACTCGAAGTCGTGGTCGGTCGTATGGACGAAGGCATGTCGCATCTCGTGCTGCTCGCCGTGCCGCTCTTCGTGTTCCTCGGCTTGCTGATCGAAATGACCGGCATGGCCCGCGCCATGATCGAGTTTCTCGCGAGCCTCGTCGGTCATGTGCATGGCGGGCTGTCGTTCGTATTGATCGGCGCCATGTATCTGGTATCGGGCATCTCCGGTTCGAAAGTGGCGGACATGGCGGCCATCGCGCCAGTGCTTTTTCCGGAGATGAAAAAACGCGGCGCGTCCGAAGGCGATCTGGTGGCGCTGCTCGCCACGACCGGTGCGCAAAGCGAAACCATTCCGCCGAGCATCGTGCTGATCACGATCGGTTCGGTGACGGGTCTGTCGATATCCGCGCTCTTCACCGCAGGCATGCTGCCGGGCGCGGTGCTCGCGCTGATCCTGTGCGTGGTGGTGTGGTGGCGCTATCGCAAGGAAGACCTGAGCGGCGCGCAGCGTTTCAGCAAGCGGCAGATCGGCCGTCTGTTCATTGTGTCGCTGCCGGCGCTGGCGTTGCCGTTCGTGATTCGCATGGCGGTGGTCGAAGGCGTGGCGACAGCGACGGAGGTGTCGACCATCGGCATCGCTTATTCGATGCTGATCGGCCTGCTGGTGTATCGCCGCTTCGAGTGGCGGCGGCTCGGCCGCATGCTGGTGGATGCGGCGACGTTGTCCGGTGCGATTCTTTTCATCATCGGCTGCGCCACGGCGATGGCTTGGGCGCTCACGCAATCCGGCTTTTCGCAGGACCTCGCGCAACTCATGGGCGCGATGCCCGGCGGCGCTTACGGTTTTCTCGCGGTGTCGATCGTCGTGTTCGTGATGCTCGGCAGCGTGCTCGAGGGGATTCCCGCGATTGTTCTGTTCGGGCCGCTGTTGTTTCCCATCGCGCGGCTTGCGGGCGTGCATGAAGTGCATTACGCGATCGTCGTGATTCTTTCGATGGGCGTGGGCCTCTTCTCGCCGCCGTTCGGTGTCGGCTACTACTCGGCGTGCGCGATCAGCAAGGTCAATCCCGACGCGGGCATTCGTCCGATTGTCGGCTACATGGGCGCATTGATCGTCGGTCTGATCGTGGTCGCGGCGATTCCCTGGATTTCGATCGGGTTTCTCTAAGCAGGTCTCTCAAGTTTATTAACAGGTTCGACCTTCGGGCGCTGCGTCTTCGCCGCGCCGGGGCGTCGCTCGTCTTTCAACCCCGCAGCATCGGGAGAGTTTCATGAGTCGTTTCTTTGGCGAAATCCGGCAGGCAGGCTACGTGGTCCAGGACATCGAGGCCGCGATGGACTACTGGAGCCGCGTGCTCGGCGTGGGTCCGTGGTTCTACAACGAACGCGTGCCGATCGAGAACTACACATATCGTGGGCAATCGTATGAGGTACATAACTCGGTGGCGCTGGCGAACTCGGGACCGTTGCAGGTCGAACTGATCCAGACACGCAACGACGCGCCCTCGATGTATCGCGACTTTCTCGCGGCGGGCCATACCGGCTTGCAGCACAACGCGTACTGGACCACTTCGTTCGACGCGGATCTCGCGCGTCTGCAGGAGCAGGGTTTCAAAGTCGCGATGAGCGGCGAAGTGGGGCGCAACGGGCGCTTCGTCTACTTCGATACGGAAAATCATCCCGGTACGGTGATCGAGTTGTCCGAGATTGCCGGGCCGAAAGGCAAACTCTTCGACATGATCTACGCGGCGTCGCGCGATTGGGACGGCCGCGAGCCGGTGCGCCGCTTTCCCGATCTGGGCACGCTATGAGCGAGACGCTGCAACCGCGCGCCGTCGACGACGATACGCTCGAGGCCGACTATCTGATCGAGACGCCGCTCGATCCCGCGCGCGTCGCCGACGTCATGGCCGGCGAGCAGTCGAGCGGGACTTTCGTGCGCGTCGCTAACGAATCCGATGCGCTGCGCGCGCGCAGTCGCGCGAGCGTGCTGCGCGTCGAGGAACTGGAGGCCGCGGCACGGCCCAGCCTGCCGAACGCATGGCTCGAGCGTCAAGGCACACCCGGGCCGTGGCGGCGTGCGCGCATCACGCTGTCGTTTCCGCTCGCCAATATCGACGCGAATCTGCCCACACTGGCTGCGACCGTCGCCGGCAATCTGTACGATCTCGGCGAAGTGACCGGCATGCGGCTGCTGTCGTTACGCTTGCCGGCTTCGTACCGTGCGCGGTTCGAATTACCGCGTCATGGCGTGGCCGGCACGCGCGCGCTGATGGACGTGAAGGATCGGCCGATGATCGGCACCATCATCAAGCCGAACGTCGGCCTGAGCGCGGCGGAAACGGCGGCGCTGGTGCGCGATCTGTGCGAAGCAGGCGTCGATTTCATCAAGGACGACGAGGTGTGCGCGAATCCCGCACATGCGCCGCTGGCGGAGCGTGTGCGGGCGGTGATGGCCGAAGTGCGCCGCTACCGTGAACGCAGTGGTCGTCCTGTGATGGTCGCGTTCAATATCACCGATGATCTCGACGCCATGCGTCGTCACGCGGAACTGGTCGAACGCGAGGGCGGCAGTTGCGTGATGGCGAGTATCAACTGGTGCGGCTTTTCCGCGATCCAGACGCTGCGCCGCGCGACGCCGCTCGTGCTCCACGCGCACCGCAACGGCTACGGCATGATGTCGCGCGATCCGGCGTTGGGCATGTCGTTTCAGGCGTATCAGACGCTCTGGCGTTTGAGCGGGGTCGATCATATGCACGTGCATGGCCTCGCCGGCAAATTCGCGCAGAGCGACGCCGAAGTGATCGAGTCGGCCCGCGATTGCGCGACGCCGCTCGCCGCCGGTTGCGACGATGCCGTACTGCCGGCGTTTTCATCAGGGCAATGGGCCGGCACCGTGCAAGCGACATTCGACGCCGTGCGCTCCACCGACCTGCTGTTCATGTCCGGCGGCGGCATTCTCGCGCATCCGGACGGTCCTGCGGCGGGCGTCACGAGTGTGCGCCAGGCTTGGGCGGCGGTGCAGGCGGGTACGCCGCTGCCGGTGTACGCCAAGCACATGCCGGAACTGCGGCGCGCCTTGGCCTTTTTCGGCAGCCGCACGTGAACGCTTCAGGCGACACGGAACAAAACATGAGCGACGAAACCAACGGCAACGGTCCAGCCTACGCTTTCTACGGCGACGACTTTACCGGCGCAACCGACACGCTGGCCCATCTCGCCCGCGCCAATTTGCGCACCATGCTGTTCTTCGCACCGCCGGATGCCGCGCGTCTTTCGATGCTCGGTCGGCTCGACGCAATCGGCGTGGCAGGCGCCGCGCGAACCATGGCGCCCGCTGCGCAGCGGCAGGAACTCGAGCGTGTTGGCGCCGCGTTCGCCGCGCTCGACGTGCGCGTGATGCACTACAAAGTGTGCTCGACGTTCGATAGCGCACCGGAAACCGGCAGCATCGGCGTGGCGATCCGAACTTTGCGCGCGTACTGCGCGAGCGAACTCGTCGCGGTGGTCGGCGGGCAGCCGAATCTGCGGCGCTATTGCGTGTTCGGTGAACTGTTCGCAGCAGCCGGCGCGGACGATAGCGCGCAGTCGATCTATCGCATCGACCGTCATCCGACGATGAGCCGCCATCCCGTCACGCCGATGAACGAAGCGGACTTGCGTGTCCATTTTCAGTGCCAAGGTGTGAAGAATGTGCAATCGATTGACTGGCGCTGCTACGCGCACGGCGACGCCGAACTTCAAGCGCAAGTGCAGCAACGGCTCGATTCGAAACCCGACGCCGTGTTGTTCGACGTGCTCGACGAATCGCATCTGCAAGCGATTGGCCGCGTGATCGCGCGTCATGCCGCGGCGTCGGCGCCATTGCTCGCGGTCGGTGCGAGCAGCGTCGCGCAGGCTTATGCGTTGGCGCATGACAACCGCGTTAAAGATGCCGCCGGGGAACCGCGAACCACGCCACCGCTGGCTCCGGCGCGTGGCCCGGTATTCGTGCTGGCGGGCAGTCTCTCGCCATTGACCGAGGTGCAGATCGGCGCCGCGCAGTCCTATCTGCGTGTGGAACTGGACCCGCTGAAAATGACTGGCGACGCAGGCTCCGACTACTTGGCGGAACGCGTGGCCGCAATAGCCGGACCCTTGCGCGACGGGCGCAACGTGCTCGCCTTCACGACGCGCCGCGCGTCGAGTGAAGGCGGCGCGCTGCCGCAACTCGCGCACGCCTGTGCGTCACTGTTGCAACAGGTGCTCGGCGCTGTGCGCTTGCATCGTATCGGTATTGCAGGTGGCGACACGTCGAGTTTTGCCGTGCGCGCGCTCGGCGCGTGGGGACTGTCGTATCTCGCGCCATTGTCGGCAGGCGTTACCGTATGTCGTCTCCATGCCGATCCCGCGGAACTCGACGGCATGGAGATCATGCTGAAAGGCGGGCAAATGGGCGATGCGGATTTGTTCGAGCAATTGCTCGAAGGCAACGCTTAACCGTTGTCGGCGAAACCTGGATACAGCCGACCATCGACATAGCAAGGCCGCCGGATATCCATGCAGCGAACTGCACCGATATCCGGCGGCCGACCTGATTTCAACGATCGAACGGGTGCTGCGAGAACGCGGCGTCTATATGACGCCGACGACCAGCAGCACGATCACCACGATCACCACGAGGCCGAGACCGCCGGTAGGACCGTAGCCCCACGAACGGCTGTGCGGCCACGACGGGAGCGCGCCGATTAGCAGAAGAATCAACACAACTAGAAGAATAGTTCCCAACATATGAATGACCTCCGCCTGGTTGATAGGACTTGCCCTCACGACAGCTGCGAAAGGCAGTACCGGTGTTATGGATGAGCAAGCCGCGTGCCCGAGGCGAAAAGCCGAATCTGAAAATGTTTTAGACCAACTAGACAGCGCTGTGGCGTGCGGCGCCGATGCGCGACGCAAGCAGATCAGCGACGAAGGCGATACTCAGCGCCACCGCTCCACAAGTGAAAATCAACGCGTAGTCGTTATGCGTATGCGAGAAAAGGTACGAGTACCCGTAGCCGCCGAGCGCCTGGAAGAGCGCGAAGGCCGTCGTCGCGCGACTCCATGCGGCTCGCTGTTCGGTGTGATCGTGCGGCACGAGTTCATGAATGCGGCCGAGCACGAGCGGCACGATGCCTGGCGTGAAGATGCCGAGAATCACTGTCGAGGCGGCCAGCACGAGCGAGTTGCCCGAAAACGCGAGCATGGCGACGGCGGCCGCTTGCAGAAGCAGTCCGACGCGATACGCCTTGCCGAAGCCGATGCGATCGGCCACGTTGCCGCAGATCACCGGTCCGGCGATCGCAGCGAGGCCGTACAGCACCCAGTAATCCGCGCCGATTGCGGCGCCGCGTCCCAGACCGCGAGCGACATAGTCGACGAGCAGCACCATCGCCGGTACGAGGCCGAGGGCGTTCGCCGCGTATTGCGCGTACAGCACGCGCAGCGTCAAGCCTTGAGGACGCACCGCGTGATGCGCGCCGGACGGCACGACCGGTGCGGGCGGATTCGCCGAAGGCCAGCCGAACCAGCTCACCGCGGTCAGCACCAGCGCCACGACGCCAAGACCGATCCACGTGGTTTGCAAACCATGGTGAAGCAGCTTCGGAATCAACGTGCCGGATGCCGCGATACCCAAGCCGAGTCCAAGAAAGATCATGCCGCTCACGAAGCCACGGCGCGGCGCCGGAATGTGCGGAAGAATCGACGTCGCCACCAGTACCATGATCGCGCCGCCGGAAATGCCCGACAACAAACGCCACGTGAAAAACCAGCTCACCGAAAGCGGATACGCGCAGGCGAAGAAGGCGGCCGTCACCACCGCCATCAGCATGCGCAACGCGCTGCGGTTCGACAGCGCCGCTGCGAGCGGACGGCCGATCAACGCGCCGACCAGATAGCCGGCGAAGTTCGCCGCGCCGAGCGTCACCGCTTGCGACGACGTGAACCAGTGCGCCTGGATCAGCGAGGGAATCAACGGCGTGTACGCGAAGCGGGCGAGGCCGATGGCGACGAGACTGCCGGACAATCCCGCGAGCGTTGCAAAGAGCGCGCGGGCATCGAGTGAGACTGAATTGTCGGACGTTATCGGTGCAGCGGACATGACGGTTCCTTTACCGGTGCGCGCGTTGGTAGCGGCGCTGCCGGATGTCGGTGGGAAAAAGGGAAGCGAAGGAGTGCGCCCTGTCAGGCGCGTGGCTCAAACGTCGCTATCTGCCGCCGGTAGGGCAGGCAAACCGAGCAGCAGCAAAACCGGCGCAATCGCGCCAATGAGCAGCGCCTGTTGCGGATTGACCCGCGCGAGAACGCGAACGCCGATCAACGTGGCCAGCAGATGAGTGGCGGCGTCATCGGCGGAAACGACGGTGGTGATTTCGCCGCTCTCGCTGGCCGCAACCATGCGGCGGTAAAAAAACGCGCGGATTTCGGCGAATTCCGTGGCGACGATTGCACGGAATGCTTCGTCCTCCGATGTGGTTTCCAGCGCCGAGTTCACCAACATGCAGCCGCGCTGCGCGGGATCGGCGAGCGTTCGCTCGAGGATCTCGTGGAAGAACATCGTGATGCCTAGAGTCGGCGATACGGTCCGTTCCAATCGCCTGATCCGTTCGCGCAACGTGTGCTCGAGATAATGCTCGAGCGCGCGCACATACAGCGTGCGCTTGTCGCCGAACGCGTTGTAGAGGCTCGGCTGCGTCAGGCCGGTCGATTTGACCAGATCGCGCGTGGAGGTCGCCTCATAGCCCTTCGTCCAGAAGGCCGCGCTGGCGGCTTCCAGCACCTCGTGTTCATCGAATCCGCGGGGTCTTGCCATGGTGAATGTCCTTCCAGCGTCGCTGACGACGATTGTGTATCAGTCGATATAGAACGCGATTATATATCGACCGATACAGAACGCAAGAAGAAGATTCGAGGACAGACGGCGGCGCGCTTAAAGCGCGCTGCGGTGCGGTGGAAGGGGCTCGGCGGGCGGTTGCCCATCCGGTGCGAGTTCGGCTTCCGGATAGCTGATCCGCACGGGTGGCACGAACCAGGCGAGGCACAGGCCAATCAGCGCGGCGGCGCCGGCCACCAGAATGCCGATGTGAATCGACTGCACCAGCGCCTCGCGCGCGGACCTCATCATGGCGTCGCCTGACTGGCCGGCACTCACCAGACGATTGATCAGCGCGGCCTGTTCCGCGCGATCCACCAGCAGCTCGGGACTGGCGAAGGATTTGAACCACTGCGTCGCCTGATAGGAATCGAGCGAGCGATGCACCCCGCGCGAATAGAGATGGCCGAGCAACGCGCCGGTCATCACCGTGCCGAGCATGCCGCCGAATGTCCGCAGCGATTGCAGCAGCGCGGTGGCCGCGCCGACATGGTCCCGCCCGACGATCTGCTGCGAGCAGACGGTCAGGCTGGTCGCCACCAGGCCGAGGCCGAGTCCGCTGATGCCCATGCACGACGCCCACACCAGATGCGGTTCCGTGCCCCGCAATACGACCACGCTGAGACATGCGAGCGCGGACAGCGCAAAGCCAGCGTACATGATGCCGTTCGCGCGGCGGACCCGTGTGACGATACGATTGTTGAGCACGCTGCCCACGGTCGTGCCGAGCAGCAGCGGCGTGATCAGCATGCCCGAGTCATGCGCGGACATCGCGTAGCCGCCCTGGAACAGCAGCGGCACATAAAACACCAGCGAAAAGAGCGCGAAGCCGCCGAGCACCGACATCGCGAACAGCGCGGAGAGCTTGCGGTCCATGAGCATGTCCACCGGCACGATCGGATAGCCGATGCGCCGCTCCCATAGCCAGAGAATCAGCCCGCAAGTCGCCGCTACGATCGTCAGCACGATGGTCGTCGTGTCGATGCCGCGCCTCGGAAACAGTTCGATCAGGACTTGCAGTGAGCCGAACGTGACCGCGAGCACGAACGCGCCGAGCCAGTCGAGTCGCACGGGACCCTTGCGCCGTAGATGAAGCAGCGGCGGCAGAAAGCGCTGCACGAACAGCAGCGATACGAGTCCGATTGGCACGTTGACGAAAAACACCAGCCGCCAGCCGCCGTACTGCGTCAACATTCCGCCGAGCGTCGGTCCGATCATGTTGGACACGCCGAAGGCGGACGTGACGAACACCAGCCAACGCAGCCGCAGCTTCGGATTGGGAAACAGATCGGCGACGGTGGCGAACACCGTGCCGATCAGAATGCCACCGCCGATCCCTTGCAGGCCGCGCGAAATCACCAGTAACAACATGCTGCTGGCAAAGCCGCACAACACAGAAGCGCCGGTGAACAACAGGATCGCGGCGATCAGAAACCGCTTGCGGCCGAACAGATCGCCCAGCCGCCCGAAGATGGGAATCGTGATGACGGAGGCGAGCATGTACGACGTCGCGACCCACGCGTACAGGTCGAAGCCCTTCAGTTCGGCGACGATGCGCGGCAGCGCGGTGCCGACGATGGTTTGATCCAGCGCCACCAGCATCGCGACGAAAGCGATGCCGAGCATCGCAAGCAGCGATTCGCGAAACGGCAGCAGTTGCCCGCTCGGAAGCGGCGCGGCGAGCCCGGCGCTCATGGCGTGCTTACTTGTTACCCGCCGCGGCATATTTGCCGAGGGCGCCACCGAGTTCTTCGTCGGTCAAGGCCGGGGAGATGTTCATCGTGAGCAGGTCGCCCCATTCGAGCGCCAGCGCCGCCATCGCGCCCGTGTCGTCAGACTCGACGATCGCAACGCCGTGCAAGCCGCCGATAGCGTGCCAGCGTCCCAGCAATTTGACTCCGTCCGGCACCCGGCCGCCGGTCTTCATGAAACGTTCGATGACGGAACTCTCTGCGGTCGGCAGACCGTTCCATAGGACGATAAATTTCATTGCGCGTCTCCAATCGAAATGGCGATGCCGGCTCGTGGCGCGCTGCCATCGTCGCTTATGGGTACGGCGCGTCGCGGATGCGATGCGTCGTGTTCAGTCCTGCGCCAGCAAGCTGTCCGGATAGTGCGTGCTATTGGCGGACAGCGATAAAAAAACCACGTGGCGTCCTAAGCATCATAGGTGAGCGCAGGGCGGGCGGCGTCGCCGCGTGCGGACATTCACCAGGCCAATTGAACAAGCGCTCTTTCATGGCGAAAAAGCGAAGAGCGCTGTTGCCAGTTGGGAATATCTCGTGGGTTGTTCACGTTAACTATTGCGGGGCGCCAGCAACAAAAGCAAACGGCACGCGTATGTGGCGCGTGCCGTTGTGGTGACTGTGCGACGCCGGGGCCAGGCGCGCTACGGTTTGCGCTGCATGGCGGCCCGGGCAATCGTCTGATGCGCCGCGGGGAACCCCGGCGGATATTCGACGACGCGTGCCGAAGCCGGCACCAGTGGCACGGCCGCGTTCAGCCGCGCGCCGATGCGTGCGCCGCCGACGATGGCCGCCATCGCCTGACGATCGAGTTCGACGCTATCGGTGAGGTCCCTGATGATCAGCTTGGTCATGGTGGCTCCAGGAAAGAAATCGAGCGGCGCGCCGGTGCAATGCGCCGGCCGCCGCTCGGGTGTGTCGTGAAATGTGCTGAGGTCTCCTCGCACTATCAGTATAGGAAATCTGTCTGCAGCCCGCTGGCCGGTGACAACCTGCCGGCCGTAATGAGGCCCCCCGGCCCTCGCTACGCCAAGCGGTCACACGTTGGCGTAGTTGGCGCCCCACAGCGACGGGCTGACGTTCAGGTGCAGCGGCACGAAACCCGCGCCGATCACGCCGACGTTGTTGAGCGCGGCGACGTTGACGTACTGCAGCTGGTTGAGGTTCTGGTTGATCGAGACGTTGACGTTGGCAATGCCGCCAAGGCCGGCGACCGAGGGCAGGCCGGGCACGCTGCTGCCGGTGCCGCCGGCCACCGCCGACATGGCGCGGCGGTCGAGCTCGCGGGTGCCGGACAGATCGCGAATCATGAGGGATGACATGGTGCTTCTCCAAAGGTGCGCGGAAGACGGGGGTAATCGTGGGCAGGCGAAGCGGACCGGCGAACCGGGCGCCTCGCCTGGCCGCGTATTACACGTGGATGTTGTTGCTCGTGGAGATGTACGGGTTGACCGTCGAGCTGATGCCGGTGGCGAACGCGACGTTGTTGCCGTTGGCGTTCTGCAGGTTCAGTTCGGTGTTGATCAGCTGGGTGGCGTCGACCTTCTTGCTGTTGTTCGGGGCAAAGACGGGGCTGAAGTTGTAGAACGACGAGGACGGATAGTAGCCGGTGCCGCCGCGCACGGCGCTCATGGCCTTGCTGTCGAGTTGTTCGGTGATGGACAGGTCTTTGATCATCAGCGTGTTCATGGTGAGTCTCCAGAAGGTAAAGGTCAGGGTCTTGCGGTTGGGTGCGAGCAACTTGTCTGCTCGGGTATCACTAATGCACGGGCTGTGCCAGTTATATTCAAGGTTCCTAAGAAAGTTGGCGGAGGCCTGCTGCACAAGGGTTCCGCGTTGCGGTGCCGGGCTCGCACCCGCGCACTGCCGCTCGGAAGTGATGAACGTCTGACGGCATACGCCCGACAGGCCACCGCATGCTGTTGGATCTCACACGACACGGGCAGTGGCGAACGACTTGCTCTGTCCGGGGCGTTCAGACTTCGAGAGGATGCGCAGGGTGTCGATCTGGAATCGAAGACTGCGCGTGCGAGAGATTCGCGGCACAGCGCGCTCGGCTTTTACGCTGTCGCCGGCGCGAGTCGCTTCAACGGTTGACCGATGCTGTCGCAGACTGGATGACTTCGTGCGAGGAATACGATGGATTGGCTGGCCTGGGCGAAGCGGTGGCCGAATAGATGTCGTTCAACGTCGGGGCGTCGAAGTGTGAGCGTCAAGCCGACGATGCTTGAGACGGGTTGCCTGGCGGGAGGTAAGCATCGATGAGAACACGAGACGCGAGACATTCACTCATCAATGAACAGGCCCCCTCCAAGGCGAAGACGTGAAGGAGGCCTGTTTCTAATTACGGACATCTCGCGCGTCCTACAAGTAGGGTCCTTTAATACGCCCTTCGAAGATGGCGGTGTTGATGCCGAAGTCGTCGACCTGGCCGAGAGGGCCATGGTCGACGGTGACAATGACGGAACGGCCGCCGCATAGCGCCTTCATCTGCTCGGCGGTGAGCGTCATTTCGTCGTGTGCGTGATCCGCGGAACGCGGCAGGTCCTTGATGATGAGGGTAGATTTCATGGCTTTACTCCTGAAGGTGGATGGCGAGCACAGTGCGGTGCTCAACCATGGTTCTGCAAGGGTTATGCCAATCTGCGCGCAATGAGTGAGGAAAACGAATGCGAGGCGGCAACGCAAGCCAGCAGGTGACAGACGTCATGCGTTCGCCGAGCGTGACGCTCAGTGAACGCGAGATTCGACGGGACTGTTCGGCGAGGCCCGACCAATTGCGTGCGGAATGTCTGCTTACGGCGCTCCACCAGCAACAAAAGCAAACGGCACGCGTGAGTGACGCGTGCCGTTGCTGTGACTGTGCGACGCCGGGGCGAGGCGCGCTACGGTTTGCGTTGCATGGCGGCCCGGGCAATGGTCTGATGCGCCGCGGGGAACCCCGGCGGATATTCGACCACGCGTGCCGAAGCCGGCACCAGTGGCACGGCCGCGTTCAGCCGCGCGCCGATGCGTGCGCCGCCGACGATGGCCGCCATCGCCTGACGATCGAGTTCGACGCTATCGGTGAGGTCCCTGATGATCAGCTTGGTCATGGTGGCTCCAGGAAAGAAATCGAGCGGCGCGCCGGTGCAATGCGCCGGCCGCCGCTCGGGTGTGTCGTGAAATGTGCTGAGGTCTCCTCGCACTATCAGTATAGGAAATCTGTCTGCAGCCCGCTGGCCGGTGACAACCTGCCGGCCGTAATGAGGCCCCCCGGCCCTCGCTACGCCAAGCGGTCACACGTTGGCGTAGTTGGCGCCCCACAGCGACGGGCTGACGTTCAGGTGCAGCGGCACGAAACCCGCGCCGATCACGCCGACGTTGTTGAGCGCGGCGACGTTGACGTACTGCAGCTGGTTGAGGTTCTGGTTGATCGAGACGTTGACGTTGGCAATGCCGCCAAGGCCGGCGACCGAGGGCAGGCCGGGCACGCTGCTGCCGGTGCCGCCGGCCACCGCCGACATGGCGCGGCGGTCGAGCTCGCGGGTGCCGGACAGATCGCGAATCATGAGGGATGACATGGTGCTTCTCCAAAGGTGCGCGGAAGACGGGGGTAATCGTGGGCAGGCGAAGCGGACCGGCGAACCGGGCGCCTCGCCTGGCCGCGTATTACACGTGGATGTTGTTGCTCGTGGAGATGTACGGGTTGACCGTCGAGCTGATGCCGGTGGCGAACGCGACGTTGTTGCCGTTGGCGTTCTGCAGGTTCAGTTCGGTGTTGATCAGCTGGGTGGCGTCGACCTTCTTGCTGTTGTTCGGGGCAAAGACGGGGCTGAAGTTGTAGAACGACGAGGACGGATAGTAGCCGGTGCCGCCGCGCACGGCGCTCATGGCCTTGCTGTCGAGTTGTTCGGTGATGGACAGGTCTTTGATCATCAGCGTGTTCATGGTGAGTCTCCAGAAGGTAAAGGTCAGGGTCTTGCGGTTGGGTGCGAGCAACTTGTCTGCTCGGGTATCACTAATGCACGGGCTGTGCCAGTTATATTCAAGGTTCCTAAGAAAGTTGGTGGAGGCCTGCTGCACAAGGGTTCCGCGTTGCGGCGCCGGGCTCGCACCCGCGCATTGCCGCACGGAAGCGAAGAACGTCTGACGGCATACGCCCGACAGACCACGGCATGCTGTTGGATATCGCACGACATCGGCTCGCCGCGCAGGCAGCGGGCCAATCCTGGTTTGCGAAAGCACGGAGCGGGAGCTAGTATCGAAGCGGCACATGTAACTGGTTACGAAAGGTTCTCTATCAGCCCGAGAGGCCTGGATCGCATGCGACCCGGCCCAACGGCAGCGGCGGCGCTTCGCACAAATGGCTAGCCTTGCGCGTGTGATTCACGACTTTCAGAACGGCGAGCTGTCCCGTGACGAGTTCGTGGCTCAACTCGACAGCACGCTGACGACCGAGGGACTCGGCCCCACGCAACTGCTGGACATGCTTGGCGCGGCACATCGCAAGGCGCCGCTCCCCGACGATCTCTATGTGGAAGTGCGGCGGCGCATCGAGCAGCTGCGCGTGTCGAACGTAGCGGCGGGCGGCGATGAAACCGGCATCCAGACCACCGTCGAGATTCCGTCGATACGGTCAGCCAGCGCGGGTAGCGCGGGAAGCGCGGCCAATGCAGCGGGCGCCGGCAGTGCCGGGGGACACGACCAGATCAAAGGCACCGGCGATACGCTCAACAACCGTTTCGTGCTCGAGGAATGCCTCGGCGTCGGCGGCATGGGCACGGTGTACAAGGCGCTCGATTTGCGCAAGCTCGAGGCCTCGGATCGCAAGCCGTATCTCGCGATCAAGGTGCTCAACGTCCAGTTCCGCGGCAACCCGAACTCGCTCGTCGCGCTGCAGCGCGAGGCGCGCAAGGCGCAAGTGCTCGCGCATCGCAACATCATTACGGTGTACGACTTCGACCGCGACGGGCCGATCGTCTATCTGACGATGGAGTACCTGTCCGGCAAGCCGCTCAGCCAGTTGCTGCGCACGCCGGGCTACCAGGGCATGCCGGTGCGCGCGGCGCTGCCGATCGTGCGCGGTATGTGCAGCGCACTCGCCTATGCGCACGAACGCGGCTTCGTGCATTGCGACTTCAAGCCTGCCAACGTGTTTCTCACGACGAATGCCGAAGTGAAGGTGATCGACTTCGGCATTGCCCGCGTGTTCCAGCGTCCGGAAGAGGAGAGCGATGCGACCGTCTTCGATCCGGGCAGCCTTGGTGCGTTGACGCCCGCGTATGCCAGCCCGGAAATGATCGAGCATCGCGAGCCCGATCCGCGCGACGATATCTACGCACTCGGCTGCATCACGTATGAGCTGCTGACCGGCCACCATCCGTTCGACCGTTTGTCGGCGACGCAAGCCCGCAATGCCGATTTCAAACCGCAGCGGCCGCCCAATCTCGATTCAAAACAATGGCGCGCGTTGCGTGCCACGCTGTCGTTCGATCGCAATACGCGCATGCCGAGCGTGGTGCGCTTCATCGCCGAGTTCGATAACGAAGCGCGTGCGGAAAAGTCGGGCACGCTGGCGAAGGTGGGTCTCGCGAGTTTCGCGGTAGTGTGCGCGGCGGCGGTCGGCGTGTTCGCGTTCCGCTCGGCGCCGAACCGGCAGAGCGGATCACAGACGCAGGCGGGCGCCTCGCAGGCTTTGGCGGAGCAAACGGCTGCGTCGTCATCGGAAGGGACCGTGTCGGCGCCGGTTGTCGCGCCGCCCGCGGCACCGCCGGCAAGTCCGGTCGCGGCAGCGCCCGCCACGCCACCGGCGGCGCCGGCGCCGAAGGCGGCGCTGACCCTCGCCGCCGTCACGCCGGCTTTGACGCAAGTGCCCTGTTCGGCGCTGTCCGCCTCAGTACAGGACCACTCGCTGACGGTGCGTGGCTATGTCTCGCAACGCTATGGCGCGGCGCATCTGAAGGACACGCTGGCGGCGTTGCCGGGCGTCGATACGCTGACGCTGCAAGTCGAGCCGCTCGCCGACGACAAATGCGACACCATCAAGGCGTTCGCGCCCTACTGGATTCACAACATGCAGGCCGGACACGTCGCGGCCTTGCATGTGCGGCCGCCAGGCGGCCAGTTGAGCGATGGCGACCCACTGGTCGTCGACGTCACCACGCCGGGCTACGACTCGTATGTGAACCTCGACTACTACCAGCTCGACGGCAGCGTCGTGCACATGGTGCCGAGCCCGCGCGCGAAGGACAATCAGGCGCCGCCGCACTACGCCGCCACGGTCGGCAGCGCTGGTGACTGGATCATTTCAAAGCCGTTCGGATCGGAGATGGTCGTGCTGTTGATCACGCCGGCGCCGCTCTTCGACAAGCCGCGCCCGGAGAGCGAATCGCGCGCCGATTATCTGCGCGCACTCGACACACGGCTCGCGCAGATCGGCGGCAAATACGGCCGCGATCACATCGTCGCCGATTTCGCGCCGATCACGACGAAGCCCCGTTCGCCCTGAGCCGGAGTGCGAGCGCGGCTCGTGAGCCGCGCTATGAACCGGCCGCGAGTGCGGCAAGTCACTTGAGATCTTTGACGACCCGGAAGCCATCCTGCGATTGACGCACGCCCGAGCTGTATTTGAAGCGTGTCGCGCTCAGCATGTAGCTGCCGCCTTCGCGCCACGATCCGCCGCGAATCACACGCATGTCGCAGCCGGGGCTGTCCCATGCGTGGCCATCGGCGGGCGCGCCCTGGTAGGAGTTGTGCCAGCAGTCGGCGGTCCATTCCCAGACGCTGCCGTTCATGTCGTACAGGCCGAGCGGATTCGGTGCGAACGAGCCCGCGGCCTCAGGCCCTTCCTTGTGCCACGGGTCGCCGCAGTCCTTGCAATTGGCGTTGCCCTTGCGCATCTGATCGCCCCACCAATAGGCGGTCGTGGTGCCGCCCCGATCCGCGTATTCCCATTCCGCTTCGGTGGGCAGGCGGTACGGTTTGCCGGTGGTCTTGCTCAACCATTTCACGTACTGCTGCGCGTCGTCCCAACTGAGGTCGCGCGCCGGCGCGGCTTTGTTGGTGTTGCTTTCGGGCGTGAGCTTCTGGCAGGCATTGGCGGCGACGCACGCGTTCCACTGGTCGACCGTCACCTCGTACTTGCCGATCGCGAACGGCGCGCCAATGGTCACGTGATGAACGGGCTTTTCGGATGGGTCGTCGGTACTGCTGCCCATCGAGAACGAACCGGCGGGCACGGTGACCATGATCGGACAGGTCGCGCAATCGCGGCTTTCGCCGGCAACCGGCGCATGCGTGACGGGCTTTTGCGCGACCGCCGCCGCAGGTGGCGCAGCAGGCGGGGCGGCGCTTGCAGTGGGCGTGGGTGCTGGGGTGCTAGCCGGCGGCGTCGGCCGCACGGCTTGCGGCGCGGGTGCAACTGAAGGCGCAGCAGGCGTAGCCGCGGACGGCGCATTCGACGTCGCCGCAGCGCGTAAGCGGTCGATGCGCGCATGAGCGAGCGTGGCGAAGCGGCCATTCGGATAGGCCTTCAGATACGCCTCGTAGTCGCCCGGATAGTTGCTGTCCTTGATCGAATTCCAGAACGTGATTTCGTATTGTTCGCTGCTGTCTTTCGGCAGGATGCCTCGACTATGCAGCGTGACCACGGGATTATCCCGCGCTGCGGACGCAGCATCGGCCATCGTCAGCGAGGGCTGAGAAAGTGACGAGGCAAGCCACGGCGTTTGCTCGCCGCCAGTCGCGTCGCGAACCTGCGCTGCAACGCGTTGCAACAGATCCGCCAGCGCTAGCGACGGAGCGCTGTCGAGCGCGTGCAGCCATGCATTCGTATAGACGCCGTGGCGTGCGCCGTCCGCCGCAAAACCGCCAGGCGCGGTTGCGTAGGCAACCACCGTATTGCCGGGAAGCGCTGACGTATCGTCCGTCACGTCCGCCGAGAACGGATTGTTCAGGCACGTATCGAGTATCACGAGATTGAGCCGGCCGTCACGCGGTCCACGCATGGCCTGCAATACGGCGTGCAGATCGACGCCGTTGCTCACGACCGCAGCAGGCGAGCGAGCATCGAGTCCCGCTGGGATGAGCAGTGTTTGCGGGCCGATCCGCATTCCGTGCCCCGCGAAATAAAAGAGGCCGACACCGCCTGCCCGCAAGCGCTGATGGAATTCGCCGATAGCCTCGCGCATTTGCTGCGGCGTCGCATTCGTGCGCATGATGACGTCGAAGCCGAGCGTTTGAAGCCTGTCGCGCATGGCTTCGGCGTCGCGCGGCGCGTTCTCCCGCAGCGCGTCCACTTGCGCGTCATTGCGATCCGCACGATCCGCACCGTCCGCGCCATACGCGCCGTTACCAATCACAAGCGCGATACGTTGAGAAAACCCATTGCCCGGTTGTGGCGAGAACGGAGTGACCAGCGTGAGCGGCAAACTCGCCGCACCCGCAACCCGCTCGGCGCCGTCACGTTGCGGCGCCGCAAAAGCATCGCCCCAATGCGCCTGCATCGCCCCGGCCATGCACACCAGCATGAGTATTCGCCACATCTTCACATCCTGTTTGTTCCGGACAGAACATAGGCAATCGAGGACCGCGCTACTCGCAGCAACTGCTGGAGTGAAGCGCGCGAAACATCGACGCCGCTATCGACCATCCATCTGCAACCTCTTAATAACGATAGCACGCGCTTTGCGCGCCACAACTGTCCGCGTGCCCCGAATGCGTTATACGGTTAACGAGTGTGGCGTATCTTTTTGGCAAGTTACGACCTAAGCTAATTCACAAAGTAGGGCGGCAAGCTCGTTTTAACCAGGTGGCCGTCCAATCGCGCGTGCGCCCGCGACATCCAGCCGGAACGCCCGGCCTGCCTTGTGCAGCCGACCTGGCCATGACCACTCTTCGGGAGAGTGCGCTATGCGAAGAACCGTTACCCCCGTTGTTCTCGACGTGCGTCATGGATCGAACGCGCGTCGCGAGGCGCTGCGCAAAACGTTGCGCGCGACGCTCGTCCTCATGTTCGGCAACATGGTGCCGAGCGTCTTTGCGGCGGCCGAGCATACGGCGTCGCCGCCGGGCGCCGAGGAATACATCATCTGGCCATCGGACGGCACGGTGATTCACGGCGGCAAGTTGTGGGTGCGCATGGGACTGCGGAACATGGGCGTATGCCCGAAGGGCGTCGTGTTCCCGAACACCGGCCATCACCATTTGCTGATCGACACCGACCTGCCGCCGCTCGATCAGGAAATCCCATCGGATCGCAATCACCTGCACTTCGGCGCCGGTGAGACGGACGCGCGTATCGAGTTGCCACCGGGCAAGCACACGCTGCAACTCATTCTCGGCGACCACAACCACGTGCCACATGTGCCGCCTGTGTATTCGAAAAAGATCACCATCACCGTGCTAAAAGACTAGCGCGATCCGTTCGTTCCAAGCGGGTCCGTCAGGACGGAGAGACCTTCATGTACAAGATCATCGCGGTCGCGGCGCTCGTCATGTCGGCGGCATTGGCTTCGCCGAATGTCGCCATTGCAGGTAGCACGCCGGCGCCGGCCGGCGCCTATGCGTATATCGGCTATCCCAACGATGGCCAGGTTGTCCCTGCCAACAAGCCGTTCAAGGTGTGGTTCGGCCTGCGGTACATGGGCGTGGCGCCGAAAGGCGTCAAGTATCCGAATACCGGCCACCATCATCTGCTGATCGACACGGACTTGCCGCCAATGGACCAGGAAATTCCGTCGGATCGCAATCACCTGCATTTTGGCGCGGGTGAAACGGAGACCATGATTCAACTCCCGCCAGGCAAGCACACGCTCCAGCTGCTGATGGGCGACGATATGCATGTGCCGCACAATCCACCGGTGTATTCGAAGAAGATCACCGTCATTGCGCGGTGACGCAGCGCGCGGCGTGGCGCGGCGCGTCGGTTAGCGCCTCGGTGTCACGCCGCAACCAACAATTTCGCACGGGTTGTTGGCCGCGATCCACCATCCTCCGTGCGCCGCTTCACCGCTCTGTGTTACGTCCGCCTCCCGGCCATCCCCGCAACCCTTTATCTACCGCGTTCCGGCACATTTCTTAGGATAGGAAAGCAATCCTGGCACAGCCCATGCATTAGTGACACTCGAGCAGACAAGTTGCTCGAACCCAACCGCAAACTGTGCTGTATTCCCTTCCAGGAGATTTACCATGAACACGCTGATGATCAAAGACCTGTCCATCACCGAACAACTCGACAGCAAGGCCATGAGCGCCGTGCGCGGCGGCACCGGCTACTATCCGTCTTCGTCGTACTTCAACTTCATGCCGGTGTATGCGCCGAACAACAGCAAGACCGTCGACGCCACCCAACTGATCAACACGACGATGAACATCCAGAACGCCAACGGCAACAACGCAGCGTTCGTCTCGGGCATCTCGTCCACGATCGATCCGCATGTGTACGCCAGCAACAACATCAACGTGCACTAAACGGCGCAGGCCGCCGCGGAGGCGCGACAGCCTCCGCGGACTCTTATCGGCCGCTCCTCAAAAAGATTTCGCAGCCAATCGTTCTTTTCACGCCACTCCCATTTCACCGCCCGATTCCCGCGCCGATCTTCTCGCATCGCTTCGATGGTGAAGCCGCGCTGGAGATGCTTTACTTAAAGGGCGCGCTCTACTCGTGCAACGACGTGGGCGTCATCGGAGACCATCGTGTCAGCGTTGCTTTCATCAGCTCGTCAGCGCTTTTTCCGCAGAACGTCTGCGCTGCGCTGCGTTTGCGCGGCAACGGTCTGCGCGCTCTCGCTGTCGGCCTGTGTCGATGTCAGCATGCCCGACTACAAGCGTCCCGACACGCCCGCCAAAGCGTCGTGGTCGGATCAGAAAGGCTCGCCCGTATCGGCCGCCGCGACGATCGAACCCGACTGGTGGAAAGGCTTCCACGATCCCTATCTCGACACGCTGATCGCGAAGGCGATTGCCGGCAACTTCGATATCAAGGTACTGGCCGCGCGTATCGACGTGGCCGGCACGCAGATCGGCGAAGCCAAGGCGGGCGCCTTGCCGACCATGGATCTCGGCGCCGGTGCCGATTTCGAAAAGACCACGCACCAAACCTTCTCCAAGCAGTACAACCTCGCGACGCAGGTGAACTGGGACATCGACATCTGGGGCAAAGTCGAAAAAGGCGTGCAGGCGCAGAAAGCTGAATTCCACGCCAGCGAGGCGGACTGGCGCGCCGGTTATCTGGAACTGGTATCGAACGTGTCCAGCACGTATTTCCAGATTCTGCAATTCGACGACCAGATCGAACAGCAACAGAAAACGCTTGAAACGAATCGGCAGATCCTCGCGATTTACGACGGCCAGCGCCGCAACGGTCTCATCCCGCAAACGCAGGTGTTGCGCCAGCAGGCCGAGATCAACCGCCTGACCAATCAGCTGCTCGAACTGCGCCGTTCTCGCGCGCTGGCTAACAACGCGCTCTGCACGCTGACCGGCGTGCCGGCGGGCGAGTTTCAGATGCCCAAGGGGCATTTGCAGCAGCGCGTGCAGCTGCCGCCGGTGCCGGACGGCTTGCCCGCACAACTGCTGGCGCGCCGTCCCGACGTGGTGGCCGCCGAGTTCAGAGTGCTCGAAGCATACGACCTCGTCGGCCAGGCCAAGCTCGCGCAACTACCGACCATCAGCCTGACCGGGCACGGCGGCACCGCGAGTTTTGCGCTGACCGATCTGCTGAAATCGTTCACGTACGGCTTCATGCCCAGCATCAACATTCCGCTGCTCGACCCGGGCGTGCGGGCACATGTGAAAGTCACGCAAGCGCAATCGACGGTGGCCGAACAGCAGTATCGCGTGGCGGTGATGGGCGCATTCGAGGAGGTGGAAAACGCGCTGGTCAATGTGAATTCGCACAAGGAGCAGCGCGTGGAGTTGCAGCAGGAGGTGTCGCGGCTGCAAATCGTCGCGGACCAGATCCAGTCGCAATTGCGCCTCGGCGTGGTGTCGCAACTGGAGGTTTTCGAAACCGAACGGACCTTGCTGGAGGCGCAGCAGGAACTGCTCGCCAACCATCAACAGATTCTGTCCGACACGGTGCTGCTTTATAAAGCGCTGGGCGGGGGCTGGCCGAGCGTCGACGTGCAGGCTGAAGTAAAGGAACACTGAGCTAATCCGCAATGTGGCGCGCAGCGTGGGTATTTCGGCTGTATCTGACGCACTCGTTGCCTTCATAATTCGACGATCGGAAAATTGACACTCGCCATGTGTGACTTACAATCTTTAAGGAGCCGGCTTTTGCACGGCTCACTCGAACAATACCTTTCCGCCGTAGTCCTTCGTCCCGTTTCCGTTGCGCTCTCGCCGCAACGGGTAAACGCTTAGTGATCCAGATAAAATGGCCGCCGGCGAAGCTCCGATTGCTGAGATGCGCGCGACAGAAGACGCCGCGTTCGACGTGGTGTTGTCGCCGGCTGCGTCCGCGCAACGTCCCGCGCTCGACGCGATCCGGATCGTCGACAACCTGTTTGCAATCGGGCGCAGCGAGGCACCTTTTACCGACTATCCCGCCGAGCGGATTGCGCGCCTGTCGCGCCGTCACGCGCGGGTTTTCACGGAACACGGCGCGGTCTACGTCGCCGACCTCGGCAGCAAGAACGGCACGACGGTGAACGGCGTGGCGGTGCGGCAAACACCGGCCCGTGTGCGTGCCGGCGACGAACTGTGCTTCGGCGGCGAGCTTTGCTACCGGGTGAGCATCGAGCCGCGCGCGCGTATCGTGGCGGCCGCCAGTTCGCCAGCTGCGCCCGGATTGCTGCTGGTGCCGCAGCGCGACGACCTCGGCCTGCAACCCATCGAGGTGCAGGCATTCCCGTTTCTCGTCAGCAAGGCGGATGAAGTCTTCTCGCGCTACAAGGACCGCTATCCGCATCAGGTCAATTACATCTCGCGCCGTCACGCGCACATCTTTCTGAAGGGTGGCGAGCTCTATGTCGAAGATCTCGGCAGCACCAATGGCACATTCGTCGGCGGAAAGCGGCTGGACGAATCCGCGCTGCCACTGGTAGAGGGAGACCTCGTTGCATTTGGCGGAGACCACTTCGTCTACAGGGTGACGCTGCAGAAACCCCCTGAAGTCGAGCCCACCGTGACACAACTATTCCTCAATCCGGCCGCCGACGAAGCAGTCGATCCCGACAAGACCACCTTCGTCGGCGCCGCGCATTCATTCCTCGATATCTTTTGCGTCGACCCCGGCCTTCAGCGTGAAGACGAAGTCAATGAGGCGGCACAGTCCGCGTCCGCGCATGCGAAGCGCGACGCGCCGACGGGCACGGCAAGAGGGGTGACTGGCACGAACGGAACCAACGGTGCGAATGGCGCTGCCAACGCGGCCGCCGCGAAGGGCCGGCCGCGCCGTTGGCGCCTGCTCGCGGGCGAACTCGGCAAGGCGTTTGCAATCGACGATCGCGCGAGCGTGCGGCGCATGGCGACATGGGGCGGCGTAGGCGTCGTGGTGATAGCGGCGATTGGAACGACGCTTTACATGCGCGGTTCGTCGGAACGCGAGTTGAAGAACCTGCTGGCGAACGGCGATTACACGAGCGCGGTCACGGCGGCATCGGGCTATCTGGCGAACCATCCCACGGACACCAAAGTCAGCGCGCTCGCGAGCGAAGCGTTGTTGAAGGCGAAGCTCCCCAGCTGGCTGAATGCGCTGCAAAAGGCCCAGTTCGATCAGGCCGACGCGTTGCTCAAGGAGATGCGTTCGTTGAGCGCAAACAATGCGGACGCCGCGTCGCTGATCGGCGAATTGCAATGGGTGGGCGATCTGGAGCGTTTCGTCGCGGCGCGCGGTGGCATGGACGCACCGATTCGCATGTACACGGACGAGGGCACGATCAACAACCTGCTGCAACGCTGGGAAGACGACGCGAAGAGCCATCAGCGCGCGCTCGATCGCATCGCTTCCTACGTGCCCGTGTTCGCCGATCCCTACGCACAGGCGCTGAGCCATCTGCGCAAACTGGAAAGCGACGACTCGGTGTACCTCGCCGCCATCGACCGTCTGAATGGGACGATCCGCACCGAACTGGCGCGCGACAAACCCGACGCGCTGCCTCCCGTGCTCGACGACTACGCGCAGCGCTACCCGCGTCTCGCCGGCATAGATCGGGTGCGCCAGGATTTGCGCCAATACACTGATTTGCTGAATGCCGCGCTGAGCCGCCAATTGGCACCGTTGCTCGCGATGCTGAAAACGACGCACTTCAGCACGCCGCCTTTTCAGGCGCAGTTTCAACAATTGGCGGCAAGCCGTTTGCCTTCGTCAGACGTGATTGCGCGCCACGACGCGGTAACGGCAGCATGGCGGCGCGGCGACTCGCAACAGGCGCTTGCCGGTTTGCAGGCCATGCCCGCAGGGCCGTGGTCCGACGTGCTCGCGGCGGAACTGGCGCACAAGAAGGCGTTGCTCGATCAGTACGCGCAATTGCAGAAGACGCGCGGCGACAAGGATTACGACCAGCGCCTGCTGTCGTTTTACGCAAGCCTCGATCCGGCAACGGACGTGTGGTTCCTGCAGTCGATCCAGAAAGACGTCGCCGCCTTGCACGACAAGGCGCTGGCCCGCGCGCAAGATCTGCTGTTGCGTGCCCAGAGCCTGTGGAAACAGTATCGCGGGGGTGGCTCGATCGGCGGTACGCAGCGTCTCGAAGCCGGCATTTCGCCGGGATTTCGCAGCGAGGCGCGTCTGCTTTCCGATGCGCAGACGTCGGCGCAACAGGGAATGCGCATTTACACGCAACTGAAGGCCGATCATCCCGCCGACTTCGACCGTCTGCTGGCGGATATCGAAGCCGAAGCCAATTTGCAGCGCCGCTCACTGACGGAGTTGCGCATGGTGCTGGATCCGGGACTTCTGAAAGCGAAGCTGGCGTTGATTGGAGGCGAGCAGAGTGAAACGCGACAGTCACCCTAAGCCGTTGTCGGAGGCGCTGGAGGATCACAGCGTCGAGGGCATCGCGATTCTGATGGCGGAGCCGGTGCGGCTCGCGCGCGCGCTGATCTGGGCGATGGTCGCGCTGGTCGTGGTCGGGCTGTTGTGGTCGTTCGTGGGACGTGCGGACGTGATCGTCAGCGCGCAAGGCACTTTGTCGCCGGAATCGGAGGTGCGCCGGATTTACGCGCCGATCGACGGCGAACTCGCCGATCTGTATATCGCCGAGGGGCAACCGGTGTCGAAAGGCGACGTGCTGGCGCGCCTGAATGCGCGCGGCGCGATCGAGGCCGCCAGCAACGCATTGCAAGCGCAACTCAAACTGGAAGACGCCGAGCGCGACTGGAAGCAGTTCCCCGAGAAGAAGGCGCTGATGGAGCGTAAAGCCGCCGCGCTCAAGACACAGATGGAAGTGGAGGCGCGCCAGCACGAGAATCGCGTCTCCGAAGGCACCACCAAACTCGCGGAAGGGCAGAAGGCCGAACTCGACGAAGCACGCAGCATTCTCGACAATGCGCGGCGCACACGTGAAGCGGCGCGTCAGGAACTGGACCGCTACTCGCGGCTCTTCGCGCAGCCTGGCGGCGGCGGCATTGCCGAATTGCAAGTGGAGCAGAAACGTACCGCGGCGATGGAAGCGGATAACGCGTACCGTGTCGCGCAATCGAAGCTCGCGGAGCTGGATTTCCGTTTGAGCCACGAATATACGCAGGCGCATGCGCAACTGGAAACCAGCGGCCAGCAGACCACCGACTTGCAGCTTCAATACGATTCGGCCGTGCGCGACATTACCGACGCGGAAGACAAATTGCGCCTGCAACTGCAAAGCGCGCGGCTGGTATCCGACGCGGCAGCGCGGATTCGCTTCGAGAACATCGACAAAGATAATTTCCTGCTGATTCTCGCGCCGGTTTCGGGCGTCATCACCGACGTGACGTCGACGCAGCGCGGCGACAAGATTCAGGCGAACGCGCCGCTCGGTGGCATTGCGCCCAAAGACGCACGGCCCGTGCTGAAGATCGAAATTGCTGAACACGATCGCGCGTTTCTGCACGAGGGCCTGCCCGTCAAGCTGAAATTCAACGCCTTTCCGTATCAACGCTATGGGCTGATCAGCGGCACGCTGGCCTATATTTCGCCGGCCACCAAGCCGTCTCTGGCGGACAAGCAGCCGGTCTACGAAGGCCGCGTCACACTCGACAAAAATTACTACCAGATTGCCGACACGCGCTATCCGTTGCGCTACGGCATGACGGCAAGCGCTGAGATCGTGGTGCGCGAGCGGCGCCTGATCGATCTGGGTCTCGATCCGTTCAGGCAGGTCGCGGGTTGACCGCGCGGATCACACGTCAATTAAAGGAGCGGAAGAAATGACCGCGATAGTGCGCATCGATGACGAAGTCGTGGACGTGGCCGAGTTCATTCGTCTTCTGAAATTGACCGGCCAGTTCGAGAGCCTGATCGAGCAGATCGTGCGCGACAAGCTCACGGTCCACGCGGCGAAGAAGCAAGGCATCACTGTCACCGCCGATGAAATCCAGCAACGCGCCGATCAGTTCCGCCGTGTGCGCGGCCTGCATCGCGCGACGGATATGAATCAGTACCTCGACGCGCTCAATGTCAGTCTCGACGAATTCGAGGCCTTCATTACCGACGGCCTGTATCAGGAGAAGATGCTCGACGAGATCGGCAACGAGACCGCGATCAAGGATTACTTCGCGCTGAATTCGCCGAAGTTCGACGCGATCGAAGTGAGCCACATCGTGCTCGACAGCGAAGGCAAGGCGAAGGAAATGATTTCGTATCTGCACGACGATCCCGAGAGTTTCGCCGACATGGCGCGTGAGCACTCGATCGCGGATACGCGCGAGGCGGGTGGCGTGATCGGCAAGGTGCTGCGCGGGTCGTTGAAGCCGGAAATCGAAGCGAAGATTTTCAACGCGGCGGTGGGCGATCTGCTTGGGCCGTTTCCGTCGGCGGACCGCTCGTGCTTCGAGATTTTCGCCGTGACGGCCAAATATCCGGCGACGCTCGACGCTGACGTGGCCTCCGAAGTCCGGCGGCTGCTGCGCGAAGGCTGGCTGATCGCACGCGCTCAGGAGCACGTGATCGAAGCGCGCTAGCCCGTTCGAGGCCCGCACGCCGTATTGAAACAACGCAACGACACGCCGATTCGAGGTCCGCAAGCACATGGATGCACCCCAGACCGCGCCCTCCGCAGCCGAGTTTCTTACCTCGGTGGAAATTCTTTCGCCGTTTTCGCGCGACGAGATCGAGCGTCTTGCCGAATATGCGCAAGCGCGCTTCTATTCGTTTGGCGAAACGGTTTGTTCCGCGGGCGAGACGGCTGACGGGCTGTACGTGATTCGCTCGGGTTCCGTGCGGATCTTCACGGAGGAGCACGGCAAGGAAACCAGCATGGGGGTGCGCAAGTCGGGCGAGATCTTTGCCGATATTGCGATGTTGCGCACCTATGTCCACGAAGCGTCGGTGCGGGCGTCGGCGAAAACCGAACTGCTGTTCATTCCACGTGCCGCGATCGAGCCTGTGATGGCGGGCAATCAGGCCGCGTTGGCGTTCGTTGCCAGCTATGTGGCGATCAATTCGGCGGGCGGTTTCGTCGCGCAGTTATTCGATCTGCGCGGCAAGCTGAACAAAGCGGAACTCGAAGAGTATGTGCGCAGCGTTGGCGTGAAACGGGTGGCCGCGGGCAAGGAAATCCTCAAGCAGGACGGACGCGAGGACCGGCGCCTGTACGTGGTACGCCAGGGCGCAGTGCATATCGTGCGGCACGAGGAGGGGCACGACTACACGCTTGCCACGCTCGGCGAAGGCGAGATATTCGGCGAGAAAGCGTGCTTGATGCGTCAGGAGCAGATGGCGTCGGTGGTCGCGACGACCGATACGCGGCTGCTGGTGATTCCGGAGCGCACGGTCCATTTCATTCTCGAACGCAATCCGAAGCTGCGCGAAGTGCTCGACGAGCGGATTCGTTACGGCGACCGCGAATTGCAGCGGCAAAAGCGGGTCGAACAGCGGCGCAAGTTGCCGCTGATGCTCGATTTGCAGAGCAAGCCCGAGTTCGGCGAGAAAGTCATCAAACGCTTCGCGCTGGTCGAGCAGGCCGAAGAAATGGATTGCGGCGCGGCGTGCCTTGCGATGGTGTGCCGCCACTACAGCATTCCGATGACGCTCGGCAAATTGCGCGAGCTCGCCAACGTCACAACCCAGGGCGCGACGCTC
The DNA here is from genome assembly GCF_046027355.1 of Paraburkholderia sediminicola. GTDB lineage: Bacteria > Pseudomonadota > Gammaproteobacteria > Burkholderiales > Burkholderiaceae > Paraburkholderia > Paraburkholderia sediminicola_B. Next base: position 471,336 of record NZ_JAQQEK010000003.1, on the reverse strand, counting down.
GACAGTCTCGCCCGCGCGGGCGAATCGCTGGGCTTCACGGCGCGCGGCGTGCAATGCACGTTCGATTCGTTGCGTGGCTTCGATCTGCCGTTCATCGTGCACTGGGAGGGCTATCACTACGTCGTGGTGTACGGGCTCTCCAAGGACTATGTGTGGGTGGCGGACCCGGCGGTCGGCTTCAAAAAAATGACCGTGGAGGATTTCGAGCGCGGCTGGAGCGGCACGTGTCTGCTGTTTACCGGTGGACCGCATCTGCTGCAAATGTCCGCCGCGCGTTCGCCGTGGATACGCTTTGTCGGCTACCTCAAGCCGTACAAGAAGATTCTCGGCCACCTGTTTCTCGCCACTTTCGTGATTCAGGTATTGGGCGTGATTCCGCCGCTGATTATCCAGAACATTCTCGACGGCGTGATCGTGCATCAGAATGTCAGCCTGCTGCATCTGCTGATCGGCGGCCTGATCATCGCCAATGTCTTTTCGCAGTTGATGTCGTCGATTCGCGCGTATCTCGCGAATTTCATGGTGCGCAACATGGACTTCGCGATGATGTCGCAGTTTTTCAAGCACACCATGTCGCTGCCGTTTTCGTTTTTCGCCAAGCGCAAGACCGGCGACATTTTCGCGCGCTTCCAGGAGAACCAGACGATCCGCGCGTTCCTCACCGAATCCACCGTTACCACGGCGCTGAATCTGCTGATGGTGTTCATCTACTTCACGATCATGTTCGTCTACAACGTGAAGATGACGCTGGTGCTGATCGCGTTCGTCATTCCGATCATGGCGCTGACCGCGCTCGCCACGCCGAAGATCAAAGGCTATGCGCGCGAAGTGTTCACCGCGTCGACCGAATCGAAGTCGTTTCTGATGGAAGCGCTCGCCGGCGTGGAGACCATCAAGGGCATGGGTATCGAGCGGCCGGTGCGCTTGCGCTGGGAGAAGAAGTACGCGAAGGCACTCGAAGTGCAGTATCGCGCGCACGCGTTCAACATTCTCGTGGGACTCGGCAGTCAGTTGCTGAACGCCGCGACGACGATTGCGATTCTCTGGGTCGGCGCGAATCTCGTGCTCGCGCGTGAAATGACGATTGGTCAGTTGATCGCGTTCAATGCGTTCATGGGTAGCGTGCTCGGGCCGCTCATGGGCCTGGTCGGCTTGTGGAGCATGTTGAACGACGCGGGCGTGGCGATGGAACGGCTCGGCGATGTGCTCGATATCGAGCCCGAGCAAAAGCCGCAGGATTTGCCCTCGCGTGTGATGCTGCCGGAACTGCAAGGCGAAATTAGCCTCAGCGGCGTCTATTTCCGTTACGGCGAAAACGACTCGGCGTACGTGCTCGAAAACATCAGCTTCGATATCAAGCCCGGTGAACTGGTGGCGATTGTCGGGCGCAGCGGGTCGGGCAAGACGACGCTCGCGAAATTGCTGGTCGGTTTCTACGCGCCGAGCGAGGGCAAGATGACGATCGACGGCTACGATCTCGGCGTGGTCGATAAAGCCTATTACCGTGCGCAGATCGGCTATGTGATGCAGAGCAATCTGCTGTTCTCCGGCACGATTTCGGAGAACATCGCGAGCGGCGACGACGCGCCCGATCGGCGCCGCATCGAGGAAGTCGCGAAGATGGCCGACGCGCACGGTTTCATCAGCAAGATGCCGCTCGGGTATGAGCAGATTGTCGGCGAACGCGGAATTGGGTTGTCCGGCGGGCAGATCCAGCGGCTGTGCATTGCACGGGCGCTATATCACGATCCGCGTCTGCTCGTATTCGACGAAGCGACTTCGGCACTGGACTCGCAATCGGAGAGCAATATCCTGGGCAATATGCATGACATTCTGAAGGGCCGCACGGCGGTGATCATCGCGCACCGGCTCAGCACGATCATGCGTGCGGACAAGATTCTCGTGCTGTATGAAGGGGCAATTGTCGAACAGGGCCGCCACGATGAGCTGATCCAGCGTGGCGGCATGTATTACCAGCTGGTCCAGAAACAGTTGAGTGCGTGATGATGAAGATACTCGACCAGGTTGAAGAGGCCAGCCCCGCGATTTCGTACGCGGGGCTGATCGAGCGGATCGAGATTCTGCGCTCGACCTTGCGCTGGTCGTCGCGGCTGGAGCGCGCGGACATCGACAAGCTGCTCCGGCAAGCCACCTCGTTGCGCGACGAGGTGATGCAGCTCTCGCACAAGGAGCGCTTCGTGCAGGCGGCGGTGGCCGCGGAGCCGCAGGAGCGCGGCGATCTATCGCGTGGTGCGCGCCGCAAAGCGTTGCTCGAACGCAGTTTCATTTTCGAAGGGACATTCGGCGACAATCCGCGCCTGCTCGAATCGCTCGAAATCGCCGAGAAAGCGGCGCCGACCGATTTGCCTGTGCTGATCGACGGCGAAAGCGGCACCGGCAAGGAGTTGATGGCGAAAGTTATCCACGCCAACGGCTCACGTCCCGACAAACCATTTATTTCCGTGAACTGCGGCGCGATTCCCGACAATCTGTTGGAGTCGGAACTGTTCGGGCATCGCAAGGGCGCATTCACGGGGGCTTCGAATGATCGCAAGGGGAAATTCGAAAGCGCGCATACAGGTACGATCTTTCTCGACGAAATCGGCGAGTTGCCGCTAGCCGGCCAGGTTAAGCTGCTGCGCGTGCTGGAAGCGCATGAGATCCAGCGCGTCGGGTCCGATGAAACGATTGCGGTGGACACGCGCATCGTCGCGGCGACCAATCGCAATCTGCGGCAGCTCAGCGAAGAGGGCAAGTTCCGCGAGGATCTGTTCTATCGGCTTAGCGTGATTCATGTGACGCTGCCGCCGCTGCGGGAACGTCGCGATGAAATTCCGCTGCTGATCGCGTGGTTCGGCGACGAAGCCGCCGGCACGTTAAAGCGCAGGCCCGTGCGAATGACGCCGCGTCTGCGGGACTTTCTGCTGAACTATGCGTATCCGGGCAATATTCGCGAGTTGCGCAACGTGATGTATCGGGTGTCGTGTCTGGCCGGCGATATGGCCGATGTCGATCATTTGCCAGTGGACATGCGGCCGGCGGCGCCCGGCTCGGCGGTGTCGTCCAACGCCGCGACCGCAACGGGGCAGGAGCCGATCAGCGTGGCGAACCTGATGTCGCTGAGCGACGCAAAGCGCGCCGCCAGCGACGACGCCGAAAAGGCCTTTCTCGAGCGCGGCCTGCGCGAAGTGAGCGGCACGGTCGCGGAACTCGCGCGTCGTATCGACATGAACCGCTCGCATCTGCAGATGCTTCTGAAGAAACACGGCCTGCATTCGAAGGATTTCCGCAACCGCAATCAGCCGGCCGGGAACAAGAACGGCGCTGAAGACCGCGACGATGAGGACAACGAGACCTAAGACCGCGGCGTCACGCCAACAGGTTCATGGCGCCGGGTTAAGCAGCGTTTTGTCTGATGCATTGGGGTCTTCAGCGCGCACCACCACGGCGGTGATATTGTCACGGCCGCCGCGCGCGAGCGCCAGGTCGACGAGTTCTTCAGACGCGTTCGCGCTTGCCGCCTTGCTCAGCACAGCAAGCATGTCTTCTTCGCTGACTTCGTTGCTCAGGCCGTCGCTGCAGAGAAGGAAGACGTCGCCGTCCGCGACCTCGATGGCATCGTCGTCGAGTTCGAGCACATCGGTTGCGCCAACGGCGCGCGTGATCATGTGCTGCGCGGGGTGATGCCGCGCCTCTTCCTCGGTAAGGACGCCAAGCGACTTGAGCGCTTCCACCTGACTGTGATCGCGCGTGAGTTGCCGCAGGCTGCCTTCGCGCAGCAGGTACAGGCGGCTGTCGCCAGCCCATATGTAGCCGCAGAAACGGTCGCAGGCGAGCAGCACGACGACCGTGCTGCCGATACGCTGCACCTGGCGGCGCGCGGCTTCTTCCCGCAGTTGACGATTGGCGGTTTGCAGGCGCGCGCGCGCGTCGGCGACGAAGGACTTCATGCTGAGCGGCGACGTGAGGCGGCCGAGCGCGTCGATCACCAGACGGCTCGCCAGATCGCCGACCGCGTGTCCACCCATGCCGTCGGCGACGGCCCAGCGTCCGAGTGCGGACTGGTCGAGGCAGGCATCTTCGTTGATCTCGCGGACGCGTCCGGCGTCGGAACGCGCGGACGACGTCCAGCGAAATTGGCTCGCACAGGTCACAACGTTCACACCGTATCGTTTCTGCTGCGTGCTTCGGGAGAGACACTGATGTTTGAGTTCGCGCCGGTGTTGCGTACATCGACCGACTGGAACGTGTTGATCATCTGGTTAGCATAGAAGTTGTTGGTCACATCGTACAGGTTCACGACGGGTCCAAAGCTCGGCGTATTGCGTACATAAGGCTGAATCCAGCCATACACCCACGGGGCGCCGCCGCCACCGCGAATCGCCGTCATCGCTTTACGATCTAGCGCGAGGTTCAGCGAGAGGTCGCTTACTGTAATAGAAGCCATGTCGTTTCTCCGGTTGGCCGCGTGTGTAACGCGCGCGGTGACGCGCGGTTAATGAAGTATCTGGCCGTTATAGTGCAAGTGCCATGCCAATTCGCGGGTGATTCGCGCGGTTTGTCGTCATGCCTTGATTGCCGGGCGATTCCGCGCGCTTGCGTCTGCTGCGCACGGAACTCATGAATTCATCGGTCGGCTGGCAGCCAACACGCCCGCATTCGAACCGGTGCGCGACCCAACACATTCTTCGCGCTCGCCGCACCTCTTCAATCGGCGCACTTCCCCTTCCCACGGCAGCGACAGATGAGCGCCGCTCGCCAACACTTCGGCCGAATTTCTGTCGGCCCGCAACACACACTCGTCGCCCGCGGCGCGCCTCGTTTTCCCGCGAAGCCCCATAAACAAAGGCTTTCGCGCGTATGGCCCGGATGATGCAAAAGATCTCGCAACAGTGTTGGAAATCGAAGCGAGGCCAGCCATGAACACGAACCAAACCAGCAGCGAAAACAGCGAAGACCGCTGCGACGCCGCGTCCACCATCGAGCTGCCGATCGGCGCGCATCTCGTCACGCAACGCCGCGGTTACGAACACCACGGCATTTATGTGGGCAATGGCCGCGTGGTTCATTACTCGGGCTTTGCGAGCTCAGCGCATCGCGGCCCGGTTGAGGAAGTGGAACTGGAACGCTTCGCCGCCGGCCATCCGCTGACGATCCGCCCGACCCCGTCCGCCCGCTACGTCGGCGACGAAGCCGTGCGCCGCGCACGCTCCCGTCTCGGCGAAAACCATTATCGCCTGCTGACCAACAACTGCGAGCACTTCTGCGCATGGTGCCTGCTCGGCGAAAGCCGTAGCGAACAAGTGCATTGCTGCCTGCGCCATCCGCGCACCGGCATGCATGCGCTGGTGTGCCTCGTGAAGGCTTTTGTGGAAAGCACCGCGAAGGGCGCTCACGGTTCCGCGCAATGGGCGTGAACCGGCGACACCGAATTTCAGTGACTCATTCAGTGATTCAACCGTTCAAGGATTCAAGGAGAACATCATGGCTGCCGCAGAAAAGACCTTGCATTGGGCCGTAGACAAATGGCTTGCCCCGACCCCGTCGATGCCCGCACGCGTCGTGCAGTTCTGCCACCGTGCGTCGCAACATCAGCGCTATGTGTGCGTGGAAGCCTTGCGGCCGACCGGTCTACTGTCGATCTTCTTCTTCCGTCATGACGACGGCTCGTGGAATGTGTTTCCGCCGCAAGCCGAACGGCCCGCAATGAACGGCCATCGCCGCGCTTTGCTGGCTGCCTAGTTCCGCGCCTGTGCAGACGCTTCCTTGATGATCCACTGATTGAACAGCAGCATCGCCGGCGTCATGGGTTTGCCCTTCAACCATGTCAGCCAATAGCTGCCGGCGTGAACCTCCACTTCGAACGGGCGCACCAGCCGGCCTGTGTTGATCTCGTGATCGAACATCAGCGCGGGCGCGAGCGCGATGCCCGCACCCTGCATCGCCGCTTCCACCATCAGCCGCGATGAATCGAACACCGGCCCGCGAATCGGCCGCGGCGGAATGCCTGCGGCGGTGAACCAGCTCATCCAGTCGTCAGCGCGATAGGAGCGCAGCAAGGTCTCGCCGGCGAGATCCTCCGGGTTCGACAGACGCGCGGCGATCTCCGGCGTGCAAAGCAGCGCAAGCGGCGCGTCGAGGAGGCGGGTCGCGAGCGAACCAGGCCACGTGCCGTCGCCGAACCGGATCGCGAAGTCGAGACCTTCGGTGGCGAGATCGACCAGGTTGTTGTTCGTCAGCAGCCGCAGTTCGACGAACGGATGCGCGTCGCGAAACGACTTGAGGCGCGGCATCAGCCAGCCCACCGCGAATGTGCCCACCACGCCGACCGTCAGCACCTCGTGAAAGTGCCCACCTTCGAACTGTTTGAGCACGGCTTCGATGCGATCGAATGCGTCGGTCAGCACCGGACGCAGCGCAAGGCCTTCGTCGGTCATGGCGAGGCCGCGCGGCAGTCGCTTGAAGAGCGCGGTGCCGAGCCGCTCCTCCAGCGTCCTGACCTGCTGGCTGACAGCGGCCTGAGTGACGTTCAATTCGAGTGCCGCGCGCGTGAAGCTCAGATGCCGGGCGGACGATTCGAAGGCGCGCAGCGCGTTCAATGGAAGGTACGGTCTCATGGCGAAGGCATAAGATTTTCTTGTGAGTTGGCTAACTTATCATCGTTTGTCAGCGGCCGGCGGAAAACCGATAGTTGCGGCTTCACACAAAGGAGCGGCGATGATCACAAGACGGAAGTTCGCGGGCGCGATGCTGGGTGTTTCGATAGCTGGGGTTGCGGTTGGCGGTGCCGGCGCGTTCGGCAAGGTGGCTAAAACGGGCGCGGTGGCGCAAGGGCGCGATCTGGCCAAGGCGGATGCGATCCGTCGGCGGCTCGCTGAAATCGAAGCGGCGAGCGGCGGGCGGCTGGGTGTGTCGATCGTCGATACGATGTCCGGCTTGCACGCCGGCTTGCGGACCGACGAGCGCTTTCCGATGTGCAGTACCTTCAAAGTGCTGGCGGCGGGCGCCGTATTGGCGCGCACGGATCGCGGCGAGGAAGACTTGCAGCGGCGCGTGCTGTTCTCGCAAAGCGACGTGGTGTCGAACTCGCCGGCCACGAGCAAGCACACACGCGAGCTGACCGGTAACGCGGGCATGAGCGTCGCCGAGCTGTGCAAGGCGGCGATCACGCTCAGCGACAACACGGCGGCGAATCTGTTGCTGGCGACCTTCGGCGGGCCGGCCGGGTTGACCGCGTTCGCCCGCGGCCTCGGTGACGGCATCACGCGTCTGGACCGCAACGAGCCGACGCTGAACGAAGCCATTCCCGGCGATCCGCGCGACACCACCACACCCAACGCCATGCTCGGCAATCTGCGCGAGCTGCTGCTCGGCGAGCATTTGTCCTCGTCGTCGCGAGCGCAACTGCTGGCCTGGCTCGCGGCCAACGAGACCGGCGGCGCACGGATTCGCGCGAAGCTGCCGAAGGAGTGGGGCGTGGGCGACAAGACCGGCACCGGCGATCACGGCACCGCCAACGACGTAGCGATTCTGTGGCCGCCCGGACGCGGTCCGGTGCTGGTGACCGTCTACCTGACCGAAACGGCTGGCGACGCGGCGCGCAGCAATGCGGCGATCGCGAATGTGGGCGCGCTGGTGGTGGCGTCTATCTGATCTCGGCGCGGATAGGGCCGCACGCGATGCGATGCGATGGCGCGATGCGCCGATCGAAGTATGCGACACTAGGGCCACACCGAAAGGAGGCACTGCGAATCGGCCTCGATGGATGCGGTGAGAAGTTGACTGTCCATGGAAATGCTCGACACCTTCTGCCGACGTTCGTCCAGGTAAGCCGTCGGCTTGTTCAACCACGCATCGTTGACCTAGATTCGGAGTCCCCTATGTCTGTCTATGTCCTCGCATTGCTGATCGGCGTCGTGGCCGGCCTTCGCGCGATGACCGCGCCCGCCGCGGTCAGTTGGGCGGCGCATCTGGGCTGGTTGCCGCTGCAAGATACCCCGCTGGCATTTCTCGGCTTCACCGCCACGCCGTATATCTTCACGGTGCTGGCCATCGTCGAACTGATCACCGATCAACTGCCGAAAACCCCTAGCCGTACCGTGCCGATGCAATTCGGCGCGCGTCTCGTGCTCGGCGGATTGAGCGGTGCGGCGATCGGTGCGGCGCATGGTGGAGTGGGGAACGGGTTGATCGCGGGATTGATTGGCGCCGTGATCGGCACCGTGGGCGGCGCGAGAGTCCGCGGCGCGATGGCGCGTGCGTTCGGACGGGACCAGCCGGCGGCGTTGATCGAAGACGCGGTGGCGATCGTCGGCGCGGCGTTGATCGTGATGGCGTTGCGTTGATGCGATTCAGCGAGACGCGGGGCGCTTCGCTGAATCGGTTCGGGCAGTCTAGCCGGCGCGTGCGATACGCGAATCGGCGGATGCCTGCGGTGCGGGCAGGGCACCGATAGCGGCGGTGGCGGGAATCAGCTTGCCGCTCACCAGCAAGCCCAAAGTTTTTACCGCCAGAATCGCGATGATCACATTCGCCGCGATGAACAGAACTGGCGCGGCCCATTCAACCGGACCCGTCGCACCTCGTTCGACCATCCGAAGCGCCATCGTCGGCAGGGCGGCGACGCCGAAGCTGAAGGCCCAATAAGCCGGCACGAACGCCTGTTGGCGAATCCACGGCAGCAAACGCAGGAGCAGCAGAGCCTGGTACAAGCCATAACCGAGCAGCACCAGGGCGAACAGGTCAGGCGTGCCGCTGCTCAGGCTCAGATAGGCCACGCCACCCACCACCGGAGGCGCAAGCTGGATGCCGATCACCGGACGCAATGCGTCGGGCAGCGGTTCATGGACGGCGGCGCGGTGCAGGATCAGCGATTCGATCGCGAGCCACGACAGCAACCCCGCTCCGAAAAACAGCCCGCCCAGCTGATGGAAACCGAAGGCGGCCGAAGCCGTGCCGGCTACGAAGCTCGGCGCCACCGTCGGCAGATAAATGGCGGGCGTTACCAGTTCAGGCTTGCGCCCGCCCTGCCAGAGCCGTCCATGCAAATACACGCCGAGCGCCAGTTGCGCGACCACGGCCACGCCGAACAACGAAATTGCCAACGTGTGCGCGTACGGTTGCAGAAGCTGCGCGGCCAGCAGGCTCGAAACGGGGCCGAGCGCCGCAAACGACGATTGCACCGGATGCTGCATTTCCGCGCGTGCTTCGGCGGCATGCGTCAGCCACTTTTGCCCGTATGCCAACAGAATCACAAGCCACACGACGAGCGCGGCCACGGTCATCAAGTCGCCCACGGCGGCAGGAAGGTGCCAGAGTCTGATCGCCACGCGCCACAGATTGGCGAACGCCAGCGCGCCCACTGCGATCCCGAAGAAGGCAACTGGAATCGTCCCACGATTGCTGTTCATCACCGATCCTCCGAAAGTTGCGTCGCGCTCCGCTGTTGCGGCTTCGCGCGATCGATGACGTACTGTAAAAGGCGGCGGCCAAACGCTGAATGCTGGGCGCGCTCAACAAATCGCGCGATCGTCTCAAGATGCAACGTGCCGCATCCGGCGAGCGTTTGCGCCGTGGTTTGCGCTCATACCTCGGATTCCGCGCAGAATCGGCGCCGAAGCGCCCGTGGCGGGTATGACAGCCCGGCGTCATGGCGTAAAATTTCCGCTTCCCTATGAAGTAACGCCATCCATGCCAACGCCTGCGGACAAATCGAACACGAAGGAAAGCGAGGGTGTTGCCGTCATCGATCGTGCTTGCGCCATCCTGTTCGCCTTCCGGCCGGACGATGCCGCGCTCACGCTCGCCGAACTGGCGGCGCGCACGGGGCTTTACAAGAGCACGTTGTTGCGGCTCGCGGGCTCGCTGATCCAGCATCGCCTGCTGCTGCGTCTCGACGACGGCCGCTATCAGCTCGGTTCCGCCACCTTCATGCTGGGCGCGCTGTATCAGCGCAGCCTGAACCTCGGCGACATTCTGGTGCCGCTCATGCGCGAACTCGCGGAAATCAGTGGCGAAAGCGTGTCGTTCTATGTGCGTGACGAAGCGGTGCGGGTGTGTTTGCATCGGGTGGATTCGAAGCATGCGGTGCGCTTTCACGTGCGTGAAGGCGACGTGCTGCCGCTGGAAAGCGGCTCGGGCGGCCATGCGTTGCTCGCCTTCGACGGCATGCCGGGCGCGCCGTACGACAAGATTCGCGAGGACTTCTACTGTGTGTCGATCGGCGAGCGCGACCGGGAGACGGCGGGTGTTTCCATGCCGGTATTCGGCGTGCGCCAAAGCCTGCGTGGCGTGCTGACGCTGGCCGGTCCGAGCTCGCGTATCGATCACGCGTTTCTCGAACGCAATCTCGGCGCGCTGTTCGATTGCGCCACGCGCGCCACCGACGCCTTGGGCGGCGATTCGCGCGCCATGCGCAACGCGCAGCGGCGCGCGGCCGAAGTTCAGGACAAGTAGTTCAGGGCAAACGGCTCAAGGCAAATGCCGTTCGGGCTTGCCGGTGTATGTGTAGGCCATCTGGCGCGGCATCGGACCTTTGTTGCGCTCCTTGCGCCCGCGCTGTTCCCATGCATGCGACAGAATGCCGACCGCGCGTGACAGGCAGAACACGCCGCGCGCCAACTCGGGCGCAAAGCCGAGTTCGGCGTAGATCACGGCGGTGGCGCCGTCGATATTCATCGGCACGGGCTTGCTCTTGCGGCCCATGAGCAGCGCTTCGATGCCGCGTGCGATCGCGGCATAGCGTCCGCTGATGCGCTCCGCGCGGACACTCTCGTCCACCAGCGCGAGAAGCCGTGGCGCCCGCGGATCGACCGGATGAAAGCGATGCCCGAAGCCCGGCAGATATTTGCCGTGCGCCGCAATGAAGGCATCCACACCTTGGTCGACGGCGTCTTCCAACGTGGCGCCCGCCTGCATGCGCGCATCGATCGAGTCGTACAGTTCGACCGCCTGCTGACCCGCACCGCCGTGCACGTCGTCCAGCGCGTTGATCGCCGAGGCCATCGCGCCGTTCAGCGGCAAGCCGCAACTGGTCGCCATCCGCGAGATGGCGATCGACGGCGCATGCGGCCCATGATCCACCGACGACACCAATGCCGCTTCGAACAGACGTGCCTGCTCGGCGTCAGGCAGTTCGCCGCGCAGCATCAGCCAGATCATCTGCGGGAAACTGATATTGCCGATCAACTCCTGAATCGGGAAACCGCGCACGTTGATCGAGCCCGGATGAATGTCGATGATCGACGTGCTCCAATAGTCGGCAGCGAGCTTCGCTGCGTCGAATGCCTGCGTCATGTTCAGATCACTCCTTCGGCGCGTAGTTGGTCGATGTGTGCGTCGTCGTAGCCGAGCGCGGCGAGTTGCTCATGTGTGTGAGCCGATAGCACCGGCGCGGGTGTGCTCGGCGCCGTGTCCGCATCGTGCAGACGAAAACCCGCGCGAGTCACGCGCTGGCGATCCGTGTTGGCATCCGCGGCAAATTCGCGGATGAAGCCGCGCGACTCCAGATGAGGATGCGCAAGAATCTCCGGCACCGACATCACGCGGCCGGCCGGCACGCCTGCTTCGAAGAAACGCGCTTCCCAGTTCGCGGCGCTATCGTGCGCGAGTGCCGTTTCGATCTCCGCTTTCAATGCCGCGCGATTCAGCTTGCGGGCGTTGCGCTCGGAAAAACGCGGATCGTCGAGCAGGTCGGCCCGGCCGATCAACTGACACAAGCTCGCGAACTGTTTGCTCTCGTTGGCGGCGATATTGAGCGGGCCGTCGCCGGTTTTGAAGGTGCCCGAGGGCGCGGCGGTGAAGTTCTCGTTGCCCATCGGCGTGGGCGTGACGCCGGCATTCAGGAAGTTCGAGACGACCCAGCCCATGGTCGCGAGCGTGGCTTCGAGCATCGACACATCGAGCATGCGGCCGTGTCCCGTGGCGCGCGCGTCGAGCAACGCGGCGCAAATGCCGAACGCCGCGGTGAGACCGCCCACCGTGTCCGACACCGGATAGCCGACGCGCAACGGGGCGCTGTCGGCGTCGCCGGTCACGCTCATCACGCCGGAGATGCCCTGAATGATCTGATCGTAAGCAGGCCGCTTTGAAAACTCACCGTCCATGCCGAAGCCGGAGATCGCGCAATACACCAGCTTCGGATTGACCTCGCGCAGCGCCTCGAAATCGAGGCCGAGCCGTGTCATCACGCCGGGCCGGAAATTTTCGACCAGCACGTCCGCGGTTTTGACGAGCTCGCGCAGAATCGCCTTGCCGCGCGGGTCTTTCAGATTGAGCGTAAGCGACTGCTTGCCCGCGTTCACGGCGACGAACGAGGCGCCCATGTTGCGCGCCGACGCGTCCTTATCGGCGCCCAGGCGCCGCGCCAGATCGCCGCCGTCTGGATGCTCGACCTTGATCACTTCGGCGCCGAGCAACGCGAGTTGATACGCGCAAAACGGCCCGGCCAATACATTCGATAAGTCCAGTACGCGGACTCCAGCCAACGGCAGCGTCATGTTTAAAGCCTCTTGTTCAAAATACGATGCAACGCAATTCAATGCGAGATTTCGTCGAGATTGCGATGGTTGGTCCGCGGTCCGAAGATGCCGATCGCGCCCATCACCATCACCATCGACGCGCTGATCAACGCGAACACGCCGCTCACGCCGAAGTGACGCAGCGCGAACGCGATCATGAAGCCGGAGAACATGGCCGACAGACGCGACATCGAATAAACGAAGCCGACGGCGCGCGCCCGCAAACGCGTCGGGAAGAGTTCGGTCTGATACGCGTGATAGCCGACCGAGAGCAGCGTGCCGCTCAGTGTGATCAGCACGCCGAGCGACATCAGCATGACAGGCGAGGTTTGCGTCGCGAACAGGCTGCCGAACACCGCAATGCCGAGCGCCGACAGCACGATCAACGTCTTCCGTTCGATGCGGTCCGCGATCGCCATGCCGATCAGCGGCCCGAACGGATTCGAAACCGCGATCACGAACGAGTACAGCAAACTGTGCGTGATCGTGACGCCTTTGGAGACGAGCAGCGTCGGCACCCACGAGGCGAAGCCGTAGAAGCCGATCGCCTGGAACAGATTGAAGACGAGCATCGTGATCGCGCGTTTGCGATACGGCGGCTGCCAGATTTCGCGGAAGGCGGCCTTGGTGGTCGCCGGTTCGACGGTCGGCACGGCCGGCGGCAGAGGTTTGCCGTATTGCGCGGCGACTTTCGCTTCCAGCGCATGCAGCACCTTCTCCGCCTCGGCGGCGCGGCCTTGTTGCGCGAGCCAGCGCGGACTTTCCGGCACGCGCTGGCGAATCGCCCACACCACCACCGCCCCCAACGCACCGATGATCACGACCCAGCGCCAGCCGTCGAGTCCGAACGGCGTGAGCGGCACCAGCCACCACGCGAGAAACGCGACCGACGGCACCGCGGTGTACTGCACCAGATGAACGAACGCAAAGGCACGGCCGCGCAAATGTTTGGGCACGAGTTCGCTGACGTAAGTATCGATCGTCACCAGCTCGACGCCCACGCCGATGCCGGCGATCAGGCGCCACAGATTGATGGCGGGCGCCGTGCTTTGCAGCGCCATGATCAGCGTCGCGGCGGAGTACCACAGCAGCGAAATGGTAAACACCGTCTTGCGGCCGTAGCGGTCGGCCATGCCCGCCAGAAAGAACGTGCCGATGAAGAGCCCGGCAAACGACGCCGCCACGAACGCGCCAAGACCGGACACGCCGAAGAAGGACGCGGTCGTCGTCGAGTAGACCCCGCTCTTCACGAGGCCGGGGCCGACGTACGCGGTGAAGAACAGGTCGTAGAACTCGAACCAGCCGCCGATGGACAGCAGGAACACCAGCATCCACACCGCGCGCGTCGCGGGCAGGCGGTCGATGCGCGCGTTGACGCCGGGCGTGAGCCCCTGCGCGCCAGCGTCTGAATGGGGCGACGCGCCGGACGTGTCGATTGGCAGGCTTGCCATGAAATCCTCCTTCGGATGTCTCTCGTCAGTGCGTTCTGTTAGATAGAACGACGTTCTGTTTAATGGGTGTGCCGAGAGTAGTCCGTGCGGCCGACGCCAGGAATCCGGGTTTTTACCTAGGGACGAGGAAGGCGCTTGCGCGCAGCGAGCGCGCCGGTCCGCCGCGTGGGCGGTCCGGCCGTTTACGCGCCCATGCGCTCAAGCATGGCCAGCAGTGTGTCGAATGAAAGCGGCTTGCGCGCGTATTCGATGCGGGGATTCGGCTGCACGGGGATATCCGCGACCGCGCTGCACAGAATGATCGGAATGGCGCGCAGATCAGGATCGGCGTTCAGCACCGCGCACAGTTGCATCCCCGACATGACTGGCATCATGCAGTCCGACACGATGATGTCGGGCCGGGTCTTGCGTATCTGTTCGAGCGCGGCGGCCCCGTTCGACGCCGTCAGCACGGTATAGCCGTGCCGCTCCAGCAGCAGCCGCCAGACTGTCAGGATGTCGAACTCGTCGTCCACGACCAGAATGGTTTTCATGGGCGGCTAGGTATTTCGTCGCGCCGGCAACGTGGCCGACAGGCCGCCCGGCGAATGCAGGCTGGCGGGGCTCCCCGAGTTTTCGATCACGTCCAGGCCCTGAGACGAAATCACGAGCTCGCGCAGGGAAGTGTCGTGGGCGCTTTCACGCTGCTTGACCACGGAAATCATGCGTCGCAAACCCGTTTCCGTTTCGGCGTAACGCAGCAGCACAAGGTTCTCAGTCAGTGCCGAAACCCGCACCCTCTTCGCGTGGCCGGGGTCGGCGTAAAGCGGCAGTTCTTCGGTCAGCAGGGTGGTGACGCAGGCTTCGCGAAGCTGGTGCAGCAGCGCATTCAGGAACAGGCCAAAGCGCTCGGTGCGCAACGCGGAATCGCGGAAACCTTCCACACCGTCGATGACGATGCGCGACGCGCCGATCCTCTTGACCGTGGCGAGCGCGGTGGCCGCAAGTTCGTCGACGGCCAGTTCGATGGCCGGTTGCCACTGGATCACGAGCCGGCCGTCCTCATACGCCTCGGTGAGTCCAATCGATACGGCCTCGGCTTTGCCGACCAGCCGTTGCGGTCCTTCGTAAAAGCCGAGGTACACGCAGCGTTCGCCGCGCGCGACGCCGGCCGCGAGAAATTGCAGACAGAGGAGAGTCTTGCCGACGCCCGACGGCCCGATCAGCGTGGTCGTGGAGCCTTGCGCAAAGCCGCCGCCGAGCAGGCCGTCAAGATGCGGCAGGCCGAAGCCGAGACGCGATTTCAGATCCACCGGACCCGGCGGCAGGGCGCCCTGCGCTTCCAGGCGCGGGAACATCAGGAGCCCGCTTTCGGCGATGCGGAAGAAATGCTTGCCCATCAGATGATTGCGCGCGCGCATCTTGTGGACTTCGATTTCGCGCGCGCGACGCATGCCGTCGCTGTATCGGTTCAGCTCGATCAGGCCATCGACCAGCGTGTGTTCCGGATGCGGTTCGTTGCCGGAGAGCGGGGCGAGCAGCAAGGTCGTGCAATCCATCGCCGCGACCAGCGCATTCAACTCGTGGATGAACTTGGACAGCGACAATTCGGTCTCGCTGAATTCACGCGCGCTGCGAAAGCCGTCGATGATCATCAGGCTCGGGCGGTAATCGTAAATGCTCGAGGCGATCAGTTTGAGGAAGCCGTCGAGACCGTCCTGCATCAGCTCGTGATAGCCGGACACGAACAGCATCTGCTGGGCGACCGCCTTCTCATCGAAGAAGCTCAGACCCTTAAGATGCCCCAGCAGCTTGTCGTGCGATTCGGCGATCAAGGTCATGTACAGCACCTTCTCGCCCTGGCTTACACGATGAAAACCAATCTGGCTCGACAGAATCGTCTTGCCGGCGCCGGCCATGCCTTCCAGCAGATACACGCCGCCGCGGACCAGACCTCCGCCCAGGATCTCGTCGAGCCCGGGGACTCCCGTTTCCACATTGGATCGGGAAGATGTCTGAGATTCGTGGTTAGTCATTGTCGAAGTGTCGTTCAAAGTGCGGAGAAGCGACGGTTCGCAACTGAACCGCCTATTGCGCAAACTTACTGATATCAGCAATCCGCGTTCCCGCTCCGGGGCGGCGACGCTACGCGTCGGCATACGATGCGGAGGATTCTACCTGGCGGCGCCGCGCTTGGCGAACGGTACAGAGGCGTGCGAACCGAGGCGATCGGGCGGGCGTTGCCGATCGCCGGCATGACGGCGAACTTTTCAACGCGATGTAAGCAGAGAGAGATTCAGACGACGCCTCGCGCATGCGATCGTGCAAAGGTACACGTCGTGCGCGAGGCGGATACAGCGAGACGGGCCGATGACCCGCTCTTGACTCAGCTACAGGCGAAACTGCTCGCGGCGTTGACGTCGCCGCCCTGATAGCGCGCCACTTTCGGATACGGGCAAAGCGGCCGCGTGCGTCCCGCCCCCCAGGCTGCGGGCACGTCCGTGTTCGGCACGACATTGCCCGCGTCGCGCGCAGTGGCGACCACGCTGTCTGGCGCCTTGCCCTGCTCGACCCATGCGACGAGCGGCGTGAGCATGTCGAACTGATCGGTGCTTGGGCCGCCGCTGCAGTGGTTCATGCCGGCAATCGTGTAAAGACGCGCGAAGTTCGACGCGTCGCCGCCATTGGCCGTCGTGAGCCGCTGATACCAGTCGGTCGTGTCGTTCGATGAAAACACCGGATCGCTCGTGCCGTGATAGACCATCAGCTTCGCCCCGCGCTGCTTCAGTGCGCTCAGATTGGTCTCGTCGGGCGGCGTCATGAATGACCAGGCCGACTCGCTATACGCGCCGCTGGTGGCGAAGATCTTTGGCGCGTCGTTGTCCATGCTGAAGTTCAGCGCGTACGCCGACAAGTGGCTCAACACCGAAGCGTTTTGCGGCGGCGTGGTGAACGTGAAGGCGGCCGCGGCCGGATCGAGCGTGATCGAGTTGGCCTGCTTCCATGCGGACCAGCCGGGGCCAAGACCGGCGTCGTATGGAAAGCTCGCATACAGGGCCGTGCCGGCGCTGTTGCGCGCGCCCGAGAAGACGTTGCCGACAGCGTCCTTCTGCGCGCTCGTCAAACACGTGCCGTCGCGCACGTTGTTCGTGCAGGTCGGGACATCGGTGGCGAGGCTGAAATTTGCCTGGCATGCCTTGATATCCTGAATGAGGCCGTCGCTGGCGCCGTCGAGCGCGTCGCACTTGGCCAGTATTTTCGACGCCACCATTTGACGTTCCGTAGCAGTAAAGCCGGTCGTGATATCGGGCAAACCGTTCGAGGTCGTCGCGGTCGCCACTTTCGCCAGTTGCTGCGCGCTCCACATTTCGCCGACGGCCGCCTTCGGTAGATGAAAACCCGGATCGCCCGCAATGATGCCGTCATATTCCGCCGACGAGCGTGCCGCCGCGACCAGCGCATGACGTCCGCCGTTGGAGCAGCCATCGAAGTAGCTGCGATCCGGCGCCTTGCCGTACGCGAGCTTGATGACCTGCTTGGCCATCGGCGTGAGCGTGGCGACGGCGTTGTAGCCGTAGTCGACGCGCGCTTGCGGGTCGAGACCGAACAGCGGATTTTGCGCCGAGCTATGCCCCGCATCCGAGCTGATGACCGCGAAGCCCATGTTGAGCGCGTCGCTCGTGGGACCGCCGCCGCCGATCTCGCCGGTGGCCGTGACCACATTGCCGTCGAGGCCGCCGTTGGCTTGATAGAAGAAACGCCCGTTCCATGCAAGCGGCAGACGCATTTCGAAGCCGATCGCATAGGTCTTGCCGTCGACGCTACTGACCCGCTGATTCATGCTGCCTTGAATCAGGCAATGTTCGGCGATGGATTTTCCGGCTACTTTCAGCGTGCCTGCCGCGACGTCCGTTACCGTAGTGAAGACCGTGTTGGCGAATGTGAGCTTCGCGGCGAGCGCGGCGCAATTGCCCGCGAGCGTGCCGGGCGTGGCGGCGCTCAGTTGCGGCAACGCGGATGTGTTGGCGCTGGTGCTGGCGGCGCTGCCGAGATCGTTGCCGCCGCACGCAGCCAGTGTGAGCGCGGCGCTCGCCGCAAGCGCGATAGAGGTGCACTTCATGCTGTGTCTCCTAGAACGAATGACGAACGCCGACCATCACGCCGGTCTGGCCGGTGCCTGCCGCGGGCGTCGTGCCGCCACCGCCGGCGCTCACCGAGTAGTGCGCCTTCGCGCTGTTGGCGAGATACGAACCTTGCGCATAGACGGCGGTGCGTTTCGAGAGCAGATAGGTGGTGCGCAGCGTGCCCATCGTGGCGCGCGTGTCGTGCTCGCTATTGGTGATGTGATAGACCTCGCCATCGACGATGAAAGCGGGCGTCACGTTGTACGACGCGGCCACAAAGAACAGATTCGAGCGCACGCTCGCAATCGTGTCCGCGCCCGGTTCGACGCGGCGGTTGAGCCAGCCGACGCCGAGCTTGGCCTTGCCGAGGTTCGCGTAGCCGCTTACATGCGTGCGGATATCCTTGTCAGCGGCACTGGTGAGCGGAGTCGGCGCGATGCCGTCGAAGAAGTTCGCCGCCGCGGTGCTGCCGCCACGCTGCTCTTCATACGATGCCGCGACGCCGAAGAGCGGTGCGTCGTACTTCAGCATCACGGACCATTCGCGGCATTGGGTTGCCTGTCCGGCGACCGAGCCGGTGCACGTGCCCTGGCCCGGCGAGTTGCCGGTGCCGGCGGAATCGCGGCCGAACGAGTAGTTCGCGCCGAGGGTCACGCCCGCATAGCTGCCGAGGTAGACCACCGAGTTGTCGGCGCGGGCGTTGGGCACATAGGCGTCGAGCGAGCCCAGTCCGTAGATGTCCGGGCCGATCAGGTCCGCGCCCATCAGCGCGAGGTACGTCATCGTGTACTGGCGACCGAACGAGACCGTGCCATACGGGCTCTTGATGCCGACGAACGCTTGACGGCCGAACAACCGTCCGCCCTGGCCGAGATCGCCGGCTCGCACGTTGAAGCCGCTTTCCAGCGTGAAGACCGCGCTATAGCCGCCGCCGAGGTCTTCATTGCCGCGCAGACCCCAGCGCGAAGGCAGTTCGCCCGTGACCGACGGCATGCGGAACACGCTCTTGCCTGCGGAGTTCGCGTGCGAAACGTATTCGATGCCGGTATCGACAATGCCGTAGAGCGTCACGCTCGATTGGGCCGCTGCGGCGCCGCTGACAGCGCACAGTGCGCCGCAGAGTAAAAGACGTGCGGATGCTTGCATGAAGGGTGTCTCCGAACCGTTGAATGAATGTGTGTGTTGTTGTTGTTGAGTGTTCTTGTGCGGACGGTCAGTCGTCGGCGCGCGGGCGGCGCAGCAGGAGCAGCGCGGCTGCTGCGGCGATCAACGTGACGGGGATGCTCGCGCCGATCACGGTCGACGAACTGCGGCCCATCGCCAGCAATTGACCGGCGGCCAGCGGCCCAACCACCGAGCCGACGCGGCCCACCGCCACCGCCGCGCCGACGCCGGTGCCGCGCATGGCCGTCGGATAGAACGCTGCGGAAAGCGCATACAGCACCGATTGGCCGCCGATCACGAACATCCCCGCGAAGAAAGCCGAGGCCGCGAGCGCGCCGAAGCCGTGCGCCATCGAAAGCGTTGCGAGCGACGCGATGATCCCGACATACATGCCCGCCACCACCACGCCCGAGCGCATGCGATCCATCAGCATGCCAATGCACAACGCGCCGATACCGCCGCCGATGTTGAAAAAGATCTGCACGTAGCCGACCTGCGCGCGCGTCAGACCGCTTGCGGCCATCAACGAGGGCAGCCAATTGAGCAGGAAGTAGAGGACGATCAGCGTGCAGAAGTAGCTGACCCAGATCTGCACGGTGGAGAGCCCACGCGTGCCGCCGAACAGGATTTCGCCGACCGGCGCGGGTTTGGCCTGGCCATCGCGCGATGCTTTGGTGAACGCCTTCGAATCCGCGAGGAACACGAGCAGCAACGGCACCAGCACCAACGGTCCCGCTCCGCCGACGTAGAAGATGTGACGCCACTCGGTGTCGCCCGCACTCAGCACGCCGATCACTGAAGCGATCACACCACCGAACGGAATGCCGCAATACATCACACTCACGGCCGTGCTGCGCGAACGCGGTTCAACCGCTTCCGATGACAAGGCGATCAGGTTCGGCAATGCGCCGCCGAGTCCAATACCCGTGAGCACTCGCACGATCACGAGCGTGTGAAAGTCGCTCACCAGCGCGGTCATGATCGACAGCAGGCCGAACAGGCAAGCGGATATCACGAGCACGCGCTTGCGGCCGATCCGATCGGCGAGCCGTCCGCCGAACATCGCGCCGGGCAGCAAGCCGAAGGTGCCGGCGCTGAACGCCAGTCCCATCTGCGCGACCGAGAGGCCGAACTCGCGAGCCATGCGCGGCGCCGCGACGCCGACCGACTGCAGGTCGAGCCCTTCGAGCAGGGCGATGGCAAAACACAATCCGAGGGTGACGAAGGCGCCTGTCCGGCTGGACGTCGCCGGTAGCGCGGTGCCTTCGGTCGAATTCAATGTTCCGGCTCTTTTCACGTTAGTGATCCTTATTAAATGGCGTGGTTTTCCGGTTTCGCTGAAGGACAGCAGATGCCGAGTTGCCGCCTTGCATGACAGACGGGTTCGACAAGCGGGCGTCAGATCATCGTCGAGGCCGCGATGAAATGCCCTGCAGCAGCGCAGCGATCACCGCCGCGCGCGGCGCATCGTTTCGATGCGCCAGACGACGGTGCATTTGCTTCGAGGCGATGCGGCGCGTCTCCACACGCTGCATCGTGGACTGGATTTAATATCAGGTAGGCTGATAACACAAGTGCAAATTGTTCGGTGAAAACACCTAGCAATTCTGCGGCGCGGCGGGCGGATCTAGCCGCGCAGATTGCGGACGAAAGTTTCGAGGTGGGTTTGAACTGCACCGGCAGCGTCGAGTTCGATGCCTGCCATCATCTGCTTCTCGATGACCTTGACGGCCTGCTCGCATTCGCGCAACACGGCGCGCCCTTCGTCCGTCAGTTGCAGCAGCACGATGCGGCCGTGCGTCGGGTCTGGTTCGCGGCTCACCCAGTTGCGGCTCGCCATCGCATTCATCACCTCATTGGCCGATTGCGGCGTGATGAAGGAACGCTCGGCGACCTGCGCATTGGACGCTTGTCCTTTGGCTTCGAGCACGGAAAGCGCGGTGAATTGCGCGAGCGTCAGACCCAGCGGCGCGAGCGCTTCGGTCATGCGGCGCCGCAGGATGCGGTCGAGACTGCCGATCACATAGGTCAGACGCAGGCTGGAACGGCGAGTGCGCGTGGCGGCGGGCTCGGCAGGCGTATTTTGATTTTTGCTCATCATGGGCAGGAGGTTCGGTCTATCCCGCATCTTAGCGCGCCTTACCGGGAATTCTGCCGCTAGGGGTTTGCACCGAGCGGGTGATTTTCCACTTTACATATCAGGCAGCCTGATATTAAATGTGCTCATCAGGCCGCTGTCGCGGCCAACGTTCACGGAGAAAGCAGATGAGTTATGAAGGCCGTTGGAAAACCGTCAAGGTCGATGTCGTGGAAGGAATCGCATGGGTGTCGTTCAATCGCCCTGAGAAGCGCAACGCCATGAGTCCGACGCTGAACAAGGAAATGATCGAAGTGCTCGAAGCCGTGGAACTCGACGCGGAAGCGCAGGTTCTAGTGCTGACGGGCGAAGGCGACGCGTGGACTGCCGGCATGGACCTGAAGGAATATTTCCGCGAAGTCGACGCCGGCCCCGAAATCCTGCAGGAAAAGATTCGCCGCGACGCGTGCCGCTGGCAATGGCAACTGCTGCGCATGTACGCGAAGCCGACCATCGCGATGGTCAACGGCTGGTGCTTCGGTGGCGGCTTCTCGCCGCTGGTGGCATGCGACCTCGCGATTGCCGCCGACGAAGCCGTGTTCGGCCTCTCCGAAATCAACTGGGGCATTCCGCCGGGCAACCTGGTGAGCAAAGCGATGGCCGATACTGTGGGGCATCGTCAGGCGCTGTATTACATCATGACGGGCGAGACGTTCACCGGGCAGGAGGCGGCGCAGATGGGCCTCGTCAACAAGAGCGTGCCGCGCGCCGAACTGCGCGAAGTGACGCGTGCGCTCGCCGGCAAACTGCTCGAGAAGAATCCGGTGGTGTTGCGCGCCGCCAAGCATGGTTTCAAGCGTTGCCGCGAACTGACGTGGGATCAGAACGAAGACTATCTGTACGCCAAGCTCGATCAGGCGCAACTGCGCGATCCCGAAGGCGGCCGCGAACAGGGCCTCAAGCAGTTCCTCGACGACAAGGCGATCAAGCCCGGTCTGCAAACGTACAAGCGCTGATCGGTCGCATCGACGTGGACTTCGGTTCACGCAGACTACTGTGAATGATGCAGCGAGAGAGACAGCGAGGAGACGACGGACATGCATGAAGTGACTTTGTTGATTGGCGGCGAAAGCCGTGGCGCAGCGGATGGCAAGACGTTCGAGCGGATCAATCCCGCGAGCGGCCAGGCTGCTTCGCGGGCGGCGGCGGCCACGCTGGCCGACGCCGATGCCGCGGTCGAAGCGGCGGCGCGAGCCTTTCCGGCCTGGTCGGCGCTGGCGCCGACTGAGCGTCGCAAGCGTTTGCTGGCGGCAGCGGATCTGATGGACGCCCGCACCGCGCAGTTCATCGAAACCGGCGTCGCCGAAACCGGCGCGATGCCGAACTGGTACGGCTTCAACGTCATGCTGGCCGCCAACATGCTGCGCGAAGCCGCCGCCATGACCACGCAGATCGACGGCGATGTGATTCCGTCCGACGTGCCGGGCAGTCTCGCGATGGCGGTGCGCCAGCCATGCGGCGTGGTGCTCGGCATGGCGCCGTGGAACGCGCCGGTGATTCTCGGCACGCGGGCCATTGCCATGCCGCTCGCGTGCGGCAACACGGTCGTGCTCAAGGCATCCGAAGGTTGTCCGGGCGTGCATCGGTTGATTGGCAGTGTGCTGCAGGAGGCCGGGCTCGGCGATGGCGTCGTCAATGTGATCACACATTCCGCGGAAGATGCGCCGGCGATTGTCGAACGGCTGATTGCGCATCCGGCGGTACGTCGTGTG
The DNA here is from genome assembly GCF_046027355.1 of Paraburkholderia sediminicola. Classification (GTDB taxonomy): domain Bacteria; phylum Pseudomonadota; class Gammaproteobacteria; order Burkholderiales; family Burkholderiaceae; genus Paraburkholderia; species Paraburkholderia sediminicola_B. Next base: position 448,251 of record NZ_JAQQEK010000003.1, on the reverse strand, counting down.
AATTTCACTGGGTCGACGCGGGTGGGGCGCATCGTCGCGCAGCATGCGGCGCTGCATCTGAAGCCGGCGTTGCTCGAACTCGGCGGCAGGGCACCCGTGGTGGTGCTCTACGACGCCGATCTGGATGCAGCCGTGGCCGGCATCGCGTTCGGCGCGTTTTTCAACCAGGGGCAGATTTGTATGTCGACGGAGCGCGTGATCGTCGACCGGAAGATTGCGGACGCGCTGGTTGAGAAACTCGCGGCGAAAGCGCGAAGCCTGAAAGCCGGCGACCCGTCCGCTGCGGATTCCGCACTCGGCGTGCTCGAAAGCGCGGCCGCCGCGCAGCGTATCAAGGCGTTGATCGAAGATGCGCACGAGAAGGGCGCGAGTTTGCCGGTCGGCTGCGCAGTTGAAGGCGCCGTGATGCAACCGGTGATCGTCGACGGCATTACGCCTGCTATGAAGCTGTATGCGGAAGAATCGTTCGGGCCGGTGGTGACAGTGCAGCGCGTGGATGGCGATGAAGAAGCGATTCGAATCGCCAACGACAGCGAGTACGGACTCTCGGCAGCGGTATTCAGCCGCGATGTGTCGCGCGCGTTGAACGTGGCGAAGCGTATTGAATCGGGCATCTGCCATATCAACGGGCCAACCGTGCACGACGAAGCGCAGATGCCGTTCGGCGGTGTGAAGAAAAGCGGCTATGGACGATTCGGTAGTAAGGCGTCGATTGCGGAGTTCACGGATCTGCGTTGGATCACGATTCAGACCGGACCTCGGCACTATCCGATCTGATCGTAGCGATCGCGATTTTCACACAGGAGACAGGCTTTGCATTCCGAGCCGATACAACCGAACACCCCCGGCGCGCCGATGCGCTACCGGGCGACGACGATCGGCGCTTCATCGTTGCACACGCAACGGCAGGGCGACACGTGGTATCTGCGCGCGGCAGAACCGCTCGGCGAACATCCGCAGCGGATGACAGAGCGGCTCGCGAGCGGTGCGCAAGCGCATCCCGCCCGATGGCTGGCGGCGCGTCGCGGCAGCGATGGTCAATGGATCGGTCTCAGCTACGCGAAAGCATTACAAAGCGCTCGCGCAATCGGCCAGGCGCTGCTCGCGCGCGATCTTTCCGCTGAACGGCCTGTCGTGATTCTGTCGGGCAACGATCTCGAACATCTGCAACTTGCGCTCGGCGCGATGTGGGCCGGCATTCCCTATGCCGCAATTTCGCCCGCCTATGCGCTTGCTTCCGGCGACTTTGGCAAGCTGCGTCATACGATCGATTTGCTGACACCAGGTCTCGTGTTTGCATGCGGCTACGATACTTTCGCCAAGGCAATCGAGGCGGTCGTGCCCGCCGATATTGAAGTTGTCACCGCTAAGCTGCCACGAGAACAGCCGGCCGCGCGCAACGTGACTTCGTTCGACGTTCTGCTGAACACAACGCCCACTACGGTCGACTCCGTGCACGCCACGGTGAGCCCGGACGCCATCGCCAAATTTCTTTTCACCTCGGGTTCGACCAAGCTGCCGAAGGCGGTGCCGACCACTCACCGCATGCTATGCAGCAACCAGCAGATGCTGCTCGAAACGTTCCCCGAGTTCGCGAACGAGCCGCCGGTGCTGGTCGACTGGCTGCCCTGGAACCACACGTTCGGCGGTAGCCATAACGTGGGTATCGCGCTCTACAACGGCGGCACGCTCTATATCGACGACGGCAAACCGGTCAACGGCAAGTTCGAAGAAACGCTGCGCAATCTGCGCGAGATCGCCCCGACCATCTACTTCAATGTGCCGAAGGGTTGGGAAGAACTGGCGATCGCGCTGGAGCGCGACGCGCAATTGCGTGAGAGCTTCTTCTCGCGCGTGAAGGTGTATTTCTTTTCCGGTGCCGGCCTGTCGCAAGCGGCGTGGGACAAGCTCGAACGCGTCACTGAAACGTATTGCGGCGAGCGGATACGCATCATGGCCGGGCTCGGCATGACGGAGACGTCGCCTTCGTGTCTGTTCACCACGGGACCGATCATGCGTGCGGGCTATGTCGGCCTGCCCGCGCACGGCTGCGAAGTCAAACTCGCGCCGGTCGGCGACAAGCTCGAAGCGCGTTATCGCGGGCCGCATGTCATGGCCGGGTACTGGCGCGCCGACGCGGCCGAGTTGGAGAACGCTTTCGACGAAGAAGGCTACTTCCGCAGTGGCGACGCGCTGCGCTTTGTCGACATGGCGCATCCAGAACTTGGATTGCTGTTCGACGGGCGAATTGCGGAGGACTTCAAGCTGAGTTCTGGCACGTTCGTGAGCGTCGGCCCGATGCGGGCGCGCGTGATTTCTGAAGGCGCACCGTATGTGCAGGACGTGGTGGTCGCCGGCATGAATCGCGACGATGTGGGGCTGCTGGTCTTTCCGCGGCTCGACGATTGCAAACGGCTGGCTCGTTTGCCCGCTTCGGCGAGCGTGCAAGAGGTGGTCGAAGCACCCGCCGTGCGCGCGCATTTCGCCGCGCTGCTCGACACGCTCAATCGCAGTGCCACGGGCGGCGCGACCACCATTGCGCGTTTGCGGCTCATGGACGTCGCGCCGTCGCTCGATCTCGGCGAAATCACCGACAAGGGCTCGATCAATCAACGCGCGGTGTTGACGCATCGCGCAGCGCTCGTCGATGCAATGTATGACGTGACGCAGCGCGACACAGCGGTGATCGTCGCGAGCGCGTGCGGCGCGACGTGACGCGCGCACCGCAGGATCAGACAGGAAAGGGTAGATGAATCTCGACCAACTCGTCGCAATCGACACACACGTGCACGCGGAAGTCTCGTGCTGCCAGCCGCCGGATCTGTTCGGCAAGGAGTTCGACGATGCCGCCGACAAGTACTTCGGCACCGTGCTGAAACTCGGCCGGCGGCCGACGATTCCCGAGACCATCGAACACTACCGCGAGCGCAAGATCGGCTTCGTGATGTTCACCGTGGACTGCGAAGCGAACCTCGGACGACGGCGCATCCCGAACGAGGAGATCGCCGAATTCGCGCAGAAAAACAGCGACATCATGATCGCCTTCGCGAGCATCGATCCGCACAAGGGCAAGATGGGTGTACGCGAAGCGCGCAAGCTGGTCGAGGAATACGGTGTGCGCGGTTTCAAGTTTCATCCCACGATGCAGGCTTTTTTTGCCAACGACCGGCTTGCCTATCCACTCTATGAGCTGATTGCCGAATACAGGTTGACCGCGGTTTTTCATAGCGGTCACTCCGGCATGGGGTCGGGCATGCGAGGCGGCGGCGGGCTGCGCCTGAAATATTCGGAGCCGATTCATCTCGACGACGTCGCGGCGGATTTCCCCGATATGAACATCGTGATCGCGCATCCGTCGTGGCCGTGGCAGGAGCAGGCGTTGTCGATCGCATTGCATAAGCCCAATGTCTATATCGACCTCTCCGGCTGGTCGCCGAAGTATTTCTCGCCCGAGTTGATCCGCCACGCCAATACGGTGTTGAAGCGCAAGATGCTGTTCGGTTCGGATTTTCCGCTGATCCAACCGGACCGTTGGCTGGAGGATTTCAGGCAGGTCGGTTTCAGGGAAGAGGTGCAGCCGTTGATCCTCAAGCAGAACGCGATCGGCTTGCTGGGGCTTCAGAAAGACGCCTGAACGCGAGCGGTGGCGAGAGGGTTATCGGGTAGCAGGGTCGATTCGCGCAGCACGGCAGAGGCGCTTCGCCGTATACAATTCGGCAGCGCCTGATTTTTGCCTGCTTTTTTGCCCGCTTCTTGCACAACTCCGACCTGATCCCGTCCATGCCGAATCCGACCCGGGCCTTCCTTCTTGGCCCGCTCCTGAAAGGCGTTTCACGCTCCTTCTATCTCACCCTGCGTGTGCTGCCCGTCGGCATGCGCGATCCGATCGGACTCGCCTACCTGCTGGCCCGCGCGGCCGATACGATTGCGGACACCTCGCTGATCTCGCCGGAACAACGCCTCGCCTTGCTGTTGTCGCTGCGCGCGCAGGTGAACGGCGCAACCGACGACGGCGCGCTGTTCCAGCGTATGGCCGCCGAAGTGGCGGGGCAGCAGATCCAGTCGGACGAGAAAGTGCTGCTCGAATCGCTCGGCCCCGCGCTCGATGTGTTGTTGCAACTGAGCGAATCGGATCGCAAGGCGGTGCGCGAGATCGTCTCGACGCTCACCGAAGGGATGGAGTTCGATCTTCGCACCTTCCCCGACGAACGTTCCGGCCAGATCGCGGCGCTGCGCGAATACGATGAACTCGACCGTTATACGTATCTGGTGGCGGGCTGCGTCGGCGAATTCTGGACCACGATGACTTACGCGCACATGCCCGGCACGCTGAAGGAGCGGCCTGAGACGATGGCGCGGCGTGGCGTGCGGTTCGGCAAGGCACTGCAGATGACCAACGTGTTGCGCGATTGCGGCAAGGATTTGCGGATCGGCCGCTGTTACCTGCCGCAGACCCTGCTCGACCAATATGGTCTGAGCGCGCAGGACCTGTTGTTGCCGGCGAATTCGGTGCGTGCCCGGCCGTTGATGGTCGAGCTTTTGCGCAAGACACTCGATCATTTCCGCGAAGCCCTCGATTACACGCTGGCGATTCCAGCATTTTCCGTGCGTTTGCGTCTCGCATGTTTGTGGCCGATTCTGATCGGTCTCGAGACGCTGATCCTGCTCGTGGACAACGACGCCTGGCTCGATCCGCAGAAGGTGTCCAAGGTGCGGCGTAATAAGGTGTATCAGATCATCGCGTCGTCGCTGTTGCTGGTGCCTTCGAATGCGCTGGTGCGCAACGCCATCGAACAACGAATCAGGCAGATCGAAGCGCGGCTGTGAAGGGTAACGAAGGCGTTCTATTTCCTCAGCAACTACGGCCACACTGCGGTGATCGTGTTCTTCCAGGCACGTCGCATAAAGGACCGCGCGGCAGCGTGACCTGATTTAATCTGCATCATGGAATAGCCATCGATCGGGAAACCCCTAGGACCGTGTATCCATGGTTCGCGTTAGTCTCTTCCAAAGAGGAGGCGAACCATGAGACAAGCGTTCAATATTGCCGTAGTGCTGTTGCTCGGCTATCTGATGGCAGATAGGGCGCTGATGCGTGCGCAAGCGGGAGAGATGGGGACAATAACGTGTCATCAGGGCGCCGAACTGGTCAAATCGAACGCGCTGAAAAAAGGCTTTGGAGACATCGGGGCCAGCAGCCAGGGCGAGAATTTCCTCTCTAGCTGTCTCGTCACCGGGCGCGGTCAAGTGGGCGATCTCGTTGCACGCGACTGACGCGGGTCGCCGGCCCACTATCTGAAACCGGCGCGTAGTCCGTCATTGCGGGCGCCGTTTCAATACCGACAAAGGCGCCGCCGAACAAGGCGCCAATAAAAAGCGCCCGGACCGTGAAGGGTCCAGGCGAAGCCATCGGGAGCCCGATGACGGAGGTAACCAATACACGACTGGCCCGCGATCGGGGATACTCGGTCGCGGGCCAGTTCGTTTTGAATCATCGCGCACCGGTTACTGGTGCGCCAGGCGGTCAATCGCCGCACAGGACTTGGCGCTTGTGCAGTTCGACTCGCTGAATGGCTGGTTACGGTCGGGTTACTGCCTGATTACCACGCGACTGCCGCTTAATTGCCGAAGTAAATCGACTTCGGGCCGTTCGCTTGAACCTGGCTGCCCGATTGCGACGCGCCACTCACCACACCACCGTAACCACTTTGCGCTGCCTGTGCGGTGCCGTTTTCACGAGCGACGCGAGCTTGTGCGGCCTGAATGTCGGCCGGGTAGTACGGGTCGGCGAGGCCCGGCTGATAGCCTGCCTTTTCGAGTTGAATCAGTTCGGCACGCACTTGAGCGCGGGTCACGGGCTGGTTGGACTGCGCAAACGAAGCAACAGGAGCGGCCAACACAGCGGCAATAACAACAGCTTGAATGAGCGATTTCATGATAACTACCTCCAGATCAGTTTTATCTTGCTACGAACGTTCTTGTTCGTATTCAGTGATTGCATTGTAGTTTTGCGACCTGGAGAGAGTAATCACCGTTTGAGGTAATGTTTGTTGCTAAATTTGAGACAAACAACCGGAATTCAGGGGGCGAGAAACGCGCGACGCTGCACGCGGCGAGCCATTCACTCGTCGCGTGCATCGTCTGGTCCTTGAGCGAATCGCCAATCAACTGCCCGAGAAAATCGGACCCTGTCCACCCGGCGCGAATTGCTGGAATACGTCGCTGTGCGACGGAGCCGGCGCCGCTTGTGGACGTGCTGCCGAAGCCGTTGCGGGCTCGCGAAGCGTGAGGGCACTGTCCGCCGTGATGGGAACGCTGGGTTTGGCGAGCAACTCGGTCTTTCGCATCGATCCCACCGACGTGCCGAAGTAGTAGCCAATGATGCTGATCCACGCCGTACCCAAAGCACCGACGATCACATTGACGAGATCCTTGTTCGCGCCCGGCAACGGCTGGAAGGCCATGAGCAGCAGAATGCCGAAGAAGCCGGCGGTGACCGCCATCGCAAGGACTTTGGGCACCCAGTCCTTATTGCTGATTCCCATCGCGCGTGCGTCGGCCCGATCGGCGGCCTGGATGCGCGCCATATCGCTTTCGTGTGCGAGGCTCGCCTGGGCGGCGCTGACCATCAGTTGTTGCAATTGCAACGAGTTCGCACTTTCGGCTTGCCGGACCTTCTCGAGTGCGCTGGGATCGTTCAACGCGAGTTCCACGACGCCGGGATCGCTCGGCGTGCCGAGCGCATGCGAAATGATCGCGGCGGCGGCCGTCACGCCGACGCCAATGGGACCACCTACGAGACCGGCGAGAAGCGGTGCGCTGCTGCCGATGTTCGACGCTACTTTAGACCAGTCCATCATGCTGCTCCCAGGAGAAGATTAGCGGCCATTCTTTCGGTCCATCCGCGGCTGAAATTGGGCCATGCGTGCAGGTTGCGCAGGTAACGCAAGCGATAAGCGGCGAAGCGCATGACAAACTTCAGCGGGTCCGCGCTTTTGACTGCATCGAGTGTGTCCGGGCCGAACTTGCCGTCTTCTTTCGCGCCGGAAGCTTTTTGCATCCACAAGACCACTAGTCCGCCGTTGTAATTGGCGTCGAAGATCTGGAAGGCCACGCGCGCGTCGAGTTCGTCGAGATGCAGCGGGTCCCAGTACTTCTGTTTGGCGATCTGTCTGGCGGTATCCAGCGGCAGGTCTTTCATGGCGCCGGTATAACCCGCGCTGCGTGCCACGCGCGCCGTGACGCCCCACATCGTTTCACCGCCAGGGTCATGCGGATTGAAGGAGTAACCGCCTTCATTGCCGATCAAAGCCCTGAACGCATCTTCGAAATTGTCCATCGACCATCTCCTCTTCAACTAGGTGTATTACTGCAAGCGTTAGATGCGTCAGGACTGAGCCGTTTGCATCGAGATTCATCCGGTATGACCGGTGTTCGTTATGCGGTTTGCAACGGAAGTGAAGCGGGCGGATTCGAAACAGGTCTGACTCCGCCATTGGGTTTCGACGCATCCGGGCGATTGCCTGCCTGAGCCGCTCTGGCAAGCCGCGCCAGATGGCTTTCGCGCGCCGACAAAGTCCCCGCGTCGAGTTGCAACGCTTGGGCATATTTGCGCGAGGCGCCGGGCAGATCGCCTTTGCGATCCAGTGCCCGGCCCCATTCCGCGTATGAGGGCGCCAGATCGGGGCGCAGTGCGACGGCGCGGGAGAGCTTTTCGATCGCTTCGTCATAGCGGCCGACAGTGACGAGCGCTTCGCCCCAATCGTGCAGGTTGTCGACAGAGTCCGGCTTCATGCTGTCAGCTTGCTTGAATGCATCGAGTGCTTCGGAATAGCGATTCGCATGCAGCAGCACGTCGCCGAGAAGACGCAGATTTTCCGCCGTCTTCGATTTCTCGCTCGCGCCGGCTCGCAAGGCTTCAAGTGCGTCGTCGATGCGATGCTGCTGTTCGAGTGCGATGCCAAGGCTTGCGTGCAGCACCGCCGAATGTTTGTACACGGTCAGCGCTTCGCGAGTCTGCTGTTCGGCCTCTTTGGATAGCCCCTGATTGGCAAGCAGCCACGCTTTGCCGGCGAGCGCCCATTCGCCTTGCTCGGAGGCAGGCAGTGCGAGCACTTCGTCGTAGATCGAAACAATCTCGCCGTAGTCGCATTGCGCGAGCGAACACTTGGTTCTCTGAACTTGCGAATAAAGATGACTGGCGAGAATATTCGGTTCCGCAAGACGCATGGCTTTGACCGCGATGTCGTGCACGAACTTCTCCAGATCGCGTCCTTCGAAAGAGACGATGCTTTCGCGGGAGTCGAAGGGGCCGCCTTCAATCTGCACATGCGCCACGTAGGAGTCCGCGCTGTCGTTGACCTTCGTGATGCCGACATGAACTACGACATCCGTGCGTTTGATGACGCCTTTGATGAAGCGCACGGTGGTCGCATACGACATCTCCTGACCGGGGATCTGAATGTCCGGTTGTGCGTCGTTGTCCGTCATCGTGTCGTGCGGAATCGACTCGGCGTCCTGGCCGATCGCTCGCATCGAAGACATGATGCGTTCCGCGAGGAAGTTCGATGTATAGCCGCGTTCCACCAGCGACTGCGGCGTCTCGACCGGCGGCACCAGCAATTGCCGCGTGAGTACGCCGCGCACGACGAGGCAGAAAAAACCGATGGTGAGCACCGCGAAAACCCACGGCAAAACATACGGCCACAGTTGTTTCGGGCCTCGTCCGATGAAACCTGCGGTCCGCAACCCGAACGGCACAAGTCCGGCTGAAAAGTGGTGATTCCCCGCGCGATGCGTCGAACCGCTTGCCGCGGAAAACGACCGGCTTCGCGAATTCATTGGTCGACGTTGACTCTGCACACTCGACATGACGCACCTCGATTCAACCGATGTTGGTAAGTGCACGACTGGGTGGTGGTTATTACGCATCGACCGTGCCATTGCGCACAGTGCCTTATGCAGCGGGCCTGTACGCTATTGCGGCGACTTGGAGAGCGGAATTGTGTTGCGCGTGGACCGACGAATGCCGATCGCAAGTTTGGTGGCGGGAGACAGGTGGCGGGGGGAAAGGGACGTTTCGATTAGACGCCATATTCGCTTCGTCCCGTCGGGCGACGGGGCGGATACGGCGTCATTGATGCAGCGAAGCCGGGGGAGAGCTATTCATCCGTGCGGCCGGCTCCAATGCCACAGCGCCGTTCAGTTGCCTCCCTTGAACAGCTCTTGAAGACGCGCCGCTTCGCCATTTCTCTGCGATTGAATGAGTTGCTGATAGACATCCGCACGCGTCAGTCCCTGTGCTTTTGCAGGGCCACCGGACATCGAAGTGGTGGCGGGTTGCCCGCCCACCGCGTCGGCTGCTGTCGGTTGAGCTTGCGCTGTATTCTCCGTGCTGGCGTCCTGAGCGTGCGCTTGCCATGCGAACGCGCAAAGCAGTCCGCCTGCGATGATCAGAGCCTTCTTCATGTCCCTCTCCTTCAAAACCCTTGGCGTCGCCCTCGCGACACCTCATTGCGGAAGTTCCGCCGGGATTGCCCGCGACACATGCCGGACAACCTGACGGGACACAGGGCGGAGACGGCCACCGGCTTCCTTGTCGAATTCCGCGCAGCGCACCAGAGAGGTGCGTCAAGTGTTTCGTGCAGCAAGGAAAGGTGCGCGCTGAGGCTTTGTTGTTCGGCGACGGTTCAGAGAGCCGATCTTGCCTCCACCATGTGAAGGAGACGGGTGGGTCGTATGCAAATTCAAGCATTAATCAGCCATCCTGAATGCATATATGGCTCTTTGCTTCAAAAAATCCGACTAGGTTAATTTAGCCTTACTTTCATCTTTCATTTTGCACAAAAGAAAATGCCGTTCAGCCTGCGACCGAACGGCATTTTTTTTAAAGCAGTCTTCTACACGGTTAATATGGTTTGCTTAAACCGCAGCCGGCCTCCACTTCAACAACCGCTGTTCGACCGCAGTCAACAGATAATCCGCTGCCAGTGCGACCACGGCCAACACAATCATCGCGGCGAACACACCGCTTGCGTTGAACGCGCCTTGCGCGGTGGAGATCAACAGTCCGATACCTTGCTTCGAGCCGAGGAACTCGCCGACCACCGCACCAACCAGAGCGAAGCCGAAGCTCACATGCAAGCTCGCAAGAATCCAGCTCAGCGCCGACGGAATCACTACCGAGGTCGTCACTTGACGGCGCGACGCGCCGAGAATCTGCGCATTCGCGATCATGTAGCGATCGGCTTCACGCACGCCCTGGAACGCGTTGGCGAACACGACGAAGAACACCATCACCACGGCCAGCGCCACCTTCGACGCCATACCCAGCCCCAGCGCAATCACGAACACCGAACCGAGCACCACGCGCGGAATCGAGTTGGCAATCTTGATGTAGAGACTGAATACGTCCGAGAGCAGCTTGTTGCGGCCGAGCAGGATGCCGCAGAACACACCGGCCACCGAACCGATAATGAAGCCGAGTCCGGTTTCTTCGAGCGTGACCCACACCTGGGTGAGCAGCGGACCTTGCGAGGTGCCGTTCACGAACCAGTCGATGATCTGTTCGAAAATCGCGCTGGGCATCGAGAAGAAGAACGGGTCGATCCACTTCAGACGCGCGGACAATTCCCATCCGCCGAGTACGACCACCAGCACGACGACACGCAGCGTGATGACCAGCGCGTGACGCTGCCGGATGCGTTTTTGCGCCACCCGTTCGACTTGCGCGAGCGATGCGGCGTCGATGCCCGAACGGGGCATCATCTGTTGAGGGGTAGTAGACATGTTTGCCGTTCCTTGATTAACCGATCTGCACTTCTTCGCGCAGGTCGTGCCAGATGTCGCGCGAGATTTCGATGAAACGCGGGTCGTAGCGCACCTCCGACGTGACGCGCGGACGCGGCAGATCGATTTCGTACACTTTCTTCAGCGTCGCCGGGCGTGCGGTCAGCACGAACACGCGGTCGGCGAGCGCAATCGCTTCTTCCAGATCGTGCGTGACGAACACCACCGAGCCGGCGCCGCCCCACAGTTGCAGCAGTTCGTCCTGCATCAGCGTGCGGGTTTGCATGTCGAGCGCCGAGAACGGCTCGTCCATTAGCAGAATCTCCGGCTTGTTGATAAAGGTCTGCGCAAGCGCCACGCGCTTCCTCATACCGCCGGACAGCTGATGCGGATAATGTTTGCCGAACTTGTCGAGGCCTACGCGGCGCAGCCATTCGTTGGCTTCGTCGTAGGCGGCGGATTTCGAGCGGCCGCGATACAGCGGACCTGCCGCTACGTTGTCGAGCACCGAGCGCCACGGGAATACGGCGTCGGCCTGAAACACGAAACCGATACGCGGATCAATGCCGTCCACCGGCGCGCCCATCACGCGCACTTCGCCCGTGGTGGGCTTCAGCAAGCCGGTAATCATGCTGAGCGTGGTGGACTTGCCGCAACCCGTGGGGCCGACCACCGCGACGAATTCGCCGCGCGCCACCGACATGCTGAAGTCGCGCAACGCGATCGTCGCCTTGCCGTCAGGAGAAATGAAACGGCACGATACGTTGCGCATCTCGATCGCTGGCGTATCGCGTGACAGGGGTTGATTCATCGGCTGGAGCCTCGCTGTTCTCGTGATGTTGAAAGGGCGTTACTTCGCCGCGGTTTTGACCGCTGCCGACACGTAGTCGTTGGTGTAGGTCTTGGCGAGGTCGATATGCTTACCCTTCACCGAAGGATTGAACGCCGACAGGACCTTCAGCACGGTGTCCGGGCCGTCGGCGGGCATCTTGCCGTCCTTCGTGAACATCGGCAGCGACGCCTTGAGCGCGCCGACGTACAGGTCTTTGTTGTTGCCGTAGTAGTCCTTCGGCATCTTCGCGGCGATCTCTTCGGCGCTATGCGTCGCGATGAAGTTCAGCGTCTTCGCGAAAGCGTGCGAGAGTTTTGCGGCGTCGTCCTTGTGCGACTCCGCCCACGCGCGCTGCACGTAAAAGCTCGAAGCCGGATAGGTGCCGCCGAGCGCGGCGCGCGTGCCTTCCAGCGTGCGCATGTCGACCAGCACCTTGGCGTCGCCGGTCTTCAGCAACTGCGAGACGGTCGGCTCCGTCGTCATGCCCGCGTCGATACGGTTTTGCTTGATGGCCGCGATAAAGCTGTTGTCCGCGCCCACCGGCAGCAGCGTGTATTGCGTGGACGGCACGCCCGCACGTTGCGCGAGGTATTGCGTGAGGAAGCTGGTCGACGAGCCGAGCCCGGTGACGCCGAGCGTCTTGCCCTTCGAATCGGCCATGCTCTTGAAGCTGTCCGCGGCCTTGGTGGAGACCATTTCCACTTCACCCGGCACCTGGCCGAAGATCACCAGCGCCTGGATTTCCTTGCCCTTGCTCTGCAGGTCGATGGTGTGGTCGTAGAAGCCCACCACGCCTTGCACCGCGCCCGCCAGCAGTTCGTTTTCCGCGTCGACGCCGGCCGGTTGCGAGAGGATTTCGACGTCGAGGCCTTCGTCCTTGAAGTAGCCGAGTTGCTCCGTGAGCTTGGCGGGCAGATAGATGATCTTGGTGGCGCCGCCGACCATGATCGTGAGCTTTTCCGCGTGAGCGGCGGTCGAAGCGGCGGCAAGGGTGAACGCAACACCTGACACAGCGGCAATCTGGCGCAAGGTACGCATGAAGCAGTCTCCTTAGGTTTGGTCGCCGCTGGGCGTTGCGCGCGGCGCTTTCTGGGTGAATGACGGCGATTATAGAAATTGGAAACCTTCTGGCAGCTTTCGGGCGTGTGAGCAAATCATGGGTGTTAACCCGAAACTGCGCCGCAAACGCCACAACGTATGCCGCAAACCAAATAGGACGCGCGCAAACCCCTTGTTTTACGGCACAATCGACGGCCTGACTTTTGCCGTTCCCGCCATGAAGCTGCTGCTCATCGAAGACAACCCCACACTGGCGCACTGGCTCGCGAAGATGCTGGAGCAGGAGGCGTTCGCGCTCGACGCCGTGCAGGACGGCGACGCGGCCGACCAACTGCTGCGCACCAATCACTACGACGTGATCCTGCTCGACCTGAATCTGCCTAAGCTGTCGGGCAAGAACGTGCTGCGGCGGCTGCGCCAGCGCGGCGACGCGACGCCGGTGCTGATTCTGACGGCGAGCGGTTCGATCGACGAAAAGGTGGAACTGCTCGGCGCCGGCGCGGACGATTACCTGGTCAAGCCGTTCGAAGTGCGCGAGTTGATCGCGCGGATCAAGGTGGCGATCCGTAGGCAGTCGCCCTCGAAGGCGAGCGAAGTGGTGTGCGGCGATCTCGCATTCGACATCGACACGCGCCAGTTCACGCTGAAGGGCGCGCCGCTGAACGTCACGCCACGCGAGCGTTCGGTGCTCGAAACGCTGATCCTGCGACTGGGCAAAACCGTGACGAAGCCAGCGCTGGTCGACGCGATCTTCACGCTCGCCGACGAGCCGAGCGAAGACGCCGTCGAAATCTACATCTCGCGTCTACGCAAGAAACTCGACGGCAGTTCGGCGGCGATCGTTACACTGCGTGGGCTCGGCTATCTGCTGCGCAAGAAAGAAGATGACCAATAGTCTGCGTATGCGTCTGTTGTGGTGGCTGCTGGTGCCACTCGCGCTGTACGTATTCGTGACCGGCAAGGCCGAATACGACAACGCGCGGCGCACGGCGGATCTGGTGCAGGATAATCAGCTGATCTCGTCGGCGCGCATGATCGCGGGCGAAGTGGAATGGGTGGATGGCTTCCTGCGCGTGGATGTGCCGCCCGCCGCGCTCGAAGTATTCGTGTCGCCCTATCGCGATCAGGTGTTCTACAGCGTGAGCGTTGACGACGGACGCCTGCTCGCCGGCACACCCGATTTCCCGACGCGTCCGCCGCAAGCATCGGATACACCGGATCACTACGACACCCATCTGCAAGGCCACACTGTGCGCGCGGTCGGCCTTGTGCGTCTCATGTACGACAACGGCGCGACGCGCCGCGTGCGCGTGACAGTCGGCAAAACCGTGCGTTCACGCGACGCCATGGCTCAGCAGTTGTGGCAACCGCAACTCGTGCGGCAGATCGAGATGATCGTATTGGCAGTCGCGCTGGTATGTATCGGCCTCACTTTCGAGTTGCGTCCGCTGATGAAAGTGAAAGAGGATGTGGCGGACCGTGATCCGATGCAACTCGAGCCGATTCGTGTCGAGCGTCTGCATACCGAGTTGCGGCCGATCGTGGAAGCGATCAATCAGTGCATCGCGCGGCTCGGCGTGCAGGTGGCTGCGCAACGCCGCTTTATCGCCGACGCCGCGCATCAATTGCGCACGCCGCTAACGCTGCTCGGCACGCAGTTGCAGTTCGCGCGTCAACAGGACGGCTTGAATCCCGCGCTCGACGAGGCGCTCGCCGCCATGCATCGTAGCAATCGTTCGATGGTGGGCCTCACGAACAAGCTGCTTCTGCTCGCGCAAGCCGAGGCCGCCGATAACACGCAGTTGGCGGTGGAAACGGTGGACCTGGTGCCGCTCGCAATGGAAGTCGTGGAAGACCTCGCGTTGCTTGCACAGGCCAGAGGCATAGATTTAGGAGCCGAACTGCACGGCGTCGCTCCGGTTGCAGGGCATCGCGGACTGCTTCAGGCGTTGATCGCCAACCTTGTAGAGAATGCGATCCGCTATACGGGCAGCGGCGGTCATGCCACCGTGAGCGTGGGCGCCGACACCGACACCGATACCGTCACCGTGAGCGTGCTGGACGATGGTCCCGGCATTCCGGCTGAGTCGCGCAGCCGGGTGTTCGAGCCGTTCTTCCGGGCGTCGGCGGATACGGAAGGCACGGGATTGGGCCTCGCCATCGTGCGTGAAATCGCGGACGCCCACCACGGCGAGATCACGCTGAAGCCGGGCGATGGCGGCAAGGGCGTGCACATCAGCGTGTCGTTTCCGCGGGCCGCGGCAGAGCGATATAGAGCGAGTTAGAGCGGCATGAAGCCGCCATTTCAGAGCGACTCAGGACAAACCCGCATTCAGGACCGCAATAGCATCGGCGAAAGCTTTGAGAAGGATTCGCGCACCTAGAATTTTTGCAGGCGATCCATCAGGCGCCCGCCGCGGATGCGGAAAAATAACGGAGACACCCCACCATGCCTCATGCCTTGACGCGCCTTGCGCGCGCCGCTCATGCCGCCATCGCGGCCTCGCTCACGATCTTTCTGCTCGCCCAACCGGCGGCGCCCGCGCAGGCGGACGCGCCCGAAAAAATCGTCATCATGGTGGGCGGCATCACCAAGCTTATCTATCTGCCCGCGCGCCTGACTGAACAGCTTGGCTACTTCAAGGCGGAAGGGCTGGACGTCGAACTGCAGTCGCAACCGGCGGGCGTCGACGCGGAAAACGAATTGCTCGCGGGCGGTGTGCAGGCGGTGGTCGGCTTCTACGATCACTCGATCGATCTGCAGGCAAAGGGTAAGGAAGTCAAGGCGATCGTCGTGTTCGGTCAGGTGCCCGGCGAAGTGGAAATGGTCGCGACCAAAGCGGCGGGGTCGATCAAAAGCATGGCCGACGTGAGGGGCAAAACGCTCGGTGTGACGGGGCTCGGTTCTTCGACGAACTTTCTCACGCAGTACCTGGCCAGCCTCAAGGGTGTGCCGAGCTCACAATACACGGTGCTGCCGGTGGGCGCGGACAACAGCTTTATCGCCGCGATCAAACAAGGGCGTATCGACGCGGGCATGACCACCGAGCCCACCGTGTCGCAACTGCTCAAATCCGGCGACGCCAAGGTGCTGGTGGACATGCGCAATGTCGAAGGCACGCGTGCCGCGCTCGGCGGCACGTATCCGGCTTCGAGCCTTTATGTGCAGAGCGCGTGGCTCGACAAGCACCCGCAGGAGGCCGCCAAACTCGCGCGAGCGTTCGTGAAGACGCTGCAATACCTGCATACGCACAGCGCCGAAGACATCGCCGCGCAAATGCCGAAAGACTACATCGGCAACGACAAGGCGCTCTATGTGAGCGCGTTGAAGGCCTCGCTGCCGATGTATACCGTCGATGGCAAGATGCCCGCCGACGGCCCGGAAACTGTGCTCAAGGTCCTGGCGGCTTTCAATCCGTCGGTGAAGGATCGCCATATCGATCTGTCGAGGACCTTCACCAATCAGTTCGTCAATGACTTGAAGCCGTAAAACGGAAACCGGCCGCGCCTCTCGACGAGGCGCGCCGGCATCCTGGAGAGGGGCGACGCATCGTGTTTTCAGGCAGCTTGCGCGGACGCTTGCTGTGGTGGCTCCTGCTACCATTGGCGGCGTTCGTTTCCATTTCCGGCATGATTTCGTACCGCAATGCGCAGACCACTGCGGACCTCGTGCAGGACAATGCGTTGCTTTCGTCGATGCGGATCATCGGCGAGGATATCGATTGGGACAATGGCAGCGTCTCGATCCAGATTCCGCCGGCCGCGCTGGAACTGTTCGAGTCGCCGGAACAGGACAGCGTGTTCTATCGTGTCGAGGCGAGCGGTCACCGCTTGCTGGCGGGCAGTCTCGAGTTGCCGCTGCCGCCGCACGCCGGTGACAGTCCGACGCTCTACGCCACTCGCCTCGAAGATGGCCGCGCCGTTCGCGCGGTCGCTTACGCGCGGCAGCTCTACGACTCGGGCCGCACGGAAGAAGTCGTCGTCGCGGTTGCGAAGACCGAGGGGTCCCGAGATGCAATGGTTTGGCGCCTGCTGCGTCCACAGCTATTCGGCGAAGTGCTCACGCTGGTGCTCGCAATGGTGTTCGTTTACCTCGGATTGACCTTCGAACTGCTTCCCCTGATGAAGGTGAAAGACGATGTCGCCGATCGCAACCCGTCGCAGCTCGAACCGATACGTGTGGCGCGCTTGCATGTCGAACTGAGGCCGATTGTTGAGGCGATCAATCAGTGCATCGCCCGCATGGGCCAGCAGGCCGCGACTCAACGGCAATTCATCTCCGATGCCGCACACCAGATGCGCACGCCGCTCACGCTGCTGGTGGCGCAGATCCAGTTTGCGCGGCAGCGCGAGAACCGCGACGCGCCGCTCGCCGAAGCGCTGGCGGGTATGCACAAGAGCAGCCGCAAGCTGACCACGTTGACCGACAAACTTCTGCTGCTCGCGCAAGCCGAGTCCGCCGCGCCCGCTGGCGCGCGCGAACGCGTCGATCTGAGTGCGTTGATCGCGGGCGTGCTGGAGGAATTGATTGCGTTCGCGCAGTCCCGTGAAATCGACTTGGGCGCGGAGCTGGAAGACGGGTTGATCGTGACCGGCGACGAGGCATTGACCGCGGCGCTCGTCACCAATCTCGTCGACAACGCACTGCGTTATACGCAGGCGGGTGGCTGCGTCACCGTGCAGACCTCGCGCTATAACGACATGGCTGTCGTGCGCGTGATCGACAATGGGCCTGGCATCAAGGCTGAGGTGCGGGCGCGTGTGTTCGAGCGCTTCTATCGCGCGTCGAGTCACGCTGACGGCACCGGCCTAGGCCTGCCGATCGTGCGTGAGATTGCCCATCGCCAGGGCGGCGCCGTCACGCTCGAATCGGGCGAGGATGGTGTCGGTCTGGTCGCCACCGTGGAGATGCGGTTATGGACCGCTGCAACATGATGCGCGGCTGCATGGAGGAAAAACGATGAAACTGCTGCTCGTCGAAGACGACGCCGATCTCGCGCGCTGGGTGATGAACCTGATGCAGGTCGAGCATTTTGTGATTGACTGGGCACAGGACGGCGAGCGGGCCGAGACGCTGCTCGGCTTGCAATGCTACGACGCGGTGTTGCTCGATCTGCGCTTGCCCGGCATCGGCGGGAAGGACGTGCTTGCACGGCTGCGCCGCAAACGCGACAACGTGCCGGTGCTCATGCTCACCGCGAACGGTTCGACCGACGACAAGGTGGCCTGCTTCTCCGCCGGCGCCGACGACTATGTCGTCAAACCCTTCGACGCGCGCGAACTGGTGGCGCGCATCAAGGCGCTGATCCGCCGGCAGGCGGCCGGCGACAAGGGGCAGTCGATAGAGTGCGGCGACTTGCGCTATCTGTTCGACTCGCGGGAATTCATGTTGCAAAGCGAACCGCTGCCGTTGCGCCGCCGCGAACACGCCATCCTCGAGACGTTGATGCTGAAGCAGGGCAAGACAGTCTCCAAAACGACGCTGATGGACAAGGTCTTCACACTCGACGACGAACCCAGCGCCGATGCAATCGATATCTATATCCACCGTCTGCGCAAGCATCTCGCAACGTCGAGTGCGAAGATCATGACCTTGCGCGGGCTCGGCTACATTCTGCGTGAAGAAGAGCCACGCGAAGCGTTTACTGTTGCCTTGTAGCGCCACAAGGGCGAATCGAATCGCCTGGCTGTACATTGTCAATGCCGTTGCGTTTAGTGTTTTCACCGACGTTTACCGCGCTCCCGCGAAAGAGGCGTGAAGGGTTGGTCTGACTATCCTTGGTTCTGCTACTCAAGTGGAAATCAGATCAATTCAACACAGCAGGTTCGGAGGAGACATCGATGAAAAAGACCAGGTTGTTGCTGGTGGCAAGCACCGGCGCATTGGCAATGGGGAGCGCTCATGCGCAATCGAACGTACAGCTTTACGGCTTGATGGATCTGAGCGCGGTGTCGTATCAGACCAATGCGAATGCGGACGGCAAGCATGTGATTTCAATGGGCATCAACGGCGAGCCGTGGTTTAGCGGCAGCCGTTTCGGTATGAAAGGCGCGGAAGACCTGGGCGGCGGCATCAGAGCGATCTTCAAGCTCGAGGCGGAATATCGCGTGAGCGACGGCGCGATGGAAGACCCAGGTCAAATTTTCGACCGCGATGCATGGGTGGGCGTGGAGAGCGACACATTCGGCAAGTTCACGGCCGGGTTCCAGAACACGGTTGCGCGCGACGCGGCGGCGATCTACGGCGACCCCTACACCAGCGCCTCGCTGAACACGGAAGAAGGCGGCTGGACCAACACCAATAACTTCAAGCAGCTGATTTTCTACGCGGGCAGTGCGACCGGCACGCGTTACGAGAACGGCCTTGTCTGGAAGAAACTCTTCAATAACGGCATTTTTGCGGCTGCGGGTTACGCATTCGGCAACAAGACGAGCTTTGGCAACAACGCCACCTACACCGGCGCGCTCGGCTATAACGGCGGCCCGTTCAACGTGTCTGCGTTCTACAACCACGTGAACAACAACGGCTTCACGAACAAGGCGTACTCGATTGGTGGCAATTACACGTACAGCATCTTCCGCGTGAACGCCGGCTATTTCCACTACACGGGCGATCAGGGCGCGCTGGGTGAACGTCGCGACAACGCATGGACGGTGTCGTTCAAGCTGGCGCCGAAGGGCCCGCTCGACTACGAAATCGGTTACCAGCAGATGCACGCCTCGAACGCTGCATTCGACGACAACGGCAGCATCGCCAATGCCAACCTCAGCTTCAATCCCGATACCGGAACCGGCAGCGGTTATAAGGAGACCTTGTACGGGTCGGTGTTCTATCACTTTTCCAAGCGCACGGAAGTGTATGTGGCCGGCGACTACATGAAGCTGCACAAGGGGTATGTGATTGCATCGACGTTCGGTGCAAAGAACCAGTTGGAGCTGACGACGGGCATTCGCACGCGTTTCTAGGTGTTGTTTCAGCGAACCGCCGCCGATGTCGTGCGGCGGCCACGTGTGCGTCGACAACTCACGTAAGGTTTCCTTAAGGTTATCCATTGCATAGTCAGCGCACTGGCTGAGCAGGAGCGTCCCGTTTCGAAGCGTCGAAGCGGGTGCTCAAAAAAAATGGAGAACCAGCGTGATGGAAACGTCGAACTATCGTGTTGTTCTAGCGAACAATAAAGTGCCCGAGGCGACGCTCGTCTTCTGGGCAATCAAGATTCTCGCGACGACGGTCGGCGAGACCGGCGCTGACTATCTGGCCGTTCACGTGGGTCTTGGCACCGCGCTGACGGATGCGATTATGGCTTTGCTATTGCTTGCCGCGCTGACCGTGCAGCTCCGCATGAACAAATACGTGCCGTGGATCTACTGGCTGACTGTGGTTCTGGTCAGCGTGGTCGGCACGCAGATCACCGACGCGCTGACGGACAAGCTCGGCGTCAGTCTATATGCCAGCACGATCGTGTTCGGACTGGCACTCGTTCTCGTGTTCGCGCTCTGGTATCGCAGCGAACGCACACTCTCGATTCACACCATTTATACGACGCGTAGAGAGCTTTTCTATTGGGCCGCGGTGTTGGTCACGTTCGCGTTGGGCACGGCGGCCGGCGATCTCGCGACCGAAGCGCTGGGGCTCGGCTTCGTCATCGGTGTGGTGGCGTTCGGTGCGCTGATCGTTCTGGTGAGTTCGATCTATTACGCCGGCGGCAATCCGGTACTGACTTTCTGGCTGGCCTACATTCTGACGCGGCCACTGGGCGCCTCGCTCGGCGACATGCTTTCGCAGTCGCGCGCGTACGGCGGTTTCGGCCTCGGCACGGTCAACACGAGCGCGCTATTCCTAAGTGCAATTGTCGTGCTGGTGATTGTCGCCAGTTTGGCCGAGCAGCGTACGGTGCGCCCGAGCGCGGCACATGAACCTTGAGCGTGTGCCGCTCGACAAGTTGCCCACGTAGTCCCTTCCAATCCCGTACCGAATCCAATGGAAGATCACCATCATGAATCAACGCACTCTTAGCAAGGCCGTTATCGCTTCGTTTGTCGCACTCTCCGCGATCAGCGTTGGACATTTCGACGCAGGCCGTGTGAGTCTATTGTCAGTCGAAGCCGCGGAGCCGGTCAAAGCGTCGAAGCTCGGCGATCTCGGACCGTTCCGCAAGATCGCGGCGGACACTGCAGCGCTGGTCGAGAAAGGCGACCTGGCGGGCGGCAAGGCGCGCATCAAGGATCTCGAACTCGCATGGGACGACGCCGAGCCGTCGCTGAAGCCGCGCGCCGCCGCGGACTGGCATACGGTCGACAAGTCGATTGATCGCGCGTTGAGCGCCTTGCGCGCCAGCACGCCGAAAGCAGCGGAATGCAAACAGTCGCTCGCCGATTTGGTGGCGGTGATGGATCGTATGAGCGGTAAAGTTTGATGCGAGAACGGCACGCGGTTGTGGAGTTGTTCCGCTAGAAAGCGGATCAATTCCGCATCGTTAGGTGAGGGAGGCGCTAGGTGTGCCCGTCAGCACACGCACTTCATTACCGTGGTATCCAAGGCGCACGAATCTGCGTGCCGATCGGTTTTTTCTTCACACCATTTTTCGCCTCAAACTTATCCAGATCCCTCAGCAAATGCTGAATCTGCGAGGCTTGTGTTTCGGTCAATCGGAATTCGTTCTGTATGCGATGCAGGCGTCTTCGCCAATATGCCGGCTGCAGCACTGGCTCACCGCGAAATGCGCTCAGCGACGGCACCATCACACGCGCCACGTGCGCGATGTCTTCATCCATTGTCATGCCATAACCCCGATGACCTCACCATTTAGTCGTCGCCGTTGTTCTTATGTCGCGCGTGGACTGAGTCTGTCAGGCGGTGTTTGTCCGAAAGCGGCGGTCATCATCCTACAAACTCACAATTCGTGGGTCAAGGTTTCCGACGCGCATCGACGCAAGGATAACCCGGACGCGAGCCGGGTCGTCGCGCGATTTGTTCAGTCTGATGTGCGTTTGTTGCGCTGCATGATTTGCTAGTTTGTCGTCGGTGTCCTGCCGATCGTGTAGTCGCGATCGACCGAGCTCACCGCTCAATCAAACATCCGCGAGAGCTTCGCAATCACGCCATTCCTTACAATCCACTGCGCGTACTCCCTGTACGCCGGATCGTTCATCAAATGCCTTTCTTCAGTCCTGGCCCGTAGGAAATAAAGCAGATTCACCGCGAGCAGTGCGGCATAACGCGTCACAGCGATCCGCCGGTATTGGAAACTAGGCCGGAGGTCGAGGTCAGCGTCGGGCCGAGCGGATTGGTCGTGCTGCCAACGGTGCCGAGGCCGGCGGCGGTGCCGTAGCCCAGTACCTTCACACCGTTGCCGAGGTCAGTGACTGCGGTGCCGAGGCAACAGCGATGGCTGTCCGACCGGCAAATTTCTACATGATGTCCCCGTTGAACGATTATTGGTGGGGACAAGCCCGTGACGCAAAGCCGAAGAATCAAAACGCAGCCGTATAAATCGCCAACGCATCCGCCTCGCTAACCGGCCGTGGGTTATTCACCAGCAACCGCGTCTGCAACATCGCATCGCTCGCCATCCGCTCGAGCCCGCTTCGTTCGATGCCGACATCGCGCAGACGCGCCGGAATCGCCGTCGCGGCAATCATCTGTTCGAGCCGTTCGATCAGCGCTTGCGTCTTGCTTTCATCACTGCCGGTCAAACCCGGCACGACCACCTCGGCGAGTTCCGCGTACAACGGCGCCGCCGCTTCCGCGTTGAAGCGCAACACATGCGGCAACACGAGCGCGTTCGAAAGACCATGCGGCACGTGATAAATGCCGCCGATCGGATACGCGAGCGCGTGCACCGCGGCAACCGGTGAATTCGCAAACGCCTGGCCCGCGAAGGTTGCGCCGAGCAGCATCGCTTCACGCGCGTCGCGGTTCCCGCCGTGTTCGCAAGCCGGCAGCAGATTGCGCGACAACAGTTCGAGCGCCTTGACCGCAAGCATGTCGGAAACCGGATTCTTCAGATGCGCGGACGTGTACGCCTCGATGGCATGCACCATGGCATCGACGCCTGTCGCCGCGGTTGCCGCAACGGGCAGGCCAAGCGTGAGTTCAGCGTCGAGAACTGCCAGATCCGCGATCAGTTGCGGCGCGACCACGCCCATCTTTTTCGCTTCGCCCACCGTCACGATCGACACGGCCGTGACTTCTGAGCCGGTGCCCGCGGTGGTCGGCATCTGCACGAGCGGCAGACGCGCTACCGTGATCTTGTTGACGCCGTACATCTCGCTGAGCGCCTGCTGTTGCTGCGGCGCGAGCACGGCGATCAGCTTCGCCACATCCATCGACGAGCCGCCGCCGAGCCCCAGCACGATTTCCGCGCCGGCAGTCCGTGCACGCGACGTCGCTTCGAGCACGATGTGTTCGGGCGGATCGGCGATCACGTCGTCGATCACCGTGGTGTCCCAACCGTGCGCCGCGAGGTCGGCGAGCGCCGGATTCAGCAATCCGCTCGTGTGCAGAAAACCATCCGTGACGACGCACAGACGCGTCAGCGCGGGAAATTGCGCGCGCAACAAAGCGCCGAGGCGGCGCGCCGCACCGAACTCGACGACGAGCGTCGGCACCGTTTGAAACCGGAATGCGTTCTTCATGGCGCGTCTCCGGGCACCATATGGCTTTCGACTTCGCGCCGGTCGAGCAGCGGAATGATGGTGCCGAAGCCGAGTCGCTGGAAATGCTCGGTTTCGCGATGATCGGCGAGACCGTCGGCGTCGCGGTACTTCTCGAGAATCACGAAGTGGTCCGGTTCGAGCGGCGAGCGGAAGAATTCGTAGTAAAGGTTTTTCGGCTCTTTCCGGGTTGCCGCGGCGAGTTCCGTGAGGTGCTTCACGATCGCGTCGCCGTTGCCGGGTTTGGCGAAATAATGCGCGATCACCTGCAGATAAGCATTGGCCATCAGTCACTCCAACAGGATGGGTACTTCAGCGTTTCAGCGCTTCAACGTTCAGGGTCCAGATTCCACAACTCGCTGTCGCTGGTCGAGACCGCGACGGCGCCGTTCTTCAACGCATCGAACACGTCGCCCTTATTGCAGACGAAACCCGACGTGACGATCGGCGGCAGGGCCTTGCGGTCCTGCTTCGACAGGTGCGAGAGCATGGGCGCCGGCATCAGTTGTACCAGATTCGGATCGCTTTGCTCCAATGCCTTGACGCTGCGCGGCCACGTGGAGCGGTCCGTCACGAAGACTTTCTGCATCGTGACGAGACCGGCCCGATTGCCGCGCTGAATGGTCGCCACCCGGGTCGACACGAGACTGGTCACGCCAATGTCCGCCAGATACTCGACACCGCCTTTGTCCTGCGAAAGCCCGTCGCAACTGTCGATGTTGACGATGACATACTTGCCCGCTTTCGTCAGCGCCGCCACCACCGGGTGCAGTCTGCGCAAATCGACGTTCGCGACGATGGTGATCTCGGCGGCGCTTTCCAGAAACGTGTCGAACTGCTCGACGCCGTACAGCGTCGCGATGACCGGGTGGCGCGTGAGGCGCGCCCCAAGTGACTTGTCCATGTGATTACTGCTTTGCGTCTTGAGCTTGCTCGTCAGTCAGGCCAAGCTTGCCCGGATTGAGAATGTTCTTCGGGTCGAGCGTGCGCTTGACGGCCTGCAGAACGGGAAATGCGCTACCGAGCGATTCGCTCATATACGGCGCGCGCAACAGGCCGACGCCGTGATGGTGGCTCAACGCTGCATTGTATTTGATGAGCACCGCGTTCGCGGCATCCCACGCAGCGCGATACCACTTCGCGCGAGTCTCCACTTCGACTTCGCCGCGTAGCGAGAAGTAGAGACACGCGCCATCCACATAAGCGTGCGACTGGTGCGCTGAACCGGCGAGTGTGCCGGGCACCGCGTTGATCGCATTTACGACATCCGTATAGATGCCCGGCAGGTCTTTCCATGGCCCCGCCATTTCCAGTGTGTCGGCCACGAAGCCGGGGCCGCGCTTGAAACCTTCGGCGCTCTTGCCCGTGAGGTAACGCGTGTCGAGCCACTTCTCGAAGATGACCTTGTCGTCGAGACGCTCGCCCAGCTCCGCGCAGACGCGTTCGCTGATCGTGAGCACGGCTTCGACGATTTCGCGCGGGCCTTCGTCGGCGACCAGCAGCACGTTCGATTCGGGCAGGCCGAACTGCACGCCGCTTTCGAGTTCGTCGTACAGACGCAAGGCGGCCGGATTCGCGCCGCGTTGCATGATCTGGCGACACGCTTCGAGGCCGGTCGCGAACGTCTTGAAGCCATAGGCAATTGCACGGCCGTAATCCGGCAGGCGATGCAGCTTGAAGCGCACGCGCACGATTACACCGAGCGTGCCTTCCGAACCGATGAACAACTGTTGAAGATCCGGCCCGAGCGCCGCGCGCGAATAACCACCCACGCTGATGAGGCTGCCGTCGGCGAGCACCACGTCCATACCGAACACCATGTCTTCGATCTTGCCGTAGCGCGTGGACAGTTGCCCCGCGCCGCGGCACGCCACCCAGCCGCCGACCGTGCTGATCGCGTATGACGACGGCCAGTGGCCCATCGTCATGCCGTAGTCGCGCTGAATCGTTTCTTCGAAGATGTCGCCGAACATGCCCGCTTCCACTTCGACGATCTGGCTTTCCGTATCGAAGCCGATCAGGCGATTCAGTTCGCACACGTCCAGCACGATGCCGCCGCGCACCGGCAGCGCCGCGCCCGTCACGTTGCTGCGACCGGCGGAGACGGTCACCGGAATCGATGCCGAATTTGCGATAAACATGACCGCCTGAATCTGTTCGACCTTCGACACGCGCACGATCACCGCGTGGGGCGTGGCTGGCTTGCCCGCGGTTTCCGTCACCATCGAACCGGCCCACCAGTCGCGCGTCCAGGCCACCACGTCCGGCGCCAGCGTGAGCACGTCATCGGCGACGGCGCGCAGCGCGTCGATCTGCTGCGCGCTCACATTGACTGGATCGCGTTGGAGACCGGCTTCACTGGTGGTGTCCTTGAGCGTTGCAGCATAAGCCGGCGGCGTGTGCGCGCCGACGATATAGTTGCCACGGTTGTAGCCACGCTTGATTGCTTCCTTGCTGATCATTCGGTTTCTCCCATAAGAACAGACTTTTCGTGTTCGACGGCGGCGACGTAATCGCTCACCTGCTTTGCGACGACTGCTCCGGACAAGCCGAGCTCCGTCTGTAAAATTTCGCCGACGCGCGCGGCGGCGCGCGCTGAAGCATCGCGCGCCATCAGGCGTGCGCGGATGCGGCGCGACAGCACGTCGTCGACGCTGCACGCGAGTTCGTGTCTGATGGCGTAAAGGACTTCGGCTTCGGTGTACGGCAGGCCGTCGACGATCGGCTTCAGCAAGCTCGCATCGCTCTCCAGAATGTCGGTGACGAAGCGCGCCTCTGTGCCGTAGCGCTCGCCCAGTTGCGCCGACAAACCGCCCGACGCGACGATTGCCTGCGAGTCGTAACCCGCCGCGCCGAGTAGATACGCGGACTTCGTGCGGCATTTCGCGCGCTTGCCGATTACCTTTTGCGCGGCATCGATGGTCTGTTCGGCCATGTGCCGCGAGGTCGTGAGCTTGCCGCCGACGATCGTCACCAGACCATCCGGCGCGATATGGATTTCATGATTGCGCTTCATTTCCAGCGTCTTTCCGCCGGGCGGTCCGACCAGCGGGCGGCAACCGGCGATGCTGCCCACCGCGTCTTCGGCCCGCAAATCGGTCTTCAAGGCGGAGCGCGCGCCTTCGATCAGGAAGTCGAGTTCCTGACGCGTGCAGCAGACGTCGTCGAGATTGCCGCGATAGTCTTCGTCGGTGGTGCCGAGATACGATACGTTGCCCCACCGCGTGATGGTCGCGCGACGGCTACGGCCCGGCACGGGAATCGTCACCGTGCAGTCGTTGCGAATCTTCAGCCAAGGAATCGCGACGTGCACGCCCTTCGCGGGACGAATCTGCAACGCCGCCGGGTCGTCCTTCTTACGGCCGTTCCAGTCGCGCAGCCACACGCCGGTGGCCATGATCACGACGTCTGCACGCACGCGTATTTCGCGTTCGTCCGCCTGCACGATTACGCCGTCCACACTGCCATGTCCATTGCGCGTGATTTCGACGGCCTTCGCGTGATTCACGACGGACGCCCCATGAAACGCCGCCGTGCGCGCGAGATTCAGCGTGAGGCGCGCGTCGTCCACGCGGGCGTCGAAATACATGAAGCCGCCGGTGAGGTTCTCTTCGTTGAAGGTCGGGCAGTGCGAGAGAACTTCGGCTTTGCTCAGCTTCTGGTGCAAGATGCCTTCGCGCCAGCCGCCGGCGATGTCATAGGTCCACAGCAGACTCTCGAAGGCCTTGGCGAGGCGCTTGTCGAACACGCCGTCTTTCTCCATGACGGGGAACAGAAACGGCAGGCGTTGCACGAGATGTCTCGCATTGCGGCGCAAGCGTTGCCGCTCTAACAAAGAGTGGCGCACGAGACCGAGATTGCCTTGCTCGATATAACGCAAGCCGCCGTGCACCATCTTCGAAGACTTCGACGACGTGCCCGACGCGAAATCGTTCTTTTCCAGCAGCGCGACGCGATAGCCGCGCAGGCTCGCGTCGAGCGCCGCATACGCGCCGGTCACGCCGCCGCCTACGATCACGATATCGAATGCCTCGCTGCCAAGCCGGTCAAGTTGCTCGGTGCGCACCATGCGCAAAGGCTCGGTGCCGGTCATCTCCGAGCGTTCCTTCGAGGCCTTTCTGGATGGAAGAAACAACATGCGTCAGTCCCCACAACCGTTATCGAATGCATTTGCGTGAGCGAGTTCCGCGGCGACTCTTGCGTGCCATGACGCGCGCCGCTTCTCGCGTGCCGCGGAATTTGCCGTCGGTTCGAACACGGCGTCGGTGACGGTGGTGGTACGCGCATCTTGCAGCGAATCCCACAGCAAGCCCGACGATCCAGCGAGAAACGCAGCCCCGCGCAGACTCGCGCGATCGCTCTCATACATGCGCCGCACTGGCATGCCGCTCAGGTCGGCCTGGATTTGCAGCAGCGTGTCGCTGCCGGAGAGTCCGCCGCCGACCACCAGTTCGGAAGCGGTGACATCCGCGATCGCCTGATTCGCGTCGATGCACAACGCGACCGAGTGCGCGATGCCCTCGAGAATCGCGTAGGCGATTTCAGCCTGCGTCGTGGCAATGGAAATGCCGCTCAACGAGGCGCGCGCATTGGGCTGCAGCTGCGGAACGCGCAAGCCGGTCAGAGCGGGCAGAAACGTGACGCCGCGCGACGAATCGACCGTCGCGGCAAGCGCGCTGATTTGCGTGGGATTGTCGAACCAGTGCAGCTTTTCGCAGATCCAGTTCAAAGCGGAACCGGTCGTCGGCACGAAGGTTTCGAGCGAATAGTGCGAGACGTCGTGTTGGCGGCGCGCCGTCATCGTCAAAGTGCCGTCGTGCGAGGTCTCGGTCGCGCGAGGGACTTGCGTGCCGACCAGCATATCGACGAAGCTGCCCGTGCCGTGCACGCACATCGACTGCCCGCGATCCAGGCAGCCGAGGCCGACCGCGCCCGCGAGCTGGTCGCCCGCGCAGGCGAGAATCGGCGCGTCGATGCCGAGCACGTCGGCATGTGTGCGGCCGAATTCATCGGCATCCTGACGAAGCTCCGGAAGCAGCGTCTGCGGAAAGCCGAGCGCGTCGATCCAGTCGAGACAATAGCGATGCTCGTCGAGCAGATACGCGCTCGCGGAGGTTGCGTTGGTCGGCGTCGTCACGCACACGCGTTCGGTGGAGAGATGCCACAGCAGCCAGGTGTCGATGGTGCCGAACGCGAGGCGTCGCTCGCGATTCGCGAGAATCACGGTGGGCGTCGTCTGCAGATGATGGACGGCCCACAGATACGGCGAGCGTACGCCGGCAGGGCGCCCCACTCGTTCGATCAGCGTGCGGTCCCACGTTTCGGCGAGCTGGTTCAGTTCGCCCGCGTGGCGCGTGTCCTGCCAAACCATCGCGGGCACGAGCGCACGGCCGGTGCGGGTGTCCCACAGCACCGCGGTCGCACGTTGCGTCGCGATGCCGAGCGCGACCACATTCAATTGCTCGGCGGCCGCGTGCGCGAGTGTCGCGCGGCACACGGCGATCGTTTTCTCAAGAATGAGGTTCGCGTCCTGCTCGACGACGCCGGGCCTCGGACTGTCGATCTGCAGCGGCTCATACTTGAGGCAGGAGACCTGGCCGTCCGCGGTTACCACTGCCGCGCGCGTGCCGGACGTCCCTTCGTCGATCGCGAGAATAACGTTTCGATTGGTGGTCATCGCTGGGATTTATCGATTGCCGGGTTCATGAATACGGATGCCTCTTCCGCGTCGCTTTTGAATTGCGGCGCGCCGGGTTCGTTGTCGGGCGTGATGGTGGTGCGCGTCGGATCCCACTGGATGATGAAGCAGATCACGCTTGCCACCAGAGGCACGATGGCGAGTATCAGGAAAGTTTTGTCGAGGCCGTAATGCTCGCGAAAGAGCGGAAACACCAGCAGGCCCAAGGCTGCGCCGATCGACCCGAGCGCGCCGATCACACCGTTGGCACCGGCGCGAATCTCGCTGCGAAACGACAGCGAAGAGATACTCTTGCCGTTCGCGCCGGGCCCCGACGAGTGAAAGAGAATAAAGAGCGACGGCACGATCACCGCGAGCCACAGCGGCATTTTCGAGCCGAACAGGCCGAGCACGAGCAGCATCACGAAGACGGCCGCAAAGCCGAATGCGGACGCGCGCCGCAAGCCGAAGCGCTTGCCGATCACCGGCGACATAAAGCCGCCGAAGATGCCGAATACGTTGAACAGTAACGCGCCGAGCGTCGCGTAGATAAAGTCCTTGCCGAACAGCGCGGCGCTGATGAGCGGCAGATACCAGCCGATCGCAAAGTACTGGATGGACTGTCCGACCTGAACGGTCGCCGCGAGAATAGTGCGCGGCAAATAGACGCCGCGAAAAATCAGCACGACGTTAGCGAGTCCGCGCGTGGCCTGATTCAACACCGGCACGCGTTCCGCGATGGGTGCGGCGGCGAAAGGGCGGCCGTAGATGCGGCTCATCGCCGTGGCGGCTTCCACGAGGCGCTCCTTGCGCGCGAGCCAGATCGGGCTCTCGACCAGAAACACCAGTTGCAGCACAAGGATCGCGAGACCGAAGACAGCGGTCGCGGCCACGGAGTAACGCCAGATCGAATCACCGACGTGCCACGAGTTGAACAGCAATGCGAGGAGCAGGTTCGAACAGACGGCGGTGTACCACATGCCTTGCCAGGCATTGAGGCGGCTCTTCAGTTTGACCGGCGTGAACTCGGCGAGCATCGCCATGGCAATCGCGAAGTCGATCCCGTAAGCCATGCCGACGAAGAAGCGCCCCGCCAGAATGACTTCGAAACCCGGCGCGAACACCACCAACACCGCGCCGATCACGGCGAGGAATTTGGCCAGCACTAGA
Organism: Paraburkholderia sediminicola; assembly: GCF_046027355.1. Taxonomy (GTDB): domain Bacteria; phylum Pseudomonadota; class Gammaproteobacteria; order Burkholderiales; family Burkholderiaceae; genus Paraburkholderia; species Paraburkholderia sediminicola_B. Next base: position 418,069 of record NZ_JAQQEK010000003.1, on the reverse strand, counting down.
GGACGGATGCGCCCCCATCGGTCGGCCATCCAGCCGCCGATCGGATTGAACGCGATGGCCACCCACGACGCGAACGACGTCATGAGCGCGATTTGAGGCGCGCCGAGATGAAGATCTCGCGTCATGGGCCCGAGGCCCGCGCTCAAAGCGGAATTGGAGAATGCGTCGAGAAACAGGCCACCGAGCGCCAGCCACCAGATAACGCCGGCTCTACCGGGAATGCCTGAACATGAGTCGATGAACGAAATGACATCGTCAATGCCACGAATCTTTAGCGCGACTGTTTGCACAATCGGTCTCCTTTAGTTTTTCTGTAAGAGGCCGGTGCTGTTCGCGATGCAAATCGTTTACGCGCAAGAGACCATCTTACAGATAGTCTCTTATCTAGATCTGCAGGCAGACTTTATGATGCGTCTCGAAAAGTGTCAAGCGTTGTAGCGCCGAGAGTCGATCGTGGTTGCTTCAAGCAAGGGCAGGGATTTCCACTATTGCGCGACGGTTTGAAACGACGCGGTTTGCTGAAGATAGTGCGGATGCCTAACATAAATTTGTGACTGCTTGCCTCACGCGACAAGCGCCGGTCGGTCTACGTTATGCATTTGGAATCATCAGGCAAAGCTATCGAAAATTGTAAGGTTATTCCAAATCTTGATTGAGAATGATTCGCGTTTACGTTAGATTGGCGCCCTGTCCTTTGAGAAAACGGAGCGAATCTATGGCTGAGGTGCTCGTCCGGCGAGAGCCTTCAACGGCGATGCCGATTACGGTTCTCAACGCCACAGGCGCCTGTCCACCCGTTTCGCGGCGGGCGCGCAACGACGCGCGTCCGGTCGATTGGGAGAAGGGCACGCTGCTCGACGTGCTGATCGACAACCGCCCGATGCTCGTCAATCTGGCGCGCGGCTTCGTGGGTTGCGCGAGTCTCGCGGAAGACGTAGTGCACGACGTCTTCATCAAGCTGGTCGACTTTCCCGATCAGGGCGCGGTGCGTCAACCGGTCGCCTACGTGACGCGCATGGTGCGCAACGCGTCGATCGACGCCTTTCGTCGCCAGAGCCTCGAAAACACTTATCACGCCGACGAAGACGACGGCTTGCATGTGCCATCGCCGGAACCTTCGCCGGAAGCGGCGCTGCTCGTGCGCGACACGCTGCGGCACGTCTACAACGCGCTCGAGCAACTGCCGCCGCGCAGCCGCGCCGCCTTCGAAATGGTGCGCCTGCGCGAGGAAACGCTGCAAAGCACCGCGCGCGCCCTCGATGTCTCGCAGACGCTGGTGCATTTCATGGTGCGCGACGCCGAGAAGCATTGCGCCGATTGCCTCGACGCCTGCAATCGCGGCGTGGCAGGCCCAGCGTTCTGTAGCGGCCGTGCGCGCCGGCGGTAAAAAAGCGCGCGCATCAAACGTCAACTGAATAGAAGCGGTGCACGAGCGAGATGCCGGTGCCGCTGGGCCGGGACATGCCAGTGCGCTGTCTGTCCCGGCGCTTCCTGACCTTTTCATCGACTGAGCCTTTCATCATGACGCAAGCACAGCAACCCTCCAGCGCGGCAGCCGGCGACGCGGACGACCTCGTCTACACCGTCGTCATCAACGACGAAGAGCAGTACTCGATCTGGCCGACGTTCCGCGACGTGCCGGCGGGCTGGCGCGAAGTGGGCGTGCGCGGCCCGAAGGCCGAATGTCTCGCGCACATCGAGACCGTGTGGACCGACATGCGTCCAGCCAGCTTGCGCAGACACATGGACGCGGCGGCCTGAAGAACGTGACGGCCTAAAGCACGCGCAGCGCAATCCGGCGGGCCCGGCCATGTGCTCGGCCACGCCGCTTCAGCAAAAGGATTCAGAGTATGACCATGCTTTCGATGCCGCTGCCCACGCTCGCCGATTTGTCGATGGAGCCGGGCTTGCCGACTGTCGTTTCGCCGCGCGCGGGCGCGGAGATTTCATTGGAGGAAGCGGCGCCGCTCTTGCGTGCGATCGTCGACCACACGCTCGAACGCGCGGGCGGCGTGTTGTTCACCGGTTTTCGCGTGGCCTCGATCGACGCGTTTCAAAGTTTCGCGGGCTCGTTCGGGCATCCGCTGATCGGCTATGAGTTCGCGTCGACGCCGCGCAGCCAGGTGGAAGGCGCGGTGTACACGTCGACGGAATATCCGCCGCATCGTTCGATTCCCTTGCATAACGAGCAGTCATATACGCGCGAATGGCCGTTGCGTATCTGGTTCCACTGTGCGCTTGCCGCGCGCGCCGGCGGCGCGACGCCGATCGCCGATAGCCGCGCAATTTATCGAGCGCTCGATCCGGCGCTGGTCGAGCGTTTTACAAAGCGTGAGCTGCTCTACGTGCGCAACTTCGGGCAAGGTCTCGATCTGCCGTGGGAGCAGGCGTTCGGTTCGGACGACCCGCGCACGGTCGAGCAGATTTGCCGCGCGCGCGGCATCGAATGCGAATGGCGCGACAGCGAAGACGGCGAACTGCTGCTGCGCACGCGCGAGCGCTGCCAGGCGGTGGCGCGCCACCCGCGCACCGGCGAGTATGTCTGGTTCAATCAGGCGAACCTGTTCCACCTTTCGTCGCTCGATGAAGACATGCAAGAAGCGCTGATCGATTCGGTCGGCCTCGAAAACGTGCCGCGCAACGTCTATTACGGCGACGGCGAACCGCTCGAAGCGGGCGCGCTCGCGGAAATCCGCGGCGTGCTCGACCAGCAGCGGATTGTGTTCCCGTGGCTGACCGGCGACGTGCTGATGCTCGACAACATGCTGACCGCGCACGCGCGCGATCCGTTCGAAGGGCCACGCAAGGTCGTGGTCGCGATGGCGCGAAGCTACAGCGAGGCCGAAGGCGAAAAACGGACGACCGCGCAATGACGAAATCGCAGGGCGCGGCGCTTGCGGCGCATTCGCTGACGGTCGGCTACCGCGATCACGTCGTGCTCCACGGTCTGAACCTGAACATTGCGGCCGGCCGCGTCACGGCTCTGTGCGGACCGAATGGCTGTGGCAAAAGCACGCTGTTGCGCACGCTAGCGGGCTTGCAACCGGCGCTGTCCGGCAGCGTCGATGTCAACGGCGTGCCGCTCGCTTCACACGGGCGCCGCGTATTGGCGCGCACGCTCACCATGCTCGCGCAGTTCAACCAGATCCCGTCCGGCCTCACCGTGCGGGAACTGGTCGCGTACGGTCGTTACGCGCACGGCGGCTGGCTGCGCGGACTCTCGCGCGCCGACCACGCCGCGATCGACGAAGCGCTCGTCACCAGCGGTCTCGCCGACGACACCGCGCGCGACGTCGCCGCCCTCTCCGGCGGCGAACGGCAACGCGCGTGGATCGCGATGGCGCTCGCGCAACAGGCGCCGATCGTGCTGCTCGACGAACCGACCACGTATCTCGACATCCATCATCAACTGGACATTCTGCGCGAGTTGCGGCGCCTGAATCGCGAGCGCGGCCTCACGATCGTGTGGGTGCTGCACGACCTGAATCAGGCGGCGGCGTACAGCGACGAAATCGTGTTGATGCGCGCCGGCCGCATCGTCGCGCAAGGCTCGCCTGATGCGATGCTCGACCCACGTCATCTGAATGAGACCTTCAGCGTGCCCATGCTCAAGATCGCGCATCCGCAAACGGGCGCGCCGATGTGCGTGCCGGCGTATGAAGGCGACGCGGCTTCGCTTCACGAAGAAGCCATGAGTAAGGACGTCGCCGCATGACGACGCTTGCAGCACGCAAACGCCTGCGTCGTAGCACGCCAATGATGGACAGCTATCGTGCGCCCGTCAAAAGCCGCGTCACGACCATCGGTGCCGCGCTAGTCATGTTGATCGTCGTCGTGGCTGTGATGCGGCTTGCGCCCGGTTTTCGCACATGGCTCGCCGCGCCCGCGGGCACCGATGCCGCGCAACTCGCCAGCATCCTGTTGTTCGACCTGAGCGTGCCGCGCATTCTGGCGGCTTTGGTGGCCGGCGGCTGCCTCGCGGTGGCCGGCACGTTGTTTCAATCGCTCACGCGCAATCCTTTGGCTTCGCCCGATCTGCTCGGCATCACCGGCGGTGCGCAGCTCGGCTTGCTCGCGGCGATGCTGGTGCCGTCGCTGGCCGGCGTGGCGTCCGTGCCGCTGCTGTTCGTGTGCGGTCTCGGCGCCGCCGTGTGCGTGGCCGCGGCGGCAGGTGGCTGGCGCGCGACGCCGTTGCGGCTCGTGCTCGCCGGCAGTGTCTGCATGCTGCTGTTCTCCGCGCTGACTACGCTGATTCTCGCGTTCTTCGAGCAGAGCATCGTCGGCGTGTCGTTGTGGGCGAGCGGCAGTCTGTATCAACCTGGCGCGGCAGGATTGAAGATCGCCGCGTCGTGGCTCGTGCTGCCGTTGATTGCATTGCCCTTCGTGATTCGCCCGCTCGATCCGCTTGCCCTCGGCGACGATGCAGCGGCAGCGGCCGGCGTTCGCGTGGACGCGACGCGGCTCGCGGCGATGGTGGTGGCGGTGGGCTTCGCGAGCGTCGCGGTGAGTGTCGCTGGACCGCTCTCGTATGTCGGCTTGATCGCCCCCAATCTGCTGCGTCAGGTGCGTGGCGCGAAATCGTCACGGCTCGCCGCGCTCGTGCCCTTGTCCGCATTGGTCGGCGGCGCGCTGGTGCTCGTCACCGATAGCGCCGTGCAGGCGCTCGATCTCGACGCGACCCTTTCGACCGGCGTGGCGATCGCCTTCGTCGGCACGCCGTTGATGCTCGCGATGATCCGCAGCGGCGCCGCGTGGTCGGGCGCATTGCATGCCGGTCAGGAGCGCGTCGTCGCGCGAGCGGGTACGCGCTTCGTGCGCGTGATGGATGCGTGGCCGTGGCCGCTGACCGCAAGCGTGTTGGTGCTGCTCGGCATCGTGCTCGTGTGCGCGGGCGCATCGTTCGGTCCCACGACGATCGGCGTGCCGCGCTGGCTCGCCGCGTTCGATCACCGCGACGAGCTCGCAAGGATGTTGCTCGATCTGCGTCTGCCGCGCCTTATCTGCGCGTTGCTGGCGGGCGCGCTGCTCGCCGCAAGCGGGGTGCTGATGCAAAGCATCGTGCGCAATCCGCTCGCCGGACCCGAAGTGCTCGGCGTGACGCAAGGCGCGGGTCTCGCGACGCTCGGGGCGCTCGTGATGTGGCCGCTTGCCGCCCATTCGACGCTGGCCGTCGCCTCGCTCGCGGGTGGCGGCGTCACGCTGGCCTTGACGCTCTTGCTGAATCGCCGGCATCGCTATGCGCCGCTCGCGGTCGCGCTGACGGGCATCGTGATCGGCACGCTATGGACGACGCTGTCGCAATGGCTCATCACGCAGCAAAGCGTGCAGCCGGCGCGCTTCGTCGTGTGGCTGGTCGGCGGCACGTATGGACGCAGTTGGGGCGAAGTGACGACGTTGCTGCCGTGGTGCGTGCTGGCTGTGCCGGTGTTCGCGCTGCTCGCGCGGCCGCTCGATCTGCTTGCACTGGGCGACGACCAGGCCGCTTCGCTGGGGTTGCCGATCGGCGTGCTGCGTCCGCTGGTGCTGACCGTGGCGACGCTCGCTGCGTGCGCGGCGGTGGCTGCGGTGGGGCCGGTGGGCTTTATCGGTTTGATGGCGCCGCATCTGGCGTCGATGCTCGGCGCGCGTGCTCATCGCACGCGCTTGTGGCTGGCGGCGGCGTGCGGGGCGCTGGTGCTGATCGTGGCCGATATCGCGGCGCGCACGCTGCTGGCGCCGCGCGAAATTCCCGCCGGTGTATTGACCGCGCTGATCGGCGCGCCTTATCTGCTTGCGCTGCTGATCGTGGAGGCTCGGCGCGAGAAGCGGGGCAAACGGTGATGCGGAAACCTGGTCACGACGAGCGCGCGCAGTGCTTCGCGGCCTTCGCGCCGGAGTCGATCGCGCATTATCTCGAGCACGTGTGGCTCGGCACGCCGAACGCGATCGAGGAATCCGCACTCGCCGATGACGCAACCGAGTCGCTGAGCGTGATCCCCGTCAGCGAGTTGGCCAATCATCGCGCCGAATTGCTCGATGCGATGGTCACGCTCTACGGCGGCGAGCACGAAACGCATGCACGCGCGTTGTTGTCGCAATGGACCAAGTACTACTTCGGTTTTGCGGCGACGGCCGGATTCGTGTCGGCAGCGTTGCTGCGCCGGCCGCTTGCGATGTCGCCGGATAAAACTTATGTCGTGCTGCGCGACGGCCTGCCTGTTGCCGCGTATTTTGAGTACGACGCTTTGCAGCCGGTTGAGTGCGACCCGGCACGCCGTTACGCGCCGCTCGTCGATCACCTGAATGCGGTGATCGAGACGCTGTGCGCGATGACCAAAATCGCACCGCGCGTTTTGTGGAGCAATGCGGGCAATCTGCTGGACTACCTGTTCGAACAATGCGCGCCGCAATTCGATTTGACCGACGACATCGCGTGGCTCTTCGGTCCGATCGCTGCCGACGGCGAGGCCAATCCGCTGCGTCTGCCCGTGCGCCAGGCAAAGCCGCGCGCCGCGAATTTGCCGAATCCGTTCAGCGCACGGCGCGTGTGCTGCGTACGTTATGAAATTCCTGGAGAGACGCAACTGTGTGGACGCTGCCCCCTGCTGTTGACGATGAGCGATGCGGAGATCGCATTGCAGGCCGCTTCGCATTGACGCCAATGACGCCGACGACGCCATCGGCGCAGTGGTCGCGCCGCACGAAGAAAACCCTCTGGTTCAGGCAGCTTTGCGTGAGTACCGCGGTGGCAGCGACGCTGTTTTTCAACTCGTACGCGTTTGCGCAAGGTAGTAGCAGCGCCGCGCCCGCAGCGGACCCCGGCAATGCGGCTCACGCAAGCATCACGCAAGCGCGGCAGCAAACCTGCACGCCGCTCGCCGACAACCCGATCGTCTCGCAAGCGAGTCCGTCGCTGCCCGCGCACCCGAAGCGCATCGTCGTCCTCGAATTCATGTTCGCCGAAGACCTCGCGGCGATCGGCATCACACCGGTCGGCATGGCCGACCCCGAGTATTACCCGGTGTGGATCGGCTACGACAATGCGCGTCTTGCGTCGGTGCCCGACATCGGCACGAGGCAGGAGCCGAGTCTCGAGGCGATTGCAGCGGCCAAACCGGATCTGATCCTCGGCGTTGGTTTGCGCCATGCCCCGATTTTTGCGGCGCTCGAACGCATCGCGCCAACCGTGCTGTTCAAATACGGCCCGAACTTTAGCGAAGACGGCGCCCGCGTCACGCAGCTCGATTGGGGCCGCAAGATTTTGCGCACCATCGGCTGTCTCACGGGACGCGAGGAGGCGGCGCGCGCGGTCGAGGTCAAGGTCGACGCAGGTTTCGCCCGCGACGCGCAGCGTCTCGCCGACGCAGGCCGTCGTGGCGAACAGGTCGCGTGGTTGCAGGAACTGGGCTTGCCGGACCGTTACTGGGCATTCACTGGCAATAGCACGGCGGCGGGTGTCGCGCATGCGCTCGGGCTCAACTTGTGGCCCGCAGAAGCGACTCGCGAGGGCACGGCGTACGTGAGTTCGGAGGATCTATTGAAGAAGCCGAAGCTGACCGTGCTGTTCGTCAGTGCGACTGAAACGGACGTCCCGCTCGCCACCAAACTCGATTCGCCGATCTGGCGTTTCGTGCCGGCTCGCAGCGCGGGGCGCGTTGGGCTTGTCGAAAGGAATATCTGGGGCTTTGGTGGGCCGATGTCGGCGTTGCGGCTTGCCGATACGATGACTGATACTTTGCTGTCGTTGCCGGCGTCTGGTGTCAAGAATCAGGAACGCTAACTCGACGCAGGTCGCCCAAATAGCTGCTCGGGTATTATGTCTCGACAGCTGTTTGCCAATCTGTCGCCAAGGTACTGTTGAATGAATAACTACGCATTCCGCCTGTTAAACGTGTTTGCCGAATCCACTTTCGGCGGTAATCCGTTGTGCGTATTCGAAGATGCGCGTGGCTTGAATGAGTCGACAATGCTTGCTCTTGCCGCTCAATTCAACCTTTCCGAAACGACGTTTGTTTTACCTTCGGATCGTGCAAGCGCGCAGGTTCGGGTCTTCACACCGGGCTATGAAATGCCATTTGCAGGACATCCCGCGCTGGGTACCGCACACGTGGTGCGAGACGTCTTCCAGACCGGTGACAACCTCACTCTCGAGTTTCAGGCGGGGGTTGTACCCGTAACCGCACGCCAGGACGTGTGGACTTTCGCGGCGCCGCATGCGGGTAAGCCGAAGACTGCAGCCAGTACTCTCACGGATGGAGAAATTGCATCCCTATTAGGCCTGAGTGAAGATGATTTGCTGGCATCGCCAATATGGGTCAATACCGGTTCGGATCAGTTACTGATCGCCGTCAACAGCACGGACGCGGTTCGCCGTGCGCGGCCCGACAGCGCACGTTTGGATATATGGCCGCAAAGCAGTCTCGGCCGAAAGGCTGCGTACGTGTTCGCATTCGATTCCGCCCGGCCGGGAAGCGTGCTATCGCGGTATTTCTTTGCGACGAAGAGTGGCGGCTTTTCGGAAGATCCGGGGACGGGTTCGGCCTGCGCAAACCTGGGCGGCTGGCTGCTCGCCAACGAGACCAAATTGCCGGCGGCGTTTGAGATCGAACAAGGCGAAGCGGTAGGGCGCCCCAATCTGCTGCGTCTATCTGTGACCGAGAGTGGTGAGATTCATGTTGGCGGACGTGTCATCGAGATTGGGCGAGGTGTAATCGCCCTATAGGCGGTGCGCAATCCGATTTGCTCGGATACGAATACACACCACGTGTCGCGCGATAGTTTCACCTGCCACGTCGGCTCAGCGCTCCCCTTGAATCCGCTGCACGCGCATACGACCCGGCGGCTCAAAGTACGTTCCGAACCGCACCAGTCCAGCCTTCTTCAGGTGACACATCATTTCGTAACTCACCGACACACCGGGATCAGGATTGTCGATGTATTCCACCTCGATCGACCGGATGCGCGGTTCGTACACAAGCAGTGTCGCCTCCATCTGCTGCTTGAGCAGATGCGCGGAAGCTGGCAGCGCCTTGTAGATGTTCGTGAGATCCGGTAGTCCGTAATCCGGCAAGTGCTTGAGCGCGCCCGCCCTTGAGTTGAGGATGCGTCGAATATTCTGCTGAACGCTCAGTATCTCGAGTGTCTTGTTATCGTAGGCATCCAGGGGTTCACCGCCGATCTGGCCAAGCAGTTTGTCGTGCAGGGAAGCGCCGACTGGCATCGCGTTCTCCGTCAAGTAGCGGACGCTACGGGATCGCTAGCCGGCACGTAGGCCGGGCAGGGTTTGTCGAAACGGTCGATGAAGTCGATCGCGAGACTTTCGTCCGCGGCCAGCGCGCTCGCAGTGCGGGTTGAGCTTGCGAAGCAGATGCGTGGAGTCCCGCAGCGTCATGATCGTTCGGAAAAAATAGGGCGCCGAAGCGTGACCGGCTGCCGGGCATGAATAAGAACCGCCAGCCCGTGCAAGGCGGCCCGGAGAAAAAGAAGGTGACACACATCCTGATCCGGAGATCAGGTGGCCCTTGCCATCCTCTCTGAGAGTCTTACGAGCGTTCGTTCCAGCTGTCGGCGTGGATGATGTTGCCGTCCTTGTACGACCACGTGATCTTTTCGTAGCGCAGTTCGACGTCTTCGAGGTGGTTGTGCTTCTCGAATGCCGGATTCTTGATGTCGAGCATCTTCGGCTTGACCGCCACGACCTTCACGTTATCGAGCTTCGTGTTGAAGTATTCCTTTTCCTTGCCCGCATCATCGATCTTGTACCATTTGATCTCGATCGACTTCAGCGTCTGGCCGCTTGTCACTGCCTTGTACAGGTACGGCGTCGAGGCGTCGGTTTCCTTCGTGAAGGTGATCGGAGCGTGCACACGCGTGCCCGTCAGCTTGCCCGTATTCGAATCGGTGGGGATGTTGACGCTGTGATCGAGCGCAACCACTTCGACGCTGCCTTCGCGGCCCTGGACCGTGACAGAGCCTTTGACGTCGGCGCCGCCATCGTCCTTGATCCACATGTATGCCGGAATTGCCATTTTTCTTTCTCCTTTTTGTTTTGATTGCAACAATCGTCCGGATTCGATCCCCGGACCGCGAATGTCCCAAAGCCGTGCTCCAGGTCCGAACTGCTTCGAGCGGCGTGCTCGTGTCCTGCTCAGATGCCAGTGGAATCCTCCCGGGGGACTTGCTTCGGGGCGTCCGGCACCAGTGTGATTTCGACGCGCCGGTTCTTCGTACGTCCGGCGTCGGTTTCGTTGTCGGCAATTGGGCGCGTGTCACCGTAGCCCTGGATCGCGAACTGCGTGAACGGAACGCCCGACGCTTCAACCAGCCAGTCGCGCACTGCCCCCGCGCGCGCCATTGACAGCTTCAGATTGTTGCCGGCGTCGCCGACGTTATCGGTATGTCCGGCTACCAGAATCCGCTTGTCCGGATGGGCCTTGATCATTTCCAGCGCGCCGACGATCGCACGGGTTGAGCCTGCTTTGAGTTGTGCTTTCCCGCTGTCGAAGAGCGACATGCTGTCGAGTGTCACCACTGCTGGGGGCGGAGGTGGCGGTTGATACGAGGCGATCGCGGTGTTGAGTACGGGCATGAGAGCCGCCCCGCGATACATGCCGAACGACAGGCGCAGCGGTACGCCCAGGCGCGCGTAGCGGTCGATCTGGTCGCGGTCCGCGACGAGCGCCTGCAACGCATCGCGGCGCGCGGTGTCATGTTCAGTTGGAGTCGTGAAGTATCGGCCAAGATCGGCGTCGACGTGCTTGAGCAAAGCCTGGTTGTTTTTTGCCGAACCCCAGATGGCCAGCGTACCGACGCAGGCGAGCAGAGCGATCGCGTGCGCGAGCGCAGCCAGACGCGGCGACACCCACGGCCGTCTTGGCATGGCTTCGATCAGCGGCTGCGGCAGTGGCCACGGCGCGGGCGAGGCAACCATCGGCGGTGGCAGGATTCGCGAGCGCGTGTGGACGTCGTGCGCCCACGGTGAGCGGGGATCGCTCGCCGGGCCGCAATCGATCCAGCCGGCGCCCAATAGCTGCCAGGCCGCCGCCGGCTGCAGTGCGTCGGTGAGCGGGCCGGTCACGACGCGCTGCGTCCAGCCGATGATCGATGCGAGACCCGCCGCGCGAGCCGCGGGAACAGGATTGCCCCCGGCCTGCTGGACCTGCATTTCGGCAGATCGCAACACCGCATCGAAGCGCCGCGCGTCCGTCAATCTGCTGGCCGACGACACGCCATACCATTGTGGATTCGCTGCAGGCGATGCGGTGAGCCGCTGGTAGATGGCAACGTAGCCGGGTAACCGCGCGCCGAACATTCGTGAAGTGTCGCTTGCTGCCTGACGTGTTACGCGCAGCGCCTGCGTGAGCGCGTCTTCGCTGGCATGCGAGGCAGGTGCGATCGACAGCACGACACCATCCGGTGCGCGGCCATCGCGCCATTGCTTCGCTGCGATCGCGACGCGCGGCAGGTCGCGCGGGTTGTTGACCCGCAGCCAGATCGCTCCGTCGCCGACGTGCGCCAGCCGCTCCTCATGACCCCCGCGGTTGAACAACTCCCGGAGCGCGTCTCCCGTAACCAACACAAGCGGCACACGAGTGCGCAGACTCTGGGGCAGATCGGCAGACGTGGCACCTAACGCGGCAAGCACATGCGCGCTTTGCACGCGGGCCCGGTTGCGTTGCAGCGTACGAAGTACGACTGCGGCGAACGCGACCAGCCCCATGTCCACGCCGACTGTCCAGGCTACGCCGCGGCCGACGGGAAGAGCCAGAAACAGTACCGTAAGCGCCAACACAGCCGCAAAAACGACCATCGCTCGAAACGGATACCCCAGACGCAGTTCGGACATCACGGCTTCATTGCCGGCGCAGACGACACCAGATGGGCGAGTTGCGCATTGAGCGCCTGATCACAGATCAGATAGACGAGGACAGCAACGATACAGCCGAGTGCGGCGATTACCCACGGCGACAGGCGATAGAACCAGTCCGTCATACGTCGTCCAGGGCGATCGGCGAGAAACGTCCGCCTGACGGCGGGCCGCAACTTCTCTAGCCGGGCGTCGAGTGTTGCAATCAACGTCGCGCGTTTCGCTTCCCCTTCACGCGCATAGCGGCCCATGAACCCGAGCCCAAGGACGGCCGCGTAGCATTCGAGCAGATCGACGTTGGGCGATGCCTCACGCAAGCGCTCCGCGAGGCGGTCGAAGACGTGATCGCCGGCGTCGAGCTTGCCGAACCGCTCGACTTGCAATGGATGAGCCTCCCAGCTGGACCTGTCTTCTATCGACGCACAGCGCAGTACCGCTTCGTCGAGCAGCCCGCACTGGGCGTATTGAGCGTCTTCCCGCACGTCGACGGCGAAGCCGCGCTGTTCGAGCGCGGCGGAAAATGCCGCCATCAACTGCACGCAGCGCTGGCGCAACTGGTCCACGGGGTCGGTCGTGCCACCCTGCGTCAGTGTGCTGACGAGCAGTGCCGTGTCGCGTAGCAGATCACGAATGCCGGCACCGGATGTCCGGTCGAGGACCGGCTGGGCATCCATCGATGAGACTTCCTTCAGGTTCCTTGCGAGCGTTCTCATGAGCGCATCACCGCGTAGAGTTCGAGCGATGGATCGGCCACCGTCGTCGGCAGATAGATCTGGCAGGCACGGGCGGCCAGCATCCTGGCGTGCGCTGGATTGCTCGGATCGAGTGCGAAATACAGGTTGTCCAGACGCACCGGAATCGCGGCTGGCACACGCTGGACCGCCTTCAGCGGAATGCCCGCAAGCGCGGAATTGACGATGTGCTCGACGTCGTCCGGCGCGCCGATCTTGCACAGCTTCGGAAACTGCTCGATCAGTTCGAACGGCGCGACCCCTGAGTGGACCGACAGGTAGTAGTCCGCGCCGGCGACGAGGCGTTCGTCCAGAAACTGGCCGGACCACGTGGTGGGACTCTTACGCGTGAGGTTGATCGATATCACGCGGGACGGAATGATCGAGTCGAGCAAATCGCGGACCAGTGCTTCGAGTTTCGCGAAAATCGCATCGGCCCGTGCGTGGTCGTACGCCGGGATCTCGTTCAGTTCAGCGCCTGTCGAAAACGTCATCAGCACGCTGGCCAGTTGGGCGAGCGTCGAATAGAGGCGCTCGGGCGGTTGACTCGGGTGCGTGCCGAAGAACCGGAGCTGTGGCCAGTATGTGTGAATGCAGTGCAGCAGCCAGAACAACGACACGTCGGCGACGCCGTATTCTGCAATGGCCTCCATACGCTCGCTCTTACGAGCACCCAGTGCAACGCTCTTTGCCCGCAGGATGTCGGCAAGACGGTTCGCCCGCTCGACGTGCAGCGGATGACCCGCGAGCGTCAGACACGGTGGCACGTAGCGATGGTCGACATGGAAGTCACCGCCTGTGCCACGCGTAAGACGCGCGATCGCGCAGACCGTGTCATCCGCGTGCTGTTCGAAGTCGAACAGCAATCGCACCGCGTGGCGTTCGGCAGCGATTTCCGCCTCGTCCGTGCCGTTCAGATCGGTGACTTTCACGAATTCGCGGTACGACCGACGTGGCCGCGCGAGTGCCGTCTCATCGAAGCGGCAGTTGCTCCCCGTGGCATTCACGAGCGGCAGGGCCGCCAGCACCACAACGCTTTGCGTATCGGGTGACAGGCCTTGCGTGAGGTCACGTGCGGAAGGCAGTACGTCGCTCACCGAGGTATCGAACAGCGTACCGTCAGGAAAACGAAGTTTCAGGCGCGTGAGCCTGAGCCGTCCATTTGGCAGCGCTTCCTCGTCAATCGCTACCTCGAGCGTACCCCACGGCTCGGCGATCGCAGCGGAGGCGAACTGGCGGTGCACAAAATCCGTCCACCGGTCCTGCTGCTGGAATTGCTGCTGGTTGAGGATCAGGCCTTCGTACCAGAGCGGTTTGTCGATCCGCATGGGTGTGGTCTTCTCTGATTATCTTTGATCTGGATTGCGGATTCTATACGCTATAAATGGCACCGGTAAACTCTTAATCGTTAATCTCAATAACGAAAGTATCGGATTTGCAGGTCAATCGTTTCATTAATAAGAATAAAACCATCGTTATTCTTATAGTTGGAAAAAGTGTTTCGTAATTGGGTAATTGAAATTCAGAGTTTTCGCATGACGTGCGCGCCATATTCAGACAAGTCTTTCGGTGCTGGGAATGAGGTAAGCAAATAATCCTTGTTTTGCTGGATTCATGGTAATTGTGGATTTTTGTTAAACTGAAGATATTCTCATTCGACGATTTACAACAAATCAAGAATCCTTTGACTTGATGGCTTGGTACCGTGTTTAATATCGGTCGAATTAAAAGCAATCGCATAAGTGAGGGCCGCGCTATGGGTGCCTGACAGCGTCATTCGAAAGCGGAATGCAGTTGCCGCCTCGGAGTGACGATGGAGATGCCTCAGCGCATGGAACACGTTTCCGCGATACCACGGTGACCATCCTATTATAAGGACTACATAATGGACAGCTTCCAGCACGAAATCCCGAAGTCTCGCGTCTCAATTACATTGGATCTCCACACGGGCGGCGCCCAGAAGAAAGTCGAGCTGCCCCTCAAGCTGCTTGTCGCCGGGGACTTCAGCGCGGGCAAGGAGCAGGCTCCGCTTGCAGAGCGCCGTAAGACCAATATCGACAAGAACAACTTCGACGCCGTCCTGTCCGACCTGTCTCCGGAGCTCAGGGTTGCGGCCGAGAACACACTCGCCGAGGATGGCTCCGAGCTTCCGGTATCGCTCAACGGCTATGTGCAATATCGATATGGAACGAAATCAAAAATTGACTTTAAATACCCATTGGCTCGCCTGCCACCGCGAGGCAGGATTTCATTGGTTGATGTCTCGCGGCTCGCTGAGGGGATGGGAACTCACTTAAAATTCAAAAATGACGATTATGAATACATCGTTTCGAATGCGCTTGTCCCCGGTGAAGTATATGTTGCGAAAAGCGGTCAAATAGTTTTCGATAAAATTTGCAAAGGTGGTAGCTATATACCTTTTTCAAAGAAATCCAGAGAAGGGTTGCAGTGGGGAGTTTTGGATGTGATTGATGACCATGATGGCCATTAGCGGAAGGTTTTGTATCGATGGAACGATTGACGAATGAACTGGGCGGGGAAAACTGATATGCGAGGGCGCACCTATGAAGCATTGGTTATCGCATGCGTGTCGATTGCGTCGACCTCTGCGCAAGCAAGCGTTGATACAGGCGTCGAGCAGGAAAAAATAAACTTTCGAGGTGGTTCGTCCATAGTTTTCTCTCAGCCATTAAAACATAATGAAGCAAAGAAATTTGGACCCGGATGGAAGAGAGCGGTCTTCCTTGAGACGACTGGAAACCAGATTCCGCTCTTTCAGATGGAATATTTCGCTTCGGCGACGGGCGGGTTGATTTTTGCCGGAAGCCACTCTCTGAGAATTTCTCCATCGGGCAACTACGCAGTTCTGGACGTCGTACGGGGCGGGGTTGTAGATCTTGGCCCTTCGGGAACGCCCGAAGGATCAAGTAGACAATACTGTCCAGTGCTCAATACTGCATCAGGATGCCTTGTTAGCATGCAAACAGGCGAGCTTTGCGGTGGAGATTGGTCCGGAAACGCTGATAAGTGGCTCGTCACTGGGTATGGATACGATGCCACAGAGGCGATGGTTGGATACGGATTTTCTGAAGCAATCGACCTGTGGGGTCAATTTTCAAAGTCCACCATATTGAATGGCACTGCGAAGATCAAGCAGTATCTCGTCGATAATTTGGGCGTGGTCAACATGATGGCATGCGAGCCGCCAACTGCAAGCAACCGGAATTCCTACACTTTAATCGCTCGCCAGCTAATAAGGGAAGGCGATCGTGCCGATGCTGCATACATTCTGAAAAGGCTTGGTGTTGCAGCCAATTGACTCAGGGAGCGTTTTGAAAAATCTAGCGCACGAAGGCGACAGCACAACCCACGGCGGAACGATCCTCAGCGGTTCAAACCGTATCAACATCAAGGGCCGCCGGGCGGCGCGGATTGGCGACATCGTTTCGTGCCCAATCCACGGCGATAACGAAATCATCGAGGGCGGCGCCAGCATGACCGACGCCGGTGTTCCGGTTTCGCGAGATGGCGATCGGACCCAATGCGGCAGTTTCCTCATCGCTACGTCAGATGGCGCGACGGTCCGATAGATGCCAATTGACTTTGCACGGGTCCCGCCGCGGGTCGCAATACCGGAGCCGCCTCGACCGTCGAAACTTCCTTGGGCGGTGCTGCTCGGTGTGGTCATGTGCTTGGGCGCCGCGCTGGCGATTTTTCTTTGGCCCGCAGGAAGGCCGACGAACACCGCCTGGTTCTGGTTCTGCGTGATCGGCTATCCGATGCTCGCGTGTGCGTTTTTTCTGTGTTGCCATCTCGCATATTCGCACGCACGACGCAGCGGAGCCATTGCGAACAATCGAGTCAGCGAGGCTGCGGAACTGAAATGCCATACGCTGGCCAGCGCGCCTCTCGTGGTGCTCGGCCACGCATGGTGCTTTTCCTGCGACGATCTGGAGAACGGCATCGAGGGACTGGTCGACGGCACTGTGACGATAGGCGCCCGATCCAGTCGCGCAGTACCGGGGCTCGATATCAAAGCACGGTGGCTGGAAATTCCTGGAAAGCCGTTCTATGCCGGAAATGAACTGACGGAACACGCGCGTCATCGGGTGCTGTCCGACTGGCTGCTGAACAAGTTAGTTAGCCAAATTAGTAGCGAACTGACTGCGCTACCTGGTGGCACCGCCCTTCAGGTCGATCTGTGCGTGCGGTCGGCATTGGATCTGGAGGACGTGCGCGCCCGCTTGCAGGAATCGATTTCAGCCAGGGCGCCGACTCTGCGGGTGACCATCAACGCAAGTAGCGAACACCTATCGCTCTTACAGACGGACGTGTGGCATGACGACATGAAGCCAGACGGGGCGCATTTGCTGATCGCGATCCAGTTGCGTAACGCGGTCAGTGAACGATTGCAGGACGGCGTCGCCGAGACGGGCGTTGCGCTGCTGCTGGGCCATCCTGGCATCGTCCGAAACATGTCTGCAAATGGGACGTCGCTATGTTTGCATCGCCCGGCTATCGGAGCGTCAGACGCAGTGAGCACGGCACTCGAACTCGCCGCGCGTTGGGGGCGGGCTGCTTCGACTTACCTCCGGACGGTATGGAGTCACGGCCTCGCCAACGAACTCGTGCGTTCGGTTAAATCGACGCCGCAGTTCGGCAAGCAAACTCGATGGGTTGACCTTGGAGCAACGGTTGGAGCGTGTGATGGCGCGGGTGCCTGGCTCGCAACGGTCCTGGCCGCGGAACATGCGTCGCGCACTGGCGATCCGCAACTCGTCATCACCCAGGAGGGCAGCGACATGATTGCCCTCGTGTGCAGAAAGTAAATATGAATGAACAGAAGTCGCCGCCCGTGCCGATCTTCATCGGCATCGCAATTGGCATCGTTTTCGTTGCATTGGGCATTGCCGTCTGGGGCGAGGGGCCCGGTCGCGGATGGTCGCGCGATACACGGATCATCATCGAGTTGAGTTTGTTATCGGGCTTGCTTGTATCAGTCATTCTCGTGAAGTACTTCGAGGCTGTCTTGTTGTGGATCGCATCTATGCGTGCAGCGAGGTGGCTCGCACAGTACGATTGGAAACGGCAAGCTCACGGTAGCGGTGGACAAGCCGCGCCGTCGCAAGAAGGGATGGGGCGATCTGATGCGCTGCGCAATGCGCTTCGCGAGCGTCACGGGTGGCGCTGGCGATACCAGGACCGGTGGGTGGTGGTCGCTGGGGATGAGCCGATCGTCAAGCGCCTCGCACCTGGCCTCGCAAAAAGCGGCTACATCATCTCCGGCGGCACCATCCTGCTTTACGCGAAGCAGATCGGCGACGAGTTGGATACCGCTTGGCTCGACCAGATCCGCCATCTGCGCCAGCGTCGCCCGATCGACGCTATCGTTGGGGTCGTGCGGGCACAAACCTCCGGCAATCTCTCATTCGACACGGAGCGCATGACCCAGCATCTGGTCCGCCACGCCCGCGCGCTGCACTGGGCGGCGCCTACCTATCTATTGAACGCGACAGATTTTGGCATCGACACCAACGGCCCGGACGAAGTGATTGGATGTACATGGTCAAACGCGTGGACCCGCCTGGAAGAAATCAATGGCTCATTGCGTACGCTTTCGACCGAACTGGCCGATGCCGGCGTCGTCCGTCTCACGAAAGATCTGTCAGACCGGTATGCGGGCGAGCTGTCCGAACACATCTCGCGATATGAACGCTCGTTGTCCGAGCTGGCCGTGCAGATTGGCCAGTCGCGTATCTGGCGCAGTGCCGTGCATGGCGTGCTCTTCGCACCCCTGTTCAAGGAGCGCACAGCAACAACTCCTGAAGCTGCGACGGATCAGGATGAAACGGGTGACGATATGACCGCTATCGCCGCACCGGCCCATGTTGAGGGACATGACATAGCCGGTGGCGTCTGGCAGACGATCGCCGAGCATAGCCGCCGCATCCATGGCCGCCGCGTCGGCTTCTGGTTCTCGACAACCGCCGCGTGGACGACGACCGCGCTCGTTGGGCTCTGGATCACGGGCACCATGCTTTCGGGCTTCACGAACCGGTCGACAATCGCGGAGGCCGCCAACGCGGCTTCGAAACTCTCGACCGCACAAGATCCCATCCAGTCCGCCCTAACCCTCGACGCCCTGCAAAAGCAACTCGACACCCTCGAAGTGCGCCAGCAGGACAGCGCCCCTTGGTACAGTCGCTTCGGCCTGAACCGCGACGCCGCACTCTTTGCCGCCCTATGGCCGAGCTACGCAAGCGGTGCCGCTCGAATCGTCGTCGCCCCGATTCGCACGATGCTGGAGGGACGGCTGCGGCAACTCGCATCGCTTTCCGATGCGGAAATCGCGAGCGGCGGGGATGCGGAGATCAAGTCAGCGTACGACACGCTCAAGACATACCTGATGCTTGCCAAGCCTGAACACATGGACGCAAAGTTCCTCACCCCGCAACTCATCGCGACCACGGCCCCAGCGCGACCGGTCAATGCAACCCTGAGCGAGGGCGCGTGGCAGGACCTCCGCCAGCGTCTGATCACGTTCTACGCAAACCACCTCGCACAACGCGAGGCAGCAAACGGCCCGTCGCTCGCGATCACTCCCGACGCGGGACTCGTCGCTGGGGCACGCCAGACGGTGATTAGCGTGAGAGGCATCCAGAACTCGACCGATTCGACCTATCAGCAAATTCTTGACGACGCAAAACCCAAGTATCCGCCGGTCTCGCTCGCGACACTGCTGGCAGACACCAGCAGCCGGGGCCTCTTCAACACGACGGCCACGGTGCCCGGCGTCTTCACGCGGACCGCCTGGGAAGAGCGCATGTCAAAGGCAATCGACGAAGCGGGCGAACAGCGCACCGTCGCTGGCGACTGGGTGCTGTCGGATACCAGAAGCACAGCAACGCCAACTTCATCGCTAAAAGCCGAACTGCAGCAGCGCTACTTCGACGACTACGCCCGCGCATGGGAGCAGTTCCTCAACAGTGTCCGCTGGCAACCCGCCACGACGCTTTCGGGCACCGTCGACCAGTTGACGCTGCTGGCCGATCCTCAGCGCTCGCCGCTCGCATCCCTGATGAATGTGGTCGTGTATCAGGCAGGAGCGGGCGCGACTACGCAGTCGCTGTCCGACACGCTGATCAACAAGGCGCAGCAATTGGTCGGCGCCGCCGAATCCGCCGCCGGGGCGAAAACCCCGTCAAAAGCGGCCCAGCCGCAGAACACCGCGCCGCTTGCGTCCGCATTCGGTCCGCTCCTGCGCCTGGCCGGCAGTGATCTGGTTGCTCCGATGAACACCCACGGCAACACCACAGCCGCAGCACAAGCGGCCACCACGAGCGAACTCAGCGTGCCACGCTACATGGAACGCGTCACCGCGATGCGCCTGAAGCTGCAGCAGATCATGATGGGCAATGATCCGGACGCGATGTCGCGTGCGGCCGCACAGGCGGTGCTGCAGGGCAGGACCTCGGATATCGCCGACAGCCGCGACTACGCGAGCCGCGTGGCCGCGAGCCTCGGCCAGCAATGGGCGGGCTTCGGTGACCTGTTCCAGCAGCCGCTCGACCAGACGTGGCAGGTCGTGCTGCAGCCGGCGGCGTCGAGTCTGAACGACACGTGGCGCACCGGCATTGTCGCCGACTGGAACCGGAACTTCGGTGGCCGCTACCCGTTCGCCGACTCCGACAACGACGCATCGCTGCCGGAAATGGGCCGCTTCATGCGCCCCGACAGCGGCGTGATTACCCAGTTCGTGACGACGCAGTTGGCGGGCGTCGTCGAGCGGCAGGGTGACCGCTGGGTGCCCGCGCAGGGATCGGGCCATCACTCGCTAACCATCGACCCGGCCTTCCTCACCGCGTTGAACGCACTCATGCGCGTTTCGACCTCGCTCTTTCCGTCTGGCGATGCGCGCGTGCGCTTCGAACTGCGGGCGGTGCCGACGCCGGGTGTCACCGATATGACGTTCGTGCTGGCAGGCCGGGAACTGCATTACTTCAACCAGAAGGAAGAATGGACGCCGTTCATCTGGCCGGGCGATGCGCTGGAGAACTTTTCGCGGATCGAATGGCAGACGCAGGAAGGTGGACTGCGATCGGCGCTCGATAAGCAGGGCCGCTTCGGGCTGATCCGGCTGCTCGAACGCGCGACGGTCACTCCGCAGGACAACGCGCGCTACCTGCTTGCCTGGACACCGGATCAGAGTCAGGGCCTTCCGCTGACGGTGCAGTTGCGCAGCGAAGCGGGCGAGGGGCCGCTCGACATGCTCGCGCTGCGGCATTTCTCCTTGCCGCAGCGGATTTTCCTGACGGGTTCGTCGCAAGGTGCACGTAGCCAAGCACTCGGCGGCCCGCCGCCGCTGTCCGCCGCGATGCTGGAATCCGCAAGGCTTGCGGAGGTGCCGCTTCCTCTTGGCATTCCCGGCGGCGCCAGCCAAGGCAGCCATGTAGACACCGTCTTCACGGATGCAAGTGCCCGTCAACCTGCAGCGGCCAGTGCTCCAGCGCAGACCCGGCTGCTCACGCCCAAAGTCACGGAAAGCCAGGCGAAGCCTGCGGCCAGCGAGGCAGCGGCGACGTCGTCGACGGCGGCGTCGACGGAATCCAGCGAGGGAAGACCGCTGTCTGATTCGAAACCGCCTCGGGTCGGCCAGCTTAAAGCGGGGCGGAGCAATGCGAGTCGCCTGCTGGCCGATGCGTTTGCTTATTGAGGTCAATCGGTGCTGACTCATTTCGTCAAGAATCTGCTGGGTACGAACCCAGCTCCTTCGTCGCCACCCGCACGAGCCGATGTCTGGTCGTCGTGGCTCGTGCCATTTCCCGGTGAGATTCCATGCGGGCGCGATCCCGGCTACGAGGATGCGTTCTTCAAACTGAAGGACGAAGCAGCGAAGCTCACGGGCATCGATGACGCCCTGATCGTGCGTTCGTGCGAGCAGCTGATCAGGGAAACGGGCAAGGATCTGCGCGTGGCCGGCTACTACACGTTCGCGCGATTGCGCCAGGATGGGCCGGCAGGCTTTGCGGACGGACTGGAATTGATCGCGGCGCTGGCCGGCCGCTTTGGCGTCGCGTTGCTGCCGGCACGTGCCGAAACGAAGAAGGGTGCGCTTGAAATTCTCGCAACCACGCGGATGGTCGATCTGCTCGAAAGCCGAGGCGAGTTCGCGCCGGTGGACCTCGAGCGCGCGATCGCGGCGCTCGATCTTCTCGTCACGCATACCGGAGAGTGGCCTGAAGCAGCGCGCCCGAACTTGCAACCGCTAGTCGCGCGCTTTGCACGACGCAACAGCGAGTCGCCGCGCAGTGCCGATCAGGAGGCGGACTCATCCCAGCAGCCAGCGCAAGGTGCCACGGACAAAACCAGCGGCACCGTGTCTTCGACGCGCGATTTGCTGGATCAGGCACGCACGATGGCGACATGGCTGCGCGATCAGGAAAACGGCTACCTGCCATCAGTGCGGCTCGTGCGCAGCGTGCGCTGGGACACACTGCACGAGGTGCCACCCGCCGACGCGCAGTTCCGCACGCGCCTGCTTCCTCCGCGCACGGAACTGCGTCAGCAGATGAGGCGGCTCGTGCTGCAGAAACATTGGCACGAACTGCTAGAACGCGTCGAAGGGGCATTCACGGAAGGCGTGAATCACCTGTGGTTCGACTTGCAGTACTTCCAGCACGTCGCGCTCGACCATGTCGGCGCACCGTATGACGCCTGGCGCGAACTGCTGCGGGCCGACTTCGCACTCTTCCTCGAACGCCTGCCCGGCATAGAGCGTCTCGCGTTCAACGACGGCACGGCGTTCGCGGATGACGCCACGCTCGAATGGATCGCGCGACACGCGGTCGTACGCGACCTCGAAGCGGGCGAGACCGTCGCACCGTTGCCGGTCTCGGCCGACAGCGACGATGGCGCGACCGGCGACTGGCCCGAGATCGAGGCACAGGCGAGGGATCTTGCCGCACGTCAAAGTCTCGAGGCGGCGTTTGCGTGGCTGGAATCCCTGCCTGGTGTCAAGACCGAGCGTCAGCGCTACCTGCAACGTTTCGTCATGGCGCGCCTCGCCGATCACGCAGGCCGCATCGATGCCGCCCTGCCGTTGCTCGCCGAACTCGACGCCGCGACACAAAACATACCGCTCGTGCGCTGGGAGCCCGCGCTCGCCTTTGAGGTGAAGCACCATCTGATCAAGGCACTCAAAGCCATGAGCAGCCGCAAGGACGCCGACAGGCCGACGCTCGCCCGACGTATCGACCAACTTCGTGGCGAGCTGACCGTGCTGGATCCCGCGCGAACCCTCGCGCTATAACAACAATGAGTTTCCATGGACCAAGACGATTCGATCCTGCGCTACTACGAAGCGGAAATGCGTTACCTGCATGAGGCCGGTAAGGAATTCGCGCGGGCGCATCCCGACCGCGCACGCATGCTCAATCTCGATCGCGTTGGCGATCGAGATCCTTCCGTCGAACGCCTGTACGAAGGCTTCGCATTCCTGACGGGGCGTTTGCAGCAGAAGCTCGACGACGAACTGCCGGAGCTGACCGAGGGGTTGGTGAGTCTCCTGTGGCCGCACTATCTGCGCATGATTCCATCACTGTCGATCGTGGAACTGTCTCCGCTCGCCGAAAAGCTGCAGAAGACCGAAACGGTGGCGGCCGGGGTGCCGGTGCGCTCGGCGCCGATTGTGACGCCGCCGACTGCTGGCATCGCAGGCACGACACCGAAAACCGTGCAATGCCTCTATCGCACGACCCAGGCGGTGACACTCCAGCCTCTACGTCTCACGGACGCGGGACCGGACGTGCGCCACGATGGCTGCTCGGTGATCCGGCTGCGCTTCGGGATCGACCACTCGGCGCGGCGTGAAGCCACCGATCTGTCAAGACTGCGCCTATACCTGAATGCGGATCTGCCGACGGCGTTCGCCATGCACCTCGCGCTCACGCGTCAGGTCGAATCGATTTCCTGGCGCATTCACGAGGCACACGAGAACCGCGCGGCCGGCGAAGCACGACTGCTTGAGGGCGTGAGCATCATACCCGCGGGCTTTTCCACTGAAGAACGCTTGTGGCCAAAAGCCGAGCCCGCGTTTTCCGGCAGTCAACTCCTCCTCGAATATTTCACTTTTCGCGAGAAGTTTCTGTTCGTTGATCTGTGTGGTCTGGATGTCACCAAGCTGCCGGCAAACGCGTCCAGCTTCGAACTGGAGATCGTGCTCAAACACGCTTACCCGTCCGACCAGCGTTTCACCGCGGAGAACGTGCGGCTCTTCTGTACGCCGGTCATCAACCTGTTTCCGCTCGACGCCGAGCCGATCGACGTGAATCACCACGAGACGGAATACCGGGTCGTCGCCGCCGGCCACCAGGGGGCCCATGTCGAAACCTACTCGGTCGACGCGATCGAGTCGTTCGATCATGCCAACGCCGAGCGTTACGAGTATGTACCGTTCGCGACGTTCCGGCACCGTGGCGGGATGTTGCGCCATGAGGCACCGGAGCGGTACTTCCATACGCGCGTCAGGCAGGGCGTGACAGGCCAGCATGACACGTGGGTCATCCTCGGCGGCCACGCGTGGGAGTCGATGGAGGATCTGCCGGCAGAAAACCTGTCACTGCGCGTGTCGGGCACGAACGGCATGCTGCCGAGAAAGGGCCTGCGCGAAGCGAGCATCAACCAACTCGGTGAGAGTACGCCGAACGTGGCGGCCGTGCGTAATCTGGCGGCGCCGACGCTGCCGCTCTATCCGCCTACAGGCGACCGCTTCCAGTGGCGGGTGCTATCGCATCTCGCGCCGAACTTCCTGTCGATGATGGACGCGGAAGTGCTGCGCGGTGCACTGGCGCTCTATGACTGGACCAATGATGAGCTGAACCGCCGCCGCCTCGCGGGCATCCTGCACGTCTCGGAGGAACTACTGGAGGAGGTCTCGGGTGGTTCGGTCGAACGGGGTGTGCTGATCGAGGTCACGCTCGACAGTCACGCGTTCGCGGGCGAGGGCGACGTGATGCTGTTCGGTGAACTGTTGCACCGGTTCTTCGCGCTGTACGCGGAAATCAACCTGTTCACCAAGCTTGCGATTGTGAGCCTGCCGTCGCAGCAACGCACTGAATGGCCTCGCAGCAAAGCGCTGCGCTCCCCGCTATGAAACCGGGAGATCCGCCCAACCTGGAGCCGCTGGTCGCATCGCTGCTCGCACGCGCTCCGTTGATGAACTTCATGCAGTTATGTCAACTGCTCGAAATGCGCGTACCGGAGCAACCGGGCTTTGGGACGCGTGACACGCCGGAGCACGAGCCCGTGAGATTTCGCCCGCGAGCTCGCGTCGGATTTCCAGCCGGCGAAATCGCCTCAGTCGAGTGTGACGAGGAGGGTGTCACGTACGGACCCAACGCCCCGCCGACCGTGCGCACGACATTCATGGGCCTATACGGCGTGGATGCGGCGATGCCTTCGTACATGATCGACGACATCGTGCTGCGAACCGAAGGACACGACGCGCTCGAAGCGTTTCTCGATCAGTTCAATCACCGGATCGTCACGCTGCTGTACCGCGCGTGGAAAAAGTACCGCTATCCGATCGGCTTCCGTCCAGGCGGCACCGATGCGCATTCACGCAAGCTGCTGTCCCTGGCGGGCTTCGGCTGGGGGGAGAAGCCCGCGCGCGCCGGGCTGCCCGACTCGCGCGTGCTGGCGCTGCTGGGGCTGCTGATCCAGCGTACACGTACCGCTGAAGGTCTTGCCGGGGTCATCGCACTCGCCGTGCCCGGTGTCGATGTTCGTGTCGACGAGTTTTTCCCGACCCTTAAGGGCGTCGGCAAGCCTCAACCGCTCACGTCTGCGGGCAGTGCTGACAGCGCACAAAGCGAGGGCCGGCGCCGGGGCCTCGGTGGCGGCTACGTGTTGGGCACGCGCCTCAGGTACCGAAGCCGGGCCGTTCGCGTGACATTGCGGCCAGCGAGCGTGGAGCAGGCCCACGACCTGTTGCCCGGAGCGTGGCTGCACCGCGAGTTGATGGCCTTTATCCGTCTGTACGCCGGGACGAAGGCCGACGTGTTCCTGCGCATGGAAGTGTCGTCGCGAATCGCACCCGCGCCGAGAATCGGCACAGCGGCCGAAGGCCCGGCGCCGCGGCTTGCCTGGACGACGATTCTGCCTTCAGACGAAGAACGTTTGATCACTATTCCGCTCGGTTGCTACGAAGCGTTTCCGGCGCCGGGGCCCAATCCGATCCTCGCGTCGCGTGCCTGATTCTGGAGTACCTCTATGCCTATCCACTTGGCCACGATAATCACGACCCTCCTTGCCGCCAGTCTGCTGCTCAGCGCATGCGGCGCATGGCAGACCGTGTCGGACTCGACTTCGAGCGCGTATCACGCGGTCTTCTACAGACAGGTCAAGGTGCTGAACGTCGATTTGACCGCGCGCGCTTCGGTCAACCCCGATGAAGCAATGCGCTCGACGTCAGTGGCTGTGCGTGTGTACCAGCTCAAGGATCGCAAGCTCTTCGACAAGGCCTCGTATGACGATCTGCTGAAAAACGACAAGACCGTGCTTGCGCAGGATCTGCAGGCCAGCATTGCGACGGTGGTCAGCCCCGGCGCTTCAGCAAGCGTGTCGCAGGCGATGCAGCCCGACACGGAATACGTGGGCGTCGCCGCGTTCTATCGCGCTCCCGATTCGAATGGGACCTGGCGTCGTGTGATCCCGAAGAAGAAGCTGTCGGCGGATGCGCCGCTGAAGCTGGAACTGGTCGGCAGGGAACTGGTTGAAAGCGCTGATCCTGTGAAATCAAGGCCGGAATGATGATTCCCTGGGCGACCGTTCGAGCGCCCTCGCCATACGTTTGCGGCCGAACGGTCTGATGGCGCGCGGTCGCCGGCACCCTGAGCTGCTACCTCGGCCCGGCCATCATCCCATCACCCCATCGTCCCATTAGCCACTACCGGGCTCAGCACCGCTTGCGCCGAACCATGCGTCTCACTGACGATACTGCCATTCTCCAGCTTCAACACCCGATCCGCGAGATGGAAGTACCGGTCGTCATGGCTGATCACCAGCACGGTTTTACCGCGCGACCGCAGTTCCGGGAGCAGTTGTTCATAAAACACCGCTTTGAACTGCGGGTCTTGATCCGCGGCCCATTCGTCGAACAGATAGAACGGCCGATCTTCCAGATACGCGACGACCAACGCCAGGCGTTTGCGCTGCCCGGTGGAAAGCGCTCGCGTGGAGAACGCACCATTCACGACCTGCACCTTGTGATCGAGCGCGAGCTTCGCGACCAGCGCGTTGGCGCGCGCATCCGCCTGCGCGCGCGAGGCGTCGTTCGGATCGACGATGCCGAGCAGCGCGTCGAACAGATGGAAATCGTTGAACACGGCCGTGAAGCGCTGACGATACGCGGCGCGCTCGGCAAAGCCGACCGGCTTGCCGTCCAGTTCGATCGTGCCGTCTTCGGGTTCGTAGAGTCCGGTGAGCACTTTCGCGAGCGTCGTCTTGCCGCTGCCGTTGCCGCCGACAATAAACACCAGTTCGCCCGGCCTGAACGTCAGATTGACTGGCCCGACGCGGAACATCCGCTCGTCACGCTCATGAAAGTACGAGTGCGTGACATTGCTAAGCGTAAGCGTGCGGTACGGCGCATGCGAAGCGTTTTCATCGGGTGGCGGCGAGGTGCGCAGCGCACCGAATTCGCCCATCACCTTCTCGATGCGATCGAGCGAGACGCGCGCCGCATTCAGCGTCGGCACGTTGTTGAGCAAACCGTCCAGCGGCAGCAGCATGAACAGGAACACCACCACGTAGCCCGATGCCGACGGCGCACCGGCGTGCACGCCGAGTGCCGGCCAGAACGCCGCGACGCCCAGAAACACATAAAACAGGAACACGATCCAGCCGACGCCGACCGCATAGGCGCTGAACGCCTTGCGCCGATGGTCACGCACTTCGTCGATGGCCGAGCCCAGCTGGCCGTCCACGAACTGACGCGAACGCGCCTGATGCAGCTTTAGTTCCTTCGCGCCGGTGAAGAGCGCGCCGAGATAGCCGAACAGTTTGTCCTGCGAGCGGCCCGCGGCTTCGAGCGAGGCGATCGCGCGCTTGTCGCTGGCGTGGTAGCCGAGCGAGCCGACCAGGATCGCAGCCACCGCGAGCAGGCAGACCGGCCACGACAGCCACGCCAGATAACCGAGGCAGCCGAACACGATCGAGCCATGCATCACCAGATTGGGCAGCGCGAAGAACAGCATCGATACGTTGGTGGCGTCGTCGGTCAGTACGGACTGCACGGGCGCCGCGCCGATTCGTTCGACATCGCGCAACTCGGCCTCGGCGACGCGCCGCGCGACGTGTTCGCGCAACTGCGCCATCGTGTCCTGCGAGAGGCGCGCGAACAGCACGCCGGTGATCACGCGCGTGACGAGAGCGACGACCGCGCACAACGCGAAACGCATCGCGAGCGACATATCGACGACGCCCGTTTGCGACAGCGCACGGCTCAAGGTCGCCACGAGCAGCACGCTGGCGATGCCGTTCAGCACGCAGGCAGTCAGCGCGATCGCGAAAGAGCCACGAGAACGCTTGAGCAGCGCCACGATCAGGCGCATGGCGGGTTTGCCCGCGGAGTTGGAGGGAGGTGAAGCAGACGAGGGTGGCGCGTCGTAGCGCTCGTTGGCAGCGGTCATCGGCAATGTGTCGCAGTGGGTCGCAATGGATCGGCGAATGGCGGCGCATGCGGGCAGGCGGCCATTCAGCGGGGCGCAAAGACACGCCCCTCGCTTGATAGACGAATGGCCGAAGCAAACATTTACCGTGCGCGTTCATCCGCCACATCAAAAAGATGCAGTCCAAATAAAAACACCTACGCGGTAAAGATTTGCGAGCGCGGATCGTCACACCAATGAAGCGGCCCATTGCGGCCTGCGACTTGGCCAAGGCGGCCAGTTCTAACGGATTTCATGCCCATGACGAACTTCCCGATTGCGTTGCACCACCAGATCCGCGCCATGGCGCGCATCGATCCCGATGCGCCCGCGCTGGCGTCTTTCACGCCATATACCGTGCGGCTGACGCGCGGCGAACTGGATAGCCGCGCGGCGCGGCTTGCCGCGCGACTGCGCGCGGCGGGTGTGACGACTGAAGTGCGCGTGGGGGTTTGCGTCGCGCGATCCTGCGATCTGTTCGTCGCCTTGCTCGCTGTATTGAAGGCGGGCGGCGTGTTTGTCGCGCTCGATCCACGGCATCCGGCGGCGCGCCTCGATTGGGTCGCACGGGATGCGGGGCTCATGCACGGCATCGTCGACGGTTCCGCCGATGCGGCAATGCGCGCGCGTTTCGCGCAATGCTTCGACGTCGCAAGCGCTGCTGCGACAGGTGCGACGGCGCCTCGTTTCGACGGCGATGAAGAAGACACGCCGGTGCATCCGCGCGCGGCGGCCTACATGATCTACACGTCGGGCTCGACCGGCACGCCGAAAGCCGTGGCCGTCGAACATGGACCGCTTGCCGCGCATGGTGAAGCGCTCGCCGACTCGTTGCCGATCGGTGCCAATGATCGCGTGCTGCATTTCGCCTCGGTCAATTTCGATGTTTCCATTGAGGCATGGTTAGTACCGCTTGCCGTCGGCGGTAGCGTGGTGATCAGCGACCCGCCGCCGTTCGCGCCGGAAACCACGCATGCGTTCATGCTGCGTGAAGGCATCACCAATACGACGCTGCCGCCGGCTTATGTGCGCGAGTTCGCGAACGTTTGCGAGCGTCTCGGCGTGCCGCCTTCGCTGCGCACGCTGCTGTTCGGTGGCGAAGCGATGTCGCAAGACAGTTTCGACGAGATTCGCCGCGTGTTCCCGTCGGTGCGTCTTGTCAATGGCTACGGCCCGACCGAGGCGGTGATCTCGCCGATGTTGTGGCCCGTCGATCCGGGCATGAGGCCGGCGCTCGAGGACGGTAATGGTTTTGCGTCGCTGCCGATCGGCTGGCCGATCGGGCGGCGCGTGGCGCGCATCGACGGCGCGGCGCAACAGGGCGAAAGCGGCGAACTGCTGCTCGGCGGCGTCTGTCTCGCGCGTGGCTATCATGGCCGCGCGGCGCTGACGGCTGAACGCTTTCTGCCGGACCCGAGTGGCGAACCGGGCGAACGTATCTATCGCACTGGCGACCTCGCGCGTGAACGCGCGGACGGCTCGTTCGATTATCTCGGCCGCATCGACGATCAGGTTCAGGTGCGCGGCGTGCGCGTCGAACCCGTCGAGATCGCGGCTTGTCTGCTGACGCATCCGGCGGTGGCCGACGCGGGTGTGCTGGCCGAATCTGCTCATGGCCGAACGCAACTGATCGCGTGCGTCGTGCTGCAAGACACTCTCGACGACGCCGCGCTGCAAGCGCATCTCGCCGCGCATTTGCCGCAGGCCTGGATGCCGCATCGTTTGGTGCGCTTCGAGCGTCTGCCGTATACGTTGAACGGCAAGCTCGATCGCGCCGCATTGCGCGACTTCATTGCCACGATGCCGGCTGTCGTCGATGCGAATCACGTCGCGCCTGGAACCGCCACCGAAACGCGCCTCGCCGCGCTTTGGCAAACCCTGTTGAGCGACCCGGCGCCGATCGGCTGCGGCGACCGCTTCTTCGCACGCGGCGGTGACTCGCTCGCGGCGATGCAATTGCAGGCGGCGATCCGTATCGAATGGCGCGTGAATTTGCGGCTCGACACATTGTTCGACGATCAACCGCTCGAAACGCTGGCGCGTCTGATCGACGCCAGTGAGACTGAAACGTCGATGGGTTCGCATGCCATTACGGTGGTGCAGACTGCCGACGCACCGTTCGTCGACCGCGCTGCGTCGTTCGCGCAACAGCGGTTCTGGGTACTCGCACAAACGCAGGACGCTGGCGCGGCCTATCACGTTGCCGTGCAATGGGATGTGCAGGGCGCACTCGATATCGGCACGCTGCAACGCGCGCTCGATTGTTTGATCGCGCGTCATCAGGCGTGGCGCACGACGCTGGTCGAGTCCGACGACGGCATCGTCGTGCAGCGCATTCACGCCCGCTTGGCAGTGCCAGTCGCGCAAATCGATTTGCGTGCCTGCGGGGAGGCCGAGTGCGCGTCGCAACTGGCGGAATTGACCGAACAGCATGTCGGCGCGGCGTTCGATCTGTCGAAAGGTCCACTGGTGCGCGCCGCGCTCGTGACGCTCAC
This sequence comes from Paraburkholderia sediminicola, assembly GCF_046027355.1. Lineage (GTDB taxonomy): Bacteria > Pseudomonadota > Gammaproteobacteria > Burkholderiales > Burkholderiaceae > Paraburkholderia > Paraburkholderia sediminicola_B. The sequence goes on along the minus strand of NZ_JAQQEK010000003.1, from coordinate 387,291 downwards.
TGACGACACGCAACGCTTCCTGTTGACCACGCATCATTCGATCAGCGACGGTTGGAGTTCTCGCTGCGCCTTCGACGAACTGCGGGCCGCCTATGCCGCTTTCGCCATGGGAAGCGAGCCGCAATTGCCCACGTTGACTGTCCAGTACGCCGACTACGCGCAATGGCAACGCGACTGGCTCGCGGCCGGCGAAGGCGAAAGGCAACTGACGTATTGGCGCGCCGCGTTGCGCGATGCACCCGAAGCGCTCGCATTGCCGCTCGACCGGCCACGCTCGCCGGAGCACGACTATCGCGGCGGCCGCCTCGCGCTGCGTTTGCCCGCAGCGCTATCCGAAGCCGTGCGCGACATTGCGCGACGCGCGCAGGCATCGCCATTCACGGTGCTGCTCGCCGCCTTCGACGCCTGGCTTTACCGATTGACCGGCGCGACCGATGTCGTCGTGGCCGCGCCGATCGCGCATCGGCAGCGCGCGGAGACCGCGCCGCTGGTGGGTCTCTTCCTCAACACGCTCGCGCTGCGCGCACGTGTCGCGCCGGACCAATCGTTCGCTGAATTGCTCGACGGCGTGCGCCGTTCCGCGTTCGATGCGTTCGCACATCAGGATGTGCCGTTCGATCAGGTGCTCGACGCCGTCAAGCCGCCGGTGCGGCGCGGCGATGCCTGGCTCAAGGTCAAGTTCGCGCAGCAGTTCGATCTTGAACTGTCGGCTGAGTTGCCGGGCGCTTCGGTACGCATGTCGCCTGGTTTGGATCTCGCCGCCCGTTTCGACTACGCGCTCGATTTCACCGATGACCCGCGCGGCATCGAACTCGTCGTCGCCTATGCGCTCGACGGCATCGACGAAGCGACCGCTCACGCGTGGCTGCACAGCTACGCCGCGCTCGTCGCCGATGCCGTGCGCGATCCGAAGCGCGCGATTGCCGAACTGGATTGCGCGGATAGCGCAGAATATCGAGCCGCGCGACGCGGCCGGCAGTTAAAGCCTGCGGCCGACAACATCCTCGCGCTGTTCGCGCGGCATGCGCGTGAAACGCCGCATCGCGTGGCGCTCGCGGATGCCGACACGCAACTCACTTACGCCGAACTCGATGCGGCGTCGGACCGTATCGCGTTTGCCTTGCGCCAACGCGGGGTGGACGTGGAGCAGCCGGTGGCCATGTGTATCGAGCGTTCGGTGCGCTTTGCCGTCGCGCTGATTGGCGTGATGAAGTCCGGCGCGTACGTCGTGCCGCTCGATCCTGCCGCGCCGCATGAGCGTCTCACTGCTTCAGTCGACGCGTGTGGCGCGCGGTGGTTGCTGACAACGAGTAAGGACGTCACGACTGTAGGCGCAGCGACCGCGCTCGATTTCGATACGCTCACGCAGGCTTCATCGCCAGCGAGCGTGGGTGACGCAACCGCAACCGCATTGCACACGCCGCTATTGGCGAGCCAAGCCACCTACCTGATCTTCACGTCCGGTTCGACGGGCACGCCGAAAGGCGTTGTCATCTCGCATGGTGCATTGGCCGACTACGTCGAAGGCATGCTGGATGAACTCGCATTCGCCGCTGACGCGTCGATGGCAATGGTCTCCACCGTCGCCGCCGATCTCGGTCATACGACGCTATTCGGCGCGCTGTGCTCGGGCCGCACGCTGCATCTATTGCCCGCGCAATGCGCATTCGATCCCGATCGATTCGCCTACGAAATGCGTACGCGCAACGTCGGCATTCTCAAGATCGTGCCGAGCCACCTGCACGCGCTGCTCGACGCGCAGCATCCGGCTGACGTGCTGCCCGCGCATGCGCTGGTGACCGGCGGCGAAACGCTGCCGTGGTCGCTGGTCGAGCGGATCGCGGCACTGAAGCCGGCCTGTCGCGTGATCAATCACTATGGCCCGACCGAAGCAACGGTAGGCGCATTGACGTGCGACACGTCTTCGCCAGCGCAAGCCGCATTGCATGCGCTGAGCGCACACGCCGTGCCGCTCGGTCTGCCATTGCCGAACGCCTATGCCTGCGTGCTCGACAGCCAAGGCGCCAGCGTGCCGCCGGGTGCAATCGGTGAGTTGTATCTCGGCGGACCGGGTTTGGCGCGCGGTTATCTGAATCGCGCCGCCGCGACCGCCGAGCGCTTCGTTCCGAATCCATTCGCGCCGGGCGAGCGTCTCTATCGAACGGGCGACCGCGTGAGACTGCGCGCCGACCGTCGGCTGGATTTTCTGGGCCGGCACGATGATCAGGTAAAGATTCGCGGCTACCGCGTCGAGCCCGGCGAGGTCAGTGCGGCACTGCGAGCGCTCGACGGTATCGCCCAGGCCGAAACGCTTGCCGTGGAGCATGAAGGGCGTTTGCGTCTGGCATCGTTCGTCGCATTGACGAGCGGTGCGCGTTTTGACGAACCCGCGTTGCGCGCGGCGTTGAGCGCGCGTTTGCCGGACTACATGGTGCCGGCCGTGTTGCAGCATGTCGCCGCGTTGCCGGTGACCGCCAACGGCAAGGTGGATCGCGCGGCATTGCGGGCGCTGGCGGCTGCACCGGCGTCGTCGGTGGCCGCGGGCGATGCGCCGCAAGGCGCAACGGAAGAAACCCTTGCCGCCGTCTGGAAGGATGTGCTCAAAGCCGAACGCGTGGGCCGCGACGACAACTTCTTCGAGCTGGGCGGCGATTCGATTCTGGTGTTGCAGGTAATCGCCCGTTCGCGCAAGCGCGGCGTGCGCTTCACACCGAAGCAACTGTTCGATGCGCCCACGCTCGCGCAACTCGCGCGTGTCGCGACGACGGTGGACGTTGCTGCGCAGCCTTCATTGGGCGCATCGAAGGCGCAAGCCGCGCCATCCAAACCTGAGCAAGCCGCCACGCTCACACCCGCGCAACTGCGTTTCTTCGCACTGGATATTCCGCGGCGTGGTCACTGGAATCAATCCATCGAACTCGACACGCAAGCGCCGTTCGACTTCGACGCGTTCGCGCGCGCTTTCGAAACGTTGCTGACGCACCACGACATTTTCCGCCAGCGTTTCATGCGTGTGGGTTCGCAAGGTGAATGGCGGTTGACTCTGGCCGAGCGCGCATTCGACACACTGCCGCTCGCCGCAGTTTCCGCACGCGACGAAGCCGACGCACTGGCCCAATTCGACGCGTTGCAAAGCACGCTCGATCTGACGCACGGCCCGCTCGTCTGCGCATTGGCCGCGCTGCTGCCCGACGGCACGACGAAGCTCTATCTCGCGATCCACCACATCATCGTCGACGGTGTGACGTGGCGTGTGCTGCTGGACGACCTCGACGCCGCCTATCGCGCCGCTTGCGAGCGTCGCAGCGTGCGCCTTGCGTCGACGGGAACGCGCGCGCAGGAATGGGCGGCGCGGCTCGCACGCGCCTCGCTCGACACCGCGAACTCGCCGTTTGCCACCGAAATATCGTATTGGGCCGCGCTCGCCGCGCCCTACGACGATCTGCCGCTCGACCGTCCGCAAGCCAAGGCGGCCAACGCCGACGCGCAATCCGTGATCCAGACCATCGGCGCCGATCTGACGCGCGCCGCGTTGACAGAAGCGAATGCCGCTTACCGCACGCAGATGATCGAACTGCTGATCGCGGCGCTGGCGCAGTCGCTCGACATGCCCGTGTGCCGTATCGAACTCGAAGGCCACGGCCGCGAGGCCTTGTTCGACGACGTCGACGTCAGCCGCACGCCCGGCTGGCTCACGAGTCACTATCCGGTGCAGTTCACGGTTGAAAGTACGCCGGCGGCCACGCTCTGCGCGGTCAAGGACACGCTGCGCGCAGTGCCGAATAAAGGCCTCGGCTTCGGCGTGCTGCGCCACTACGGCGACACGGCGACGCGCGCCGCGCTCGCCGCCGTACCGCGCCCGCATGTGACGTTCAACTATCTCGGCCAGTTCGACGCGCCGCGCGATGCGGCGCTTGTGCCACGTTTCGGCGGCGCGGGACAAGAACGCGATCCGGCGGGTCCGCTCGGCAACGCGTTGGCGATTCACGCCTATATCGACGGCGACGCCACGCGCACGCTCAAGGTCCATTGGGTCTACGGCACGACGCAATTCGAGCGCGCCACGGTGGAAGCCATCGCGCAGCGCTTCGAAAGCGCGCTCGCGAAATTGAACGCCGCATGCGCGGCGCGTCTCGCGCAACGCGGCGGTGGTGCAACGCCAGGCGACTATCCGCTCGCGCGTGTGCGCGGCTTGACGCAGGCCGCGCTGGAGCGCGTGCCGCTCGATTTGCGCACCATCGACGACATTTATCCGCTTTCGCCGATGCAGCACGGCATTCTGTTTCATTCGCTGTTCGCGCCCGAGCAATCCACCTACGTGAACCAACTGGTCGCGACGCTGATCGAGCCGGACGTGGAACGCCTGCGCGCGGCATTCGAAGCCGCCGTGCCACGTCACGACATTTTGCGGACCGGCTTCACGCCGGATGAAGCGACGCCGATGCAGATCGTGCATCGCCAGGCGCGCATACCGGTTGAGATTCTCGATTGGCGCGAGCACGGCACGGACGCGCATGATGCATTCGAAACGTGGCTCAGTGCCGACCGTGCGCGCGGTTTCGATCTGACCTTGCCGCCGTTGATGCGCGTTGCGCTGATCCGCATCACGGACGACGCATGGCGTCTCGTCTGGACGCGTCACCATTTGCTGCTCGACGGCTGGAGCACGGCGCGTTTCTTCGCTGACGTGTTGCGCGACTATATCGAGCCACCGCGTCCGCAACCATTCGCGGCGCCCGCGAAGACGCGCTATCGCGACTTTATCGCGTGGCTGGCCGCACGCGACGCCGACAGCGAACGCGCGTTCTGGCTGCAACGTCTCGCGCTGCTGGACGAACCGACGCTGGTTGCCGAACGTGAGTCCGCAAGCCACCGCGAGCCGCAACATCTCACGCGGCGTAAGTCACTTGATGCGGCGACGATGGCACGTCTCACCGACACCGCGCGCCGTCTGAAGGTCACGGTCAACACGATGGTGCAGGGCGCGTGGGCAATCGCGCTGCAACGGATGACGCATCACACGGCCGTCGCATTCGGCGCGACCGTCGCCGGCCGTCCCGATGCGTTGCCGGACGTCGACACCGTGCTGGGGCTTTTCATCAACACGCTGCCGGTGATTACTGCGCCGCTGCCACAACGCCGGGCATCGGCATGGCTGCATGATTTGCAGCGCGAGAATGCTGCGGCCGCGGAGCACGCGCATACGCCGCTGTACGAAATCCAGCAATGGGCTGGTCAAGGCGGTGGCGCGTTGTTCGACACGCTGGTTGTGTTCGAAAACTATCCCGTGGATGAAGCATGGCAAGGACGTGACGAGCGCGCGCTCAAGCTGCGTGAGTTGCGCAATATCGAAGCGACCGATTTCGCGCTCACGTTGGTGATCGAAGCGGGCACGACCCTCACGATCGATTACGGCTACGACGCCGCACAACTCGATGAAGCCCGCGTCGTCGCGTTACATCGTGCGTTTGCCGCGTGCCTTGCGGGCTTGATCGCCGATCCGGACGCACCGCTCGGCACGATTTCGATTTCCACCGCCGACGAGCTGGCCGCGCTGGGCCGCTTCAACTCGACCACGCAAGCGTGGCCGCACACGCAGCAGCAGGCGCTGCATCGCCAGTTCGAACAGAAGGCGGTGGCGTCACCCGATGCGATCGCGCTCGAATTCGTCGACACGCATGGACGCACGCAGCAGATGAGCTACGGCGAACTCGATGCGAACGCCGATCGCGTCGCCGCTTCGCTGATCGAAGTAGGCGTGCGCGCGGACACGGCAGTGGCGCTGTGCATCGAGCGTTCGTTCGACATGGTCGTGGCGCTGATCGGCGTGCTCAAAGCGGGTGCGGCTTACTTGCCGATCGATCCGGACTATCCGCCGGACCGCATCGCGTATCTGCTTGACGACGCGAAACCCGCAGTCGTGCTGACGCAGCCGCATCTGCTGGAACGCGTCGCGGCAGCGGTCGAAAGCACAAGCGTAAAAATCCTGACCGTCGACGCATTACGCGGCGCCGACTTCACGCTCAGCGCTCCCGTGGCAGTCGCGCCCGATCAGCTCGCTTACCTGATCTACACGTCCGGTTCAACCGGCAAGCCGAAGGGCGCGGGCAATACGCATCGCGCGCTGGCGAACCGCATTGCGTGGATGCAGGACGCGTATCGACTCGACACCAACGACGTCGTACTGCACAAGACACCGTTCGGTTTCGACGTATCGGTGTGGGAGTTTGTGTGGCCGCTCGCGGTCGGCGCGAAGCTCGCGATTGCGGCGCCCGGCGACCATCGCGATCCGGCTCGACTCGTTGCAGCAATCGAAGCACACCGTGTCACGACGCTGCATTTCGTCCCGTCGATGCTCGCGGCCTTCGTCGCCCATCTGGAAGACTTCCGCGCGGCGGCGCGCTGCGCGAGCATCGAGCGAATCATCGCCAGCGGCGAAGCGCTCGCGCCGGAACTGGTGGCGCGCGTCGCCAAACAATTGCCTCACGCGCGGCTCTACAACCTCTACGGCCCGACCGAAGCCGCCATCGACGTTTCGTACTGGACGTGCGATGCGCGCGATGCCGATGCGGCGTCCGTGCCGATCGGTCATCCGATTGCGAATCTGCAACTGCACGTGCTGGACGCGGCGTTGCAACCGCTGCCGCAAGGGGCGATCGGCGAACTGTATCTGGGCGGCGTGGGACTGGCGCGCGGCTACCTCGGCCGCGCCGCGCTGACGGCGGAACGCTTCGTCCCCGATCCGTTCTCGCGCGGCGCGCGGCTCTATCGAACCGGCGACCTTGCACGCCGCCGCTCGGACGGCGCGCTCGACTATCTCGGCCGCATGGATACACAGGTGAAATTGCGTGGCCAGCGTATCGAGCCCGGCGAAATCGAAGCGCTGTTGCGTGCTGCACAGGGCGTGCATGACGCCGTGGTCATCGTGCGTGACGAGCAATTGATCGGCTACGTGGCGTGCGGCGCGGACAACTCGCTCGACACGCAAACGCTGTTCGAGGATTTGCGCGCGCAACTGCCGTCGTACATGGTGCCTTCGCATCTGATCGCGATGGATGCGCTTCCGGTCACGCCGAACGGCAAATGCGACCGTCACGCATTGCCGGCTCCCGTGCGCGGCGCCGCCTCAGAAAATGCCCTTGCGTTACCGGCCACCGACACCGAGCGCGAACTCGCCGAAATCTGGAAACGCGTGCTGCGCGTCGACACGATTAGCCGCGACGACGACTTCTTCGCGCTGGGCGGTCATTCGCTGCTGGCGACGCAAGCCAACGCGCAAGCGAATCTGCACTGGACACTGATCCTGCCGCTACGCACCTTGTTCGACGAACGCACGTTGCAGCGCTGCGCCGCCGCGATCGATCGCGCGCTTGCCGAGCGCGACGCGCACGGAGCAGGCGATACCGTGAGCGCGATCGATGCACTCCTCGACGAATTCGAGCTGCAATAAGCCCAATACGCCGCCCACCATGTCGACCCGTCGACCAGCCGACCCGTACTGAGACAACCCAGCATGACCACAGCCAAACCGGATCTGCTTTCCCTCGCGTCACGCTTCGCGCTGTTGCCGGATGCGCAGCGCAAGGCCTTTCTCACGAAGCTCGACGCCGCCGGCATCGACTTTCGCGTGCTGCCGATTCCACCGCGCGCCGAGCGCACCGCGAGCGTGCCGGCTTCGTTCGCGCAAACGCGTCTGTGGCTGCATGCGCGGATGATTGACGAACCGGCGGCATATCACATCACCGAACGCCTGCGGCTCGACGGCGCGCTCGATGCCAATGCGCTGCGTCTTTCGTGCGATGCGCTGATCGCGCGCCACGAAGCGCTGCGCACGACCTTCACCGAAAGCGGCGACGGCGTGTTGCAGACGGTGCACGCGCCGTCGCGTTGCCCATGGCACGCGAGCGACTTGAGCGCGTTGCCCGCCGATCAGCGCGAGGCGCGTGCCGCCGACATCGCACGGACCGACGAAGCAAAGTCCTTCGATCTGTCGCTCGGGCCGCTGATGCGCGCGCACCTGATTCGTCTCGACGCGACCACGCACTGGCTCGCGCTGACGACGCATCACATCGTCTCCGACGGCTGGTCCGCCGACGTGATACTGGCCGAACTGGCATCGTTTTATCGCGCGTATGCGAAGCGCGAAGCGGTGTCGCTCGCGGCGTTGCCCATTCAATACGCCGACTTCGCGCTATGGCAGCGCCGCTGGCTCGACGCGGGTGAACGGGAACGTCAGTTGGCGTTCTGGCGCGAGCGGCTGGATGCGAATCGCGACGTGCTGATGCTGCCGGGGTCGGCGCCGCGTCCGGCGCAGCGCAGCGCGCGTGGCGCACGGCATCGTTTCGTTCTCGATGCCGCGCTCGCGCAGCAAGTGAAGACACTGGCCAATGCGCAACGCGCGACGCCATTCGCCGTCTTGCTGGCGGCACTGAGCGCGTTGCTCGCGCGCTCGTCGGGTGAAACGCAGATTCAGCTCGGCGTGCCCGCGGCGAATCGCGAACGCGGCGAAGTGGCCGGGCTCGTCGGCTTCTTCGTGAACACGCTCACGCTTGCGACGCCGATTCCCGCGACGCAGCCATTCGCCGCGTTGGTCGGCGCGACGCAGCAAACGCTGATCGATGCCCAATCGCATCAGGACATGCCGTTCGAACAGGTGGTCGAAGCGCTCGGCGTGGTGCGCAGCGCGAGTCATCATCCGCTGTTTCAGGTGATGGCCGCTTATGGCGCGCGGCGCCGTCTGCCGTCGCTCGCGGAAGTGCGCATGACGGAATTGCCTTCAGGCGCGCCGTTTGCCAAGTTCGATTTGACGCTGAGCTTCGAGGAACGGGACGACGGTTCGATCGATGCGTACTTTATCTATGCGCTCGATCTGTTCGACGCCGATGCGATAGAGCGCCTCGCCGCGCGATTCATCGAGTTGCTGTCGAATGCGACGGCAGCGCCTGCGACCGCGGTTGGAGATCTGCAATGGCTGCCGCAAGCGGAGCGCGCACAACTCGACGCATGGAATAGCACGGCGCTCCCGTATGAAACGGCATTCAGGCCGGTGCATCAGCGTGTGGCCGACCACGCCAGCGCGCGGCCGGACGCGCGCGGCGTCGCTGATATGCATCGCTCGCTCACGCGCGGCGAAGTGGATGCGCAAGCCGCGCGTTTGGCACAACGACTTGTCGCAGCAGGCGTGAGTGCGGAGATGAGGGTCGGCGTGGCGTTGAGCCGGTCGGTGGATCTGCTGGTTGGTCTGATCGCCGCGCTGAAAACGGGCGGTGCGTTCGTGCCGCTCGACCCGAGCCATCCGCGTGAGCGCCTCGCGCAGATTCTCGACGATGCGCAAATCACGCACGTCATCACGGAACGCGCGAGTCTCGCCGCGTTGCCGGAGTCGGATCGTCTGCGGTTGTGGCTGATCGACGAGGAACCGCAGGCTGACGCGGATGTCGAGTTGCCGCGCGTGTCGCCGCATCAGGCGGCGTACGTGATTTATACATCCGGTTCGACGGGCAAGCCGAAGGGCGTGGTGGTCGATCACGGTTCGTTTGCACTACATTGCGCGGCGATCGCGGAACGCTATGGCGCAGGCGAGCGTGACGTGTTCCTGCTGTTCCAGTCGGTCAATTTCGACGGCGCGCATGAAGGCTGGTTCTCGCAGTACATGTACGGTGCGGCCGTGGCTATCACCGCGGACACGTTGTGGCCGCCCGCGCAAACCTGCCGGATGATGGTGCGCGAAGGCGTGACCATGACCTACGTGCCGCCCGGTTGCGCAACGCAACTCGCCGAGTGGGCGCTCGCGCACGGTGCGCCGCCGAGCTTGCGTTCGCTGACGGTGGGTGGTGAAGCCACCTCGCGTGAAGCGTTCGCGCTGATGCGCCGGGCGTTTCCGAATGCGCGCATCGTCAACGGCTACGGGCCGACTGAAACCGTCATCACGCCGATGCTGTGGATGTTCTATCCGACCGACGACACCGCGAAGCTCGCGGACAGCGCCTATCTGCCGATCGGCACGCTGGTCGGCGCGCGTTCCGCGCATGTGCTCGATGCGCGCTTGAACCCGCTGCCGGTCGGGGTGATCGGCGAGTTGTATCTGGGCGGTGAGGGCGTGGGTGTCGCGCGCGGTTATCTCGACCGGCCGGCGCTCACGGCCGAACGCTTCGTGCCCGATCCGTTCGGCGCGCCGGGCGCGCGGCTCTATCGTACGGGCGACCTCGTCAAGCGGCGCGCGGACGGCGTGTTCGACTTTATCGGCCGCGTCGATCATCAGGTGAAGCTGCGCGGCTTGCGGATCGAACTGGGTGAGATCGAAGCACAGCTCGCCGCGCACGATGACGTGCGCGAAGCTGTAGCGATCGTACATGGCAAGGGCACGCAAGCGGCGCTGGTGGCGTATGTCGAATTGAGCGCCGAAGCGCGTGAACGCAGCACGCGCGCGGATGCGGCCGAACTCGACGCGCATTTGCGTCATACGTTGCCCGACTATATGGTGCCCGCGCATATCGTCGTGCTCGACGCGTTGCCGCGCAATGCCAACAGCAAGGTGGACCGCGCCGCGCTGCCGGAACCGCAGCGTGTCGCGCGTGCCTATCAGGCGCCCGCAGCGGGGCTCGAAACCGCGCTTGCGCAGATTTTCCGCGAAGTGCTGGGCGTGGAGCGCGTCGGCCGCGCCGATCATTTCTTCGAACTCGGCGGCCATTCGCTCGCGGCGGTTCGCGTGGCGACGCGCGTGGCCGAGCGGCTCGCGCGCGATGTGCCGGTCCGCACGCTCTTCGAAGCACCGACGCTCGCGCAATACGCGCAGCGGGTGATGGCGGCGGCACGCAGCGAGGCGGTGGCCGATGCGGGCAACGAAGCTTTGAGCGGCGCTTCGAATTCACACCCCATAGCGGACGCGAACGGCGTGCTGCCGCTTTCTTCCGCGCAATTGAGCTTGTGGTTCCTGTGGCGCTCGCAACCGGATAGCGCGGCCTACAACATTCCTGTCGCGCTGCGTCTGCGTGGTGCGCTCGATGTCGATACATTGCGCGAAGCGTTTGCTCAAGCGGCCGCGCGACATCCGGCGTTGCGTGTGCGGCTCGTTGAACGTGAAGGTCAATTGCCGGGCCAACGAGTCGGCGGTCCGACGCCGTTTGAATTGCCGGTGGTGGACCTGTCGGGCGATCCGGCTGATGCTCTCCGCGAGAGCGCCGCTGTCGCACTGACGGACGAAGACGCGCTCACGCCATTCCATCTGCTCGACGATGCGCCGCTCTGGCGTGTGCGCTTGTTGCGCCTTGCCGAGCAGGATCATGTGTTGTCGCTGGTCGTGCATCACATCGTGTCGGACGGTCAGTCGATCGATCTATGGCTCGATGACGTGCGCACCACTTATGTCGCAATCGTGCGAGGCGCGTCGCCGAGAGCTTCGGTATTGGGCTCGGCTTCGCATCAGGATCTGGTCCTGCCGATCGCCGCGTCGCGAGCGCGTTTATCGTTCTGGCGCGATGCGTTGGCCGATGCGCCGTCACACGTGCTGCCGTCGCCGTCGTCGGGTCGCGCGGCGTCGCCGAGTTGGAGCGCCGGCCGTCTCGCGTTCGAATTCAGCCCGGCGCTCGTGCGCCGCGCCCGCTCGATGGCGCTCGAAGTTCACGCGACCTTGCCCATGTTGCTGCACGCCGCGCTGAACGTAGCCTTCTATCGGGCGACGGGCGCCACCGATCAACCGGTCGGCGTTCTCGCCTCGACGCGCGAACTGACCGGCGAGGCTGCACGCCGCGCGCTCGGACTCTTCATCAACGCCGTTGTCGTACGCACGCGTCTCGCGAAAACCGACACGCCGGCAACGCTGCTCGCCGAAGTCCGTGACGCCGCGCTGGCTGCTTATGCGCACGCGGACACGCCTTTCGCCGATGTGGTCGCGGCATTGCGCGCTTCTCGCGCCGAAGCCGGCAATCCTTTGTTCTCAGTGATGTTCAATTACCTGCGCCCGGCCGGGACAGCGGAACGCGACTGGGCCGGCCTCACGCTCGACGATTTCAACGACGTGCGGCATCGAGTCGTGTTCGAACTGGAACTGGATGTAGTCGAGCATGCCGACGGACGCGTGACTGGCGCCTTCTCGTACGCGAACGAGTTGGTGGACGGCCGCTTCGTCGAGGTACTGACCGCCGACTATCTGGACGTGGTGCAGCAATTCGTGGACGCGCCGCATGAACAATTGGGTGCTTCGGCGGCGCGCTTTGCATTGAAGTCCGCGAGCCTTGCGACCAGCGCGCAGACAAACGCGACCTCTCACGACGAAGCATCGCAGCGCGCCCAGGCGCTCGAACGCGTCTGGAGCGATCTCTTCGAAGGCAACACGCCCGCGCATCACGACGACCTGTTCGAAGCGGGCGCGAGTTCGTTCGATGTCGTGCGCTTCGTCGATGCCGCGCGAGCCGCCGGTCATGCACTGGAGATCGCCGATGTGTTCGCCGCACCGACCTTCGCGCAACTGGCGGCGCGGCTCTTTGCGCGGGCATCGAACGTCGCCGAGTTACGGGACGGCGCGTGAACCGCGTACGAAAGCCAGCAAAAAACGCAGTCAAGAAAAACCGCATTAATCACGAAAGATTTTCACCGGCCCGCGCATCCGGCGCGCCGGCTTCCACCGATAAGGACCTGCGACATGCACAGAGACACCGTATTTGATCTGATCGGAATCGGCTTCGGACCGTCGAATCTGGCGCTTGCCGTGCGCCTCGCCGAAGAGGCCGGCGTGTCGGACCTCGCGCATTGCTTCATCGAGCGTCAGCCGGAATTTGGCTGGCATCGCGGCATGCTGCTCGACGATTGCCGGATGCAGATTTCCTTCCTCAAGGATCTCGTGACGATGCGCGATCCGAAGAGCCGCTTCACGTTCATCAACTATCTGTACGAACGTGGACGTCTGGCGGATTTCGTCAACCTGAAGAACTTCTATCCGACGCGCGTGGAGTTCCACGATTACCTGAGCTGGGTCGCGGCGTCGTTCGACGATCGCGTGAACTACGGTCAGACCGTGACCGGTATCGAAGCGGTCAAGAGCGCCGCCAACACGAACGACGTCGAAGCGCTGCGGGTTTTCTCGCGCGATAGCGAAGGCCGCGAGTGGCAGCGCGTGACGCGGGCGCTGTCAGTCGGCATCGGCGGCGGTCCGCAGGTGCCGGAGGCTTTCGCCGCGCTTGGCACGCACAACATCGTGCATTCGTCGCAGTATCTGACTTCCATCGACCACGTGGTCGGACCCGCGGGCGGCTCACGAAAACGCGTGGCGGTGATCGGCGCGGGACAGAGCGCGGCCGAGGTGTTCGTCGATCTGACGCGCCGCTATCCGCACGTCGACGCGAGCCTCATCATCCGCTCGAGCGCGCTGAAACCCGCCGACGACAGCCCGTTCGTCAACGAGATTTTCAGCCCCGCCTTTACCGATATCGTCTACGCGCAGCCGCGCGACGGCCGCCGTTCGCTGATCGAGCGCTTTCGCGACACCAACTACGCGGTGGTCGACCGTCCGCTGATCGAGCAGATCTACGAAATGCTTTATCTGCAGAACGTGTCCGCCGATCCGCGGCATCGGCTGCTGGCGAACACCGGCATCGAAACGGCAGTGCGCACGGCGGGCGGCCAGATTGAACTCACCTTGCGTGACCGTCTGAGCGGCCACGCGCGCGCCGAGCAATTCGATGCGCTCGTGCTCGCGACGGGATATCGCCGCGACACGCATTTCGACTTGCTGGAAGGGCTTGCGCCGCATCTGGGCGATGCGCTCGCGCAAGGCAACGTCGAACGCGATTACCGGCTCGCCACACCTGCGAGCTTCAAACCGCGCATTTACCTGCAGGGTTGCTGCGAAGACAGCCACGGGCTGTCCGACACGTTGCTGTCGGTGCTCGCGCTGCGCTCCGACGAAATCGCCGCTTCGCTGGCACACCACACATCGCAAGACCGGTCGACCGGCCGGACGCAACAAGCACAAGAAAACGCGACGAGCGCGGGCCGCATGGCTTTCGCTCTTTGATAAAAGCGGCCGCTTCAGCCGCAGAAAAACCTGGTCCTGGCGTGCCACGACTCACACACATAGGAAACTACTATGCCGAAGAAGAAACTCGTTTACATCTGGTCGCTGAGAAACGCTGCCGCCGACAAGGCCGGCCAGGACATTGCATATCAAAGCGGCACGCGCTACATGAAGTCGGTGCTGGAGTCGCTCGTCGAGGCGCTCAATGATACCGAACTAGGCGACCAGTACTCGCTCGAAAAGGTCATTTACGACGATGACGCCGGGTCCAGCGTGGATCGCGAGAAGCTGAAGGAATATGGCTTCGATTACGAGCCGGGCAAGCGCTGGTTCTATCCGCCGAATCTGCGCGTGCAGGGCAAGCCGGTTAACGATCTGCTGCTCGCGATTCCATCGACGTATCGGCGAGAGCCGCTCGATGCGCCCGGACGCCCGGCAGGCAAAAGCGCCTTTGAAAAGCATCTGCTCGATACGCTGGTGGAGTTGAAGGCCGATATCGTCGTGCTGGACGGCCTGCTGATCATTCTCGATGAACTGGTGCGGCCGGGTGCGCCGTTCTATCGCAAGATCGTGAATATCCATCCGGGCGTGACGCGCGCGGAATCGCCGTACGAGCGGCGCGGCGCGTATGCGACGCTCGATGCGCTCTACGGCGCGCGCGGCAAGAAAGTAGTCAACTGGAAGACGATGGAGACCGTGACGGTCGAACCGCTCTATCTGACAGGCGCATCGTTTCACTATGTCGACAACGGGATCGATTCCGGTGAGGTGATTCACGACGTGTTGAATACCGAAATCGATAAGGACGATACGATCCTGGAGCTGCGCTGGAACAACTTTAACCGTAGCCTTTTCCCGGCCTTGAACGAAGGGCTCGCGATGATGGCTGGGCAGTCGGTACAAGTCGAGGCCTGAGGGAAGACGCGGCGCGTGCGCCGCTCCGAATATCACTCGCGTGCGCTCGCCGCCGTCGACGAAGTGCTGTTCAGCACGGGTCGCATCGGGCTGGTTGCTGTTGCTGCTGCACAGTCGTGTGCTTCTTGACGCTCAGTTTTCGCGACGCGCTGCCAGAAATCACGAAGCTGAGCGCAGCGAGCACCCACACGCCGATTCCACCGTAGACCATCACCCAGCCGAAGCCCTGCATCAACGCGGCATGCACGACGCTTCCTGACGGATCGATTTGCGCCAACGCTGGAATCGCTGTTCTAACCGCTTCTGCATCGCCCGCCGCGATTTTCTCCGCCAGCCTGCCGAGCGGCGCGGTGTCAAGCGTCTTCGGCAATCGCGTCTTCAGGTTAAAAAGAATGCCGCCGACCAGGATCGCGCCCATCAACGCGATGTTGATCGCAAGCGTAATCATCCGCGCGCTCATATCGATGCCGGACGCCATGCCTGCGCGTTCCGCGGGAACCGCGGCGGTCGTCGTGTTGGTGACGGGCGTATTCGTGAGGCCGAGGCCCGCGCCGGCGACGACGCAACCGGGCAACATGGTCCACACGTCAGCATGCGCGGCGCTGCCGCCGTATCGCATCAGCATGAAGCCGAGGCCGATCGTGAAGAGGCCCGCAGGTATGGCGATTCCCGAACCATAGCGCAATGCGAGACGTTCGCCGAGCGGCGGAAACAGCAGCGTCGGCAGCGTGTAGGCGAGCAAGGCGAGTCCGGCGCTCACACTGTCATAGCCGAGGCCGATCTGGAAATAGATCGGCAAATAGATCATGAACGGCCAGAAGCTGAAGTTCATGCCCGCGGAGCCCATCAAAGCGCCGGAAAACTGCGGAATCTTGAACACGGAAAAGTCGAACATGGGGCGCGCGCTGAGTTTCTCGGCAAACAGAAAAGCCACGAACGCGACCAACGTCGCCGCGATGATGAAGAGCGCACGCGGATTGCCGAAGCCGAGCGCCGGGACCTGCGTGATGAAATACACGAGCCCGAACACCGCGAGCGACAACGTGACGATGCCGGCAACATCGAGTGTATGCGCGTGCGGGTCGCGTGATTCCTGCACGCCGCTGAAGACGAGCATCAGGGTCACCACAGCGAGCAGCGCGTGCACCCAGAAGACCCATTGCCAACTCGACAGCGCCACGATCGCTCCGCCGATGATCGGCCCAAAGCCGAGTCCGATGCCGAAGATGATGCCCCACGCGCTGAATGCGCGAGCGCGTTCAGGGCCTTCGCTGAACTGATGCGATAGCACGGCGACCTGGCATATCAACATCGCGCCGCCGCTCGCGCCTTGCAGCAGACGCGCGACGATCAGCGTCGGCACGCTTTGCGCGAGTCCGCAGATCAACGAGGTGATGCCGAACAGCGCGATACCGATCACGAAGATGCGTCGGCGGCCGAAGCGGTCGGCCAGCGTGCCGGTCGCCATCAGGACGGTGGTCACTGCGAGCGTGTACGCATTCATGATCCACTGCATGCCTTTGAAGTCGCCGTGCAGCACGCGCTCGAGCGTCGGCAGGATCACCGGCACGCTGGAGATTTCGAGGCCGAACATCAGCGACGCAAGGCACACCGCGCCCAACGCCAGCGTGTTTTTGCGAAGCGAGAGGAAGGTGGCCGGTTGCGGAGTTTCGCTCGCGACGGTTCGTGCGGGGCGCGCCTCGCGCGACACCGGCCGATGTTCTGCAGCCGCGGCCGCGCGGGGCCGTTCTTCGCGCCGTGGCGGCGCGATCGGATCATTGGACATGGAAATTCACCTCGTTAGTCGATGGGCTTGCCCACCACGGACTGTGTAATATAGGGGGAATTTCTGTCCCCATTGACGCATGAAAATCCCAGCAATGTGTCTTATTGGGAACCAATAAGGCAAAGGTATGAGCGACATCCTCGATGGCGTGACGACGTTCGTGCGCGTGGTGGAAACGGGCAGTTTTGCGCTGGCTGCGGAACGGATGAACCTGACGCGCTCGGCGGTCGGGAAAGTGATCGTGCGGTTAGAGAAGCGCCTTGGCGTGCGCCTGCTCAATCGCACGACGCGCAGCCAGAGCCTCACCGAAGACGGGCAGGCCTACTACGACCGCTGCGTGCGCGCGCTGGCCGAGCTCGAGGCCGCCGAGGCGGATCTCGATTCGGGACGCCGCGAGCCCAAAGGCCGATTGCGCGTCAGCGTGCCGCAAGCTTTCGGTCACTACTGCGTGGCGCCCGTGTTGCTCGGCCTCGCGCGCAAGCATCCGCAATTGAAGATCGATATTTCGATTACCGACCGCTTCGTCGATGTGATCGAAGAGGGTTTCGATCTCGTGGTGCGCGTGGGACCGCTGGCCGACAGCGTGAGTCTCGCCGCGCGCAAGCTCGGCATGCAGCACGCGAGTATCGGCGCCGCGCCGGCTTATCTGGCACGTCATGGCACGCCACGCAACGTGGACGAATTACGCGGCCACGCCGTGATTGCCTACTTGCGGGCAGGGTCGGCACAGCCGTGGGATGTGGTAGACGTCGACGGGCAAATCCGCCGCGCGCAGGTTCAGCCGCAACTCGGTTTCGACGACATGAAGGGGATTGTCGATGCCGCTCTCGCCGGCTTCGGCCTCGCGTGGCTGCCGAGTTGGCTACTGGCCCGTTATGCGCAAACAGGCGAGCTGGTGACGGTGATGGAGAATTGTTTCCGGCCTGCTCAGGAGATTCACCTGGTGTGGCCGAAGAGTCGCTATCTGGCGCTGAAAACGCGCTGTGCGATCGATGCGCTGGTCGCGGAAATTCCCGCCATGATCGGGGCGCCCGCAGCGGGCGCCCCTCATTCACGCGATGCTTAGAACTGCAGCGTTGCGCTGGCCACGGCAGTGCGCGTCGGCGACGGCGCCACGTAGTAGCCCCAAGCAGTCGTCCAGTAACGGCGATTGAACAGGTTGTTGATCCCCGCGCGGAACGTCACGTCCTTGCCGGCGATCTTCGTCTCATACCGGCCGCTCAGATCGAACGTGGTATAGGCGGGCACGAACTGCGTGTTCTGCGCGTCGACGGCCTGGTTGCCGACGTACTTGCCGCCGAACGCCAGCGTCAGCGGACGCAGATACGACGGGTTGTATTCGATGCGGCCCGTCACCGTGAAGCGCGGCGCGCCATAGATGCGCTTGCCTTCCACGGTCGGATCGTCCACGTCCATGGCCTTCGTGTCGAGCCACATCACGCCGCCCAGCACGCGCCATTCGCTCGTCAGCGCAAGCCAGCCGCTCGCGTCGACGCCCTGGTAGCGCTTGGTGCCGTCCTGCACGAAGATGTTGGCGGAGTTCGTGTAGTTGTAGCCCTGATCGACGCGGAACAGCGCGAGGTTGGCGCCCCACTTGCTGTGGTCGGTTTTGAAGCCGACTTCATACTGCTTGCTCTTCAGCGGACCGAACGTGTCCGGATAGTTGAGGTTGGTGTTCGAAGCCGCGCCGCCCTGTTCCAGCGACTCCACGTAGCTCGCGTACAGCGTCGAATACGGATCGGTCTTGAACATCAGCGCGAAGGTCGGCGTGACCGGGTCCGCCTGGTATTGCGATGAGACGGCGCCGCTCGGGTCGTACACGTGCTGCTGGTATTGCGTGTAACGCACGCCGACCAGCGCCGACAGACGCGACGTCAGTTGCACGGTGTCGCTCGCGTACACGGCGGCTTGCGTGGTGCGCTGCTGACGGTACAGGTCCGAGCCGATGCTGACTTCGTCGTTGGTCAGCAAGGTGCTGGCGTACAGATTGCCGTTGCCGAGGAAGTAGCCTTCGTTCCAACCCGTGCTGTTGCTGTACTCGCTGGTTTGCGTTTCGAAACCGGCGCCCACCACCACGTCGTGCTTGATGCTGCCCGTGTTGAAATGGCCTTGCACCATGCCGTCGACGTTCTGATAGAAGTAGCGCGTCATGGCCGCATACAGCGTGTTCGAGTAGTTGCCCGCGGCGTCGGAGACAAACAGGAAACTATCCGAATTGGTGCGGTTTTCCTTGGCGAAGCGGTACTTCAGGCTCGCGTGCCAGTTTTCGGAGATGCGGTAATCCAGGCCCGTGCCGAACGAGGCCATCTCGGTCTCGTAGTAGTTCTGCGGTTGCGTGAGCGCGTGGGTGACTTTGCTCGCGTCGGGAATGCCGCCGGCGTCGGCGCCGAACATCAGGCCGAACAGCGTGCCGTTGGTTCTGCGCTTCTGGTAGAACGCGTCGGCGCTCCAGGTCAGATCCGGCGTGATGCGGAAGTCGAACGCCAGCGAAGCGACCTGGCGGCGCACGTGACCGTGGTCCTCGGCGGTGTTGCCGTCTTCGTTGACGAGGTTCAGGCGATAGCCGAAACGGTCGTCATTGCCGAAGCGGCCGCCCAGATCGACCGCCTCGGTGAACACGCCGGCCGACCTGTAGCCGACCGTGATGCTGCGGTACGGCGTGTCGGTGGGGCGCTTCAACACGTAATTGACGATGCCGCCCGGCGAGCCGAAGCCGTACATGAAGCCCGACAGGCCCTTGAGCAATTCGACCTGCTCGAACGGTTCGAGCGAGAGGTCGGTATCCCACGACGGGAAGGTCTGACCGTCCATCTTGATGCTGTTCAGCGTGTCGATCGGCATGCCGCGCACGGTGAACATCGAATTTTCGCTGATCGCGTTCTCGCTGATCACCGACACGGCCGGATCGTACTTGTACAGATCATTGGCGGTCGTCGCGAACAGATCCTGCGCTTCGTCGCTCGTCACGACGTGGGTCGAGAACGGTGTGTCCACCTGCTTGCGCGAACCCAGCGCGCCTGCGCTGACCGTGTCGGCCTGCGCCACGGTGGTGTCTTTTGCCGCCGAGACGCTCACGGCCGGCAGCGTCGCGCCGGCGTCGCTGGCCGCGACCTGCGCCCAGCCCGAAGTCGACAGCGTGGAAAGCGTCAATCCGACGCTGGCCAGAAGCCCCGCGCTCAGCAGCGAGGGAGTGCGGCGTTGGCCGCGCACAAACGCCGGTCGGCCGGCGACAAAGAATTTCTGCATGTTGTTCGAATTGGACAGAGTGACGCTCGTCGCGCACCAGAAGGGTGCGAAACGGCTTCATGGATGCGAGTGGTTAAGTAATCGAAGTGTAAGAACGCAAGTGCGTCTAAATGGTAATGCATCTGATTCGCATTAACAATATATTTGTTCCGAGTCTTTAGTCATCTATAAGACATCTGTCATAAGACAAGGAAAAATTGGCCCAAAGCCTTACCTGGCGGGGCTCGATCCCGTGGAGAGTGTTTCCGGGATATGTTTGTTTAGCAGCGAGTAGAGGAAAACACGCATATACTCACGGTCTGGCCGTAGAAAGTAGTGCCGTGCGTCGCGCCGCCTTGTTGTTTTGCCGCAACGCGCCGATCGGCACCACTCAACGCTCTGTCTAACACTTCACCTAGCAAAGCACCGAACATGTCCACACCGCCGAAGATCATCTACACCCTGACCGACGAAGCGCCTGCTCTGGCGACCTACTCGTTGCTGCCGATCGTGAAGGCGTTCACGCGCTCGTCCGACGTGATCGTCGAGACGCGCGATATTTCGCTTGCCGGCCGGATCATCGCTGCATTTCCCGACTACCTGAGCGCGGAACAGAAGGGCTCCGACGATCTGGCGGAACTGGGTGGACTCACCACGCGTCCGGAAGCAAACATCATCAAGCTGCCGAACATCAGCGCGTCGGTGCCGCAACTGAAGGCCGCGATCACGGAACTGCGCGATCAGGGCTACAAGCTGCCGCCGTATCCGGACGTCGCGAATACCGACGCCGAAAAAGACGTCAAGGCTCGCTACGACAAGATCAAGGGCAGCGCCGTCAACCCGGTGCTGCGCGAAGGCAATTCGGACCGCCGCGCGCCGCTGTCGGTCAAGAACTACGCACGCAAGCACCCGCACAAGATGGGCGCCTGGAGCGCGGACTCGAAGTCGCACGTCGCGCACATGAGCGGCGGTGATTTCTACGGCAGCGAAAAATCGGCGCTGATCGGCGCAGCCGGTGCGGTGAAGATCGAACTGACGGCCGCCGACGGCTCGAAGACGGTCCTGAAAGAAAAGACGGCCGTGCAGGCAGGCGAGATCATCGACGCTTCCGTGCTGTCGAAGAACGCGCTGCGCAGTTTCATCGAAGCGGAAATCGCCGACGCGAAGGCGAAGGGCGTGCTGTTCTCGGTACACCTGAAGGCCACCATGATGAAGGTGTCGGATCCGATCATCTTCGGTCACGTGGTGTCGGTGTTCTACAAAGACGTGCTGACCAAGCACGCCGACGTGCTGGCGCAAGCCGGCTTCAACCCGAACAACGGCATCGGCGATCTGTACGCGCGCCTGAAAGACCTGCCGGCTGAAACGCGCGAAGCGATCGAAGCCGACGTCAAGGCGCAATACGCACAGCGTCCGCAACTGGCCATGGTCAATTCGGACAAGGGCATTACCAGCCTGCACGTGCCGAGCGACGTGATCGTCGACGCGTCCATGCCGGCCATGATCCGCGAGTCGGGCAAGATGTGGGGCGCGGACGGCGCGCTGCACGACGCCAAGGCCGTGATCCCGGACCGTTGCTACGCGGACGTTTATCAGGCAGTGATCGAAGACTGCAAGAAGCACGGCGCGTTCGACCCGGTCACCATGGGCACGGTGCCCAACGTCGGCCTGATGGCGCAAGCCGCTGAAGAATACGGCTCACACGACAAGACCTTCCAGATCCCGGCAGACGGCGTGGTTCGCGTGACGGATGCTGCCGGCACGGTGCTGATCGAGCAGCCGGTCGAAGCGGGCGACATCTGGCGCATGTGCCAGACCAAGGACGCGCCGGTGCAGGATTGGGTCAAGCTGGCGGTCAACCGCGCCCGCGCGACCAACACGCCTGCGGTGTTCTGGCTTGACGCGGCTCGCGCGCACGACGCCCAGATCATCAAGAAGGTCGAGCAATACCTGAAGAACCACGACACCAACGGTCTGGACATCCGCGTCATGACGCCGGTTGAAGCGACGAAGTTCTCGATCGAGCGCATTCGCGCCGGCAAGGACACGATCTCGGTCACCGGCAACGTGCTGCGCGACTACCTGACCGACCTGTTCCCGATCATGGAACTGGGCACGAGCGCGAAGATGCTGTCGATCGTTCCGCTGATGGCAGGTGGCGGCATGTTCGAAACCGGCGCGGGCGGTTCGGCGCCGAAGCACGTTCAGCAACTGGTCGAAGAAGGTTTCCTGCGTTGGGATTCGCTGGGTGAATTCCTGGCGTTGGCCGCGTCGCTCGAACATCTGAGCAGCGCGTATCACAACCCGAAGGCGCAGGTTCTGGCCAAGACGCTGGATCAGGCAACCGGCAAGTTCCTCGACAACGACAAGTCGCCGGCGCGCAAGGTTGGCGGTATCGACAACCGTGGCAGCCACTTCTACCTCGCGATGTACTGGGCGGAAGCACTGGCCGCGCAAACCGAGGACGCCGCGCTGCAGGCGCAGTTCGCGGGCGTGGCGAAGGCACTGGCTGAGAACGAAGCGAAGATCGTCGAAGAGTTGGGTGCGGCACAGGGCAAGCCGGTGGACATCGGCGGTTACTATCGTCCGAATGTCGAACTGACGAGCAAGGCCATGCGCCCGAGCGCCACGCTGAACAAGATCGTGGACGCGGTTGCTTAAGATTCTGAAGTAAGCGGTAAACATGACGATGGCGCTCTCGAGAGCGCCATCGTCGTTTTTACTCCAACGTGAGCAGCGGCCATACCGGCCATCACACGTGAACGATTTCCCAATCGCTGAGCTTCTCTGGGATCTCAAGCGTCGACGTGTCGTCGCCTTCCGAGAGATGTGGGCAGGTCAAGCCGCGTGCGAGGTCGTCCGCCGCCTGCTGCGGGCTGGCGAATTCACCGAGCGTTTCGTTGCCGTAGGTTGCCTCCCAACCGTCCTGGCCCGGCAAAATGTAGAAAGCACCCTGATTCGAACCGAAGCGAAAGCCTTTCATTTTTAGTCTCCCAAGTGCCATTTAAAAACCGCTGTGCCGGGGCGGCTTCGTTTCAGAGGTTGGGATTCTTCAGACAATGTTTCCGTCTCATCCCACTCCACCGACTACTGAAGCGCCGGCTCTTGTAAAAGAGTCTACGTCAGCAGGCAGTGGCGCAAGTGGTTGTTAGATGGTTCGTTCTGTCTAAAAATATCGTTTTAATATATAGGCTTACAGCTTGTGTTTCACGATGTGCAACGTGGGGCGACATTGCGAAATGCCGAATTTGTGCCACGCACCACGATTTTTTACGAAGCGCTCGATCGTTCCACATCGTGAAATTTCGAGGGTTCCGATGCGGTTCTCGCGCCGGTCGCAGAATGGCCAACCGGCGTGGCGGACGCCGCCGTCCCGATCAGCCCGCGATCCGGCGCAGGAAATCGAGCATCACGCGGTTGAATTGCGCCGGTCGTTGCAGCGGCGCGAAATGGCTCACGCCGGGCAGCAGAATCAACTCCGCGCCGGGAATGCTGCGAGCGAGATAGTCGGCGTGTTCCAGCTTGATGAACTCGTCGTGCTCGCTTTGCACAATGGCGACCGGCACATCGACTTGAGCCAGATCGTCGGCGGAATAGTTGGGCTCGGTTTTCATCATCGTGCTGACCGCGCCGACAAATGCCTCGAAGTCGTCCGGCGTCGCCGATAGCTGCGCGTAGTCCTTGGCATGGCGGCTGAAGCAGCGCTCGATCACAGGCGTCGGCACGAACGGCTTCGTGCCGCTCGGATCCATGTTGCAGCCGAAGAAAAACACACCCGCCACCCGCTGCGGCGTGGTGCTGCCCAACACCATCGCGACGCAGGCGCCGTCGCTCCAGCCCACCAGCGCGGCGCGGTCCAGTTGCAAGGTGTCCATGACGGCGAGCACGTCGGACGCCATCAGCTCGTACCGGTAGGGCCGTGCGTCGCGGGTGCTGCGGCCGTGGCCGCGGCTGTCGACGACCACCACGCGATGCCCCGCGCCGAGCAGCGCGGGAACCTGGTAGCCCCAGTTGCCGCTGTGTCCAAGGCCGCCGTGCAGCAGAATCACCGGCGCGCCGGCGCCATACGACGCGTACCAGATTCGCGCGCCTTCGTGCTCGACGTAGCCTTCGTCGCTCGGGACCGGCAGCGGCGCCGAGCCGTGAGCTTCGAAGTGTTCGAGGTCGTCGTCGTGCGGGTTGGTGGAGGGTTCCATTGCCGTTGTCTCCGCTGTGTCGAACAGAGTTGGCGCTTCAGCTGTCGACCGGAGTTCGCGCTTCAGCGCATTACTCCGGTCCCATTGAGAGCACCAACTCTGGTCCCATGCAACAAGGTTGCCTTGGGGATTCGCTAGATTGCCAGCGTTGCGGGCGGGAGATCAACAGACCTACGAGTTTTTGCGTGCCGACAAGGCCCTGTCACTGCATACCGGACGACTCGTAACTCACATCCGAGACCACCCCATTCGGGTCGATAGTCACGATCAGATCACGCTTGGAGAACTTGAGATTGAACGCCGAACCGCTCGTCGTGTGGTACGCGTAGACGAGGGCTTGGCCATTCTTGTCCTGGATGATCGGATAGACAGCATAGCCAGCGGGTCTGCCCAGCAACGCAATGACCTGATCGCGAGTCGTCTTGCCTTTGACGATGGCCGAGCGCTTCGACGCGTCGAACGTACTCGCGTCATCCTTGAACGTGGAAACGAATACGTTCGATACCATCACGTCCTTCCAGAATCCCAGTTCCAGCGAGCGCGCTGGTATCACGCCGGTTTCGAGCGGCGTGCCGCCGGTAGATGCATATGCGTAAGACAGCAGCGTGACGCCTTCCTCATTCTTGGTGACGGTGCTCTGGCGGAACGGACTGCCGTACTTTGCTCGCGCGTCGGCCATAGTCGTTTTGCCATTTTGCAAAGCCGCATCATCGGGACGGACGAAGTTCGTGCCGGCGCAGCCACTCAGGATGCCGACGAGAGCGGCACTCAGGCAAATCATTGCAATCTTGTTCATAAAGTCCCCCGGGACAACGCAAAAAAGGCGTGCGGTCTGCACTGTTTTGATTGCTGTTCTATCAACGAGCTTCACATGTCCCGCGAACGGCGGATATCGACGGCATTCACGACAAACCACCGAGCGGGACCATCGACCCTCAGCTCGAAACGTAAGCCACATACGGCCCCGTACCACCCCCCGCCGACGCGCGGCCCGAAATGCCGTAATACACATGACGCCCGTAAAAGAACGGCAAACCGAGGTCAAACTGCCGGGTCATATAGATCCCGAGGTTGTTGAACGCGTTATTCCCCGATGCGCTCAGCGTCGCGCCGTTCGCGATATTGAAGCCGAGCGTCACGCTTGCCGGATTGGTCCCCGCCAACGTTGAGGTACGGCCCACGGTCGCGGACGGAATGTAGTATCCCGACGACGCGTCGCGCGCGATCGTCGCATCCGGAAAGAACAGCACTGTCGAGCCCGAATCGAAGAACGTCTGCGTGAATACCGTGCCGCCATAAGTCGACGTGAAGTCGCCATTCAGGTCGGTTCGGAAAAGCGGCGCGCCCGTGCCGTTCAGCACGTTATTGGCCTGCGTGTCGATGCCGAACACGAGCGTGCCTTGAGCCGTCGCGCTGCCGCTATCGGACACCTGCGCCATTTCCAGAATCACACCGTTGTTGTCCTGCGGGAATCGCGCGACCGGGTTGCTGATCTGTTTTGCGAGCGGCACCGAGGTGGCATTGCCGACATTGGTGTAATAGAACTGCGAGAGCGTCGTCAGGGCGCACTGCGAGCCGCAGTCCGTCGGGCTCACGCCGATGCCGAGAATACCGTTCGCGCCGAGATCGGCTGCGGTGGCCAGTTGCCGGCCCACCTGGCATTCGCTCGGCGCGGCAATGGTCAGCGCCGAATCGCCGATCACGTGGATCGGCACCGACGGGGCAATCTCGCTCGACAGCGCGATGTCCGCGAGATGCACCGAACCCCATGCATAGCCGCTGCCGAACAACGCGCATTCGGCGAGCGGCAGGCCGCTCGATTGATCCGTTTCGGCAGTGAGCGCGCTGAATGTGGAATTCGGGATCGCGGAGCGCACCAGACGCAGCCCGAACGACGCTGTATCGACGATCACGTTCGGGATCGTCGTGCAACTCGCGCTCGCGTTGGAGCCGGGGGCGCAGATCTTGACGCTGACCATCGGCTGGTTGTGAATGCCCGTTCCGCTTACGGTCACCGACATCGTGTTGCCGGCGCCGGCCGGCGTGGGCACGGCAGACGCGTCGACGGCGAGCACGTTGGGTGTCGAGTCGCTGATAAGGGGATTGGACGTCGTGTCACCCGGGGCCGCCGGCGCACTGGCGGCAGCCGGTGCATTAGCCGTCGAATTGCTGCTGGAGCCACCACCACCGCCGCCGCAGCCGGCAAGATTGAGCGCCAACCCGAGCCCGAGCGCCGCGGCAATAATCCTTGCGATTTTGCGCACTGTTGTTCTCTCTCTAATGATTTTATGAGTTACTTGATATCGTCAGCGCTCACACCTTGCGGCAGCGCTTGCGGTAAATAGGCGCGGCCCACGAACGCGCCCATATGGCCGCCGGTCTCCACGACCAGCGCCGACTGATGCACCACGGCGGGTCCGTAGCCGCCGCCTTGCGTGGCGTGAGCATCGGTGAGCGCCTGGACATAAGTGGGGAAGTAAGTGGCGAGCAGCGTCTTGAGCGGCGGCATGGTCGGGCCTTCCCAGCTCAACGCGAAGACCGTATTGCCCGCGCTGATGTACTCGCTCACCACGGTGCCGGATGGCAGCGTCGTCTGGCTCACGGTGTAATTCGCCGACGCCGCACTGCCGCTAGCGGCGAAGCGCGCCACCGCCGCGCTATTCTGGCTGGCCGCCCCTGCGCTCGTGCTGCTGGCCGTGATCGGATAGGTCGGCGCGCCGCCCAATGCGGCATATGCCGGAGCGGCCAGCGCGAACGACGCTGCGGTCACCGCGAGCATTCGAAATTGACTCATTATCATTTTTTCGTTTTCGAAGTTTTTGAAGAATACGCGCGAACGGTTTTTATCCTCGAGTTCGCGCGAAGCCGATATTAGCGCGAGCGTGTTTGATCAAATCAGACGATTAATGGTGATAATCGGGCTCTGTTTGAAAATGAAAGGTAAAGCGCATCCGCTGATCAATCCTCGCCGAGCTTCTCGATCAGCATTGCAACGAAAGTTTCCGTCACGGGCGGCATTGTCCGGCCGCGCTTCTTGATGAGGGCGATTGGGCGCGTGAACGCGGGATCGTCGACCGCGCGCACGATCAGTTCGGGCTCCGCCCGGACTTCGCGGGCTGATGCCGGCAGGATCGTCACGCCGAGTCCGGCGCGCACCATCGCGACCGCTGTCATCATGTAGGTCGGCTCGCACGCGATCTCCGGCGTGCAGCGAGCATTCGCAAAAGCGCTGTCGACCACCGCGCGCACGCTCGTGCCCTGGGCGGTCAGCACGAGCGGCGCGGCGGCGAGATCGGCGAGCGTGATGCGCCGCCGCCGGGCAAGCGCATGCCGCTTCGGAAACACGGCAACCAGCCGGTCGATGCCCGCATGCAGTACCTCGAAGGCGCCATCGTCGAGCTGGCCGCCGGTCAGCCCGATGTCGACCTCCTCATTGCGCACCAGCGTATTGACCATGCTGGCGACCACGTCGCGCACATGAAAGCTCACGCGCGGCACGGCCTTCTTGATGTCCTGCACCAACTCAGGCAACACGCTGGCCGCGAACGTGGGCAGGCAAGCGATCCGCACGGTGCCGCTCGCGCCTTCGCCGAGCGCGCGCGCGTCGATCAGCACATGCTCCATGTCATGCAGCGACTTCTGCAGGAGCGGCAGCAGTTCACGGCCGGTCGGCGTGAGCGCGACATTGCGGCTGTTGCGGTCAAAGAGGCGCAGGCCGACCGTTTCTTCGAGGCGGCGAATCTGCACCGTCAGCGCCGGTTGCGACAGATGCAGCCGCGTCGCCGCGCGCGTGAAGCTGCCCGTTTGCGCGACGGCGATAAACGCGCGGATGTCCCGAAGATTCAGATCCATGATGGTTTGTAATTGCTGCGATCAAATCATTTCAATTGATTTATAGCCGCTTCGAACTTACGCTGGATCGCAGTAAAAAACAATCTCGGAGACAAGCACATGCTGCCATTACTGGGGCTCGCTACCATCGTCGTGCTGCTCGGCGCGATTCTGTCGAAACGCATGTCGCCGCTGGTGGCGCTCATCATCGTGCCGATCGCGGCGTCGCTCATTGGCGGCTTCGGCTTTCAGACCAGCAAGTTCGTGATCGATGGCCTCAAGAGTCTCGCGCCGGTTGTCGGCATGTTCGTGTTCGCGATTCTTTACTTCGGCACCATCACCGACGCGGGCACGCTCGATCCGATCATCGACCGCATTCTGCGCGCGGTCGGCACGCGGCCCACGCGTATCGTGATGGGCACCACGCTGCTCGCGTTGCTGATCCATCTGGACGGCTCCGGCGCCGTCTGCTTTCTGGTCACGATTCCCGCCATGCTGCCGCTCTACGATCGCCTGAAGATGGACCGGCGCGTGCTGGCCGCAGCGGTTTCGATGGCGGCCGGCATCAACTTTCTGCCGTGGACGGGGCCGATGATTCGCGCCTCCGCCTCGCTGCATCTGCCGATTTCCGCTCTGTTCAATCCGCTGATTCCGGTGCAGGCGATCGGCCTCGTGTTCGTGTTCGGCATGGCGTTCTGGCTCGGGCGGCGCGAGGAAAAGCGCCTCGGCCTCACGGCCGCGAGCGGGTCGGTGCCGATGCCCAAACGTGAACTGACGCCCGAAGAACAGGCGCTGCGCCGGCCGAAGAACTTCTGGTTCAACATCGTGCTGACACTGGTGGTGCTCGGCACGATGGTCGTGATGGGCGAGAAGATTCCGCCGGCGATCATGTTCATGGTCGGCCTGTGCATCGCGCTGATGGTGAACTATCCGAACGTCGACATGCAGCGCAAACGGGTCGACGCGCATGCTCGCGCGGCCTTGATGATGGCCGGGATTCTGCTCGCGGCCGGCGTGTTCACCGGCGTGATGCAAGGCAGCGGCATGCTGAAGGCGATGGCGCAGTCGGCGGTCGGTTTCGTGCCGCCCGCGATGGCCAGTCATATTCCGGTCGCGCTCGGCTTGCTGTCGATGCCGCTCAGCATGTTGTTCGACCCCGACTCGTTCTATTTCGGCGTGCTGCCGGTGATCGCCGAAGTGGCCGGCCAACTCGGCGTGCCCGCCGTGCACGTCGGCCAGGCGGCGTTGCTCGGCCAGATGACCACTGGCTTTCCGGTTAGCCCGCTGACACCGGCCACTTTCCTCGTGGTCGGCCTGTGCGGCATCGATCTCGCCGATCATCAGAAATTCACGTTCCCCTTGCTGTTCGGCGCGTCGATCGTCATGACGATTGCCTGCGTCGCGCTGGGAATATTCTCACTGTGAGCTTCACTGAACGGATGTGACCAGCATGACAGCCACTCAATCTCAACGGACCGTGCGCATCGGCGCGGGCGCCGGTTATTCCGGCGACCGTATTGAACCCGCCGTCGAACTGGCGGAACACGGCGCGCTCGATTACCTCGTCTTCGAGTGCCTCGCGGAACGCACGATTGCGATCGCGCAGCAGGCGCGCAGCAAGGACCCCGAACTCGGCTACGACCCGTTGCTCGAAACGCGCATGAAGGCGGTGCTGCCGGCCGCGTTGGGCAACGGCGTGCGGATCATTTCGAACATGGGCGCGGCGAATCCGCTTGCGGCGGCGCGCAAGACCGCGGAGATCGCACGCTCGCTCGGCCTTGGCGACGTGAAGATCGCCGCGGTCACCGGCGACGAAGTGCTCGACGTCGTTCGCCAGGGCGATTTCTGCTTCGTGGAATCCGGCGAGCGTGTGGCCGACTACGAGGATCGGCTCGTGTCCGCGAACGCGTATCTCGGCGCGAGCGCGATTGTCGATGCGCTCGCGGCCGGCGCGCAGATCGTTTTGACCGGACGCGTGGCCGATCCGTCGCTGTTCGTCGCGCCGCTGATTCACGAATTCGGCTGGCGCATGGACGACTGGCAGACGCTCGGCCAGGCGACGGTGATCGGCCATCTGCTCGAATGCGCGGGGCAAATCACCGGCGGCTATTTCGCGGATCCGGGCTTCAAGGATGTTCCTGAACTGGCGAGGCTCGGATTCCCGATTGCCGAAGTCGGGCCGGACGGCGCGGTGGTCATCACCAAGCTCGCGCAAGCCGGCGGACGAGTCACGGAGGCGACCTGCAAGGAACAACTGCTGTACGAGATTCACGATCCGCAGCGCTATCTGCAACCGGACGTGGTCGCGGATTTTTCACAGGTGCGCGTCGCGCAGGAAGCGCCGGATCGCGTTCGCGTGAGCGGCGGACGAGGCACGTCGCGTACGGATACGCTGAAGGTGTCGGTTGCTTATTTCGATGGGTATATCGGGGAAGGGCAAATTTCCTATGGCGGTCCCGGTGCGTTGGCGCGCGCGCGGCTCGCACTGGATATCGTGCGGGAACGGCTCGTGTTGACCGGTGTGGAGACGCGTGAATTGCGCTTCGATCTGATCGGCGTGAACGCATTGCATGGCGAAACGGCGGCTGCCGATTATGCCGAGCCTTATGAAGTGCGTGCGCGAGTGGCGGGGCGCACGGCTTCGCTCGCGCAAGCGGTGCAGATCGGTAACGAGGTGGAGACGCTTTACACCAATGGTCCGGCGGGTGGGGGTGGCGTCACGAAGTCGGCGCGCGAAGTCGTCGCGGTGCAATCGGTTTTGCTGCCGCGCGAGTATGTGACGCCGGCGTTTTCGATGGTGGAGGCGTGAGATGAAATTACGTGAGCTGGCTCATTCGCGTACCGGCGACAAAGGCAATACGCTGAACATCTCGGTGATTTGCTATGACGCGTCGCACTACGATCATCTGCGAGCGGTCTTGACGCCGGAGCGCGTGAAGGCCCATCTCGGCGATGTCGTGCATGGCGACGTCGTGCGTCATGAACTGCCCGCGATTGCCGCGTTCAACTTCGTGCTCGGCAATGCGCTCGGCGGAGGCGTGACGCGTTCGCTTGCACTCGATGCGCACGGCAAGTCGCTGAGTTCGGCGTTGATGGATCTCGATGTCGAGGCGCCTGCCTCGTAGTGCGCTTATGCGTTTGCGGTCGCCTTCAGGCGTCCGCTTCTTCCCAAGGCGGCACCGGCTGCCACGCCTCAATCAACTCATCGATAAAACGCCGCACCTTCGGCGTCAGATGTCGGCGCGTCGGATAGATCGCGCGAATCGGCAGCGCCTCTGCTGCGAACGATTGCAGCAGCGGTTGCAAGCGGCCCTGGCGGATCTCGCTCGCAACCCGATAGTTGGGTAGATTGATGATGCCCACGCCATTCACCGCCGCGCCGATCAAAGCCTCGGCGCTGTCCATCTTCAACCTGCCGCCGGTTTCCACCACCTGTTGCTCGACGCCGGCTAAGAGCCACGGTTGCGGTCGTCCCAGGCTGACGAATTGCAGGCACTCATGGTGCGCGAGATCGAGCGGCGCGACTGGCGCGCCGCGTTTCGCCAGATAAGCCGGCGACCCTGTTGCTGCTGGCCGCATCGAACGTGATCTCGGCGCTTGCGCCGAGCTTCGCCGTGATGCTGGTGGGCCGCGCATTGCTGGGCGCGAGCCTCGGTGGGTTCTGGACCGTCGCGCTCGGCGCGATCCCCCTGAGCCTAAGCATCTGGATGCAATGGAGTTCGCCGGACCGCCCTGAAGCGGGGTCGTCGATGTTCGTCAGCACCGTGCAGACCTCGATCGCGCTCGGGTCGCTGGCGGGCGGCGCGGTGGTCGATCACCTCAGCATTGCCTCGACGATGCACTTCGGCGGTTTGCTCGCCGTGCTGAGCCTGCTCGTGATCATGACGTTCAGCACGCGTCACGCGAGCCTGAAGCACGTGCTCGACAAGTAGCCGGCGCTGTTGAAACACAGTTGCCGCGCCATCGAAACAATCGGTGATGGGTGTGCAGTCCAGCAGGCGCAAGGGTTTCGGCGCATTGCGGACTGCAGGCTCCCAAGTCTTCGGAGCCGTGGCCCGTTTTTCTTAACGACCCGCGCCTATAGATTGTCAATCAACGCCAGACAGCGCGCGCAGCGCTCGGCGGCGATCATTCACCGGATCATCTCGAGAAAGAAAACATCATGAGCAAGCTCTTTACGTCAGTCAAAGTAGGACCTTATGAATTCGCGCACCGCGTCGTGCTCGCACCGCTGACCCGCATGCGTGCCGAAGACGGCGCGCGCCCCGGGCGTCTGATGGCCGAGTATTACACGCAGCGCACCACTGCAGGCGCATTGCTGATCGGCGAGGCGACGATTGCCGCTGTTGAAGGCAACGGCTACCTCGGCGCGCCCGGCCTTTACGACGACAGCCAGATCGCCGGCTGGCGCGTAGTCACCGACGCGGTGCACGCGAAGGGCGGCAAGATCTTCCTGCAGCTCTATCACGCGGGACGTCAGTCGAACGCTGAGTTACAGCCGGAAGGACGCCGGCCGGTGGGCCCGTCGGAAGTGCTGCACGGCGGCGTCGCTTATACAAAAGCCGGCTGGATTCCGAACACGCCTAACCGCGCATTGGAGATCGATGAAATCGCCGGGATTGTGGAGAGTTTTCGCACGGCGGCTGAACGTGGCGTGAAGGCAGGCTTCGACGGCGTCGAATTGCACGCCGCGAATGGCTATCTGTTCGACCAGTTCCTGCAAGACGGCAGCAACAAGCGCACGGATGCCTATGGCGGTTCGTTCGAGAATCGCGCGCGCTTTCTGATGGAAGCCACCCGCGCGGTGATTTCCGTATGGGGCAGCAACAAGGTTGCCGTGCGTCTCGGACCGAGCGGATCGTGGGGCGATATGTCGGATAGCGATCCGGTCGGTCTCTTTAGCTACGTCGCGGCCGAACTGGCCAAGCTCGATCTCGCGTATCTGCATCTGATCGAGCCGCGCATCGCCGGCAATGTCGAAGATGAAAGCCGCAATCCGGATCCGGTTGCCGCGCAGACGATCCGCCAGCACTACGCGGGGACGATCATCGCCGCAGGTGGCTTCAAGGGCGATTCCGCCGAAGCGATCCTCGCCGATGGCGACGCCGATCTCGTTGCGTTCGGCCGCGATTTCATCGCCAATCCGGACCTGCCGGAACGGTTGCGCCGCAAGCTGCCGCTCAATACGTACGACCGGCCGACGTTCTTCGGCGGCACGGAAGTCGGCTACACGGACTATCCGTTTTACGAGGAAGAGGCGGTGAGCGCATAAGCTTGCTGATGGCACGAAGCGGATGTTGTGAAAGCCGGCGTGTTCAGTGCGTTGCTGAATACGCCGGCTTTTTCGTGCGGGGCGATACGCGTTGAAAAGTGCCGAAGGCCGACAGGCATCACACTCAAGCGCGGCCGGCGCCACGCGCCGCCGCAGCGGAAACCGGAAACAGATGCTCGCTCAAAAAATCGACGAAGACCCGCGCTTTAGGCGAGATCTGACGCCCGGACGGCCACAGCGCGCGAAACACGGTAGGTGTATCCGTGTACGGTTGCAGCACGGCAACCAGCGAGCCTCGCGCGAGCTGCGCGCGTATCGTGAAGTCGGGCACGCAGGCGAGGCCCAGGTCCTGTTCGGCAAGCATGGTCAAAGGCTCGACGGCGGTGGCGATGGCCGTCGTCGGAAGGTCGATGTCCAGCATCTCGCCATCGCGGATCAATGGCCAGCGGCGCAGTCTATTGGTGGTCGGAAAACGATGTTGAAGGCACGCGTGGTCGCGCAGTTGCTCTGGTTCGCCAGGCACGCCGCGCTGCGCGAAGTAAGCCGGCGAGCCGACGATCACATGCCGGTACGTGCCCATGGTGCGTGTGACGAGCGTGGAGTCGATCGCATCGCCGGTGCGGGTCACGACGTCGAAGCCTTCCTCGATCACATCGACCATGCGGTCGGAGAAGTCGATATCGAGCACGATGTCCGGGTACGTCTTCATGAAAGCGGCGATCACCGGCATCATCAGCGTGCTCACCATCGGCATGCTGACGCGCAGCAGTCCGCGCGGCGCGGCATTGGCGAGCGCCAGTTCGTTCTCGGCTGCCTCGATTTCGCCGATGATCCGCTGGCAGCGCGTCAGAAAGGTTGCGCCCTCGGGCGTCAACGCGATACTGCGCGTGCTGCGGTGAAAGAGGCGCACGCCGAGCCGTCCTTCGAGCCGCGAGATCGCCTTGCCGACCGCCGACGACGAAATGCCCAACTGGCGGCCCGCTTCAGTGAAGCTGCGGGTTTCGGCGGCGCGCACGAACACGTTGAGCGAGCCAAACCGGTCCATTGCGCCTAGCGAAGCGCCGCTCTCACCGTTGACGGTCTGCGCGGGTGCGCGCGCCGTAGCTGCGGCAGGACGACCTGGCTGATTGGGCTGCGTCATCGGAAGCTCCTTATCAGGCCCGCTGCAAAACGCTGGAAAACAGCACTTCCTTGAGATTGACGACCGGCGCCGGATCGCGCTGCGCTTTGGCGAGCAGAAACGCGCCTTGCATCGACGAGACGATGAAGGTGGCGAGTTGCTCGCAGTTCGTATCGGCTCGCACCTCGCGCGCCGCGACGGCGGCCCGCAGGCAATACAGAACGGACTTTTCGATTTCGGCGAAGATCGCATTGAGCCGCGAGCGGATCGCTTCGCTGTCGCCCGAGTCGGCGGCGAAGTTGCCCAGCAGGCAGCCATTGCGCGAATCGTTCTGGCTGATGAGGCGGATATGCACGTCGATGTATTTGCCGAGACGAAACAGCGGTTTCAGTTCGTCGTTGAGCAGCGTCTCGCGCATCTCGGCCTGTGCCCGCTCGAAATACAGTTCGATCACTTCGAGGCCGAATGCTTCTTTCGATGTGAAGTGGTTCGTGAACGAGCCATGCGGCACGCCCGCCGCTTTGACGATGTCCCGCACGCTCGCGCCGTTGAAGCCGAATTCGTGGATGACGCGCATGCCTTCGGCGATCAGCGTGTCTTTGTGTGAAGGTTTCGGCATGGTCGTAAGTTCTCTGGCAATACAGGCGCCCCGCATTGTGTCATGCACAAGTGCGGGGCAGCTGCTAGGTGGACCGCTTCAGTTCACTTCGATATGGCGGCCGCTGTCTGATGATTCTACGGCGGCGTCGAGCAGCTTGTGCAGACGGACTGCATGCTCGAACGTCGGCGCGGTGTGGCTGCCGGTGCGGACGTCGTCGGCGAAGGCGGCGTACAACTGGGCGAGCTCTAACACGGCGGAGGGCAGCTCGGACGGCGGCAGCCGGTCATACGACGCAGGCACTGGCAGCGTCGCGAGCGGCAGGTTGTTGCCATGCGCGCCTTCGATCACGTAGTCGTCGCCGACATTGCCGAACGCCGAGCGATTCGTGATACGCAGATCGCCTTCCGTACCCGTGATGTCGATCTGCACGCCCGAGCCGTTGCGCTTGCCGCCTTCGATATGCACCGACAACACCGCGCCGTCTGCCAGGCGGCCGGCGAGCACGAGTTGATCGGGCGTCGTGGTCGGCATGACTTCGCCTGTCTCCGCGATCGTCACCTGCTCAAACTGATTGATGCTGAGCGCGGCAATGCTGTGCGGCCAACCTGTCGCTTCGAGCAGCATGTCGAGGAAATGGCCTGCATAGATTGCGATCACGCTAGAGAAGTTTTCGGGCGGCACGGTCCAGCGCAGCGATTGCGAACGCAGCGCCTGGAAGTAATTCATGCTCACGTGAATGCGCACCGAGCGCAGCTTGCCGACATAACCTTGCGCGAGCAGATCGCGCACGTAGCGGTTGTGCGGCGCGAGCCGCCGTTGCAGCCCGACGACGTGACGCACATTGGCCTCACGCGCGAGGTCGACCAGTTCCTGCGAGGTGGCGACGCTCGGCGTCAACGGCCATTCGCAGTAGACGTCCTTGCCGGCCGCGATCGCGGCGCGCACACCTTCGGCGTGCTGCGGCGCCGTCGTCAGAACGATGACCAGATCGACTTCGGGGTGCTTGACCAGTGCGTCGAGTGAATCGACGACGTATTTGAAGCCGTAACGTTCGGCGACGCCTTGCGCCGCTTCGCGGCGCTGGCTGAACACAGCGGTCAGTTCGTACTGGGGCAGCAGGCTCAGCACGCGCACGTGCCCGTGTTGCGCCCAGTTGCCTACGCCGACGATACCGACGCGAATCGGCGCGACGCTGGATACTGCGGAATTTTGAGTCATGGAAACACCTGCGCGAGAGCGCGCAATGGAGCCGGCCGGAGACGCGACACCCTGTTTCCGGCCGGCTCAAACAACAATGGATTAGACGCCGGCGAACATGTCATTGAACTGCGTGACGAACGCGGCTTCGTTCGGGCCGGGGTTGTTGCGCAAGGGACGGGCGACTTCGACGATGGCTTCATCAGCGTCCGTGCCGAGTTCGTGCATGGTTTGTTCGATGAACGGCGCAAGCGGCATGGCGCGCGGTTCGTTCTTGCTGTCGAGCAAGTCGGTCTGCACCCACGGCGGCGCGATTTCGACGACGCGCACCGAAGTGTCCTTCAGCTTGTAGCGCAGCGATTGCGTGTACGAGTGGATCGCGGCCTTGGTCGACGAATAGACGCCGGCGATGGCCATCGGCACGAAGCCGAGTACCGACGACACGTTGATGATGGTCGCGTCGCCTTGTTGCTTCAGATGCTCGACGAGCGCGCCCGTCAGGCGGATCGGACCCATCAGGTTGGTGGTGAGCGTGGAGACGATCAGCGCGTCGTCGACCGGTTTGCTGAGGTCGTCGATCTGCATGATGCCGGCGTTGTTGATCAGCACGTTCAGCGACGGGTACTGCGCGATCAGTTGTTGCGAGACTGAGGCGATGCTCTGCGGGTCCGTGATGTCCAGTTCGACCGACTGCATGCCGGGGTTGGCGGCAATCGTTTCTTCGAGATTCGCCTTGCGGCGGCCGGCGATGATGACCTGATTGCCGAGCTTGTGGAACGCTTCAGCGAGTCCGCGGCCGATGCCCGATCCGCCGCCGGTGATGAAAATAGTGTTGCCTGTGAGTTTCATGATGGGTTTCTCAAAGTGGATTCAAGGTCCGCGTCGCTGTCGGCTTGGACAACAACTCGCGATGGGAGAAATATGGACGAACGTATTAAACCCATCAAGCGGCTGGACATGAATGCACTATTCCGCTGCGGCCAACAATACTGCACGGGCAGCGCGGCTTGCGGTCGCAGCGCCCCACCCGGCCTATACCTAAACCAGTACAGTTGTATTTTTTCAGAAGAAAGGAGGGCGGCGCGCAGCCGCCCGCTCGCTGGCGAATCAGTCGCCCGCTTTGCTCAGCTCGTGAGCGCGGCGCAGCCGTTCGCGGCTGTTGCTCAGATGCATGCGCATGGCGGCGCGCGCGTCGTCCGGGTCTTGCCGCTCGATCGCGCGATAGATCATCTGATGCTCGCTGAGCACATTGCGCAGATGCTCGATATGGTCGAGTTCCGCGATCTCCGCGGAGCCGAGGCGCGTGCGAGGACTCACCGCGCGGCCGAGTTGGCTGAGCACGTCGAAGAAATAGCGATTGCCGCTCGCGCGCGCGATCTGCAAATGAAACTCGATGTCGTGCGCGAGCGTATCGGTGCTGCCGCGCTCGAGTTCGGACTCGAAACGCTGCAGCGCGCCGCGGATCTGCTTGAGGTTCTGGTCGGTGCGCCGCGCCGCGGCGAGCGCGGCGGAGGCGGCTTCGACGTCGATACGGAATTCGATGATCGCCATCACATCCAGCATGCTGGAGAGATCGGCGGCGGGCAACTGCATGGATTTTTCCGTAGCGGGCGCCAGCACGAAGGTGCCGATGCCGTGACGCGTCTCGACCACCTTGGCCGCCTGCAGCCGCGAAATCGCCTCGCGCACCACGGAGCGGCTCACCGAGAGCTGCTTCATCATCGCGACTTCGGTGGGAATGCGGTCGCCCGGCCTCAGGGTGCCGCGGCGGATTTCATCGGAAAGGGTGGCCACCACCTTCTCAGTTAGGCTGCTCATTTCTGTGGCTGGTTGATTGTTCGGCTGGAAATGCACACGGCGCGCGTGCGATTTGCGGCGTGTGACGCCTCGGTATAGCCATCATAGCGTTTGTCCGGATAAGAACGATTTGATTCTCGCGTTTGCGATGGTTTGCGGAGATGAGGTTCCGCCTCCGCATGTTGGATGGAGAACGCAATGGTTTTAGTGTCATCAGACATCTTATTTCAGCTCTTGATATTCTTCTTCATGAGGTCTGATCGCCCCGTCAGCGCGGAGTTACAGACATGCTGGCAGGGTAAACACCGCATTGGAATTGCCCAGAAAAACACGGTAGACTGTCATCAGACAACGTATCACGCGTTTCGGGACGGAAGACCGGCCTGTTTGAATGCGCCGCGTTGCGCTCGATCAGGCCGCCTGAGCGGCCGAAACTGGAGACAATCTTGACGCCTGCTCTCACCACCGCCGCCGACCCGCTCGAATCAGCGGTCTCCAAGGTCAAGCGGCACGTGCTGCCGCTGTTTCTGATCATGTTCATCGCGAACTACATCGACCGCGTGAACATCGGCTTCGTCAATTCTCACATGCAGACGGACCTGGGCATCGGCGCCGCGGCGTACGGGCTGGGGAGCGGTTTGTTCTTTATCGGTTATGCGCTGTTCGAGGTGCCCTCGAACGTGTTGATGCAGAAGTACGGCGCGCGCGCGTGGCTCACCCGCATCATGGGCACGTGGGGACTGGTCGCGGCGGCGATGGCGTTCGTCTGGAACGACACCTCGTTCTACGTGCTGCGGTTCCTGCTCGGCGTCGCCGAGGCGGGCTTCTTTCCTGGCGTGGTTTTTTACTTCACGCAGTGGCTGCCGCAGAAGGAACGCGGCAAGGCGGTGGCGGTTTTTCTCGGCGGCTCCGCGCTCGCATCGGTGCTGTCCGGTCCGATCACCGGCAGCCTGCTGTCCATTCGCGGCTTCGGTTTGCACGGCTGGCAATGGATGTTTCTCATCGAAGGCGGCTTTTCGATCGTGCTGTGCGCGGTGAGCTGGACGCTGCTGAAGTCGCGTATTCGCGATGCCTCGTGGCTGACCGCTGAAGAGCAGCACGTGCTTCAGACGTCGATCGCGGCGGAACAGGCCGAGCGCGAGGCGCACGGCGGCGCGCATCTGCCGGCCATGAAGTTGCTAAAGGATCCGCAGATTCTGCTGTTCTGCTTCCTGTACTTCGCGATTCAACTGACCATCTACGCGGCCACCTTCTGGCTGCCCACGATCATCCGCAAAATGGGTGGCCTGTCCGACTTCGAAGTCGGCATGTTCAACGCGATTCCCTGGCTCATCGCCATGTTCGCGATGTACTGCTTCGCGTTGTTGTCGGCGAAATGGCGCTTCCAGCAGGCCTGGCTGGCTGTGGCGCTCGTCATTGCAGCGTGCGGGCTGTTCGCTTCGACTTCGGGCAATCCGGTGCTGTCGTTCGTGGCAATCTGTTTCTCGGCGATCGGCTTCAAGGCGGCGGCGTCGCTATTCTGGCCGATCCCGCAGGGTTATCTGGATGCACGCGTCGCCGCGGCGGTGATCGCGTTGATCAATTCGGTAGGCAACCTCGGCGGATTCTTCGCGCCGGCCGCGTTCGGTTATCTGCAGCAGCACACCGGTTCGATTACCGGCGGCCTGTACGGCCTAGCCGTGGCTTCGTTGATTGCGGCGGCGGCCGGCTTCCTGACTCGCAACCGGCGCGTCAACCACGACGCGCTGCCGGAATCGCTCCAGCATGAAGCTCACTGACTACACTGACTGACACAACCGCCAATCATGCGTCACGCACTTTTCAGTTTCCGTCCGGTGCCCGTGTCGAGCGCGATCGCACAGCGCCTTGATTTCCGCCGCCCGGCTCACTAACTCATCCGGTCCAACATCATGTCCACGAAACCTTCTGAATCGAACGCCACTCCGGTCGTCACTGAACTGCGTGTCGTGCCTGTTGCCGGCCGCGACAGCATGTTGCTCAATCTGAGCGGCGCGCATGGCCCGTTCTTCACGCGCAATATCGTCATTCTGCGCGACAGCGCGGGACACACCGGCGTCGGTGAAGTGCCGGGCGGCGAGAGCATCCGCAAGACCATCGACGACGCGCGTCCGCTCGTCGTCGGTCAGTCGATCGGCAATCTGCAAGCGGTCCTGAACAAGGCGCGCACGCAATTCGCCGACCGCGACGCCGGCGGCCGCGGTTTGCAGACCTTCGATCTGCGCACCACCATTCACGCGGTGACCGCGCTCGAAGCCGCGCTGCTCGATCTGCTCGGCCAGCATCTGGGCGTGCCCGTCGCCGCATTGCTCGGTGAAGGCCAGCAACGCGACGAAGTGGAAATGCTCGGCTATCTGTTCTATATCGGCGACCGTAATAAAACCGACCTGGAATACGCGAGCGGCGCCGATGGCCGCGACGACTGGGAGCGCGTGCGTACCGAAGAAGCGATGACGCCCGAGGCCGTCGTGCGTCTCGCTGAAGCCGCGCAGGCGCGCTACGGCTTCAACGACTTCAAGCTGAAGGGCGGCGTGCTGTCCGGCGACGCCGAGATCGAAGCCGTCACCGCGCTCGCCGAACGTTTCCCGAAGGCCCGCGTCACTCTCGATCCGAACGGCGCCTGGTCGCTGGCGGAAGCGGTGCGCCTGTGCCGCGACCAGCACGACGTGCTCGCCTACGCGGAAGATCCGTGCGGCGCCGAAAACGGCTATTCGGGCCGCGAGGTGATGGCCGAATTCCGCCGCGCGACCGGCTTGCCGACGGCGACCAACATGATCGCCACCGACTGGCGCCAGATGGGTCACGCGATCCAGTT
Organism: Paraburkholderia sediminicola; assembly: GCF_046027355.1. Taxonomy (GTDB): domain Bacteria; phylum Pseudomonadota; class Gammaproteobacteria; order Burkholderiales; family Burkholderiaceae; genus Paraburkholderia; species Paraburkholderia sediminicola_B. The sequence continues at coordinate 346,507 of NZ_JAQQEK010000003.1, read as the reverse complement.
GCAGTCCGTGGATATTCCGCTTGCCGATCCGCACTTCTGGACCATGCAAGGCTCGGTGCGCGTCGCGCAGATGTGCAATGACTGGGGCCTCACGTGGGGTTCGCACTCGAACAATCACTTCGACATTTCGCTCGCGATGTTCACGCACGTGGCGGCCGCCGCGCCCGGCAAGATCACCGCAATCGACACGCACTGGATCTGGCAGGACGGCCAGCGTCTGACGCGTGAGCCGCTGCAGATCGTCGGCGGCAAGGTCAAGGTGCCGCAGGCCGCGGGACTCGGTATCGAACTCGACATGGATGAGATCGAGAAGGCGCACGCGCTTTATCAGCAGCACGGCCTGGGCGCGCGCGACGACGGCGTGGCCATGCAATATCTGATTCCGAACTGGAAGTTCGATAACAAGCGCCCGTGCCTGGTGCGCTAAACCAACGATGATCCGGGCGGCGGCGCGGCTAACCGCGCGCGCTCGCCGTACTTGAAGCCTTAAACGCCATACACGCCATGACTTCACCTCAAGAACTCAAAGCCATCGTTTCCGAAGGGCTGCTGTCCTTTCCCGTGACCGACTTCGACGCGCACGGCGATTTCCGTGCGGATACCTATGCGAAGCGCCTCGAATGGCTGGCGCCCTACGGCGCGACCGCGCTGTTCGCCGCGGGCGGCACGGGCGAATTCTTTTCGCTGACGAAAAGCGACTACACCAACGTGATCCGCACGGCGACCGAGACCTGCCGAGGCAAGGTGCCGATTCTCGCGGGTGCGGGCGGCCCGACGCGCGTGGCGATCGAATACGCGCAGGAAGCCGAACGTCTCGGCGCAAGCGGCGTGCTGCTGATGCCGCATTATCTGACCGAGGCATCGCAGGAAGGCATCGCGGCGCACGTGGAGCAAGTGTGCAGGTCGGCGCCGAACATCGGCGTGATCGTCTACAACCGGGCGAATTCGAAGCTGAACGCGGACATGCTCGAACGTCTCGCGGACCGGTGCCCGAACCTGATCGGCTTCAAGGACGGCGTGGGTGAAATCGAAGCGATGGTGACGATTCGCCGCCGCCTCGGCGACCGTTTTTCGTATCTCGGTGGTTTGCCGACCGCTGAAGTTTATGCGGCGGCTTATAAGGCGCTGGGCGTGCCGGTGTATTCATCGGCGGTGTTCAACTTCATTCCGAAGACGGCGATGGAGTTTTACCGCGCGGTCGCTGTCGACGATCATGCAACGCAAGGCCGATTGCTCGACGAATTCTTCCTGCCATATCTGGCGATCCGCAATCGTCGCGCGGGTTACGCGGTGAGCATCGTGAAGGCGGGCGCGAAGCTGGTGGGCCACGATGCTGGTCCGGTCCGCGCGCCGCTGACCGATCTGACCGAAGAAGAGTTGGCGCAACTCGATGCGCTGATCAGGAAGCTCGGCGCGCAATAAGCAGGCGCTGGATTTCTGCGAATACAACGCAGCCATGCACCTGCGGCGTTCGTCTTAACGGTTGGGACCGGCCGCTGTGATCCGAACGCAATCACAGCGGCCGAAAAGCGCAACGTGGCCCACGCGACATGTGCTCAATCCGGCCAATGCGTTCAACTCTTGCGAAACACCACGTGCGAAATCCGCTGCACGAGCAGCGCGGCCGCCAGCGCCGCCACCGCCGTCAGCCACACGCCGATATGAATCGACTGCACCAACGCGTCGCGCGCCGTGTCGATCAAGGCGAGCGTATTGAGCCCTGACGGCTTCGTATCCGCGATCAGCTTCAGGCGCGACGCCTCATCGATAAGAATGCGCAGGTCGACAAAGCGAGGCCGCCATTGCGACGCGGCCGGCTCGCCGAGCACACTCATCGTGCGCGTGATCACGTCGCGGTAATGATGCTGCACCACGGTCGCGACAATGCTCGTGCCCAGCATCCCGCCTACCATGCGCGTGGATTGCAGCAGCGCCGTCGTGATGCCGAAGCGCTCGCGCCCGGCGATCTCCTGGCCGAACACATTCAGATTGTTGAGAATGAAACCGAGGCCGATACCGACTGCGGCCATCGGCAATTCGATCCACACGTGCGGCGTGTCCGGATTCGCAAACGCCAGCGCGATCGACGCGAACAGCAGCAGCGCGAAGCCGATCGACAGGATCTGCGTCGGCTTCTTCATGTGAATCACGATGCGCGTATTCAGCAGACTGCCAAGCGCGATACAGGCGGCTATCGGCGTGGCGAGCAGGCCGGCCTGTTGCGGCGACAGTCCGAAGCCGCCTTGCAGCAGCAGCGGCGCGAAGAAGATCAGCGAGAACATCACGAAGCCCGACAGCATGCCGAGCGTGAACAGCGTGACGAGTTGCGGGTCCTTGAACAGATCGAGCGGAATGATCGGATGCGTGGCGCGCTTCTCGCAGATCAGCAGTGCGATCGTGCCCACGATCACACAAGCGGCCAACGTGAGATTGCCGGCGGTCAGGCCGTTTTTCGGCACGGCTTCGATAAAAGCCTGCAGACCGCCGAGCACGGCGGCGACCAACGCCGCGCCGAGCCAGTCGATTTTGACTTCGCCTTCATGAGGGCGCCGGAAGCTCGGCAGATGCGCCCAGATGAAATAGAGCGCCGCCGCGCCGACCGGCAAATTGATCAGGAAGGTCGAACGCCAGCCCCAGTGTTCGCTCATCCAGCCGCCGAGCGACGGTCCCGCCGCGGTGCCGATGCCGTACGCGGCCGCCATCACCACTTGCCAGCGCACTCGCGCGCGCGGATCGGGAAACAGATCGGGTATCGACGCGAACGCCGTGCCGACCATCATCCCGCCGCCGACGCCTTGCAAGCCGCGGGCGATGACGAGAAACAGCATGTCGTTCGCGACGCCGCAGAGCACCGACGCCACCGTGAACGTGATGACCGCGGCGATCACGAAACGCTTGCGGCCGAAGTAGTCGCCGAGCCGCCCGAACACCGGCACGGTGACCACCGAAGCCAGCAGATAAGCACTAGCAATCCACGCGTAGTACTCGAAGCCATGCAACTCGGCGACGATGGACGGCAGCGCGGTGCTGACGACCGTCTGATCGAGTGCGACCAGCATGTTGACGAGGCCGATGCCGAGCATGGCGAACAGGGCGTTGCGGAACGGCAGGGCAGTGGCAGTCGGGTTCACGGATCTGAGGGAAAGCTTTGCAAGGTGGACGCTGCGCGGCCGGCGCAGGTCAGGGTCTTGACGACTGATGTCCTCTAGTTGTCTGACCTCTTGGAAGGGATTATACGGGTTTCCCCTTAGCCAAAACTATTCTCTGGAATTTCAGGGCAAAAAAATGCCGTGCGCAGCGGGCACGGCATGGTGGGTGGGCGAGGCGGCAAGGGGCGTTCGAGTTACGCGCGGGCCAGTCGGCCCGCGCCTGCAGCCTGCAGCCTCAACCGAAATTCGGACTTTTCCCGAGTGCCATCGCCATCGCTTGCAGCGCGACAAGATACCCGTTCGCGCCAAGTCCGCAAATCACCCCAGTCGCCGCGCGCGAGACCAGCGAATGGCGATACGTTTCATCGCGTTTGTGAATGTTGGTGATGTGCAGCTCGATCAACGGTCGCTCGATCAGCTTGACCGCGTCGAAAACCGGCACCGACGCGAACGAAAAGCCCGCCGGATTGATGATCACCGCGGCGTCGCGCTCGAACGCTTCCTGCAGCCAGTCGACCATGGTGGCCTCACTGTTGGTCTGGCGGAACTCGCATTGAAGTTCCAGCCGGACCGCGAGCGCCTCCACCTGCTGCTGGATTTGCGCCAGCGTGGTCGTCCCATACAGATGCGGCTCACGCTTGCCGAGCATGTTGAGGTTCGAGCCATTCAGTACATATACGAGTTCAGTCATTGTTCGGTCGCCTGTCTGCAAAAATTCGATGATTCAGTGTCACGCCGGAGCGCCGCGCGTATTACGTGCGATGGCTGTTGCTCACGGCCGCCGGCGTAAAGTCCGCTTCGCCCGTGACGGCCGCCGTCGAGTCGGTGCGGTTCATGTCGATGCCGAGGGTTTCGCGCGCCGTGAGGATCATCACCAGCGAAATCACGTTGAAGACCACGCACACGGCGACGACGCCCCACGGCGAGCCGTTGCACACGGCAAAGAGCCACACGGCCAGCACCGGCATCGGACCGCCCGCCACCAGGTTCGCACCGGTGTAAGCGAGCGCGGAGCCGGAGTAACGCACATTGGTCGGAAACGCTTCGGCGAACGCGACCGGCTGAATGCCGCTTTGAAACTGCGTGAAGCCGAGGAAGAAGCCCATCGCCGCGAGCATCGGTACAAAGCTTTTGGTGTCGAGAATCTGGAAATACACGAAGAGCATCAGCAAGGTCGCGGTCGAGCCGATCGCGAGCGCCTTCTTGCGGCCGATCTTGTCGCTCAGCATGCCGCCGGCAAGCGCGCCGACGATCGCGCAGACATTGGCGCCCATCAGCAGAAGAAAACCGGTTTGCTTGGGGATAGCGAGCGTCTTCGTGATGTAGCTGAGCGAGAACACCACGATCAGGTAGAAGATCGCGGCGGGTCCGCAGAAGAACAGCATCCAGCGCAGAACCGTTCTCCAATGCAGGCGCAATGCATCGCGCAGCGGACTGCCCACGTGCACGACTTCCGTTTTACGCAGCGCCACGAAGGCGGGCGTCTCGCTGACTCGCAAGCGGATATACACGCCGACGATCACGAGAATGAAGCTCAGCACGAACGGGATGCGCCAGCCGTACGAATCGAAAGCCTGCGCCGACATCGTGGACGACAGCAGAAGCAGCACGCCGTTGGCCATGATCTGACTCAGCGGCGAACACAGGCCCAGCAGCCCGGAGTACTTGCCGCGCCGGTCGGCGCTGGCGTGTTCGATCGCCATCAACTGCGCGCCGGTCGACTCGCCGCCCAGCGCGAAGCCTTGCAGAATGCGCAGCAGCACCAGCAGGACGGGCGCCCATACGCCGATGCTCGCGTAGGTCGGCAACAGACCCATCAGCATCGAGGCGAGGCCCATCACCGTGACGGTGCCGAGCATGAGGTTGCGTCGCCCGAGCTTGTCGCCCAAATGGCCGCAGATGATCGCGCCGAGCGGCCGCGCGGCGAGCCCCACACCGAAGGTCGCAAGCGATGCAAGCAGAGCGGACGTCGAGTCCATCGAGGGGAAAAACAGCTTGGGCAAAACCGTGGCGGCCAATGCGCCGTAAAGCGTGAAGTCGAACCACTCGAGCGCGGTGCCGACGGCCGCCGCCGTGACCGCCCGCGTGCGCATCGCGGCATGCGTGCCTTGTTGCGTTTCCTGAATCATGTTGTCTCCTTAACCGTCGCCGCACGGGATGCAGGTCGCAAGCGATGAGCGCTGCCAACCGTTTCCCGCTCGCTTGTCTGATCGATGAACTCGGGGCGCTTCGAATCGCTGTGCGCGTCGCGCCGCCTTGAAACCAAGGTTAGCACCCTTGGGTGGGATGCCGTTCCAGGGTGGAATTTGATCCCATAATGTGCAAAACTGCCTGCGCAAACCCCCGAAAAAGACGGAGACCGGCATGCCAGGCGTCACGGAGCGCACCCTCGCGGTACTCGAATTTCTCGCCACGCAAATGGAGGGAACGCCGCTCGCGATGATCGCGGACGAACTCGATATCCCGCGCAGCGCATGTCATCGGCTACTCGTCGATCTGAAGCAATGCGGTTATGTGCGGCAGTTGCGCGAGCATGGCGACTACGTGCTCACCACCAAGCTCGTCGGCTTGGGGCTCGGTTTTCTCGCGACGTCCGGCATCGTGGACATTGCGCAGACGATGCTCGACCGGCTCGCCGAGACATCCGGCGAACTGGTGCGGCTGGCAATCGTGGACGGCGACCGGCTGACGTGGGTCGCGAAGGCGCAGGGCGCGCTGAAGGGTCTGCGCTACGACCCGGACATGGGCATGGACACGATCCTCTCGTGCAGCGCCACGGGCCACGCATGGATGATGACCATGACCGACGAACGCGCGCTCGAACTCGTCTCGCGCCAGGGCTTTGGGCAGCCGAAGCAATACGGTCCCAACGCGCCGACCACGATCAGCGCACTGCTGAAGTTCGTGCACGCCGCGCGTGAACGAGGCTACGCGACAATCAACGAAGTCTTTGCCCCCGGCATGACGGCAATGGCCGCACCCGTGCAGCGGCGCGGCTATCCCGCCATGGGCGTGATCAGCATTGCCGGGCCGCTCGTGCGGCTGGACGAAAAACGCATGGCCAGCCTCGGCTCGACACTGCTCGCGGCCGCTTCGGAACTCGCGGCCGCGAGCCACGCGTCACCGCTGTTCAATCGAGGCCGCTAGCCGCGTGCGCGTATCGCTGGGAATGATGCGCTCCGCCTTCAACCGGTCGAACAGCGCGAAGAAGGCGTCGGGCGTGCTCTGATAATCGAGGAAGCCTGCCTGCCGGCTCTTGGTCATATCCGTGAGCACTTCCATCGGGCGGCCAAGGTCCGCGTCGGTGTGCCACCACGAGGCGAGCTTGCCGATGTCGGCCTCCTTCAGATCGAAGCGCGCGGCGATCTCGGCCCATGCCTTGCCGGCGTCCTGCATGCGGCCTTCCAGCGGACGTGCTTCGCCATCGAACGGTACCGCTTCGATACCGAAGTAGCCGGCGATTTGCGACCACATCCATTTCCAGCGGAACACATCGCCGTTGACCACGTTGAAGTCTTCATTGCGCGCTTTCGCTGACGTGGCGGCCCACTCTAGGTGGCGCGCGAGCAGCCGCGCGTCGGTCATGTCGGTGAGGCTGTTCCATTGCGCCTCGGATCCAGGGAAGACGAACGGCTGGCCGGTCTGCTTGCACAGCGTCGCGTAGACGGCGAGCGTCACGCCCATGTTCATTGCGTTGCCGAGCGCGAAGCCGATGATCGTGTGCGGACGATGCACGCTCCAACTGAAATCGTAGCGCTGCGCGGCGTCGAATAAACGGTCTTCCTGCTCGTAGTAGAAGTTGTCGACCGGCTGGCGGCCCTGCTCCTCGCGAAACGGTGTGATGGGCACCGCGCCGGTCGCATACGCTTCGAACGGGCCGAGGTAATGCTTGAGTCCTGTCACGAGCGCGGCATGCTCGAGTGTGCCTGACGGACCTACGGCGTCCATCACATGACGCACCATCGCGCCATTCACGCGGATGTTGTCTTTCTCCGTGGCCTGGCGCGACCACGCGGTCAGGAACACATGACTGAACGCTTGGCCGGCGAGTGCCTCGCTGACGGACTCGGCCGACTGCAGATCGGCCGTAATCGATTCAATCGCCGGCGACACCGGCGTGCGTCCGCGCGAAAGTCCGGCGACGTGCCAGCCGTTCGAAAGCAACTGGTCCGCAAGATTACCGCCGACAATGCCGCTCGCGCCGATGATGAGTGCTCGTTTTTCCATGAGAGTAAAGCTCGGTAAGGGATGGTTGCTGCGATAGGAAAGTGACCCGCGTCACGCGGATCGGTTCAGCACGAAGTCGAATTCGAGCGTGCTGAACGGCGTAGTCATGGACGTACCGTCCGTCGCCGTGCCTGCCTCATGGTGCTTCCACTGTGCGACGAGCGATGAGCGAACGCCGAACACCGCGTCCGAATCGAGGTACTTATCGCCTTCGCGGAACACGTGGGTCACGAGGCGCTCATAGCCCGGCGCCGTGATCATGAAATGCAGATGGGCCGGACGCCACGGATGCCGGCCGAGCGCCGCAAGCATGCGCCCGACCGGTCCGTCGTGTGGAATCGGATAAGGCTCGGCGACGATGGAACGGAAGTGATAGCGCCCGTCGTCGAGACTATGGAGCACGCCTCTGGCGCGATGCGTGTCGTCGCCGGCGTGTTGCACATCATAGAAACCGTCCGCGTCGGCTTGCCAGACTTCGATGCGTGCATTGGCCACCGCTTCGCCGTCCGCTCCCTTGACGGTTCCCGACACGAAGCAGGGCTCGCCGCGTGCGCCGTTCGATACGTCGTCGCCGTTTCGATAGGCGGGCGCGCCTTCGACGAAGAACGGCCCGAAGACCGTCGCTTCCGTGCAGCCCGGCGGCTTGCGGTTCGCCATTGCGGTGACGAGCATCGATAAGCCGAGCGTGTCCGAGAGCAGGATGAATTCCTGGCGTTTGTCGTCGGTGATATGGCCGACGTCGGTGAGGAAACAAATGCCCTGTTCCCATTCGTTCTCGGTCAGATTCACCTCGCGCGCGAACGCATGCAGATGCTGCACGAGGCTCGTGACGATGGTTTTCAGCCGCTCGTCGCCCGCGTGCGCGTGGCGCGCCAGAACCGCTTCGGTGATCGTATTTTCGTCGAGATTGCGCATGACCGTGGCGTCTCCATCCTGTCGGTCATGCGATTATCGGCTTGTTTGGAGGCGGGCGCAGGCAAGCGGGTTGCGCTGCGCGCGCCGTTCGGATTTACAGCTTGAAATTAGTGGTTATTCCACCATTCGGTGGCTTTCTGTTTATCCCAGGCGGGCAGCACTTCACGATCAATCGACGCATTGGTCAGCGCCGGGAAGTCCTTTTTGAATGCCGTCACGTCGTCGTCGAACTGGTCAGTCACGCTGATGTCCCACGTCCCGCCGCTGAAACCGGCGACCGCCTGATCAACCAGCGGAATGACCGGCCCCGCGCGCAATTCACCGTCTTTACGTTCGACGATCGTGGCGTCGATATGACCGAGATACACGATCGAATTCGGCTTGATTTCGACCACTTCGTGAAGCGGCGTAAAGAACATGCCGTGGAACGGGAATATGCCGCTTTGACCGGTAATGCCGCGCATCACATATTTGCCCGGCGCCAGCGGAAGGCGAATGAAATAATGATTACCCGTGTCGCTCGTCGTGGTGGCCTGATCGTCGAATTTGAAATTCAAACGGTCTTCGCGCGAGTCGGCCGCGCCGCGCTCCATATGCACGACGATAGGACTCGGCTGATAACTCGTGTGATAAGCGTTCTTGAGCGTCACCGTCATTAACGCATACGAGTTTTTCGTGGTGTCGACCGAACTCGTCGATGTGGTCGGCGACATGGTGGAAACAGTCGCGCAGCCTGACGTCAATAACGTGCCGGCAATGGCAAAGAGTGCGATGTACTTTTTCATTACGGATTGAAGGGAGTGTGGTTTGTACTTGGGCCAAAATTAGCGTTGTTTATGCGGCGTGAATGATGTGACACACGGAGCATGCCGTGTAAACGACAGCGCGAGAGAAAAACTTGAGCGTGTTTTTAAATTGATGGCTTTAGAAACTCCGACAGTCAATCCGCTTATTCAAAAGCAGCAGTACGTTGAATCGGGCAACCCATTGCCGGGTCGCCCGATTCAAACGCTCAACCCTTCGCCCAGGCCGCCGCCATGTCCGCCGCGAAGCCCCGATAAGATCGCGGCTGCCGGCCGAGCAACGTCGCGAGATGATCGATTTGCGCTTGCGATGCGACCGCGCCGTCCTGTTGATAGCGGCTCATCATCAGGCGCATGTCGTAAGCGAGCCAGCCCGGCGCGGCCGCTTTCAAACGCTGTTCCAACACGTCGAGGTCGTCGCCGCCGTAGCGCACGCTGCGTCCCAGCGCTTCAGCCCAGATCGACACCACGCTTTCCGACGTGATCGCGTCGGGGCCGACCAGTTCATACGTCTCGCGCGGCAAGCCGCTTGCGGCCCGCTCGCGGCGCAGCAGTTCGCGCGCGGCGGCCTCGCCGATATCGCGCACGTCGACCATCGAAATACCTTTGGCGCCGATCGGCATGCCGTACACGCCGTGCGTCAGCAGCGGCTCTTTCTGGCGCACGTCGTTCTGGATGAAATACGCGGGGCGCAACACGGTGGCCGGCAGATCGCAGTGCTCAATCATGCGCTCGACCGTATGCTTGCCGGTGAAGTGCGGCACGTCGACATACTCGGCGCCCTTGAACACCGACAGATACACCACGCCTTTCACGCCGGCTTCACGCGCCACGCTCAGGGTCTGCAGCGCTTGTGTCAGTTCGTCCGGGGCATTGGGTGCGAGCAGGAACAGCGTGCTCACGCCGCTCATCGCGCGGCGCAATCCGTCCACGTCGGACAGGTCGCCCTGGACTGCGGTGACGCCGCCCGGGAATTGCGCTTTTTCCGGCGTGCGAGTCAGCGCGCGCACTTGGGCGCCACTGCCCGCCAGATGTTCGAGAACCTGCTTGCCGACTACGCCGGTACTGCCGGTTACGAGGATTGCCATGACTTTCTCCTTGGGGTTGGATGGGCTGAACGTCAGCCCGTGGACACACAATAGATGTTCCATTTGAGTAGCGAAAGTGCAAAAATCCAGACACTTCGTCTCATATTTGGAACGATCATGGATTTGACGTCGCTCGCCGATTTCAATGCGGTGGCGCTGCACGGCGGCTTCGGCCCGGCCAGCCGGGCGCTCGACCGCCCCAAGGCCACGCTGTCGCGGCGGGTGGCGGAACTGGAGGAAACGCTTGGCGTGCGGTTGATCGAGCGAGGCTCGCGCACGCTGCGGCTGACCGAAGAAGGTCTCGTGCTGCACGAGCGCACGCGGGGATTGATGGCGGAAATTCAGGAGGCGGGTGAGGCGGTGGCGTCGCGCGCGCCGGTGCCACGCGGACGATTGCGGATCAGCGCGCCGGTCGTGTTCGCGCACGTGGTGCTGGTGCGAATCGCGACGCGTTTTGCGTTGGCGTATCCGCAGGTCGAACTCGAAGTGGTTGCGGAAGACCGCGTCGTCGATCCGGTGGAGGACGGCTACGACCTGGTTATCCGCATCAATCCATCGCCTGACCAGCAACTCGTGGGGCGGCGCATTCTCGGCGACGAACGGCTCGTGGTCGCTGCGCCCACGATGTCGATACCTTCCCAACCCGCCGGCGACGCTGCCGCGTTGGCGGTGCCCGCGGTCGTGTTGGTGGCGGCATCGGCGGGTGCGAGTTGGAGCGTGCGCACGGAAGGCGGAGTGAGGGCGCTTGCGCCGATGCCGGTGCTGCGGCTCTCATCGCTGCTGATGGTGCGCGACGCGGTGCTCGATGGGGTGGGCGTGGCGCTCTTGCCTAAATTGCTGGTCGAGCAGGATGTGACGGCGGGACGGCTCGTGTGTTGGGGTGTAGCGGATGGGCCGCCGGTTGAGATCTGGGCGCTGTACAACTCGCGGCGGTTGCTAAGCGCGAAGGTGCGGGCGTTCATGGATCTGCTGCAGGACTTGCCGGGATGCGAGCGCAAATAGGCTGATGCAGATGCCGATTGCGGCTTGCTTTTGCAATCGGCGCCCACCGCACAATCTCACTTAGGCCGGCGCACCGCACGCACCTTGCCGCTGCTCCCGCCGCCGCAAAAGAACCGATCGCCGCCATCGGATTCAAGCCCCGACACGCTGACACCAGACGGCATCTCCAGTCGCTCCTGAACTTCGCCAGTGCGCGGATCGATGCGCCGCAATTCGCTTTCATCGCCCTCCCACGTGCCGTGCCAGAGTTCACCGTCGACCCAGGTGACGCCGGTCACGAAGCGATTGGACTCGATAGTGCGCAAAATCGCGCCCGTCTGCGGATCGACTTGATGGATCTTGCGCTCCCGATACTGTCCGACCCACAACGTCCCTTCGGCCCACGCGAGGCCCGAGTCGGCGCCGCCACCCGGCGCGGGAATCGTGGCGAGCACGCGGCCGGTCTTGGGATCGATCTTCTGGATACGGTCCTCGGCGATCTGGTACAGGTGTTGGCCGTCGAAGGCCGTACCCGCGTGCGCGGCGACGTCGATCGAGCGGACCGTCTTGCCGCTCTCCGGGTCGAGCGCGTTCAACGCGTCGCCCGTCGCGAACCAGACGTGCTGGCCGTCGTACGTCACGCCATGCACCCGTTCCACACCCGCAAAGGGTCCGTACTCGTTGATGATTTCGGCGGCTGATCGTTTCATGGTTTGTCCCTCGTGGTTGTCGTGTTGCCATCCTAATCAACCGGCAACGGAGCGGGGAGTAACAAGGTCGTCGTGAATCCGGGCACGGGCGGCGTCATCCAGCGGCGCGCCCGCCCTCGGCCCAGCGATTGCACCTTGCCTTGCGCCGCGAGTGTATCGAGGGTCCGCTGCACGGTGCGCTGGCTCGCGCCGAGCGCCAGCGCGAGGGCCGAACTAGCCCACGACTCGCCGTCGGCGAGCAAGGCAAGCACGGGCGCATGCTTGTCCTCGACGGGCCGCGCCAGCACGACCACCTCTTGCGCATGTCGCGGCACCAGCGCGAACCCGCGCCGCGTCGCGCTCACGCTGGCCACGGCGCGAAGCACCGAACGCAGCCGCCCGAGTTCGACCCGCAGGCGCGCGCGATGCGATTCATCGGCGACCTTGGCCCTGAAGGCTCGCGCGACGAGCACGTCGCGCGACACGTCCTTCGGCCATGCTTCGGCCAGCGCACGGGCAAGCACGAACAACACCGGGCGGCTGGCGAGCGAGATCACCTCGCCCGCGTCGCGCACAACATGACGGCACGCGTCCACGATCAATGCCTTCGATGCCAGCAGCGCTTCCACCTCGTCGAGCAGCAACGGTCGTTCCTCACCACGCGCGAGCAGTCGCGCCGCCGGTGCGTTCAGAACGAGTGCGGCGTTGTCGACCTCCGTTATCAGCGCAGGGATACCCGCGAGACCCGCTGCGCGCCGGGCTCGTTCGAGCGCGGCGCGCGCCGCTTTGGTCTGAAGACGGCGCAGCGCGACACCCGCCACGACCAGCTCGTGCGCGGTTCTCAAAGACGGTGGGAACGGCGTGGGATCGAGCCCGGCGAGCGCGCGTTCGGCTTCGTCGAGACGGCCGATCAGCAGCAGGCGCCGCACCGCGAGATAGCGCGCATGAGCGGCGTTGAGCCGGTCGCCATGCGCTTCGAGCGTGGCGCGTGCGGCGTCCAGGGCCTTGGTGGGCCAGTTCAGATCGCGCGAGACGAGCGCGATCTCGGCCTCGGCGACGATACACCGCGCACGAGCCACCGGCTCTCTCGCACCGAAGGCACGCGCGGCGCTTCGCACGAGCGCCTTCGCCCGCACCAGATCGCCGAGCTGCGCCATGGCGATGCCGCGTAACGCGAGCGCGGGCGCGTCGTCGCGCAAGGCGACGCGATTCAGCGCGCCGAGCGGATCGCCCGCGGCGAGCGCGCGCGCCGCCGCCGTGACTAGCGAGTCCATGGTCCAGGCGATTCACGCCACACTTGTCACTCCCGTCGTTCGAAGCCCGGGGCTAATCTAGCACGACCAACCCACAGCACTTCGCATAGCGAAGCAAGGAGGCAACATGACGACGAAACACAGCATCGGCACACGGGAAGAATGGCTGGCCGCGCGGCTCGAACTGCTCGAAGCGGAAAAGGCGCTCACGCGGCAGAGCGACGAACTGGTCCGGCAGCGGCAGGCGCTGCCCTGGGTCCGAATCGACAAGGCATACCGGTTCGAGACCGATGAAGGCAGCGCCTCGCTGGCCGATCTCTTTCAAGGACGCTCGCAGTTGCTCGTCTATCACTTCATGTTCGGTCCGGACTACACCGCGGGCTGCCCATCGTGTTCGGCGGTCGCGGACGGGTTCAACGGCTCGGTGGTCCATCTGGCGAATCACGACGTTGCAATGACGGCGGTATCGCGGGCGCCGCTCGCGAAGCTGCAAGCGTACAAGCGGCGCATGGGATGGACGTTTCCGTGGGCGTCGTCGGCCGGCAGCGACTTCAACTTCGACATCAACGTCTCGTTCACCGAGCAGCAGCAGCGCGAGGGAAGCGTCGAATACAATTTCCAGCGCGGCGGCCATGCGATGGATGCGACGCCTGCGCCGGCGCCCGTGGTCGAGTTCGCGGCCGCCTGCGGAACCGACGCGCCGACGTATTCACTCGACAGGCCCGGCATGAGCGCGTTCTTGCTCGAAGACGGCGTCGTTTACCACACGTATTCCACTTACGGACGCGGCGTGGACGCGCTGTGGGGCATGTATCAGTGGCTCGACCGCGCGCCCAAGGGACGCAACGAAACGGGTGTGTGGTGGCGTCGGCATGACGAGTACGAGAAGCACTGAGGCAACTGCGGGCCGAACGCATTGCGGTAGCTCAGGCTCACTCACTCCTCGCAAAGGGTTTCTCTCTACACAAAACATGCACGCGATTGCCGATAAATGAATCGGGTGGTCGCATTCATGCAACGGCGCGCCGATTCCAATATCGGCACCTGTTGCCATGATGCGGCCCGGCTCGATCATTCGATACCGATGTGGGGCGCGTGCATGGTCCGATTCAGTTTCACACAGAAGCTCTGGCTGCCGCTGGTCGTCAGCCTCGTGGCACTTCTCGCCGTGTCGGTGTCGGCGGCGTGGCTATCGCGGCAGACCCGCATCGAGGAGCGCAAAAACGATCTGGTGAATGTGGCGCATGTCGGGCTCAGTATCGTGACGGAATATGCGGCGCTGGCGCAAAGCGGCGCGCTCAGCGAAGCGGACGCCCGCCGGCAGGCGCTCGAACGGCTGCGCGGCATACGTTACGGCGAGGACGGCTATTTCCTCGTCATCGATTCGACACCGCGCATGGTCATGCATGCGATGAAGCCCGCGTTGAACGGCAAGGATCTTGCCGGCACCGCCGATGCAGACGGCCGTCACCACTACGTGACATTCGCAGCGGTCGCGCAGGCGCCGAATGGCGGCTTCGTCGACTACGTGTTCCCGCATCCGCAGGACCCGCCCGCTGCCGCAGTCGGCAAGATCGGCTACGTCGTGCGTTACGCGCCGTGGGACTGGATCATCGCAACGGGCGCTTACGTGGACGATATCGACGCCGCGTTCAAGGAGTCGCTGTATTTCGTCGGCGGAATCTTTGCCGTCGTGGCGCTGCTGCTCTCCGCGCTTGTCTCGCTGACCAATCGCAGCATCCAGCGCACGATCGGCGGCGATCCGGCCTACGTCGCGCAAGTGGCCGGCGAAATCACGCAGGGCAACCTCGCCATTCCTATCGAGCTCCGTCACGGCGACGACTCGAGCTTGCTGTACACGATGCAGCGTATGCGCGACGCGCTCGCCCACACGATCGAACAGATCAAGGGCGCAGCCGACAAGGTGGCGACGGGCGCGCGCGAGATTGCCGGCGGCAACTCGGATCTGTCGGCGCGCACGGAGAATCAGGCGGCGTCGCTCGAGGAGACCGCGGCAAGCATGGAGCAAATGACAGCGATGGTGCGACAGACCGCGGAGAACGCTCAGACAGCGAGCCAACTGACCGCCGGCGCGGAGCAGATCGTCAATCGCGGCGGCGAGATGGCGGCGCAAGCGGTATCGACGATGCAAGAGATATCGACGGAATCGCACAAGATGGTGGAGATCATCTCGGTCATTGAAGGCATCGCCTTTCAGACCAATATTCTCGCGCTGAACGCGGCGGTGGAAGCGGCCCGGGCCGGCGATGCAGGGCGGGGTTTCGCGGTCGTCGCCGGCGAGGTTCGCACGCTCGCGCAGCGCAGCGCGGCGGCCGCGAAGGAAATCCGGACGCTGATCAGCCGCGCGGTCGACAAGGTAGGCACCGGCGCCGAGTTCGTCGGGCAAACCGGCGCGACGATTCACTCCGCGCGCGAGGCCATTGCGAAAGTGTCGGGCGTCATGCGCGATATCGCGGCGGCGGCCGCCGAGCAAAGCGCCGGCATCGATCAGGTCGGCGACGCCGTCGCTCAGATGGATAGCGTGACGCAGCAAAACGCGGCGCTCGTCGAGCAGGCCGCGGCGGTGGCGCAGACGCTGACTGAACAGGCGCGGCTGCTGCAGGTGTCGATCAGCCAGTTCAACTTGCAGCAGCAGGCTTCCGGTGAGGAAGCCGGGCCGTTGCGGGTCCATACGTCGTCGGCGAAAGAAGCACGCGGATTCGCAGCCGTCGTTTGAGCGTTGTTCCCCCATGGACGCACCTGAACGCTCCGAATTAAGAGCGCTGAAAATTGCAAACCGGCTCAGGTCTGTTATGTTCGCTGCTGGACGGTTCAATGCCTGTTCACATCCCACTCGTGATTCGGCGGCGAGCGTCCTGTCTCAACATGGCAGAGCTTCGTTCCCGGAACACACGTTCGACGTGCCTATGGAGGACTGCATCTGGTCGGTGCCGCGAAAACTTCACTCGACAAGCCGCGACGAAAGTGGGATCCGGTGGCGCAGGTCGCCGCCTGGAGCCATCGCGTGGGCTGGCGCGCGGGCATAGGCGGCGCGGCGCTGCTATTTTGCTTGCAGAGCGTGGCGGCCTCCGATGGCGGCGCGGGCACCGTCACGCTGTATGGCGTGCTGGACACCAGTCTCGAAGTCACCGATCCGGGCTCCGGCTGGACCCCGCGTCTGGACTCGGGTGCCTATCGCGGTTCGCGGGTCGGCTTGCGGGGCAGCGAGCCGCTCGGCAACGGCACCGACCTGCTCTTCACGCTGGAAAACGGCTTTAGCTCGGCCGACGGCACGCTTCAGACTCCGGGTGTGCTATTCAACCGCCAGGCGTGGATCGGCGCGCGCAACGCCTGGGGCGAGGTGCGTTTCGGCCGGCAATATTCGCCCATCTATATCCCGTTCAAGGGCGACCTGGATGCGTTCGGCGCCGGCACGATCGCGTCCGGACTGAACAACCTGTCGAAGATCACACCCTACGCCAGCAACGCGATCGAGTATCTGTCGCCGGTCGTCGGCGGATTCAGCGCGACCGTCATGACGGCCACGCGCGATCCGTCGGAGAACGACGGCAACGGTATCGACGGATACTACGTCACCGCCACTTATCAGCTCGACAACCTCAGGTTGTTATACGCGCATCAGCAGACGCACGGCGCCAGCGCGCTGCGGGCGAATCTCGGCGGCGCGACGTACGCGATCGACAAAGTGCGGGTGTGGCTCGCGTTCTTCAACGGCGATGGCGGCACGCCGCTCTATCACGGCGCGGGCGGATCGCTCTCGGCGCAATACAGCTTTTCCGCGAATGCGCGCGCGTCGCTGGGCTATGCGCACGTGCGCGACTATACCGGCGCCGGCGCAAGCGCCGACCAGTTCAGCATGGCGTTCGAATACAACGTTTCGCGTACTTTGCTGTTCTATTTCAGCGCGGCGTATCTGGCGAATCACGACGATGCCAGCTTCACCCTGCGCGGCGTCAACGTGACCGGGCTGCCGGTCGCGTATCCCGGCGCGCCGGTCAAGGGTGTACAGCTCGGCGTGCTGGAGCGGTTCTGACTTGCGCGACTAGGGTGGATCATCCGTTGTTATGCCGGCAAGCGGATGGCGGATCCGCTGTCATTGAACTGGCGGCGTGCCAACTGCCGCGCCGGTATCGGTGCGCGGGGCCACGCGCCAGACCGTATTACCGACGTCGTCCGCCACCAGCAGCGCCCCACGCTTATCCAGCGCGACGCCGACTGGCCGACCCACGGCGTGACCATCGGCGGTCAGAAAGCCGCTCAGGAAATCTTCCGGCGCGCCCGCGGGTTGGCCTTTGACGAATGGGATGAACACCACCTTGTAGCCGCTATACGGCTTGCGATTCCATGACCCATGCTGACCGACAAAAGCGCCGCCGCGGTAATGCGCCGGGAACAGCGTCCGGTCGTAAAAAACCAGCCCGAGCGACGCCGTATGGTTGCCGAGCGCATAGTCCGGTGCGATTGCCGTGGCGACCAGGTCGGGGCGTTGAGGTTTGACGCGCGTGTCGACATGCTGGCCGTAATAGCTGTAGGGAAACCCGTAAAAAGCGCCGTCTTTCACGGCAGTCATGTAATCCGGCACGAGGTTGTTGCCCAGGTCGTCCCGCTCGTTGACTGCGGTCCACAGCGCGCCGCTCTCCGGCTGCCAGGACAGTCCGTTGGGGTTGCGCAAGCCTGTCGCGAAGGGCCGCATCTGGCCGGACGCCACGTCGAATTCGAGAATCCGTGCGCGGTCCGCTTCGGCCTCGGCGCCGTTTTCTCCCGCGTTGCTGTTCGATCCCACCGTCACGTAGAGGTGCTTGCCCGAACGGTCGGCCAGGATGTTTTTGGTCCAGTGATGATTAATTGGGCCAGCCGGCAAATCAGCCACCTTCACGCCAGGCGTGTCGATGTGGGTCGCGCCGGGCGTGTAGTCGAAGCGCAGAACGGCGTCCGTATCGGCGACATAGAGTTGGTTGCCGATCAGCGCCATCCCGAACGGCGAGTGCAGGTCACGGAGGAACACGGTCTGTTGATCGGCGACGCCGCTGCCGGTCGTATCGCGCAATAGCACGATGCGGTCGGGGCTCGGCGTGCCCGCTCCCGCGCGTTTCATGACCTGTTTTCTAATCCAGCCGAATACGCCGCTACCTTCGTCGTGCTGCTTGGGTGCATTGCTTTCCGCCACGAGCACGTCGCCGTTCGGCAACGTGTAGAGCCAGCGAGGGTGAGTCAGCCCGCGGGAGAATTCTGTCACGACAAAGCCGTTTGGCGCGGTTGGGAGAAAGTCGGCGGCCCGCGACTGAACGGGCGCGATATTGACCGTGGTAATCAGCGACGACTCCGGCGCGGGCAATACCGGTGAAGGGCCAAAGCCGGTATCGGTGGGACTCGACGGTCCTGCCGCGCACGCGGCGAGCGGCAGCAGCATGAATAAGGCAAAGCGGTTTAATTGACGCATCCCGCGCTCCGGACATTGAAGATGCACGACCCATCTTTGGTGAGAGCAGCAAGATGCTTGCCTGACATCTGAATGGCTGATCCTGTTAGTGCGTATACCCCTAAAACGTCACTACTTCACCTCTGAAGGAAACCCGTCGATAGTCGACCTTCGTTTTCAACTGGAGGGTCTTACGATGCGCGTCTTTGTTACCGGAGCGACAGGATTCGTCGGCTCCGCCGTGGTTGCCGAACTCATTGCCGCCGGACATTCCGTACTCGGCCTTGTACGTTCGGACGCCGCAGCCGAGTCTCTGGCCAGGACCGGAGCGGAGGTCCAGCGCGGTTCGCTCGAGGACCTCGATAGCCTGAAAGCCGGGGCGGCCGCTGCGGACGGCGTGATTCATACGGCGTTCAATCACGACTTCTCCCGATTCGCGGAGAACTGCGAACTGGACCGGCGCGCCATCGAAGCGCTCGGCTCCGTGCTCGTCGGCACGGAACGTCCGCTGCTCGTCACGTCCGGGGTCGCGCTGCTGGCGTCGGGCCGCCTCGCGACCGAGGACGATGCGCCGGTTCCACGCTCCGACGCCTATCCTCGCGTGTCGGAGGCGACGGCCGCGTCGCTGGCGGCGCGTGGCGTGTGTGCGTCGGTGGTTCGTCTGCCGCCCTCGGTGCATGGCGACGGCGACCATGCCTTCGTTCCACATCTGATCGGCCTGGCGCGCGAAAAGGGCGTCTCGGCGTACGTCGGCGAGGGCCTCAACCGCTGGCCCGCCGTGCACCGGCTCGACGCCGCGCGCGTCTACCGGCTCGCGCTCGAACGCGCCGTCCCCGGTAGCCGGTATCACGCCATTGCCGAAGAAGGTGTGCCGTTCAAGGAGATCGCCGGTGTGATCGGCCGACGCCTGAACGTGCCGGTCGTCGCGCAATCCGTTGATGAGGCGGCCGACCATTTCGGCTGGTTCGCGCTGTTTGCCGGGATGGATGCTTCGACTTCGCGCGAGCAGACGCGCAAGCTGCTGGACTGGGAACCGAAGCAGCCGGGCTTGATCGCCGACCTCGACCGGCCGCGCTATTTCCAGACCTGAGGCGCAACCTGCCGCTCTGCCTTTTTGATGGCCGTGGATTCCATTGACGAAGCGGCGCGGCTTTTCATGGCGTTGCAACTCGACCAGGTCAAGCTGGTGCTGAGCGGCAAAATCCTTCGCTGCACGACGCGCTGTTCGCATCGGCCGGCCGGACGCGGCAGTGGGCGAGCAGAACCTGCCACGCTGGGACTATGCTAGCGACTTCGTCTACTTCGAGGAGCAACTGATGAAACAGGCAGCAGGTTCGATGATCACCTTTAGCCGGCCCGACGGCCAGCAGATCCAGGGCTATCTGGCCAAGCCGGAGAAGCTGGAGGGCGCACCCGCCATCGTCGTGATTCAGGAGTGGTGGGGCGTCAACGAACAGATTCGCGGCGTCGCGGACCGGCTCGCGCAGGCCGGCTATCTGGCGCTGGTGCCCGATCTCTTTCGAGGCAAAACGACGGTGGAAGAGGAAGAAGCCCACCATCTGCTCGACGGGCTCAATTTCGGCGACGCCGCGACTCAGGATGTGCGCGGCGCTGTCCAGTATCTGAAGCAGCACGCGACCAATGTCGGCGTGACGGGCTTTTGCATGGGCGGCGCACTGACCTTGCTCGCGCTGTGCAATATCCCCGAAGTGTCGGCCGGCGTGGTCTGGTACGGTTTCCCACCGCTGGAATATATCGACGCATCGAAAATCAAGGCGCCGCTGATCGGTCACTGGGCGACGCAAGACGAGTTCTTCGTGTCCGAAACGGTCGACGCATTGGAAAGCAAACTGAAGGACGCGGATGTCGACGTCGAGTTTCATCGCTATCTCGCACACCACGCGTTCGCGAACGAAACGGCGGTCGGCCCGGGCCGTATCCCCAGGACGCAGTTCGATTCGGTGTGGTCGCAATTGGCCTGGGATCGCACGCTGACGTTTTTCGGCCGCACTTTGTGGAAGTAAGCGGCTCGCTTGCCGCTTGAGACGCGCTCCGTCCGGCTAACCGGGCGTCGCGCGCCGGGTCGCGCCGGTGAAGTCTTCGGGTGTACCGCCACGTATGGGCGGCACTCCAGAAAGTCTTCCCGGCGAGATCGCAAACAGAATCGCCTTCACGGATTCAGAGCTTCGAACCGCCGTCGACATGCAACGTCTCGCCGGTAATCCAGCGAGCGGCATCCGAGACGATAAAGGCCACCGCGCCGCCGATATCATGCGGTTGCGCCACGCGTTTCAACGTCTGTATAACCCAGCGTCATCGCGCGCCGCGAGCGATGACAGCAGCACCACGCTGATGGGCATGCCTGTCAGGCATACCATGCAAAGAAGACTCAAACAGAATCCAAAGAGGTTTTATGGAGCTTCGACATCTGCGGTACTTCGTGGCGGTCGCCGAAACGGGCAGCCTGACGGTGGCGGCGGAACGGCGTCTGCATACGTCGCAGCCGTCGCTGAGCCGCCAGATTCGCGATCTTGAAGACGAAGTCGGCGCCGAGCTGTTCAGCCGCAGCGCGCGCGGTGTCGAGTTGACCGCGGCGGGCAAGGCTTTCCTCGACCATGCGCGGCTCGCGCTGTCGCAAGTCGACGCCGCCACCGAAGCCGCGCGCCGAGCCGCGCGGCCCTCCAAACAGGTTTTCGCGCTGGGATTTCTGACCGGCGAGGAAATGACATGGCTGCCGCGTGCCATGCAGGTCTTGCGCGACGAACTGCCGAATATCGACGTCACGGTGTCGAGCCACTATTCGCCGGACCTCGCCGACGCGCTCGCGCGCGGCAAGCTCGACCTTGCGTTCCTGCGCGCCGAACCGGGCTTCGATCTGGACTATCGGGCAGTCAGCAGCGAGAAGCTCATCGTGCTCATGCCGAGCGACCATCGCCTCACCGAGCGAAGCGCGATCCGTCCAGAGGATTTTGCCGGCGAGACGTTCATCATGGCGTCGAACAAGGCGCGCGTACTGCACGACGTGATCCAGCGCTATCTGGACGAAAACGGCATCACGGTCGCGCCCGAACATGGCGTCGACAACCTGGCCATGGCGATGTCGCTGGTCGCGTCCACGCGCGGGCTCGCGCTGATGCCCGAGTATGCGACCAACCTGCTGCCGTGGTCGGTGGTCTGCCGGCCGTTGGAAGGCGAGACGCCGACTATCGATCTCGTGATCGGCTATAGCAGGTCGAATACATCGCCGGTGCTGAAGCTGTTTCTTTCGAGGGCCGAAGAGCTGATGGCGCATGTCGAGGACCCATCGCGCTGAGTCGACCCGTTTACCTATACTCCTCTCACTCTGCAAGGCCGCCACTCGTCGTCATACCAACAAGACGGAGCCTCACATGTGGGTAGCTATCCGAAACGCGGCCCTCGGGTTGCTGGCATGTTTCGCCTTGGGCGCCTGTGCTGGTGCGCCTGCCGATTCCCGGTGCGGCGAAGCGTGCAATTCCCGCGGCCAGCTTCTCGATCACCGTGTCACGTCGACGCTGAGCGCCGCGGCGTTTTCGAAATTGCTGGCGTCGAGCGCGGGCGGCCGGCGGCTCGCGCAGATTGCCGGCGCACCCGCGTGCGACATCGAGATCGTGAGCTTTCGTTACCGGACCATCGGCGGCGCGGGCGAGCCCACTAACGCGAGCGGTGCCTTGATGATCCCGTCAGGGCGTTCGGCGGCATGCAGCAGACCGCTTCCGCTGATGCTCTATGCACACGGCACCACCGCGTATCGCAACTACAACCTCGCCGATATCACGCAAACGGACCCGGGCAACGGCGACGGCGCCGGGGAAGGCGTCAGCGTGGCGGCCATGTACGCGGCGCAAGGCTATATCGTGGTGGCGACCAACTACGCGGGCTACGCCGGCTCCGATCTCCCGTACCACCCCTATCTGAACGCCGACCAGCAATCCGCCGATGTGATCGATTCGCTGCGGGCTGCGCGCGTCGCGCTAGCAGGGATAGAGCCGGAGAGAAAGCCGCGCGAAAACGGCAAGCTGTTCGTCACCGGCTATTCGCAAGGCGGCTTCGTTGCGATGGCGACGCATCGCGCGCTGCAGGCGGCCGGCGTCAAGGTGACCGCATCCGCACCGGGTTCGGGTCCGTACGCACTCGCCGCCACCGCCGACGCGCTCATCGAAGGCGAGGTCAACCTGGGTTCGACGCTCTTCTCGACGCTGATCGTGACGGGTTATCAGCACGCTTACGAGAATATCTACCGCCGGCCCGGCGACTTCTACGAAGCGGCCTACGCGCCGGGTATCGAAACGTTGCTGCCGAGCCTGCAGCCGCTCAATACGCTATTCACCACGGGCAAACTGCCGTCCGCGCATCTCTTCAGCAACGTGCCGCCCGCGCCGCAGTTCGCGGCGATGACGCCGCCTGCTTCACCGCCTTTGACGCCGCCCGCGTTGACACCGTTCTTTGCCGCGGGATTCGGCGATGCCAACCTCGTGCGCAACGCCTATCGCCTGACGCTGCTGGAGGACGCCGCCGCCAATCCCGACGGTGCGTTTCCCAACCCCACAATTGCGATGAAACCGGCCGCGAATCCGCTGCATCCGTTACGCCAGGCGTTCAAGCGCAACGACTTGCGCAACTGGCTGCCGCTTGCGCCGGTACTGATGTGCGGTGGCGAGTCGGATCCCACGGTGTTCTTTTTCAACGCGCGCATCGAGCAGGCGTATTGGCAGAACGCCAAAGTGCCCGCGGGGCTCACCTCCGTGCTGGATGTTGACTCTCCCGTTGTCGGGCCTGACGATCCGTATGCGTCCATCAAGCGGGAGTTCGTGAGTGCGAAGGCGCAGGTCGCGAGTCAGGCCGTGGCCGGCGGTGCGACCGACGGCGGGGCGTCAGCGGTCCTGCGGGCCTATCATGGCCAACTGGTCGCGTCGTTCTGCATGGTGGCGGCGCGGGCGTTCTTCGCCGACTTCTGAGCGCGTGCAAGGCGGAAATTTTGCCCCCGAGCGATGTTCGCGAAGTGCGGCTATCATGCGCAGACAACGAATCTGGCGGGGAAAACCTTGACAACCGAGTCCGTAACGAGAGATGCGGCTCCCGCGGACTGCATCCATAGCCACTTTAGTACGCACCACGAAGCGCCGCGCGCGCAGTTGCCCGCGTGGCGCGACCGTCTGGGCCATTTTCTCGATGTACCCATTTCGCGCCGGCAACTGGCCGACGGCTTCAGTGGCGTGATCGACAGCTACCGCGTGGCCGATCTGGCATTCATGGACTGCCGCACCGATCCGGTCTCGCAGACGCGATCCGTCG
Organism: Paraburkholderia sediminicola; assembly: GCF_046027355.1. Taxonomy (GTDB): domain Bacteria; phylum Pseudomonadota; class Gammaproteobacteria; order Burkholderiales; family Burkholderiaceae; genus Paraburkholderia; species Paraburkholderia sediminicola_B. The sequence goes on along the minus strand of NZ_JAQQEK010000003.1, from coordinate 322,649 downwards.
CGCGCATTTCCACGGACTCGGTGCGCCAGTTCGTATTCCACGTGGCCGTGGAAGGCACGATCGAAACCGGCACCGGGCCGCATCCGAAGCGCAAGGCCACGCAGTCCACGCCGGGCATTCTCGCGCTCGATATGAACCAGCCCATGCACATGGACCGAAGCGCCTGCCGCGTGCAGGCGCTTTTCCTGCCGCGTGAACTGGTGGAATCCGTTTTGCCGGAAGCGGAGTCGATTCATGGCAGCGTGATCGACTATCACTCGCCGCTTGCGCGCATGATTCCCGGGCAACTCGCCGACCTGTGCCGGAGCTTGCCCACGATGAGCGGGCAGGCGGCGTACGACGCCATCCAGAGTTGTGCATTGCTGATCGCGGCGGCCTTCGGCAAGGAAACCGGTTTGAGCGGCAATGCGCGCGCCGCTGCTCGCACCGCCATGTTTGCTGCGGCGCGTCGTTATATCGATGCCAATCTCGACCGGATGGATCTGACGGCCGACAGCGTGCTCGCCGCATCGCGACTTTCCCGGGCTACGCTTTATCGATTGTTCGAGCCCGAAGGTGGGCTGGCCGCGTACATCCGCAACCGCAGACTGCGCGAAGCCGCCGATGATCTGCATCGATACCGGAATAAAGCGATCGTCGAGATCGCTTATGGCGTCGGCTTTAGTAGCGCGTCGGATTTCACTCGCGCGTTTCGTCGCGCTTACGACATGTCGCCGAGCGATTTTCGGGCGCTGACGCGATAGGGATGCTGGCTTGTCACGGTGGGCGTGAATTCGCGCTTGCGTGTCGAACCATCGCTAAAGCGACAGCCAGCCACGTTCGATCGGCCACGCCAGCAACCTGCGATACAGCGCGACCAGTCCGCGGGTCACGCTCGCGCCGGCGAGCCGCCACAGCGGCGCGACCAACAGGAAGGCCACGCTCGCCACGACGATGGCGCCTGCCATGTCGAGCGGAAAGTGAACGCCGAGAAAGATGCGCGCCCAGCCGACCGCGAGTCCGGACAGCACGATGAGCAAGCTGTACCGTCTCGCACCGCCGATGAGCAAGGTCAGCGCGATGCTCGCGAAGATCGTCCCGTGATCGCTGGGAAACGACGGGTCCGGCGCGTGTTCGAGAAACGTATGGCCGATGCCCATCACGAACGGCCGCGGATGCGGCCACGCCAGACCGATGAGCTGGTTGATGCCGAGCGCGAGGAACGACACGCAGCACGCGCGTAGCGCGGTTTCGCGCTGAGGTTCGTCGCCGGAGAGCCACATCGCGATCAGGCAGAGCGGCACGAGATAGATGACGTAATCGGCGACCGAGCGCGCGAGGTCGAGGTGCCACGCGGGTGTCGACGGCGTGGCGTTGATCATCAGAAAGAGCGCCTGGTTGAACGCTTCGAGTGTATGCATACGGTGTGTTTTTCGATGGACGTCGGCGCCGCTCCGGCGCACTGATGTCGAGCGATGATAACGAGCCAAGCTTAGGAAACGCTTAGCCCGTGTAATCTGTCGATACGGCAGGGCATCATGAACCAACAATCGAAGGAGATGAGAACGTGGTGAGGATCGATCCGGACCGGTTGCTGACCGATCTCAAGCGGCTGCGTAGTTTCGGCGCCACGGGCCCAGGCGTCGTTCGGCTGGCGCTTTCGCCGGTGGATCTGGCGTCGCGCGAGTGGCTGGCCGGGCGCATGACGGAGGCGGGACTCGAGGCGGTGATCGACGGCGTGGGGACTGTGTTCGGACGCTCGCGCAACAGCGGGCCCGCGCTCGTGATCGGCTCGCATACCGACACGCAGCCGACCGGCGGCTGGCTCGACGGCGCGATGGGCGTGATCTACGGGCTGGAGATTGCGCGCGCGTTGGCCGAGAACGACGCGACGCGTCACCTCGCGGTGGACGTGGCATCGTGGATCGATGAAGAGGGCACGTTCTCCGGCTTGCTCGGCAGCCGCAGCTTTGTGGGCGACAACGTCGACGGGGCGATTCGCGATGCCACGAATCGGCAAGGCCAGCGTCTCGAAGACGTGCTCGCAACCGCGGGGCTGGCCGGGCGGCCGCGTGCGCGCTTCGAGCCGGGCCGGCAGGTTGCCTATCTCGAACCGCATATCGAGCAGGGCGGCCGGCTGGAAGCGGCCGGCAAGTCCATCGGGGTCGTCACCACGATCGTCGGGCTGCGCGAATTACGGCTGCGCTTCACGGGGCAGCGCAACCATGCCGGCACGACGCCCATGGCGATCCGGCGCGACGCCGGCGCGGCGTTGGTCGCCTTTATCCCGCAGATGAACGAAGCATTCGCGCAACTCGCGGATGCGGATACCGTCTGGACGGTGGGCCGCATCGACCTCGACCCCGGCTCGCTGAGCGTCGTGCCGGGCGCGGCCGACATGGATCTGCAATTCCGCGACGCGAACGCCGCGCGTTTGCAGGCGATGGAAGACCGGCTCGCCGAACTGGTGCGGGACTTCAATGCGCGCGGCTCGGTGAGCGTAGCGCTGACGACGATCGACGAACCGATGCAACCGGTGACCATGCACGCGTCGCTCGCGGATCATCTCGCCCGCGCCGCCGACGCGGTGGCGCCCGGCCAATGGATCCGCATGCCGAGCGGCGCCGCGCACGATGCGCAGGTCATTGCTCGCTGCATGCCGGCTTGCATGATGTTCGTGCCGAGCATCGGCGGCGTGAGCCACGATTTCATCGAGGATACGGCCGAGGCGCACATCGTTCTCGGCTGCCAGGTCGCGGCCACGGCTGCGGCGGCGATTCTGGAGGAACAATGGGCGAAACGAGCGTGGCGAACGTGAACGAATCAGGCGATTTCGTCGTACGCACGATGTCGGCCGAGGACGTCGCCTTGGCGGTCGAATGGGCCGCGCAGGAAGGATGGAACCCCGGTCTGTACGATGCCACCTGCTTTCGTGCGGCCGACCCCGACGGGTTTTTCATCGGCGAATGGCGCGGCGAGCCGGTGGCGTGTCTATCCGCGGTCGCGTATGGCGAGGATTTCGGCTTTATTGGCTTATATATCGTGAAACAGGCGTTTCGCGGTCGAGGCTTCGGCATGCGCGTCTGGCAGCACGGTATGGACTATTTGCGAAACCGCAATGTCGGTCTGGACGGCGTGGTCGCCCAGCAGGCGAACTACAGGAAGTCCGGATTTCAGCTTGCCTATCGCAACATCCGCTTTCAGGGCGTCGCGCAAGAGATCGCTCAGGGCGAGCACTATGCAGACGTGTTGAACGCTTCAGCGCTGCCCTTCGAGTCCTTGAACAGCTACGATCGGCAATGCTTTCCCGCGGCGCGCGAGCGCTTTCTCGCTGCGTGGCTCGCGCAGCCCGGCGCGATGGCGCGCGTCGCGGTGCACGACGGCCGGGTGGTGGGCTACGGTGTATTGCGGCGTTGCCTGACGGGTTACAAGATCGGCCCGCTCTTCGCCGATAACGGCGAGATTGCCGGTGGTCTGTTTTCTGCGTTGACGTCGAGCATTCCGGGCGAAGTGTTTTTCTTCGATGTGCCGGAGATTAACGTGGATGCCGTCGCGTTGGCCGAACGGCACGGCATGACGAGCGTGTTCGAAACCGCGCGGATGTACACGCAGGAACCGCCTGCTATTTCCATGGAACGCGTGTTTGGCGTGACATCGTTCGAGCTGGGTTGACCACAGCACAGCGTGATGATGCTTGATTACGCAGCCATCGGCGGTGCCAGTCGCGGACCGCCAATGGCAAGCACTATTTCCATTTCGAGCCGAGATTTTCCAGTCCGGCTTTCTTCAGGTCTTCCGGCAACATCGCAATGCGCATTTCGCAGTCGGCGTTGAATTTCAGAAACCACGGCTCCGCGAGCGCGGGAATCGACGATGCGTTGTCGACATCCACCACGACGACTGCTCCGCGTGCCCCACTCTGCTCGGTGAAGTAGACGGCCTCCGGTTTGATCTCTTCCAGTATTTTCCCGATCACTTGCCCGGCGGTGCCATCACGCACCATGGTGTTGAACGGTTCGTGCGGGATTCGTATGTTGAGAAGCATGCGCATGTCATCCTCCTTGTTGATGCCCAAAGGGCTTCTTAAGGATAGATGCTTTATGCGGACGGCAATGTAATCTATGGTGAAGCGTTCAACGCGACGTAGTGAGTCCGCTGCCATTGCGGACCATGCGTCCGGTCAGTTTCCAAACAGCGAGGCTTGCGTGCCGCGGCTCGGCGCATGGCGCGCGGGTTTCGTCTGAGCCTCGGATTTGACCTGAGCCTTGACCGCGGCCCTTTCTTCGAGCGCGAACATGTCCGTTTGCCCGTCCGCTTGCTCTTCGATCGAAGTCTGTCCGGCTTCGAGCGACAGCAGCAGCATCTTGTTCGCCAGGCCACCCGCAAACCCGGTCAAATCGCCGGACGCGCCGATCACCCGGTGGCACGGCGCCACGATGGAAATCGGATTTCTGCCGTTCGCCGCGCCGACCGCCCGCACCGCATTGACGTTGCCGATCTGCGTCGCGATTTCCGAGTAGCTGCGCGTCTGGCCGAACGGTATGGTCAACAGTGCGGCCCACACCTGCTTCTGGAAGTCCGTTCCCTGGAAAATGAGCGGAAGGTCGAATTCGTGCCGCGTGCCGGCAAAATACTCGTTCAACTGCCGTTCGGTCTCGATCAGCACAGGCTGGTCGTTCGCTTCGACCAGTTCTCCGAGACGCACGCGGTTCGGCTTGTCGTGCTCCCACAGAATGGCGGCGAGGCGCTCGCCGTTTGCAACGAGTTTCAACTGGCCGACGGGCGAGTCCATCAACTTGTAGGCGTATGTCACTTTGCTTGCTCCTGACTGGTTGGAGGCACAGATGCTGCAAGGCGAGTCTGCGAATACACGCGCCAAGCGCGCCGATATCCGACAGTGTGAGCCTCGTACTCTCTGATTGCGCTCCGAATCTTGCTGTCCAATTCCTCGCGACCGATGACGGTCGGGCGGCTCGTTGTTCTGGACGGGACGATGCATCACTGTACAACCCTTTTCGCGCCAGGCTCGTGACTCAGTAGAATTGATACCTTCGATACGAAGCGCACCCGCAACCGGACCTCTCTTTCACGACTGTGACGACGACACTTGAACAATTGCGGGCCGGCCAACTCGCGGGCACGCGCCGGCTGAAACTGGCCGGCGGCCTGACTGAATTTCCGTGCGAGATTTTCGACCTCGCCGACACGCTGGAAGTTCTCGACCTGTCGGGCAACGCGCTAACGTCGTTGCCCGACGATCTGCCACGGCTCACCAAGCTGCGCATCCTTTTCGGTTCCGACAACCCGTTCACCGAATTGCCGGAAGTGCTGGGACAGTGCTCGCAATTGAGCATGGTCGGCTTCAAGGCCAACCGCATCCGGCAAGTGTCCGGCAAAGCGCTGCCACCGCAATTACGCTGGTTGATTCTCACCGACAACGAAATCGAAGCGCTGCCTGCCGAAATCGGCGGCTGTACGCAATTGCAAAAGCTGATGCTCGCGGGCAACCGTCTGCGGACGCTTCCAGAAGAATTGGCCGCCTGCTCGCGGCTCGAATTGCTGCGTCTCGCGGCGAATCAGTTCAGCGAACTGCCGGCCTGGTTGCTGCGTCTACCTCGGCTGTCCTGGCTGGCGTACGCCGGCAATCCGTTCAGCGAAGCGCTCGAAGCGGCGGCGCTGATCGACACGCCGATCGCCGCGATTGCGTGGCCTGACTTGAAGCTCGAGGCGGCGTTGGGCGAGGGCGCTTCCGGTGTCATCTATCGCGCGGAGCTTGCGGGTCAGCATGGCGCGTCCCGCTCTGTCGCGGTGAAACTGTTCAAGGGCGCAGTCACCAGTGATGGTTTGCCCGACTGCGAAATGGCAGCCTGCATTCGCGCGGACGATCATGCGAATCTGATCCCGGTGGCGGGGAAAGTGAAGGATCATCCCGCAGGCACGCATGGCCTCGTGATGGAACTGATCGATCCGCAATTCACAAACCTCGCCGGTCCGCCGAGCCTCGAATCCTGCACGCGCGATATCTATGGCGCTGACACGCGCTTCGATATGGCTTCAGCGTTGGGCATTGCGTACGGAATCGCGGCGGCGGCGTGTCATCTGCATGAGCAAGGCATCATGCATGGCGATCTGTACGCTCACAATATCCTCTATGGCGGACAGGGGCGCGCGTTGTTGGGGGATTTCGGCGCAGCGTCTTTCTATGATCTGGACGATCGGAACATCGGTCTCTCGCTTCAGCGCCTCGAAGTCAGAGCCTATGGTTGTCTGCTCGAAGAGTTGCTAGAACGATGCGACTGGCCGCAGGCGCAGGCGAACATCCAGGCGCGCTTAATGGAGTTGAAGGACAATTGCTTGAGCGAGGCTATCGATAGCCGGCCGTTGTTCGACGAAATCGCAGCGTGTTTGCTCGCGCTGAAGGACGCTTGATGAGCGGCAGGCAGTGCCACGGCGGCCTTTCATCCGAGTGCAATGCTGTGATTCGTCAGCCCGGCCCAGAAGGAGAGATTCGATGATGCAGAAGACGCCCCGAAGGACGTCCTCTCGGGGGATGCGCCGCCGCGTGGTGTTTGCCGGCGCGCTGGCCGCAGCCGGCATCGGCGGCGCGACGGATGCAGCGGTCACACCGGGCAGCAAGCTCAAGATCGCGCTCGTGCTGAAGTCGCTGAGCGATCCGTTCACGGTGGCGATGGCGAACGCCGCGCAGAACTACCAGCAGCATTACGCATCGCAATTTGATTTGACGGTACGCGGCACGGCCAACGAAAGCGACACGGCCGGGCAGATCCGCATGGTCGAGGACATGATCAAGGCGAAGATGAACGCGATCGTCATCGCGCCGACCGATTCGAAGGCGCTGACGGCGGTCGTCGCGCGTGCGATCAAGGCGGGCATCATCATGGTCTCCATCGACAATCCGCTCGACGAGGCGTTTCAGGATGCGGCCGGCATTTCCGTGCCGTTCGTCGGCCCGAACAATCGCAAGGGCGCGCAGCAGGTGGGCAATTATCTGGCGGAGCGGCTCAAGGCGGGCGATCAGGTGGGCATCATCGAAGGCAGCGCGGCCGATCGCAACGCACAGCAACGCACGGACGGCTGCCGGGATGCGATGAACGCGGCGGGCATCAACATCGTCGCGGTTCAGGCCGGCGACTGGGAGTATGGCAAGGGGCGCGACGCCGCCTCGAAGATGCTCAGCGAGCATCCGCAGATCCGCGGGCTGCTGTGCGGCAACGACAATATGGCGATGGGCGCGGTCGACGCGGTGCGCGATGCGGGCAGAACCGGTGGCGTCTACGTCACCGGCTACAACGATATCGATGCGATCAAGCCGTTGATCGCCGATGGCCGCGTGCTCGCCACGATCAATCAGTTCGCCGCGCGGCAAGCCGTATTCGGCGTCGACGTCGCGTTGAAGGCGGTGACCGAACAGAAGAAGCAGAGCGAGTTGTCGAGCGTGATCGAAACGCCGCTGCAGCTCGTCACGGCAGCGAATCACTGAACGCGAGCCTTCATGCGGCTGCAGCGAGAGCGAGTCGTCTCACTCTCGCGTCACGGCCTGTCGCCTCGGTTATTCCACTTTGACCTTGTGCGGCTTGGTTGCTTTTTCGAGCTTGTTGTACTCGAACTCAGGCACCGACTTCAGCGCATCCTTCGTCGCAGCGGCGAGGAACAGGTTGCCGTCGCGGATCTCGAAGTGATCGACCGGGATCGCCACATAGTGCTTGCCCATGCCGAGGAAGCCGCCCACCGACACAACCGCATATGTCGCTTTACGGTCCGGCGAAATGATCACGTCGTAGATGCTGCCGACCTTGTCGTTCAGATCGTTGTAGACCGGCTCGTCGACAAGGGCCCGCCGCACGCTCCAGCCCTTCAGCAGCGCATTGGTTTGCTCGACCGTGCCACCGAGCGGTTGCAGTCCGGCAATCTGCGCGTAGGCGCCTTGTGAGGCGCAGATTGCGGCCAGTGCGGTCGCGCAGATCAGCGTTTTTGCTTTCATTTCCGGCTCCTTGTTGTCTGTTCAACAGTCAGCTTCATACGTAGGTACGGGGAAGCACGTGACGTGCCCGGACTTCGGCGTAAATCGTCATTCGTTCCTCGCGATCAAGATTCAATTGCTGCGGCAGGGCTGTTTGTCGGGCGCCCGTTCGCCGACAATCCTTCGCTTGTGATATCTGGACGGGAGAATAGGCATGAAACCAACCTGGGCACTGCTGGCCCTGGCTGTCGGCGCATTCGGCATCGGCACCACGGAATTCGCGCCAATGGGCTTGTTGCCCGTGATCGCGAACGGCGTGGGTGTCTCCATTCCCGCCGCGGGCCTGCTGATCAGCGCCTATGCGCTCGGCGTCATGCTGGGTGCGCCGTTGATGACGCTCGCCTTCGGCAGGCTGCGCGCGAAGAAAGCACTGATCGCGCTCATGTCGATTTTCGTCATCGGCAATCTGCTCTCGGCGATGGCGCCCGGCTACTGGACGCTGCTCGCCGCGCGCCTCGTGACGAGCCTGAATCACGGCGCGTTCTTCGGCATCGGCTCGGTGGTGGCGGCGAATCTCGTGCCGCGCGAGAAGCGCGCGAGCGCGGTCGCCACCATGTTCATGGGCCTGACGATCGCCAATATCGGCGGCGTGCCGGCGGCGACCTGGATCGGTCAGCAGATCGGCTGGCGCATGGCGTTCGCCGGCACCGCCGGGCTCGGTGTGCTGGCGATTGCCGCATTGGCTGTCGCGCTGCCGCGCGGCGACGCGGGCAAGATGCCGGACATTCGCCGCGAGTTGCGCGTGCTGGCGCGCCCTGAAGTGCTGATGGCGATGGCCACCACGGTCATGGGCGCCGGCGCGATGTTCACGCTCTACACCTATGTGGCGCCGGTGCTCGAGAATATGACGGGCGCCTCCGCCGGCTTCGTCACGATTGCGTTGGTGCTGATCGGCATCGGCTTCACGATCGGAAACGGGCTGGGCGGACGGCTCGCTGACTGGTCGCTCGACGGCAGCACGAAGCTGTTTCTCGGCGCGCTGGCGGTCATCATGGTGGCGCTGCCGTTCGTTCTCACCAGCCATGTGGGGGCGTTGATCGGCCTGCTCGTATGGGGCGCGGCCACGTTTGCGATCGTGCCGCCGGTCCAGATTCGCGTGATGCACGCGGCGGCCGACGCGCCGGGGCTGGCGTCGTCGGTCAATGTGGGGGCGTTCAATCTCGGCAATGCGCTGGGCGCCGCTGCCGGCGGCGCGGTGATTTCGGCGGGATGGGGCTACACGGCCGTACCGATTGCCGGCGCGGTGCTGGCTGCGGCGGGCTTGATACTGGTGTTCGCCGGCCGTGCAGCAGATCGTCGCGCGGTCGAGACCTGCTGATAGCGAGGCGCACAACCGGGCGGCGTCCCCGGCGGGATTCGCTGGGGACCCGGCAAGATCGCCTCGGTTGGACTCGGACGCGGCGGACGCATAAACAGTCCACGGTTCTGTACGCCCGGCCACAGAGCGCGCGGCGGCAACCAGGCACAATCGGAGTGATATCCGGGCGGCGCCTGCGGCGCACCTGCGCCCTGCGTGCCCGGGCCGCCTCCCGCGCGAACCGATGCACGGCGACGGCGACCGCCACCTGCCGCATTGGAGAAGCAATGGGTTGGAAAAGTCTGCTGATCGAAACGCCGGTCTGGTTGATGGGCCGTTTCCACCCGCCACGGTTCGATCCGAATCGCGACACACCGCGCGAGATTCTCGTGCTGCGCCCGAACGATTTCGGCGAACTGCTCACCACCACGCCGCTCTTCGAGGCGCTGCGCAAACGCTTTCCGACGACGCGCCTGATCGCCGGCGTGGGCAGCTGGGGGCGTCCGATACTCGAGAACAATCCCTTCGTCGACGAGATCGCGGAGATCGACGCGCCCTGGAACAACAAGCTGGTCGAGGACCGCTCGCACGGCAACGTGTTGCGTTTTCTGTGGAAGTCCCCGCAGGTCGCCGCACTGCGCGCGCGCGGCGGCTTTGATGTCGGTATCGACGTGCTCGGCAGCTATATGGGCGCGCTGCTGATGATGCGCGCGGGTGTGCGCTATCGCATCGGCGTGCGCGGGTATCGCGGCGGCTGGAGCGGGTGTCAGGCGTTTATCGAATTCGCCGCCCGGCAATGCGGACGCGCCGCGCTCGCGCAGGGCGAACTGCTCGGCGCGACGGCGCTGCCGGAAGCGCGCCCGCAACTGTTCCTGACCGACGACGAGCGTGCGACTGCCGCGCGGATCTGGAATGCGGGCAGCGTGCCGGGGCGTCGCACCGTGCGGTTGATCGTCGGCGTCGGGGCCGGCGTTCCGACCAAGGCATGGGACGCACGCCAGGTCGGCGTCGCGCTCGCGCGGATCGCGCAGACACTGGAAAAAGCCGGCGACGCGTGCGACATCGTGATCGTCGGCAGCAAGGCGGATCAGGCGCGCGCCGCCGAGGCGAGCGCCGCGGCGGGTCCTGGCGTGCCGGTCCGCTCGCTGGCGGGCGAGGTGCCGATGCGCATCGTGTTCGCTCTCACCGAAGGGGCCGGCGTCGTGCTGACGAACTCGTCGATGCTGATGCACGTCGCGGCGGCGTTTCGTCGTCCGACGGTCGCGGTGATCGGCGGGAGCGTGACCAAACCCGACAGGCACGACGCCATCTGGGGTTATCCGCCGCCGTATCGCAGCGTGTCGCCTGAGCAGTATGTGGCGGGCGAGCATGCGCGGAACTGGCCGAGCGTCGAGCGGGTCGTGCAGGCGGTTCTGGAGGCGGTCGGTACGCAACGCACTCAGGTCGGCGCGGCAGCCTGACGTCGAGCCGCTGGATGTGCACGGCTGACACTGCCAGGGAGGCAGCCGCTGCGATTCCCGAGCCGTCATCCACGACGGTAGAATTTCAAGTCTTCCTGCCTCGCAGCACGGACCTTGTACAAGGGCGGAGAAATTGCCGTGGACACGACCGACCTCTCCAACCTCTATCGGAATTACATTGCCTGCCTGAGCAGGCAGGATTGGCCGAATCTCGGCCAGTTCGTCGACGACGATGCGCACTACAACGGTCAGCGCATTGGCTTATCCGGCTATCGTCAGATGCTGGAGAGGGACTTCCGTGAAATTCCGGATCTTCATTTCGACATCCAGTTGTTGATTTCCGATCCGCCTTATATAGCCAGCCGGCTCGGTTTCGTCTGCACGCCAAAAGGCACGTTCCTTGGCCTTGCCGTCAACGGGAAGCGCGTTTCTTCACGGAGAACGTGTTCTATCGATTCCGCAATGGAAAGATCGAGCAGGTATGGTCAGTGATCGATAAGGCGGCCATCGAAGCGCAGCTTGAACGTTGATTCACCAGTTTGCGGGCTGCGCGTGACATTCGCTTCCACGCCGCATTTGCGTCCGTTTTGCGTCGCGCGCGAACACCGCCGGTTTAACGGGCGGCGGCTGTTGGCGGCGGAGTCTGTACGACGGGCGCGGCAGCTTGGAGGATGTCGTCCCGAAGGCGAGTACGTGGCGGATAGATGCGTACGCAGTTGATGGTTTGCTTGGTCGCTTTGGCGGCGTCGCCTTCAGACACGAGATGCCGGTCCCAGCCCTCCGTGTACACAGCGCCCCAAGGACCGAGATCGAGAATGGTCGTGTACCAGTCGATATGAAGCGGCAGCATCTCGCCGCCGAACAGATCGCAGACGACGTTGTGACCGGCATAGCGTCCCATCGGCCGGCTGTGCTGACATGACATGACGGATGGCCGCGCGCCGTCGATCAACACGCGCGCGCAATCGCCCGCAGCGAATACATGCGCTACGTTTTCCACGCGCATGAATGCATCCACCGGCAGGCGTCCGAACGGATCGAGTGTCACAGGGATTTGCGCGGTCAGCGCGTTCGCGCGCATGCCGCCGCACCAGATCACCGTGGCCGCTTCAATGCGCCGGCCGTTCGTGAGTTCGACGCCTTCGGCGTCCACCGACTGCAAGGACACGCCCGCGAGCATCTCGACGCCGAGGGCGTCCATCGCGCGCTCGATGACAGGCTGCGCGCCGCCCATGGCCTGGCCGATTTTCGCCGAGCGATCGGCCAGCACGACATGCACGGCGTCGCGATGCGCGTCGCCCGCGATGCCGCGCAACCGCGCCGGCAGTTCGGCCGCCAGTTCGATTCCGGTCAAGCCGGCGCCGACCACCACAGCCGTGAACGCACTCGCCGCACTCGCGCGCGACGGCAAGCCGCGCAGATGCTCGGCGAGTTTCGTTGCGCCCGAGAACGTATCGACGTCGAATGCGTGCTCGGTCAAACCGGGGATATCGGGGTGGACGAGTTGGCTGCCCGCCGCGATGACGAGCCGATCATAGGTCAGCGTTTGCGTCGGCCCTTGGGTCCGAAGCGTGATGTCGCCGTTCGCCACATCGATGCCGGACACCGTGCCTTCGACGAGCCGCACACCGATCGGCTCGAGAACATCGGCCAGTGGCACGCGCGTGTCGTCCAGGTTCTGTTCGTAATTCCGCACCCGAATACTGTGGTACGGCGTGCCGTTGATGACGACCACCTCCACCTGATCGGCGGGAACGCGCAGTTCGTCGAGTTTGCGCGCCGCGCCCACCGCGCTCCACAGTCCGGCGAAGCCTGCGCCGATCACCACGATCCGCTTCAAGACGTTCTCCCATGGGAAATTCGTGCGGACCTTCAAGTCATCGGCGCGGCGGCCGATTTCAAGGTCATGATTGTTTGCGCTCGTAGCTTACTCGTGCCGACGAGGACGGTGAAGCCGATCGTCAGTGCTCCTCCGCCAACCAGGCAAATTTGACGCGATTACGATATAATCGCATGCGATGTATAATGTCGTTAGCGAGGCGTCAGCCTCTACTCAACGAGGACGCAGATGAAATCGACCGACCAACCAGCTTCCGCGGATGTGAAGCTCTCCGACTTTCTGTGCTTTGCGGTCTATTCCGCGAACCTGGCGTTCGGCAAGGCTTACAAGCCGATTCTCGAAGAGCTTGGGCTAACGTACACGCAATACATCACGATCATTGCGCTGTGGGAGGAGGACAACCAGACCGTCAGCAGTCTGGGTGAGAAGCTGTTCCTCGAGTCCAACACGCTCACGCCGATCCTGAAGAAGCTGGAGGCGGCGGGTTATGTGGAAAGGCAGCGGGACCCTGAAGACGAGCGTCAGGTGCGGGTCGGCTTGACGAAAAGCGGTCGGCGGTTGCGAGAAAAAGGCCTGAACATGGACCTCGTCGAGGCAACCGGCCTCGCGCCGGACGAGTTCTCGAAAGTGCAGAAGGCGATCGTGACGCTGCGCAACAATCTCGTCAAAGCGGTTCAGAACGGGGATTGAGCGGCGGACCACGCGATTCATGCGCCCGTCAGGCGCCTTTCCAAACGAAGAAGCCCGCGAACGATGTCCGCGGGCTTGTTTTTGTTGCGCCACGGTGTTGCTCGCCCGTTGGCGCTTGATTTAACCTTCAGCCGCGCTCGGGTAGCTTCCAGTTCGGGCGGACGAAGTGGCACGTGTATCCGTTGGGAATGCGCTCCAGATAGTCCTGATGTTCCGGCTCGGCTTCCCAGAACGGGCCGGCGGCAGCGACCTCGGTGACGACCTTGCCGGGCCAGAGGTCGGATGCCTCGACGTCGGCGATGGTGTTCTCGGCCACTCGCTTCTGCTCATCGTCGAGATAGAAGATGGCCGAGCGGTAGCTCATGCCGATGTCGTTGCCCTGGCGGTTCTTCGTCGTCGGATCGTGGATCTGGAAGAAAAACTCCAGGATCTTGCGGTAGCTGATCTGGTTCGGGTCGAACACGATTTCTAGCGCTTCGGCGTGTGTGCCGTGGTTGCGGTAAGTGGCGTTGGGCACGTCGCCGCCCGTGTAGCCCACGCGCGTGGACAGCACGCCGGGGTAGCGGCGCAGCAGGTCTTGCATGCCCCAGAAGCAGCCGCCGGCCAGGATGGCGGTTTCGGTTTGTGTCGTCATTTCTATCCAATCCTTTTCGTTGGTGGTTGGCTTGCGGTTTTGTCGGATGCGGTCCTGCAAGGATGCCAGAGATCGGTGTGGCCGGTGTTGTACGCTTCGTGGAGCGGGGCGCGGGTTTATGGGTCTTGTTTTTGCTGCAGCGGGTGTTGGGCGTGTGCTTTGTGGTGTTGGCCTTTTCTTGGAGTCACGGTGGTCTATTAGCGTTGCCCCTGTGCCGGGCAATTCTACCGTTGCATGGATTCGAATAGAGTTGCATAAGTCAACAAAATCAAGCTCTTGGGTTGCATGGGGTTGCATAGAGTTGCATACGGAAATTCCCCTAAAACTTCCCTATGCTGGTCTGTGCGACCTCAACCAACCTGAGGGCACGACATGGCACGCTACGCGATCAACCGCGATTTTCTCGAACCCATCCGCCAGGCCGGCGGCACCGGCCGCCCTGCGCGGCTTCGGCGTCAACCAGACCAGCTCGCGCGCATCCGACGTTCGCTTTGACATACTCAAGCGCCCCCGGAACGGGGCGCAATGTCGAGTCAGTAATTTGAAGGCGCGATTGCTCGCGCCTCTCCCCAACGCAGGTCGCATAGCAAATATCAAGGTTAGATAAATGCCCCGACGTTTCGCGACAGTCTTGCTGACCTTTCCGAAACCCTGGCACTGGTAGTTTCTTTCATGATTGCAACGCGCGCTAAAAAAGCGCCAGAGTAATAAAAACGAATCCATTGATTTCAATTGCCTTGATGACCAAGACGCTAAAAATAATATTGGCGGCCGCTGCAGTTGGCGTAGCGGCAATCTGCTTTTCGGTTGTGAAACTCGAACAAGTCAAGTCAAGCAATTCCGCGCGTTGGATGAATCCGTTTTCAAAACAGTCAGCGGCATACCGTGAGGCTGAGAAACTCCATCAGTGGATGCTAGGCAATGCGAAGTTGACTCATGCAACACAAAACCTAGAGCCAGCCGACAAACTGGACTTCGCCGGTCAACTGGCAACAAAGGGACGGGCGCGATTGTCGACGGATCTGCTTGAACAGCGTTTGCCGCTCGTTGAGCGGGTGCTTAGATCACTGAATGCGCGCTTGTGTGCCCGTTTTATACGGGGCGAGATACCCGATCGCGAGCTCATTGGCTACGCCATTCCTGTCATGGAGTCGTTCAGCGAAGCGGAGGCGAAGGCGTGGTTTGCCGTGAGCGAAGCTGCCATTGAGGCCGAGTTAGACGGATTGCCAATTATTGTTTTATCGACTGAAAACGCAAAGCAGGCGATCTATCAGATCAGACAATCGATGTATGAACCGCAAGGCCACGCGTTCGGCTTGGGGTTAGCGAGCTTAGAAACAGAGGGCGACCAAGAGGCATGCGCGACAGCGCAGACTCTCTACTCCAAAGGAAACTCCCTATCCGAACCATATCGTGGGTACATGGCCAGACTACTTCTAACCGGAGAAGATGGGCACCAAAAGCGTTGACAGGTGGCCAGCACCTACCAGCGTGTGACGTTCTTTCATTAGCAACTCCGAATGCGCGCTCCTAACGCTTCGCGTCCAAACCGGATATTGCAATGACAGTCGTCGGTCGGCTCGGTGCGGATCGACAACTCAACATCGGGCAGTGCGCGAGCGAGTGAGCCGAGAAGTGGTGAAAATCTTTGGGTCACAAAAGTGGGAGGCATGGAGACAATCAGGCGTCGCGCTCCAGTTTGCTTTGCGAGTTTGCGGCATCCGCGCTCGATTATGTCGAAGGCCTCGGCAAGACAGGGCCGCAACTGTGCGCCCGCCGTCTCTTCAAAAAAGCGCAACGCGATCACGGATGGCAACCGCCGCACGGATCACCTGCTGTCTTTCCGATAGCTCAGGAAAATGAAGCGTCTGGAAGGTGCCGGTCCACTAGCATTCAGGCGAGCAGGCGGTCAAAGGGAGAAACCCCCGCCTGCTCACGCCTGCCCCTGTTCGCGGACCAGCAAGTCCATTCGATCACACCCCAGCGTTACCCACTAGCGTTGTGTCGAAATTTGACAAGTGACGGTCATCAACCAGACCAACTCGCGCTCATCCGACGTTCGCCTGGGCATGCTCAAGCACCCCCGGAACGGGGCGCGATGTCGAATCAGTAATTTGAAAGGCGTGATTGCTCGCGCCTTTCCGTAGGCTCGCACCTCTCCCTGATGCAGATCGCATAGCAGATATCAAGGTTATCGTCCCCTATTTACCAAGAGTTCGACGAATACCGAAAATGGTTGTTAAATAACAAGGAGCTAAAAGCTGTCAATGACGCAGCAGGTCCAAATGATTTGATGATGTTATCTGGACGATTGGCGGCGAAAGGAATGCCCCGGTTGCCAACGGACGTACTTGAGCAACGGTTTTCATCCGTTAACAAAATATTACCGTCGCTGAACACCCATGTTTGCGCTACGTTCATAAAGGGAAACTTTGATGCTACAGAGTTTACGGCGCAGTCGGCTTCGACAATGAACTCATTTAATTCAGAAGAAGCGAAAGCATGGTTTTCTGTTGCTAGAGCCGCAATCGAGGCGCAACTACATCGGTCGCCACTCATCGTGCTTCCCACTGAAGACGCAACGCGAAGCATTGTCAAGATTGCCAAATCAATGTATGCACCGCAATCCAAGGAATTTATTGCAAGATTGGCTGGGCTGAAGACGGCGTCTGATGAGGACGCTTGCGCGACGGTGCGAACTCTTTATTCACAAGGTAATTTTTTACCTGAACCTTATCGTGGGTATGTCGCAAGAATGCTGCTCACCGAGAGCGAGGGCAATGAAAAAATTTAATATTTAATTTCAGAAAAAAATTTAATACGAATTCCAATTTGTCATTTTCCATTTATTTAAGCAATAGATTGAGTCAATCAGAAATGCCAACCTTCACAATTGCGGATTACTTCGGTCCACTATCCGACGCTGGTGCATCCATGGCGTCCGCCGCCGAGACGGCCGCCGGGGGTGATCGCGTCAATGCTCTCAACTGATATGACTTTCCGTGTCAATCTGGATCGGTTTTCGTTTTCCATCCATAGGCGCGTGAATTTCCTGAGGGCGACGTAGCAGTAAGTCTCGACGGTGGATCACACTTCTATGAGCGAAACTTTGTCAAGAACGCCTACGCCAGAATCTTCATAACATGTCTCCGTGTGTTTGGTCTGAAGTCGCTGTTGCGCTCGTGAGATGAACCAGCATCTCACCACCTTCTATCCGCTGGCGTGTCGCCAGCCTCATCCTGCATGCGCGTTACGCCGGAATCTTTCCGGGAACATGCCCTATCTGAAAATATTCGGTTGCTTCAGCAACCCAGCGTGATCACGGGCATGTTCACTCCAACCGTATTGCTACGAAACTGCCTGGCCGAACCTTTACCTCCTTCCTGCGAAACCTGAGGGGACTTAAGCTGACTTGAGGTGCGCGCCTTCGGGCATGACTCCGTCTTTCAGATAGCGCCACAGTGCAATGGCAAGACGTCGCGCTACTGCGACGATGGCGATGCGACGTGCGCGTCGGTTCGGTCCTGTGCCCTGTGTGCGTTGGTCAAACCATTTCGTTAATGCGCTGCCAGGCTGATAGCGCAGCCAGGTCCAGGCGATCTCGATCAGCAGTGCGCGTACCCGCCGGTTTCCCTGTTTGCTGATCCCCTGGTCGACCTGGCTTTCGCCGCTGTCGTAAGGCTGCGGCACCAGTCCGACGCACGCACCGACTTCGCGGCGGTTGTTGAACTCCCGCCAGAACAGCTCGAGGGCAAGACGGGAAATACCATGACAAGACGGCGGTCAGCGATAACAAGAATTTCCGCATCGGAACTGGGGACACCGTTGTCGATGCATCGCCCTTGTCAGAAAATCCGTATTCGCTGTCGTCTCCCATGCGCCGTGAATATGACGAATTCCGCAAATGGGTGTTGGGTAATAAAAAATTAGTCGCTCTGAGCCCTTCAAAGAATCCAGGCGATCTGTTAAGCCTTTCAGGCACGCTGGAAGCGAAGGGAGTGTCTAAACTATCAACAGAACTATTAGAGCAGCGTCTGTCAGCGGTAAGCAAGATATTGGCGACTCTGGATGTTCATACATGCAGTACGCTCATCCGAGGCGGGTTTAATCTCCCCGAGTTCACGATCCAAGCCTTTCCGGTAATGAACTCGTTCGATGAAAATGAAGCGAAAGCATGGATGCAAGTTAATAGGGCTGCCATCGAAGCACAGCTAACTGGATCGCCAGATATCGTGTTGCCAACGTTTAACCGGGCGAAGGCCGAAGGCGACCTTCAGGCCGCTCTCGGCACACTCGCCGCAGACATGTTCCTGAGCCCGGATCAGCCGGTCACGATGCCGGCTGCTGAGGACGGCGTGGTGCCGGACCAGGATTTCACGGCGTCGATCTCCAGCATGATCGAGGAAGCGCAAACCATCCACCCGGCTATTGCTGCCGCTAGGGCGAAGCTCGACGCGGCGATTGCCAGCGAACAGCAGACACGCGCCGAAGGGTTGCCGAACCTGAGTCTGATCGCGAAATACAGCCAGAATAACCAGCCCGCCAGTCTGGGTCTCGGACAGCCTGAATTCGCCGCAACCGGGCGCGACTGGTATGTCGGCGTGCAGCTGCAGATTCCATTGTTCGAAGGGTTGAGCCGGACGTACAAAGTGCGTGAGGCGCAAGCCCAGACGGAGGTGCAGGCGGATACGCTCGATGAAGCCCGACAGCAGGTCGGGCTCGACGTATGGAAGAGTTACCAGGCATTGCAGACGAACATACAGAGCGTGGGAAACACCGCTACGCTAAAACAGCTTGCGCAGCGTTCGTTTGAAGTTGCGCGGCGTCGCTATGCGGCGGGTGTGGGAAGCATCCTGGAACTGCTGACCGCTCAAAAGGCGCTTTCGGACGCCAAGCAACAACGCATCCAGGCGCTCACAGACTGGCGTGCGGCGCGGCTTCAACTGGCTGCGAAGATGGGACGTCTGAATGCTGGTGATTTGCGTACGGAACACATTCCGCCGCAATAGTCAGGTTTGCCGCAGGCATATGGCTGCGCGCCGTCGCGAAGTGCGGTACAACCGCAAGTGCAACCACGCGGTGCTCGATCTCAGGGTGGTGCGATCCGGGCTGCAGAGCGGCCTGCTTGAACGGTCATGCAGACCGGCTTCACCCGACTCCGCGTAACGTTTGAGCCACTTGTAACCGGTCTTCGCACTGACGGCGTAGCGCTGGCACAACTCGCGCCGGTTTGCGCCTTTCTGCAAGGCCAGCTGAACAAATTCCAGACGTAGGTTCACGGTATCTCTCGGGTTCCACGACATGGCCAGCTCCGGAAAAAACGTTTCCAGAGTGTTACCCATGTCCCGATACACCTGTTACCTATGTCCCAGTTCCATACACCGCTGCAAAGAAAAGTAGGCAAAAGAAAGCAGCTCACACCGCCAGTTCTTAAGCGGGTCTCTCGCGCAGCCACGCTTGTGGTGCATCTGGAATCAGTGCTCTCGCACACTCCGCGTTCGTCACACAGCAGTCATTCTTCCGGCGGCGCTGCGCGCGCCGTCGCGGTCGTTTGCCTGTCGACCGACAGGCAAAGCCCAGCGTGCTGACCTGGCATTTGGCAAGCAAACCGGCCGCGCTGCGTGTCGGGGCCGGCTGCGCGCTTTAGTGACGTGCGTAAAGATTGTCGTGAGGCGCGACGGCGGCGCGGCTCGCGGACTCGGAGTGGCCGGAGGCGACACCGCCATACGCCGCTTGCGAGCCGGCTGCGTCGTCGGCATTCGCCGCGACGGTTTGCGCGCTCTGCCCGCGCTGCGACGCCGGGGCGCCGACCGAAGGCCGGTAGAAGGGCGCCGGACCATAGCCGCTGGCGAACGCGGGTGCGGCGGCGGTAGCAGAAAGGGCGACGAGCAATGCAGCAACGAATTTGGTTTTCATGATGGAACTCCACTTAAAAGATGTTTGGTGACAGGCGCGAACCTTGCCGGATCGCGCCCTGAAATGCCGGTTCAGTGACGGAAAGGATCAGACCACGTTGACCACGACGTCGATGTTTCCCCGCGTCGCTTTCGAGTACGGGCAGATTTCGTGCGCTTCATGCGCGATGGCCTCGGCGACTTCGCGCGCCACGCCCGGCACGCTGACGTCGAAGCGGGCCTGCAAGAAGTAGGCGTCCCCGGTCATGCCCAGATCCACCTCGATATCCACCGACAAATCGGCCGGAAGCGTCACCTTCTTCGCCTGAGCCACGAGACCGATCGCGGAGATGTAACAGGCCGACCAAGCGCCCGCGAACAACTGCTCGGCGGTCGGATGCGCCTGGACGCCCGGGAACGCGATGTCGTCGCCGCCGCCTTTGGCCGCCGACAGATTGAGGTCGACGCGACCGCCGCGGCCGCTGAACTTCGTGTGGGTTTTGCCGGTGAGCAGGACAGTTTCGATCTTGGTCATCATGAATTCCTTGAGTAAGAGAGGGTGTCAAATCGCTTTAAATCGCATGCGATGCGATCGCATGCGTCGAATAATGATCGAGAAGTTCGGCCTTGTCAAGCGCATAAGATTAAAACGCGTACGATTTATTGTGATCAGGGCCACGATTGGTCGATGGCCGTCAGGACGCGGTTGTCTAACCGGGCTGGAGCAACAAGCCGCTGGCAACGATTTCCGGCCGGTCCGTGCCGTTCCTATCGACTAGACTACGGGGTAGCCCAATCCGACGCGCACCACGCCGTGAAGCGAAAGATGATCCCGGAGGACGACGAGCAAAAGATCGGCGCCGACGCGCAAAATCGCGCGGCGAGCGATGGCATTCGAGGCGAAGCCACCGGCGAGGGCGGGCGTGGCGCCCTAGTACGGGCGAGGACATGGCTGGAGCAGATGGACCCCGGCACGCATCGCCGGATCAAGGGACTGCGGCTTATCACCGCCTACGGGATCGCCGCCGCGCTCGGGACGTTGCAGGACGTCACGCATGGTCTGCCCGGCGCGACGCTCGTTGCTTCGCTGGCCGGCAACTTCGCACTGTGGGCCAGCGTCTCGGAAGCGCGCGTCACGCGGCCCGAATCCAGCCGCGATCTGGCACTCCTGTGTGCCGCCGCCGGGCTCGGCGCTGCCATGTTCATCGCATTCGCCCCGCTCCTGCAGGCAATCGGCAAATCGGGCCCGGAACTGACGCTCGTCACAGGCGCCTTTCTGGTCGGCTACCTCAAGCGCTTCGGCATTCTAGGTGCGGGAATGGGCTCCCAGATATACATCGGGCAATTGCTGGCCTACAACGTCCGTCTGACGCCGGTCGATCTGCCGGCCGTCGTGGTGGCGGGATTGATCGCCATGCTCGCGTCGATTGTTCCGCGCCTGCTCAGCGGCCCGGCGGAGCGTCCCGCCATGACGGTGCTTTCGCCCGTCAACGTGCCGGATCGCTGGAGACTGTCGGCTGAACTCATCATGGGCCTGCAGGCGGCAAGCGGCGCGCTGGTCGTCGTTGCCTTGAACGAGACGATCGGACTCAAGGAGTCCGCCTGGGCGATCACCGCAAGTACCTACGTGGTTGCCGGCTCCGCGAGCGGCACAGCGGAACGCGTGCGCCGACGGATCATCGGCACCTTGGTCGGCGTTCCGGTGGGTCTAGCCTGCTTGCCGCTCGTCGAGCACGTGCCGCTGCTCGCCTGGGCCGCCGTCGCGGCCGCCATGATCATCTACGCGATGGCGTTGCCCGATCGCTACGACATCGCTTGCGGGGCGTTCGCCTTCACATTGATCGTGACGCTGGCGATCGGCGGCGTGCACTCCATTTCGATTCTTGGCGCGCGCGCCTGGGAGACGCTCCTCGGCGGCGTGCTTGGACTGCTGGCGGCGAAGTTCATCTTCCCGCTGCGCGTGTAGCGGGCCGCTGTGGAGAGCGTCGCGCGGCCATCCGCAAGCCTACGATCCCAGCTTTTCCATCAGGAAGTCGACGAAACTGCGCACGCGCGAGGACAGATGCCGCGCATGCGGATAAAGCAGAACGAATGGCCGCGAGCAACCGCCATAAGGAATGAGCAATTCCTTGAGCGTTCCCGCGGCAATGTCTTTCTCGACGATGAACCGATAGGTTTGAAAAATACCCGCCCCGTGACGCGCGAGCGTTGCCCCGGCAAGCACGTCGCCCGACGACGTGTAGCCGCCGCTCGTCATCGTCTCGACAACTTCGCCTTCGTATTTGAACAGCCACGGAAGATTGCGGCCGGTGCTCGGCAACGCGTACTGGACACAGTCGTGATGGATCAGGTCGTCCGGCGTTTTCAGTTTGGCTGCGCCGCGCAGATAAGCCGGCGAAGCGACGACCACCAGTTCCGCGTCCTCGATCGTGCGCGCGATCAGCCCGGAGTCTCCGGGCGCCGCGCCGCGAATGGCCAGGTCGAAGCCTTCTTCGCCAAAATCGATGTTGCGATTGCTGAGATGTGTTTCGACCGTCACGCCCGGATAGCGCTTGCGAAACTCGGCCAGCAGGGGAAGCACGCGGTAGTGTCCATACGGCGTCGGCATGCTGATGCGCAGCACGCCGGTCGGCGCGGTTTGCTGTCCGGTCGCTTCGCGCTCGGCTTCGGCGAGCTGGGCCAGCGCCAGGCGACATTGTTCGAAGTACCGTCGTCCCGCATCGGTCAAACGGATCTGCCGGGTGGTCCGCACAAACAATCGCACGCCGAGGCGCTCCTCCAGACGCGCGACCGTACGGCTGACGGCGGCCGGTGTGACGCTCGCGGCATTCGCGGCCTCGGTGAAACTCTCCAGTTCGGCCGCCAGACAGAACAGTTCGATACTGCCCAGAAGGACATCTTCAAATTGACGCTGCATGGTCTCTTGGCGAAGTGCCTGATCGCTATCTTGTCCAGGCAGAATGCCGCCCGGAACGGCCGCAACGCGAACGCAACGGCAGCGCGGTCGCGATGGATGCGGAACGAGGGTTCATACGGAATATCAGGACTATATTGTAGTGAGACTCGATGAGGAAGCGACATGACCGACCAGACCGACAACCGCGCCTTGCTGCACGTGCTGGGCATCGACAAACCAATCATTCAGGCGCCGATGGCGGGTGTCAGCACGCCCGCACTGGCCGCGGCTGTTTCCAATGCAGGCGGGCTCGGCTCGTTGGGCGTCGGAGCGATGAACGCTGACGGCGCGCGCAAGGTGATCAAGGAGACGCGCGCACTGACGGGCAAGCCGTTCAACATTAACGTTTTTTGTCATCAGCCTGCGCAAGCGGATGCGGCGCTCGAGCAGCAATGGTTGAGCTGGCTTGCGCCGCACTTCGAAAAGTATGGGGCGACGCCGCCGGCGAAGCTGTCGGAGATCTACACGAGCTTCCTTGCGGACCCCGCGATGCTGGCGGTCTTTCTGGAGGAGAAGCCGGCGATTGTCAGTTTCCACTTCGGCTTGCCTTCGCCCGATGTCATCGCCGAACTGAGGAAGGCGGGCATCAAGCTGCTTGCCAGCGCGACCAATCTGGAGGAAGCGGCGCAGGTCGAAGCGGCGGGCGTCGATGCGATCGTGGCGCAAGGGATCGAGGCGGGCGGGCATCGCGGTGTCTTCGACCCGGATGCATTCGACGACAGGTTGGGCACGTTCGCCCTGACACGTTTGCTGGCCAGGGAATGCCGGCTGCCGGTGATCGCCGCCGGCGGCATCATGGACGGCGCCGGCATTGCTGCGGCGCTCGCGCTCGGCGCTCAGGCCGCGCAGCTTGGCACGGCCTTTGTGGCGTGCCCGGAAACGTCGATCGACGAGGGTTATCGTCGCGCGATGCTCGGCGAGGCGGCTCGCCGCACGATTTTCACGGCGGCGATCTCCGGGCGGCTGGCGAGAAGCATGGCGAACAGCTTCACGGCGCTCGGCGCCGACGTGCATTCACCCAGGCCGCCCGACTATCCCATCGCCTACGACGCCGGTAAGGCGCTGAATGCGGCAGCGAAGGCGAAAGGGGAGTTCGGCTACGGCGCGCAATGGGCAGGCCAGGCCGCCGCGCTGGCAAGGTCGTTGCCCGCGGCGGAACTGGTGGCGCAGCTGGAGCGCGAACTGAAACAGAGCATTGAGCAGCTGCGGCAGTTCGCGAACTAAAAACTGCAAGACCAACGAGTTGAGCGATCCCCGTCCGGACGCTCAACCCGGCTTCTGGGCTAGCTGCTTGCGATAGGCCTCAACCGGCAATCCGCCCCAGCCCCAGTTCTCGGTGTCCACTTCTTCGATGACAACGAAGGTCGCTGCGAGCGGCTTGTTCAGCACGTCCAGCAGCAACTGACTGACGCCTGCGATGAGCCTGGCTTTTTCGTCGGCCGTGACGGCATCGTTGCCGGGTTTGGAACCTTCGCGGGTCACCTGAATTGTGACGATAGGCATGGCGTTCTCCGTAATCCTCGGTTGACGTGAAGGGCGCCGGTCAGCGGCGCCCTGGCGTGATCAGTGGCCTGCGCTCTGGCCGCCGTCGACGTGCAGGATTTCGCCTGTCACGAACGGCGCCGAATCCAGATACAGGACAGCGCCCACGATATCGCTCATTTCGCCCATGTGCCCGACCGGATGCAGCCCGCCGAGCGCCGCATGGGTTTCTTCCGCATGCATCGGCGACTTGATGATGCCCGGCGAGACGGCATTCGCGCGGATGCCTCTCTTCGCGTATTCGATCGCCAGCGACTTCGTGGCCGCATTCAGGCCGCCCTTGGTCAGCGAGGCCAGCACCGAGGGCACGCCGTCGATGGCGTGGTCGACGAGGCTGGTCGAAATGCTGACCACGTGACCGCTGCCATTCTTTTCCATCTCGGCGATGGCGAGTTGCGTGATGAAGAAGAAGCCGTTGAGGTTCACGGCGGTGACGTTTGCGTAGTCTTCGGCCGTATAGCTGGTGAAGGGCTTGGCGACGAAGATGCCGGCGTTGTTGACCAGCGTGTCGACGCGGCCAAAGCGGGCGATGGCTTCGGTAATCACGCGCTGCGCGGTGGCCGGGTCGCCGATATCGCCTGCCACGGTCAGGATGTTGGGATCTTCCGAGGGCTTGACCGAACGTGCGGTGGCGACGACGCGGTAGTCGAGCTTGCGAAATGCGTTGACCAGTTCGGCGCCGATGCCTTGCGATGCGCCCGTAACGACGACGACTTTTTGTGACGTGTTCATGGCTAAATCTCCGGATAAGTAACTTGGGATCAAATGCTGATCGGGCCAGCGGCTCCGATGGGTATGAAATCTAGGCGCATTGGCGCCGATCTCGAACACCCGCCATGGACAAACAGTCTTGCGTGGGAGGTACAAATGGATTTTGCGGTGGGTGGGCGCGCGAGGCCTACGCCGCGCCCGACGTCGCTAAGCGCTGCTTGCGGCGCTAGCGCGATTCATTTCTGGCTTTCCGCCGAGGCCATGCGAAAGACCGAGAGGCCTTCCATCGGGTCCAGTGTTTCCCGCCAGGGCGCGCGCTTCAGTAAGCGGACCGTGTCTTCGTAACCAGCAAGCCAGCGCCGCTTGATGCCCGCCGACGAAAAATCGATGTCCCTGTTCAGGTCGTCGTTATCGAATGCCGGAGCGTCGAGTTCCAGCACCCGCATCGTCGTGCCGCAACCCCAGCCGAGGAGATCGCGGACCTCAGGATCGTCGCGTACCTCTTCGGGGAGATGCCGGCCGAGTTCTCGAATCACGTGGCGCAAGCGGTGAATCTGCTTCTGTCGATCGAGATGACTTTCCGCGCGGCTCGAATACTGAATGTCGCGTTGCCGGCTCATGACCTGCAAGATCGACTCGGGTTCCGGACCGCTCGAAGGCCATAACTGCACCGAAAAAATCACCGAGTCGCGCCGCGGCCGGTCGTCGAGCACGGCTTCGAGCGGCGTATTCGAATAGATGCCGCCGTCCCAGTACGATTCGCCTTCCAGTTGCACCGCTGGGAAGCCGGGCGGAAATGCGGCGGAGGCCATCACGTGTTCGACGTCCAGCAGCGCGTCGCGATTGGTGAAGTAGCGCATGCGTCCGCTGCGCACATTGACGGTGCCGACTGTCAGCCGCGTCGCCTTCTGATTCAGGTAGTCGAAATCGACTAGCGAGGACAGGGTCTCGCGTAGCGGTCCCGTTGAATAAAAAGCGGCCTGATCGGAACGAACGCGTGCCTGAATGCCCGCCCAGGATTGCAACTGCGGAGTAAAAAACGACGGCACGCCTTGAGTGACCGTGGCGAGGTCGCGCAGCCAGTTTGCGAGTCCCGGCAGCCAGTTTGCCGCTTCGATGCCATGACGTGCCACGCCGTTCCAGAACTGGGTCAAGCGCGCCATGCGGTTCTCGGGCAAATTGCCGGCGATGATCGCGCCATTTATCGCGCCGATCGACGTGCCGATGACCCAGTGAGGTTCGACTTTGCCGTCATGAAGTGCCTGATACACGCCCGCCTGGTACGCGCCGAGGGCACCGCCGCCCTGAAAGACGAGGACAATCTGGCCGGGAATGTCCGGCGCGGCGTCCGGCACGCTGGCTGCGTCGGTTTGAGGTTCGACGTGCGTTTCGTTGCCCATGACAAGCCTCCAGGACACATGCTGCGGTGTCGCTGATTTTGCCACGGTATGGTGGGCGCAACGGTGAAACCGACTGGTGTTAAGAGAGACGGCCGCGCGAAGTCATTACGTACGCTTCTGCCCGCTTTCACGCGGGTCAATTATTCGATGCATTCGCAGCTGGGTCTGTGCGACGTGTTCATCCGAGCGCGGTTCTTCATAGCAGTGGAGGGCGCTCTTGTATAACCGGGCCGGCACCCGCATCATGGCGCCGGCACCACACGATAATAGACACCGTTGGCGCCATAGGCAGGCGCAAACCAGGTGTTGCCGCATAGATAGTACGTCGTACCGTGAACGTTCGGAGCAACACAGCCGGCCGGCAGTACGGCATACACCGCTCCCATGGCAAAGCCCGGGTTGGCGGCGGCGCCTGCCGCGACACCCGCGTTGTAGGCGGTCGAAGTGGCCGCCGCCGTGTTGGCGGAGGCGATGGCAGCGCCGGCCGCAACCCCGACCGCTACTCCCGCGGCGGCGGCGCCCGCTGTGGACCAACCTCCGCAGTTGTAGCATCCGGAACCATACGTATTCACGGTGACGGGCGGATGGTAGGCCGGATAATGCGCGCCGTAATAAGGACTGTGATACGCCGTTGCTCCGGAAGCGCTCGTATAGCTTGTGTAACCGGAGCCCGTCGCGTGGTACGCGCTGCCGCCATATGCATTGCTCGCAGACGTGCCTTGACCGTATGTGTGGGTCGCGCTGCCTCCATACGGATTGGTCGCGGTCGTCTGTCCCGAACCGGCCTGATGGGTCGCCGTGTCGCCGTAGCGGCCAGTGGCGGTGGTCCCTTGTCCATACGTATGGGTTTCGCTGCCGCCTGCATAGTTGGTGCGGGTCGTGGAGCCC
The DNA here is from genome assembly GCF_046027355.1 of Paraburkholderia sediminicola. GTDB lineage: Bacteria > Pseudomonadota > Gammaproteobacteria > Burkholderiales > Burkholderiaceae > Paraburkholderia > Paraburkholderia sediminicola_B. Next base: position 295,317 of record NZ_JAQQEK010000003.1, on the reverse strand, counting down.
GAGCCGGGGGCATGATAAGTACCGCCGCCGTAGGCGTTCGCATGCGACCACGCGAGCGCATCGGCCGTGACAAGCACCGGCATCAGCAGAGCCGCCAGACGGATGACGAGGTTCTTCATGTTCGTCTCCTCACTGGACTTTGTGATGCAGCGCTTTCGGCGGCGGCTTCATACCTGGCGCATCCGTGGCGTCGGGACGCGCGAATGCGATGCGCGCCGCACCGCTTATATCGGGCGCCGTGAAAGCGTCCGCAGCCACAGGTCTATCCAATTGCCAGTCGGACAATTCCAGCACGTGACGCAACCGCAAGCGATCGTTCAGATAGATGGCGTAAATGCGCCGTGGCAGCTTGTCTTCCGCTCCGATCCAGATCTGCACGAACACGCCTCCCGTCACGTAGGCCACCATGTCCGTCGTCGTCGCGCCCACCACTTTCGATTGGCCGATATAGAACGCCGTCGTCAAGCCATCGGCAATGTCCTTGTACGGATCCGCGACGATGACATCGGTAAACGGGAAATAGATCGCGCCGGAATCGAACGCGGCCTGCAGCGCGGCGTCGATCGTGGGTGGCGCATCGGCAACCGCGACGAGTTTCTCCGCGGGCGCGACGGCCGTCATGGTCTTGCCGTCGTAGTAGAAATCGGAAGCCGGGCCGTCGTCGAGTGTGACGACTCTCAGCTTGTCGGGCCGCTGCATGACGACTTCCGAGCGGGTGGAGTAGACGAGGGGAGTGCCGAGGCGGCTCGGGCTTTCATACGAGACGACCGCCGTGAACGACATGGAACGCGCCGCGGCGAGCCGGGCGCACGCTGCCTTCAGTATATCGACCGCACGCGGCTCGAGCCCGGGCTTGAACGTGGGCACTGCGCTTTTCGCCGTCGTCTTCGCGGCCACTTTGGCACTGTGCGGCGGCTGTTGCGCGTAGCCGCCCGTTGTCAGAGCGAGGCCAAGTGCGATGACCACAATTCGCCGAAGCAGGTTCGCGTGAGTCATCAGAGCCTCGTGGGGTCAGTGCGTTTGCGGCGTGTGCTGCCGGCGATGCCGACGACCGTCGCAATCACGGAATCATGCCGCACTCGAACAACTTGTTGGCGACCGGCGCGGCGACTCTATCGATGAAAGCGGCACGCATCTGCGGATCGTCATGCAGTAGCTGCAACGCCTGCTGTTCCCGCTCGGGCTTCGGGGCGTTTTTCTTCGCGCGTTCCTGCCACAACTGCTCACATGTTGCCCCTTGGTACTTCTGAATCACTTTGCCGGCGACCATGTCGAGCATCGGATATTGCTGGGCGATGGCCGCACTGGCGAACAAGGCCGCGGGAACCATCGCCAGCCAGTTGAGACGCTTCGTCATGGTTCGCTCTCGCTTCGTTGGATTCGCACTGCCGCGCTGAAAAACGGACTGCAACGACGACGCTTCGCCTGCGCAATGTTCACCTTGCGCAGGCGAAGCGACACTTGAAGATCAAGGCGTGTATTTAGTGATCTTCTGGCCTTGCACGCCCAGCCCCGCCATCAATCCCTGCTGTCCGTAGATGAACGCGTAGACGTCGTCCTTGAGCGTGGTGGTGGTCATGGACTTGCCCATCCCCTCGTCCACGACGACCACACTAGGGCCCATGCCGATCGACCATCCATCGGTGGAATTGAGGTAACTGATGGCCGAGTCGGTCATCAGGAACATGGCTTCCGAGAACGTCTGGCCGCCGGCCTGCAGCCCGTAAGAGACCGCGCGCGCTGTGTAGTACCCCATCACCGTGCCGTCAGGCGCGAACATCACACCCTTGCCGCCTTGCGCTCCGGCAATGAATCCGACTTTCAGAATATCGGGGAACACGAGCACGGCTTTGGCCGCTTTCTGAAGCTGTTGCGTCCGCGGTGCACTGGTGGCCAGTTGTTGTAGCGACGCGCGTGCCTTCGCTTCGAGGTCCGGGTCGGTTCCAGGCGCCGCGCCTGCCTGCTGTTGCGTCGAACAGGAAACCGCGACTAGCAGCATGGGAATAGCGAGGGCAAGCCGAAGGTACTTGAACATGTTCGTGCTCCATTCAGGGAAGTGACGTCACGCTAAAAACGCGGCTCGCGCGTCGGATTGTTCGCGGCTCGAATACGCTGTGTGATCGGGCGGCCGATCTTGTTGACCGTTCACGTCGGTTGAAATAAATAGTGGTGTTGGCGAGACCTAAAGACAATTGGACCTTGGTCCAATAGCGCGCGGACAAACGACACTTGGCGGCGATGGTTTAAGACGCATCTCTGCCGCGGTCGTCGGCGGCGACGTGCAGCGACACGAGCCGTGCTAGCACGATGGCGGGATAAAGCTGGCCGATCAGCGCCTCGAGAATCGCGAGCGATCTTGCAATGTGAGTGACCGGCGTGATGTCGCCATAACCGACTGTCGTCAGCGTGACGAAGCTGAAGTAGAGCCAGGTGGCGCGATTGTGTGGCGCGCTCTCATGCGTCATGCCCGCATAAGCAGCCGGTATGTGGCTATTGACGAGTTGATAAGCCTCCGCCCACACCACGCCGATCAGGATGTACAACGCCACCGCACCGAGGATGCGGTCGAACGTTGCGCGACCCGTACCGAATACCTTGATGCCGACCACCGCGCCAAGAATGGCTAGCGACAGAAGCGCCGTGACGTCAAGCAGGCCGGAGATCCTGTCCAGTGGGAGAAGCCACGCGGTGCTGCGAATCATGATGGCCGCGCCGGCGGCCGCCGAGACCGTCACGCATTGCCTGCGGTTATCCGACACGGCCGCGATCCCACTGAGCAGAATCAGCGACAGCAAGACGTCTCGCGCGATTCGCACCAGGAAGCTATTCGGCGCGAGGGCGAACGGCACGACGAACACGTCGAGTATGAGCAGACAAAGGAGCAGCGCCATGCTGCCAACGCGCAAGCGTCCGGTGCGATCACGCCGCCGCCCGAATGTCATTGCCGCTCCTGGTTGGCCGTCGTGTGCGGCTATGTCGGGCGTTGTCGTTAGCGGCGCAAGCCGCCGCCTCTTGCGCCGATGCCATTGCCGGCCGCCCCGCCTGAGCCGCCGGATTGAGCATAGCGTTGGGTTTGAGCGGCGCCTCGCTGACGGTTCTGCATCTGTTGATTCAGATCGTTGGATGAGGGCTGCGCATTGCCGGTCCGGCCAGCGCCGCCAGAAGTGGGTTGTGTCTGCGCGACGGGTCTCGCCGCGGCCTGTGCCTGAGGGGAGCGCGGTGGCTGGCTCGACTGCATGGCCTGTTGCGGCGCTCGCGTCGTGTTGGGCTGCGTCGCGACCGGGCGCGGCTGCTGAGCGTTCTGTCCATTCCTGGGCGCCGCGGCTGCGTTAGCCGATTGCGAGTTCGTGGCGCGTGTCGGCTGAGTCTTTTGTGCGTTCTGTTGCGTTGCACCGGTGTTAGCCGCGGCGGTCGTTCGCTGCGTCTGCGTGGAGGATGGCTTTGGCGATACGGATTGCGTCGTCGGCTTGTTCACCGTGTTCCATGAGCCGTTGTCGTATTTCTGCCAGCTGCCGCCGGTGTTCTTGTAGACGTTGCCGTCGCGTCCCGCATAGAGATCGCCGTTGGCGGTCTTGCCCGCGACGGCTCTGCCGTTCGCCGTGCTGCCGGCCACCGCTTTGCCGCCCGCTGAATTCTGATAACGCCCGACCGAACCATTCGCGGTGGTGGTGTGTTGGGTCGCGGCCCATTGATTGCCCTTCGTCACGACCGAACTGCCCCATTGTCCGTAAGCATTCGATCCCTGACGGGTTGCGCCATAGGCGCCCGTGTACGGGTTGTAAGCCTGACCAACGCTCGCGCTGCCGTATCGTCCGGAAGCCGTCGCGCCGCGCGCGTAGGTGCCCGTATTGGGGTTGTACGACGCGCCCCAATGCGCGCTGCCGGCCGGGCCATAGACGCTGCCACGTACGCCGCTCGCGCCTGTGTACGGGTTATAGACCGGATACCCATACGGCGCGGGTCGCGGATAGTAGACCGGGTACGGCCCGTAACCGACCCGCACATAAGGCGGATAGTAGTAGCCGTTGCCTTGCGCGACGATCGCACCGATGGCGGCGCCCGCGATGAACATGCCGAGATAGCCTGCGGTATAGCTCGCCTGTACGGCGCCACCCGGCACCACCTGTTGCGTCACATACGTCACGTTATAAACAGGCGAGGCCGGCGGAATCGTATAGATCACTGGCGGGACGGAAGTGCTGGTGGTCCACGGACCGCCCGGCGCCGGCGAATCGAACCATACGCCGCGTGAGCAAAGATAGTAGTGGTTCTGTACCTTGATGATCTTGTCGGGCGTGTTGGTCGCATACGCGAGCTGCGTGCCTTCGATCGGCGCGAATTGCGGCTCGCCGCTGTAGGCCACTTTGACCTGCGCCGCCGCCGCGGCCGGATCGACCTCGACGGTGGTCGGAATCTGCGCGAGCAGCACCGCGTCGTTGGCCTCGGGCGTGCCCGGCACGGACGCGAGCACGCGCGCGGCGGGGCTATTGCGTGGAATGCCGGCGAAATCGGCGGGCAGCTTGTCCGTCGCGTAAGTCCACGGACCACCCGGCGCGGGCGATGAAAACCAACGCCCCGCGGTCAGATAGTAATAAGTCTTCGTCGGTGTGTAGACGAATACATCGCTATCGGTGTTCTTCGCGTAAACGAGCCCCGTGCCTGGGATCGTGGCATAGACCGGTTGGCCGTCGAAGCTGATCAACTCGGCGGGCGTGTTGCTGTAGAACACCGCCGGGGGCTTGCCGGCCCGTTTCGCCGGCGCTGGGATAAACGGTTTCAGGTCGGCCCAGGTAGGGTCGGCGGACACTTTCGTCATCTTGCTGGGCAGCGTTTTGATTTCCGCCCAGCCGGTCTTCATATCCGTCGACACGAGCCATCCATTGCCAGTAAACAAATAGTATTGGTGGCTGGCATTGTCGACGAACAGCGGCCAACTCGCGTTGACCACGAACGTCATATCCGAATCCTTGATCGGCGCAAGCACCGGATCGCCGTCGACGAACAGCAGCAGTCCGGGGCCGAAGCTCACGAAGATCACCGGCGGATCGCTTTTGATCGCCGCGACCGGCGCAGTCTGTTTCTTATCGAGGCTGGCCGCGAGCCGGTCCATCGACAAGGTCAGCGACGCCTGCGGATTGAGAAACTTTCGCACCACCTGATCGAGCTTTTGGGCCGTCGCCTCGTCCGCGCCGGGGAAAGAGGTGCCTGTGATGCGCGGATTGCTCAAGCGCGCGTTGCGGGTGTCGATATCCACATCGGTGTGCGCCTCTATCGTGACCACGCCAACTTGCGGCTTGCCGCCGCGCGGTGTCACGCTCACCGCCATCCGGCCGGTGAGTTCCCTGAAGTCTTTCCATTCGTCAATCTGCGGCTGATAGTAGGTCAGCGTTGCATCGTCGCGCACGATTTCACGCGGCCAACCCGGGTCCAGTGTGGCCGCGCGGCCGGCGTGTATCGTTGATAACACAAGCACCAGCGTCAACACACGGCTGGGCAGTTTCAGGTTGGACATGGTGCACCTCACCGCGCGAGGCGGAATGACAGCACGGGCTCAGTGCGAGCGCGGCGAGGAACGGCGAGTCAGATCGCCGGCCCGCAAGCAACGTAGTGCGGCAGGGTCGTTTGCCCCACGGCAGGTCAACTCTAACCATAAGATGGCATCGGCGAGAGGGCAATTGGACCTTGGTCCAATTGCACGCTGCAGTGCGGCGAGCAAGATGTCGAAGCGCAACGTACATCATCGAAGCCGGAGGACAGGGCGGTGAACCATATCTTCGACGCGTTGATCGTCTTCGTTTGCGTTGTCGGCAGTGCGTTGCTCGGTTCGTATCTGCGCCTGATTCTGCCGCAACATCACCTCACCGATGAATCGACCGGCGTAGTGAAACTCGCGACCGGGCTTGTCGCCACCATGGCCGCCCTGGTGCTCGGCCTGCTGATCTCGTCGGCAAAAGGCTCGTTCGACACCATGAATAACGAGCTTTTGCATAGCGCGGCCGAGATCGTTCGCCTCGACCGCGTGCTCGCTCACTATGGTCCGGAAACGCAGGAAATCCGCGGTGCGCTGAAACGCACGACCGAAGCGTCCATGGCGACCATGTCCTCCGGCGATCCCTCGCAAATCGCCAGACTGAGCAGCCCCGAAGCAGTCGCGCGCGGAGAGGACTTCCAGCGCCGGGTTGAAGGGCTCACGCCGCGCGATGACGCGCAGCGTGAATTGAAGGCGCGGGCGCTGCTACTGGTCGACGACGTGCTGGCGACGCGCTGGCTCGCATTGCTTCAGCAAGCCGGCACGATTCCGCTGCCGCTGCTCGTCATTCTCGTGTCGTGGCTGGCGATTCTTTTCGGCACGTTCGGTCTGTTCGCGCCGCGTAATGGCACGACCATGACAGCGCTCGTGATGTGCGCGCTATCCACATCCGGGGCGATCTTCCTGATCATGGAAATGAATACGCCGCTCGGCGGCATCGTCAAACTTTCGTTCGCCCCGATGCGCGCGGCGCTCGACATTCTTGGGCATTGAATACGGCCCATTAAACGGCCGCTGCTGCATATTCACCGCGCGGCTCGCATAGCCCGGCGTCGATCAGCGATTGAACCACCTATATTGAAGCGCGACCGAGACAGTCTGAAAATTGCCGCCGACACGTGTCTCCAGCCCGCGCGACCATGCCAGTTTGGCGGACCATGTCTTCGTGAGCGGCACCGACAGCGTGAGGCCATATCGCACACTGATCTGGACGTCCTGATCCTCGACGCCGTTCACGCTCGTCCGTCCACCCGTGAAGTACGTGACATCCGCGGCTAGCCACCACCCGGGGCGCCAGGTGTAGCCGCCGTGCAACTGGAAGGTCGGCATCGGATTCTGGCTACGCCGATGTCCGCGGAAGAAATCGGTATTGTCGGTGAAGAACCAGACGCCTGCCGCGCCGTCAATGAACCAGTTGCCGATCGGCTGCGACAGCCCGACTTCCGGCTTGAAGGACCAGCGGTTGGCCCCGATATTGATCAAACGCGCCGGTACGTATTGCCCGGTCGGTGCCAACACGGTCAGGCTGACACCAAGAATCGTGCTGGGTGTGCGCCGCACGAATTCTTCCGGTGAGAGGGCGGGGTCGCCTAGTATGTTCATCGCGAACCTGAAGCGCAAATCGCCCATTCCTGAACGGTACTGATGCTGGGCGACGCGCGCGACGTCGCCCGTCACATTGGCGTTCGCGTAGGGAACCGACAAGGCCGCGGTCGCGGTATGCCCGGCGACGCCGAAGCTGTGCGAGTAGCCGAGCGAAAAGATGTTGATGCGGGCCTGTACGTTCGTGATCGGCAGTGACGGATCGAAAGAAACATCGCCACTCGAGCGCGCATAGTCGAACACCGCGAAATTGGTGCCGACCGGCACGGCGGAATAGGCGCGCGGCTCCATCTCCTGCGCGTGAGCCGAAGTCACCGAAACGGCAACCAGCAGAACGACGCCGAACCACGGGTAAACATCAGGCTGTGCAGACCGGTTTCGGCGGCGCGATCGGATCGAGCGCGGCTGCACGGCGGCGAAGGCCAATTCCATGAACGACCCGATAAGGCAGGCGAGGTGCTAGGGGAGCGACGGTGCACAAGTAGAGCGAACGCGGGCACATTGGCACGGCTCCATGAAGCGACAGGAATGCCGCTTCCTACAATAGGACCAAGGTCCAATGCGTACGAGCGTGGATGGGGCTAATCTGAAGAACGTCGCGGGCACGGCCGTGTCGACACTTGCTGCCTTTGGGAGACGTTCATGAAAGTGCTGCTCATGCTGTTAGGCATCGCGCTGTCTTCCAGCGTATTCGCGGAATGCGTCACTAACGCGCGGGGTATGACCGAATGCAACAACGGGCAGGCGGCCGGAGGCTATAACCCGAACACCGGCAATGCATGGAAGTCGCAAAGAAATGCGAACGGCGTCGCCACGACCACGACAAGCAAAGGGGGTGAAGCAAAGACCAAGAACGGTAAGGGCGTATATAAGAGTCCGAGTGGCAAGACCTGCTACCGCACCGCCAACAATCAGGGCTGTAATTGACACGGAAGCGGTAAGTCCGTGCGCGTGCGGCGCGCAAGGTCAACCGGCCGCGTCCGTCAGATCGTAAACGTGTACGCCATGGCCCAGATCCTTGGCTTCCCGCCATTGCGGATCGGCAAGCGACTTCTGGGCGTCGTGATATCCAAAATCCCACAACTCCATGACGGTTGCGCGTGAGAATTCATAATCCTTGAAGTTCGCCGAACGCCGTAAAGACTGAGCGTTCCGACGCCGGTCTGCGGCGCGGCAAACAGCCCCTGCATGCGTGGGCTGAAAAAGCCTGGCACGCCGAAAGTCACGCTCGATGCCGCGCTCATGAAATTCAGGAGCGGACGCATGGAATCGACCGATTGTAGGCGTACACGCCCGCCTGATACGCGCCGAGCGCGCCGCCGCCTTGCGGAACCATGACGATCTGGTCGAATTTTCCCCAGCCCGCGTTGGCGTTGGGGTTTTCCGCTTCACGTGACTTCACCATGAGCATTCCACCATCGGATGACGGATGTACCGGAAACAGCCTTGGGGGTGTCGAAAATCAGTTGATACCGAGGCGGTTATGCGGGTCGGAGTAGTCACATTTATTAAACGAAAATTATTAAGTTATCCAACGTATTGTCAATGCGGAACACGGACAATTGGACTTTAGTCCTATTCGGCAACCTGCACGAAATAGGTGCCAACAAAATGCTTTATTTTTGTTTACATGCTCCTGTTTCCATACTAGGATAAATTTTACTGGTCGGAACTTCTTGTCAATCGTAACAATTGCCGGCCCAGGTCATTTGGCCCGAAGACGCCCTCCAAATGTGTCTTCGTTAATTCGTTAACGGTCTGATGGGACCATAAGCCGGTTTTTCGAGGCCGGCCATCAATAACAGGCTTCCTGGTCCAGAGGCGTATCCTCACGTCGTCGTCCAGCACGAACTTTTGGCCGCCAATCTCGCGGTACCGACTCTCTAAAGAGGCAGTTCGGTCATGAGTATCGTCATGCCTGCTATCGTCGTTCTACAAAGTGCGATCATTCTGTGGTTGCTGATGCGTACTTTCCGGCGTGCCATATCGCTATGCCTAGCCAGGCTTAAACCGCCAACTATCCGCGCCAATAATCTCGAATGCGCGACGATTGATGGATGTGCGGCACCGCAATCTCTTGTGGCCATGGCGAACAACGCGGATTTAAGCGAATCGCCAGTAAAGCCTCGTCAGTCGCGGCACGCAAGCCGCGAACATCACCGCAATTCCGCCGATTTTTCCAATGCGCCGGACAGCACTCAATCCGCGTCACGCGTGCGGCGCCGCTTTACCGAGCGGCTGCGCAACATGACATCCGCGAGAACCGTGCACCCGCAACCATGCGTGGACCATACGCGCACAGTCGATGCTGTCGCTCCTGTGAGCGGCGAGCATTATTTTCGTGAGGCGTTGACCTTGTTGCCGGTCGGAATTCTGATGCTTGACGAGCGCGGCATGATGACGATGGTTAACCCGCAGGCCCACCACCTATTCGGTTACGAGCGCGAGGAACTGATCGGCAAGCCTGTCGAACTACTGGTTCATGGACTGGGTTTCCAGAGCAATGCCGGGCTTTGGGCCGAGCCGTTCGTGATACCGCAATCGCGCGGGCGCGTGCCCTTGGACGACCTCTGCGCACGCCGCAAGGACGGCACCGAGTTGCGTGTCGAGATCGAATTGAATCCATTTCACTTTGACGGCGCGAACGTCACGCTCGCCTTCGTGATCGACAAGACCGACCGCTACGAATTGCGCCGTCAGCGAGAGGACCTCGCGCATCTCACGCGGGTATCGACCATGGGACAACTCGCGTCGTCGCTCGCTCACGAGTTGAACCAGCCGCTCACCGCGATTCTCAGCAATGTGCAGGCTGCCCAGCGATTCATGACGGCTGATCCGATCGATCTGGCGGAACTGCGTGAGATTCTGAACGATATCGTTCAGGACGATTACCGGGCAAGCGAAGTGATCCGCCGCATTCGCGCCGTGGTCAAGAAAGGCGATCTCGACGTCATTCCGCTGGATCTCGCGGCCGTCGTGCGCGATGTGGTGGCGCTCGTCCATAGCGACGCGATCGTGCGCGGCACGCGCGTGACGCTCGATATCGACACCGCGTTGCCGCTGGTGCGTGGAGACAGGGTTCAACTACAGCAGGTGATGCTCAATCTGTTGCTGAACGCGTTCGATGCGATGGCCGACGTGCCGCCCGTGGACCGGGCAGTGTCGGTCACGCTCAAATCGGTGGACAACGGCATGGTGTTGGCCGCGGTTCGCGATCGCGGCCATGGTTTGACCGCCGATAAGCTGGACAAGATCTTTAAGCCGTTCTTTACATCCAAACCCCAAGGGCTCGGGTTGGGCTTGTCGATTAGCCGTTCCATCATCGACATGCATCGCGGGCGACTATGGGCCGAAAACAACGACGATCGAGGCGCGACTTTCTACGTGGCATTGCCGGCCGGCGATGCAATGGAAGAGGATGAGTCGCGATAAAAGGCCATGACTGATTCTGATTTGCTTGTCTTCGTTGTCGACGACGATGATTCCGTGCGCCGCGCTTTAGCGCGCCTGATCCACTCCGCGGGCTATCGTGTCGAAGCGTTCGCCACTGCCCGTGCGTTTCTCGAGCGGCTGCGCGCGACGACCTCGCCGGCGTGTCTTGTGCTCGATGTGCAACTGCCCGATCTCGACGGTCTGGCCTTGCAGCGCGAGCTCAAGGCCGAGCTGCCGATCATTTTCATCACAGGCCACGGCGATATTGCAATGACCGTGGGCGCGATGAAAGCCGGCGCAACCGATTTCCTCGCGAAACCCGTGAACGATGTCGATCTGTTGCGCGCGATCAAGGCGGCTTTCGAACGCGTCGAGCAAACCTATGCGATGCGCTGCGAACTGGACGCGATCCGTGTGCGTCTGGATAAGCTCACGCCCCGTGAGCGCGAGGTCATGGCGCTCGTGGTGACGGGCCGCCTGAACAAACAGGTGGCCGGCGAACTCGGCACGGTCGAGAAAACCATCAAGGCTCACCGCGCGCGCGTGATGGCGAAGATGGAAGTCACGTCGCTGGCTCAACTGGTCCGCATCGCGGACAAGGTCGGCGTCGGCGACGCCGGCGCAATCCACGCGACAGGCTGAGGCAAGTTCAGCCCGTCAGAGGCGTATGGCCACCCGGGTCCGTGTCGATCCGGGCGCGCCTCGCGCGCTCATCGCGCTTCGCACCCGTCCTCACGGGACCAAGGTCCACTATACCGGAACCTCTCGGCCTCATAGGCTGTGATGTGGGGGAGTGCGTCACCTGTGCGCTCCCGGACACCGGACTACCTCAATGGGAAAACTCAAACCATTCGTTGTCGTCGTCGATGACGATGAATCGGTGAGCCGGGCAATCAAGCGATTGCTGCGCTCCATCGGGATCGCCTCCGAAACCTTCGCGAGCGGCGATGCGTTTCTCGACGTCCTCGCGTCGCTGCCGTCCTATCAGCCGGACTGCGTGATTCTGGACGTGCAGATGCCGGGGCTCAATGGACTTGAAGTCCAGCAGCGTCTGTCGGGCAGAGGCATCCCGGTCATCTTCATCACCGCGCACGACGAGATCGGCGTGCGAGAGCATGCGCTCGCAGGCGGCGCGGTCGCTTATCTGCGTAAGCCGTTCAATGACGAACTGTTTGTCAGGACCGTGCGCGCCGCACTTGAAGGCGTCCCGCCCGCCTGAATCGATCGCATCGGCCCGCGCCGTGCAAGGCGGCGCTATGGGACCAAAGGCCAATTGCTATCGAACGAAGCGAAATCCAATAATTGATTCAGCCGAAAAGGTCGACGCCGGCAGCCTCCGACTCGCTGCCGTTCGCATGCGTGGATGAGTCGGCGGCCTACCGGCCTGACAATCGAACGGGACTTCCACCATGCTACGGAACATGCGGCGGTTGACAGGTGTGCTTGCGCTGGCGCTGGCGTGTTCCGTATCCGCACAGCAGCCCATCGTCTATCCGGCCAAAGGCCAAAGCGCCAGTCAGCAGCAGAACGATACCGGTCAGTGTCGGCAATGGGCGACGCAGACGACCGGTATCGATCCGGTCGCGCTGGCGCAACAGGGCGCCAACCAGCCCGGCGCGCCGCAGCCGCAGGGCCAGCGCCTGAAGGGCGCGGCGGGCGGCGCGGCACTCGGCGCCGCGGTCGGCGCGGTGGCCGGCGACGCGGGTAAGGGCGCGGCCATCGGCGCGATTACCGGCACGGCGGCCGGTGGCATGCGCGCGAGGCGCAGCCAGCAGAATGCCGCCGAGCAAACCCAGGCGAACCAGCAGCAAACCCAACAGGCGTTGGCCACCTACAACCGCGCAGTAGCGGCGTGCATGACGGGTCGCGGCTACACGGTCCAGTAAAACTCGCGGGCAGCGGGAGAGGAATTTCCATGAACAGGAAAGGCATACGTCTCGCGCTTGCGGTTGCGGCGCTGACGAGCGGGTTCGGCTTGACGGTCCTGTCGGCCTCGGCCGCACCGGTCGACGGCAGCAAGCCGCTGCTGTGCGCGACCATCGATGCCCACGACTGCGATGCCGGCGAACTCTGTCTGCGCGCATTGCCCGCCATGCTCGGCGCGCCGCAGTTTCTCCGTATCGACTTCGCGAAGAAAACCGTGGTCGGACCGGAACGCACCACGGTGATCCGCTTCATGGACAGCGGGCCCGATCAGATCCTGATGCAAGGCACCGAGATGGGTTACGCGTGGACGATCGCACTCGACAAGGCGCAAGGCACGATGACGGTCACGCTCGTCAATCACGAAGACACGCTCGTGCTGTTCGGCGCCTGCACTGCCTCGTAGCCGTAACAGGTAATCCCATGAAATCTGCCAGCCTCTCGATCTCCCCGTCACGCGTCCGGTCGACCCGCGCCTGTCTGGTACTGGCCGCGCTCGCCTTGTGCCTCACTGCGTGCCATAAGGCGCCGACGCTGCCGACAGCCGGCCCGATCGAGGTCACCGTGATGCCGGTCAAGCAAGCCGACACGCCGGTCGATTTCGAATTCACCGCGCAAACGCAGAGTTCGCGCGAAGTCGAAATTCGCGCGCGTGTAGACGGCTTTCTCGACAAGCGGCTCTATACCGAAGGGCAAATGGTTCACACGGGGCAGACGCTGTTTCTGATGGACTCGAAGCCCTTCGACGCCGCGCTGCAAACCGCCAAAGGCCAACTCGCGCAGCAGCAGGCGCGGCTGACCGTCGCGAAGGCGAATCTCGCGCGCGTGATTCCGCTGGCCGCGCAAAACGCACTGAGCCAGAAGGATCTCGACGACGCGACCGGCAACGAGAAGCAGGCGGCCGCCGCGGTGATCGCCGCACAAGGCCAGGTGCAGACGGCGCAGCTCAATCTCAGCTACACGACCATCAAGTCGCCGCTCAACGGCTTGTCGAGCTTCGCCAGGCAACAGGACGGCAGCTTCGTGACCGCTTCTGCATCAGGTCTGCTGACCTACATTTATCAACTCGATCCGATGTGGGTCAACTTCAGCATTTCAGAAAACGAGTTATTGAGGTACCGCGATGAGGTCGAAAAAGGCCACCTGCGTTTTCCCGCCAATAACGATTTCGAAGTGACCTTGATCATGGCGGACGGCAGCGAGTTTCCGAACCACGGCCATATCAACTTCATGAATCCGGCCTTCAGCACGGAGACCGGTACCTTTCTCGTGCGCGCGTCGTTTGCCAATGCGCAGGGCACGTTGCGCCCCGGTCAGTTCGTGAAGGCGCGCGTGTCCGGCGCGTCCCGCCCGAATGCGATTCTGGTGCCGCAACGCTCGGTCCTGCAGGGCGCGAAGAGCCACTTCGTGTGGGTCGTCGACAACGACTCGAAGGCGCATCAGCGCGTCGTGGAAGTGGGCGAGTGGCATGGCGACGACTGGTTCATCACCCAGGGACTGCAGCCGGGCGAACGTGTGGTGGTCGACGGCGCGATCCGCGTGGCCGCCGACGTGCCGCTGAAAATCGTCGCGGCGCCGGCCGCGCCCGCTGCGCTCAACGCGCCGGCCGGCGGTAAAAGCAGTTCGAAGGAGTCCCCGCCCGCCGCGACTGCCACCACTGCCGCGCAGTAAAGGGACCGCGAGATGAACCTCTCCCATTACTGCATCGACCGGCCGATCTTCGCGTCGGTGCTTTCGATTGTCATCACGCTCGGCGGCGCGGTGGCCATGCTGAATTTGCCGATCGCACAGTATCCGGACGTCACGCCGCCGCAGATCACGATCTCCGCCACCTACCCCGGCGCCAGTGCCGACGTGGTGGCCAACAACGTGGCCGCACCGATCGAGCAGCAGGTGAACGGCGCCGACAACATGATCTACATGAACTCGTCGAGTTCATCGACCGGCAACCTGACGATCAACGCGTTCTTCCAGATCGGCACCAATCCGGAACTCGCGCAGGTGGATGTGCAGAACCGCGTGAATCTCGCGCTGCCGCAATTGCCGACTTCGGTGCAGTCGCAAGGCATTCAGGTGCAGAAGAAGTCGTCGGCGTTCATGATGGTGATCTCGATCTATTCGCCGAGCGAACGCTACGACGCGACCTACATCGCCAACTACGCGAACATTTACGTGCTCGACGCGCTCAAGCGCATACCCGGCGCGAATCAGTCGGCTATCTTCGGCACGCCGGACTACGCGATGCGGATCTGGCTGAAGCCCGACCGCATGGCGCAGCTCGGCATCACGGCGGGCGACGTACAGAAAGCGGTCGCCAACCAGAACCAGCAATTCGCCGTGGGCCGTCTCGGGCAGTCGCCGACCGGCGCGCCGGTCGAGCAGTCGTTCGCTGTGACCACGACAGGCCGTCTGAACGAACCCGCAGACTTCGACAACATCATCATCCGGGCGGCGAGCGGCGACGCCGCCATCGTGCGGCTCAAGGACATCGGCCGCGCCGCGCTGGGTCAGAAAGACTATTCGATTCGCAGCCGCTACCAGGGCAAGCCGGCCACCGTTATCGCGGTGTACCAGCAGCCGGGCGCCAATGCGCTCGACGTGTCGAAGCAGGTGCGCGCGACGCTTGCGGAGATGCAGAAGAGCTTTCCGGAAGGCCTCGAATACAGCATCGCGATGGACACGACGGAGTTTACGCGGGCGTCCATTTCGGACGTCGTGCACACGTTTTTCGAAGCCCTCGTCCTCGTCGTGATCGTGGTGTTCGTGTTCCTGCAAAGCCTGCGTGCGACGCTGATTCCGGTGATCGCGGTGCCGGTGTCGATCATGGGCACCTTTGCGGGGATGCTCGCGCTCGGCTTCTCGATCAATATGCTGACGCTGTTCGGCATGGTGCTCGCAATCGGCATCGTGGTGGACGACGCGATCGTCGTGATCGAGAACGTCGAGCGGAACATGAGCGTGCACAAGCTCAGTCCGAAGGAGGCCGCCAAGCGCGCCATGGACGAAGTGGCGGGCCCGGTGGTGGCGATCGTGCTGGTGCTGTGCGCGGTGTTCGTGCCGGTGGCGTTCCTCGCTGGCATCACGGGGCAGTTGTACAAGCAGTTCGCGATCACCATTGCGATCTCGGTGGTGCTCTCGGGGCTGGTTGCATTGACGCTGTCGCCGGCGCTGGCGGCGCTGCTGCTCAAGCCGGGCCACCATGAAAAGAAAGGCTTCTTCAGGTGGTTCGACAGAAACTTCGCGAAGATGACGGATCACTACACCTCCGTCGTCAAGCTGGTGATCAAGCGCTTCGCGATCGCGCTATTGCTGTTCGTCGGCATGATCGCGCTGGCGGTGGTAATGATGCGCTCGATTCCGACCTCATTCCTGCCGCCAGAGGACCAGGGCTATCTGCTCGGCGCGATCATCATGCCGGACGCGGCGAGTCTCGATCGCACCGGTGACGTGTCGCGACACGTCACCGATTACTTCATGAAGCAGCCGGCGGTGAGCAGCGTGACGATCGTCGACGGCTATAGCCTGCTCGACAGCCAGAACAAGAACAACGCCAGCACCTTTTTCATCGGCTTCAAGGGTTTCGACGAGCGCTACAAGTTCGCCAACATCAAGACCCAGAATGCTCGTGCCGTGTTGATCGACGCCTATGAGAATCTCTCGAAGATCAAGGAGGGGATCATCCTGCCGGTCAATCCACCGTCGATTCCGGGGCTTGGCACGACGGGCGGCACCGAGATGTGGATTCAGAGCAAGGGCGACGCGACCACCACGCAGCTGGCCGGCGTGGTGGACGATTTCGTCGCGAAGGCGAAGAAGCGGCCGGAGCTGTCGCGTGTCACGTCCACGTTCAACGCGTCCTCACAGCAGTTGCTGGCCGACGTGGACCGGGATAAATCCGAAACGCTCGGCGTGCCAATCGAAGAGGTGTATAGCGCGATGCAGACGATGTTCGGCTCGCTCTACGTCTCGCAGTTCAACCGTTCGAGTCGGCTGTGGCAGGTCATCTTGCAGGCCGAACCTGCATACCGTTTGACGCCGATGGATCTGAGCCAGTTGTACGTGCGCAGCAAGACGAACAGCATGGTGCCGCTCAAGGCGGTGATAACGACGAAGTATGTCACCGGGCCGGATCTGGTCACGCGCTTCAACAACTTCCCCGCTGTGAAGATCACAGCTAACGCCGCGCCTGGCTACAGCTCCGGGCAAGTCATCAGCACACTGGAGGAAGTGGCCGAAGAGGTGATGCCGCCTGGTTATGGCGTGGGCTGGAGCGGTGAGGCGTACGAAGCGCGGCAAGCGGGCAGTACCTCGGGGCTGGTGTTTGCGTTCGGTCTCGTGATGGTGTTCCTGATTCTCGCCGCTCAATACGAGAAGTGGAGCCTGCCGTTCGGCGTGTTGATGGCGGTGCCGTTTGCCTTGTTCGGTGCGTTGCTCGCGATTCTTTTGCGTGGCCTTGAAAACGACGTGTACTTCCAGATCGGCTTGACGATGCTGGTCGCGCTGGCGGCCAAGAACGCGATTCTGATTTTCGAATTCGCCGTGCTCAATCGCGAATCGGGCGAGTCGGTGTACGACGCGGCCGTCACGGCGGCCACCGAGCGCCTGCGGCCGATCGTGATGACCTCGCTCGCGTTCATTCTCGGTTGCGTGCCGCTGGCCGTCGCGCTCGGCGCGTCGGCCAACAGCCGGCACTCGATCGGCACCGGCGTGATCGGCGGCATGCTCGGCGCGACGGTGATCGCCGTGTTCTTCATCCCGATGTTCTTCTACGTGCTCGAGACGATGTCGGAGAAGAGTGGCAAGAAGAACAAGCCGGGCGAGAGCGGCGGAGCAGTGGTCGTGCCGCCGCCGGGTTCAGGCGGCCCCACGACCACGCCGTCCGCGCAACGTGAGGGTGACTGACATGCGAGGCCTCGCGTTCCCGCTGCGTTTAGCCCCCGCGTCGCTGCTCGCCCTGGCGCTGAGCGGCTGTCTGTTCGGCCCAGACTACGTGCGCCCGACCGTGGCGACGCCCGCGAACTATCGTTTCGCAGCCGGTGAAACCGTTGAGGTCGCCAATGCCGCCTGGTGGGAGCAGTTCAAGGACCCGGTCCTGAACGATCTGATTCTGGCCGCGCTCGCGGACAACAAGGACGTGAAGATCGCCGCCGCCCGCGTCGACCAGTTTCTCGGCCAGTTCGTGACGACGCGCTCGGCACTGTTTCCGCAGATCACCGCGGGCTTCGACGCCTCGCGTCAGCGTGCGTCCATCGCGGGCTTGAACACGCTGCCCGCCGGCGTCAGTCCGGTCTTCAACCAGTTTCAGGCGCCGTTGATGGCGGCCTGGGAAATTGATCTGTTCGGACGGGTGCGGCGCGAGACCGAATCGGCGCGCGCGAGCCTGCTGGCGAGCGAGGAGGGCCGTCGCGCGACGATTCTTTCGCTGGTCGCTTCGGTGGCCACCGCTTACATCAATCTGCGCGATCTGGACCAGCAACTGGCCATTGCCACGGCGACGACCGAGAGCCGCGCGGGATCCGTCAAGGTATTCCAGGCGCGTTTTTCAGGCGGCGACGTCTCGCAGATGGAACTCGCGCAGAGTCAGTCCGAATATGAAGCGTCGCTCGCCACGATTCCGCAGCTCGAAACACAGATCGCCCAGCAGGAAGACGCCTTGTCGGTCCTGCTCGGGCGCAATCCGGGTCCGATTCTGCGTGGCCGGGACCTGACCGACCTCACGCTGCCCGCCGTGCCGGCGGGTCTGCCGTCCGATCTGCTCGAACGCCGGCCCGATTTGCTGCAAGCCGAGCAGAATCTCATCGCCGCCAATGCCCTGATCGGCGCCGCACGTGCGCTGTATTTTCCGCAAATCTCGCTGACTGGCCTGTTCGGCACCGCCAGCGGGCAATTCTCGAAGCTCTTCACCGGACCTGCGCGCATCTGGTCGTACGCGGGCTCGCTGACGGTGCCGATCTTTACCGCAGGCAGCATCAGCGGCCAGGTGAGTCAGGCGGAAGCGCAGCAGCAACAGGCGTTGTTCCAGTATCAACAGGCCATCCAGACCGCGTTCCAGGAAGTTGACGACGCGCTGATTGCCGTGCAGAAGTCGCGTGAACAACTGGTGGTCCAGGGGCGCCAGGTGGATGCGTTGCGCACGTATGCGCGGCTCGCCAGGCTGCGTTTCGAAGGGGGCTATACGAGCTACATCGAGGTGCTCGATGCCGAGCGCAGTCTGTTCAACGCGCAGCTCAGCTACACGCAAACCAACGGTCTCGTATTCAACTCGCTGATCAGTCTTTATAAGGCGATGGGTGGCGGCTGGGTTGTCGAGGCGGAAGCCATGACGGGCAGAGTCATGGGGCAGGGACCCGGCGTGCAGACGAGCAAGCAGGCCGCCAATCAATCGCCAGCTGAGTCGGCAAGTCCGGCACCGGCGCCGGCCGCCACGGAGCAGCCGAAATGACCACGGTGACCAACGCGCCCACTGTCACGCCTCCGCCGGCCGAACCCATTTCCCTGGTTGCCTGCCACGAATGCGATCTGCTGCAGCGTGAATCCGAAGTGCGTGGCAACGGCACGCTTCGTTGCTGCCGCTGCCACGCGGAACTCTATCGCGCGCATCCGGACAGCACTGACCGCGCGCTCGCTTTTACGCTGACCTGCATCGTGCTGTTCGTCATCAGCAACCTTTATCCGATCGTCGGGCTGGCCGTCAACGGCGACCTGGTCGAAACGACGTTGCTCGGCGCGGTGCGCGTGCTCTACAAGGACGGCATGTGGCCGCTCGCGGGCCTTGTGCTCGCGACGACCTTCCTGATGCCCCTGATGCAGATGACGAGCATGGCGTATCTGCTGGTGCCGATGTGGCTGAAGCGCGCGCCGTATCACGCCGATCTCGTGTTTCGCCTGATGCATCTGGCGCAGCCATGGGGCATGACCGAGGTGCTGATTCTTGGCATGCTCGTGGCGCTGGTCAAGCTGGCGCACATTGCCAGCGTCGTGCCGGGCGTCGCATTGTGGTCGTTCGGCGCGTTGATGCTGTTGCTCGCGGCCGCTGCCTCCGCGTTCGACCCGCGCGCGCTGTGGCAGCGCATGGGCGGCTTCGACGATACGGCCTCCCGCACTGAGGCATCCGCCGCCGCTTCGGCTCATACGGCCCTGCGTTGCGGGCTGCTGAGTTGTCACAGTTGCGGCCTGCTGGTGAAAGCGACGTCACACGGGCACGGCGCAAGTTGTCCACGCTGCGGCTCCCATCTGCATGCGCGCAAACCCAACAGCATCGCGCGCACCTGGGCGTTCCTGATTGCCGCGGTCGTGCTGTATATCCCCGCCAATGCGCTTCCAGTGATGAACACGAGTTCGCTGTTCGGCTCCGAGAAGGACACGATCATGAGCGGCGTCGTCTATCTCTGGACCTCAGGCTCGTGGCCGCTTGCCCTGGTGGTGTTCATCGCCAGCGTCGCCGTGCCGATGCTCAAGATTCTTGCGCTCGTCTACCTCGTGATCTCCACGCAGCGGCGCTCGGTCACGCTCGTGCAGCAGCGCACCCGCATCTATCGGCTGGTTGAACTGGTGGGCCGCTGGTCGATGCTCGATATCTACGTCATCACCATTCTTGTTGCGCTCGTGCAGTTCAACGCGCTTGCCACGATCCAGGCGGGACCGGCCGCGATTGCATTCGGCTCGGTGGTCGTGCTGACGATGTTCGCGGCCATGTCGTTCGACCCGCGTCTGATCTGGGACGCGACGGAGGATCACCATGTCTAGGCCACCCGAGCTACCCGAAGCGGTGGCGACGCCGCGCTCGCGCTGGCGCATGCAGGTGGTGTGGCTGGTGCCGCTGATCGCCGTGCTGATCGGCGGCTGGCTCGCGGTCAAGGCGATCCTCGAGCAGGGCCCGACCGTCACCATCAGTTTCGAAACCGGCGAAGGGCTCGAGGCGGGCAAGACCAAGCTCAAGTTCAAGAATGTGGATATTGGCCTGGTCAAAAGCGTGACCTTGTCGAACGATCATCGAAGCGTGGTCGCCACCGCCGAGCTCTCGAAAGATGCCACTGGCCTGCTGGTGGACGACACGCGCTTCTGGGTCGTGCGTCCACGGATTTCAGGCGGCACGGTCTCGGGCATCGGTACCTTGCTATCCGGTTCGTTCATCGGCATGGACGTGGGTACTTCCACCAAAGCGCGGCGCAGCTACGTCGGGCTCGAGTCGCCGCCGGTGTTCGCGAGCGGTGTGCCGGGGCGTGAATTCGTACTGAAGGGCACCGATATGGGCTCGCTCGATATCGGCTCGCCGATCTATTTCAGACGGCTGCAAGTCGGGCAGATCACATCGTACAAGCTCGACGACAATGGTAAGGGCGTGACGATGCATGTCTTCGTCAATGCGCCATACGACAAGTACGTGCAGATCGATACGCGCTTCTGGCAGGCGAGCGGTATCGACGTGTCGCTCGATACGAACGGTGTGAAGATCAATACGCAATCGCTGGTGGCGATCCTGATCGGCGGACTGGCGTTCGAGTCGCCCGACGACACCGCCGACGAGCCGCCAGCCGCCGCGAACACGACGTTCGATCTGTTCTCCGACAAGGCGGAGGCGATGAAACGCCATGACCGGATCATCGACAGGTACGTGTTGAATTTCAAGGAATCGGTTCGCGGATTGACCGTCGGCGCGCCGGTCGATTTTCTCGGCATCGTGGTAGGCGAAGTGGCGGCCATTCATACAAGCTTTGATCCCGTCACCAAGCAGTTCAGCATCCCGGTCGACATCAAGCTGTATCCGGAGCGCATCACATCGCGCTTCGCGTCAGGCCCGATCGGCGGCAGGGTGACCAACGACCGGCAGAAACTTGCTCAAGCGCTCGTCGATCATGGCCTGCGGGCACAATTGCGTACCGGCAACCTGTTGACTGGCCAACTTTACGTGGCGCTCGATTTCTTCCCGAACGCACCCAAAGCGAAGGTGGACTGGAGTTCGGACCCGCCCGCGTTGCCGACTGTCGCAGGCGGATTGCAATCGCTGCAGGATTCGGTGACCACGCTCATCGCCAAGCTGAACAAGATCCCATTCGAAGCGATCGGCAAGGACGCGCATCAGACGCTACGTGACGCGGATGCGCTGCTCAAGCGGCTCGATTCGGAAGTCGCGCCACAAGCTACACAGACCCTTGCAGCGGCGAAGTCCGCGCTCGATTCCGCGAACAACGCGCTGCAGCCGGATTCCGCGCTATCGCAAAACACCGGCGACGCGATGAAGGAACTGGCACGCACTGCGGCGGCCTTCCGTACCTTGGCGGACTATCTCGAACGCCATCCAGAGGCGCTGATCCGGGGCAAGCTGGAGGATAAAAAATGAAGCGCCTTTCGCTATCCGTCGCCGTGGCACTCCTTGCCGGCATGCTGTGCGCTTGCGCTTCATCGCCGAAAGCCGACTTCTATACGCTGAGCCCGGTGGCGCCGCAGGCAAGCAACCCACCCGCAACGCCGGTCACGGTGCTGATCGGTGTGGTCACCGTGCCTGAACTCGTCGACCGGCCACAACTCGTGGTTCGTACCGGCGACAACAAGGTCGATATCAATGAATTTGCCCGCTGGGCCGATCCGCTGAAAAGTCAGATTCCTGGCGTGATACGCGCCGATCTCGCGCGCTTGCTGAACAGCCCGCTGGTATCGACCTACGCGATCGGCGGCGATCCGGCGTCGGCTTTTCGGGTCCAATTGGATGTTCAGCGCTTCGATGCGGCGCTCGGCGGCGCTGCGACGGTCGACGTGTTGTGGTCGGTACTCCCGCCAGGGAAAAAACCGCTGCTAAGCGGACGAAGCACGGTCCGTGAGCCTTGCGCCGGCGCCGGCTTCGATGCGGTAGTGGCTGCATACAGTGCGGCGCTGGCAACGGTGAGCCGCGATATTGCCGCTGCGATCCGTCCGGTTTCGCCCTGATTCGCACCCGTGCGCGATGCCGGGCGAACGACATTTCAAAACTTGATACCTACTCCCGCAAAGACTGCGGGCGGCTCGGCTACGGCTGGACCATCGACGCCGGGGCGCAGGCGCAAATTCCCGGGTGATTCGTCTAGTCGAGCGGCGTGAAGCGCTACGTTTTCGGCAGCTTGGATTTCTTGCCGCGCGCTCGCGGCTTCGGCTCGACGCCCACGCGCGGATCGCGGGCGAGCACCAGCGCCGTCAATTGTTCGGCGACGGTTTCAAACGCGGGATCGTCTTGCGGTATGTAGAGCCATTTGCCGAGTACCGGATGCGGCCGCAAAGCCGGCATTTCACCGATGAGCGCGGCGTGGCGCTCGTGCGACGTGCACACCAGCAGGCCGTTCCACGGCTTGTCGCGATCCGCGGCAATGAGGCACAAGAGCCCGTCGATATAGGCGGCGTCGCTGCCGAACATCCGTTTGCTGATGTAAGTCGGATCGCGTTCGAACGCGTCGAAGATCCAGATGAGCGAGTTGCGCACGGATGAGGGCATCGGCGTGAAGTCCTTGACGACGTGGGCGATGAGGAGCGAAAAGCATAGCACCACGCCGCTCGGCCGCCCTCCGTCAATCGGTGCAGATCACCGCGGTCAGCAGCAACGGAATGACCGAGTGCACCTTGGCGGTGCTTCCGGCCGCGCGCACGCGCTTTTCGACCGACTCGCTCGGCGCGGATAGCACCGCGCCGTATAACGGGCCCGCGAGTGCCTGGCCGCGGCCTTTCTTGAACATGCCGTCGTCCGGCTCGTAGCCGAGCACGGCGTAGACGCGAAAGCCGAAGACGGTCATGTCGCTGCCGTGCACGGGACGAAACGCGTTGACGGAGTTCGTGTCGACCCGCATGGGATTGGACTCGATGTAGTTGTCGTCGATGAGTTGCGTGATGAAGGCGTGGGGCCGCGCCTGGCAGTCGAACTGTGCGTCGAGCGCGTAGGCATGCGAGGCCGGCGGGCAGAAGCCGACGCTTGAGACGAGGAGTGCGGCAAGCACTCTGAAAGGACGAGGTTCCATGGCTGACGGCCCAAACTGCGGGCGTCGGCAGGCCAACGCACGCTAGCCATTAGTCTCTCATGGCTGTGTGAACAGCGTACGTGCGTCAGCGAACCATGGCGATGGCGCAGCCACATCCGGTCTGACGCCCGATCAGCGCCTCGACGGTCTTGCTCCTCGCCACCTCTTCAAGCCTCACGCACGGTTCTGGAACAGCTCATTGAGTTGCGAGCCCGGCGCCGCGCCGGCAAAGCCGTCGAAGCGGCCTTGGGCGAGCGACTGCGCCGCCTGCATGAAACCGCCCCACGCCGCGCGGGCCAGCGCGCCGCCGACGCTGATGCGCCGCACGCCGAGCGCGGCCACGTCCTGCAGCGTGAACGCCGACGTTGAACCGATCAGCAGATTGACGGGCTTCGGCGCCACGGCGGCGACCACGGCCTCGATCTGCTCGCGCGTCTGAATGCCCGGCGCGTACAGACAATCGGCGCCGGCCTCGGCATAGGCCTTGAGGCGCGCGATCGCGTCGTCGAGATCGGGCGAGCCGGCGAAGAAGTTCTCCGCCCGGCCGACCAGCAGCGTATCGCCGCCGTTTTCGTCGATGGCGCGGCGCGCGGCGCTGATCCGTTCGACGGCGACCTCGATGGGAAAGAGCGGCGCGGCGGCGTCGCCGGTGGAGTCTTCGATCGACAGGCCGGCCACGCCGGTCTCGACGGCGAGCCTGACGCTTTCCGCGACCTCGTTCGGCGTGCTGCCGAAGCCGTTCTCGAAGTCCGCGTTGACGGGCAGGTCGGTCGCTTCGACGATCTTACGTAGATGCGCAAGGATCGCGTCGCGAGGCAAGCTGTTGTCGGCGTGTCCGGTGGACCAGGCAAAGCCGGAACTGGTCGTGGCGAGGGCCTGGAAGCCGAGCGTATGCAGATAGCGCGCGCTGCCGGCATCCCACGGATTGGGCAGGACGAAACAACCGGACGTGTGCAGTGCT
Source organism: Paraburkholderia sediminicola (assembly GCF_046027355.1). GTDB lineage: Bacteria > Pseudomonadota > Gammaproteobacteria > Burkholderiales > Burkholderiaceae > Paraburkholderia > Paraburkholderia sediminicola_B. Next base: position 270,890 of record NZ_JAQQEK010000003.1, on the reverse strand, counting down.
TTGAACGCGGCGCGCTTCTCGGCGACGGTGCGGGACATGGCGTATCTCCTGAAAACGGGCGAGCCTGAGCTGCCCGTACTGGTTATGCGACCTCGAGGTCCACGACCGGGAAGTCGGTTTCGGTGTCCGCTGGACGCGGGTCGGCGGCGTGGCGGAGCCGCTTGCGGCGGGTCTCATCATCCGTGAAATTTACTCTTTTGTGTGCGACATACGTATGTTCGGAGCGGCTTCGCCGCTCGCCAGCCTCGTGACTGCTCTGTGTTTGCGGGCTTCCCGTCAATGCGACGGCGTTAGCGCGCTTTTCGTTGGGTCAACGATAGAGGAACGGACCTGCGGGTTCACGCTGAAAAATGATGGATTTCCCTTGACGGCCGTGCGCGCCACGCCGGACGACGTATTAGTTACTGGGCCGGCGCAGTGGAACCGGCACGCAGCGACTTCTTCGCCGCGCGAACGAACGCTACGAAATTCGCCACCACGGGATCGTCGCGCGTGGTCTGCCATGCCAGTCCGACACGCCAGCGGGCGGCGGCATCGCGCAACGGCAGCACCCTTGCGTCGCGTAACAGGTATTGCGCGCGCGAGGGCAGGAATGCCGCGCCGACGCCCGCCGCCACGCCGGCGAGAACCGATTGAATGTCGTCGGCTTGCTGGATCACCTTGGGCACGAAGCCATGTTCACCACACCAGTGGTCGATTTGTGCCGCGAGGCCAGGACCGCGTCCGCGTGACAGCGCGATGAAGCCGGGCTCGTTCAATTCCTGCAGATTCGAAGGAACGCGTTTCCAGCGCGCGTACTGCGGTATCGCCAATGCCAGGGCCTCGTCGAGTATCGGCAACGTCGACAGGCCGGCGTCGGCGGGCAAGCGCAGGAACCCGACGTCGAGCTTGCCGGCGAGAAGCCGCCGGGTTTGCTCCGCGGAAGAAAGATCGTTGAGCGTGACGCTGACATTCGGATGGAGCTTGCGAAATTGGGCGATCAGTTGCGGCGCCTCGGTCAGGGTCGAAAGTCCGAGGCCGACGCGCAGATAGCCGCGCGTGCCGCTGCTTGCTTCGCGCGCACGCGCAAGGATGTTGTCCGCGTCGCGCACCAGTGCCTCGGCGTCGGCGAGAAATGCTTCGCCGAAGATCGTCAGTTCCGCGCCGTGCCGGCCGCGCTCGAACAGCCGCGCGCCAAGGCTCGCTTCCAACGCCACGATCTGCTTGCTCAGAGCGGGCTGGCTGACATAAAGCGCTTCGGCGGCGTGCCCGAAGTGGCGGAGTTCAGCGACGGTCAGAAAGGCGCGCAGGAGTTTGAGTTCCATTCCACGAAGTGATTGAACGCATAGAATTTTTCATTTTACTTATCGAAGGGGGAGCGGTCCAATGGTGGCGTTCCATTCATCCGGTCGTGAAGATGTTCTCCTCCACTGTTCCATCGCTTCGCGTTGCAGCTATGTCGCTTGTTTCACGTCCCGGCGACGCGGCGCATAACGTCGCGCGCATTGCGGATTGCCTGGCGCTTGCGGTTGATAAAGATATCGGGCTGGTGGTATTTCCGGAGAGTTGTATCGGCGGCTGCGGGAGCACGGCAAAGCTTCATCGCGCCGAACTCGACGCGCTTGCCGAGCCACTCGACGGACCGTCGATCCGCGCGGTGGCCGATGCGGTCGAACGCTCCGGCGTGGCCGCCGGTGTCGGGATCGTCGAGCGTGCAAGCGATGGGCGGTTGTTCAACAGCTACGTGGTGTGCCTGCCGGGTGGCGTGCGCCATTGCCATCGCAAGCTGCACGCGTTCGGGCATCGGCGGGTCAGCAGCGGCGACCGGTTCACCGTGTTCGATACGGTGTGGGGCGTTCGCGTGGGCATCCTCATCGGTGGTGACAATTATCTGGTCGAGAACATGCGCATGACGGCGCTCATGGGCGCGACGCTGCTGATCGCGCCGCACCGCAGCGACGGCGCAAACCGGACCGGCGATCGGCGAACGCGGTCGGTTTCGATGGAGCAATCGTTGCGCCGCTTGCTGCCGGCCCGAGCAGGCGACAACGGCATGTTCGTTGTCTTCAGCGAAGGCGTGGACGTCGACGGCCCGGAACAGTCGAGCGGCGCAGGGATGATCGTCGATCCATGCGGCCGCGTGCTCGCCGAGAGCAGCGCGCGAGACGCACTCATTTCCGCCGATCTGGACAGGGACCTGATCGACGCAAGTGCGGGGCAGCAATGGCTCACGGCCCGCCGCCCGGAACTCTACGGTTTACTGACCCGATCCGGCCATCAAGCGGCGGATTTCGAGCCACGCAGCGCCTCTTCCCGAGGCGCGATCGCGCTCAGCTTCGCGCAGGTCAGCCGCAATCGGCCGATACGCTAGCCTTCGTTTGTCAGGCGACGTTAGCGGAAGATTTCGGCAATCAGGTTCGCCACGGTCCGGATCCGCTCACTGTCGCGCAGAGCCGGATGCAACACCATCCACACGTCCTGATCGAGCGCCTTGATGTGCTTCTCCACGCAGACGAGATCGCTGGTCGTGTCGCCGGCTAGCTGGGCGAGTATGCCGAGTCCGGAGCCGCCCAGCACGCCGTCGAACACGCCCATGCCGTAGCTGCTGCGAAGCGACGGCGCGGGCGCACCGGGCAGCGCCTTCAGCCATTGCGTCGCCGGATGGTCCGGTTGACGGTCGTCGTAGCCGACGAACGACAGCTTGTCCCACTCCTTCTTGACTATCGCCGCTTTGTGGCGGAGATAGTAATCACGCGAGCCGAACAGCCCGAAGCGGATCCTGCCGATGCGGCGAACATACAGGTCACCTTCTTCCGGGCACTCGGACCACAGGGCGATGTCCGCCTCACGCCGCGCAAGGCTGTACGGGCGCCGAGATGTCAGCACTTCGATCGCGAGCCCGGGCAGCCGGTCCTGAAACGAGCCGAGCAGCTTCAGCAGAATGTACGACGGCCATTCGACGGCGTTGATCCGTACCGTGCCATGCGCGGGTGCACCGCCGTTCACGTCCGCGGCGCGTTCGATCTGGTGCGCCAGATCCTCCATCTGCTCCGCCCAGGCCAGCACCTTGGCGCCGAACGCCGTCACGGTACAACCCGACGGCACCCGGTCGATCAACGGTTCGCCCAGCCGCCGTTCGAGCTCCGTAAGGCGGCGCGACAGGGTCGGCGCGCTCAGGTCGCACGCCGCGGCGGCCGATCGCATGGTTCCCTCGCGGGCGATCGCCACCAGAATCCGAAGGTCGTCCCAGTCCACGTGTTCCATTTTTTGAAACGATAGGTTTTGAAATTTGGCATAGCATAACGCAGTTCGCGAGGATAGGATTGGAGCTGGCCATACTTGCCCGGCATCACGCGAAAGACCTGAAGGGTTGAGCAAGTGGTGGCAAGTGCGGCGTTCCTACCCATCACACGACTCAACGGCTCTCAGTAGACCGAACGAGCGATACGGAGACATCAATGATTCGCCATTTCCTACCGGCGCGGCGTCGCGCCATCGCAGCCGGCGCAGCCTTCCTTGCCGTGTCGATTTTGCCGATGCCCGCGGCATTCGCCCAGGCCGCCCATAAACCGAAAGTCGCGCTTGTCATGAAGTCGCTGGCAAACGAGTTCTTCCTGACCATGGAAACGGGCGCCAAGGATTATCAGAAGCAGAATCCGGCGAAATTCGACCTGGTCACCAACGGCATCAAGGACGAGACGGACACCGCGAATCAGATCCGCATCGTCGAGCAGATGATCGTCTCGAAGGTCGACGCGCTGGTGATCGCGCCGGCTGACTCGAAGGCGCTGGTGCCGGTTCTGAAGAAGGCGGTCGATGCCGGCATCATCGTGGTCAACATCGACAACAAGCTGGACAACGACGTCCTCAAGTCGAAAGACCTTAATATCCCGTTCGTCGGGCCGGATAACGCCAAGGGCGCGCAGAAGGTTGGCGACTACCTGGCCAAGCACCTGAAGTCGGGCGACAACGTCGGCATTATCGAAGGTGTCACGACCACGACCAACGCGCAGCAACGCACCGCCGGCTTCAAGCAGGCCATGGCGTCGGGCGGCATGAAGGTCGTCGCGTTGCAATCGGGCGAGTGGGAAATCGACAAGGGCAACGCCGTGGCGAGCCAGATCCTCAACGCGAACCCGGACGTGAAGGCATTGCTGTGCGGCAACGACAACATGGCGATCGGCGCTGTGTCGGCCGTGCGCGCGGCCGGCAAGGCGGGCAAGGTGCAGGTCGTCGGCTATGACGACATCAACGCAATCAAGCCGATGCTCAAGGACGGCCGCGTACTCGCCACCGCCAATCAATACGCCGCCAAGCAGGCGGTGTTCGGCATCGACACGGCTCTGAAGGCGATCTCCGAACATAAGAAGCAGTCTGAATTGTCCGGCGTCGTCGAAACGCCGGTCGATCTGGTCACCAAGTAAGATTGGTGCAACGCGTGGCCCGCTCCGTCCAGGGGCCACGCGCCTGATTTACGTCCAGCCTGATCACTCTGATGTCCACTCCCATTTCATCCCTTGCTGACGCAGCGCCCGTGCTGCGCGTTCACGGTATCGGCAAGACCTATGCCGAGCCCGTGCTCGCCGATGTCTCGCTGGAATTGCGCGCGGGCGAAGTGCTGGCGCTGACCGGCGAAAACGGCGCGGGCAAGAGCACCTTGTCCAAGATCATCGGCGGCCTCGTCACGCCGACTACCGGTTCGATGACCCTCGGCGGCGCGGCCTACACGCCGGCCAGCCGCAAGGACGCCGAGGCGCTCGGCGTGCGCATGGTCATGCAGGAACTGAATCTGCTACCCACTCTCTCGGTGGCCGAGAACCTTTTTCTGAACCGTTTGCCGCAGCGCGGCATGTTCGGCTGGATCGACCGCGCCAAACTGCGCGAGGACGCGCGGCACGCCATGGCGCAAGTCGGCCTCGACGCGATCGATCCCGACACGCTGGTCGGCACGCTCGGCATCGGGCATCAACAGATGGTCGAGATCGCGCGCAATCTGATCGGCGACTGCCGCGTGCTGATTCTCGACGAACCCACCGCGATGCTGACCGCCCGCGAAGTCGATCTGCTGTTCGAGCAAGTCGAGCGGTTGAAGGCGCGCGGCGTCGCGCTGGTGTACATCTCGCACCGGTTGGAAGAGTTGAAGCGGATCGCGAGGCGCGCTGCCGTGTTGCGCGACGGCCGGCTCGTGCATGTCGACGAGATGGTCAATCTCACCACCGACCGTCTCGTGACCCTGATGGTGGGACGCGATATCGGCGACCGGATCGATCTCGGTGAGCGGCGCATCGGCGAGGTGGCCTTCAAGGTCAGCGGCATGACGCGCGAGCCGGTGGTGCGCGACGTGTCCTTCGAGGTCAAGGCCGGCGAGATTTTCGGCATCAGCGGACTGATCGGCGCCGGCCGCACGGAGCTGATGCGACTGATTTACGGCGCGGACCGCGCCGACGCCGGCACTGTGTCGGTCGGGCGTGAAGGCGGCGCACCCGCGCCCGTGACGATCGCCTCGCCGTCGGACGCCGTGAAGAACGGCATCGCGCTGATCACCGAAGATCGCAAGGGCGAGGGACTGCTCCTGACCCAGCCGATTGCCGCCAACATCTCCCTGGGTCACTTGCGTTCGGTGTCGAGCAAGGGCGTGGTGGACGGCCGTCGCGAGGCGGCGTTGGCGCACCGGCAAATCGACGCCATGCGCATTCGCAGTTCCGGGCCGTCGCAACCGGTGTCGGAGTTGTCGGGCGGCAACCAGCAGAAGGTGGTGATTGGCCGGTGGCTCGCGCGCGATTGCACGGTGCTGCTGTTCGACGAACCGACGCGCGGCATCGACGTCGGCGCGAAGTTCGACATCTATGCATTGATGGGCGCGCTGGCTCGCGAAGGCCGCGCGCTGGTGGTGGTATCGAGCGATCTGCGCGAATTGATGGCGATTTGCGACCGGATCGCGGTGATGTCGGCGGGACGCATGACGGGCTTGTTCGAGCGCGGCAACTGGACTCAGGACGCGCTGCTGGCTGCGGCATTCGCGGGCTACGCGAAACGCGATGACATGCTGCACGAGCCGATCGAACCCGACGCGAAGGCGCCCGACGAAAGCAAATTAGTGGAGTATCGAGCATGACCGTGGAAACCAGCCTGCCTACGCTGCAGAACGAACCACCCAAAAACGCGAAGCCGCTCGGCACGCGACTCGGATTTTCGAACTACCTTGGATTGCTCGGCGCGCTCCTCGGGATGATCGTGTTGTTCTCGCTGTTGAGTTCGCACTTCCTCACCTACGACACGTTCAGCACGATCGCGAACCAGATTCCCGATCTCGTCGTGATGTCGATCGGCATGACGTTCGTGCTGATCATTGCAGGCATCGATCTGTCGGTCGGCTCGGTGCTGGCGCTCGGTGCGGCGCTCACGAGCGTCGCGGCCTTGCAGTGGCATTGGCCGGCGCTGCCCGCGGCCTTACTCGGCATGGCGGGCGCGACGCTGACCGGCTGCGTGACCGGCGCGATTACCGTGGCGTGGCGGATTCCGTCGTTCATCGTGTCGCTCGGCGTGCTCGAAGCGGCGCGCGGTCTCGCGTATCAGTTGACCAACTCGCGCACGGCTTATATCGGCGACGCCTTCGATTTCCTCTCCAACCCGGTCGCGTTCGGCATTTCGCCGGCGTTCATCATCGCCATTGTCGTGATGGTCGCCGCGCAGTTCGTGTTGACGCGCACCGTTTTCGGCCGCTATCTGATCGGCATCGGCACGAATGAGGAAGCGGTGCGGCTCGCGGGCGTCAATCCGCGGCCCTACAAAATCGCCGTGTTCGCGATGATGGGTCTGTTGGCCGGCCTGGCTTCCCTGTTCCAGATCTCGCGGCTCGAGGCTGCGGACCCGAATGCTGGGCAAGGCATCGAATTGCAGGTGATCGCGGCGGTGGTGATCGGCGGAACGAGTTTGATGGGCGGGCGCGGTTCGGTGACGAGCACCTTCTTCGGCGTGTTGATCATTTCTGTGCTGGCCGCGGGTCTCGCGCAGATCGGCGCGACCGAGCCGACCAAGCGCATCATTACGGGAGCCGTGATTGTCGTGGCTGTCGTGCTGGATACTTATCGAAGCCGGCGTCGCGCCGCATAATTGGACCATTTCGTGGATGGTCAGCAACTTTGTATGGGACCAGAGTAAGTGCTGAAGCGCTAGCTCCGGTCGACAGCTTTGCATGGGACCAGAATAAGCGCTAAAGCGCTAACTCTGGTCGACAGCTTTGCATGGGACCAGAGTAAGGCGCTAAAGCGCCAACTCTGGTCGACAGGAGAAAATGAAAGTGTCGAAAGAAACGAAGCAGGGCCGGGTGCTGGTAGTGGGCAGCATCAATACGGATCTTGTCGCCCGTGCGCCGCATTTGCCGCGCCCCGGCGAAACGATTGGCGGACATGAGTTCTCGCAGGTTGCCGGCGGCAAGGGCGGGAACCAGGCTGTCGCCGCCGCGCGCATCGGCGCGCAGGTGGCCATGGTCGGCTGCGTCGGCAAAGACGCGAACGGCGCGCAACGGGTCAAGGATCTGGAAACGGAAGGGATCGACTGCAGCGGAGTCGAGGTCCATCCGAGCCAGCCGACCGGTGTCGCCATGGTGACGGTGTCGGACGACGGGCAGAACACCATTGTCGTGGTTGCCGGCAGCAATGGCGAACTCACGCCGGAGAGCGTGGCTCGCCATGAAGCGGCCATCAAGGCTTGCGATGTCGTGGTGTGCCAACTGGAAACGCCGTGGGATTCCGTTCACGCGACGCTCGCGCTGGCTCGGCGGCTGGGCAAGATCACCGTGTTGAACCCCGCGCCGGCAACTGGGCCGTTGCCGGCGGAATGGCTGCCTCTCGTCGACTACCTTGTGCCGAACGAGGTCGAGGCCGCCATTCTGGCCGGCCTGCCGGTCGAATCGCAAAGCGGCGCGCGGCGCGCAGCGACGGAGTTGCAACAGGGCGGCGCGCGCAATGTGATCGTCACGCTCGGCGCGCAGGGCGCTTATCTACTGGTCGAGGGCGGCGAGGGCATGCATTTCCCCGCGCCGCAGGTGCAAGCGGTCGACACGACTGCGGCCGGCGACACTTTTATCGGTGTCTTTGCCGCGCAACTCGCCTCACGGCAGCCGCTGGAAGGCGCGATCAGCCTCGCGCAACGCGCGGCATCGATTTCCGTGACGCGCGCGGGCGCGCAGCCGTCGATACCGACTCGCGCGGAGGTCGAAAGCGCAGCCTGACACGGATGCCGGTTGTGACATGAGGCGGTCCGTATTGCCACTTTCGGTGGCTCGACGTTGATTTATCGACACCATCTCGCGATGGTGTTCTCTTGTTAATCACGCTCTCGAATGGACGAAACATGAAATCACAATGCATAGGCATACTGATGATGTCGCTAGGACTGGCCGCGTGCGGAGGCGGCATATCGACCACTGATCCTCTCGCCAATGCGCCGAAGGTCATTATCGATTCAGACTTCAACACGATGGGCGACGATGGCCAGCTTTTCGCCATGACCACGCAGTTGATGGGGCAAGGCAAGGTCAATCTGCTCGGACTCACCGTCGTCACCGGCAACGACTGGCTGCTGCAGGAAGAATCGGATGCGCTCAAGGCAGTGGAGCGCATGGGTGTGCAGAACGTCGTGGGTGTGTACGGCGGCGCCGACTATCCATTGCAATACGATGTGGCGAGTATTCGCGCGCAGCAGGCGGCCAATCCGCAAGGCTATTTTGGCGCGTGGAGCCGGCCGGAACCGACGTCGCAGTCCCAGCTCGTTGCGCCGCCGGATGGGTTCGCCGTGTCGACGAAACTGCAGTCGCAGAGCGCTGCGGACTTCATGATCCAGACCATCAAACGTTATCCGAACCAGGTCACCGTTCTCGAGGTCGGGCCGCCCACCAACCTTGCCACCGCGATCATGAAAGCGCCGGAGATCGTGCCGCTGATCAAGCGGATCGTTTATATGGGTGGTGCGATGGCGGTGCCGGGCAATGCGAACGCGGTGGGAGAACTCAACTGGTGGTTTGATCCGCTCGCTGTGCGCACGGTGTTGCAGACGTCGATTCCACAAGCCGTGATTCCGCTCGATGTGACGAATACGGTGCCGCTGACTCAAAGCGTGTATGACCAGATCGTCAATAATCCGAGCAAGCAGACTGCGGTGACGAGGGCGTATGGGATTGCCAATGCGGGTGCGTTCGCGAGTAATACTGATTTGTTCGATACTTTGACGATCGCGTATTTCCTTGATCCTACGTACGCTACGCAAACGAAGAGTGCTTACCTGGATATCGACACTACGAGCGGTGAAGATCAGGGGCATGTGAAGGTGTATCCCGATCAGCCGGCGGCAGGTGCTTCGCCGCAGAAGATTACGTACGTTACGCAGTTCGATAACAATCAGTTTTTTAGTCTTTATGTTGATCTGCTGACGCGGCCGGTGCCGATTACGTTGCCGTGACGGTGCGCGTGACTCTCGGTCGAACTCGATGGAGGAGTTCTTCCGAGGGTGTGTCTCAGCGCCTGGCTATTTGTTCAACTCCCAGTGCTCCTGGCAAAGCTGGGTATTCAAAGTGGCCCGTGTCGGTTTATCGGCTCGACGCGCGCCACTACCCAAAATTTGTTGCCACTTACGGCCATTCGACGATCGTCACAGCGCGCGTTCGTGCAACCGGAGCGCGCCGCCAATTCCATTTCGCTCGTTGTCGTGTGCCTGATCAGACGCTGGTCGTCTTGATCGCCACGGTGCGCAACAAACCGCAACTGAATAGTCGTAATCCGCCAGCTCTGCGCCGTTCGAAAACTTGGGTCAGGCGTTCGGCTGGCAGTCGGGAGACTGGTGGCGGCGAATTGCTAACTATCGGCTGATCTACCCAGCGAAGACCTTATCTGGGTGAAGTCGGAGTGGTGGCAGAATCTTAGTCATCCAGATAAAAAATAGCATGCGTGCGTCGCGATTGTCTTTATTCATACGAAGCTGATCGCGCAAAAAATTCGTCAATGGCTCCCCCGCTTCGTGTTTACCCGATGAAAATTAAGCTAACGCAAAGACTGAGGATTTTCTAGACTCCTTTCTGTCGTTTCGTTCCACTGAGACTCCAGGCCGGAAAATGGCGACGCAGAACGAAAAACAAGGACCGGCACCTGAAAAGCACGAAGGAATCGGCTGGTGGCATTTGCTCGGGCGCGCCGCTTTGTCAGTTGCGTTAGGTCTCCTGCTTGCTCTCCTGGTGCCAACCCGCTTTACGGAGGAAATGGGTGCGCAGACGATGGCGCGGTATGCTGCGCCTTTCTCTGGCTATTGGTTCGACATCGGCAGCGAGCGTGAACGCGACCACAAAGGCGAACGCGAAATCAAGCGCGAACAGGAGCAAGCGAGCGAGGAGACGGAGGCCGTCTGGAATGACAAGGACATCACCGTACTCGTAATCGACCGCGAGGCTCTTAAGACGCAGCAAGAAAAAGGCTGGCCCGCTCACTACAAATTTTACACCTGGCTACTACGGATTCTCGACAAGCATCGACCCGCGAAGGTCTTTATTGACGTGATTCTTTCGCAGCCCAAAGACGACACGTTCGGCGCCTTCAAGCAAGCGGTCGCGGATCTGGTATCGCACGAGACGAGTGTATATCTGGCTGCCCGCAGGACGGAAGACAACCGGCTTGCCACCAATGACGACTTGGACGAGGCCCCGGAGTTGAAGGCCGTGAAACGCGTCGGCATTGAATTTTCTGCCCATGCGGTTGACCGGCTCGCATGGACCTATCCGCTCGTCTACGCGAAGGAAGAACACAGCAACGAGCAAACAGGAGGCACCAATCGAATCCCGGACAAGGAGGTGAAGTGGCGCAATCCTTCGCAAGGCAATTGTCCATTGAGTGCAGCGTTCGCGATTTACGAAGATGCTTCCGGCAGGGGTGGACTGGAAGCGCAGTGCGATGAGCCCCGATTCATGTCCGTTACCTGGCCACTGGACACGGCTGCGGACGGCCTGCGATGGCTTGAATCCGACGACGAAGAGAGTGAGGCGCGCCGTGGGTTTTGGGTGCGAGCGGACAAGGGCGACCACGACGAGCAGATGTATTGCACTTCGAGCGACAGCGAGTTAAGGCTCCTGTGGCGCGCCGAGGCGCGCGCTTTTTTGCGCTCGACGAGCCGCCCGCTCTGTGTGCACTATCGGACCATCCACGCAAGTCAGCTCGAACTGATGTCTTGTGAGGAGCGCATCGCCGCGTTTCGGCACCGCATTGTGATGATCGGCACATCGTTCGATTATTCCAATGACTTCGTCCTCTCGCCGCTGAACGACCGTATTCCAGGCGTGTTTCTGCATGCCGCCGCACTCGACAACCTTTTTAGTCATCGCGGCAAACTGGACAACATCGAAGCCTGGGAGCCTCATCTCGACATGCCTGCTCTCAGGTGGGGCAAGCTTTTGCTTTTGAGTGGCATTGGTTTCGTCTTGATCTTCCTCTATGCGGCCGTCAAGAAAAAGATTCGGCAAGAATTCAAGGGTTTCTATCACGAGCGCAGCCATTGGAAGAAGCGCTTTTCTTGGCACTGGTGGAGTGCGAAGGTACTCACGGCCGTTTTCAATATCCTATTGTTCGTTGCTAGCGGCGTTGTGCTTGTGACATTTGGCGTGGGGATGATCGTATTCGGCACGCACTTGCATGTGCCGTTCCTTTTGATTGCGCATGTCCTCGCCTGCACGATCGCAGTCGAATGGCTTGAGTGGAGCGAACACCTGTTCAACTGGATCACGGACAGCAAGGAGAAGTGATCATGCAAAAAGTTCGAGATGCGCGGCAGCGGATCAAATACGCTTTCGTGGTCGCAACAACGGCCGCAGTGTTCACTACAGCAAGCGGCGGCATGGCCATCGCTCAAGAGCCGACTTATGTCGACGCGCCGAAACCAGGTGGAACAGTGAAGCTTTACGGCGCGCCGGACATAAAGAGCAGTGCGATTGACGCGCCGACATTGCCGCTTGCCGTGCAGGGCGCTTCCGTCAGCGGCTTTTACCCCGTGAAAGTCGACGGCAAGCCCTATTGGGTGAGGGGCATCGATGTCAAGGTCGTTCGCAACGCACAGGCCGCCCGCTGCAGTAAGTCTGCCGGCGTTCAGGCCGCCGGCACGCTCGGCGCCGCCACCAACCGGTGCCAATAATCATGCATACCGGACGGCGATACTTCTGTGGTGCATGCGCAAGCCTTCTACTCGGCGCATGCGCGGACGTCAAAATGCCAGGTGCCCTGTCGAACCTGAACATCGGTGGTGGTTCATCGAAAGGACCGACGCTCGACACCGTCGGCGCCATTCCGCCGCCGCCTTCTCGCGATTGGCCCGACATCAAACTCGACCTGATGAACGCGCGAGCCGACGGCTGGGGCCTCGTGCCGATGCCCGAGATGGAGGCGTATCTGAATGGCCTGCTCGCGACGATCAAGAAAACCGCGGGCACGCCGAACTATCCGGGCTCGGTGCATATCATCTCCGAGACCGGACTCAACGCGAATTCGAGCGCGGGTGGCAACATCTTCATCTCGGTCGGCTGGCTGCAGTCAGCCGAATCGGAAGACGAGATATTTGCGATTCTCTCTCATGAGTTCGGCCATATCTACCTCAACCATCACGCGATTTTCGACGCGCGCACAGCGGGCGATACGTCGCTTGCCATCGTCTCGCTCGCCTGGACAGTGACGAACAAGTCGCCGACGTCCAACACATGGAGCGGCGTGGACAATATCGCAGTGGTGCAGACACTCGGCACACGCGTGCTGTTTCCCGCCTGGCAACGCAGTGTCGAGGAACAGGCAGATCGGTTCGGTGCGACGATCAGCCTGCGTTGTGGCTATTCCTATGTGGACGGCTTCAAGGCTTTCTTTGAACGCGTCATTGCATACGATCAGGAAGCCAAAACCAGACGTCAGAAGCTGCGCGAGAAGCAACTGCAAGCCGGGCGAGAGAAGGCAGGGCAGCAGGCCGCGGCGCAGGCACGCACTCAGCCGCTCGCGCCGTCCGTCGGCGGCAGTGCAGCGCAAGCGGTAAACCAGCTCAGCAGCATCGGCGAACTGCGCGACGCGGTCGCACAGTACACGTCCGCACGTGCGGGCGCGCAGGCGAGCGTCGCGGAGAATCTCTTCGACGCGCGCGCGGTGATCGACGACCAGATCTCAGCTCAACTCGAAACTTTGCACGACAATCACGGCGATCCAGCCGCTCGCGAAGACAACTTGACCGAACTCGTGCGCCCGATGCTCGGAGATAAACTACCCGATCCACGGATCGAGCCGTGGAACGCCGCCCGCAAGCGCGGTTCCACGCCACTCATTCTGGCCCACTACAAATCCATCTCCGACATGCAAGATCTACAGGCGACAGGCAACTACTCGCAAGCGCTGCAAGTAGCGACGACGATCGCATCCGGCCCCACAGCCGACCATGCTTATCCCGTGTTCCTGTTGTCGAATCTGATGACGCTATCGCGGTCGGGCCAGTCGGATGCGCAGACGCAAGTGCTGCGGCGCAATCTGGGCTCACGCGACCGCTCATGGGCGGTACAGACCAATCTTGCCAACCGTATAGGGCAGAAAGACCCGAAGCAAGGCGAAGCGTTTTTGCTGCAACAGTTCGAGTACTTCGGCCGGACATCGGTGACTTGGCCCAGCGTTGTCTCGTGGTATCGCGAGCATGGGGATATCAACCGCGCCAAGCAGTTGGCTAACACGTGCTGGACGGAGCATCCGGAAATGCGTGCTGCCTGCGTCGCCGCTTCGCAGGCGCCCGCGCAAAAGAAGAGCGACGACCAGGCGGGCGGGTTCAGTAAGGCGGTCGACAAAATGCTCGATCAGGCGAAGGGGTTGTTGCCGAAGTGATGAGTCGTGTGCCAGCAAGGCTTCAGCTCGGTATCCGGTATCATCCCGCCCGACGCGCTGAACGCGGGAAAGTGCGCCGTCAATGTCACTACAGCGAAGCGTATTGCCGTAATGGACGACAGAACGGCGTTAGCGCAAGGCGAGGCGGAAGAATTCAAGAAAGCCGTCGAGGCGGCCGGAGGAAGTATCGCCGTTTCCGAATTTACGAACGACTTCCAAAGCGCTGGGATGTGCCGGTGGCCACTTGACCGTCGGCACTCTCCTTTAATTTCCCGAAACCAACTTGAGTCCGATAACGCCTGCGAGGATAAGAATAATGCAGAGCACCCTCATCGGCGCAGCGGAGTCGCCCAGCATTACGATTCCCAGTATCGCGGTGCCCGCTGCTCCGATGCCGGTCCAGACCGCGTAACCGGTCCCCACTGGCAGCGTACGAAGCGAGATTGAAAGAAGAAAGACACTCGACAGGCCGGTGGCGACCGTGAACAGTGCGGGTGTCAATCGCGTGAAGCCTTCAGACCACTTCATGCCGAAGGCGAATGCGATCTCGAGAATACCGGCGATACTGAGTAATGCCCATGACATGCGTGACAGGTCCGTTCGTTGATTCGCCAGGTGTTGCGCCCGGCGAAGTGGGAGCCACATCCGGCTCGATCCACTGATGCAAATGTGGGCCGGAAAGCGTCAACCCCGGCCACTCCTCGAAGAAGCGAACGCTACCGAGTAGACGTTTCCATGCGAAGCGTCCGCTAATGGGGAACTCAAGCTTTGGAAGCAGCAGCCGGGGGCGTACGGAACGTGATGCCGAATCGATTGAAGGCGTTCATCAATCCAATCGCATATGTCAGATCCGCGAGTTCCTTCTCGCTGAATTCTGCGGCTGCGGCTTCATAGTCAGCGTCGGGAACGTGGGTTTCGGCTACACGTGTCACGGTTTCCGCCCAGGCGAGCGCGACCCGTTCGCGGGTACTGAAGACTTCACCCGAATCGCGCCACACGGGCACGAGTACGAGCTTGTCGACCGTCACGCCAAGCTTGAGCAGATCGCGGGTATGCATATCGATGCAGTATGCGCAGCCATTGATTTGCGAAACACGTAGATACACAAGATCGACGAGTTCTTGTGAAAGGCCGGACTTTTGAAGTGTGACGTACACGCCTCCGAAGGCCTTGTAACCTTCGGGCGAAGCTTTGGCATAGTCGATACGGTGGCTCATGACGAATCCCTTTGTTTAATGATTGAGAGACTCTATCGTGATGCATCTTGGTCTATGGAAGAAGAACCATAAACCGTCTTATTCACCAGGCCATGATTGACTGTCTTGACGGCTGCCGCCACCGTTAAATCAGCTTCAAAATACGTCTGCCAAGATCTTCGGCGGTACGCTGTGTGTCGATATTCGTGAAGCTGAGAAGTAAGGCCGAAGCTCCATCACTGCCCATGGTCCAATCCGTCAACGCTTCCGCGTACAGGCCGTCTTCCCGCATGCGTGCAACGAACCGGCGATCTGAGCGTCGGCCTTGCAATCGCAAGATCAAGTGCATACCCCCTGGTTGCGAATCGATCCGCATGTGTTTGCCCAGCACGCTTTCCAGGCCCGCAACTGTCGCTTCCCGACGCTCGGCATAGAGCTTACGCATCCGTTGAATATGGCGTGCGAAATGCCCTTCCTTGATAAAGGCAGTGACGATGGCCTGCGTAAGTTCCGGGCTGCCACCCGCAAAAGCCTGAATGATCTGCTCAAACCTCTCGACTTGCGTTTCCGGCACGACAAGATAGGCAAGCCGGATACTCGGAAGAAGCACCTTGCTGAACGTGCCCGCATAGAGCACTCGTCCGTCACGGTCCAGGCTTTTTAGCGCAGGCAGAGGACGGCTGACATAACGGTACTCGCCGTCGTAATCGTCCTCGATGATCCATGCGTTATTCCGTGTGGCCCAGTCCAGCAACGCCTGACGCCGGGGCAACGACAAAGATACGCAAAGCGGACTTTGATGTGCAGGCGTGACCACCGCTGCGCGCGCCCGTGGCGCCAGCTTGAGTCCGTCGGAAACGACCATGCCGTCCCGGTCTACAGGCACCGGGACCGCTGTGATATTCATATTCCCCAACAGTTCGCGAGTAGGTGGATAGCCGGGATTTTCAAGCCAAACGCGGTCTCCTGCCTTCAGCAGCGCATGAGCAATCAACGCGATGGTATGACGATATCCCGATGTCACGAATATCTGCGAAGGGGAGCAGTTGATGCCGCGCGAAACCTGAAGATAGGCGGCGATCTCGGCACGCAGTTCCGGCAGGCCATATACAGACGGATGAACCATATCCGATGGTTGCATGGCACGTATGCATCGCGCGCCCAGGCGTGCCCAGATTTTTCGAGGAAACGCATCGACGGCGGGCAAGCCCATCTGGAACGGCCAGATCGAATCCGGACGAAAACTGGGCGCGACAGTGCTGCTATCGGGCCGGGACATCGCACCGACAACCGGCGTTCGCGGTTTGAGGTCTGGCGTCACGATGGTTCCCGCCTGGCCACGTGGCTGGATATATCCCTCGGCGGCTAACAGGGAATAAGCAGCCTCGATAGTGCCTCTTGCCAAACCCAGTTCCTTGGTCAGCGCACGTGCCGAAGGTATTCGATCGCCCGGCTTCAACACCCCGCTGGCGATCGCGGCGCGAAACCGATCATAGATCTGTCGATAAAAAGGGGCGGCCGCTGTCGAATCCAACGGCGAGATACTGCTGCTCTTGGCGACGGGCATATGGACTGGTCAGCCTTGCAAAAACAGTGGAAAGAGATTACGCCATGATGACCCGGAGTGACAATTCGAAGCAAATCAAAACGCTGGTGAGCAAGCTTGCGGAATCATGGATCAGTTCATATGTCGATTCATGGACCTTTTTGACGGACCATGCGGTTCGTAGAATGGCTGCCTGTCTCGCGCTTCAGAGCCGGATCGCGCGTTGGGCGGCCTCGGGACGTTGAGGATTCGAAGCGACGGGGCGACGACCGTCACCATAAGGGAGTTCACGCGATATGCCGACACGATCAATCAAAAGCATTGCCGTGTTTTGTGGATCGAACTACGGCGCCGCAGCAGAGTTCGCTGACGGTGCGCGAGCACTCGGCGACGCTTTGGGAAAAGCGGGAATAACGGTCGTCTATGGCGGAACGACAAAAGGTCTGATGGGCGTCGTCGCCGATGCTGCTTTGGCTGCCGGTGGCAACGTACATGGTGTGATTACCGAAAGCCTGCATCAGCGTGGGCAGTCGCATTCGGGTCTGACTCACCACGAAATCGTGCAGACCTTGCGTAGCCGAAAAGAACGAATGGTCGAGCTTGCCGATGCATTCATCGCCCTGCCAGGAGGCATCGGCACCGTTGAAGAACTGATGGAGGTATGGACGATGAACCAACTCTCGGAGATCGATAAACCTGTAGGTCTATTGAACACTGCCGGTTTTTTCTCAGCGTTTCTGGGGTTTATCGACCATATGGTTGACACGAAATTCCTGCCGGCGGCGCATCGGCATTCGATATCCGTGGATGCTGACGAAAACGCCTTGATAGAACGACTTCACAACTACGCACGTGTCGACGTGCCCAAGTGGCTGTAGCATCTCTTAGGGCCGACCCGGGGCACTGTGAGATCGGCTATCGCCAGCCCCGCACCCATCTTCAATCTCCAGCCAGCGCCCACTCAAACAGTTCACGTTTCGTGCGAACGCCCGTTTCACATACGACTCCGCCGTCCGCGTCCAACCCGCCGACAAATAGATGGAGCTACTCAATGAAACGCGGCGGGTTGTTTGAATGGAAGGGCGAACTCGCCGTCGGAAGACGTAGCGATGAAGCTTGCCAACCTGTCCCGCAGCTCCGCCGGCGGAAGCCACGGATAGAGCAAGGACGCTTGTAGCGCGTTCAACTTTTCCGCACGCGGGTCGGGGACGGCGTCCATGCGTTCGATATGAATGTGTAGCTGGGCGATCCGATCCGCCTTGCCGATCTCGTTTCCGAAGCGCCACTGATACATACCCTTTCCGATCCGCAACGACCCGGTCTCCTTCTGCCGCATGACGACAAGCCACGGCATCGAGCAGGTTCGACCTTCATCCACCTGCGGTTCCGCGCACACATAGTAGGTCCGGCATCGGTCGAAGCGTTCGCCGAAGTCGGAGACAAGCGTTTTGGCGATTGCAGAGGCGCCGAGCACGCGACGGGGAAAATCGATATCGTCGGTTGCAATCGAAAAAGTCAATTCAGCATCAGACGAGAAGCATTCGGATATCAACTCCGGCCGATTCATATCCTTGGCCCGAAGGTAGCATTCAAGCAGTGGCCGGACGGACGAGGCCGAGAGGGAAGTATTCATAGATCTGCCTCAGATCGAAGTGAGAGGAGCCGCGAGGGCCGCTCCGGGCAGGGCGCGCTCACCTTTGAAGTATAATTACCTTTCAAAGGTAAAAGCGCGCGCGGCACTCGGAGTGGAGAGGTTATGGCTAAGAATCAAGAGGAGGTTGTTCTGACGGTAACAAACCCAGCCTGTCTGGTCGACGGCTCGGACGCGGAGTTTCGGCATCTGGTGAACGGATTGCTGCCATTCGCGGCGCGCTTACTGTCGGTTCGGGATGGGTTCGGCACGCTGATCGGCCTCACGGGAATTCAGTATTCGTTGCTTATCGCGATCGCCCAGCTTTCGCATGATGATGTCGTGACGGTCAACCAGTTGGCTGACCACCTGCATTTGAGCGGAGCGTTCATTACCATCGAAACCGGCAAGCTCAAAAAACTCGGCTTGATCGACAAACGGTCCCATCCCGAAGACAAACGCAAGATGCGATTGACCGTCACAACGGCGGGTTCCAGGCTGCTGAAGGAGCTTGCCACGAAGCAGCAGCACATCAACGACGTGCTGTTCGAAGGCGTGACCAAAACCGAGTTCAAGGTGCTCTGTTCGGTGGTGGATCGCCTGGTCGCCAACGGCGATCGCGCCACGCTCGACCTTTCGCACCTGATCGCGCGGCAGGAAAAACGCTAGCGATTCGCCCACCGCTGTCTGGCGTGAAGAAGCGAATCGGCGCGATTCTTCGCGCCGCCCGCTCAATGCGCGGCCCATTGAATCGTGCTCAGATCGATCCCTTCGAGATGCATGTCCCAAAGCGGACTCAGCGCGCGCAGTTTTTCCACGGTGCTTTGCACCTGCAGAATCACCTGGTCGACTTCTTCCTCCGTGGTGAACCGTCCGAGCGTGAAGCGGATCGAGCTGTGCGCCAACTCGTCGCTACGGCCGAGCGCTCGCAAGACATACGACGGCTCCAGCGAAGCCGACGTGCACGCTGATCCTGACGAGACCGCGACTCCCTTGATGCCCATGATCAAGGATTCGCCTTCCACGAAATTGAAGCTGACATTCAGGTTGTGCGGAATGCGGTGCGTCATGTCGCCGTTGACGTAGACCTCTTTCAGCTCTTTCAAGCCTGCCAGCAGCCGATTGCGCAAGGCCCCGACGCGGCGGCTCTCGGACGCCATTTCTTCCTTTGCAATTCGAAACGCTTTACCCATGCCGACGATCTGATGGGTGGGCAGCGTTCCCGAGCGCATTCCCCGCTCATGGCCGCCGCCGTGCATCTGCGCTTCGATCCGGATGCGCGGCTTACGGCGCACATACAGGGCGCCCACGCCTTTCGGGCCGTACACCTTATGAGCCGTCACGGTCAGAAGGTCCACATTCAGCGCATTCACATCAATGGCAATCTTGCCTGCCGCCTGCACGGCGTCGCAATGAAACACGATGCCTTTGGCGCGGCACATGGCGCCGATCTCGGCAATGGGCTGCACGACGCCCGTTTCATTGTTGACCATCATGATCGACACGAGAACCGTGTCGGGCCGCATCGCATTCTCTAGCGTGCCCAAATCCAGCAGGCCGTCCTGCTGGACGTCCAGGTAGGTCACTTCAAAACCCTGTCGTTCCAACTCGCGACACGTGTCCAGTACCGCTTTGTGTTCGGTTTTCACCGTCACGATGTGGCGGCCCTTTCCCTTATAGAAATTGGCCGCGCCCTTGATCGCCAGATTGTTGCCTTCGGTCGCACCGGAGGTCCAGACGATTTCGCGCGCGTCCGCTCCTAGAAGCTCGGCAACCTGGGTGCGAGCCGTCTCCACGGCGTCGTCCGCTTCCCACCCGTAACCATGGCTGCGGGATGCGGGGTTGCCGAAGCTCTCGTTCAGGAACGGAAGCATGGCTGCGACGACCCTCGGATCGACCGGCGTCGTTGCGCTGTAGTCCATATAAATCGGACGAGATGACTGCTTGGTTTGCATGGTTTCTATTCCAGAAGGCCGGTCGATTCGTATTGGGCGAATGCCGGCAGTTGCAGCGAACGGAGTGTAGCGCGGAGTCGAGCGCCTCCTGGCCAACATCCATCCAGCGAGTAGGGTCGTCGTTTCCATGCCATCTTCAAATCGGGGTTTACGATAGCTTGATTAGCTTTATTAAACAGCATGTAATAAAAGCTAAGTAACAAAGCTAATAAACAACGCTTTGTGTGATGAATTCTAGCATCGCCCGATCGGCGGTGCGCTGGAAGGAGGCCGAGATGAGTGAAAGCACTGTGACGTCCAAGGACAACGCGGACATGCAACGTCAGTTCCGCACGGCGTTGTCGATGTTCGCGACAGGAGTGGCCGTGATCACGGCGCCTAGAAACAATGCGCCGCCTATCGGTATCACCGTCGCGTCGTTCAACTCCGTTTCGCTCGATCCGCCCTTGATTCTGTTTTCCGTCGACCGCCGAAACCTGAGCTTGCCCGACCTGAGCGCGGTCGGCACCTATGCCGTGAACGTGCTCGAGGAAGCCCAGCAGGATTTGTCGAACCGCTTCGCCAAGGCGAACAGCGACAAATGGGGAGGCATGGCCGACGTTTCGGAGAAGCGCGCTGACGCGGTTCTTCTGCCCGATTCGCTAGCCACGTTCGAATGCGAACCCTATGCGCAGTACGACGGGGGAGATCACGTCATCTTCGTCGGCCGCGTCAAGAAATATCAAACCCGGTCGGAAGGTCGACCGCTCGTCTTCTTCGGCGGCCGATACCACACGCTCAACGGTGCTCACCAGCCTTCCGCCTGAGCGCATAGCTGCCCCAATTTCTGGAGAACATCATGATCAAGAACGGCACTCAACATATCGCGTCGCTGCGCGATGGACGGCAGGTCTATATCAACGGCCAAGCGGTCGGCGATGTGACGGCGCATCCCGCGTTTCGCAATTCCATCCGCAGCTACGCGAACCTGTACGACTTCCAGGCTCGCCCGGAGAACGTTGAAAAGATGACCTTCGCGTCGCCTGATACCGGGCGTCGCATCAGCAAGATCTGGCAACTGCCTACCTCATACGACGAACTGGTCGAGCGGCGGGCCGCGCTCGAAGCATGGACGGAGCTCCACTACGGCTTCATGGGCCGTTCGCCGGATCACGTCGCTTCGTGCATCTCGGGCATGTACATGGGCATCGAGGTATTCGAGCAGTACGATCCGGCGCGCGCCGGCGCCTTGCGCGATTACTACAAATACGCGCGCGACAACGACCTCTTTCTCACCTACGTGATCGTCAATCCGCAAGCCAATCAGGCGAAGGCGGCGCACGAGCAGGAGGACAAATATCTTGCTGTCGGTATCGTCGATCAGGATGCGGAAGGTATCACCGTGCGCGGCGCGAAGATGCTCGCCACCAGCGGCATCATGGCGAACGAGGTTTTCTGCAGTTGCATTCAGCCACTGCGCCCGGGCGACGAGATGTATGCGCTGTCATTCGCCATACCCATGAATGCCAAGGGTATGAAGGTGATGTCGCGCAAATCATACGAAGAGAACTCGCCTTCGATTTTCGACAATCCTCTGTCGAGCCGATACGACGAAAACGACGCAGTGCTGTACTTCGATGACGTCAAGGTGCCGTGGGAGCGCATCTTCGTGGCCGGCGACGTGGCGATGTGCGCGAAGCAATTCCACGCGACGCCCGCGCACAGCTACCAGAACTACCAATGCCAGGTACGGCTGATGGTCAAGTTGCGTTTCCTCGTCGGTCTGGCGCTGAAGATCACGGAAATCAACGGGACCAACAGCTTTCCGCAAGTCCGCGAAACGTTGGGGCAACTTGCTTCTGAAGCATCGATGGTGGAGGCGTGGGTCTACGGCATGGAAGCGAAAGGTCACGTGGAAAACGGCTACTTCGTGCCGGACCGCAACATGCTTTACGGCTCGCAGGTGGTGACCCAGCAACTGTATTCGAAGGTGCTCAACTCGCTGCGCGAACTCGCGGGCGGCGGAATGATCATGCTGCCGTCGAGCATTCGCGACTTCGAGAATCCGGATCTCCTGCGCATCATCGAAAAGACCCAGAAATCACCTGTCTGCAGCCCCGAGGAACGCGTCAAGTTCTTCAAGCTCGCGTGGGACGCCGTCGGCTCCGAGTTCGCCTCGCGTCATAACCAATACGAACTGTTCTATGCGGGCGCGTCGTTCGTGACGAAGGGCCACGCATTCCGCACATACGACTGGCCGCGCGCGACAGGCCTTGTCGACGATCTGTTGTCGACCTATTCGCTCGGCGCTGAACTCGCGACGTTGCAGGCCGCCTGATTTCGCATTGCACCGATTCCAACTCACACAGGAGAGCAGCATGGCAATCAACAAACTTCATGACGAGTTCCGCACGCTGGAAATGCAGCAGGGCTGGCAATTGCCGGAAGGCTACGATCCCGCTTCCGGCGCGCAGGAACTGATTCTTTCCGGCTCGCTGGATACGGACAACAGGAAAGGCAGCCGCACGCGTTTGCTGCGCTTGCCTGCCGGGCTCTTTACGAAGAAGCCGTTCGTGCACGACTACTGGGAAGAAGTGTTTCTCGTGGAGGGCGACCTGACGGTCGGCAACGACGACAGCGGTCAAGGCGGCACGCCGTTCAAGGGCTACACCTATGCGGTGCGGCCGCCTGGCGCCTACCACGGTCCGTTCAAGTCGGAAAAGGGCTGCGTGCTGCTCGAGATTCACTACTTCGATCCGGCCTGATCATGTTGCCCGCCATCGACGCCCTGTGTGTTCAACTCGCCAATCGCCATCTCGACGCACAGGCGCTGCTTGCCTCATGTGTCGAGAACATCGAAGCCGATGGGGGTGAGGGCCGCAGAGTCTTCCCGCACGGCATCAGTCCCGCGGCGGCCACGCAGGCGATGACGAGCGATGCGCTGCGTCGACACGGCGTCGCGGGCCCGCTCGCGGGAATCCCCATGTCGGTCAAGGATCTCTTCGACGTACAAGGCGAGATCACTCGAGCGGGGGCGCGGGTTCTGCCCGAGCGGGCAGCCGCGCGCGATGCCATGGCGATTGGCCGGTTGCGTGCGGCCGGCACCGTATTCGTGGGCCGCACCAACATGACGGAGTTCGCGTATTCGGGGCTCGGCATTAATCCGCACTACGGCACGCCGGCGAATCCGTTTGATCGCGCGGCGGCGCGCATTCCCGGCGGGTCTTCGTCCGGCGGGGCGGTGTCGGTGGCGGACGGCATGGCGGCAGCCGCGATCGGCTCGGACACGGGCGGCTCGTGCCGGATTCCCGCTGCCTTGTGCGGCGTGACCGGTTTCAAACCCACCGCTTCGCGTATCTCGCTGGACGGCGTCGTGCCGTTGTCATCCAGTTACGACTCGGTCGGATCGCTGGCGCCGAGCGTCGCGTGTTGTGCCTTGATCGATTCGGTCATGGCAAGTGACACGGAGGCGCCAACGCCGCTTGCTCCGATACGTGGCTTGCGGCTCGCCGTGCCGACGAAACCGGTGCTCGACGACATGGACGCACACGTGGCCAGCGCATTCGAGCACACGCTCTCCAGACTCACGGCAGCCGGCGCGATTCTGCGAGAAGTGGAATTCGACAGCTGGAATGCACTCGCGGAATTGACGCAGCACGGCGGTCTGGTGGCAGCCGAAGCGTGGGCGTGGCACGTCAACATGATCTGCAGTCAGGCGAATCAGTATGACCCGCGGGTTCTGTCCCGCATCCGTTTCGGCAGCCAGCAAAGCACAGCCGAATTTCTCCGCACCAAAGCCCGCCGCTCGCTGCTGTGCAGGCAGGCTGATGTCGAATTGCAGCCGTTCGATGCCGTGATGTGTCCGACCGTGCCCATCATCGCGCCGCGCATCGCGGATCTTGCCGACGAGCGTGTCTATACGTCGACAAATCGGTTGCTGCTGCGCAATCCATCGATCGCCAACATGCTCGATCTGTGCGCCTTGTCCATTCCTTGTCACGAAGCGGGCCGCGCGCCCGTCGGCGTGATGTTGATGGGACGGCATATGAGCGACCGGCGTCTGCTTTCAATCGGTGCTGGTGTCGAAGCGATTCTGCGTCAAACCGGCTGACGTCGCGCGCTGGCCAGCCGTCCGGCACCACGCTCGCTATCTATATCAAGGAGGAGTCCATGTTCAAACGTCTCGCGCTTACCGCCGTGTCAGTCGCGGCCATGCTGTGCACCGCTTTGCCCCATGCCGCCGAACCGGCCATGACCAATGGCGGTGTGGTGAAAATCGGTGTGCTCACCGATATGTCTTCCATCTTCTCCGACATCGGCGGAAAGGGCTCCGTCGTTGCTGCGCAGATGGCCGCGGAGGACTTCGGCGGGAAGGTCAACGGCGTCCCCATCAAAGTGATCAGCGCCGATCATCAGAACAAGACGGATGTGGCTGCCACCGTCGCGCGCGACTGGTTCGATAACCAGCACGTGGACATGGTCGAGGACTTATTGCCGTCCTCCGTTGCGCTGGCGGTGTCGAACGTGGCGAAGGAAAAGCATCGGATCGCCATTGCGAGCGGCGCCGGAACGACGCGTCTTAGCAATGAAGACTGCTCGCCGTACACGATTCAATACTCGTACGACACGTATGCGTTCACCACGAGCCTCGTGAAGTCGATGGCGCGCAGTGGCGACAACACCTGGTTCTTTCTGACTGTCGACTATGCGCTCGGCGCGTCGCTGGAAAAGGACGCGACCGCCGCGCTGACCGCATCCGGAGGCAAGGTGGTGGGCAAGGCGAAGCATCCGATCAACTCGGCGGACCTGTCGTCCTATCTGTTGCAGGCTCAGGCATCGAAGGCAAAGGTGATCGGCCTCGCCAACGCCGGCAGCGACACTGTAAATGCGATCAAGACGGCACGCGAGTTCGGCGTGATCGGGCAAGGCAAACAAAAAATCGCGGGCTTGCAGCTATTTATCAGCGATATCAACAGCCTTGGCCTGCAAGCGGCGCAGGGAATGATGCTGACCACGCCTTTCTATTGGGACCGTGACGATGCAAGCCGCGCCTGGTCGCAACGTTTCTTCGCGAGAACCGGGCGCATGCCGACGTTGGTCCAGGCGGGCGTCTATTCGTCGACGCTGCATTACCTGAAAGCCGTCAAGGCAAGCGGAACCGATGCGGCCGACACGGTCATGGCGCAAATGAAGAAGACCCCTGTCGACGATTTCTTCGCGAAGAACGGCACGATTCGCGCCGACGGCCTGATGGTCCACGACATGTATCTCGCCGAGGTCAAGAGCCCGCAACAGTCCAAAAAGCCGTGGGACTACTACACGATCAAGCAGGTCATTCCGGCGCAGGAAGCGTTCGCGCCGCTTAGCGCGAGCCGTTGTCCGCTCGTGACCGCGAAATCCAACTGAATCGAATCGCGTGTGGCCGGGGAGCGTAGCGGGCACACGCCTACAAGGAGTCTGTGATGAAAGAAATCTCTTTTGAGGTCGAGGACTGTCAGGGTTTGTTCGAACGAACGATCTCGATCGACACGCTGGTCATCGCCGGCTGGACCGGCCGCGATACCGTCGCGATGGAAAAACACATTCGCGAACTGGAAGAGTTGGGCGTCAAGCGCCCGGCTTATACGCCGGTCTTCTACCGTGTCGCGGCCGAACGGCTCGAACCGACACCGAAGATCCAGGCGACAGGTACGCAGAGCAGCGGCGAAGTGGAATTCGTCCTGTTGAAAGATGCTGGCGAAACGTTCGTCGGTATCGCGTCCGACCACACCGATCGCGAAGTGGAAACCTACGGCATCACCGTATCGAAACAGATGTGCGGCAAGCCGTGTTCGCGCAAGCTCTGGCGCCTCAGCGAGGTCGCAGGCCATTGGGACGAACTGGTGTTGCGTTCCTACGCGACGATCGACGGCGAGCGCGTGCTTTATCAGCAGGGCAAGGTGACAGCCATGCGTGCGCCGCAGGATCTGCTCGACGAGTTCACCCGCCGGGACGGCCGGTTCGTCGATGGCACGGCGATGCTCTGCGGCACGCTCGCCGCGTTCGGTGGCATCAGGCCGGCCGAGCGCTTCGACATCGAACTCGAAGATCCGATCCTGCGGCGCTCGTTGACCCATAGCTATGCGATCGAGACGCTCCCCGTGGTCGGCTGAAGCCGTCTTTTTACAACGCACGCGTCCAATGGACGAGGAGAGCGGGCATGGCGCACACCGACCTGATTCTTGAAACCAGCAGCCTCACCAAGTCGTTCAACGGCTTTACGGCGGTCAACGCCGTCGATTTGCGTGTTCGGCGTGGCACGATCCACGCGCTGATCGGACCGAACGGCGCAGGCAAGACGACTTGTTTCAACCTGCTGACCAAGTTTCTAACGCCGACGTCAGGGCAGATTTTCTTCGACGGCAAGGAGATTACACGCGCGGCGCCGGCGTCGATTGCACGACGCGGGGTGATTCGATCGTTCCAGATATCCGCGGTCTTTCCGCATCTGAGTCCGGTGGAGAACGTGTGTATCGGACTGCAACGCGCGCTCGGCGTGTCGTTCCGTTTCTGGATGAGTAGCGCGGTGCTCGGGCGGCTCAGGACACGTGCGCTGGAATTGCTCGATGAAGTGGGCCTCGCGGCATTTGTCGACGTGAAAACCGCGGAACTCTCATACGGTCACAAGCGTGCGCTCGAAATTGCTACGACGCTCGCGATGGACCCGGTGCTGATGTTGCTCGACGAACCGACGCAAGGCATGGGGCACGAGGATGTCGATCGGGTCACGGCGCTGATCAAGAAGGTATCGGCAGGCCGAACGATTCTGATGGTCGAGCACAACATGAAAATCATTTCCAGCATCTCGGACACGATCACTGTACTGCAGCGCGGGGAGATCCTGGCGGAAGGCGCATACGAAGCCGTCGCCGCCGACCCTCGGGTGCGGGAAGCCTACATGGGGACCGAAAATGGATCGCTTGAACACTGAACGCCTGAAGATCACGGAGTCGGCGGATAACCACGAAGCGTCTGCCGATGTTCTGAATATCAAGGGACTTCATGCGTGGTACGGGGAATCGCACATTCTGCACGGCGTGGAGGTTCGTGCCGCACGTGGCGAAGTGGTCACGTTGTTGGGGCGTAATGGTTCCGGGCGCAGCACGACGCTCAAATCCATCATGGCTTTGACCGACGCACGGCGAGGTTCGATCTGCGTGAATGGTCGAGAAACAATCGGGATGCCGCCGCAAGCCGTCGCGCGACTGGGAGTGGGTTATTGCCCGGAAGAACGCGGTATCTTCGCGGGCTTGTCGTGCGAAGAGAACCTGCTGCTACCGCCGCGGCTGCCGGTGTCGAACGCGGCCGGCATATCGCTCGAAGAGATCTACGAGATTTTTCCAAACCTTGCGGAACGCAGAGCAAGTCAGGGCACGCGCCTGTCGGGCGGCGAGCAGCAGATGTTGGCGATCGCGCGGATTCTGCGCACGGGAGCCAACCTATTGTTACTCGACGAAATTTCGGAGGGACTGGCGCCCGTGATCGTCCAGACGCTGGCGCGCGTCATCACGCTCCTCAAGTCGCGCGGCTTCACGGTACTGCTGGTCGAACAGAACTTTCGATTCGCCGCGCCGCTCGCCGATCGCTTTTACGTCATGGAGCACGGGCAGATCGTCGAAACATTCGACGCAAGCCTGCTAGCCGAAAAGACGGGCGTGCTTCAGGAACTGCTCAACGTTTGAACAGGAAGATCATCGTGGAACTCTTTGGTATTCCGCTTGCGGCGTTCTCCAGCCAACTGGTCCTCGGTCTCATGAACGGCTGCTTCTATGCTGTCTTGAGCCTGGGCTTGTCCGTCATTTTCGGGCTGCTGAACGTCATCAACTTCACGCACGGCGCGTTCTTCATGCTCGGTGCGCTATTTGCGTGGATGGGCACGAACTATCTGGGGCTCGGCTATTGGCCGATGCTGATCGCCGCGCCGTTCGTGGCCGGGGCGTTAGGGGCGCTGGTCGAGCGGACCATGCTGCGCCGGATCTACAAGCTCGATCATCTTTACGGTCTGCTGCTCACGTTGGGCCTGACGCTGATCATAGAGGGGCCGTGCCGGTCTTTTTATGGCGCATCGGGCATGTCTTATTCCGCGCCCGAAGGGTTGATGCAAGGCATGCAGTTGGGTTTCATGGTGCTGCCCGCGTATCGGGGATGGGTGGTGGTGGCCTCGTTGCTCGTGTGTGCCGGGGTCTGGTGGACGATCGAGCGTACGAACCTCGGTGCGCTGCTCCGTGCGGCGACAGAGAACCCCAAGCTGGTGGCGGCATTCGGCGTCAACGTGCCGGCCATGGTCACGCTGACCTACAGCAGCGGGGTGGCACTTGCCGCGCTGGCCGGCGTTCTCGCCGCACCCGTCATGCAGGTGTCGCCGCTGATGGGCCAGAGCGTGATCATCACCGTGTTTGCGATCGTCGTGATCGGCGGCATGGGATCGATCGCGGGGTCGGTCATCACCAGTCTATGCCTTGGCCTGATCGAAGGGCTGACCAAGATGTTCTATCCGGAAGGGTCGGCGACAGTCGTATTCGTGATCATGGCGCTCGTGCTGCTCGTGCGCCCAAGCGGTCTTTTTGGCAATTCGAAGTGAGACACATCATGCGAAATTGGATTGTAGGGGTTGTCGTGTTGGGCTGTTTGGCCGTCGCTCCGTGGCTGGGTGCCTATCCGGTGTTCTTGATGAAGCTGATGTGTTTCGCTTTGTTCGCGTGCTCACTGGATTTGCTGCTCGGTTACGTTGGCTTGCTATCGTTCGGGCACGCGGCATTCTTCGGCGGGGCCGCTTTTGTCGCGGGCAGCACCATGCGGGATCACGGCTTTTCTCCGGAAGTGGCGCTCCTTCTCGGCACCGGCGTGGGCGCGGCGCTCGGGCTGATATTCGGACTCTTCGCCATTCGGCGTAAGGGAATCTATTTTGCAATGGTGACGCTGGCCTTTGCGCAGATGCTGTTCTTTTTCTGCGTCCAAGCGCCGTTCACGGGCGGTGAAGACGGCTTGCAAGGCGTGCCGCGCGGACGTCTGTTCGGCGTGCTTCCGCTCGAGAACGATCTAACACTGTATTTCGTGATCCTGTCGATTACGACGGTCGTCTTTCTCTTTCTTGGCCGTGTCATTCATTCTCCATTTGGGAGAATCCTCACGGCGTTGCGAGAGAACGAAGCACGGACGATTTCCCTTGGCTACGACGTGGACCGCTTCAAGCTTCTCGCGTTCGTACTATCAGCGGCAATAGCGGGGCTTGCCGGTGCGATGAAGACCCTGGTGCTGGGCTTTGCGACGCTCTCGGATGTGCATTGGACGCTATCCGGCACGGTCATTCTGATGACGTTGATCGGCGGCCTTGGTACGCGGCTGGGTCCGGTGGTGGGGGCGGTGATCGTCGTCGTGCTGGAATCCCGCTTGGCTGCGTTTGGTGGCTGGCTGGCCGACGTGACGCAGATCGCCTGGTTTCAGGGGTTGGGCGAGTCGGTCAGTTTGTTGACCGGCGTGATGTTCGTTGCCTGTGTTTCGCTGTTCAGACGCGGCATTGTCGGGGAATGCGCGCAATGGATGGAGCGGCGCGGGCGGATGCGAGCCCGCGGTCTCGAACGTCCGGCGCAGCACGAAGCGGTGCGGACAGGGCTGGCCGAGGGACAAGGCGGGTAAGCCGGACTCGCTCATTCAGCGCTAATTCTGGGCGCGCAATATGTCCTCGTGGCTGGCCGGGTTGCTTTGCAAAGAACAGGTCACCGCCGCTATCTCGTGTTGAGCATCGACTTCGAAGGGGAATTACCATGAACAAGATTTTTTGCACCACACTACTCGCCGCCATGATCGCTTTGCCGACCGCGGCGTTCGCACAACCTGTCACGCAGGTCGATGAAATGCAGGTCGAGATGGTGGCCTATGAAGTCGTCGGCGTCGATTCACCGCAGATGCCGGCGCACTCCGCTCCGGCTATCGGCAGCAAGGGCGCGCATGTTGGCGCAATTCCGGCCGAACTGCTGCGTCCGAACTCGAACGTGGGCTTGAATTCGATTTATCTCCGTCACTAAACAATGACGCAGACAGAAAATCGCAACCGGCGATTACGCCCGACACATGTCGGGCAGTAATCGCCGGTTCAACGCTTGCGAGTCGTCAACTATTTATGCACTGGCGCGTTCTGACGCGCATGCCAGGCGACGCGGACCGCGTCCGCTTGAGCGGATCTATGTCGATATCGGGTGCCGACAGTACTGGGCTTCCCAGCTTCCGGCAATGTGCGCGGGCACGGACCGACCATCGCAGTCCACCCGCGTTTCAAGCTCAGCTATTGCACTGCCAAGCCGCAGTAGACGCGGTTCAATCGGCCTGCACTCGGGACGCGTCGCGCGAATAAAACGCAAACGGTTGATGGTTCATCTCGAGCATCCGCATGCGGCTTTCGAGGTCGGCGAAATCGACCGATTCGGCCAGAAACGCGTCGCGTTGACGGTCTCGTGAGTTGAAGAAGAGTGAACCCAGACCCTTGGCAAATTTCTCAAACATGACGCGCTCCGTTCGTTAGTACGGCGAGCGTTATGAATGAATGGCCTCGAAATGAAGCACTGCCCGTCGATAAACATCATCGTAGGCGCGAAGAATGAGTTGGAAATGAGCGATGAGCGCCGCGCTGTTTCCGGCTACCGGATAGGCCCCCCATCAAGCAGCGCCGTCCGGTTCAAGCGGAAAACTGACCGTCGCAACAATGCCGGACTGTCCATCGCTGCGATTTCGCAGCGTCACCGTCCCGCCATACCGCGTCACAATCGCCTTCACAATCGACAGCCCGAGCCCACTCCCTTCAATGTCCGTATTGGCGCGAAAGAAACGATCGAATACGCGGGGCAGCAGGGTTTCGTCGATGCCGGGACCGGTGTCCGTCACTTCGACATCCACCATGCCGTTCCGCACACGGGTCGATAAATCGATTGTGCCGCCGTCGGGCGTATAGCGGACCGCATTGCTGACGAGGTTCTTGATCACGGTGCCGACGTCGAGCTCGATTGCGCGCACGTTGGCGTTGACCATTTCGTCCGCGCCGATATCGATGCCGCGCTGCATGGCAATCGGCAATACATCGGCAATGGCGTTGACGACGGCGGCCGCAACATCGACGCTGACCATCGCCCGTGTCAGAGATTGGCCGACGGGTGGCGCGTCCGCGCGCGCGAGCCGCAACAACTGCGAAATCAGATTGCTGCTTCGCGTGATCCCGCCTTGAAGCGCGCGAAACCGTTCCTGATTGCTCGGCATGATGTCGCGTTGCAGATTATCAGCCTGCAATTGCAGCGCCGTGAGCGGCGTTCGCAACTCGTGCGCCGCGTCGGAAATGAATTTGCGTTCGCTCTCGATGGAGCGGGCAAGTCGCTCGATCATCAGATTGATGGAGCGGATGAACGGCAGCAATTCGGTGGGCACACCCGCGAGCGGCAGCGCCTGCAGATGGTTCACGTCGATAACGCGGACCTCGTTGCCGAGCCGGTTCAGTTCCCGCAACGAACGACTCACGACGAAGATAACAGCGGCCCAGACGAGCGGAATCAGCACGACGATCGGCCATAGGGTCTTGGTCGCGGCGGTCTCCTCGATCTCATGACGTACGGACAGGCGCTGCGCGACCTGGACCGTCTGAGCGCCGTCGCGGGCCGTGTAGATGCGCCACCGTTCGCCATTGACGACCGGCGACGTGAAGCCCGTGGCCGCATCGCGCGGCAGGAGCAGTGACGGCTCGGTGGACCGCACGGGCTGTGTTTCGCCTTCTTTCCAGATGACGA
Source organism: Paraburkholderia sediminicola (assembly GCF_046027355.1). Lineage (GTDB taxonomy): Bacteria > Pseudomonadota > Gammaproteobacteria > Burkholderiales > Burkholderiaceae > Paraburkholderia > Paraburkholderia sediminicola_B. The sequence continues at coordinate 238,921 of NZ_JAQQEK010000003.1, read as the reverse complement.
TGAAAATATCGCGGGCGTCTTGCGACCCGCGCGCCGGAACTGTCGGGATGCCGTCGCCGAAGCCGACTCGCAAACGCGATGCGACCTGTTCCATGCGCAGGTCGAGCACCGCGCTCATCCCGGCCACGCAGAACTGGTAGGAGCTCACACCCTGCAGAATGGCGAACAGGCTGACCACGGCGCCGATTGCGATAACGAGTTGGTTGCGGAGCGATTTGAGCATGGAGGTGAACTTCAGGAGGAGGGGGTGGCCAGGACGCGAGAGGAAGCATGCCTTCCCGTCATTGACTTCAGGATGAACGTTGCTTCATCGCGGCGTGAGCCCTCCGGTTCATTTGCGGCCTTTGCCTGCGGGCTCGGCGGGAACGATCTGGACGTGCTCGATCGCGGCTTCCACCAGATCCTCGGCGCTTCGTATGCCGTCGGCGGATGCGGCCAGCGCATTCAGGCGTCCGTCGATCAGAAGCAAAGCAAGCCCGTGAACGTAGGCCCAGCCCGCAGTCATGGCGATGGCCTGAGCCGCGGTGAGCCGGCCGAACGAGGACTTATCCTCTTCCGCGCGTTCGCCTGGCGCGCCGAATACGCCGGCCAGGGCGCGCGCCGACACTTGCCGCGCCTGCGCGAGAGCAGGGCGCGCCGCGTCGAGCATTTCATTGCGTGACATCAGGTGCAGCAAATCTGGATTGGCCACCGCGAAGTTGACGTAGCCGCGGGCGATGGCTTTGCGCCGCGCCTGGCCCGCTTCGATACCGCCCGCCTGCTCCGCCATGGAAGCGGCGAGCCGCCGGTGTCCGCTGGCGGCAAGTTCGCTCAGCACACCGGCCGTGTCGCCGAAATGATGCTGGGGCGCCGTATGCGATACGGCGGCCTCGCGCGCGATAGCGCGCAACGTCAGGCCGCGAATGCCGTCGCGCCGTAGTACGACCTCCGCCGCTTCAAGCAATGCGTGGGGCAGCGCGCCGTGATGATAGGGTTTGTCGCGTGACGAGTGATCGGCTGGGGCTGCGGTTTTTGGAGGCGCGGACGCTCTGCGGCGTGACGTTGCTTCTTTCATGTTTGTTAGTCGGGTTCAGTATTTTTACAGTGAAAAGATATATTGACCGGCTGAAAGGGAAAAGTCAAAATCTTCGCGCTGAAAATATCCACGGGAAGTGTTTCTCGCGTGACTGCCGATGTTTGACGACATGCCGGCGCGTCTCGCCGGCCACACCGACCAGCAGCAGGAAGATCGAACCGGTGGCCGCGGCACTCGCGCTCGCCACCGAGATATCTATGAGCCATTCAAGCACGTCGGCCATGGGTCATCCCCTTCGTTACCATGACGATGAGAGTATCGGGCTTGAATTAGCGGTGAATTAGCACGGCTTCAGACTACCGTAAGGTTCGTGGCCGGCGGTCGGTACACCGCGAGGCCACGCCGCGCGCCACCAGACGACCTGGACCATTGCCGGCCAACCTGGTAGCATCACGCGCAGAGACGCCGTGGATAGCCGGCGGCCCTCCAACTCGCTGGACATCGATATAGATTGGGTATGGAAAAGAAACGATCGCGGATTCGCCGGGAAGCGCTGTGCCCGCCGATTGGCGCGCTGCTGCGCTACCGGGCGCGCATCGTGCGCGTCGTCGCCGAAGCGCGCGGCCAACGTGCGATGATCGAATCGCTCGACACCACGGGCCGCACTTTTGTCAGCACCGTGAAATGGAACAGCCTGCGCGAGCTCGGCGCTCAACTGTTCTGATATCGAAGGCCAACGCATCGGCCTGAAATCGGCGACAAATCAAATAGTGGGAAGCTGGCGCGTCACGCATTCGCCTCATGATATTAGGGAATGCCTAACCTTGAGCCGGCAACGTCCAGCGTCGTAAAATCGTGGCACATCGATTTGAGGGCCCAGCAATGCGTCTGGCTTCTCGTTGCGATTTCAACCGCGCTTTGCACCGTGATACCCGGCGGCGCCCGGCCCAGGGGCGTTCCACGCTTTTTCGATCCGCTCCTCGCAATGAGGCCAGCGGCGCTCGCGGATTTGTCGTTCGATCCGCGTCATGACCCCGCTCATTTCCGTCAAACGGCTCAGCAAGCGCTTTCCCGGCGTGAGGGCGCTTCACGAAGTCCAGTTCGAACTCACGGCGGGCGAAGTCCACGCGCTAATGGGCGAGAACGGCGCGGGCAAGTCGACGCTAATGAAAATCCTCGCCGGCGTGTACACGCGGGATACGGGCGAAATTCTCTATGACGGCCAGCCGGTTGATTTCCAGAGCCCGCGCGAGGCGCAGGCCGTGGGCGTCGGCATCATTCATCAGGAACTCCAGCTGATGAACCACCTGACCGTCGCGCAGAACATGTTCATTGGCCGCGAGCCGCGCGGGCGCCTCGGCCTGTTCCTCGACGAAGACAAGCTCAACGCGCAAGCGCACGACATTCTCGCCCGCATGCATGTGAGCCTCGATCCGCGCGCGGTGGTCAGCACGCTCACCGTCGCAAGGCAACAGATGGTCGAGATCGCGAAGGCTTTGTCCTACGACTCGCGCGTCCTGATCATGGACGAACCGACCTCGGCGCTCAACGACGCCGAAATCGCCGAGCTGTTCCGCATCATCCGCGAGTTGAAGAGCCGGGGCGTGGGAATCATCTACATCTCGCACAAGATGGACGAGCTGAAGCAGATTGCCGACCGCGTCACCGTGTTGCGCGACGGGGAATATGTGGCCACGGTCGCGGCGAAGGACACCAGCGTGGACGCGATCATCGGCATGATGGTCGGTCGAACCTTGACCGACACTGCGCCTTCCCAGCACATCGCCAACCAGGGCGAGGTCGCACTCGAAGTCACCAAGCTGAACGCCGGCCCGCTGGTCAGAGATGTGAGCTTCGCGCTGCGCAAGGGCGAGATACTGGGCTTTGCAGGCTTAATGGGCGCCGGTCGCACCGAAGTCGCCCGCGCGGTGTTCGGCGCCGATCCGATCGAGTCGGGTGAGATCGTCGTGAAAGGCGTGAAAGCGACGATCAGGAATCCGAGCGATGCGGTGGCGCGCGGCATCGGCTATCTCTCGGAAGACCGCAAGCGCTTCGGTCTTGCGACCGGAATGAGCGTCGAATCGAACATCGTGATGTCCAACTTGCGCAAATTCCTGTCGCTGAATTTTTTCCTGCGCCGCGCGCAGATACGCAAGACCGCCGCCCATTTCATCAGTCTGCTCGCCATTCGCACGCCTTCCGCGACGCAGGAAGTGCGGCTGCTCTCGGGCGGCAATCAACAGAAAATCGTCATTGCGAAATGGCTCGAGCGCGACTGCGACGTGCTCTTCTTCGACGAGCCGACGCGCGGTATCGACGTCGGCGCCAAAAGCGAAATCTACAAGCTGCTGCGCTCGCTTGCCGACCAGGGCAAGGCAATCGTAATGATCTCGTCGGAACTGCCGGAAATCCTGCGCATGAGCGACCGCATCGTCGTGATGTGCGAGGGCCGCATTACCGGTGAACTTTCAGCGACGGGAGCGACCCAGGAGCGCATCATGCAACTGGCGACGCAGCGCGAACCCCTAAACGTGGCGTGAGCCTCGAGAGGTCTTTCATGACATTGCAATCGGATACTTCGGCGCTGGGTAATAAAAAGAGGTCCTCGGGCCTTAGAGCCCGCATCTTCACGCCGACCGCCTTGCAAAAGCTGCTCGCCTTCGGGAGCCTGATCCTGCTGTTGGTGTTTTTCAGCTTCGCGTCTCCCGCTTTCATGCAGATGGACAACATGCTCGGGATTCTGCAAGCGACGGCGGTCAACGGCGTGCTGGCGATTGCCTGCACGTTCGTCATCATCACCGGAGGCATCGACTTGTCGGTCGGCACGTTGATGACCTTCACGGCAGTCATTTGCGGCGTGTTTCTGACCTACTGGCATTTGCCGATGTGGACCGGTGTCCTTGCCGCGATTGGCACGGGCGCGATCTGCGGGACCGTTTCGGGCACCCTCACGGCGAAGATGAAGATACCGCCGTTCATCGCCACGCTCGGCATGATGATGCTGTTGAAAGGCCTTTCGCTGGTCGTCTCGGCCGACAAGCCGATCTATTTCACCGACACCGAAAACTTCTACATGATTTCGCAGGACTCGCTGATCGGTGATCTATTGCCGAGCCTGCCGGTTCCAAACGCGGTCCTGATTCTGTTTTTCCTGGCGGTGGTGAGTTCGATCACGCTCAATCGCACGGCGCTCGGCCGCTATACGTTCGCGCTCGGCAGCAACGAGGAGGCGGTGCGCCTGTCCGGCGTGAATGTCGATCGGTGGAAGATCGCCATTTACGGCCTGAGCGGAGCGATTTGCGGCGTCGCTGGGCTGCTCATTGCATCACGCCTGAATTCGGCACAGCCGGCGCTAGGCCAAGGTTACGAACTCGAAGCGATCGCGGCCGTGGTGATCGGCGGGACCTCGCTGAGTGGCGGTGCGGGCACGATTCTGGGCACGATCATTGGCGCGTTCATCATGAGCGTGCTGACCAACGGTCTGCGCATCATGTCCGTCGCGCAGGAATGGCAGATCGTGGTGACCGGTCTCATCATCATTCTCGCGGTCTATGGCGATATTTTGCGGCGCAAGAAAAGCTGACGCAACGTTAGGCAGGATAAGGAATGGAGCGCCATAAGCTCCCCAACGGCTGAAGTTGATAGCCCATCTTAGGAGGAGAAACACCATGTTGAAAAGAAAACTAATCGGTGTCGTGGTTGGCGTTGGCGCTCTCATCGGCGGGACGAGCGTGACGTACGCGGACACCTACATCCCGCTTATTTCGAAAGGGTTCCAGCATCAGTTCTGGCAGGCCGTCAAATCCGGCGCGGAACAGTCGGCCAAGGAGCATAACGTCAGGATCACCTTCGAGGGTCCGGAAACAGAGGCCATGGTCGACAAGCAGATCGACATGCTTTCGGCCGCGCTCGCCAAGAAGCCGCAGGCGCTCGGCATCGCCGCGCTCGATAGCAAGGCGGCCATTCCGCTATTGAAGCGCGCGCAGGCCTCGAAGATACCTGTCATCGCCTTCGACTCCGGCGTCGACAGCGATATTCCGCTGACGACGTGTGCAACGGATAACCTCGCAGCGGCCGCCCTCGCCGCCGACAAGATGGCCGAGGCGATCGGCAATGCCGGCGAAGTCGGCGTGATCGTGCACGATCAGACGAGCCGCACCGGCATCGATCGCCGCGACGGCTTCCTCAATGAAATGAAAGCGAAGCACCCGAACATCAAGATCGTCTCAGTTCAATATGGCGGCGGTGACCATTTGAAGTCGGCGGAAATCGCCAAGACGATGATTCAGGCCAACCCCAATCTCAAGGGCATTTTCGGGGCGAACGAAGGCTCGGCGGAAGGTGCTGCGATCGGCGTGAAGGAATCGGGCAAGAAGCTCGTGCTGATCGGCTACGACTCGGGCAAGGAACAGAAGGACGACATCAATTCGGGTTTGATGGCCGGCGCCATTACGCAGAACCCGGTCGGCATCGGCAAGTGCGTGGTCGACTCCGCGGTGAAGGCGCTCAAGGGCGAGAAGCTGCCCAAGAAAGTCGACACAGGCTTCTACTGGTACGACAAGACCAATATGACCGATCCGAAGATCGCGGCAGTGCTCTACGATTGACCGTCGCTTGTTGAGCGTGTCGAGAGGGAAGGGTCGCGGCGTCGTTCGACGCCACGGCCCTCTTTGCATTTAGAACGAAGTCGATGGCTGTCGCAGAGGAGCGTGTTCAGATGCCCACGATCACCAAGCTGTCCGTCCGTGACATTCGGTTTCCCACCTCGCGCTCACTGGACGGCTCCGATGCGATGAACGCCGCGCCGGATTATTCCGCCGCCTACGTCACGCTGGAAACCGATTCGCCCGACGCGCTCACCGGCCACGGCCTCACCTTCACGATCGGACGCGGCAACGAGATCTGCGTCACCGCGGTAGAGGCGCTTGCCCCGCTGATCGTCGGCAAAAGACTCGAGGATATCGCCGCGAACATGGGCGCTTTCTGGCGCGCGCTGACGTCGGATAGCCAGCTGCGCTGGATCGGCCCGGACAAGGGCGCGATTCATCTGGCGACCGCCGCTGTCGTCAATGCGGCCTGGGACCTGTGGGCCAAAGCGGAAGGTAAGCCCGTGTGGAAGCTGCTCGTCGACATGGGCCCCGAAGAGCTCGTGCGTTGCCTCGATTTCCGCTACGTGACCGATGTGATCACGCCGCAGGAAGCCACTGCGATGCTGCACCGTCATGCGAAGACACGGGGCGAACGCGAAAAGGAAATGCTCGCGCAGGGCTATCCCGCCTATACGACATCGGCGGGCTGGCTCGGTTATGACGACGACAAGATCCGCCGGCTCGCGCGTGAAGGCGTCGCGCAGGGTTGGACGCACTTCAAGCAGAAGGTGGGCGGCAATCTCGAAGAGGATATGCGCCGCGCTCGCATCCTGCGTGAAGAAATCGGCGAGGATCTGAAGCTGATGATGGACGCGAACCAGGTGTGGGATGTCGACGAAGCGGTCGCGAACATGCGGCGCCTGGCGGAATTCGATCCTTGGTGGATCGAGGAGCCCACGAGTCCCGACGACATTCTCGGCCACGCGGCCATCCGTCAGCGGATTCGGCCTATCGGCGTCGCGACGGGCGAGCACTGTCATAACCGGGTGATGTTCAAGCAGTTGCTGCAGGCGCAGGCCATCGACTTCTGTCAGGTCGATAGCTGCCGGCTGGGCGGGCTGAACGAGGTGATCGTCGTCCTGCTGATGGCGGCGAAATTCGGCGTGCCGGTGTGTCCGCATGCGGGCGGTGTCGGATTGTGCGAGTACGTCCAGCACATTTCGCTGTTCGACTATATCTGCGTGTCGGCGTCGCTGGAAAACCGGGTGCTCGAATACGTGGATCATCTGCATGAGCATTTCGTCGATCCTGTTGTGATCCGCAATGGCCGTTATATGCCGCCGCAACGTCCGGGCTACAGCGTCGAGATGCACGCGGCGTCGCTCGATGAATATGACTTTCCTGAGGGACCGGCCTGGAAGGGCTGAGGTGCCGCGCTTTGGCGTGGATTTGCCGAGTCCTCAGTTTTCGTGCGTCGCCCGTTTACGGGAAAACACTGCCTCCGCTCAATCCTCCCGCTCCCTTCAGTTGGTGCATCATGCCGCTTGATATGCGCGGGCGAGCTTTCGACCGAATGAAAGCGCGCGGCGGCGATCACGAGGAGACGGCGGTCGATGAACATACAACAGCTCGAAACGTTCTACTGGATCACCCGGCTGGGCACCTTCGCGGCGGCCGGCGAATATCTTCATACGTCGCAAGCCAACGTGTCCTCACGAATTCGCGAACTCGAAAGCGAGCTCGACGTGCTGCTGTTCGAGCGTATCGGCCGCACCGTCACGCTGACGCTCAAAGGCCGTGAACTGCTCGCGCATGCGGAGCGCGTGGTGGCCGAAGCGGCGCGCTTGCGGGTTGCGGCGGGCAAGCTCGTGGTCGGGCAGGGACTGGTGCGCATCGGCGTCGGCGAGGTGATTGCAATGCGCTCGCTGATCACCATCATCAACCGGCTGAAGGAGCGCTATCCGGGCCTCGACGTCGAATTCGATGTGAATCTGAACGCGAATCTGCTGAGCAAGCTGGAACGAGGTTTGATCGACATCGCCGTGGTGGGCGGCCCGGTCGACGATCCGGACACCAAGCTCGTGCCGATCGGCGCGATGAACTTCGTGTGGGTCGGCGCGCCCGCGCTGCTCGGCGATCTGACGAGCGCGCGGCCTCGCGATCTGGCCGCATTGCCGATCATTTCCCTATCGCGCGATGCACGTACTTTCTCGGTCATGCAGGGTTGGTTTGCCGACGAGGCCGCCACGCCCACCACGATCAACTACTGCAACAGCCTTTCGACAATGCTCAACGTGGTGCGCGCCGGTATCTGCATCTGCATGATGCCGTTCGAACTCGTCACCGCCGACCTCGAGGCGGGCACGCTACGCGTGGTGACGGCCAATCCGCCTTTGCGGCCGCTGCCGTTTTTCGTCGCCACGCGCGCGGAAAGCATCGACCCGGCAGTGGCCGACATTGCGCAGATCGTCGTCGACGTCACACGTTTGCCGAGCATCGACACGCAGTAAGCGTAGCTGCGTTCGCGCATCAGTCACGAAATTCGCTCTACGTCTACGCGTTTTTTGAAAACGCATCTACTGCGGCGCAGCAACACGCTTGCGCCGCACAGGGTTGTCCCTGATCCCCACCCCTTCAGCGTCAACTGACGCAACCCGCCAGGCCCCGCCGCCGCGCGCTCACGGCGCGGTCACGCCAAAACTTATCGATATCGACAAGAACTTCCCGTTTGACCCTCATAGGGGCCGCCTCTTAACGTGTGTTCACGGAGACAGCGTTGTGCAGCGACATGACGACATGACCGGACTACGTCAAATCCAAAGGCGAACGGAACATGAAAGAAGCATGGCAGCGCTGGGGCGCGGAGGATGAGCGCGGCGCACTCAATCTGATCGGACCGGAACAAGTGCGGCGCGCGATATCGCTCGTGAAATCCGGCGAAGTGGTGAGCCTCGCGCAACCGCTTTCGGCGAAGACGCCCGGTCCGAAACACCGCTGTGGCCTGCAGCATTTCATGAATCGCGATGGCGGCGACTACGCCGCGGGTGGTCGCCGTCCGGGCGGTTTTCAGTTTTCCGAAGATAGCGTCGTGATGCCTTTGCATATCGGCACGCACATCGACGCGTTGTGCCACGCATGGTACGACGACGAACTCTACAACGGCTTTCCCGGCAACACGATTCGCAGCACGACGGGCGCTGTGCGGCTCGGTGTCGACAAGATGCCGCCGATCGTCACGCGCGCCGTGCTGCTCGATTTCGTGCAATTGCGCGGTAAAGCGCTTGCGCCGGATTATTCGATCGGCCGTGCCGATCTTCTCGAAGCCGCAGCGGCCGCCGACGTCGAGATCGGCCGCGGCGATGCGGTGCTGATCCGCACCGGCTGGCTCGAAAGCCAGGCGGGCGTGACGGATGTCTCGTTCGATATTGAACCGGGCATCGACGTAGAAGCAGCACTGTGGCTCGCGCAACGCGACGTCGCGGTGATCGGTGCGGATAACTACGCAATCGAAGTGCTGCCGTTTCCGGCAGGCCAGGTGTTTCCCGTGCATCAGCGTTTGATTCGCGACTACGGCGTGCCGCTGCTCGAAGGCCTGAGCCTGAAAGAGATTGCGTCGCGCAAGCGCAGCACGTTTCTGCTGATGGCGAGCGCACTTCCGATCGTCGGCGCGACGGGCAGTCCGCTCGCGCCGACGGCCGTGCTTTAACGGAGCGCGCGAATGTCCCGCTTCAATTCATTCATGCAGGGCGTACGGGTACTCGACGTCTCCGCCTACATTCCCGGCCCGCTCGCCGGCCTGTTGATCGCCGACATGGGCGCGCAGGTCATCAAGATCGAGCCGCCCGGCGGCGACGGGATGCGCGAACTGGGTCCGCGCGATGACGCCGACGTCCCCGTGTTTCATGCGGCGATCAACGCGGGCAAGACGATCTGCCGGCTCGACCTGAAATCGCCGCAGGGCGTCGCCACATTCCTGCGTCTTGCGGACGAGGCCGACGTCGTGATCGAAGGCTTTCGTCCCGGCGTGATGAAGCGGCTTGGCATCGACTACGCGACGCTCGCCGCACGCAATCCGCGGCTCGTCTATTGCGCGCTTACCGGATACGGTCAACGCAGTCCCACCGCGAACGAGGCCGGACACGACGCGAACTATCTGGCCGCCTCCGGCGTCTTGCATCGCAACGGCAATCCGCCGCGCTATTTCGATCCGCCGATTACCGATGTCAGCGGCGCACTGTTCGCGACGATCGCGATTCTCGGCGCACTGCATCGACGTGGCGTGGATGGCGCCGGCTGCTTCATCGATCTGGCGCTCGCCGATACGCCGATGCTGCTGCAACAGTTCGCGCTGGCGGGCTTCGGCGCCACGGGTGTCGCGCCGCAGACGGACGAAACCTATCTGAACGGCGGCGCGGCGTACTACCGCGTGTACCGCACCCGCGACGCGCGGCACGTGGTGCTCGGCGCGGTCGAGCCGAAATTCTGGCGGGCGTTCTGCGAGGCCGCGCATCAACCGGCATGGCTCGCATATCACCAGGACGCGTTGCCGCAAACGGAACTGATCGGCGAGCTCGACGCGTTCTTCGCGACCTTGAGCGCCGCCGAATGCATCGAGCGTTTCGCCGCGGCCGATTGCTGCGTCACGCTCGTGCTCGATCTTGGCGAGGCCGTCGATGCGCCGCATCACGTCGCGCGCAATCTGCTGCGCCTCGGTCCGCATCACGATTTACAGGTGTTGTTTCCCGCGTGGATCGACGGCGTGCCACCCGCCGTGCGCGGCCCATCGAAGACGACTGCCGATCCGGCATTCGCGGCTTGCTTCGACGGGCACCGGTCGACTGTTTGATTTCAACTAGAGGGACTCTCATATGACTTACAAGGTTCAGCCCGGCGTCATCGGCTGCGCGATACGCCCGGTCATCAGGGGACAGGACCGTTCGCTCGAAGAGATGATGTACGACACCGTGCAGATGGCGCTCGCCGATGCCGGTCTCACGATCGACGACATCGACGGTATCGTGGTCGCCTCGAACGATCAGTTCGACGGCCGCGCGATCTCGGTGATGATGGCCTCCGGGCCGGTGGGCGGCGTCGATCGCGACATCCTGTCGACGCCTTCCGCTTCCGAGCACGCATTCGTGATGGGCGCGCTGCGTGTCGCATCGGGCCACTATCGCACGCAGTTGGTGGTGTCGTGGAGCCCGACCGAGGCGTCGTCGTTGTCGGAAGCCGAACGGCTCGGCGCCGACCCGTACTTTCACCGCATCCTGCCGCTCGACGAATTGTCCGCGCATGCATTGCAGGCCGCCACGCTCGAAGCGCAAGTGCCCGGCGTGCGCGATCTCGCGGCGCGTGTCGCGGCGAAGAACCGTCACCACGGCGAACAGGCCCAACCGACCACGCGGCCGGCAGCGGGGACTGCGCGTTGGCCGCTCGCGCCGTCGATGACCTCGCAGCCGGTGACCGGCAGCGTCGCGATGATTCTCGCGTCGCCGGAATTCATCGAAGAGCGTGGTATCGCGAATGTCGCGTGGGTTCGCGGCATGGGCTGGGCGACGGAAACCGGCTTCCTCGGCGATCGCGAACTGGGCCGTGCGCCGGCGCTCGAAAGCGCGTCGCAACAGGCCTACAAGGCGGCGGGTATCAAAGATCCGGCCGCCGAGTTCGATGTCGCCGAAGTGACCGACGCAACGCCGTACACGGAATTGCTCGCCTATGAAGCACTCGGGCTCTGTGCACGCGAGCAATGGGCCGAGCAGATTCGTGCCGGCAAGTTTCAGCGCGGCGGCGCACTGCCGGTTAATCCATCGGGCGGCGTGCTCACACACAACCCCGTGTTCTGCAACGGTTTGATCCGTATCGCAGAGGTGGCTAATCAGGTACGCGGCCGCTCGGGTGACCATCAGATCGATAACGTGCGCTGCGGCCTCGCACATGCGGCAAGCGGCTTTGCAATGCAATATCAGGCGGCGATCGTGCTCGGCCGTGAACAGGGGGTGACGGCATGAGACAGGAACGCGTTGGCATTATCGGCATCGGGCAATCGGCGTTCAAGCCGCGTCGCGACGATGCCAGTTATCCGGATCTGGTCCGCGAGGCGGTCGTGCTCGCGATGGCGGATGCGAAGCTCGACTTCGAGCAGATCGAGGCGATCGTCTACTCGTTGTCACCCGATGCGATGGTCGGCATCGGCAATGCGGAACGTCTTGGCGTCGATGCGGTGGGCGCGCGCAACAAGCCGTTCCTGCGCATCAACACGGGCGGCGCCACCGGCATTTCGAGCGTGATCTCCGCGTATTACCACGTGGCGTCGGGCGCCTGCGACGTCGTCTTGACCGCCGGCGCGGACAAGGTCGGCGAATGCGGCGACTCGCAGACCGTGCTCAACAAGATCTGGGATCCGTCGTACGAACGTCAATTGCCGCTCGGCACGATCAACATGCTGGCGATGTCGGCGGTGCGCTACATGGAGCGCTACGGCATGACCCAGGAAGACATGGCGCGCGTCACGGTGAAGAACCGCCGGCACGCGTCGCTCAATCCGAACGCGCATTTGCGCAAGCAGGTGAGCATCGAGGACGTGCTGACCTCACGCTGCATCTCGTGGCCGATCAAGCTGATGGACTGCTGCCCGCAATCGAGCGGCGGCGCCGCGATGGTGCTCGCCTCCGAGCGCTATATCCGCGAGAACCATCTCGACGCGGTGTGGATCACGGGTCTCGCGCATTGCGCGGAGACCTACTGGCTCGGCGACCGGATGGCATCGAACCCAATCGCCGATCACGCGGATGCGTTCGCGCTGGGCCGCGCATTCGACCGCGCCTATCAGATGGCCGGCATCACGGATCCGCGCACGCAGATCGACGTCGCCGAACTGTACTCGCCGTTCAGCAACACCGAGTTTCATTCGATCGACGCCGCGCGTCTGTGCGAACGAGGCGAGTCGGTCCAGTTGATGCGCGAAGGCTACTTCGAACTCGGCGGCAAGGTGCCGGTGAATCCGTCGGGCGGCACGCTGTGCACAAACGCGATCGCGGTCACGGCGATGGTGCGCGCCGCGGAAGTCGCATTGCAGGTATGGGGCAGGGCCGGCGGCCATCAGGCAGCGGGCGCAAAACGCGGCGTCGCGAGCGGCAACGGCGGCGACCACCAGATTTTCGGCACGATGGTCATTGAGGCTTGAGAGGAGATACGAACATGGCAACAGAACTTTTGCGACGTAAAGAGAACTGGAACATCACTTACGACCACGCACTCGGCGAAACGGCCAGCTGGTTTTACGTGCAGATTCGCGATAACGCGAAAATTTACGGCCGTCGCTGCGCGGAAAGCGGCAAGGTGCTGGTGCCGCCGCGCGCGTTTTCAGACCAGACGCTCAAGCCGACCACCGACTGGGTCGAAGTTGGTCCCGGCGGCACGATCACCGGCTTCACGATCGTCTATGAGCCGTTCCAGAATCTGCCCGATCCGCCATATGCATTCGGCTATGTGCAACTGGACGGCGCCGATACGTCGATCGGCGGCTTCTTTACCGGCGTCGATCTGAGCGACGGAGATGCGGCTGCGAAAGAGTTGAAGATCGGTCGCCGCGTGATGACCCGCTTCTCCGAAGAACGCACGGGCGACGTGCTCGACTTCCGCTTCGAGCCGGAATGATCGAGCCAGGGCGATAGCGGTGCTGCCGCGGCGGACGACGTTCGGCTCCTCGCGCAGTCGCATCGCCTGAATGATTCATTGATTCACGTACGAAATGCACCGCCGCGCCTTGCGCGCGGGCAGGACTTCGTGCATTCGCAAAGCCTCGGCTACACAAAAAAAGAATCATGGAGACGACACAATGAAAAAACTTTTGCTGGCCGCACTGCTGATAAGTCCGGTCTGTACGGTGTACGCGCAAAGCAGTGTGACGCTGTACGGCCTGATCGACGAAGGTCTGACATTCAATAGCAATCAGGGCGGCCATCGCAACTACACGGCGGCGAGCAGCGTGATGCAGGGCAGCCGCTGGGGCGTGTTCGGCACCGAAGATCTGGGCGGCGGCCTGAAAGCGGTGTTCCGGCTCGAAAGCGGTTTCGACATCAACAACGGCTCGATGAGCCAGGGCAGCCGTCTGTTCGGCCGGCAAGCGTATGTCGGGCTCACCTCGAACTACGGCACGCTGACGATGGGCCGTCAGTACGACCCGGTAGTCGACTACGTGCAGCCGATCAGCCTCGTCGCGTTCATGGGGGCATACGGCGGCCATCCGCTCGATAACGACAATCTGCAGGACACGTACCGCGTCAACAACACGGTCAAGTACAAAACGCCGACCTTTGGCGGCGCGTCCGCCGAAGCCATGTACGCGTTCAGCAATACGGCAGGCGGCTTCAACCAGAACAGTGCATGGAGCGTCGGCGCCGGTTACGCGAACGGCGCGATCGCGCTCGGCGGCGGCGTGATCAAGCTCGATCATCCGGGCCTCGGCACCAATGGCGCGGTCGGTGCATCAGGTAGCGGCACGACGTCCGACTATGCCGCGCTGGCCAATACCTTTGTTGCCGGCAGCGTGCAGAACGAGTGGATCGCATCGGCGGCGGGTACATACACCTTGGGCGGCGCGATGTTCGGCATCGTGTATTCGCACGTGCTGTATGAGATGCCCAGCTCGAACGTGCGCTTCGATAACTTCGAATTCGACGGCTCGTATTACTTCACTCCGTTCCTGCGGCTGAGCGGCGCCTATACATTCACGCGCGGCAACGTCGACGTAACGGATGAGCAACCGCGCTGGCATCAGTTCAACCTGGTGCTCGACTACTTCCTGTCGAAACGCACCGATGTGTATCTGATGGGCGTGTATCAACGCGCGGCAGGCGATGCACAGACCGCACGGATTTATCCGATGGCCGCGTCGAGCAGCGTCAACCAGTACCTCGCGCGCGTCGCGATCCGTCACAAGTTCTGAGCGCCAACCATCCGCGCGGCGGCGCGAGCCCAAGGTTCGGCAGCCGCCTTTGCAAGAGTGTCGAGGAGAGCATCATGTCAGCGAACAGCAGTGAGCACACGTTGCAGGCAGGTTATGCGGCACCGGCCGACGAATATTCAGCCGACGCCAAACGACGCCTGGGCATTCGGGTCGTCATGTCGAGCTATGTGGGCAGCACGGTCGAATGGTTCGACTTCTTTATTTACAGCATTGCCAGTGCGTCCGTGTTCAATGTGCTGTTTTTTCCGGAACTGGGTTCGACCGGCGGCACGCTGGTCGCGTTTGCAACAATCGCGATCGGCTATCTGGTCCGGCCGCTGGGCGGCGTGATCTACGGGCATTTCGGCGACCGCATCGGCCGCAAGAAGATGCTGATCTCGAGCATCGTGCTGATGGGCGTCGCGACGATGCTGGTCGGCATCATGCCCACTTATGCGCAGATCGGCCTGTGGGCGCCGTTGTTGCTGATGGCGCTGCGCATGCTGCAGGGCCTCGCGGTGGCCGGCGAATGGGGCGGCGGTTTGCTGATGACGCTGGAACATGCGGGGCCGGGCAAACGCGGTCTGTGGAGTTGCGTGATCGGCATGGGCCAATGTTCGGGCTTGCTACTCGGCACGGCGGCGTTCGGACTCGTGTCGCGTTTGCCGGAAGCGCAATTGCTGTCCTGGGGCTGGCGCTTACCGTTTCTCGGCGCGGTGCTGCTGATCGCAATCGGCTTGTGGATGCGCCTTGGCATTTCGGAAAGCCCCGTGTTCCTCGAACAGAAACGCAAGGACGAAGCGCAACGCAAAGCACCGCGTCTGCCGCTCGCCCAGGTGTTGCAGACGCAATGGCGTCAGGTGCTGCAAGCCGCGCTGATGGTGTCGGGTCCGTTCGTGATTAGCGCCTTGATCAGCCCGTTCAGCATCGCCTATTCAGTGCAAGCCGGCTTCCCGCGCGTGATTGCGCTCAATGCGGCGACCGCCGCCGCGCTCTGCCAGGTGATCGGTATGTTCTGTGGCGGCTGGCTCTCCGACAAGGTAGGCCGCCGGCCGGTATTCATGGCCGCCGCCGTGCTGATGGCGACCAACATCTCCGCGCTGATGTATCTCGCTACGCTGCACGATAGCGGCATGCTGGTGCTCGGTTTCGCGCTGGCCGGCCTCGCGCACGGTTTCATGTTCGGGCCGCTGGGCGCCTTCATCACGGAACTCTTCACGACCAGCACACGCTTCACCGGCGCGTCGCTTGGTTATCAACTGGCGGGCGCGTTGGGCGGCGGCTTCACGCCGCTGATCGCCGGTGCGCTGCTAGCCGCGGGCGGCGGCGTGCCGCACGCGCAGTACGTGATCGCGTTCGGCGCGTTGTTCTGTCTCGTCAGTTTCATCGTCGCGCTGAAGTCGCGGGAAACCTATCGCGAAGACCTGAATGCGGTGGGCGCGGCATCTAGCGCCGGTTCCAGCGCATGAATCGCCGCGGTATCGAAGCGTGAGCATCGGCAGGATGCGTTCACAACGGCAATCACTTCATCACATGAGTTTTATGATGCGAGCACCTTTAAGCAGAAACCTGTTCGATCTTCTCTGCGAAATGGCGGCCCAGGCGCCGGACCAACCCGCGGTGATCGCAAACGACGAGCACGTCAGCTGGCGTGAACTCGAATTCCGCGCGCGGCGTGTCGCGGCTTGCCTCCAATCGTTCGGCGTGGCACGGGGCGACCGTGTCGGGCTGCTGCTCAGCAACCGGACCGAGTGGATCGAGATCTGTTTTGGCGCGGCGCTGCTCGGCGCGGTAACGGTCCCGGTCAGTACCTGGTCCAAACGCGCCGAACTGGATTTCCTGCTGCGCGACGCGGGTCTGAAAGTGGTGTTCACGCTCGAGCGTTTCGGCGACCAGAACTATGCCGCCGATCTTGCCGCGCTGATTCCTGAGCTTGCCGACGCGCGTCCCCGTAGTGCGCTTTGCGCCGCTTATCCCGCGCTGCAACAAGTTGTCTGCGTGGGCGGCGATGGCTTCGCGGGCGCTTCGCGTTACGCCGATCTCTGCCGCCGCGCCGCGCCGCTCGATACGGTTCCACCGCCCGGCGACGGCGCCTGCGCGACTGACGACGCGTTCATTCTCTACACGTCCGGATCGACTTCGTTTCCGAAAGCCGTTCGGCTAACCCATGGCGATGTAATTGAAAACGGCTTCAACATCGGCGAGCGGCAGGGGTATACCCGCGACGACCGCGTGCTGCTGAGCCTGCCGCTCTTCTGGTCGTATGGCTCCGCGAATGCGATGTGCGCGACCTTCACGCACGGCGCGACGCTGGTGCTGCAAAGCCGTTTCGAACCGGCGGGCGCGCTCGATCTGATCGAGCGGCATCAGTGCACCGCGTTGTACACGTTGCCGGCGGCGACTACCGCGCTGGTCACGCATCCCTCGTTTTCGCGTGAACGTACGCGCAGTTTGCGCACCGGCCTCACGATCGGCAGTGCGCAGGACATCGCGACGGCGGCGGATGTGCTCGGCATCCGCGAAATCTGCAATGTGTACGGGCAAACCGAAACGTACGGCAACTGCTGTGTAACGTGGCACCACACGCCGCTCGACGAGCGCAAGCACTGCCAGGGGCCGCCGCTGCCCGGCGTGCGGCTGCGTATCGTCGATACGGAAAGCGGTGAGCCGGTCGCGCAGGGCGAGCCCGGCATGATCGAGGTGGCGGGGCGCGTCACGCCCGGCTACACCGGCAAAAGCGAAACGCTGAACGCGGAATGCCGGACTGCGGACGGCTATTTACAGACCGGCGACATCGGCCGCATTGCGCAAGACGGCAGCCTGCAATTCATCGGGCGCAATACGGAGATGATCAAGCGCGCCGGCATCAACGTGGCGCCCGCCGAAGTGGAAGAAATTCTGCGGCAGCACGAAGGTGTCGCGCTTGCCGGTGCAGCCGGCGTACCCGACGCCGAGCGCGGCGAGATGATCGTCGCGTTCGTCGTGAAGGCGCCGGGCGCGACCGTGACGAGCGAGGAGTTGCGCGCGCATTGCCGGGCGCTTGCATCGAGTTACAAGGCGCCCGACCGCATCGAGATCTGTAGCGAACTGCCGGCCACGCCGACCGGCAAGGTGCTGCGCAAGGAGCTCAAGGCGATGGCGGCCGCGCTGCTGGCGGCCAAGTAGCCGGCGGCCGCGTGAGCGCGTTTTGCTGCGGCTTCGATAAGGGGAAGTGATGAGTATCGACAAGAACTTCCCGTTTGACCCGAACCACGCAGGCGCTTAACGTGAAGACACAACGATAGAAGCCCGCCCGCCGCCGCGCGGCCGGAAAAAGCTGATGAAACTGGAGGAAGACATGTCGACAGCCGCTCCCACGCGGTCGATCGCGGATTTGCCGGCGCAGCGCGCCGCCGCGCCGAAAACCGCCGCGCAACGCACCGCGCGTTATTTCAACACGGGCAACGCGTTCAATATCCAGCTGCCGCCCGTGCCGGACCATGCTTTCACCGCCGAACCGGCGCGCGCATTGAATCCCGCCACGCCGACCGGTTTGATCGATTGCGATCTGTCGTCGCAGTTGCAGATTCCAGTGCCGGCTACCACGCCCCTTTCGCTGGTGCGCTACGCGCGCATCCGCGCCGGCGAGACGCTGAATACCGAATTCGCCGCGAGCGGGGTGATCGTCTATGTGATGGTCGGCAGCGGCCAGACGGTTTGCGGCGACGAACGGATCGACTGGAATGCAGGCGACGTGTTCGTGCTGCCCGGCGGCATCCCGCATCGTTATCAAGCGGCGCCAGACGCCGACGCCGTGCTGTGGATCGTCACGAACGAGCCGCAACTTGCCTTCGAACATCTGCGCGCACCGGTCGACGGTGGCGCGCCGACTCCGGTCGTGCACTATCCGGCCGACGAAATCGAGCGCCAGATCGATCTGATCTACGACGTCGGCCGTGGCCAGGATATTGCCGGCTCAGCGCTGATTTTTTCGTCTGAGCGTCAGGAGGCGATTCGCAACGTGCTGCCGACGCTCACCGTCGCGATGAACTCGTTGCCGCCGGGTGTCGCGCAACGTCCGCACCGGCATAACTCGATGGCGGTTGCATTGATCATTCGCGGCGACGGTTGTTTCTCGATGATCGACGGCAAACGCAAGGACTGGTCGCAATGGGCGACCACGATCACGCCGCCGGTGGCCGTGCATTCACATCACAACGAAGGCGATCAGCGCGCGATGTTCCTGATCGTGCAGGACGGCGGCATCTACTACTACACGCGTGCGATGGGTTTCTCGTTCGCCGATTAGAACGCGAACCATCCACCCAATTCAGGAGACACAAACCATGTCAGTTCAAGCCGTCAATGCTTCCACCGCTACCGCTAATCGCTTCAAGGTCCGCAGGCTAGGCGATGCGCTGGGCGCCGAAGTGCTGGGCGTCGATATGCGCCATCGGCTCGATCCCGCCGCCTATCAGGAATTGCACGACATCTGGATGGAGCATCTCGTGCTGGTGTTCCCCGAGCAGCACGTGGACGACCAGCAGCATGTCGATTTCACACGCAGCTTCGGCGAGCCGGAGATATTCCATCAGGACATCATCCGCTCGAAGCGCGTGCGCGAGATCTTTCGCGTGTCAAACGTGGATGAGGAAGGCACGCTGATGCCGCCGGATCATCCCACCGCGCGGCAAGTGTCGCTCGCGCAGTTCTGGCACACCGACAGCAGTTATCGCGCGGTGCCGTGCACCGGCGCGCTGTTGCACGGAATCGAAGTGAGCCGCACCGGCGGCGAGACGCAGTTCACCAACATGTACGCCGTCTACGACGCGCTGCCTGACGCGTTGAAGAAGCAGGTCGAAGGGCGCCGCGCGCTGCACGACTTCGAGTTCCTGCAAAAGCAGAACAAGCTCAAGCCGCTCACCGACGCGGAACGCGCGGCGATGCCGCCGGTGTGGCAGCCGATGGTGCGCAAACACCCAGTGACCGGGCGCAAGTCGCTCTATATCAGCCCGATCTACAACGAAGACGTGGAAGGCATGCCGCGTGACGAGGCGCGCGCGCTGATCGCCGAACTCGCGGCATTCGCCGGGCAGCCGCGATTCGTCTACTCGCATCGCTGGGAGACGGACGACGTGGTGCTGTGGGACAACCGCTGCACGATGCACCAGGTGACTTCGTTCGAACCGACCGAGCGGCGCGTGATGCACCGCACGACGATCGTCGGCGATCAACCGGTGATCGCAGGCTGAATCCCAAGGACACACGACGCTTTCGAGGACTTTTCATGTCGACTACCGAGCTTCCCGTTTTCAAGCATGTCGAGTTGAACCCTGCATGGCTGGACCGTTTGCACGAAGACATCATCGAACCGGATCTGCCGATCATCGATCCGCATCATCATCTGTGGGAACGCGACGGCGGTTATCTGCTCGATGACTTGCTGGCCGACACCGGTTCGGGCCACAACATCACCGCCACGGTCTACGTGCAATGTGGTTACGCGTATCGCCACGATGGACCCGAGGCGTTCAAGCCAGTCGGCGAGACTGAGTTCGTCGCCTCGGTGGCCAACGAAGCGGCTCGGCGCGGCGTCAAGACGCGCGTTTGCGCGGGCATCGTCGGCTATGCGGATCTGACCTTGGGCGACGAAGTCGACGCCGTGCTGCAGGCGCATGTCGATGCCGGCGGCGGCAGGTTTCGCAGCGTCCGCCATATCGTCGCGCGGCATGAGTCGTTTCAGGCGAGCCTGCTGACGCCGCCGCCGCTGTTCCTGATGAACGACGCCACGTTCCGGCGCGGCGTGGGCCGGCTCGGCGCGTTCAACCTGTGCTTCGACGCATGGCTGTATCACACGCAGATCAAGGAGCTGGCGAACCTCGCGCGAGCCTTTCCGGAGCTTCCGATCGTGATGAACCATCTGGGCGGCCCGCTCGGCGTCGGTCCGTATCAGGGCCGACGCGATGAAGTGTTCCGTGAGTGGCTGGCCGCGATCGACGAACTCGCGCAGTGCCCCAATGCCTATGTGAAACTCGGCGGCCTCGCGATGGCGATTGCCGGTTTCGAATTCCATCGCGAGCCGTTGCCGCCTTCGTCCGGCGAACTGGCGAACGCGTGGAGGCCGTACATGGATGCGTGTATTGAACGCTTCGGCGCCGAGCGCTGCATGTTTGAAACCAATTCGCCGGTCGACAAGGGCATGTGCAGCTATCCGGTGATGTGGAACGCGTACAAGCGGATCGCCTCGGGCGCTTCGGCAAGCGAAAAAGCGGCGCTCTTTCACGACACCGCGACGCGAGTCTATAAGCTCGGGCACTAACAAGCCGTGCGGTAGAAAAAAGAGGTAGCGCCAGAGCGCATCTGGCGGCGGGTATTACATGCCGGCGTCTGAAAGGCGCGTGGCGAAAAAAATGACCGGCAGAGCGGGCCACGCCACAAAGGCGTGGCACCGCGAGTGCCCGGCAATACGGAGACGACGACACATGGGTACAGCATCCCCCCGCGCCGATTTCACCGGCAGGGAAAGATGGAAGGTCATCATCAGTTCGTCACTCGGCACGGCATTCGAGTGGTACGACTTTCTGCTTTACGGTGCACTCGCGCCGGTCATTGCGAAACAGTTTTTCTCCGGCGTCAATGAGACGGCAGCGTTCATCTTCGCGTTGCTGACGTTCTCGGCGGGCTTTGTCGCGCGGCCGTTTGGCTCGCTCGTGTTCGGGATGATCGGCGATCTGGTCGGCCGCAAGCGCACTTTCGTCGCGACGATCATGCTGATGGCGCTACCCACGTTTCTCGTCGGCTTGCTGCCCAACTACGCGACATGGGGCATCTATGCGCCTGCCACGCTGATCGTGCTGCGGGTGCTGCAGGGACTTGCTGTCGGCGGCGAATATGGCGGCGCGCTTGTCTATGTGGCCGAGCATTCCGAGCCGGCCAAGCGCGGCAAGGATACCTCGTGGCTGAGCGCGATGACGCCGGCCGGGATCATTCTCGCGTTGTCGGCCACGCTGGTAACGCGCACGATTTCCGGCGAGAGCGCCTTGGCGGACTGGGCGTGGCGGATTCCGTTTCTTGCCTCGATTGTGCTGTTCGGCATTTCGATGTGGCTGCGTCTGAAGCTGAAGGAATCGCCGGTATTCGAAGAGATGAAAGCGGCCGCGCGCGACAAGCGGCGGCCGGTGCGCGAAGCGTTCGGCGAATGGCGCCACCTGCGCACGGCCATTCTGCTGACGTTCGGCGTCAATACGGCGATCGGCGTGATCGCCTATACGTCCGAGTTTTACTCGCAGTTCTTCATGGCGCGCACGCTCGGCATCGATCCGGTCACGATCAACTGGGTGATGCTGCCGTCGTTGCTACTGAGCATTCCGATGTATATCGTGTGTGGCTGGTTGACCGATAAGTTGGGTCGCAAGCCGGTCTTTCTGATCGGCACGCTGCTCGCGGCTCTGACGCTGCAACCGGCATTCCGTTTGATGACGCACTACGGCAATGAAGCGCTCGAAGCCGCGCAACGTGCCGCGCCGGTGGTCGTGTACGCCGATCCCGCCAATTGCTCGTTGCAGTTCAATCCGGTGAGCGCGGCGGCGCTGAGTTCTTCATGCGATATCGCGAAGGGCTATCTGGCGAGCCGGATGGTGTCGTACGAGAATCAGACGTTGCCAGCCGGTTCGATGGCGTCGCTGCAGATCGGCAATACCAAGCTCCAGGCGTTCGACGGCGCCGGCATGCCGAAGGCCGCCTTCGCCGCGCGGGAAAAGCAGTTCCAGGCGGACGTTCAGAAGGCGCTGACGGCGAACGGCTATCCGGCGCGGGCTGATCCGGCGCACGTGCATCGCGGTGTGCTGATTTGCATCATGACGTATCTGCTTTCCCTGCTGGCGATGATCTATACGCCCGCCGGCGCCTGGATGACCGAACTGTTCCCGACGCGCATCCGCTATACCGCGATCTCGCTGCCGTACAACATCGGCGCGGGCTGGTTCGGCGGCTTCATGCCGAGCGTCGCGTTCGCGATGGTGGCGGCCAACGGCGGCGTGTACTTCGGGCTGTGGTATCCGGTCGGCTTGCTTGCATTGGCCGTGCTGATAGCGGGCTTCGGCTTACCTGATACGAAGGATCGCCGGCTCAATGCACCGATCGGCGATGACGAATCGAGCGATGCAGGGCGCGGTGTCGAGCACGCCGTCGAGCAACGCGCCGTGTGATGAAAAGCGGGGCGGCGCGCGGTCGCGATGGCGCAATTTTTGTGGAGACGAGATATGTCTGCGAGTCCGATGACGACAATGGATGACTTGCCGCTGACGCAAGACAGCGTGCACGGCATGAGCGACGCGGAGCGCACGCTTCGAATCGAACTGGCGGCCGCGTACCGGCTGGTCGATTACTTCGGCTGGACCGAGCAGATCTACGGCCACCTGACCGCACGCATTCCCGGTCCCGAGAACCATTTCCTGATCAACGCGTTCGGCGAGAACTATGACGAGGTCACGGCATCGAGCCTGGTGAAGATCGATGTGGACGGCAACGTGGTGTCGGGCGCGAACAGCTCGGTGAACTACGCGGGCTTCGTGATCCATTCGGCGATCCATATGATGCACGACGAGCGCAACCTGGTCGTGATGCATATCCATTCGCGCGCGGGCATGGCGATCGCCGCGATCAAGGAAGGCCTGCTGCCGATTTCGATGTTTTCGACCGTGTTCTACGAGAACATCGGGTATCACGACTACGAGGGTGCGTCGCTTTATCTCGACGAGCGCGACCGCATTGTGCGCTCGCTCGGCTCGGCGAAAGCACTGATCTTGCGCAATCATGGCTTGCTGGTGACAGGCGCGTCGGTGCCGGAATGTTTTCTGCGGTTGTACCGGCTGGAGCGGGCGTGTCAGATTCAGGTAGATGCCGCGGCCTGCGGGCCGCTCAATCTGATCAAGGCGGACGTGGCGGCCAGATCGCGCGCTGATCTCGGCGAATTCCAGGGCATGCAGCGCGTGCCGGAAGGGACGATCGAGTTCGCGGCACTCAGACGCAAACTCGATAGGATTGATCCGGGCTATCGGGATTAACTGCTCGGCCTCGAAAGCTGCGACTCTCGTTGCCTGAATTTTGCGGCGCTGGTTTCGTTGGTTCGATGGCTTAACGCAACCCGAGCGCGAGCTCCGCAAATTGCATGGCTCGCGCGTTCGCATCGCCGTAACGGTGCGCGATGTACAACGTGGTCGTGGTGTCGGTCTCATCGAGCGTTCTGAACACGACGCCGGGCACCGCGATGGTCTGCAACGTAGCCGGCACCAGGGCGATGCCGAGGCCTGTCGCTGTCAGCCCGATCAACGTCGACGCCTGCTGCGCTTCCTGCACCACCTGCGGCTCGAAGCCGCGTTTCGCGCACAGCGCGAGCGTCTGCTGCGACACCGCCACGCCCGCCGCGCGCGGATACGCGATAAACGGCTCGCCGCGCAAATCCTTGATCTTGATCGAGGCGGCTTTCGCCAGGCGGTGTCCTGCATGCATCGCGACAAGCAACGGCTCTTCCATCAACGGCGTGAAGACGAGTTCGGTCCGCGGCGTATTGTCCGGCAACCTCAACAGACCGACATCCAGCTCACGCTGTTCGATCGCCTCGATCTGCAACGACGACGACAGTTCGAGCAACGAGATATTCACCTTCGGCCGCTGCGTGCGGTAAGCATGAATCAGACGCGGAAAAAGCGGCGACAACGAAGACGCGTTCGTAAACCCGACCCGCAAGCGCCCCACCTCGCCGCTCACGGTCTCCCACACACTCTCTTTCGCATGCTCGATCCGCGCGAGGATAGCCCGCGCGTCGTCGACGAGCGCCAAGCCCGCCTCCGTCAGCGCAACCGTGCGGCGGGTGCGGTGAAACAGCCGCGCCCCCAGTTCCGCCTCTAGCGACTGGATCGCCAGACTCAGCGGGGCCTGCGTAATGCCCAGCCGCTCGGCGCTGCGGCGAAAATGCAGTTCCTCGGCGAGGACCACGAAAAATTCCAGATGACGGATATTCATTGATTTGCTCTGTAAATCAATAACCTTGGTTTAGAGAATAAATCAAAACTGTTTCCCGGGCGATACTGTCTTCCACCAACCTCACTACGGAGACAGCATGAACGGTGCGGAACTCGTTGATCGCCTGCGAGCGCGGCAGAAAATCATTGCGCTGGGCATTCGCGCCTCGCGCACCACGGACGCCGTCCGCTGGGCCAAGGCCGCGGGCTACGACACGATCTGGGTGGACATGGAACATAGTTCGCTGCCGGTCGACACCGTCTCGCAACTGTGCTCGTGCGCCGTCGATCTCGGCCTGATGCCGTGGGTGCGTGTGCCGGAGCGCGACTACGGCACGATCAACCGCGTGCTGGATGGCGGCGCGCTCGGCATCATCGTGCCGCGCGTGGAAACCGCGGAGCAGGCGCGCGACGCCGTGGTCGCGACGCGCTTTCCGCCGCTCGGCCAGCGCTCGCAATTGGCCACGCTGCCGTACGTCGGCTTCGAGAAATTGCCCGCTCGTGAACTCAACCGGCGTCTGAACGCCGCTACCGTGCTCAAGGTGCTGATCGAGAGCCGTGCCGGCGTGGAAGCGGCCGACGCGATCGCGGCGATCGAAGGCGTCGACGTGCTCGCGCTCGGTTGCAACGATCTGTCCGCCGATATGGGTCACACCGGCGAATCGGCGCATCCCGAGGTGGTGGCCGCGTGCCGCAAGGTGATCGCGGCGGCGCAGCGGCACGGCAAGGTGGTGATCGTCGGCGGGATGCCGGAATGCGCGGCGCTCGACGAATTGCGCCGCGACGGCGCGGCGCCGTTCATCTTTGGCGGCATCGACAGCGATGTTTATCTCGCAGCGCTGCGTGAGCGCGCCGAGCAGGCACGTCAACTCTAACTCGACACTCTCACTACTAGATCATGGCAGAGACCCCGCTGATTTCCACGCCGATGCGCGACTACGACACGCTCTCGCGTCCGTCGTTCACCATGCCCGCGCTCGCCTGCGACGCGCATATGCACGTGTTTGGCCCAGAAGACAAATATCCGAAGGTCGAGCATCCGCACTACACGCTGCCCGACGGCAAGCTCTCGCACTATCTGCAGATGATGAGCGTGCTGCGACTGAAGCGCTTCGTGATCGTGCAGCCGAGTTTTTACGGCACCGATAATCGCTGCATGATCGATGCGTTGCATGTGGCGGGTTCGATCGCGCGCGGCGTCGTGATGATCGAGGAGAACACCGGCGCGGCTACGCTCGACAGTTTTCATCATTCCGGTGTACGCGCAATCAGGCTCGATCTGTTCGCACGCGCCGGATTGCCGACCGCGGAGATCCAGCAATACATCACGCGCATGGCGCGTTTGTGCGCGAGCCTCGGCTGGCATGTGCAATTCTATGCGCCGGGTTGGGTCGTGCGTAATCTGATTCCGTTTCTCGCCGACGTGCAGAGCGATTTCGTGATCGACCACATGGGCTACATGCTGGAAGAAGATGGCCTCACTCAGGGCGATTTCGACCGCCTGTTGAGTTTGCTGAAAGACGGCAACTGCTGGCTTAAACTCAGCGCACCGTACCGCATCGCCAAACATCGCGGCTATGAAGCGGTCGCGCCCATGGCCGAGGCAATCATCAAGGCCGCGCCGCACAAAGTGATCTGGGGCTCGGACTGGCCGCACATTCCCGATTCGACGCGCGACACCGGCGAGTTGCTGAATCTGCTTGGCGCCTGGACCGATGATGCCGCGGTTCGCAAGATGATTCTGTCGGACAATCCGGCGCGTCTGTTCGATTACTAGAGAGCACGCAAGCTTATGGTCTATCAACCCGACGCTGCATTTGCAGGTCTCTTTCGCGCGTTCACGTCCGACCCGCAGAGTATCGGCGCGCATCTGACGCAGCGGATGGCGCAGCAAGCCGAAGATGCGCCGATGCTCGTTTCGACCGGCAGCGATATCGCGTTATTTCCGGGCGCGGGACGGGCGCCGTCGATCGAAAGTTTTCGCAAATCGACGCGTGGTTTCATCGAGTTGACTGCGGTGTCGCATTTGCCTCTGGCGTTGGCCTATCTTGCGCGAATGCGCGAAGTGGCCCCGCACGACGACACGTGGAAAAGCGACGCGGCGCGCTTGCGCCAACACGCGCAAGCCGTGCGCGAGGCCAACTCGGTTGCTCTGTGGCGAGAACAGGTTGCGGTGGAGAGCTTCAGCGGCCACGAGTGCAAGATCGCCAACCTCGTCGACTACACCTGCGGCGTGACGATCGACCGGCTCGCGCGAGCCGAGCAGGATCCCGAGTTGCTGAGTTTCGAGCGTTTGAATGCGGAGTACTTTGCCGCGCCCTCAAGCGCCACGTTACCCGTGCCGATGAACGACGTGATGTTCGCCACCTTCGGGCTCGCGTTCCTCGATATCGCCTATCGGATCGGCAACTGGTTGCGCGCGCAGTCGCTCGACTGGCAACGCGCGATGGTGCTGGTGAGCGGTCAATCCGGCCGGCCGACGGCGGGCGCGACGTGGGCGTCGAACAATATGTGCTACTTCGTGTGGCGCGCGTCGGAGCGTGTGCTGCCACCGGATCGTATTCTCGTTGCACCGCACGCGCCGTCGTTCTCGGTGGCCGAGCTCGGCGACGGGGCCGCCCTTGCCGAACGCGAACGCACGTATCGCAGCCTGTGGCTCAACACGCGCTCGAGCATTGACGTGGCGCGTTTGCTGTTTCCGGACCAGCGCGCCTATCACGTCGAGCCGGCGCCCGCCGACGGCATGCCGCCGATCACTTCCATCGACGATCGCGACGCCACCGCCGCGCGGCTGCGCCGCATCATGGAAGATCCCGCGCAACTGCTGTCGAATTGCGTTGCCGACTATATCGTCGATCAGCTTCATGACAACGGCAATCAGCCGCAAAACGTGGCGATTCCGGGTTTCACCAATGTGTCGTATCCGGACGTCGTGAAGCCTTAACAGCACGCTTGCCGACTGATAAAAACCGACCGGCGCGTCAGGGCGCGCGCGCCGGCTGAATCAAATGCCCTTGATGGATGGAGACAGTCATGAATGCTTTTGGGTTGGAGCAATCCGCCGGGCCGCCGTCGAACAACGTGCTGCGCATCACGCTCGTGTGCTTCGCGGTGTCGATGATCGACGGCTTCGACACCTTGATGTTGTCGTTCGTCGCGCCCTTGCTCGCCAAGTCGCTGCAGATCGATCACGCGTCATTGGGACGCGTATTCGGCGCGGGTTTCGTCGGCACCGTGCTCGGTTCGCTGATCGTGGGCCCGCTGGCGGACCGCTTCGGGCGGCGGCCCATGCTGGTGCTTGCGTTGTGCGTGACCGGCATTTTCACGCTCGGCTGCGCGTTCGCCACTTCCGCGACGACGCTGGCCGCACTGCGCTTTATCGGCGGCCTTGGGATGGGTGGCGCGATTCCGCCGGTGGCGGCGATCACCGCCGAGAGCAGTTCGCCGCAACGCCGCTCGTCGCTGGTGATTCTGATGTTCATCGGTTTTCCGCTCGGCGCAGTGGTGGGCGGCGCGATTACCGCGGCATTGATGATGCGCTTCGGCTGGCCGTTCGTATTCGTCATGGGCGGTGCCTCCGCGCTGGTCGCATTGATTCCGGTCTTGCTGGTGATCCCGAAGCAGACCGTTTCTCGCGCGGAACAGGCCGCGGCACGACAGCGCAGCGCGGCGCATCGAACCGGTTTGCCGGGCAAGCTATTCGGCAATCTGTTTGCCGGCGGCCGCCTCGCCGCGACGTTGGCACTCTGGTTCGGTGTGCTGTCCAGCATGATTCTGTCGGGGTTTCTGGTCAGCTTCATGCCGACCATCCTGAACATGAATGGCGTGGCGCCGGCGCGTGCAGCCCTCGGTGCGGTGGTGCTGAACATCGGCGCGATCGCCGGCGCGCTGGTGATCTCCTTGCTGGTCAACAAGCGCGGACCATTCGTGCCGGTGGCGATTTCGTTTCTGTGCGGCGCGCTGTTGACGTTCGCGCTGGGGCACATCATCGGCGCGGGTAACGTCGCGTTCGCCATGCTGTTCGCGGTGGGAGCGTGTCTCGTCGGCGGACAACTGACGTTTCCGGCGATTGCGAGCTGTCTCTTTCCCGCCGACGTCCGCGCCGCCGGCATTGGTTGGGCGATGGCAATCGGACGCACCGGTTCGATCATCGGGCCGCTGGTAGGCGGCATTCTGCTGTCGCAGCATCTGCCGTTCGACACGCTGTTCATGGTCGCCGCGCTGCTCGCGGTGGGCGGTGCGCTCGGCATCGGTCTCGCGAATATGTGGCGGCCGCGCGAAGAGAGTGGACCGGCGCTCGCGTCTGCGTCTTTTGCAATCACAGGTTCGGAGTTAGGGAATGGCAAACACTGAGCGCAGCAGATCCTTGCTCACACCGCTGCAGCAACTACCCACGAGCGGCGCGCGTGCCGTGGAAGTCTTTACGAACGACGAGGGCACCTTCCTCGGCGTGCCGCAACTGGCGCTCGATGTGGCCGGTGAAGCGCCGTACATGAACGGCGGCGACAGCGACATCGATGCGCCGATTTACCGCTGGCAGGATGGCCGCTTTGTCGAGCATGAAGCGTTGCCTTTGCCGGGCGGCGAAGATCTCGCGTACTTCAAGATCGGTGGACGGCAGTTTCTCGCGACAGCCGGAATTCGAACGGGAAAGGGCCCGTACGAGCTCGATTGCGACGCAACCCTGTATGAGCGGATCGAGCGGAAATGGGTACCGTTACAGCACTTTTCGACTTTCGCCGCGAAGCAATGGTTTGCATTTTCGCTCGGTGCACGGCATTTTCTCGCGTTGGCTCAAGGGGTGGTGATTGAAGGCGTCGAGCCGAAAAATCCCCGTACGTCGCGCATTTTCGAGTGGGACGGCGAGCGCTTCGTGCCGTTTCAGACACTCGACGGACAGTGGGGTTACAACTTCGCGTTCGTCTCGTTCGGCGCCGAACACTATCTCGCGTATGCGGACCATGTCGGCGGTTCGCCGATTTATCGCTGGAACGGCGAGCGATTCGAAACGTCCCAGGTGCTCGATGAAAACGGCGGCCGCGCATTCCGTTTTTTCGAAGCGAACGGCGCGCTGTGGATGCTCCACGCGAATCTGCTTGACCACACCACGCTGTACCGATTCGACGGCTCGCAGTTCGTGGCCGTGCAGGTACTCGGAGAAGCGGGCGGACGCGAGCTGTGTCTGATCGACGGCGAGCAAGGCCTTTATCTGGTGCGCGTGTGCTTTATCACCGGCACGCCGAAAGCACCGGTCGTCGTGCCGCAATCGCAAATCTTCAAATGGCGCGAGGACCGTTTCGAACTCGTCGAGACTTTCGAGACTTCCGCTGCAACGGACGCCTGCAGTTTCATGATCGACGGGCAGCGCTATCTTGCCGTCAGCAATAGCCTGAGCGCAGACATTCGCTTTCGTATCGATTCGACGGTGTATCGCTTCAACGGTTAGCAGCTTCGTCGAACACTGACTGGCCCGGCGGCCCGCCGGGCAATCCCCCACGGGAACCGATATCCCTTCGGCACGGGAGGGCGCCGCTTTGCCTTTAAAAAATAAAACCTGGAGACGAGCAATGAAAAAGTTTGCCTTGAGCTTGAGCACGGCCGCAGCGCTGGCATTGAGCAGCCACATCGCGCATGCGCAGAGCAGTATCACGTTGTACGGCATTATCGATGCGGGGTTGACGTACTTCAGCAATCTGAACGGCCACGGCACGTTTGTCGCGAACGACGGCTCGATTCAGTCCAATCGCTGGGGATTGCGCGGCGTGGAAGACATCGGCGGCGGCACGAAAGTCGTTTTCGTTTTGGAGAACGGTTTCAATCTCTATTCGGGCACGATGGTGCAATCGGGCGTCCTGTTCAGCCGCCAGGCGTGGTTGGGACTCAGCGCGCCGAAATACGGCACATTCACGCTCGGCAAGCAATATGACTTCTTCTGGGACAACCTCACCCAGTTCGCGATGGGACAGGTTGCAGGCCAGTATGCGTGGCATCCGGGTGACTTCGATCACCTCGCCGGCACGCTGCATATCAACAATGCGCTCAAGTACACGTCACCGAACTACGGTGGATTTTCCGTGGGCGCGTTGTACGCGTTTCCTTCGCAATCTGTCACCGCGGGTACTGGCCGTGTGATCGCCTTCGGATTGCGTTATTCGAATGGCCCACTGAATCTCGGCGCGGCTTACACGGACACGCATGATCTCGGTGTGAATGCGCCGACGCAGGCCGGCACCACGCTCTTTCCCGATTTGCCCGCCGGCCCGGTGATTGCGAATAGCGTCAGTAGTTTCGGCATTGGCGGCAGTTACCGCTTCGGCCGCAGTCTCACGCGTCTGCTGTTCACGGATACGCATTTCCGTGTTCGCAACGACAGCGGCTCGATGACCACGTACGAGGCTAATGAAGTATTTCAACTCACGCCTGCCACCACGCTGATGGGCGGCTACTGGTACAGCAAACTCGAAGCGCAGAAGTGGCAGAACGTGACGGTGCTGCTCGACTATGCATTGTCCAAGCGCACCGACGTCTACACGAGCGCAACGTATCTGCGAGCGTCGGGTGGCGCGGCGCCCGTGTTTCTCGGCGGTGGTGCGGCGCCTGTGTTTGCGAATGGCGAGTATGTGAGTACTGGGCAATCGTCGACGGCGGTGCGCGTCGGCATTCGCACGTTGTTTTAGGGTTCTGTTCGATACGTTGGCCTGGTTGGCGGTCTATTCTACGATCGGGCGTCCGCGGGTCCGGTCGCAATGGCCGCAAACAACACACACGCATCGTCAGTGCTTTGAAGGCTCACGACCCCGACGCCGCTGAAGCAGCGATGCGCGACCATCTGCGTGAAATTCTGGTGTCCCTCGGGCCGGTCGCCGAGCGCGATCCCGATTGGTTCGAGCCGGACGATGAGGGACGTGTGGCGTTGACGTTCTAATTCTCAGAGAAGATCGGCTGGCTTAGACGGCGCGTGGCCGACAGTTCGCCATCAATAAAAGTCACGATCACACACTGCCGTTTTCAACGACGCGGCCTTCGGCACGCCAGCGCAGCATGCCGCCGGCAAGATTGGCAACCCGCTCGAATCCGGCCTGTCGCAGCATGACCGTGGCTTGGGCCGAGCGTCCGCCTGCCCGGCAGACCGTCACGATCGGGCGCTCCTTCGTGAGTTCAGCGGTCCGCCCGGAAAGCTCGCCCAATGAAATGAGCCTGGCTGCGGGAATGCGCCCCAACGGTCCATTAAACTCGTCAGGTTCCCGCACATCGACGATCTCGACAGCACGCAGATTTTCCTCGAGCCACTGCGCATTGATTTCCCAGATGCCCGCAAAGCTGCATGTCAGTGGCGCCCAATCGGGCTCCGTCATCTGCGCGGGGACACTTGTCGCCAGGCCGCATTTCAGGTTCGCGGGCACCGCTACGTCGATCTGCTTCGGATGCGGCAGGTGCAGGTTCTTCATGTATCCGGTGAAATCGTCTTCGCACAGTTCGCCGCCAAGGCGTGGATTGAAGCGCCGCTCCTCGCCCACACTCGTGACCGTCAAACCGCGATAATCGTGGGCCGGATAAAGCAGGCACGCGGTGGGCAGCGTGAAAATCTGGCCATGCACCGCGCGAAACATGGCGTGCGCGTCACCGCGCTGGAAATCCGTGCGGCCAGTGCCTCTGATCAACAGGCAATCGCCGGTAAACGCCATGGTCTCGTTGTCGAGCACGAGCGTGATGCATCCATCGGTATGACCCGGTGTCGCGCGTATCGTCAGATATCTCGTGCCGAACTCGATTTTGTCGCCGTGGCTCAGATAGCGGTCCGCGCCTTCGGCACCGCTCGCAGCCGAAATCGCAATCCTGCTGCCTATGCGGCGATTCAGCATCCATGCGCCGGTCACGTGATCGGCGTGGACGTGAGTGTCGATCGTATAAAGCAGATGCAATCCAAGTTCTTCGATCAGGGCGGCATCCCGGCGCACCTGCTCAAATACCGGATCGACCAGCACCGCCTCGCGCGTCGTGCTATCGGCGAGAAGATAGGTGTAGGTCGACGATTGCTGATCGAATAGCTGCCGGAAGATCAACACGATTTCGCTCCGCGGCCCGCTCCTGCGAGCGCTTAAAGTTGGCGGCCCGCGCGGCCGCCAACTGCCCTGCAGGCAGTCGAACCGGACGCAGCCCCGTTCAGAGGGCCGGGCGCATCGATGCGCCCGGACTCACATCGAGCGCCGGACTTCGCATTGCCCGGCACTCGCCGCTCCCATCAATGTTGCTTTACTTCGGTTGCGCAACGTACCGCAGATAAGGCTTCACGGTTTTGAAACCCTGCGGATATTTTTGCATGGCGGCATCGTTGGAAACGGATGTTGGAATGATGACGTCTTCACCCGGTTTCCAGTTCACCGGTGTCGCCACCGTATGTTTCGCGTTGAGCTGCAGCGCGTCGAGCAGCCGCATCACTTCGTCGAAATTGCGTCCGGCGCTCATCGGATAGACGAGCATGGCTTTGACCTTCTTGTCCGGCCCGATGAGAAACACCGAACGTACGGTCGCGTTGTCGACCGCGGTGCGCGGGCCGCCGCCGCTCGCCTCGGGGTGAATCATGTCGTAGAGCTTCGCGACCTTCAGGTCCGAATCGCCGATCAGCGGATAACCGACCTCGTGGCCTTGCGTCTCCGCGATATCCTTGACCCACTCCGTGTGGTCGCTGACGGGATCGACACTGAGCCCGATAATTTTCGTGTTGCGCTTATCGAATTCTGGCTTGAGGCCCGCCAGATAGCCGAGTTCCGTGGTGCAAACGGGAGTGAAATCCTTCGGGTGCGAAAACAGGACCGCCCAATGGTCGCCGATCCACTCGTGAAAATGGATCGTCCCTTCGGTGGTTTCCGCGGTGAAATCGGGAGCGTCTTCCCCTAGTCGAATAGACATCATTAGTCTCCATAGGTCGGGTGCACCAAGATTCGAGTGCCGCGGTCGGAGCGACGTCCACCGGGCTGCCGGAGTATTGAGTGGCGATAGGACTGGCTCGAGATCACCTCCGGCCGGTTGCACCGTACCGTGCTGGAGGACCATCTACGGGGTGCAGCAGAGTCAGAGGCTTTCCCGGATAGCCGTGATGCGGGACAGACATCGGGACGCGCTGCGGGCCGCACCTATAGCGTAGAACAAAAAAGACTTTCGCAGTTGGTAGACTGTAGGGAGAATCCGCCGACGTGGCAACAAGCTTGCTTGCACTCCGAAGAAAGGGAAATCGAACTTTGATCTGGGCGGATTGCGATCTTGTCTGGTCAAAGCCCCAGACAAACCGCCCCGGCCGCGACGATCACGCACGCGAGCCAACGCCTTCCATTGACCGCTTCCCGCAGAAACACACGCCCGATCAGCACCGCGAATACCACGCTGGTCTCTCGCAACGCCGATACCGCCCCCATCGCGCCCGACTGCATCGCCCAGATCACGATGCCATACGCCGCGATCGACACCAGGCCGCCGGCGAGCGACGAGCCGACGGCGATCGGCTCAGCCCGGACCGGCGTCCACAGCGCCGCGAGCCCGCGCATCGCGACGAACAGCACCGGCATCAGCCAATAGAACAGGAACATCCACGCGGTGTAGGCGAGCGCCTGGCCGCCGGATAAACGCACGCCGATGCCATCGATCACGGTATAGAGCGCAATCGACGCGCCGGTCGCCAGCGCGGCCAGTGCACCCGCGCGCGACACGCGACCGCCCTGCAGCGCGAGCGCGATGATGCCGCCCGATATCATCGCGATCCCGAGCGCGTGCAAGGGGCCGATCGCCTCATGCGCGAACAGTGCCGCGCCGAGCGTGACGAGCAGCGGCGACGAGCCGCGCGCGATCGGATACGCCTGGGCCAGGTCGCCACGGCGATAGGCCCGCACGAGGCTGACGTTGTAGACGATATGCACGAGCCCCGATGCGGCGATGTACGGCCAGGCCGCGCCGGCGGGCCACGGCGTGAACCAGACCACGACCGTGGCGACTGCCGCAATGGCGATGCTCATCCACGTCATGGACTGGAACCGGTCGCGGTTGCCATGCAGCATCGCGTTCCAACTCGCGTGGAGCACGGCGGCAAAGAGGACGAGACCGCCGGTATAACTGAGCATGCAGGTTCAAGGCCGGAAAGAGTGCGGGAGATCATGCTCCACGCGTGCAAGCGCCACGTGTGGGCGCGAGATGTCAGCGAACTGAACTGGAAAATGCCTTCCAGGTCCGCTCGCCGGCTCGTGATCGCCCACGCTAGGATCGGCGGCACAACAAGAAGAATATCTATCTTGTAGAGGTCCAGCAAACCAGATAAATTGAGGATTCGCGTTAGATAAACTCTTTCGAATGAAACGGATCCTGCCTCCGCTCAATGCACTGCGCGCCTTCGAGGCCGCAGGCCGGCTCGGCAGCTTCAAGGAAGCCGCCGCGGAACTGCACGTGACTCATGGTGCGGTGAGCCAGCACGTGCGCGCGCTCGAAGAGTGGCTCGGCGCATCGTTGTTCGAACGACACAACCGCCGCGTCGCGCTGACACCGGCGGCGAAGGCCTATCTGGCGGAAATCGGTCCTTTGTTCGAGCAGCTCTCGCAAGCAACCGCCAGATATGGTTTCCCCGAAACGGTCTCCCGGACACTGTCCGTGAATGCGCCCGCGACATTCACATTGCGCTGGCTGGTGCCGAGACTGGCGAGATTCCGCGCCGCGCATCCCGATGTTGACGTCAAGGTGGAGACGTCGAACGAGTCGTTGGAGAGTCTGAAAGAGACCTACGACGTCATCGTCCGGGGTGGACCGGATACGTTCTATGGCTACTCGATGCGGCCTTTCCTGTCCGAGGAGCGAATCCCGGTCTGCAGTCCGGCGCTCTTGCAGCAACTGCCGCTTCGAACGCCGGACGATTTGCGGCAGCACACGTTGCTGCATACATCGAGTCTTCCGCGGGTTTGGCCGGACTGGCTGGCGAGCGCCAGGATTCCCGCGCTCAGCCCAACTGCCGCTCTTACTTTCGACCACTTCTATCTGACGTTGCAAGCGGCCATCGACGGAATAGGCATCGCGATGGGGCCGACTGCGCTGATAGCCGACGATCTCGCGGCCGGCCGGCTCGTCGCGCCGTTCGCAGGTCCACGTCTGCCGTCGCGGAGCTATTGCACTTACGTTCCGGATGGGAAGTCGGCGGATGAGTTAGTGGTGCTGTTCCGTTCGTGGCTCGAACGCGAAGGGGTGCGCTCACAAACGGAGACGGCCCCTTAGACGCGGGCTCACCGCAACCTCGCGATGTCCAAACTGGCCATCCACGCACAACGTTCTCTCACACCAGGTCCACGTTTTTTACGAATCTCCCCGCTCTCTTAACAGTGCGTTTACGCGGAGTTTCCTAAATTCGATGGTGCGGAAGTCCGATGTGGGAGGCCACGCCATGGATCTGCTTTACGTCATTGCAATCGTTGCATTCAGCGGCCTCGTCGCCGCGTTCGTGGTTGGCTGCGACAAGCTTCGTCGCGCGCCGGGAGGCCGTCCATGACTACCTGGATGACCTGGCTTGCGGCGGCCTCGACGCTGATTCTGTTCGCCTACCTCGTCTACGC
Organism: Paraburkholderia sediminicola; assembly: GCF_046027355.1. Lineage (GTDB taxonomy): Bacteria > Pseudomonadota > Gammaproteobacteria > Burkholderiales > Burkholderiaceae > Paraburkholderia > Paraburkholderia sediminicola_B. Next base: position 202,787 of record NZ_JAQQEK010000003.1, on the reverse strand, counting down.
CTTGCTGCGCGCGGAGGCACTCGAATGAACTTCAACAACCTGTTTCAGCCCGGCGTTTTCATCGTCGTGCTGATCGCGCTCGCTATCCCACTCAGCCGCTACATGACGGCGGTGCTTGACGGTTCGTCGATCGTCGTTCGCCGCATTGGACGGCCGATCGAAACAGCGGTGTACAAGCTGGCCGGTGTGGATCCCGCGGCTGAGATGTCGTGGAAGTATTACGCGCTAGCCGTGCTGGTGTTCAACACGCTCGGCGTGCTCGCGGTCTATGCTTTTTTGCGCATCCAGCAATGGCTGCCCGCCAATCCGCAAGGCTTCGGTCCCATGACGCCGGACGCCGCCTTCAACACGGCAATCAGCTTCGTGACCAACACGAACTGGCAGGACTACACGCCGGAATCCACCGTCAGCTATCTGACGCAGATGGCGGCTCTGACGGTGCAAAACTTCTTGTCGGCTGCCACGGGTATCGCCGTCGTGGTCGCGTTGATTCGCGGTTTTGCACGTCATACGACAGCAACGATCGGCAACTTCTGGGTCGATCTGACGCGTATCACGCTCTATATTCTCGCACCGCTCGCGACGGTGATCGCGCTCGTCTTCGTCAGTCAGGGCGTGATCCAGAACTTCGAATCGTACCAGGACGTGCCGACCCTGCAGGTCACGACGTACCAGACGCCGAAGACCGATGCCCAGGGCAACGCCGTCAAGGACGCGAAGGGCAATCCCGTGATGGTGGACAACAAGGCCGACAAGCAGACCATCGCGATGGGTCCGGTTGCGTCGCAGGAAGCGATCAAGATGCTCGGCACCAACGGCGGCGGTTTTTTCAACGGCAATTCGGCGCACCCGTACGAGAACCCGACGCCGTTCGCCAACTTCGTGCAGATGATCGCGATGCTGTTGATTCCGGCTGCGTTGTGCCTCGTGTTCGGCCGGATGGTCGGCGATCGGCGTCAAGGCTTTGCGGTACTCGCCGCGATGACGATTGCTTTCGCGGTGGCCTGCTGGGGTGAGATTGCATCGGAGCAGAGCGGCAATCCGCTGTATTCGACGCTGCATGTCGACCAAAGCGCGTCGGTCACGCAGTCCGGCGGCAACATGGAAGGCAAGGAAACCCGCTTCGGCATCGCGCAATCGGGCATCTTCACGGTCGCGACCACGGCGGCTTCGTGCGGCGCGGTCCTCAATACGCACGATTCGCTCACGCCGATGGGCGGCTTCGTCCCGCTGCTGCTGATCGAACTCGGCGAGGTGATTTTCGGCGGTGTCGGCTCGGGCCTCTACGGCATGCTCGTGTTCGCGTTGCTGGCGGTGTTCGTGGCTGGGTTGATGATCGGGCGAACGCCCGAATACATCGGCAAGAAAATCGAGTCGTACGAGATGAAGATGGTGTCGATTGCCGTGCTGCTGACGCCGCTGCTCGTGCTGGTCGGTGCGTCGATCGGCGTGCTGGCGGCTGCCGGCACGGCGGGTATCTCCAATCCCGGGCCGCACGGCTTCTCCGAGGTTCTCTACGCCTACAGTTCCGCGGCCAATAACAACGGCAGTGCGTTTGCCGGCTTGTCGGTGAATACGCCGTTCTATAACTCCACGCTGGCCATCGCCATGTGGTTCGGCCGCTTCGGCTCGATTGTGCCGGTGCTGGCGATCGCCGGCTCGCTGGCCGCCAAGAAGCGTATCTCCGCGACCGCCGGGACCTTGCCGACACACGGCCCATTGTTCGTCGTGCTGCTGCTCGGCACGGTGGTGCTGGTTGGCGCGCTGACGTATGTGCCGGCGCTCGCGCTCGGCCCCGTCGTCGAGCATCTGATCATGGTCGCGGGACATTGACTGAGAGGACAGCATGAGCAACGGATTTCAACCCCCGGTTCACCAGCCTGGCAACATCGGCCAGGCGCGCAATGCCGCGCGTTCGATGTTCGACCCGGTCATTGCCCGGCCGGCCCTCGTCGACTCGTTCAAGAAGCTCGCGCCACGTCACCAGTTGCGCAATCCGGTGATGTTCTGCGTGTACGTGGGCAGCATTCTTACGACCATTCTCTGGATCGCCGCGCTCGGCGGGCAGGCCGAGGCGCCCGCCGGGTTCATCCTCGCGATTGCGTTGTGGCTGTGGTTCACGGTGCTGTTCGCCAACTTCGCGGAAGCGCTCGCCGAGGGACGCTCGAAAGCCCAGGCCGCGTCGCTGCGCGGCGCGAAGCGCGACGTCATGGCGAAGAAGTTGCAAGACTCCCATCCCAAGTCGCCGATCCGCATCACGACCGCGACCGATCTGCGCAAAGGCGACGTCGTGCTGGTCGAAACCGGCGACGTGATCCCGGCGGACGGCGAGGTGATCGAAGGCGTGGCATCGGTCGACGAATCGGCGATTACCGGCGAATCCGCGCCGGTGATCCGCGAGTCGGGCGGCGACTTTTCGTCGGTGACGGGCGGCACGCGCGTGCTGTCGGACTGGATTGTCGTGCGGGTCAGCGTGAATCCGGGCGAGGCGTTTCTCGACCGGATGATCGCGATGGTGGAAGGCGCAAAGCGTCAGAAGACGCCGAACGAAATCGCCCTGACGATTCTGCTCGTCGCGTTGACGCTCGTGCTGCTGTTCGCGACCGCCACGCTGCTGCCGTTCTCGATGTTTTCGGTCGAAGCGGCGAAAGCGGGACATGTCGTTACGATTACCGCACTGGTGGCGCTGTTGGTGTGCCTGATTCCGACCACGATCGGCGGGCTGTTGTCGGCGATCGGCGTGGCGGGCATGAGCCGCATGATGCAGGCGAACGTGATCGCCACTTCAGGGCGCGCGGTGGAAGCGGCCGGCGACGTCGACGTGCTGTTGCTCGACAAGACCGGCACTATCACGCTCGGCAACCGCCAGGCGTCGGCTTTCACGCCGGCGCCGGGCGTCACTGAGGAAATGCTCGCCGACGCCGCGCAACTGTCCTCGCTCGCGGACGAAACGCCAGAAGGGCGCAGCATCGTCGTGCTCGCGAAGCAGCGCTTCAATATCCGTGAGCGCGATATGCACGCGCTGCAGGCGACGTTCCTTTCGTTCAGCGCGCAGTCGCGCATGAGCGGCGTCGATTTGCCCGACCGCCAGATTCGCAAGGGCGCGGCCGATGCGATCAAGCATTTCGTCGAGACTCATGGCGGCCGCTTTCCGGCCGAACTGACGGCCGCGGTCACGGAAATCGCGCGGCGCGGCAGCACGCCGCTGGTGGTCGCGCAGTTGGGCCAGGGCGAGAGCGTCGCACGTTGCATGGGCGTGATCGAGTTGAAGGACATCGTCAAGGGTGGCATCAAGGAGCGTTTTGCCGAACTGCGCAAGATGGGCATCAAGACCATCATGGTGACGGGCGACAACCGGCTGACGGCGGCGGCCATCGCCGCCGAAGCGGGGGTGGACGACTTTCTAGCGGAGGTCACGCCCGAGGCCAAGCTGACGACGATTCGCACGCACCAGGCCGAAGGGCGCCTCGTCGCGATGACCGGCGACGGCACCAACGACGCGCCGGCGCTCGCGCAGGCGGATGTGGCGGTGGCCATGAACACCGGCACCCAGGCGGCGAAGGAAGCCGGCAACATGGTCGACCTCGATTCCAATCCGACCAAGCTGATCGAGATCGTGGAGATCGGCAAGCAGATGCTGATGACCCGCGGCTCGCTCACCACGTTCTCGATTGCCAACGACGTCGCCAAGTATTTCGCCATCATCCCGGCGGCATTTGCCACCACTTATCCGCAGTTGCGCGTGCTCGACGTGATGCATCTGAGTTCGCCTTCGTCGGCGATTCTGTCGGCGGTGATTTTCAACGCGCTGATCATCGTCGCGCTGATTCCGCTTGCGCTCAAGGGCGTGAAATACCGGCCGCTGGGCGCCGCGTCGCTGTTGCGCCGCAATCTTCTGATCTACGGGCTGGGCGGGATTCTGCTGCCGTTCCCGTTCATCAAGCTGATCGATATGGTGCTGAACCTGTTCGGCTGGGTTTGACCACAACGGAGTGGACCTCATGAAAACGCTGATTCGCCCGGTACTCGTCCTCTTCATCCTGATGACCGTGATCACGGGCGTGGTCTATCCGGTCGTCGTCACGGCCCTGGGCCGCGGCGCCTTCGCGGCACAGGCCAGCGGCAGTCTGATCGAGAAGAACGGCAAGCCGGTCGGCTCGAAACTGATCGGTCAGCAGTTCGACGCGCCGTACTATTTCTGGGGACGCCTGTCGGCCACCAGCCCCATGCCGTACAACGCGCAGAGTTCGGGCGGCTCGAACCTCGGGCCGACCAACCCCGCGCTCGCGGACGAAATCAAAGGCCGTCTCGATGCCTTGAAAGCCGCGGGTAACGACATGTCGCAACCGGTGCCGGTGGATCTGGTGACGTCCTCGGGCAGCGGGCTCGACCCGCAAATCAGCCCGGCGGCCGCAGCCTATCAGGTCGCACGTGTGGCGAAAGCGCGAGGCCTGCCGGTCGATCAGGTTCGCGATCTTGTCGCCAGCAATACGCAGGGGCGGCAGTTCGGCATTTTCGGCGAGGCGCGCGTGAACGTGCTTCAGCTCAACCTTGCGCTGGACGACATGAAGCCCATGCATTGATGTCGACGCTCGCGGCCTCCATGAGGGACCCCACCATAACAGTCGTCGTGATAGACGATGACACCACCATAAGCCGCTTCATTCGCACGCACCTCGAAGCGGACGGGATGAGCGTGTTCGGAGCGCAGACCGGCGCACAAGGTCTCGCGCAGGCCGCGACACGGCGCGCGGATCTCGTCATCATCGATCTGGCCTTGCCTGACATGGACGGCATCGACGTGATCCGTCAGTTGCGCGCCTGGTCGGCGATGCCGGTGATCGTTTTGTCGGCGCGCAGCCGCGAGGAAGACAAGGTCGCCGCGCTCGATGCCGGCGCCGACGACTATCTGACCAAGCCGTTTGGATTGCCCGAGCTAGGCGCACGGATTCGTGCCCATTTGCGCCGACAGGCCGCATGCGGGCGGGCCGGCTCGCCACAGGTCCGGTTCGGCCTGGTCACGGTTGATCTTGGCGAGCGGCAAGTGCTGCGCGATAGCCGTATCGTCCATCTCAGTCCAATCGAATACCGGCTTCTCTCGGCGCTGGTGCGTCATCCGGGGCGGGTATTGACGCATGCGCAACTGCTCGGCGAGGTATGGGGTCCGTTGCAAACCGATAACCACCATTACCTGCGGATCTACATGGGACATTTGCGCCACAAGCTCGAAAGCGATCCGGCGCGCCCCGAACACATCATCACCGAGTCGGGCGTGGGGTACCGGCTGGTCGGCGTGAGGTGAATTTCACACAATATTTATGGCATCGCCAGCAATCGTTGCGCGGTCTTTATCGCGGACTTCGTATAGTGGGTGACTGGCTTTGCGCTGCAAAGAGATGAAGAGATCTATTGGAGTCGATATGGCATTCAAACAAACACAGGGTCGCGTGACCGTCGGGTTCGGCGTCTGACTTCCATGACACCCTCAAGACCCGCGATGGTATTCAGGGGGCTGTGCAAGGTGGTGGCCATCGCCTTCGTCACGAACCAGATTCTCACGACCATTTTCACGTATGTCGTGCAGCAACTCGATTCCGCGCCACCGCATCAAGCCGTTTGGCTTTTCAGCTGTGTGACGTGCGGGATGGTGACGTTATGGCTGCAGGCCGACGCGCGGCGCGCATTCGGCTTCGCGCGCGAGAAGGGATTCGTGAAGAAGGGCGCCGAGGGCATGCAGGAGTTGCAGATCGCGGACGACTGCCCGAAGCGGTGGCTCGTCATCCTGCATATCGAATTGAACCCCACGGCGATACAGGCCTAGCGGAGGCGGCACGTCGGGTTGGCCGTATCCGTGTAATTGCGCCCAAAAGCCTAGTACTTTTACACCGTATTAACGTGGCTTTAGCTAAGCTGAAAGCGATACCGGCTTCCAGGAGTTCTGGATGATACGAATGCTGATCCCCGTCCTCGACCACGGCGGTGCAGTCGAAGCAGCCCGCTATGCCGCGTTTATGTTTCTCGAGCACGGCGTAACGGAAGTCGAATTACTGGAAGTTCTCGAGCCCGTCGCACAAGGACGCGCAGCCGCTTTCCACACTCGAAGCTCACTGGTACGCCACGAGAAGCATGCCATGCTGAAGGCTTTGATCGACGCTCGAACCATTCTCGAAGAAGCAGGGGTGCCGTACCGCTGGAAGCGGGTCTTTGGTCACCGCGCCAAAGCGATTGCTGACTATGCAGCCACGACCCGGCCTGACGTCATGGTGATCGACGCCAGTCATATGGGTTTTTTCCGCCGGCTTGCCATGCTCGCTTCGTTATCGAGGCGAACGGTTACGCCGGTGACAATGGTTCACTGAAAAGGATCATCTCCTCCGCTAGCCTTGCGCCGAACCTCCGCTTTCATCAAGCCACTGAACGATGTTACGCACCGTATCGCCATAGAAGGTGCGATATAGCTCCTTCGATACATAGCCGACATGAGGCGTCGCAAGCACGTTGGGCAACTCGCGCAGAGGGTGCGGATTGTCGAGCGGTTCAACGTCGTATACATCCAGTGCTGCGCCGGCAATCTGGCCGGTCGTGAGTGCCGTAAGCAGCGCGACCTGGTCGACGATCGGACCTCTGGACGTATTGATCAGCCGGCTCGTGGGTTTCATCTGTGCGAATTCCGTCGCGCCGACCAAACCTTGGGTTCGCTCGCTAAGCCGCACGTGGATCGACAAGAAATCCGCCGTGGAGAACATCACATCCCTGCTGACTCGCTGCACGCCCTTTTCCACGGCGCGCTCCTCGGTCAGGTTCTGGCTCCACGCGATGACGTTCATTCTGAATGCACGCCCGATGATGCCGACCGCCGAGCCGACGCGGCCAAGACCCAGCAATCCGAGCGTCTTGCCCGCGAGTTCATCGCCAAGCGAAAGCTGCCAGCCTCCCTGACGCAGTGACTGATTCTCGAGGGGAATATTGCGGGCCATCGCGAGAATCAACGCCCACGTCAGCTCGATCGTCGGCGTGGAGGAATAGCCCGTATGACGAATTTCGATGCCGCGTTCCGCAGCCGCATCCTGATCGATCGACGTATTCCCTGCGCCGGTCGAGGCAATCAGCTTGAGGTTTGGCAGGCTTTCGATGACCTCGCGGGGCAACGGTGTGCGTTCCCGCATCACGCATACGACGTCGAAAGGCTGCAGGCGTTGAATCAACTTCCCGATATCAGCGACGTGGTCGTTGAACACCGTCAGGTCCGCGCGGCTTTCAAGGGCCGACCAGTCTGCCATGCTCAGCGCGACGTTCTGATAGTCGTCGAGGATCGCGACCTTGATGGGGGATTTGGCGTTCATATTGCGCACTCCGGGAATTGAAACGCTTAGTACTGTGATCTGAACTTTCGAACTGAATGCTATGAAACCCGGCCGACGACGTAAATCAATAACTCGCGACGCCACCCATCGCGAACCGCGATGGCGCAGTCGGTGAGTTATCAGGCCATGCGCGGCGCTGGAAGAAACTTTGAGTGCTGGCGGTCCTCACGAGTCATTCTCATGATGCGCTTCGAGGTGATCGACCAGCATGCGTGCGGGAAGCGGCAGGGTGTCAAAATTGCGCGCAATGATGGACAGCGGCCGCAGCGACCACGGTTCGTCGAGCTCAACGACGCGAAACGGCGCCGAATGCATATAAGGTGTCACGCTTCCCTTGGGCAGCACGCCAATGCCGAGTCCCGCGCTGACCATGTTGCGCACGCCCTCGAAGCTTGTCACCTCGATGCGCACGCGTAGCCGGCTGCCGTCACGCTCGGCGGCGGCGCGGCACAATTTGGAAATGGACGTCCCGTAGGGCATGCTGACGAAGTCGTCCTCCAGCGCTTGCGCGAAGCTCACGCTTGCGCGCCCGGCGAGCGGATGATCCGACGGCACGATCACGACCAGCTTATCCACCCTGTACGGGCGCCACTGCAGATCGCCGAGGGAGTCCTCGGTCGCCGAGCAGATGCCGAGATCGGCGACGCCGCTTGCGATCGCCTGCACCACCTCATCGCTCGACTTCTCGACCATGTCGATCCGCACGTTTGGATTGGCGCGTAGAAAGGAACGCAGCACGCCGGGCAGATACTGAACCATGGCGGTAAAGTTCACGTAAATCCGGGTATGGCCCCTCAATCCCGCCGAATACTCAGACAGTTCATCCGAAATTTGCTGCAGGTGCTCGCTCAGCCGCTTCGCGTGATGATAGAGCGCCTCGCCCGCAGGCGTCGCTTGAACCCCGCGGCTGTGCCGGTATAAGAGCGGCGTGCCGGCGTCGTCTTCGAGATCCGATACGCGCTTACTGACGGCCGATGCCACGATGTGCGTGCGGGCCGCCGCCGCGGCGATGCTGCCCTCCTCGATGACCGCCACGAAAATGCGCAGGGACTCCATGTCGAGTCGCAACGGCCGATCTGCTGAAACACGCATCCTCACTCCTTCGGGTGGAATATCCGGTCGGTTGGCACCCATCGCATTTGACGATGCCTGCATTGAACATTGGGAAGTTTTCAAGCCGCCCGGCAACCGGCATCCTATGTGTCATACAGATCGATCCTCGCAGGACCAGATCAAGACGCGGGACCGGCAGCGTGCAGCGCGATTTTATGTCGAGGGAGGCGGCGTTGTTCTGGCCGCCGCCGGTGGAACATGGTACACCGCCGCTCAATTGCACGATATGTTGCAGCGCCGCGCGTACCGGCGCTGCGAGACCGGAACACCTGACAAAACTCGGTTGAAAATATGAAGGAGACGAGAGATGGAACACAAACAGCTAGCGATGGGCTCGCAAACGCACTGGTACGACGGTCTCACGGCGATGCACTGGCGTGTACTGAAAGCTAGCTTCCTCGGCTGGATTTTCGACGGCTACGAGGCGCTGGCGCTCGTCGTTGTTCTTGGACCGATGCTGCATTCAGTGTTGTCGCCTGAGCAAGCCGCCTCCCCCACGACTTACGCCGGTCTGGTAATCGGCATCACGTTGCTCGGCTGGGGAGCGGGCGGTCTGATCGGCGGGATTCTCGCGGACTATGTCGGACGCAAGCGGATGATGCTCTGGTCCGTATTTCTCTATGCGTTGTTTTCGGGGTTGACTGCGTTCTCGCAAACCTTCTGGGTGCTGTGCGGGCTGCGGTTCCTTACCGGCCTCGCAATGGGCAGCGAATGGAGCACGGGCGTCGCGCTGCTGTCGGAAACCTGGCCGGAGCGGGCTCGCGCGAAAGGGGCCGGCTTCCTGCAATCGGGCTTCGGTTGGGGCACGCTGATCGCGGCGGTCGTATGGTATGCGCTTTCGTCGACACATCCATTCGGCGCCGAAACCTGGCGGCTGATGTTCGTGCTTGGCGCAGTCCCGGCGCTCTTTGTGCTGTACATTCGCCGCGGGGTCAGTGAGTCGGAGAAATGGCAACGCGCGGTGCGCGAGAAGCGCTGGAGCGCGACGAGCAACGAGCAGGCCGCGGGCGACGCAACCGCATCCGAGAAGCGGCCCTTCACGCTCACGCAACTGTTCAATGAACCCGAAGCGCTGCGCCGCACGCTGCTCCTGCTCGTGCTGTCGATCGTCACGACCGTCGGCTGGTGGGCCATTTCAAGCTGGCTGCCGACCTTCACCGTGTCGCTCGCCAAAGCCGAGGGGATTCCCGACGCGTTGTCGTGGGGCTCGAAGATATCGATTGCTTACACCGTCGGCGCGATTGCGGCCTACATGATCGCCGGTTTCGTGGTGGATGCCATCGGACGGCGGGCCTTCCTGTCACTCACGTTCGTCGGTTCGCTGATTACGACGTTCGTCACGTACAAGCTGACCACAAGCGTCGAAGCGATGATGATCGTGGCGCCGATCAATGGTTTCTTCACGTTGGGCTGCGCTTATGTCTGGATGGCGATCTACCCGTGTGAACTCTTCGGTTCCAGCGTGCGTTCCACTGCGATCAGCTTCGTGTTCAATGCGGCGCGCCTGATCGCGTGGGTCTTCCCGATCATCGCGGGCAGCATGATCAAATCGTTTGGTGGCGTGTCGCAGGCGGCGTTGGCGCTCGGCTCCGTGTATTTGATCGGCATCGTGCTGCCCTGGTTCTTGCCCGAGACGCGTGGCGCGGGGATGCCGGACTGAGACCGCGATTTTTTCACGCGAATCAGGACGTCATGAAAATCCTTTAAGCATTTTGGATGCCGAACTTTATTTTGGAGATTTAAAAGATGCCTCAAAGCTTTCGCATTGGACAGATCGTTCCAAGCTCGAATACGACCATGGAAACCGAGATTCCGGCCATGTTTCGTGCCCGTGAAGCCATTCGCCCCGAGCGGTTCACTTTCCATTCGAGCCGGATGAGAATGCACAAGGTCACGAAGGAAGAATTGGTCGCGATGAACAAGGAGGGCTTGCGCTGCGCGGCGGAACTTGCCGACGCTCGTGTCGATGTCATGAGCACGGCTTGCCTGGTCGCGATCATGGCGATGGGGCCCGGCTATCACCGTGAAACTGAACGTGATCTGTTGGAGGTTGCGCGCGCCAATCATTGCCTCGCGCCAGTCATGACCTCCGCGGGCGCTTTGGTGGAAGGTCTGAAAATCATGGGCGCTCGTCGCATTTCGCTGATGGCACCGTATATGCGCCCGTTGACTGACCTGGTTGTCGCTTACATCGAAAACGAAGGAATCGAGGTGATCGATTCCCTCTGCTTTGAAATTCCCGACAACCTCGAAGTCGGTCTGCGCGATCCGATGCAACTGGTCGACGACGTGCGGCGCCTGAACACGGAAGGTGCTGACGTCGTGGTGGCGTCCGCATGCGTCCAGATGCCTTCATTGCCGGCGATTCAGCGCATCGAAGACATGTTGGGAATCCGCACCGTCTCGACCGCGGTATGCACCGTGCGGCGCATGCTGGATCATCTCAAGCTCGAGCCGATCGTCCCCGGCGCGGGAGCGTTGCTTTCCGGCGCGTGATTGGCGCCACAGCCCATTTCAGCTACGAGCCATCGCTTTTCCTACATGGTCGACGAACGCTCTGACCTTGGCAGAATGCCGTCGCTCCTGTGGGCTCACCAGGTGGATCGGAATAGGGATCGCTTCCCAATCCGGCAATATCCGTTGCACTTCGCCACTGGCTAGTTCGTCATCGAACAGCCAGTTCGGCGAATATCCAATACCCATGCCCGCGAGAACTGACGCTCGCATGACTTCACTGCTGTTGGTTTGGAGATTACCTTCGACCCGCACGATGCGGGTGGTTCCCACCGGCTCCGCCGCGCCGGGGCCTGCCGTAAAACTCCACGCGTTGCGCATCGCCAGTTCGGTGTAGACGATGCAGTTGTGATCGACCAGGTCGTCGGGAACGCGCGGCGCCTTCGTGCCCTTCGGCAGCGAACGCACGTAGTTGCGATGCGCCATCAACATCCGGTAGGAAGTCCCCACGCGACGCGCGATCAGGCTGCTGTCCGGCAGGTCGCCGAGGCGCACCGCGACGTCGATCCCCTGTTCCACGAGATCGATAAAACTGTCGCTAAGGCGCAGGTCGATCTTCACGGCCGGATGCTCCGCCAGAAAAGACTGAACCAGCGGCATGAGCTTGAGACGCCCGAAGCCGACCGAAGCCGCGATCCGCAGCCAGCCCGTCAGTTGCTGCTCGCCGCGTCGCAGCGCACCCTCAGCCTCCGCGATTTCCGCGACCAGGCGCCGCGCCTGTTCGAAATAGCGTTCACCTTCTTCCGTCAGTGCCAGTGAACGCGTGGTTCGCGTCAGCAGCCGCGCGCCCAGCTCGCGCTCGAGAGCCGCGACCTGTTTGCTCACTGCGCTTTGCGTCGTGTCGGCCTCGTGTGCGACCGCGGAAAAACTGCCCGCTTCCACCACGCGCACGAAAGTCTTCATTGCCTGCAGCTTGTCCATTTTGCTCAATATATTCCTGCATGGAATCAGTTATATGAGCATACACCGTCTATATCGCCCGCCAGGAATCATTCAAAGTTCAGTCATCGCAAACGCGATTGGAAGCAACCCAACTCAAGGAGCACTGACATGAACTCACCCGTCGTCCTTATCACTGGCGCTCTGACCGGTATCGGCCGCGCCACCGCTCTTGCCTTCGCTCGCGAAGGAAACCGCGTGGTCGTCAGCGGCCGTCGCGAAGAGGCAGGCCAGGCGCTGGCCGCCGAACTGCGCGCGCTTGGCGCTGAAGCCGAATTCCTGCGCGCCGATGTGCGCTTCGAGGCCGAAGTGCGCAGCGTCGTCGAGCAGACCGTCGAACGTTTCGGGCGCATCGACGTGGCGGTCAACAACGCCGGCACGGAAGGTCAACTGGCGCCGATCGTCGAGCAGACAGCGACTAACTACGAAGACACGTTCTCGGTCAACGTGCTCGGCACGCTGCTGTCGCTCAAGCACGAGATGCGCGTGATGCTGGCGCAGGGCGCCGGCTCGATCATCAACCTCTCGTCGATCGCGGGTCAGGTCGGCTTCGCGGGTGCGTCGGTGTACGCGGCCAGCAAGCATGCGGTCGAAGGCCTCACGAAGAGCGCGGCGCTCGAAGGCGCTGCCGCAGGCGTGCGCGTCAACGCCGTGGCGCCGGGCCCAGTCGCCACCGAAATGCTCGACCGCTTTGCCGGCGGCACCGAGGAGGGCAAGGCCGGTTTCCTCGCGACGATACCGGCGCGCCGCGCCGCGACGCCGGACGAGATCGCTCAGACCATCGTCTTTCTTGCGAGCGATAAGGCGCGCTACCTCACCGGACAGAACATTGCAGTCGACGGCGCCTACACGGCGCAATAACACGCGATTTTTTCCTATCTTTTCTACTCAGGAGCCTCACCATGACCACCATCAATGTCCCGACGCGCGACGAAGTGTCCCCGGCTAACCAGGCGATCTTCGACAAGCTCAAGAGCAGTCTCGGCACTGTGCCCAACCTGTATGCCACGTTCGCTCATTCGGAGCACGCGCTCGGCAACTACCTTGCGTTCCAGAACGCGAAGAGCAGCATCACCGGCAAGGCGCGCGAAATCGTGAACCTCGTCGTGAGCCAGGTCAACGGCTGCGAATACTGTCTGGCCGCGCATACCGTGATCGGCAAGATGAGCGGCTTTACCGACGAACAGATTCTCGAAATTCGCAGTGGCAAGGCAAGTTTCGATGCGAAGTTCGACGCGCTCGCACGGTTGGTGAAGAACATCGCGGTTAACCGTGGGCACGCCGATCAGGCGCTCGTCGATGCGTTCTTCGCTGCGGGCTGGACCAAGGCCAATCTGGTCGACACGATCGTCGTGATCGGCGACAAGACCGTCACTAACCATCTACACGCAACGACGCACGTACCGGTGGACTTCCCCGCCGCGCCGCAACTCGTCGTGTGATGGTTACAGCCGGGCAGGGCGCGGAGTTCATGCGATGTCCGCGTCGTCCGGCTGATTGAAGTTGTCCTGAATCGGAGGATGTGATGTCTCAAACTGAACATTTCGACACCGTTATTCTCGGCAGCGGCCAGGGTGGCAAGCTACTGGCGTGGCACCTGGGGCGATCGGGCCAGCGGGTGGCCGTCGTCGAGCGTCAATGGGTGGGCGGCTCGTGCCCGGCCGTCGCGTGTCTTCCCAGCAAGAACGAAATCTGGAGCGCACGTGTTGCGCATCTTGCGCAACATGCCGGGGACTTCGGCACGATCACCGGCCCAGTCGCGGTCGATATGGCGAAGGTCCGCGAGCGCAAGCGCGGCATGATCGAACGTGAGGTTGCGTTTCACCTGCAGGCGTATGCGGCGAGCGGCGCGGAGCTGATCATGGGCAGCGGACGTTTCGTTGCGCCGAAAACCCTCGAGGTGCAACTGAACAATGGCGAAACGCGCACGCTGAGCGGCGACCAGATTGTCGTCAATGTCGGATCGCATGCGGCTATTCCGGACGTTCCGGGTCTGAGTGCGGCGCAACCGCTCACGCATATCGGTGCTCTGGACCTCGACTACACACCGGCTCATCTGATCGTGTTCGGCGGCGGCTATACCGGTATCGAAATGGCTCAGGCGTATCGGCGCTTCGGCAGCCGGGTGACGATCGTCGAACACGGGCAGCAATTGATGGGACGCGAAGACGCCGACGTCGCCGATGAGATGTCGCGCGTGCTGAGCGGCGAGGGCATCGACATCGTGCTCGGCGCCGAGACGCTCAACGTGGAAGGCCAATCCGGCAAGCACGTTGGCATCACCGTGCGCACGGCCGCCGGTGAGCAGACGATCGAAGGCAGCGACATTCTGGTCGCCACGGGCCGCATTCCGAATACCGCCGGTATCGGATTGGACAAAGCCGGTATTGCACTGGACGAACGTGGCTACATTCGCGTCAATGACCGCCTGCAAGCGAGTGCGCCCGGCGTGTGGGCGATCGGTGAAGTGGCCGGGAGTCCGCAGTTCACGCATGTTTCCGTCGACGATTTCCGCATCGTGCGGGATAACCTGGCAGGCGGCCATCGCAGCACGCGTGATCGTCTTGTGCCGTACACGATGTTCAGCGATCCGCCGCTCGCGCACGTCGGGCTCAGCGAACGCGAAGCACAGAAGCAGGACATTGCCGTGCGGGTCGCGAAGCTGCCGATGAGCAACGTGTTGCGTACCGAAGCCACGGACGAGACGCAAGGCTTCATGAAAGTGCTCGTGTCCGCCGCCGACGACCGCATTCTCGGCTTCACGATGATCGGCTCGGAAGCCGGCGAGGTGATGGCCGCGATGCAGACGGCGATACTGGCGGAACTGCCCTATCCGAAGCTGCGCGATGCGGTGATCACGCACCTGACTTTCGCCGAAGGCTTCGGCCCGCTGTTGGCGAACGTGCCGCCGCGAGCGACGGTGCAGTGAGCCAGCCGACGCGGGCACCGGCTACTCGTCGGTGCCCGCGTCACGCGACTTGATCGATACCGCTTGACGGCGTATTCCCGACGGGAATGACAGCTATTGCCCGGTGGTCCCTTCTGCGTCACCCCGACTCGCGCGATCATTCCTCCGTCCCAATCTGGATATCCCAAGGATGAAGCAATGAACCAACTCTTTTCACCCATCTCCGTTGGCCCGTTCGAACTGAAACACCGCGTCGTACTGGCGCCGCTGACGCGCATGCGCACTGAAGCGGGCAACGTTCCCGGCGATCTGATGGTCGAGTACTATTCGCAGCGCGCATCCGATGGCGGTTTGCTGATCACCGACGCGACCGCTGTCTCGCCGCTGGGCATCGCGTATGTCGACGCTCCCGGCATTTACACGCAGGCGCAGGTCGACGGCTGGAAGCGCGTCACCCATGCGGTGCACGCCAAGGGCGCCCGCATCTTTCTGCAGCTATGGCATGCCGGCCGGCAGGCGCATCCCGCCAACACGAACGGACAGGCGCCCATCGCGCCGTCGGCGATTCGTGCATATGAACATGCTGCAATCCGCGACGAACAGGGCAATATCGTCGAAGTCGAGCAACTCGTTCCGCGAGCGCTGGACACGCACGAGATTGCAGACGTCGTCGAGCAGTTTCGACAGGGCGCTGCGCGTGCGAAGGAAGCCGGTTTCGACGGCGTCGAACTGCATGCGGCGAACGGCTATCTGATCGATCAATTCCTGCTGGATGGTTCGAACCATCGGACGGACGCTTACGGCGGCTCGATTGAGAATCGAGCGCGTTTTCTGTTCGAGGTCGTGGAGGCGGTCGTATCGGTGTGGGGTGCGGGGCGCGTTGCCGCACGTCTATCGCCAAGCGGTGCGTACGGGACCATGTCCGATAGCGATCCGCACGCGACCTTCGGCTATGTGGCGAGCCGGCTCAACAGCTACGACCTCGCTTACCTGCACGTGATCGAGCCGCGCATTCGCGGCAATGAAGATACCGAGGCGAGCGAGTCCGCTGTCTCATCGAAGGATCTGGGCCGGCTGTTCACTGGCACGATTGTGGCCGCCGGCGGATTCAATGCTGAAAGCGCCGAGCAGATTCTTCATACGGGCGACGCCGATCTGGTCGCCTTCGGCCGGATGTTCGTCTCCAATCCGGACCTGCCGGAGCGTTTGCGTACGGGTGCGCCTCTCAATGCTTACGACCGTTCCACGTTTTATGGCGGCGATGGGCGTGGCTACATCGACTACAGTACGCACAGCGCAGCGGCCACGGCCTGAACACGGGCATCCATCGACGCTGCTTCAAGGCGCTGGCCGTTGAACCGACGGCCGTCCCCCAGCATGCGACACGCGAACCACGATGATTCGTTCCCGGAGAGAAGCAAGTGGACCGACTGACAGCGATGGAAACGTTTGTATGCGTGATCGAGTCGGGTTCTTTCTCGGCCGCAGCCCGCCTGCTCGATGTAGGGCAGCCAGCGGTTTCAAAGTCGATTGCACAACTCGAAGAGCGGCTTGCGGTCCGATTGCTTCTGCGCTCTACCCGCGGGCTGACGCCGACCGAGGCGGGTCAGGTTTTTTACGAGCGCGCGAAACGAGCGATCGAAGAAGCGGACGAAGCAGAACTGGCGGCACGGGGCTCGGCGGGCGCACTCTCGGGCCGTCTCAGGGTGTCAGCGGCAGTGACTTTTGCACGGCTTCATATCATCCCGCGACTGCCGTCCTTTCTCGAGCGACATCCTGATCTGAACATCGACATCATCCTCGATGATGAGAACATCGATCTGCTGGAACACGGCGTCGATGTCGCGTTGCGAATGGGTGTGCTGGGCGACTCGGCCATGACGGCGCGCAGGCTCACCCGTGGCAGGCGTTGTGTCGTCGGCTCGCCGGCGTGGTTCGCGAAAGCTGGCGAACCGCGCACGCCTGCCGATCTGGTTTCGCATCAGGCGATCGTGTACGAGCAGGGCGGCGGTGGAAGCGCGTGGTCCTTCAAGCGGGGCAATACGGAGACGTCCGTTGCGGTCGCGGGGCGCATTCGTGTGAACGCGGCGGAGGGCGTGCGCGCAGCGGTGCTGGCCGATATGGGCGTCGCGATCGCGTCCGAGTGGATGTTCGCATCCGAAATCGCAAGCGGCGCGGTAAAACAGGTGCTTGCCGATTGGGAATTGCCCAGCATCGACCTTTGGGCCGTGTTTCCGAGTGGGCGGATGGTGACGGCAAAGGCGCGTGCTTTTGTCGCGTGGGTCGAGGAGATATTCGGCGCATCGGATTCGATGGCCTGACTGAACGCGGATGATCTTTGATGCGCTCGCTCCCGGCACGTGAAGTACCGGGAGCGAAGCAGGTCCGGCTTACGAAGCCGAGGCCGTCTTCCGGCGAAGAACGGGCAACATGTCCTGCGGCTCTGGCCGGTGGGTGTAGTCCGGATTCACTTCGGCATACAGGATCGTGCCGTCTTGCCCGACCACGTAACGCGCGGGCATCGGCAGAGTCCAGCTATTGTCGCCGTTGAATGCCGGCAGGTCGTTCTTGAGGTTCTTGTACAACTCGACCAGATAGTCGGGCAAGGCAAAGCGGATGCCGAACGCCGCCGCCACATCGTTGTGCGTATCGCTGAGGATCGGGAAGTTCAGCTTGTTGGTGCGGACCGACTTGCGGCTATTCACGGCATTCTGCGGCGAGATCGCGACGAGGCTGGCACCTTCGGCCTTGAACGACGGCAGCGCTTCCTCGAGAGCCATCAGTTCAAGATTGCAATACGGGCACCACACGCCACGATAAAAGCTGATCACGAGCGGTCCGCGCTTCAGCAGTTCGGCAGACGAGACGGGTTTTCCGTCCGGGTCGTTGAGGATAAATTCCGGCGCTGCGTCGCCCGCTTTGAGTGCGCGTTCGGCTTGACCGGACGCGACGAGTTCGGCGGTAGCGCGTTCCATGACCGGATGGATTTCAGGCGGTGCGAAGTACGGTGCTTTACCGCCTTTGAAATCCGCTTTGAATGCGTCGAGTTTCGCTTGAAGTGACATGACAATCTCCTTCTTCAGACAGGGTGATGTGTTGAAGTTGTGTTGCGGTGGAGAGATAGTCGGTCAATGCAAACGAATGAAGAAGACAGGTCGGCCGCATAACAATCATTCCGGCGAGGCATGGAGGACCGGGGGGCGGTACCTTGCTACGCAGGCCGAAATGATGGCTCGGATGCAAATAACGGCCGGGTCAGCGCGGAAAACTATTCCCGAACATGGGCAGGCCGCTATTCGATTCGGCCTCGGTTGCCTCGTCCTGCAGCACGTCCCAATGCTCGGCGAGCACGCCGTTCGCAAAGCGCAGGATATCGGCGGCGATCCATGCGGCGGGACGCCCATGACCTGAAAAGCGCCCATGCACGATCACGTAGTCGCCATCCGCCACGATCACGCCGGGTTCGTATCGCAAGGTCGGCGGCAGGGTCTTGATCAGGTTGAACAGACCGTCGCGCCCCGGTGCGATATGCGCACTGTGCTGGATATAGTCGGGCGACCAGAAACGCTCGGCTGCGGCGTAGTCGCGTTGGTTGAAAAGCGTGTCGAACGCTTCGAGTACAAAGGCCTTGTTGGCTGCTTCGGTCGTGGTAGTCATGATGGTTCTCCTGATAGGTGGGTGGCGTGGCGGCGCGTCATGCCGCGACGGCCTGAAAGGACGGATAGTCGGTGTAGCCCTCGGCTGTCGCGCCGTAGACCTTCGGCCAGTCGACTTCGGCAAGCGGCGCATCGACGGCGAACCGTGCCGGCAGATCCGGATTGGCAATGAACGGCCGGCCAAAGGCGACCATATCGGCGAGCCCTGCTTCGATCAGCCGATTGCCGCGCGCACGATCCATATCGACGTTGGCGATGATCTTGCCGCGGTAGAGCTCGCGGAAGTGGCGGAACATGCCGTCTCCGCCCAGCTTGGCCAGCGGTGTCGCCGACAGGTCGGCCATTGCGCCCATCAGCAGCAGATGAGAGAGATCGAATTCGTTGAGCCGGCCGATCACATATTCGGAAGTGGCAAGCGTTTCGTCATTGGAAACGAATGCGCCCGTCTCCGACGTCGCAGGTCCCGTCTTGATGCCGGTGCGCTGCGCCCCGACTGCCTCGACCACGGTTTCCACGACCTCGAACAGAAAGCGCGCCCGGTTCCGCGTCGAACCACCGTATGCGTCCGTACGCAAATTGGTGCGAACGTTGAGGAACTGATTGAATAGGTAGTGATAGCCGCCCTGAATCTGCACGCCGTCAAAGCCGGCGGCGATCGCGTTGCGAGCGGCCCGGCCGAAGTCGGCGACCGTGCGACGGATCTCGTCCTTCTCCATGGCACGCGGGACCACGGTGTCCTTGCGGCCGGCCGCGGTTACGCTCTGCTGCTCTGGATTGACCGCTGACGCGGAGCGCGGCGCCTTGCCGGCGTGGAAATCCGGATGCCCCAACGAACCGGTATGCCAGAGTTGCGCGACGATCCGCCCGCCCGCGCGGTGCACGGCGTCCGTCACCATGCTCCAGCCGCGCACTTGGGCTTCGCTCCAGAGTCCGGGCACGTCTGCCCAGCCAACTGCCTCGGGGCTCACAAAAACGCCTTCGCTGACAATCAGCCCCGCCGAGGCGCGCTGCGCATAGTACTCGGCGTGCAAGGCCGGCGGGACAAGCTCGGGATTCGCCGCGCGCATGCGCGTCAGCGGCGCCATGACGATGCGGTTGGGCAGATCGAGGTCCCCCAGCCGAATCGACTTGAGCAGGGGCTGGTTGCTTTCGATGTTCATGGACATTTCCTACGACGTTTGAGGGATTCACCCAGCACAATGGTGATTGACATCGAGTTTGATGGAGCGATTCTGAAAAGTCAATGTCGATCACCATTGTATTTTTCGAAGACGGTTATAATCGAGCTGACAACGGGCGTGGGAGCATTGAGCGATGGGCGTTTCAAAACAGCAGGCGGTGGAGAACCGGAAGACCATCATTGCGGCTTCGGAGAAGTTGTTCCGTGCGCATGGAATCGATGGTGTGGGCCTGAGCGCGCTGATGAAGGCCGCGGGCTTTACTCAGGGCGGGTTCTACAACCACTTCGAATCGAAGGAGGCGCTGGCCGCTGAAGTCGTGGCGACTGCGATGGACAAGTCCAACCGCGACCTGACAGAAGCCATTGCCGCGCCGCTCGAGCCGGGCGGGAATCGCCTGAAGCGGCAGGTGGACTTTTACCTGTCCGGGACGCATTGCAGCGATATCGAGCAGGGTTGCGCGATAGCCGGCCTCACCGCGGACGTGCGCCGGCTTGGGCATGAGGCACAGTCGCACTTTGCAAGCGGCTTGCAAACGATGCTTGAAACATTGACAGCGCTTGTCGCGGAACAGCGCGACGAAAGCGGAGATACGGGCGAAGCGCGCAGGGAGGCAATCGCGTTCTACAGCGAGATGGTCGGTGCGCTCATCCTGTCGCGGGCGGTAGCCGACGCCAATCCCCAACTCGGAGAGGAAATACTGAACGCGAACCGTCAGATGCTGCTCAGCAAATTCGCGCTGGAAGAGGGGCAGGGCAAACGCTGACTTTCTGGCCACGTTTCAACGGTGTATTCGCGTGCGAAAGAGGGGCTACCACGCCAGGTGGCGTCAGGGAAACCGACAATGCGTCTATCAAAGATTGATCTAAATCTGTTTGTTGTTTTCGAAGCAGTCTATAAAACGCGCAACCTGACGCGCGCAGCGGAGATGCTATTCATCACGCAGCCTGCTGTCAGCAATGCATTGGCGCGCGTGCGCAAGGCGTTCGATGATCAACTCTTCGTGAGCACGTCGGCCGGCATGGTGCCGACTCCGGTTTCCGAAAACATCATTGGGCGCGTGCGCGAGGCACTGCTGCTGCTCGATTCGAGTACCAATGCCGGCGAGTTATTCGATCCGGCGTCGTCGGAACGGACATTCCGGCTGAGCATGAACGACCTGACCGAGGCGTTGCTGCTCCCTGCGCTGGAGGAAGTTCTGCAGCGCCTCGCACCCGGCATACGCATCGAGAGCTATTTCACGACGCGCAGGGATGTGCCTGAAGCATTGGCGAGCGGTGCGGTCAATCTCGCGATCGATGCGCCTCTGATTGACGACCCCTACCTCGAACAGGAGCCGTTGAGCCGGGACCGGTATGCATGCATGCTGCGTCGGGACCACCCGTTTTCGAAGAAGAAGCTAACCATCGATGACTACCTCGGGTTCGGTCACATCCACGTGTCCAGCCGCCGGCAGGGGCCCGGTCTCGTCGACGCGGAACTCAACAAGCTGGGTCTCAGGCGCACGATCCAGACCCGGGTGCAGCACTATCTGGTCGCGCCGTTGATCGCGATGCGGACCGATCTCGTCCTTACGGCACCTCTTACGCTCCTTCAGCGTTATGACGCACGCATCCTCGAGCTGCCGTTCGATCTCCCCAATCTCGAGTCGCATTGCTACTGGCACCGAAGCGTCATGGGAGATCCGGCGCATCGTTGGCTACGCGAGCAGATCGGCGTTCTCATGCGGGAAGCGAACCAATCATAGTCGGACGACCCGAGTCGAGGCTATCGAAGCATCGACATCAGGTGTCACGAAAAGTTATTGCCAGCTATCACAACAATAAATTTCCTGAATGAGGCGGGGCTCGGTATTGTTCTAGTCATGTTTAGACGAGGATGGCATGGCGGAACTCTACCTTGTACGGCATGGTCAGGCGTCGTTCGGCGCAGACAACTATGACGAGCTATCACCTTCCGGTTATACGCAATCACGCTGGCTCGGCGAGTACTTCGCGCACAGCGAATTGGAGTTCGATCGGGTTGTCATCGGCACGATGCGACGGCATGAGCAAACCGCTGACGCAATTCTCGCAGCGATGCGAGGTGTGCAAGTCGAGGTCCTGCAAGACTCAGGTTTGAACGAATACGATTTCCAGGGCTTGTTTGCAGCTCTTGGCGAAGACGAGTTTCCGCCGGACACTTCTGCCGAAAGTTCGAAGAAGAACTTCTACAAGCGGCTCAAGAAGGTCCTGCAACTTTGGTCCGACGATCTCCTGCCCGGGCGAGCTCCCGAAACGTGGCAACAGTTCCAGGCGCGCGTTGAGCGCGCACGTCTCGCCATCCAGCATGCGGGTGGCAGGCGGGTTCTGGTGGTGAGTTCTGGTGGCCCGATTGCCGTCTTTGCCCAGCAAATTCTGCAGGCGCCGGCGGCGGCCGCCATTGCGCTCAACCTGCAGATTCGAAATAGCAGCGTTTGCCAATATGTCTTTAACGACACTGCAATGTCGTTAGTCAGCTTCAACTCACTGCCTCATCTCGACCCTATCGAGAGGCGCGAATTCGTCACCTACGGTTGATTTGAATCGGGACTCCCGCAACGCTATGAATACTGGCCTTCAATTCGACATCGAAAAACTCACGCGTTATTTGACGGCGCACGTGCCCGGGTTTCAGGGGCCGTTGTCCGTCGAGAAATTTGTTGGCGGACAATCCAATCCCACTTTTCTCCTGAAAGCGCAGAGCGGCAGCTATGTCTTGCGGCGTCAGCCGCCCGGAACGCTGCTCAAGTCCGCGCATGCGGTGGACCGTGAATTCCGCGTGCTAACCGCGCTCGGTCAAACGCCGGTCCCTGTCGCGCGCGCATTTCATCTTTGCGAGGATCGTGACGTCATCGGCAGTATGTTTTATGTCATGAGCTTCGAGGACGGCCACATCTTCTGGAATCCGGCATTGCCGGAAGTGGCCGTCGGAGAGCGCGGCGCCATCTACGATGCTCTACTCGGGACGATGGCGGCCCTTCATGACGTGGATGTCGAGGCGGTTGGTTTAGCCGACTACGGCCGCCCCGGAAATTATTTCGCGCGCCAGATCGACGTATGGACCAAACAGTATCGCGCAGCGCAGACCGACGCGCTGGATTCGATCGAGGCACTGATCGAGTGGCTGCCCGCGCACTGCCCGGCCGAAGCCGGCAAGCCTTCGCTCGTGCACGGCGATTTCCGTATCGACAACCTGATTTTCACGCGCGGTTCGTCGCAGGTTCGCGCGGTTCTCGACTGGGAGCTCTCCACGCTCGGGAATCCTTTGGCCGACCTCGTGTACTTTTGCATGTGCTTGCGACTGCCTCCCAACGGTCATATCGCCGGGCTTGAAGGGTTGAACCGAGCAGAGTTGGGCGTGCCGGATGAGGCAGTGATCATCGAACAGTATTGCAGGCTGCGGGGCATTGCGTCGATTGAGAACTGGAACTTCTATCTTGCGTTCAGCTTCTTCCGGCTTGCCGCCATCGCGCAGGGCGTTAAGAAGCGGGCTTTGGGCGGCAATGCGTCGAATGACAAGGCGCGCCAGGTCGGGGAGATGGCAGGGGCGCTTGCAAAGATGGGCGTTGCCCTGATCTGACGGCAGCCGGAAGACTGGAAACCTGAAAAAACACATGGAGGCAGATTGTGACTACTAATTTATTTAGTCTGAAAGGAAAGATTGCACTGGTGACTGGCGCCAGCCGAGGTATCGGGGAAGAGATTGCCAGGTTGCTCGCCGAGCAAGGCGCCCACGTCATCGTGTCGAGCCGCAAGCTCGAAGATTGCGAGGCGGTGGCGAACGAGATCAAGAATGCAGGCGGGAGCGCAGAGGCAAAACCCTGCCACGTTGGCCGTGTCGAGGACATTCTCGCGATCTTCGAGCATATTCGTGCGCGGCATGGTCGTCTGGATATCCTGGTCAACAACGCGGCGACGAATCCCTATTTCGGCCACATTCTCGATACCGATCTGGCGTCGTTCGAAAAGACCGTGGAAGTCAACTTGCGCGGTTACTTCTTCATGTCCGTGGAGGCCGGCAAGTTGATGCGGGAAAACGGCGGCGGCGCGATTGTCAACACGGCTTCCGTCAATGCGTTACAGCCAGGCGACAAGCAAGGGATCTACTCGATCACGAAAGCCGCCGTCGTCAACATGACGCGGGCGTTCGCGAAAGAGTGTGGGCCATTGGGGATTCGGGTGAATGCGCTGCTCCCAGGCTTGACCAAGACCCGATTTGCCGGGGCGCTGTTCGACGATCAGGCCACGTATGAAAGCTGGATGTCCAAAATTCCGCTGCGCCGTCACGCGGAACCTCGCGAGATGGCGGGTACCGTGCTTTATCTGGTCTCCGATGCCGCGAGCTATACCAATGGGGAGTGCATTGTCGTCGACGGTGGACTGACGATTTAGTGACCAGGTCGATGCGCGGTATTGGACGATGCATCGACGACATTTACCAGGAATCAGGAAGATTAGAAATGGACTTTGCCTATACCCCGAAAATTGAAGCGCTGCGCGCGCAGGTGCGCGCGTTCATGGACACACATATCGTTCCACGCATCCGGCAATGGCACGAAGAAGTGAGCGCGGGGCAATATCCCGTCTCCTTCATGGAAAGCTTGAAGGAGCAGGCGCGTGCGGAGGGTCTCTGGAATCTTTTCCTTCCGCATCTGCGGGATGACGAGCCAGGCACCCGGCTGACCAATCTCGAGTACGCCCCGTTGGCTGAGATCATGGGCCGCGTGCCGTGGGCGTCCGAGGTATTCAACTGCAATGCTCCGGACACGGGCAATATGGAACTGCTCCATATGTTTGCCACACCGGCTCAGCGCGAAGAGTGGCTCAAACCTCTGCTCGACGGCAAGATCCGCTCGGCGTTTGCAATGACGGAGCCGGCAGTGGCTTCCTCTGACGCGACCAATATCACCACGTCGATTCGTCGTGATGGAGACGACTATGTCATCGATGGCCGAAAGTGGTTCATCACGAACGCGGCGCACCCGAATTGCAAGCTCTTCATCGTGATGGGAAAAACGGACCCTGATGCACCGGCCCACCGTCAGCAAAGCATGATTCTCGTGCCTCGCGATACGCCGGGCGTCAAGATGATCCGCAATATCACGGTAGTCAATCACGTGGCGCCGGAAGGCCACTGCGAGATCGAGTTCAAAGGTGTGCGCGTACCTCGGTCGAATCTACTCGGCGAAGAGGGGAGCGGCTTTGCGCTCGCCCAGGCGCGCCTTGGACCGGGACGGATTCACCACTGCATGCGTTCGATCGGCGCCGCTGAACTGGCGCTCGAATTGATGGTGGAACGGGCCCAGGCGCGCACGGCATTTGGCAAGATGCTGCATGAGCAAGGTACGGTCGCCGAATGGATCGCGAAGTCGCGAATCGAAATCGATCAGGCGAGGCTGCTGGTTCTGAAGGCTGCGTGGATGATCGATAACGTGGGCGCGAAGGAAGCACGCAAGGAAATCGCGATGATCAAGGCGCTCGTACCGAGCGTGCATACCGCCGTTTGCGACCGGGCGATGCAGGTATTCGGCGCGATGGGGCTGAGTCCCGACACGCCGCTGGCGGATAGCTGGACTTGGGGGCGTGCATTGCGCTTTGCTGATGGCCCGGATGAGGTTCACCTGCAGAGCATCGCTCGCATGGAAATCAAGGCCCAGCGATACGATCCGGGAAGCGTCAATCCCTACCTGATGACGCCAGTGTAGGGCATAGGCCGGGCCGTTTCGGACATCCTCTGCGGGCGACGCAACGTCGCCCCAGTCGTCGCGCACGTGACGCTTCGAGTAATGAATACGCCAACGCGGTCGCCAGTGTGTTAGCGCGACGACTGGCCGCCGTCCTCCGACCCACTCAGCAGGGACCGCGTCTCTTCTGACGGCTCGGTGGCGAGTACGTTTTCAAAGGTATCCATCAAGCTGGACACAGCGTATGCGGGCGACCAAAGCCGTCCCGACTCGCCACTGTCCCGACTCGCTTCCCACGCCGCCAGCGCTGCATTGCCATAGATGCCGACGAGCGACAGTCTGTGATCGAGTATTGCCGGCGGAACATCCGGAAGCAGGTCTCGGAGCTGCGCGTTGCAACGCTGATAGCCCAGATTCCACTTGTTTTCTAACGCCTCGCGCAAGAACGCGCGGTTGTTCAGCTGCAAGTTGGCGATCATGCGAATGTAGGTCGCCTGACCCGTGCGATCCGCCAAATCAAGCATCGGAAAGATCAGCGCGCCCAAAACCGCTCGCACGGTGATTTCCCCCTCTGCCTCCAATCTGTCGAGCCGCGCCTGACGGTCTTCGTCGATGAGCTGCGCGCCGTCGACGACCAGTTCGCGTGCCAGTTCAAGTTTGTTCCCAAAGTAATAGCGCAACGACGCGCTATTACGCTGTCCCGCGGCGGAAATGATGTCCTGCACGGACACGCCGTCCAATCCACGCAGCGCGAACAGTCGCTGCGCTTCCTCTTTCAAGCGAGTTCGGGTCTCAGCCCCATCCGATCGAAGGGTTTTCCCTGATGTAACCATTACTTTACCGTTTCGAGTTAATTAACTAAACTGAGTTAACTAACCCAGTTGGAGAAACTTAGCATGAAAATAGTCATTGTTGGAGGAGGCATTGGTGGGCTCACCACCGCCCTGGCGCTGCTGCGCCATGGCATCGAGCCGATTGTACTGGAGCGTGCGCCGCAGTTGACCGAGGTGGGGGCGGGCGTCCAGATCGCTGCGAACGGCACGATCGTACTCCGTGAACTGGGGCTTGGACCGGCGCTGGCGAGCATTGCGACCGTGCCGGAGCGCTTTGACTACCTCGAGTTGTCGACGGGGCGTTTGCTATACGTCGCACCGCTCGGCAAGGAAGCCGAGGCGCGTTACGGCGCGTTGCTCTACAACGTTCACCGCGCCGATCTGGTCGATTTGCTCGCGAAGGCGTTGCCGCCGCATGTGGTCCGGCTGGGGGCAGAATGTGCGTTGGTTTCGCAGGACGAAGACGGCGCTTACGTCACACTGCAAACCGGCGAAGTGATTCGCGGCGATGCCGTGATCGGCGCGGATGGCATTCACTCGGCCGTTCGAACGGCCCTTCGGGGACCCGAAGAGAAGCAGTTCGCCAACATTCTGATGTGGCGCTCGCTGATCCCCGCAAACCGGCTCACAGGGCTGAAGCTGCCGGTGGCGGGGAACAACTGGTTCGGTGTTGGCCGAAATATCGTTTCGTACTGGGTTCGTAAGGACCTCTACAGCATTCTTGCATCGGTACCGGCGACAGAAGTGAGTCGCGAGTCGTGGACGCAGTCGGGGGACGTCGCGCAACTGCGGCGCTCGTTCGAGGGTTCCGAGCCGACCGTCCAGGCAATGCTGGAAGCCGTCGATTCGGCATTCATCACCGGGATGTACCACCGGGATCCAATCGAACACTGGAGTACCGGACGGATCGCCCTGCTCGGCGACGCCGCGCATGCAATGGTGCCCTACCTTGCACAAGGCGCCTGCCAGGCGATCGAAGACGCCTGGGTCCTCGCCAGCTGTCTCAACAAGCATGGACCGGCTGGCATTCAGGACGCGCTTCTGGAATACGAACGGCGTCGTCAGCCGCGCACCACGCGGATTCAGGCTGGAGCGCGATTTGTCGTCGACTGGGCGCACGAGCCTGACGAGGCGCGTGTGCGTCAACGTAACGGACGCCTGAAGGGACTCTCGCGTATCGATCCGCTGGCAGAAGCTTCGTGGTCGTTCGCATGGGGGCACGACATCCTCAAGGCCGCCAGGCTGCCGCCGGGCGAGGTCGTGGGCTTGAGCGCGGCGCGCGAAGGAAAGCGGATGCAGCGGCCCGAGAGTCAGCGCGCTTTCGATTTTTGGAAGGGCATGTTCGCGCCAGATGACATCGCTCGTGGCGACCTCGGGCAACGTGCGGCCTACGAACGGTTCCTTCTGGAGCAGTTCCCCGCGCCCGCAAACACAGACGTGACGGAAGTCGATCTTCACGGCGTGAGTTCGTTACGGGTGGTCGCCGCGGGCGCAGGGCAAAAAGCCACCGTATTGCACTTCCACGGCGGTGGCTATGTACTCGGTTCGGCGAAGAGCTCGGTGGAATACGCGAGCCGTCTTTCGCGCGCGCTGAACGGTCCGTGCTACACGGTCGACTATCGTCTCGCCCCCGAGCATCCCTATCCGGCCGCATTCGACGACGCATTCAGTGCCTATCGCGGCTTGCTCGCTTCGGGCGTCGATCCGTCGACGGTGTTCCTGAGCGGCGAATCGTCCGGGGGCGGCCTGGCCCTGGCTCTGGCTGCCGCGTTACGTCGCGCGGGCCTGCCGTTGCCGGGCGGCGTCATCGCAATCTGCCCGCTCACAGACCTCACGCTTGGCGGCCCCTCCGTCATGGCGAATTCGGGCGACGACCCGGCCGCGAATCGCGAGACGCTTTCCAACCTTGTCGCGTCCTACTTCCAGGGCCACGAGCCGACAGATCCGATGGTCTCGCCGCTGTTCGCGGACCTGGCAGACCTGCCGCCGGTGTTTATTTCTGCCGTGGAAGGAGAGGTACTGGAAAGCGACACGACTCGTTTTGCGGAGCGGGCCAAGGCTGCCGGGGCGAATGTGACGTTGAAGATGGTGGCCGATTCGGTTCACGTCTTCACGCTCTTCCCATTCCTGCCGGAAACCGCCGAAACGCTCGAAGCGATAGGCCAGTGGAGTCGCCGACTGCTTCAGGCGTAACGAGTTGCAAACGCCTGGTGCTCGGCACCATGCCTGAACGCGGCAACTTGCGAAAACGTCTTTGGCGTAGGTCGATCCTGCGTGCCGTCACGGGCGATTGGCCCGTGACGGAAGCAAACAGCGTCAACGCGTCACGCCATACCACTGCATTTCGTCTCACGCTCGGAGTAGACATGACGGCAACATCAACGCATCGGCCGGTCGGCGAGCCGCGCCATTTATCCGCGCCGCGGACATCGCTGTACACGAATCTCGAAGTCTCCGCGAACCGCCATCCGGAGAAGGCCGCCATCGCTTATTACGGTAATTCCGTGAGCTACAGGCAATTGCGGCATGAAGTGGAAATCATGGCCGGATTCCTGCAGCAACACTGCGGCATCGCCCGAGGCGACCGCGTTGTCCTGTATATGCAGAACAGTCCGCAGTTCGTCATTGCCTTCTATGCGGCCCTGCGCGCCGATGCGGTAGTCGTGCCTGTCAATCCAATGAACCGGACTTCGGAGCTGCAACACATTTTCGAGGATAGCGGCGCAAGAGTCGCCTTTGTCGGCGAAGAACTCATGGAGCATGTGCGGGCGCTCGCAGGCCGCTACGTGGACCATGTTATCTCTGTACGCTATGCAGACTACCTGCGCGACCGGACCGATTTGCCGCTGCCCGACGTTCTGACTTCGGTTGAGCCGCGGCTTCATACCCTAGCTATCGACGGTCCTGCTGCCGCGATCGGCTGGAATGACGCGCTTGCTCGTGCGTGCGTTCCGCGCGACCACAAATCCGGGCCCGACGATCTGGCGGTTATTCCGTACACGTCCGGCACGACCGGGCGTCCAAAAGGATGTGTCCATACACATCGTAGCGTGATGCATTCAACCGTCTCGTGCGGTGAATGGCCGAACCTGCCGAACGAGAGCGTGACGCTGTGCTCCGTGCCATTGTTCCATGTCACCGGCATGCAGAACTGCATGAATATGCCGATCTACATCGGCGCGACCATGGTGATCATGACCCGCTGGGACTCGGCATGTGCCGCACATCTGATCGAACGCCACCGGGTGAGTGCGTGGGTAACCGTTCCCACCATGCTCATCGACCTGCTGAACTTTGCGGACGTCGGCAAGTTCGATCTGAGTTCAATTACATACCTGAGCGGGGGCGGCGCCGCGATGCCACAGGCTGTTGCGCAACAGATTCAGGAGCGCTGGGGCATTCCGTACGTAGAAGGGTATGGCCTCACCGAAACGATGGCGGCGACCCACATCAATCCGCCGCAGCACAGCAAGCAGCAGTGCATGGGCGTGCCGATCTTCAGCACATATTCACTCGTTGTCGATCCAGAGACCCTGGAACCTCTTGCCGAAGGAGAAACGGGGGAAATTCTCGTGAGCGGACCTCAAGTGTTCGACGGGTATTGGCATTCTCCGGAAGCCACACGAGATGCATTCGCTTCGATCGATGGCAAGCGGTATATGCGGACAGGCGACCTCGGCTATGTGGACCACGACGGCTATTTCTTCGTCGTCGATCGGCTGAAACGCATGATCAACGCATCCGGCTACAAGGTATGGCCGGCTGAAGTCGAGTCGATGCTATTCGAGCATCCCGCCGTCCAGGAGGCATGTGTTTATCGCGACTCACGATCCGCGTCGAGGCGAGTCGGTAAAGGCCGTCATCGTGCTTCGGAACGGCGTCCATGCGACGGAAGAAGACATTGTGTCTTGGGCGCGCGAGCACATGGCGTCCTATAAGGTGCCGCGCGTCGTTCAGTTTGCCGACAGCTTGCCCCGTACAGCGAGCGGGAAAATCCAGTGGAGACTGTTGCAAGAAGCTGAAAGACTGTGTCGAAACGCTTGATCCGAAGGCGGCAGGTCAACTGATCTGCCGTCTGTCGCTACAACAGGTGAGCATGATCTAAATAGTTCGTAGTGCAACTTAAACATAAAACTGGAGCTTGCATATGAGGACGGTTGGGAGATTATTCTGCAGGGTCGTCCGGAGCAGCGGTTCGCGCACATTGAAAGTCCTCTGTTCGGGTAAAGCAGGACTGTTCGTCAGCGTGCTATCCACTGCGACCCTGTACTCCGTCTCAGTGACCGCGCAGTCGTCGGTGATCCTCTATGGACTCGTGGATGCCGGGATTCGCTATACGACGCACGCGAATCCTTCCGGCGATTCCAGAACTCAACTCGCTGGCGGCGAGAGCGAGAGCCACTTCGGACTCAAGGGCGCCGAAGACATTGGCGGCGGCACGAAGGTCCTGTTCCAACTCGAGGATCGCTTTTTTCTGAACTCGGGGATCACTGACCCGGCCTATCCTTTCTTCAATACGGCTCTCGTTGGTCTGCAATCGACCACCTTCGGAAAGTTGACGATGGGGCGTCAACTCAATCCACTTTCTGACGCCGTTCTGAGTGCCTTCGTGACCAATCCATGGCTGCCGACCTTCTACCAGTTCCGGCCGGAAGTCATGATGGCTCAGGGCGTATGGACAAGCAACATGGTCAAATACGCGGCGCGATGGCAATACCTCACGGCCGAGGTGTCTTACGCGTTTGGCGGCAACGCCGGCGCATTCGGCGCGGGCAGCCAACTTGGGGCATCGGTCCTCTATTTGCCCGGTGCGCCGTTGCGCCTCGGCGCCGCATACCTGGACTCACGCGATGCGGTGAACAGTTCCGCGCACTTGAAATCCTGGACCGCCGGCGGCTCCTATACATTCGACAGTACGACGTTCATTGCCGGCTGGGCCGTGAATCGACAGGATGCCGGCTTTGTCGGCAACTTCCCTAACGGCCCATTCAGCGCGCCGGAATTGACCGCAATTAAATTCAATACATTCAGTTCGCGGCAAATGTTTTTCGGCGGAGTGACGCAGGCAGTGGGCGATGCGACTCATCTTTCTGCCAATGTGTGGCGGACGATCCAGAGCGGGAAAAAACAGTCAGCCGATGGCAACGCAACGCAGTTCCAACTGCTTGCGGACCATAACTGGTCGAAACGCACGGATGCGTATCTCGAAGTCGACTATTCGCTGTACCGGGGCGGACTGGTCGGAGCCCAGTTCCAGGGAGTCAATGCCCTGAGTTCCGCATACGGTACGACTCAACTCGGCGTCATGGCTGGGTTGCGGCATATGTTCTAGGCTGCCGCCGGCAGCCAGCACCCCATCGCTCTCCCCCGTTCAGGGGATGGTCCCGCATGTCCGATCGCCGCGATCATGGCACTACTCGGGGACGCCACCGTATGCGAAACGCAACGACGGTCCGGTGCCAGCCCGCCATCCATTCATAGATGCGAGGAGACACAGATGCAGGACACCGTACAGAGCGCGGCGCCATCCGCCTATGCCTATCCATTGTTGATCAAGCATTTGCTGCACACGCCATTCGCTCAGGCACCGAATCAGGAAATCGTCTACCGCAACCAGCTGCGGATGACCTACAGCCAGCTGCAGGAACGGATCGCGCGGCTCGCCAACGGTCTCGCCGGGCTGGGCGTACGCCACGGCAGCACGGTCGCGGTGATGGACTGGGACAGTCATCGCTATCTCGAGAGCTACTTCGCCGTGCCGATGATGGGGGCCGTGTTGCAGACGGTCAACGTGCGGCTGTCGCCGGCGGAGATCGTCTACACGATCAATCACGCGCGCGCGGAAGTGCTGTTCGTTCACACCGATTTTCTACCCGTCGTCGAAGCGATCAAAGATCAGCTCGAAACGGTGCGCAAATTCATATGGATCGACGAGCCGGACAGCGAGGCATGCGCGCACACCATTCCGTTCGCGACGGAATACGAAGCGATGCTGGCGGCGAGTGCAACCCACTACGACTTTCCAGACTTCGACGAAAACACCCGGGCCACCACGTTCTATACGACGGGCACGACCGGCCTGCCCAAGGGCGTGTACTTCTCGCATCGTCAACTAGTCTTGCACACCATCACGCTGATGGCGGCGCTCGGGAGCCCGGTGTCGGGGCAGCGTTTTCATCGCGGCGACGTCTATATGCCGCTGACGCCGATGTTTCACGTACACGCATGGGGCATGCCGTACATCGCGACGGTGCTGGGCGTGAAGCAGGTCTATCCGGGCCGCTATGTGCCCGAGCGGCTGGTGAAACTGGTGCGCGACGAAGGCGTCACGTTCTCGCATTGCGTGAGCACGATCCTCCACATGGTGCTGAACTGCCCGGACGCGCAGTCCACGGATTTCAGCAACTGGAAGATCGTGATCGGCGGAGGCGCGCTGCCGCACGGCATCGCCCATGCCGCAGTCGAACGTGGCATTGACGTGTTTACCGGCTATGGCATGTCCGAAACCTGTCCCGTGCTGAGTCTCGCGCAGCTTCCGCCGGGCTATGAACAGCTCGACACCGAAGAACAAGTGCGCCTGCGCTGCAAGACCGGTCTGCCGGTTCCGCTCGTCGATCTGCGTATCGTCGACGACGCGCTGAACGATGTCGCGCACGACGGCAAGGCCTATGGCGAAGTTGTCGTGCGTGCCCCGTGGCTGACCCAGGGATACTTCGACAACCCGGAAGCGTCGGCACAGCTCTGGGCGGGCGGCTACCTGCACACGCAGGACATCGCGAACATCGACGCGACCGGCAATCTGCAGATCACCGACCGCATCAAGGACGTGATCAAGTCCGGCGGCGAGTGGGTCTCGTCGCTCGAGATAGAAAGCCTGATCTCGCTGCACCCGGGTGTCTCGGAAGTCGCGGTGATCGGGATCAAGGACGAGAAGTGGGGCGAAAGGCCCGTGGCGCTGGTGGTGCTCAAGGCGGGCGCCGCGGTCACCGAGGACGACATCAAGCAGCACGTTCTCAAGTTCAGCCATACCGGACAAATCTCGAAGTACGCGGTGCCGCAGCTCGTCAAATTCATCGATGCGCTGGAGAAGACGAGCGTCGGCAAGATGAACAAGAAGTGGCTGCGCGAGCAGTTCGCGTAACCGGTCACTAGGAGCATGCACGATGAGCATCAGTAAATATCGCATCGCGACGATCGACGACTTCGTTGGCCGCGAGCTGGGCGTGTCGGACTGGGTCACGGTCGATCAGGCACGCATCGACGCGTTCGCGCAATGCACGGGCGACAAGCAGTGGATCCACGTGGACGTGGAACGCGCGAAGCGCGAAAGCCCGTTCGGCGGCACGATCGCCCACGGCTATCTGACGCTCTCGCTGCTTGCCGCGCTGGCCATCGAGATCGGCCTCATTCCCGAGGACGCGTCGGCCGGCCTCAACTACGGGCTGGACAAGGTGCGTTTCATGACACCGGTCAAGGCCGGCGCGCGGGTGCGCAACCGCGTGACCGTCATGTCCGTGGAGGCGAAAGGCGGCGGCCGGATCATCGTGAAGACGATGAACGAGTTGCAGATCGAAGGCGAGGACAAGCCGGCACTGATCGCCGAGTCACTGGCGATGTTGGTGGCATGACCTCTACTACTGGTGACAAAACAAAGCGTCGTTCGAGGAGCATCAAGATGGCGGAGACAACTGACAACGCGTCGCGAAACGATCAGACGGACGATCTCGCGGCATCGGCCGCCGAAGGCATGCTGGGCCCCAACCCGTTTGTCGGGCTGCGCCCGTGCGACATTCTGGCGGCCGCGCAGCAGATCGGCACCCAGGCGCTGCGGCAACCCGGCCTGGTCCTCGAGCAGGAAGCGGCGCTGGTGCGCGAACTGATCGCCGTGCTCTACGGCGGTGCCCGTGATGGCGCGGAAGCGCCGCCGTCGAAGCCCGACAGGCGGTTTGCCGACCCTGCCTGGCGCGACAACTCGCTCTACCGCGTTACGCTGGAGAGCTACCTTGCGTGGCGCAACGCGCTCGCCGGATTTGTCGAGCGCTCCGCGCTGGATCCGAAATCGAAGGAGCGCGCGCAGTTCGTGATGTCGCTGTTCACCGAGGCGCTGTCGCCGACGAACTCGCTGTTCGGCAATCCTGAGGCGTTGAAGAAGATCGTCGATTCGGGCGGCGCGAGCCTCATTGGCGGCATGAAGAACCTCATGACGGACTTGCTGCAGAACCAGGGCATGCCCGCGCAAGTCGACAAGTCCGCGTTCGAGGTGGGCAAGAATCTCGGCACGACGCCGGGAGCGGTGGTGTTTCGCAACGAGGTACTCGAGCTGATCCAGTATGCGCCGGCGACCGCGCAGGTCTATACCCGCCCGCAATTGATCGTGCCGCCGCAGATCAACAAGTTTTATGTGTTCGACCTGTCCGAAGGCAAGAGCATCGTGGACTACCTCGTCAAGAGCGAGTTTCAGGTGTTCGTCGTGAGTTGGCGCAATCCGACCGCGGCCCAGAGCCACTGGGATCTCGACACGTACGTCGGCGCGCTCCTCGAAGCGATCGCGGCGGTGCGCGACATCACCGGCAGCGACGATGTGAATCTGCACGGCGCGTGTTCCGGTGCGATGACGATCTCCGCGCTGCTCGGTCACCTCGCGGCCCGCGGCGAAACGACCGTCAACGCCGCGACGCTGATGGTCGCCGTGCTGGACAACAAGGCGGACTCGCAGCTCGGCCTCTTCGCCACGCCCGAAGCCATTGCGGCGGCGAAACAGAACAGCCTGTCGAAGGGTGTGCTCGCCGGCGAGGAGATGGGGCGCGTGTTCGCCTGGATGCGGCCCAACGATCTGGTGTGGAACTACTGGGTGAACAACTATCTGCTGGGCAAGACGCCGCCCGCGTTCGACATCCTCTACTGGAACAACGACGCGACCCGGCTGCCCGCGCGGATGCATGGCCAGCTGCTCGACATCTTCGTGGGCAACCTGTTCAGCAAGCCGCGTGCGCTGTCGGTGCTGGGCACGCCGATCGACCTGTCCGGCGTCACGTGCGACAAGTACGTGGTGGCGGGCATGACGGATCACATCACGCCGTGGAAGGGCGTGTACAACACGGCGCGGACATTCGGCGGCGACACGCGGTTCGTGCTGAGTTCGAGCGGGCACATCCAGAGTCTGATCAACCCGCCCGGCAATCCGAAGGCGAAGTTCTTCGTCAATGCCGGCTTGCCGGCGCATGCCGACGCATGGCTGGCCGGCGCGCAGGCGCAGAAAGATTCGTGGTGGGGCAATTGGACGGACTGGCTGCGCGAGCGGTCCGGCGAGCGGCGCGCGGCGCCGGCCGCGCCCGGCAACGAGCGGCACCCGGCTGGCGTCAAGGCGCCGGGCACCTATGTGATGGAAGCATGATGCACATCCTTGTGGCCGGGTGATGGCCAGCCTTTTCCTGATGCAAATTTTTTGGAGAGTCGATCATGGATTCAACCAACGCTAACAGCATTTTCACCGAGTACACGAAGCTCACCAGTCAGTTCAAGCTGCCGGGTATCGACGCCGGCGCGATCCTCGAGTCGCGCCGCAAGGACATCGAGGCGCTCGCCGAAGCCAACACCACCGCACTCGCGGGGTTCCAGTCGCTTGCCAGCAAGCAGGCGGACATCCTGCGGACGACGCTCACCGAACTGCAGTCGCTGGTCGGTCGCTTGAGCGCGTCTGGCGGCCAGCCCGCGAAGGCCGGCGAAGTGGTTCAACAGGCACTGCACAAGGCGCTGACCGACATGCAGGAACTCGCCGACACGGCGTACCGTGCGCAGTCGGACAGCGTTGCGGTGGTCACGAAGCGCGTCGCGGAACACGTCGAGGAGTTGAAGACGCTGCTGCAGCCGAAGAAGTAAGGCGGGCTCGCGATGCGACGCGCCCAATCCCCGATGTCATGCTCCACCAGAGGGTCGTCCGGATGATAGATATGGAACCCACCCCCGCGTCTGTCGGCGGCATGCAAATCCAGATGGTCGATCTCAACGGCCAGTTGTTGCGTGTCGCGACGCGGCAGGGCAGCGACGCGTCGCCGCCGCTGCTCATTTTCAACGGCATCGGCGCCAACCTCGAACTGGTGGAGCCGTTCGTCACCGCACTCGAGGACGTGAGCGTGATCATCTTCGACGTCCCCGGCGTGGGCGGTTCGCCCGCGCCCGTCGTGCCGTATCGCTTCTCGACACTGTCCGTGCTGAGCGAGCGGCTGCTATCGCGGCTCGGCTACGACGGACCCGTCGACGTGCTCGGCGTTTCGTGGGGCGGCGCGCTCGCGCAGCAATTCGCGCGTCTCTATCCGGCGCGTTGCCGCCGGCTGATTCTCGCGGCGACCTCGCCGGGCGTCATCATGGTGCCGGCGAAGCTGTCGGTGCTGTCGAAGCTGATCGGACCGCGCCGCTATACCGATCCGGCATATCTTCAGGAGGTGGGCGCGGAAATCTACGGTGGTGCGTACCGGCGGGATCCGTCGCTGCTGCGGGATCACGCGCGGCACATTCAGCCGCCCCGTGGCCGCGGCTACCTCTACCAGCTGCTGGCCGCTTCGGGCTGGAGCAGCCTGCCCTGGCTCGGCGCGTTGCGCCAGATGACGCTCGTGATGCACGGCAACGACGATCCCATCGTCCCGCTCACCAACGCGAAGATTCTCGCCGCCCGCATCCGCAACGCGACGCTGTATGTGATCGACGACGGCCACCTGTTCCTC
The DNA here is from genome assembly GCF_046027355.1 of Paraburkholderia sediminicola. GTDB lineage: Bacteria > Pseudomonadota > Gammaproteobacteria > Burkholderiales > Burkholderiaceae > Paraburkholderia > Paraburkholderia sediminicola_B. Next base: position 165,857 of record NZ_JAQQEK010000003.1, on the reverse strand, counting down.
ATCACGCGCGCCAAGGAGGTCGCTCCCGTGGTGCGCCGGTTTCTGCGGCAGGAGGCGGGTTGAGTGCCGTCGCGAATGGCGACGAAGGCGCGCGGCGTGCCGCGGCCGATGCGCCGGAGTACCTGAAAACGCTGCGCCTGAAGCGGATGCGGCGAACCGCGACGTGTTTGCTCGTGGTGCTGATCGCGCTGCTGCTCATGTCCGTCGTCTGGCAGGGCGAGTATCCGTGGCTGGCATGGCTGCGTGCGTTTGCGGAAGCCGGCACGGTCGGCGCGATCGCCGACTGGTATGCGGTCGTCGCGTTGTTCCGGCGTCCGTTCGGTCTGCCGGTCCCGCATACCGCAATCATTCCGCAGAACCAGCAGCGGATCGCCGAGAGCCTCGGCAACTTCGTCGAAGAGAATTTCCTGACGCCTGAGCTCATCATCGGCAAACTGAGCGGCCACAACGCCGCGCAAGCGATGGCGCAGTGGCTCGCCGTGCCGGCCAACAGCCGGGCGATCGCCGATGTCGTCGCGGATTCGCTGCCGGGATTGCTGAACGGGATGGACGAAGCGGACGTCGAACGGTTCTTCGAGCGTATGGTGATACCGCAATTGCGTGCGCTCGATGTGTCGCGTGCGGCCGGCAGCGTGCTGAAAGTGCTGACGGAAGAGGGCCGACATCAGCCGTTGCTGGACCACGGGCTTCTGGCGCTGGAGAAGTGGCTGACGGCCAACGTGGACATGATCAAGGCCAGATTCAGCGCGGCCTCGAGATACACGCCCGTGCCGCTCGATACGTATATCGTCAGGAAGTTCGTCGAAGGCATCATCGCGCTGCTTCATGACGTGGCGGCGGATCCCGATCACGAGCTTCGTCGTCAGTTCGACGACGCGGTGCAGGACCTGATCGTCCAGTTGCAGACCTCGGCGGTGCATCGCCGCGTCGGCAAATCATTGATGCGCGACTGCATTCGCTACTTCAGAAACGGGGACTCGTATCGCGTGCTGCTCGACTACGTGTGCACACGCGTGAGCGCCGATCTCGCGCACGAGCATTCGGCAATGCGCGGCGCGTTGGCGGGTATGCTGGCGTCGCTCGCGAGAGGCGTGGGCAGCGAGCCTGCGATTCAGCACAAGCTCAACGCCTGGTGGCTCGCGCTGGCCCACGAACTGGTCGTGCGCTATCGGCGCGAACTGTCGGCGCTGATCACCGACGTCGTGAAAAGCTGGAACGCGGATGAAGTGAGCGGGAAGATCGAAGCGGAAATTGGCCGCGATCTGCAATACATCCGGATCAATGGCACGTTCGTGGGCGGCACGGTCGGCGTGCTGCTCCATGCGGCCGCACTCATGGTCACGCGGTGAAACGCATGAGCGAGTGGCTCGTCGAAAATGCGTAAACAGCCTGCTAGGTTTGCTTTACGAGTCCCAGCGCCTGCGCGCGCGCAACGGCTTGCGCGCGCTTGTCGACCGAGAGCTTCATGAAGATGCTCTTCACGTGAGACTTGACGGTTTCCGGCGCGATGCCTAGGCTGCGCGCGATTTCCTTGTTCGACTGCCCGTCGGCGATCAGGTCGACGATGTTGCGTTCGCGTGCACTAAGCGACTCCCGTTCGGTGTCCCGCGCGGATTTGCTGCCGGGTTGGTACAGAGCCCGCCAGCCGTCGAGCAGGCGATCCACGTAGGACAGCAATGTTTTTGTCTGCGCGGTCGCGCGCGTGTCGTCGCGCACGGCCTGCAGCAGCGCGCCGATTTCCGGAAACAGGTCGATGATCGACTGGTAGATGCCCGCGGCTGCGGCTTCCTTCAGGAGGTCACGAAAGATCTCGACGGCGCGGTCGCGTTCGCCGGCACCGAGGCAAATCAGGGCGAGCACGCTTCGCAGGCGTAGCGCGAGATAGTGCTCGCGCCGTGCGTCGACGACCTCCAACGCGGCCGTCACGATTTCAATGCCGTCTTGCGTTCGCTTCTGCGCCATCGCGAGATAGGCCGCGGCGAGCGAGCGATAGGTTCCGATCTCCGGCGAGACGGCAGGCGAACCAGCGGAGCCGGGAGCGGCGAGATGTTCCAGTTGCGCGACACATCCCGCGGCTTCCGCCATTCGTCCTTCCAGCAGATAGAGCCGCGTGCGCTCGACGAGGCCGCCCGCGATCAGCCGGTTCCAGTGGCGCGCATGGCCGAGCGCCTCTCCCTGGTTGAGCAGCGCGTAGGCCCGCACGGTATCGGAACGCGCCGCTGCGATCCGGATGAGCAACCGGAAGGCGATCAAGGTGCTGTCGAGCAGGACCGCCAGTTCAATCACCGGCATGAGATCGACGAGCAAGGCCTCGGCCTCGTCGAGCCGGCCCTGCTCGTAGCGGATCTGCGCGATCATCGGTGCGCACAGCGCGGCGGAGACAGATTGCGGACCGGAATGACGCTCGGCCAGCTGCATCGCCTCGGTGAAATACCGCTCGGCCAGATCAAAGTGCATCTGCTGCATTTCCGCATGACCGAGCAGGCACAGCCGGTAGGTCGAAGCGAAGACATTGCGCTGGTCCTCTTCGATCGAATAGGGGATCCACGGCGTCGCGTAGAGCGCTTCGAGATTGCCCGCCTTCCAGTGCGCGAAACGCACGACGTTGGAGGCGACATTGGTGCTCCAGATATCGGTCGACGGCCGGTCGAGGCACGGCTGAGCGATCGCGAGCGCTCCTTGCGGATCGTCCTGCAGCGCGACCGCGACCGAGCGAATCACCCGGCACTCCCAGCGGATGCCGTCGGGGTCGGCACTCGCGTGCGCATCGCGCTCGATCGCATCCAGCATCGCAAGCGCATCGTTCGGACGTATCGCGAGCGCCATGCCCCAGGCGATCGCCAGCGTGACCTCGACCTGTCCGCGCATCAGGTGCGCCGGAAAATGGCGTTGCCAACCGAGCAGTGTCAGCAGGTCGCCTTTCTTGACGAGCGCCATCGCGCAGTTGCCGATCAGGGCAATCGCATCGTCCGTGTCGCCTGCGGCGATCGCGTGCCTGACGGCGTCTGTCCAGATTTCTTGCGATGCATACCACCGGCACGCGCGGCGATGCAGATCCGCCAGTTCGTCGCCCGACTGCGCGCCGAGGCGTTGGCGCAGATACTCGCGCAGCAGAGGGTGATAGCGGAACCAGTGCCCTTCGAGATCCATCGGCTCCAGTAGCAACTGGCGCGCGGCGATAGCTTCCAGCATGCTCTGACTGGCCTTGACACCGGTTACCGCCTGGCAGAGCGGGGCAGTCAACCGATCGAGTATCGCCGTGTGCAGCATGAAGGCGACCATGTCGTCGGGCAAGCGCATGAGCATGTCTTCGAGGTAGGCGGCGAACGGCCGTGAAGCGCCGGACGGCACACTCGACTCCCAACCCGGCCTGGGTTCTTCGCGCGACAGCACCGACGCCGAAATGCGCAACGCGGCCGCCCAGCCCTCCGTGGTCGCGTGCAGCGATTTCACGCCGGACGTGCCCAGCCGGCCAAGGCATTCGCGTTCGACAAAGCAGCGCGTCTCGTCGAAATTGAAACGCAATGTCGACGCGTCAACTTCCAGCAGTTCGTTTTGCGCTCTCAGCCTGGCGAGCGGCAGCGCGGAATCCGCACGGGTGCAAACGATCACATGCACATGCGACGGTGCGTTCGCGATGAAGAACGACATGGCGTCGTGAATCGCCGGGAGACTGATCAGATGGTAATCGTCGAGGAACAGGCACACCTCGTCCTCGACTTCGACGAGGTCGTTGATCAGCGTCGAGACGATGGCATGCGCGGGAGCCAGAGAGCCGCCTGCCGTCAGACCGATCGCCGACGCGCCTACGTTGTTGCAGGCGTGCCGCAACGAGCGGGCGAGATGGTGGAGGAAGCGCGCGGGTTCATCGTCTTCGTCATCGAGCGATAGCCACGCTACGCGCGCGCCGCTGGCGCGCAGCCGATTGAGCCAGGTGATCGCGAGCGAGGTCTTGCCGAAGCCGGCGGGCGCTTTGATGACGGTGAGCCGTTTGTTCTCCGCCTGAGCCGCCAGATCGAACAGGCGCGGACGATCGATCAGCCCCGGCGACAGGCGCGGCGGAAGAACCTTCGTAGCGAGCAGGAGGGGCAGCTTCTCGGCGGGCATCGGTTCCTCGGTCAGACGCATGAACTGCTTCGGGCATTTGGGTTCTCCCTGGGTGCCCTCCCCCGTCCATGCGATCGCGCTCCCCTGTACGGGGGATATTGCGCAGCGCTTCGCGGGTACACCATGGTTTCCATAGAGGACATCGAAGTGCAACCGGACCACCCTGCAGCGCGCCGATCGGTTAACGCGTCACGGGCCAGTCGAGCACACCCGGGACCGGTGCGTCACCGGGGAAATGATACGCCCAACCACCTCCAAGGAGGAGACATGTCGACCGCATCGAATCACGTTGCAATGCACAAACTCGGCCCGCTAGGTGCTGAACCTGAGTTGTCGGAGATGGGGCAGATGGTTCAGCAGACCGTCCATCGTTACGCGGAAGAGGTCATGCGCCCCGTCGGCGTCAAACTCGATCGCATGACGCCGGAGGAGGCCATCGCGCCCGGGTCGCCTTACTGGGACGCCCGCAAAAAATTTGTCGAGCTGGGGTTCGGCGTCGACGGGCTCTTTGAGCTCGAGCCTGCCGAACGTGCCAAAACCATGTGCATCCTGTTCGAGGAACTCGGCTGGGGCGATTCCGGACTCGCGGTTTCGTACGGCGCGGGGTTGCTCCCGGCGCTGATGAGCGCGCTGTCAGGCAACCCGTTTTGCCGGGCGCTCGCGCCGGATTCGAAGCTCGGCTGCTGGGCCATCACTGAACCCGATCATGGCTCCGACATGCTGGACGCGAGCGGCATGATCCTGCACCCGCAGGGAACCTACGGCCGGCCCAACTGCGTGGCCACACTGCGTGGCGACGACGTGATCATCAATGGGCAGAAGTCGGCGTGGGTGTCGAACGGCATCGTAGCGGATGTCTGCATTCTCTACTGCGCGGCGGACAGCGGCGCCGGTGTGGAGACGAAGCGCGGGGCCGTGATCGTCGTGCCGATGGACGCGCGAGGCGTGTCGCGTGGCAAGCCGCTCGACAAGATCGGACAGCGCGCCCTCAACCAGGGCGAAATCTTCTTTGAAAACGTCAAGCTTTCCAGGGACCACATCCTTGCCGGCCCGGATCAATACCTTGACGCCGTCTACGCCATTCACACGCTCGCCAACGCGATCATGGGCACCGTGTTTACCGGTGCGGCACGCGCCGCCTTCGAACTTGCGCTGGGCTATGCGCATGAACGCAAGCAGGGCGGCTTGCCGATCATTCGTCATCAGTCGGTGGCGTCGCGGCTCTTCCACATGTTCAGGAAGGTGGAAGCAGCCCGTGCCCTGGCTCACCGTGTCGTGCACTACAACTTCACGTCGCCGCATCCGTCGCTGCACGCGGCGATGACGGCCAAGATCACCGCGACCCAAACCGCCTTCGAAGTTGCCAACGACGCACTGCAGATCTTTTGCGGCAACGGACTCACGCGCGAGTATCCGATCGAAAAGATCTGGCGCGATGCGCGGGCGTCGTTGATCGAGGACGGCTGCAACGAAGTCCTCGCGATCAAGGGCGGCTACTACCTGATTGACCCCGAGCTGCTTTGAATCTCGCACACGGTGCAAAGCACTGCGATAGCAACTTCAAGGAGACGACGAAATGGCAACGACATACGAAGTGGTGCTCTACGGAGCGAGTGGTTACACAGGCAAGCTCACGGCGTGGAAGCTCGCCGAACGCGGGATTCCGTTCATTGCGGCGGGGCGCAACAAAGAGCGCTTGCAAGAGGAGATGTCCAAGGTGCCGGAACTTGCCGGACATGACTATCAGTGCGTCGCCGTCGAGCACGAAACGAACGCGCTGACAGAACTATTCAAAGGCAGGAAGGCGGTCATCAACATCGTCGGGCCGTTCATGCAACTCGGCCGCCCGGTGGTCGAGGCCAGCCTCGCGGCGGGTTGCCACTATGTCGACACGACGGGCGAAACCGACTGGATGGCCATGTTGAAGCGCACATACGGCGAGGCGTTTGCCGCAAAAGATCTGGCGCTGTGTCCCGGCAATTCGTACATGTGGACCGAAGGCAATCTGGCGACCGAGATCGCGCTGGAAACACCGGGCATCGACACCCTCGACGTGATCTACCTCGGGGATTCGGAAGTCAGCGTCGCGTCGACGATGTCATTTCTGCGGATGTGCACGAAGCCGCAGTTTTTCCTGCGGAACAACGAGCTCGTGCAATGGCCCTGGGCGACGCCGTATCAGGTTCACGTGCCCGGTGAACACGTGCCGCTGAACGCGCTGCCCTGGGGCGGTGGCGGCGAGCCGATCTGGTACGAGGGCGATCCGCGTGTGCGCAATTGCCAGACGCTGGTGTCGTTCAGAAATCAGGAGCGTTTCAATGCAGTCGTCGGCTTGCTGAAGAAGTTCGAGGACGAGTGCCGGCATCTCGATCCAGCCAAGCAGGAAGAGATCACCAACGAATGGGGCAAGGCCGTCACGCAAACCGAACCCGCCCGCGAGAATCCTGACGTCAACCGCTGCACGCTGTCATGTCAGGGACGAGGCAACGTGAATTCCGTCAGTGTGATTCTGCGCGGCAATTCGCCCTACGCGCAAACCGGCGTGCTGGGTGCGGAAGCAGTACGCCGCATTCTGCGAGGGCAGTTGCATGCGGTCGGCTTCGTCTCGCCGGCGCGGGCGTTCGGCGCGCGCAATCTCCTCGCGGCGCAGGCCGAAGAAGGCTACCTGCACTACGAAGTGAAGAGCGTTTGAACAGCGTGGATCGGAACGCGCCGCGTTGCATGGTCGCGTAGCCAATGAGCGAGGGAGAAGTGAACATGAGCAAGGAAGTGTACGTCGTGGGCATCGGGATGACGCCCTTTGGCAAACATCTGGACACCAGCGTGAAACAGATGACGTGCAAGGCCGTGGAGGAGGCACTCGCCGACGCCGGTTGCGATAAAGGCCAACTGCAGGGCGCGTTCTTCGGCAACTCGACGCAGGGGCATATGGACGGCCAGCACATGATTCGCGGCGAGCTTGCCTTGCGCGCGATGGGCGTGCACGGGTTGCCCGTGATCAACGTCGAGAACGCCTGCGCGAGCGCCAGTACCGCATTTCATCTGGCGGTGAACTACGTGAAGGCAGGGGCTGCGGACATCGTGCTCGCCGTGGGCGCCGAAAAGATGTTTTCGACGGACAAGGCGCGCACGTTCAGCGCGTTCGACGGTGCATGGGACGTGCACGATACCGAGAACGGCAGGCGCAGGCTGCTCGAGATGGGAAAGGGCATTGAGCCGCCCGAAGGAAGCGTATCGGAGAAGCCTTATAGCGTGTTCATGGATATCTACGCGTCGATGGGGCGCATGCACATGCGCGAATTCGGCACGACTCAACGGCAGATTGCCGCGGTGTCCGCCAAGAACCACGGGCACTCGGTACACAATCCGCTCGCCCAGTACCGCCAGGCCTACTCCGTGGAAGAAGTACTCAGCGCGCCGCCGATCACCTATCCGCTGACGCTGCCGATGTGCTCGCCGATCAGCGACGGCGCGGCTGCGGCGATCGTGTGCAGCGAGGCCGGCCTTGAACGGCTCAAAGGCGGGCGCACACGGGCAATTCGCGTGCTGGCGTCCGTGCTTCAGACCGGCAGCGACCGGCCGGCCGCCGCGCTCGACCAGCATCTGGTCCGGCTCGGCTCCATCAAGGCCTATGAACAGGCCGGCGTGGCGCCGCGAGACGTTTCGGTTGCCGAAGTACACGATGCGACTGCAATCGGCGAAATCATCCAGTCTGAAGTGCTCGGGCTGTGTGAACGCGGCATGGGCGGCGTGGCCGCGGAGCGCGGAGACACCTCGATCGGCGGGCGGATTCCGATCAATCCATCCGGCGGCCTGGAATCGAAAGGGCATCCAATCGGCGCGACCGGGCTGGGCCAGATCTATGAGCTCGTTACCCAGCTACGTGCTGAAGCGGGACAGCGCCAGGTCGAGGGCGCGCGCATCGCACTTGCGGAGAACGGCGGTGGTCTGTGCGGCGTGGAAGAAGCCGTGGCCAGCATCACGATTCTCGGACGTTAGCGTTGAGGCCGTGACGGCCGGCAGAGATCCGGCACGCACGCGATATCGAACACCATCAGGAGACACCGTGCCATGAGCACCAGACCAGACACCATCCTGGCGGCGCTGATCGCCAATCGCGTCGACACCATGCCGGATCGGGACGTACTCACGATCGAGGGCGCCGGTGTGCGGCCCGACGAGGTGCGCACCTACCGGCAACTCTGGGACAACGGCCAGCGTCTCGCTCAAGTCCTGATCGATCGCGGCCTGCGCCCCGGAGAGCACTTCGCATTGCTGATGGCCAACCATGCCGAGTTCATCGAAGCCATGGTGGCCGCATCGATCTCGGGCACCGTATTCGTGCCGATCGATCCGCGCACCAAAGGCGACAAGCTAGCCTACATGCTCGACAACGCACAGTGCAGAGGCGTCATCGCCGCCGACTACGCGCTCGGCAATCTCGCCGCCGTGCGGGGAACGCTTACGCAACTGTCGTGGGTGATCGGGCTCGAAACGGACAAAGGCGCGAGGCCGCTCTCTGACTTCGCCGATGTGCTGTCCTACCGCGCGTCACGGCCGGAGCACGTGCCCGAGTTGCCCATTCTGACGCGTGACCCCGACAGTCCGATGCAACTGATCTTTACGTCCGGCACGACCGGCGATCCGAAGGGCATCGTCATGACGCATCTGCGCTACTGCTCAACCTCGGCAGTGGTGCCGGCGATGTTCGGTTACGCAGCCGACGAGCGTCCCTATTCAGGACTGTCGCTGACCCACGCCAACGCTCAGGTCATTACGCTCGGTGCATCGCTCGCGACCGGAATGCGGGCCGTGCTTTCGCGCCGTTTCACGAAGTCGCGGCTGTGGGACATCACGCGCAAGTATCAGTGCACCACCTTCACGCTGCTCGGCGGAATGACGACGGCGATCTACAGCGAACCGGCGAGGCCAGACGACTCGGACAACCCGGTGCGCTTCGTGGTGTCAGCGGGGATGCCCGCGGCGATCTGGGCCGACTTCGAGCAGCGCTTCGACGTGCGAATCGTCGAGTTCTACGGCGCCGCGGAGGGCGGGCTCACGGTCAAGCACGTCGGGGTCGGGCCGGTCGGCAGTATTGGCAAGCCGGTGCCCACGCTCAAGCATCGCATCATCGACGACGACGGCCGCGACTGCGCGCGAGGGGTGCCCGGCGAATTGCTCTTCCGGCCGGCGGACGGCTCCCCGTTCAAGGTCGAATACTTTGGCAATCCGGACGCGTCCGCGAAAAAAAGCAAGGACGGCTGGTTGCACATGGGCGACGTCGTGCGTGAAGACGAGAACGGCTGGCTCTTCTTCGAATACCGCAAAGGCGGCGGGATTCGCCATAACGGTGAATTCATCAATCCCGCGCCGATCGAGAAGGTGATTGCCGAGTCAGGCGTAATCGAAGACGTCTATGTGTACGGCGTAGCAGCGTCATCCGGCGCGCCAGGCGAGAAGGATGTGGTCGCGGCCGTCGTGCCGAAACGGGCGGCGGACTTCGACCCGCAGCAGGTGTTCCGTCTCTGCCGCGCGAAGCTCGAAGCGAGCTCGGTGATCTCCTTCCTGCAGGTCGTGCCCGAGATTCCCAAGACTGCATCGGAGAAGCCACTGGAGCGCCATCTCGTCGAAATGTTCGGGCAGCGGCGCGACAGCGTTTTCACCGAGATCCCATGACGGTTCCCGCCAGGGAGTCGAATACCGCGCACGTGTAGTCGAGATCGAATCGGCGGACCGTGCCCCATGCACCTGAATCGACCGGTTCGTTGCCGGCCGGGCGGAGCGTTTTTGTCAAAACGGAGTAGGCAATGAAAGTACTTGTTCCCGTCAAGCGCGTCGTCGACGCCAATGTGAGGGTTCGTGTGAAGGCCGATGGCAGCGCCGTCGACATCGCCAACGTGAAGCTGTCGATGAACCCGTTCGACGAGATCGCCGTGGAGGAGGCCGTGCGTCTGAAAGAGGCCGGTACCGCCACGGAGGTGGTCGTGGTGTCCTGCGGCGTACAGGCGTGCCAGGAAACGCTGCGCACTGCGATGGCGATCGGCGCCGACCGCGCGATCCTGGTCGAGACCGACGCCGAACTACAGCCGCTCGCCGTGGCCAAGCTGCTGAAGGCACTGGTCGACAAGGAGCAGCCGCAACTGGTGCTGCTCGGCAAACAGGCCATCGACGACGACGCCAACCAGGTCGGCCAGATGCTCGCTGCGCTGCTCGGCTTGCCGCAGGCGACGTTCGCATCGAAGGTGGTCGTGGAAGCCGGGAAGGCGACGGTGACGCGCGAGATCGACGGCGGCCTGGAAACGATCGAGGTCGACCTGCCTGCAGTGATCACCGCCGATCTTCGGCTCAACACGCCGCGTTACGCAACGCTGCCCAACATCATGAAGGCGAAGAAAAAGCCGCTCGATGTCGTGACGCCCGAAGCCCTCGGTGTCGACGTCACGCCGAGGCTGACGACGCTCAAGCTGGCGGAGCCCGCGAAACGGGAGGCGGGCATCCGCGTCGCCGACGCCGCCGAGCTGGTGGAGAAGCTGAAGAACGTGGCACGTGTGATCTAGAGAAAAGAGGAGATGAACATGGCCGTACTCGTTATTGCAGAACACGACAATCAAACGCTCAAGGCAGCGACTCTGAGCGCCATCACCGCTGCCGCTCGCCTCGGCGACGAAATTCATGTGCTTGTGGCGGGATCGCAATGCGGAAGAGTTGCGGAGCAGGCGGCCAGCATCGCAGGCGTAGCCCGCGTGCGCGTGGCTGACGCCGCGCAATATGAGCACGCGTTGGCGGAGAACCTGGCCGCGCTCATTGTCGGGCTAGCTCCCGGCTACAGCCACCTGTTCGCGCCCGCCACCACTTCCGCGAAGAACGTGATGCCGCGCGTGGCGGCTCTGCTCGACGTCGCGCAGGTCTCGGAGATCGTGGCGGTGGAGTCGGCGGATACGTTCGTGCGTCCCATCTACGCGGGGAACGTGCTCGCCACCGTACGAAGTGCGGATCGCATCAAGGTCCTGACGGTTCGCACCACGGCCTTTGCCGCGGCGCCGGCCGAAGGGGGCTCCGCGGTGATCGAATCGCTCGCACCGGCCGCGGAGGTTTCGGCTTCCCGCTTCGTAAGCCAGCAGCTGACGCGCTCCGAGCGTCCTGAACTCACCGCCGCGCAACGCGTCATCTCCGGCGGCAGGGGCATGGGTTCCAGCGAGAGCTTCGCGCTCCTCGACGAGATCGCCGACCGGCTCGGCGCGGCGGTCGGCGCATCCCGCGCCGCCGTGGATGCCGGTTTCGTTCCCAATGACTATCAGGTGGGCCAGACCGGCAAGGTCATCGCTCCGCAGCTTTATATCGCGGTGGGCATATCGGGCGCGATCCAGCATCTGGCCGGCATGAAGGACTCGAAGGTGATCGTGGCGATCAACAAGGACGAAGAAGCACCCATCTTCCAGATTGCGGACTACGGCCTCGTCGGCGACCTCTTCAAGGTGTTGCCGGAGTTGTCGCGTGAACTGGACAAGCAGCAACAGAACTGATTTTCGGAGCACATGATGACCACCTATATTGCGCCGTTGCGCGACATGCATTTCGTGATGAACGAATTGGCCGGCCTCGACGCGTTATCGTCGCTACCGGGCTTTGAGGACGCGACGCCGGAACTCGCCGGCGCCGTGCTCGAGGAGGCCGCAAAGTTCGCCACCGAAGTGCTTGCGCCGTACAACAAGACCGGCGACGAGCAGGGTGCGCGCCTGAGCCGCGATGGCGTCATTGCGGCAGACGGCTTCGGGGCGGCCTACCAGCAATTCGTCGAAGGAGGTTGGAACGGGCTCAGTGGCGATCCTGATTACGGCGGTCAAGGTCTGCCCGAACTGCTGCATGCGGCGACCGTGGAGATGTGGAACTCCGCCAACATGTCCTTCGCCCTGTGCCCGCTGTTGACGGCGGGTGCCACCGAGGCATTGCGACTGCACGGCTCACAGGAACTCAAGGCCTGCTACTTGCCGAAGCTCATTGGCGGAGAGTGGACCGGCACGATGAATCTGACCGAGTCGCAAGCCGGTTCGGACCTTGCCGCCGTTCGCACGAAAGCCGTTCCTGAGGGAGATCACTATCGCCTGTATGGCCAGAAGATCTTCATCACGTGGGGCGATCATGACATGACCGGCAATGTCATTCATCTCGTGCTGGCGCGTACGCCTGATGCGCCCGAAGGCGTGCGCGGGATTTCGCTTTTCCTGGTGCCCAAGTTCCTTGTGAACGCCGACGGCTCTTTGGGACAACGCAACGATGTGCACTGCGTGTCCCTCGAACATAAGCTCGGCATTCACGCGAGCCCGACCTGCGTGATGAGCTTCGGCGATCAGGACGGCGCGATCGGCTATCTGGTCGGCCAGGAAAACAAGGGCCTCGCGCACATGTTCACGATGATGAACGAGGCCCGCCAGAAGGTCGGCATTCAAGGACTCGCGATGGCCGAGCGTGCGTATCAACAGGCACGTGAATACGCGAAAGAGCGCATTCAGGGCAAGCCGGCCACAAGCAAGTCGAGCACTGCGGTGGCGATCATCCAACATCCGGACGTGCGGCGCATGTTGCTGACGATGAAGGCTCAGGTGGAAGCGATGCGAGGCTTCGCCTATGTGATGGCGGCCAATGCGGACTACGCGCACCGGCATCCGGACACCGGCGAACGCAACCGCTATCAGACCCGCGTCGATCTCCTGATTCCGGTCCTGAAAGGTTGGTGCACTGAACTGGGTCAGGAGATCGCGTCGCTCGGCGTACAGGTGCACGGCGGGATGGGCTACATCGAAGAGACCGGCGCGTGCCAATACCTGCGCGACGCCCGCATTTCAACCATCTACGAGGGTACGACGGGCATCCAGGCAGCAGACCTTGCAGGCCGCAAGCTCGCCATGGACCAAGGGGCCGCAATGGCTGAGCTGATTGCAGAGATGCGCGAGCTCGCGCTTGAACTGGAGCACAGCACGGATACGCGCCTGTTCCCGATCGGCGCCGCGGTGGCCACCGGCGTGCAGGCGCTAGAGGACGCCACCGGATGGATGCTTCGAGCCTTGGCGAAAGACGTGGACGAAGCGTTGGCCAGTTCATTCGACTATCTGATGCTCACCGGCTATGTGTGCGGTGGATGGCAGATGGCACGCGCCGCGCTGGCCGCGTCGAGAAAATGCGCTGCGGGCGAAGATCCGGACTTCCATGAGGCGAAGATCGCGACGGTACGGTATTACGCCGACAAGATACTGCCCAAAGCGAACTCGCATCTGGAGATGATCCGGTCAGGCCCATCCAGCGCGTCGCACATTGCCGTCGAGCAATTCTGATCCAGGTTTTCAAATGAGTCGGCGAAATAACAAGTCTATATAAGTTCGTTATGCAAAATATAAAGTGGAGGCAATGGTGAAGAAAGTCAGGTATGTGCCCTTGTTGGCAGGGGTAATGTGCGCCGGGGCACTGGCCCAGAGTGCGGGCAGTTTCATCGCGACTGGCGGCGGTACATGGATTGACTATGGCATGTCGTCGGCAACGCCATTGCAAAGCACTTCGGCGGCAGGCACCTTCACCTCATCGGGGACGAGTGGCCAGATACACAATACGTGGACGGTCGAGACGGCGTTTACCTATTTCATCACGGACAACATCGCGATTGATCTGGCTACGGGCGTGCCCCCGAAGCTCAAACTCTACGCGCAGGGCACGGTGACACCGTTCGGCGCCGGCGGTCCCTCCCTCGGACTAGGCAATCTGCAACCGCTCGCGACAACAAGAGCGTGGCCGCCAATTCTTTTCCTCAAGTACTACTTCGGCGCGGCGCAGGCGAAAGTGCGTCCGTTTATCGGTGTGGGTGTCAACTACACTTGGTATACGGCGGTCCAGCTCAATCCGACATTCAATGGTGCGTTGCACACGGTCGCCGGGCCAAGAGGGGACGTGAAGGCATCGCTCAGTCCGTCGTGGAATCCAGCATTCAATGCGGGCCTCTCCTATAACTTAAGCAAGAACTGGTATGCCACCGCATCGGTGACGTATATGCCGCTCAAGACGAATGCGACGATCACCGCCGTCGCGGCCAACGGGCAAACGGTGCTGACCAACAGGACGCGCATTACGGCCAATCCGTGGATCGGCTTCGTCGGGATCGGCTACCGGTTCTAGCTGAATTGTTCAGTGATGCCCTTTCGGTGCGAGGGCGTACAACCAGGAGGGAAGCATGCTAGTGACTCGATACCTGGCGAACGACCTGTTCGCAGGCAAGACCGTTTTCATCACAGGTGGCAGCAGCGGCATCAATCTCGGTGTGGCGAAGAATTTCGCCGCCTTGGGCGCCCATGTGGCTATTTGCGGCCGCACTCAGGAAAAGCTGGATACGGCTGCAACGGAATTGCGCGCACTCGGCGCCGCGGTTTGTCCCATCGTTGCCGACGTGCGTGATTTCGCCGCGCTGGAAGCGGCTTTCGCGAGGAGCAGGGCGGAACTGGGTCCGATGGACGTGCTGGTGTGCGGCGCGGCCGGCAATTTCCTGGCCCCGGCGGAGAAGCTCTCCGCCAACGGCTTCAAGACGGTCATCGATATTGATCTGCTTGGAGCCTTCAACGCGTCACGGGCGGCCTTCGAGCAGTTGAAGGAGACGCAGGGCGCCATCATCTACATTTCCGCGGGCATGGCGTATATGCCGCACGCCTTCCAGGTGCATGTGGGCGCCGCCAAGGCGGGCATCGATATGTTGATGAGAAACCTGGCGCTGGAATGGGGCCGTTATGGTATTCGCACGAACAGCATCGTCCCCGGACCCATCGAGGGGACCGAAGGCATGAAGCGGCTGTTGAGCGAGGAGCGGCACGACGAGTTCGTCAACGCCATTCCGCTGCGGCGCATGGGCACGGTGGACGACATCGGCCAGAGCGCGGTCTTTCTCGCTTCGCCGCTCGCTTCCTATATTTCGGGCTGTGTGTTGGTTTGCGACGGCGGGCAGAACCTGTCCGGGTCGGCGCTGTTCAACATGGGTGCTGAGCAAATGCTGCGTGCCCAGGCGAGATGAAACGAGGGTGAGCTTCGAAGGCTGAGCGCTAGTTTTGCCGATGGCAATGCCGGCGCTCAGAACGTGGGGGACGCTCCCCGGCGGACGATGACGCCTTTTGTGAGGTCGATCTCCCGAACCTGCCTGGACGCGTCCCTGTCGACCTGGTAGCATGAGATGCTGTGCGCGCAGCGTCTGTCGAATCAGGGAGCGGTCTTATGCGGAAGCGGAAGTTCGCAGGAAAGATGACTGGGGAATCGAGTCTGCCGGATCTGCTGAACCGGCTTGAACTGGCATTGGCCGGAATGCCCGATCGCACGTCTGTCTGTAAAGCACTGTCGGATATTAACAAGCGCCTCAGCTCCGTCGGCGAACTAGCTCCTGCACGAACCAGTCGATCAGCGGTGTCGCGACGTGGGCGGCAAACGGTGGTTGAATCTTTACCGCTGTTTTCTTGATGTCAGCACTTGCTAGGCAAGCAACAACAAGGCATCAGCGAGCGAGAGCACCGTCGTGCGCGAATCGAACGCCGTTGAAAAAAGATGATCGTGCACGACCTGATCCGGGTCGTAGCAGCAATCCTTGACCGTGAATAAGCGGAAGTCCGCGTCACTCGCGTACGCAACCGACGACAGCACGACACCGGTCGACGCTATGCCCACCATGAGCAGCGTATCGATCCCCTGCGCGGAAAGCCGCACCTGCAGATCGGTACCAAAGAACACGCTGGCACGATGCGCGATGATGAGCGGTTCAGTGGCCTGCTGGCCGAGTTCCGGCGCGATCTCGTCGTCGACGAAAAGACCCAGTTGCTTGATTCCCTGCCCGTTCCTGTTCAACGGACTGACTTCCGGATAGCCTGGACTGAAGTGGATCCTGGCGAAATAAACGCTGACACCTTTGGCCCGCGCAGCGTCGCACAGCTTGCGCGTATTGGCGAGCAGAGTGGGCGCGACCGATGGAAATAACCGCAGGATGTCCGTCTGATAATGCATGACCACTAGAGCGGTTTGCGCTGGAACGATCGCTGGAATCTGCATGTTTACGCTTTGCGCCGCGGCGGCGCTTCCCATTCCCTGTTGATGATCTGCCGGATCGACGGGTCCAGATTCGATGCGTGGCGGCATAAGGGCTACGCGATAAAGAAGGATGCTCGACTCTACCACGACCACCATGAAGCGACGTTTCAAGAAACGAAGCGTCGTCTCTCTTGACCGTGGACAGCCGTACGTCCGGCGCCGAGGTGGCGTTCCGGCCCAGCGTGCAGAATGTTCCGCCGTTATGTCGTGTATAGCGTGATCAGAAAGATCGCGAATCGATAGCCAGGAACGATCAGGCCAGCAGCCAACGTCATTGTCGCCGCCTTGACGAGGCGCGTTATACCGTGAGAACCGAAGACGGGTTTCAAAGCGAGAAACAAATAGCCGCCGCAGAGGCCAAGATTGATGATCGAAAGAATGTTGTCGACATTGGGCGAATCGAGCCCGAGACCACCCAGACGGACCTCAATGGCCGCGATGGCTAGCGCGAGCGAGAACAGCAACAACAGGAACGTGTAGAGATGGAGTGAGAAATAGACGAAGGCAACGAATGGTTTGCGTACCCGCAGAGAGGTCATCCACAACAACAAAGTGAACGGAACGACCATGAGAATGATGAGTGACTTGGCATTGAGCACTGCCGCACGGTCGAAAGTGGTCGTGTACTGGCGCAGGCTCGTCCCCAGTTTTGCGACGCGTTCCGCCACCAACGACTGGGAGAGCGAACTCCAGTCCTGGTGATGGAGGTGCGACTCCAGAGTCGAGCCGAAGATCTGGGTATCGGTAAGCGACTGCATCGCGAAGAAGAAGGCGTTCGCGATGAGAAACAGCTGGAACGGGGCCACATAAGGCATCCGCTTTCCATTCAGATGCGCGACGGTCAACTCGCCTGGGTGGCGTAGCAGGACCCACATCGTGCTAATCAGGCGCCCGTCGATGCTTGTCGCCGCGTGCAGGACCTTTGCGCCGATCGCGCGCAGCGTAAGGTCGGGCGGCCTAAGTGGACTCTCGCCGCACAGCGGACAGAAAGGCGTGGTGACGTGATTGGCACACGTCGGACATGTCCAGGGTTCGATCGAAGACATGACTTCCTCCGTTGGACCGCTCGCACATACTCATCAGTCGGTTGCGAGCGCTGGGGGCTATCATCTGCGCAAAGCTGCGCACCTCACCAGAGTTTGCGCCTTTCGAGACCCGGATCACACTCATGCGCGGCAGTACCCGGCCCAGAAGCGGACATCAAGGCACGAACGCCGGAATAAAGCCGACCCGTGAAACGGGTTCGGCTTGAATGATTTGTCAGGCTGCAATTCGTGCCTCGGGAGCGTGTGCAAGATTGCATGTTCTTACTGCAGGGAGTGTTAATCGACTTCTTCGAACGTTCCTGTGCGCACCTCGCCGTCACGCACGTAGCGGGTAATCAGCACGCCGCCAGGCGTGCTGGTCGAGTGCGTCAGAGTGAAGGCCGACGCTAGTGCATCGTCGCCGAATAAGCGCTTGCCGTGCCCAAGTATGATGGGGTAAATCACAAGCGAAAGCTCGTCCACCAAGCCGGCTACGAGCAGTTGGCGCACCATGTCGCTGCTGCCAAACGTCAATAGATTGGCGCCGTCCTGAAGTTTAAGCGCGCGTATCGCGTCGGCAAGGTCGCCCTCCAGCGGATGACTGTTCTGCCAGTCAAGGGTACCGGATCGATGTGTGGCCACGTGCTTAGGTACGCGGTTGAACGGATCAGCGATGGTGCGGCTGTTTGAATCGGCCGGTACGCGCGGCCAATACGCCGCGAATATGTCGTAGGTGCAACGCCCCAACAGCAACTCGAACGGCTGCGCGAGCAGGTCCTGCAAGTTTTGGCCGATGGCTTCGTCGGCATAAGGAACGATCCAGCCACCAAGGCGGAAATCGCCGCTGGGATCTTCTCCAGGCCCGCCAGGGGCTTGAATTACACCGTCCAGACTGATGAAAGCGGAAACAGTGAGCTTGCGCATAATGTCCTCCAGGTCTACGGACCCGATCGGTCCGTAGATACGACGAACGACTCACATGTGGATCGACAACCAGCCCAGCGGTCAACCGCGCTGGTCGTGCCAAGCCTAACGCTGAATTAAGCCGTGCCACGAAGCGGCGCCGGCTTTAATCAATGTTAACCCTCACCTGAGCGGACCGCCTATGCGATCTCCGCTTTGTTGGTCCAGAGCCCCCCGTCGAGATCGTCGCTTGAGTGCGCAGACTTTGTGTTGGGTGACCGCACACAGACGCTCGAAAAACGTTGTCTATAGCCAGACGTCGTCGTTGCTCGATCCACCTGTAAACGCCCGGGTGGTCGAGGTCAACATTGTTTGTTTTCAGGCAGTTAAGGCGCTCGGAAGATGAGCGAATCAGGCTTGGCACAACCCATGCATTTATAGCGGTGGGCACAACGGCAGGACGGTTTGGTGTTACCGCCCACGGCATCAGCATGCATTGCTCAGATTCCGAGAATTTGTTGTTCGTTTGAGCCACTTTGTTAGCGCGCGGCAAAGTCCGACACGTCGACCCATCCACGTTGACCATAGCGCGCCGCCATGGACCTGATCCGGGTGCGTTCGACTGTTCAACAAGCTCATTGGAGTCGTCATGAAAGCGAGACCTATCGCCGCCCTGTTAGTCGCAAGCTCCGCTTTGCTGGTTGCACCCGCCTTCGCGGGCGGTAACGACCAGACTTCCTCCTATCGGAGCGACGTCGGTGCGTCAGTATCGCACCGCGGTCAAACCGCTCACACGAAGGCAACGGCAGAGGGCCACGGCAGCGTGGTTGACGGGAGCCACGGTGGCGTCGGCGGTAGCGAATCGGGCAAGTCGCAATCCGGTCGGCGTGCCCCGGGTGATAGCATCAACCCGATGTATCGCGGTGGTTGATGAGCTTGTTCGCGGAGCGCCAGTTCGCTGGTACTCCGCGACTGAACCGTTGCTTCTACGCCGATCGGTGCTCATGTCTCGACGGTGACGTTGCGATAAACGGCGTGCGCCGAGCGAATGATTGGGGTGGGCCTCCTCTCCCTTCGCCTTGACCATCGTTGCCCGCCCAACTAAACGGCCGGCCAGGGAGGCCTCCAGGCCGGCCACAATCGACCGACGACACGATACGGGACCACTGAACGTCCCAAGGAATCGCATCGCGTCACTCAAGTGCCGTGGTCCACTAGCGGCAGAGCACAGCCATTCGCCTAAAAGCGCTCGCGATCGAACTCCGGCAGCACGCGCGTTCCTTCAATAGCGACCGAGTGCAGCAGTTCTGGCTTCAGATCGAGTAAACGCAGGATCGTCGGCGCAACCTGCGTGGTCAGCACACGCTCGTCGTTCGTCCGTCCAGCGTGATGCGCGTGAGGCACATAGATCACGAGACCGAGATGGCTGTCGTCGGGGGCGTTGCCGCCATGCTCTTCGTCCTTGGCCGTACTCGACGTATAGATGACCCCCGGGTTCGGCTGGACGACGATGTCAGGCGTGCGTCCGCGTGCCGGATCGCCGAAGCGGCCGGCGAGCTGTGGGCCATACAGAATGTACGCCTGCGGGCCGTCCGCACAAATGCCGGGTGCGTTGCAGCTCAGGTTGTCTTTCAAGGTCTTCACGACAGCAGGCAGTTGGCTTTGGTCGCGCAACCAGATCAGGCCGACGTCATCGGTCTGCACGAGACCCGTACCAACGAGCCCCGTTCCGTCATTGAGGTTGCCGCTCTTCGTACTGTTTTGCCCGAAGTTGCCGTTCGGATCCAGATAGTTGTTTGCTTCAAGCAGTTTCGAGAGCGTGTCGCCGTTCTTCACCAGCTTCGAATGATCGGTCGGGGACTGCCCATGCTTCGCCGTGACGATGATCGCCGTCGACGAATAAAGGTTGCGCTGCTTCAGTTCGGACACGATGCGGCCCAAGGCGTTGTCCAGATAAGCAATCGCGTTGGTTACCTGCGGACCCGGCGTGAAGCCCGCGTCCAGATAGCCGCCGCCAGTCGCGACCGTTGCCTTCTGGGCGACGCTCAAAGTCTGGAAGTTGGTCCCAAACATCGTGGGCACGTCCGCGGTGGATTGGCCTGTCGAATCCTTGCCGTCAATTTCATCGATCAGCGACTGCACATGGAAATTGTCGAACTGTTCCGTGTGCGTGTAGACGTCGGTGTAGTTCGTGTTGGTGGCCGGATCAATCGAATTGATTTCGGTGCGCGAAAGATCGTCGACGCCTGTGCCAGACGGTCCATTGAGCCAGTCGTAGCCCCACGCGTGTTTGTCTGCCCAGGCAGTGCGAGCGCCTTTCACGTTGCGTTTGACCACTTCGAAGATCGTGTTGGTCTTCACATAGTTGTGCGGATAGACGGGTGTACAGACGCCATTGAGCAAAGCATGCGGGATGGCCTGCGGATTGAACGCGCCACCACCGTTGAGATGCGTCAGTGCGCCGCCGTTCTCGCCATCGATGCCGGTAGTCTCGTCGAATACGACATTCCAGCCTTGCTTGCCGGTGCAATTGCTATCGGACGGCGCGTAGAGCGTGCGGTCATAGGATACGTCGTAGAACAGGCCTGCGGATTTGGGCGAGCCCCCAGTGACGAGCGCCGCGAGGCCCGGGAACGAATCCGAAAGGCCAGGCGTGTGCGCGTTGGTGTAGGTCGTACCCGACTTGGCCAGCAGCGCAAGATTCGGACATGCATTCGATCCGACGCAGCGTGCGACGTCCTGCTCATGCAAACCATCGAAGCTGATCAGCAGCACGTGCTTCACTGACTCATGCTCCCGATCGTGTTCATCCGCCGCTGTCGCGGCCGCCGAGTACAGTCCGGCAAGCAAGACAACGCCCACACCAACGGCGATTTGCGTACGCTTCCCTATCCTGATTGTCTTCATTTCCCGTCCTTTTAGGTGGCTACGAAATATTTGGTAATCCGGGAGATGAATGTGCAGTGGAATTGAGTCGTCCAGATGAATCGACGCTTTCGATTCCATAACTCATCAGCGACTAATGCGATCGGCAAAAGAAACTACGTGATAAAGCGCGCTCCTTAAGGTTTCGTTAAGGAGTAGGTGATCTAGTAGCAGATTCAGCCATGAGGAAGAACGCGTCTGCGACCGGACCACCCACATCGGAAAGACTAGCGGGTCGAGAACACCGAGATGCCGCCGTTGGGAAATCCTGCCGCGCCGGGCTGGAACGGCACGTACACTTGCCCAAGTGTGCTGTCGATGGCGACGGAATGTGCCCCTGTGCCCACCGGAATCTTGAAGATCAATTGCCGTGACGTGCCATCGATTACGCCCATCTGCGGGCTAAAACCCGATGCCGCGGCGATACCGCTCGTGACGTAGTGCCGGGCCGGCAGGAAATAGCGGTTGGAAGCCGGATCGTAATTGACCTGGTCCACCCCGCCAAATGGCAGGCTGGCTTGAATTGCGCCAGTTGTACGATCGAGGATCAGCGTGATGAGCGGGTTGCCGGCCGGCGGATCGCATCCAATGAGCACATCGTTATTCGGGCCAAGCACGATTCCCGTCGGTCCGCATTTCCCTAGTGGAAACGACTTGCTGACAGAAGGGCTGCCCGCCACCGCTGAACTGGCGGTGATGACATCGAGTTCGCCATCGGGATTGGCAGAGGTCCCGTCATTGTTGATCAGGAAGCTCTTCGAAGCAGGGTCGTATGTGCACGCTTCGAGTCCCGACGAACCGTTGAAAGGAAGCTTGACCACCGCCTTTTGTGTCAGCGTGGAAATGAACGTGACGAACGGCGGCGAGTCTCCGGGGCTCGCATACATCACGAGATGATCGTCGGGATCGTAGCAACCCTCATCGACGCGCGATCCGGAGTTACTGATGGCGATCGTGTTGACCGTCTTTTGCGCAGCCGTATCGATCACCTTGACTGAGTCGACGTCGCCGACATAGATGGTGTTCGTGCCGGTGATACCTACAATGCCGTCGGGACCGGACTCATTCGTTGTGGCGCCAGCACCGATGAACGGCCCTGGGATCTGTGCGATCAACGTGTTCGATCGGGTGTCCACGACATCGACTGCTTTGTTATTGCGGTCGGTAAGAAAGTACTTGCCGGCCTCGACGTAGCCGATGTCGAAACTGAATGGCGGGCTCGAAGCATTGGGCACGGCGATGTTCGTCAATAACTTCGGCGGCGTCGGTGCGCTGACGTTATCTCCACCGCCGCAGCCGGCCAATGCGGCCGCAGCGAGCAACATCAAGGTCATCAGGCGCTTTTCCATCGATTCGTCTCCTTTCCGTTTATTGGCTTGACCGTCGGTCCATGGATCGGCCTGAGTACTGAAATTGCTCCCGTTCCCGAGCGACGACAAGCAGTCAACTATTTCTTAAGGAATCTTAAGAAATGGCCGTCTGAAGAAATAGCCACGTTTTCCATGGATCCGGCTGCGCAGCGCGTGAATCGTGGCTATAGACTTGGCTGTCCGGCTCACACAATGGCGGCGCGCCGGAAAATCGGAAAGTAAAACTTATTTATGGTCTACATTACGTGGACGCTATACCTGTAATGAATCTGAAGCTTCCACAGTTGACGCAGGACGACAACGCTCGCCCCGGCCCGCTTGACCCACCACTCCGCAGTAAAATGACTTCGTCTGGAGCGCGCGGAGTACCAAGCGTTATGAAAAACCGTACACGGTTCGTCACGGCAATATCGGCCGTTCTCGCCGCTATCGCGTTGCTCTTTATCCCATTGCCGCAGCGGGTCGGACTCGACACGCGCATCGTGACGGTTGCGTCGATTCAACGTCCACCCACAGTCGTATTCGACTATGTCACGACCCCGGCTCACTGGCCAGCCTGGCATCCGTCATCGCTCGCGGTTAGCGGCTCGGTTGACCATTCACTCGATCTCGGCGAGCAGGTGACGGAGGAATTCCGTGTAGCGGGCAGGCGCGGCCGCGTTGTATGGACGGTCGCTGCACGGGAGCCTCCGGGCAAGTGGGCGATAGACGGGAAGATTGATGGCAGACCGGCCGGCACCGTCACTTATTCGCTGACATCGACCGCGAACGGAACTCGCTTCGAACGTGAATTCACCTATCGCGCGCCGTCGTTATGGTTCGCGATTCTCAACTGGTTTGTGCTGCGCGCGCGGATTCAATCCGAATCCGATACGGCGGTTTCGCGACTGAAGAGCCTTCTGGAAGCGTCGCCGCAGCATTAACCCCCTCGCTCATGCCCATCGCGGGCTTGCTCGGCCTTAGTCGCAGCACTTGATCTGCGCAGCGTCTCGACGACCAGTTCGCGAAGCCAGCGGTTGCCCTCGTCGTTGTCGAAAGTGGCGTGCCAATGCACCGAGGACTCGATGGCCGGAAATTCCACCGGCAGCGGATAGATCGAGAACTGACCCGTTTCGTTGAAAACGCGTGCGACGCCGCGCGGCAGCGTAACCATCCAGTCCGTGCGCTGAAGGATCTGCGGAATGACTGTGAAATGCGGCACGCGCAGCGCAATGTGCCGATGCAGGCCACGCGCCCGCAGCGCTTCGTCGATCTCCAGGTGGCTACTGTCGCTCGATGCGACGGCCACGTGCGCCATCTCCAGAAACTTCTGCCGCGACAATTGACGCGCAGGCAACCCGGGCCGCTTGCGCGTCATGCACGCATACTGCTCGTGGAACAGAAGGGCCGACTTCGTCACCGGTTTGAGCGCCGATAGATTGCCAATCGCAAAATCCAGTTGCCCCAGGCGCAGCTTCTCCTCGATATCCGCAAACGACACCTGCTCAGCCGCGATTCGCACCAGCGGCGCCACGCGTTGCAACTTCTCGCAGATGGGCGGCAGAAACACCTGCTCCCCGATATCGGACATCGATAGACGAAATTCCCGCGAGCTTGTGGCGGGATCGAAACGTTCCCCGTGACGCAATGTCTCGCGGATCGATGCAATCGCACGGCTGAGTGGCGCGGCCAATTGTTCGGCCCTCGGCGTCGGCAGCATGCCTTCCGGTGTTCGTGCGAATAGTGGATCGTCGAACAATGCGCGCAAGCGCCCCAAGGCATAACTGACCGCCGGCTGGGACAGCCCGAGCTGTTGCCCGGCACGCGTGAGGCTGCGTTCCTCGAGGATCACCTGGAACACGCGCAGCAGGTTCAGGTCGACCTTATTGAAATCAGTCATATTTATGGGCCACCCATAATTGATTAATTTGACGGATATACTACCCGAACCTAGACTCGGCCTCAGACATAGGAGAGGCACGAGCACATGGGACTTATCGAAACCCTCGTCGAACCGCGTACGAGTCCGGACCAAGGGCGCGCTGCACAGCGCACATTGCCGGCGCTGCTGGCGGCGCGCGCTGCTCGCAACCGCACTGCGCCGCTGTTCTCTGATCGTACGACCACGTGGACAGCTTCCGACGCTCTTACAATCGCTGCGCGCCGCGCAGGCGCACTTGCCGCGCAAGGGGTCGAGCGCGGCGACCGCGTCGCACTGCTGTGCGGCAACCGCGTCGAATTCATGGAGATCGTGCTCGGCTGTGGCTGGCTCGGCGCGGTGGTCGTGCCGATCAATACCGCATCGCGCGGGCTGCAACTGGAACATATTCTGCGCAACTGCGGCGCACGGCTACTCGTGGCGGAAGCGCATCTCGTCGACGTCGTTCACGCACTCGAGGCTCAGGATCTGCCGCTGGAAACGATCTGGCTCATTGGTGAACCCGCAGCGGATGCGCTGAAGCCTGCGTACACCACGATTGCGATGCCGCCGGCAGACAAGCCGGTCAGTCCTGCCGCACTCACGGACGGCGACCCGTTCGCGGTGCTTTACACATCCGGGACTTCGGGGTTGTCGAAGGGAGTGATCTGCCCGCACGCGCAGTTCTATTGGTGGGGCCACTACACCGCGCGTGACCTCAGCGTAGCGGCGGGCGACGTGCTCTACACCTGCCTGCCGCTGTTTCATACGAATGCGCTCAACAGCTTTTTCCAGGCGCTGATTCACGATGCCGAACTCGTCGTCGACCGGCGTTTTTCGGCGGGCGGTTTTTTCGATGCGCTGGTTGAAACGCGCGCCACCGTGACCTTCGTGCTCGGTGCGATGGTGCCGATTCTGCTCAGCCGGCCGGTCGCGGCGAGCGAGCGCGAGCACCGGGTGCGCGTGGCGCTGGCGCCGGGCGTACCGGGCCATTTTCAGCAGGAATTCACGACGCGCTGCGGCATTGCACTGGTTGACGGCTACGGCTCGACGGAGACCAATTGCGTGATTAGCGGTGCGATCGACGCGCAGCGTCCCGGCCACATGGGCAAGCTCGTGGCAGGTTTCGATGCCCGTGTCGTCGACGAACACGACCAGGCGGTTCCGGATGGCGAAGCGGGCGAACTGATCCTGCGCGCCGACACGCCGTTCGCGTTCGCGAGCGGCTATCTGGGGATGCCGGAGAAGACGGTGGAAGCCTGGCGCAACCTCTGGTTTCATACAGGCGATCGCGTGGTGCGCGAGGCCGATGGTTATTACCGTTTCGTCGACCGTCTGAAGGACACGATCCGTCGTCGCGGCGAGAACGTTTCCTCTTTTGAAGTCGAACAAGTGCTGCTGAGCCACCCGTCGGTCGAGACGGTGGCCGTCTTCGCGGTGAAGTCGGCACTCGCCGAAGATGAAGTGATGGCCACCATCGTGCTGCGTGACGGCGAGACGCTCGAACCGCTCGACCTGATTCGTTACTGCGAACCGCGCCTGCCGTATTTCGCCGTGCCACGTTATCTCGACTTCGCGCGAGACCTGCCGAAGACGGAGAACGGCAAGATCCAGAAGTTCAAGTTGCGCGAGACCGGTGTCACCGCGACGGCCTGGGATCTCGAGGCCTCGGGATACCGGCTCAGGCGCTGACGACATCAAACCACCCCGTCGTTCTTTGGACGCGCTCGTCGCGAGCACGGCACGGCAGAAACATCCGCAACATTGAGTGCGTCGACAGATGCACAGCTGGAGGCACAGATGGCAAGCACGCGAACGTTTTCTGCCGCAAGCACCCACCACGATGACGCGGCGGCCGCGCCAACCGGTTCAGTCGATAAGAGGTCGCTGCGGCGCATTGTCTTCGCATCGGTCGTGGGCAATGCGCTCGAGTGGTATGACTTTTTCCTCTACAGCACGGCGGCGGCACTCGTGTTCGGCGGACTGTTTTTTCCGAAGGGCACGGATCCGCTCGTCGGCACCCTTGCCGCGTTCGCCGGCTTCGCCGTCGGCTTCGCGGCGCGGCCGTTCGGCGGCGTACTGTTCGGTCATATCGGCGATCGCTATGGACGCAAGGGCGCACTGGTGTGGACGCTGTCGATCATGGGTGCGGCGACGTTCCTGATCGGCTTGCTGCCCACCTACGCGCAAGTCGGCCTGTGGGCGCCGGCGTTGCTGCTGGTTCTACGTCTGCTGCAAGGCATCGCCGCCGGCGGCGAATGGGGCGGCGGTGTGCTGATGATCAGCGAGTCGGCGCCGCCCGAGAAGCGCGGCTATTACGCGGCATGGAGCCAGATCGGCGTGGGCGGCGGCTTCGTGTTGTCGGCGGCGGTGTTCTTTCTCGTGCAGATGCTGCCAAAAGACGCTTTCATGGTCTGGGGATGGCGCATCCCGTTCCTGCTGTCGATCGTCATTTTCGGTGTCGGCGTCTACGTCCGCTCGAAGCTGCCGGAGAGCGCCGAGTTCGCGAAGGCCGAAGCGGCCGGCAAGAAAGCGCGCATGCCGGTGCTCGAAGTGATCCGCAAACACCCGAAGGAGATCCTGATGGCGATGGGCCTGCGCGTCGCGGAGAACGGCGGCTCGTACATCGTGCTCGCCTTTTCGCTGGTGTACGGCAAGTTCATCGGTGTGCCCAATCAGATCATGCTGGCCGGTGTGATCGTGTCGATGACCCTGGAACTCGGCACGATGCTGCTGTGGGGGCGCCTGTCCGACCGCATCGGCCGCAAGCCCGTGTACATGATCGGCGCGGCGGGTTTCGTGTTGATCGCGTTTCCGTTCTTCTGGCTGATCGGCACCAAGGTGCCGGCGCTGATCTGGCTCGCGTTTCTGCTGGGTAACGCGGTCTGCCACGGCGCGATGATCGGCACGCAGCCGAGCCTGATGGGCGAGCTGTTCAGTACCGAAGTGCGTTATTCGGGCATGGCGTTGGGCCACGAAATTGCATCGGTATTCGCGGGCGGTCTGTCGCCGCTGATTGCGACCGCGCTGCTCGCGCATTATCACGCGGCCTGGCCGGTGGCGTTGTTGCTGATCGGGATGGGCATGATCACGGTGATCTCGCTGCTGTTCACACACGAGACCGTGGCCCGGCGCGTGCATTGACGCCCGGCATGAGGATTCCTGATATGCAACCCCACTCATTCGACAACGTCGTGCTGACGGCCGGCGTGGAAGTGCCGTACCAGCGCCAGGCGAGCGCTGCGTCAACGGGAGATCTGCTCGCGCAGGCGTTCGGCGCGGCTCTCGCTCAGTCGGGTTTCTCGGCGAAGGACATAGACGGACTCGGTGTGGCGTCGTTCACGCTCGCACCCGATCACGCGATCGACCTTGCGTGGCGACTCGGCCTGAGCCCGCGCTGGTGCATGGACGATTGTCACGGCGGCGCGAGCGCCATCAACCTGCTGCAGCATGCGATACGCGCGATTCAGCACGGCGACGCGAATGTCATCGCCCTCGTATCCGGAGACCGCTTCGAGCCGGCCGATTTCAAACAGCTGGTCGAGCATTACAACCTGACGACGCGCACCTGGCTGCGTCCGCTGGAGAACGGTGGCCCGAACAGCCTGTTCGCCATGCTTACGCAGCGTCACGCGAAGCGGTACGGTCTGACGCGTCGCGATTATGGCGCGCTATGCGTCGCTCAACGCGCCTGGGCCGCGTTGAACCCGCATGCCGTCTACCGCACGCCGCTGACGATCGACGACTATCTCGAAGCGCCGATCGTCGCCGAACCGTTGGGACGCTTCGACTGCGTGCCGGTGGTGTGCGGCGCAAATGCGGTGATCGTCGCCCGCGCCGACCTCGTGCGCAACGCAGTGAACGTGCGCGTGCGCGCGCTGCAATGTCGCTACAACCTGGACCACCAGGCGGGTGATGGCTTGCAGACTTCGTTGGCGGCGATTGCCGGCGATTTATGGCGACAGGCCGGCGCGACGCCGGAGGACATGGACATGGTGTCCGTCTACGACGATTACCCCGTTATGACGCTGGTGCAGCTCGCGGATCTTGGCTTCGCGCGTGACGGCGATCTGCGCGGGTTGATCTCTCGCATCGGCTCGCGCGCGCTCGCCGTCAACACATCGGGTGGGCAACTATCCGCGGGACAGGCCGGCGCCGCCGGCGGCATGCACGGCCTCGTCGAGGCGATCACGCAATTGCGCGGCGCGGCGGGCGAGCGGCAGGTGGCCGACGCGCACCTGGCGGTGGTGAGCGGTTACGGCATGGTCGAGTATCGCTATGGGATGTGCGCGAATGCCGTCGTGCTCGAAAGCGATCGGCGAGGTGCGCAATGACACTCAAGGTATTTCAGTGCACGCAGTGCGGGATGACGCTATTCCCGGCTCGGTATTTCTGCCCCGCATGTGGCGGCGCGCAGTGGAGTGAATGTGCGGTGGAACACGGCAGCGTCGCCGAATCGACCGTTGTGCGGCATCGCGTCGGCGCGCAGGGCGGTGGCGACGTGCATCTCGCAAGCGTGGCCACGAGCGCCGGGCCCATCGTCATTGCGCGGCTCGAGGCCGCCATGCAGTCCGGCGATTCGGTGAGTCTCGACGTGGACGATGCCGGCCGTATCGTCGGCCGCGCGGCTTGAGGCTGTGCGGTATCGAGTGCGGATGCAGGCGAAAAAGCAAAGTAAAACGTTCGGAGGTCGTGATGCAGGTTGATGGCTGTATAGCGTTTGTGAGCGGAGCCAATCGCGGGCTCGGCGCGTGTTTCGTTAAGAAGCTGTTGGAACAGGGCGCGCGGAAGGTGTACGCGGGCGCACGGGACATTAGCGTGCTGGACGACCGTGACCCGCGTATCGTGCCGGTCGCACTCGACATTACGAATGCGGAGCAGGTGGCGCGCGCGGCTGCCCTGGCGAGCGATGCCAACCTGCTCGTGAACAACGCCGGCATCAACCGTCTCGAACCTGCACTTGCCGCGACCGACCTGAACGCGGCGCGCGCCGAGATGGAGGTCAACTACTTCGGCACCCTGAACATGATCCGGGCGTTCGCGCCGTCGCTGCGACTGAGTGGCGGTGCGATCATCAATGTGTCGTCGATCTTCGCGCGCGTCGCGTTGCCGGCCATGGCGTCGCTCTGCGCGTCAAAGGCGGCTGCGCTTCGGATGACCGAAGCTGTACGCGCCGAGCTTGCACCGCATGGAGTGCGTGTGCTGTCGATCCTCCCAGGCGCGATCGACACCGACATGAGTCGCGATTTTCCTCCGCCAAAGATTCCAGTTGTCGACGTCGTTCATGCGGCTTTTGCGGCGCTGAGGGGTGCCAGCGACGAGGTTTATGTCGGCGCCATGGCCCAACAGATCGCAGCCGGTCTGGCGACGGACCGGCAGGCAGTGCAGTTGAGCTTCGCACGCGGCGCATGAAAGAACGGTAGGTGATGCACCAACATTTCTAGAAGGAAGGAACGGATCATGAGCGGTGAGTTCATCCAGATCGATGCAGGCAATGGGCAGGCATTTTCTGCATACATGGCGAAACCCAAGCAAGGCTCGGGGCCTGGCCTGATCCTGTTGCAGGAAATTTTCGGCATCAACGGATACATGAAGACGATGGCCGATCGCTTCGCGGAGGAGGGCTACGTGGTGCTGGTGCCGGATCTGTTCTGGCGCATGCAACCGCGTGTCGAACTTGGGTACGGCGAAGAAGACTTTGCTGCCGCGCTCGACTACAACGCACGACTCGACCTTGGCCTCGCGGTCGAGGACATCGCCTCGACCCTCAGGGCGCTGCGCGCGTTGCCGCAACAGGCAGGCAAGGTCGGTGCGCTTGGATACTGCCTCGGCGGGAAACTGGCGATGCTTGCCGCTGCCCGCACGGAGATCGATTGCGCGGTGAGCTATTACGGTGTGGGCCTCGACGCGTTTCTGGACGAGGTGTCCGCGATCCGATGCCCGATGGTGTTCCACTTTGCCGGCCGGGATGCGCTGTGCCCGCCCGCGATGCGCGAGAAGATCCAGGCGGCATTCAGCGAGAATCCACGGATCGAACAGTACGTGTACCCCGATTGTGATCACGCATTCGCGACCCCGGAGCGCGAGCACTTCGACAAACCGGCCGCCATGATGGCGTATTCGCGTTCGCTTGCGATGCTGCGCAAGGTGCTGGGGCCCATCTACGACCTGAATGCGCTGTGGGATTTGCACTGCCACTATGAATTCGCCACGCGCGACGTCAACGCGATCATGCCCACCATGGTCGCCGAGCCATATGTCAACCACGTTCCGACGATGACGGGTGGAGTCGGCCATGACGAGCTGAAGCGCTTCTACAAATATCACTTTGTTGACGCGAATCCCGACGACACGCGGCTCATTCCGTTATCCCGCACGATCGGATCGGACAGGATCGTCGACGAATTCGTATTCTGCGCAACTCACGACCGCGAGATCGACTGGCTGCTGCCTGGGCTTGCGCCTACCGGGAGGTACATCGAGATTCCGATGCTTGCTGTCGTGTGCTTTCGGGGCGACAAGCTGTACAACGAGCATATCTATTGGGATCAGGCCTCCGTGCTCGTGCAGATCGGTGTACTCGATCCAGCGGGGCTGCCAATTGCCGGGATTGAAACCGCCAGGAAGATGGTTAATGAAAACTTGCCGGGCAACACACTGATGCGCAATTGGGCCTCCAGCGAGGGCAAGCCGATCTGACCCACGATCATCTGCTGCCCGCTCTGAGTGAAACCAGGCAGCAATAGTGGGGGAGTCGAGCAGTTCATCTTACCACGCGCTTTCTATTTATTTCGGTATGCAAACTAAAACGTAAGATAACTAACCAAGGAAAAATCGTGAAGAAGCTGCTCGTCGCTTTTCCCGCAATGCTATTCATCAGTCTTGGGGCCTATGCCCAGAGCAGCGTGACGATCTACGGCATCGTAGACGACGGGCTGACCTGGTCGAGCAATCAGGGCGGCAAGAGCGCCTGGCAGATGCAGGGCAGCATCTCGCAAGGCAATCGGTGGGGGCTCAGAGGCGTGGAAGACCTGGGAGGCGGCACGACGGCAATCTTCAGGCTCGAGAGCGGCTTTAACGTCAATACCGGCACGTTGAGCCAAGGCGGCCGGCTGTTTGGCCGGCTGGCTTATGTGGGTCTGTCCGACAATCGCTACGGCACGCTGACGCTCGGGCGGCAGGGCGAAGAAGTGGGCGACTATATTGGCCCGCTGTCCGCCAATGGCACCTTGCCAGGCGGTATTCTGTTTCCGCATCCGGGAGATCTGGATAACAACGGCGTCGATTTTCACCTGCAAAACGCCGTCAAGTACGTGTCGCCGACCATAGCCGGTTTCACGGGTGTGGCCACCTATAGCTTCGGCGGCGTCGCGGGCGATTTTGCGCGGTTCGGCGCAAAATCCTTCGCGCTTCAGTACGCAAGTGGCAATCTGCAGGTGGTGGGCGCCTATACATCGATCGACCATCCGGCCACCGCCGTACCGGAAGGAGTGTGGACGGCCGCCAACACGGTCGACGGCAACTATGGTCTTGCCGCCGGCAGCTACAAGGTGTTTGGTCTCGGCGCGGCCTACGCGTTCGGTGCGGCAAAGATCAGCGCCGACTGGACTCACACGCAGTTCGGCGACCTTGACCCTACCCTGGGCGCGAAGATTGGCGGACATGTGACCTTCAATATCGGCGAGGTCGTGGCCAGTTACATGGTGACGCCGGCGCTGCAGCTTGGCGTGGCGTACAGCTATACGGAAGGCAACGTCTCCGCGACCGGGCAGGAACCGCACTATCACGAGGTGGATGCGAGCGCGGACTATTTCCTGTCGAAGAGCACCGACGTGTACGGATCGGCAACGTATATGCGCGCCGGAGGCGGCGCGGTCGCCGATCTTGCGCCGGTTTTGCAAGCGTCGAGTTCGGCGAATCAGATCGCGCTGCGGGTCGGGATTCGCAAGAAGTTCTAGTTTTGGTGGGGCTTCGGATCGTTTTCCACGGGCCGCCCGAGCACGAATAACCAGCACAAAATGATGCAAGGGTAAATTTGCACTCGTATACTGGCGCCTATCTCAGTCAAGGAAACAGTATGCGGCGCGTGATCGTACGGCGGTCGTCAGTCCACGGGAAGGGGGTGTTCGCGATGCGGCCGCTCGCGGCGGGAGAGTGCGTGCTTGAATACCGGGGCGAATTGACGAGCTGGCGGGAAGCCGTGCGCCGGCATCGGCGCGAAGGTGTCGCCGGGCACACGTTTCTTTTTGGCCTGTCGGACGGGCGCGTGATCGACGGAAGCCGTGGTGGCAATAGTGCGCGATGGCTGAACCACGCGTGTGCGCCGAACTGCGAGACCATCGAAGATGCTGGCCGCATCTTCATTCACACGATCCGGCCGATCGAGGCGGGCGAAGAGCTGTTTATTGAATACCTGCTGACGACCGACGATCCCTCAGACGAGGACGTTCGAGCCCAATACATTTGCCGGTGTGCCGTGGCGGGCTGTCGCCAGTCGATGCTGGCGGCTGTCGCGTGATTCAATGGGCTGACGAGCTTGCAAGGAGTCAGTCCGCCTCGACCAATATCTCGAGAGCGCCGTCGACAAGACGCGCACGGCCGGCACTTCATGCCGACGCGCCGACAGGATGCTTGTCGAAAGGTCAGCGTACGACCGAATGACCAAAGCTACGCGCGCATCAACCATTGCCGCGACGCCCGATTGAAGCACCGAAACGGTTCGCTTTCGAATCCACAAGACTGGCACAATCGAGAGGATATTCGATCCGCTTGGGAATCCTCATGCCAGACGCTAGGACGTCGCCGCCGCCTTCACCCCGTATCGGCCCCCTCTTTGCATTGTTTCCTTTCCTGCGCCCCTATGCCGGCCGCTGGGCGCTCGCGTTCCTCGCGCTGGTGACCTCGGCGGGCGCCACACTGGTGTTGCCGGTGGCGTTCAAATACCTGATCGATCGTGGCTTCGCCGCGGGCGACCGGGGGCACATCGATCGCTATTTCCTCGCGCTGCTGGTCGTTTCGCTGGTACTGGCCGGCGCCACGGCGCTGCGCTTTTACCTCGTGTCATGGCTGGGCGAGCGGGTCACGGCCGACTTGCGGCGTGCGGTCTACGATCACGTGCTGAGCATGAGTCCGCAATTCTTCGAAACCACGCAGACCGGCGAGGTGCTGTCACGGCTCACCGCCGACACCACTTTGATCCAGACGGTGGTGGGCACCAGCCTGTCGCTGGGATTGCGCAACTTCTTCCTGTTGACCGGCGGCGTGGCGATGCTGGCAGTGACGAGCCCGGTGCTGTCCGGCTACATCATCGCGACGCTGGTCGTGGTGGTCGCGCCTATCGTGATGTTCGGCCGGCGCGTGCGGCGACTCTCGCGCGCGAGCCAGGACAAGATCGCGAACACGAGCGCGCTGGCGGGCGAGGTGCTCAATGCCATGCCGACCGTGCAGTCGTACACGCAGGAGCCATTCGAGGCGCGGCGCTTTGCCGGCGCGGTGGAGGCGGCCTTCGAGACCGCGCTCACGCGCATTCGCGCGCGCGCCTGGTTGACCGCCGTGGTGATCGTGCTGGTGTTCACCGCCATCGTATTCGTGCTGTGGCTCGGCGCGCAGGCGGTGCTGGCCGGGCGGATGACAGCAGGCCAATTGTCACAGTTCATCCTCTACGCGGTGTTCACGGCGGGCGCCGTGGGCGCGGTCGCCGAGGTATGGGGCGATCTGCAGCGCGCGGCCGGCGCCACCGAACGTTTGCTGCAATTGCTGGCGGCGCGCTCGCCGGTGGTGGAGGCCGACACTACCGTCGCGCTGCCTGCGCGAGGCGAGGGTATCCGCTTCGAGGACGTCAGCTTCTCGTATCCGTCACGCCCAGGCATTGCGGCGCTTTCCGCAATTTCGCTCGATGTCCGTCCGGGCGAACATGTCGCACTGGTCGGTCCTTCCGGCGCGGGCAAGACCACGTTGTTCCAGTTGCTGTTGCGCTTTTACGATCCGCAAGCTGGCCGCATTCTGGTCAACGGCGTCCCGAACCGTGACGTGCCGCTCGTCGAATTACGCAAGGAAATCGGCGCGGTGCTGCAGGAATCGGTGATCTTTTCTGGGAGCGTGCTCGACAATATCCGCTATGGCGCGCCGGAAGCCACGCTCGCGCAAGTACAGCGGGCGGCCGACATGGCGGCAGCGGCCGGCTTTATCGAAGAATTACCGCAGGGCTACGACACCTTTCTCGGCGAGCGCGGCGTGCGACTGTCCGGCGGACAGCGCCAGCGCATTGCGATCGCTCGCGCGATCCTGAAGAATCCGCCCATCCTGCTGCTGGACGAGGCGACCAGTGCACTCGATGCCGCCAGCGAACGGCTGGTACAAAAGGCGCTGGACAATGCCGCGCAGAACCGCACCACACTGGTCATTGCACACCGCCTCGCGACCGTCCAGCAGGCCGACCGCATTGTCGTGCTTGAACAGGGGCGTATCGTCGCGCAGGGTCGTCACGCCGAGCTCCTGCTGAGCTCCCCGCTCTATGCTCAGCTTGCGGCGTTGCAGTTCGGCGAGCAGTTGGGACAGACGGCGCAGCGCGGCGCCGTGAGCGACCCTATTGGGTCGGCGTAAGGCCGACGTAAAGGGCGCAAAACTGGCTGCACGGGTAGCGTGGATGAACCACCAACGCTAGTGATCGAAGCAGGCGACTCACACCTTGCGGCCCGCTCTCTTTTTTTGGTCGTAAAGCAATGCGCCCGTTTCAACCGGAATGAACGGAGCCTGAAAGTGATCGATCAGAAAATCGATGAATGCCCGTGCGCGCGCCGTCTGGTTTCGCTGGCTGGGATAGTAGACAAACAGGTCGGCCGACGGCAGTACCGTATTGGGTAAAACCAGTTTTAGCCGGCCGCTTTGAACGTACTTCGCCAGATCCCATTCGGAGCGAATCAATATCCCATGTCCGTCGAGTGCCCACCTCAGCACGATATCGCCATCGTTGCTCGAAAGCGCGCCTTTGACCTTCAACGCTTCGGTGTGGTCCCCTTGCATATACCGCCACACGCCATAAGCATCATCGTTCTGGCGATGAATGATGCAACGGTGCCGAACCAGATCCTCGATACGCTCCGGTGTCCCGAATCGTTCGAGGTATTTCGGCGAGGCACAAAGAAAACGGCGATTGCTCATGATGCGCCGGGCGCTAAGCCGGCTGTCGGGGAGCGTTCCAAAGCGGATCGCCATGTCGAACGCTTCCTCGACCAGATCAATGGGCCGGTCCGTCACTTCAAACTGGATCTCCACATTGGGAAAGCGCTTCGCGAAGTCGGACACGAGCGGCGCGATGGTCGTACGCCCGAAACCGAGCGTCGCATTGACGCGTAACAGTCCATGGGGATCGGATCGAGCCCCCGATATCTCATCCTCCATCTGCCGGACTTGCCCGACGATCTGTGTCGCGTAGCGCAGGTAGGTCTCGCCCTCCGGCGTCAGGCTGACACTGCGCGTTGTCCTGTTGACCAAGCGCGCCCCCAGTTTTTGTTCCATCAACCCAAGGCGTTTGGTTGCGGCCGGCGGCGTGAGATCGAGCGCTCGCGCCGCCCCCGACAAGCTTTTGAGTTTGGCGAGGAGGATGAAAAACTCGAAATCGGATGCCGGGTCAGTGGTCACTTTGGTTATTCACCTAAAGTAAAAAATGAAATGAATCTGAGCGAATTCTAACGCCTCATTTCGCGGATAAGCTAGTTTCCATTGCAGCCAGATGCATGCGATACGTGCCCAAAACTCAGGAGACCCCGTCATGAGAATCGTTGAAATCCGCGAGAAGACCGTTCCGATCAGTTCCCCGATCCGCAATGCCTACATTGACTTCAGCAAGATGACGCTGAGTCTCGTCGCCGTGGTGACGGACGTCATCCGCGACGGCAAGCCGGTGGTGGGTTATGGCTTCAATTCGAACGGCCGCTACGGTCAGGGCAAGCTGATGCGCGAGCGCTTCATTCCGCGCATTCTCGAAGCCGACCCCGCCACGCTCGTCAACGATGCCGGCGACAACCTCGATCCGCACAAGATCTGGGCAACCATGTTTACGAACGAAAAGCCGGGCGGCCACGGCGAACGGTCGGTCGCGATCGGCACCATCGACATGGCGATCTGGGATGCGGTGGCGAAGATCGAAGGCAAGCCGCTGTTCCAGTTGCTGGCCGACCGTTACGGTGATGGTCAGCCCAATCGCAAGATTTTCGTGTACGCGGCCGGTGGCTACTACTACCCAGGCCAGGACCACGAGAAGCTGAAAGACGAAATGCGCAGCTATATCGACCGTGGCTATACGGTGGTGAAGAAGAAGATCGGCGGCGCTTCACTCGACGAAGATCTGCGCCGCATCGACTCGATTCTGAGCGTGCTGGGCGACGGACAAAAACTCGCTGTCGACGCCAACGGCCGCTTCGACCTCGACACGGCGATCCAGTACGCGAAGGCACTCTCGCAATATGACCTGTTCTGGTACGAAGAGCCGGGCGACCCGCTCGATTACGAATTGCAGGCCACGCTGCGCAACTACTACGACAAGCCGATGGCGACCGGCGAAGACCTGTTCTCGATGCAGGATGCCCGCAACCTGATCCGTTACGGCGGCATGCGCCCGGATCGCGACTGGTTGCAATTCGACTGCGCGTTGAGCTACGGCCTCGTCGAGTATCTGCGCACGCTCGATATGCTGCGCCAGCACGGCTGGTCACCGAGCCGCTGCATTCCGCACGGCGGCCATCAGATGTCGTTGAACATCGCGGCCGGACTTGGCCTCGGTGGCAACGAATCCTATCCGGACCTGTTCCAGCCGTATGGCGGCTTCCCCGACGGCGTGAAGGTGGACAACGGCTTCATCACGATGCCTGATCTGCCCGGCATCGGCTTCGAAGGAAAAGCCGATCTCTTCGCCGAGATGCAAAAGCTGTCCGCATAAGCGGCAGTCCGGCAAAACGCGCCGACAAGAAGCGTCGGCGTAGCGTTGATAAAAATAGACAAAAGAACGCTGGAGAAATCGGTCCTTGTTTGCTGCCGCGGCAGATCCCGCTGCGGCGAGCACGGACCCGACTTTCATTAAAAGATGCCACGCATAGGAGACAGTCATGCGGGTTTCAAAGATCGGAAAATCTCTTTCCAAGCTCTACGTACAGGTTCTGATTGGCATTATTGCCGGCGTGCTCGTCGGGCATTTCTACCCTGACATCGGTTCTCAACTCAAACCGCTCGGAGACCTGTTCATCAAACTGATCCGGATGCTGCTTGCTCCGATCATTTTTGCCTCCGTTGTCGTCGGCATTGCCCGCATGACTGACCTTCATGAGGCGGGTCGCGTCGGCGTCAAGGCGGTGGTTTACTTCGAAATTGCATCGACGATTGCACTCGCTATTGGTCTCGTCATCGTGAACGTCATCAAGCCGGGCAGCGGTATGAACATCGACCCCGCGCATATCGACAGTTCAGCGATCTCCACCTATACGCACGCGGCACAACAGCACGGGATGCTCGACTTCTTCATGAGCATCGTGCCGAACAGCATTGTCGGAGCGTTCGCGAATGGAGACATCCTGCCGATCATCTTCTTTTCGCTTCTGTTTGCCATCGCGCTCGCCAGGCTGGGGCCCCGCACCGCGCCGTTCGTCGATATGCTCGACATGTTTCTTCAGGGCATGTTCG
The DNA here is from genome assembly GCF_046027355.1 of Paraburkholderia sediminicola. Taxonomy (GTDB): domain Bacteria; phylum Pseudomonadota; class Gammaproteobacteria; order Burkholderiales; family Burkholderiaceae; genus Paraburkholderia; species Paraburkholderia sediminicola_B. Next base: position 127,854 of record NZ_JAQQEK010000003.1, on the reverse strand, counting down.
GCGTCGTGCGAATCGTCATGTATGTCGCGCCCATCGGTGCCTTTGGCGGCATGGCATTCACCATCGCGAAGTACGGGATCGGCACGCTGGCATCGTTCGGCCAACTGATGCTGTGCCTTTACCTGACCTCGATTTTCTTCGTAGTCGTGGTGCTGGGTCTGGTGATGCGGATAAGCGGGCTATCGCTGTGGAAGTATCTCCGCTACATCAAGGACGAAATTTTCATTACCCTCGGCACCGCTTCGACTGAAGCGGTGCTCCCGCAGATGCTCATCAAGATGGAGAAACTGGGGTGTTCGCGGCCCGTGGTCGGGATGGTGTTGCCGACGGGCTATACCTTCAATGCCGATGGTACGGCGATCTATTTGACGATGGCCTCGATGTTCGTCGCGCAAGCAATGAATATCCACCTGACGATCTGGGATCAGTTGCTGCTGCTCGGCGTGCTGCTGCTGACATCCAAGGGGTCCGCGGGCGTGGCCGGAGCCGGATTCGTCGCGCTGGCCGCCACGCTGGCCTCGATGCACAAAATCCCCGTCTCTGGACTGGTGCTGCTGCTAGGTGTCGATCGCTTCCTCAACGAGGCTCGTGCGGTCACGAACCTGATCGGCAACGGAGTGGCGACCATTGTGGTAGCTCGATGGGAAGGGGCGCTCGATATGAACAAGGCCCGCGCGATGCTCGACCGTGCCGACACGAGCATCGATGCGTTGGAGTCCATCGACGACGGGGCGCCTACGGACCGGAAGCCTTCGAAAGACGCCATGATTCGGTCCCACATTCATTGAGCCGTTCAGTCAACGCGCCGATAGGTTCAAGCGGGTTCGTGCAGGATCGACGGATCGAATGGCGCCATCCTGCGCAGCGCGAGACGAAAGTCGCGTGCGATCGACGAGAGTGCGGCATCGCGCCGGCGAATCAGACCGATGGTTCGCGCGACGGTTGGATCGACCAGCGGCCGGATCGCGATGCGCGCGTGCGCGTCGCGCGGCGCCGCGCAACGCGGAATGATGGAGATGCCGAGCCCCGCTTCGACGAGCCCCAATGAAGTGGTGAGATGCTCGATCTCGATCAGCCGGTCGGGGCGCCAGTCGATATCCCTGAGCGCGGCGTCGAGCATGCGCCGGTTGCCGCTCGACGTGCCCGACACGATCAGCGGCCACGGCCGCAATTCCGGCCACGTCACATGCTCGCTCGCGGCGAGCGGATGATCCGCGGGACAGGCCAGCACGTACGGATCGACAAGCAGTTCGTCGATTGCCAGCTCCGGCGATTCGTTCACCAGGAACGCAATGCCGAACTCCGCCTCACCGATCGCGACACGTTGCACGACCGTCGCGAGGTTGGCCTCGATGAGCCTGAGCCGTACTTCAGGACGCCGCTTGTGATAACTGCTGACGATTTTCGGCAGCATGAATTTGGCTACCGTCGGAATACACGCGATGGTCAACTGACCGGTGCGAATACGCGTCGCTTCGCTCACGAGTTCGAGCGATGCATCGAGTTCACGCAACACGCCCTGTGCGCGCGGCAACAGCAATTCGCCGGAACTGGTGAGCGCGACGGTACGCGTGGTGCGTTCGAACAGCATGGCGTCGAGCGCTTCCTCGAGCCGTTTGATGCGCCGCGTCAAAGCGGACGCGGACAGGTTCAGTTCGATCGCCGCGTCGTTGAACGATGCGTGCGACGCGACCGCGACGAAAGCCCGCAATGCGTCGAGATCGACACCCGGAAAACGGTTCATCTGCACCCCGCTGACTCTTGCATGTGACGCAATAATAATCACGTCGCGTGCAATTCACAAACGCGTTCGGGCTGCGGATACTGAGGGCACGACATTTACGTGCACCCAAAACGGCACCCGAACGATGAACCAGCACAACGACGTAGGCGCAAACCCTTATACCGGCGGCGTGGCCGCATTCGTCGCGGGCTTGCGGTATGAGGCGATACCGGACGAGGTGCGTGCGCGCATCAAACTGCTGATCCTCGATTCGCTCGGCTGCGCCATTTTCGGCGCCGGCTTGCCGTGGAGCCGCATTCTTGCGGATACCTTGCAGCGCGTCGACAGCACGCCCGGTTGCCGTGTGTGGGGCATGCCGATGCGTTTGTCCGCGCCACACGCGGCGCTCGTCAACGGCACCTTGATCCAGAGTTTCGAACTCGACGACGTGCATCGCGTCGGCGTGCTGCATGTCGGGGCGGTGACCTTGCCTGCCGTGCTCGCCGTTGCCGAACTGCTGTCCGCCGGCGCGCCGATGTCGGGCCGCGATTTCCTGCGTGCCTGTGTGGCGGGCTATGAGGTCGGCCCGCGCGTGGGCATGTGCATGGGACCGGAGCACATTGCGCAAGGCTGGCATTCGGGCGCGACGGTCGGCGTATTCTCGGCCGCGGCGGGCGCGGCAGCCGCGTTGCGGCTCGATATGGAACAGACGGTGCACGCGCTCGGCATCGGCGGCACGCAGGCGGCGGGACTGATGGCCGCGCAGTTCGGCGCGATGGTCAAGCGCATGCATGCGGGGCGTGCCGCGCAAAGCGGCCTGTACGGCGCGTTGCTCGCGCAGAACGGCTTCACGGGTATCGTCGACGTGTTTGAAAATCCGTACGGCGGATTTTGCAGCACGTTCTCGCGTTCGTCGGACCGCTTCGATCTGACGCAACTCGTGGATGGCCTCGGCGAGCGCTTCGAGACCATGCGTATCGCGCTGAAGTTCTACTCGTGCGTGGGCAGCAATCACACCACGCTCGATGCGATCCGCGCGATGCAGGCGCGTCATCCGTTCGGTCCGGACGATATCGAGCGGATCGTCGTGCACGGTTCGCGCGTGACGGTCGATCATGTGGGCTGGAAATACGTGCCACAGGGGCTGACCTCCGCGCAGCTCAACCTGCCGTATTGCGTCGCAACGCTGCTGCTCGAAGGCGACGTCTTCGTCGACCAGTTCAGCGAGGACAAGGTCGCGGACCCGCAGCGCATGGCGCTGGCCGATCGCGTGCAGGTGGTCGAGGATCCGTCCATCACGGCGCGCGGTTCCATGCTGCGGCATATGGTGCGCGTCGAGGTGCTGTTGCGCGACGGCACGCGGCTCGAAGAAACGGTCGAGGCGCAGCGCGGCAGCGAACACGCGTTCGCGAGCGAAGCGGATATCGTCGGCAAGATGAGAAAGCTTGCCGCGCATCGGATCGACGCACGGCAGATCGCGCGCATCGTCGACTGGGTGATGCACGCCGAAGATCAGCCGGATGCGAGCGAACTCGCACGGCTCCTCGCGAGCGCCCCCTGAGGAGCGATCGTGGCCGCCACTGCGCATACTCTCCCGTTGTCCGCCACGCCCGCCGCGCGGCGCGAACGGTTGCGCTCGATTATCGGCGGCAGCGCCGGCAATGTCATCGAGTGGTACGACTTTCTGGCGTATTCGATCTTCTCGATCTATTTCAGCAAGGCTTTTTTCCCGGGCGGCAATCAGACCGCGCAACTCCTGAACGCGGCGGCCGTCGCGGCGATCGGTTATGTCGTGCGGCCACTCGGCAGCTGGGCCATCGGCGCGCTCGCCGACCGGCATGGGCGGCGCGTGGCGTTGAGCGTATCGGTGGCGATGATGAGCGTCGGCTCGCTGATCATCGCGTTGACGCCGACGTATGCGTCCATCGGCGTGGCCGCGCCCGCCGTGCTGGTCTGCGCGCGTCTTCTGCAAGGCTTCAGCATGGGCGGCGAAGCGGGCACGAGCGCGACCTATCTGAGCGAAATGGCGCCGACGGGCCGGCGCGGCTTCTTTGTCGGCTTCGTCCAGGTGACGGTGGTAATGGGACAACTGGTGGCGCTCGCGCTGATGCTCGTGCTGCAACGGTTCGTGTTGACGCCCACGCAACTCGAACAGTGGGGCTGGCGGATTCCGTTTGCGATTGGCGGCGCGCTGGCCGTCTTCGCGCTCTATCTGCGGCGCGGCATTGCCGAGACTGACGCGTTCGAGCGCGAAGGCGCGCGCCCGCAGATGGAGCGCGGCAGTCTGCTGGTGCTGCTGATCCAGCACCGGCGCCAGACGCTGTGGACGATCGGCATCAGCATTGGCGGTACGGTCGCGTTCTACACGTTCACGATCTATCTGCAGAAGTTCATGGTCAACACCACCGGCTTTAGCCGGGATACGGCGACGCTGATCGCAACCGCGGCGCTCGTCATTTACATGGGCTTTCAGCCGCTTTTCGGCTTGTTATCCGATCTGATCGGACGGCGGCCGGTCATGATGATCTTCGGTGTCGGCGGCACGTTCCTGACGGTGCCTCTGATGCATGCGCTCGGTTCGACTCATAGCGCGCTCACCGCGTTCGCATTGAATCTCGCGGCGCTCGGCATTCTCAGTGGCTTTTCGTCGATTCACTGGCTCGTCAAGTCGGAGCTTTTTCCCGCGAGGGTTCGCGCGCTCGGTGTCGGCCTGCCGTTTGCGATCGTGTCGTCGGTAATGGGCGGTACCACCGAATATCTCGCGTTGCGCTTCAAGCACGCGGGCCACGAATCCTGGTTCTTCTATTACGTCAGCGCGTGCGCGGCGGTGTCGCTGCTCACGTATGTGCTGATGCCCGAGACGCGCCATCGGTCGGTGATCGACGAAGAAGCGCGCCAGTAATGTGGTCACGTCAGTGGTCACCAAGCTGATCACCAAGATCAACGGAGACGCTTTCATGCAGCCGGCTTCATCCGCTGGACGCACCGCCGCGCAGTTGTTGTCGGAGTACGCGCTCAGCGTGCGCTTCGAGCAGTTGCCCGCCGATGTCGTGCGGCTTGCCAAAGACTGTCTGATCGACGCGATCGGCGCGGCGTTGTACGGACACGAAGTGGAAGCGGGCAAAGCCGCGCTGCGCTATGTCAGCCATGCGGCCGCGGGCCCGTGTGCAATCCCTGGCACGAGCCGGCGCGTCGCTCCCGAGGCGGCGGCGTTCGCGGGCGGCGTGCTAATCCACGCGGCGGAACTCGATAGCTTGCGGCAACCCGGCGCCGGCGTTCATCCCGGCGCGTCGCTAGTGCCAGTTGCGCTTGCCGCCGCCCAGGTCTATGGCGCGTCGGGATGCGACGTGCTGGCGGCGCTCGTCGCCGGTATCGAGGTGCTGTTCCGGATCGGCACGGCGACGAAACACTCAGCCGAAGCACGCGGCTTTCATGCGCCGGGTCTGACCGGACCGTTCGGCGCCGCGATCGTCGCGGGCAAGCTGGCCGGCGTCGATACGGATACGCTGAGTCGCGCGTTGGGCATTGCCGGCTCGTTGAGCGGCGGATTGCTCGAATTCGCGAAGTCCGGCGATGGTGGTCTCGTCAAGCGTATCCACCTGGGGCGCGCGGCACAATCGGGCATCGTCGCCGTGCAACTGGCGCAGGCGGGGTTCGACGGGCCGTCGACGGTGCTCGAAGGGCGCTACGGTTTTCTGGAGGCGTATTGCGAGGCCTCGGACGCGGCGCGTCTGACCGACGGCTTAGGCACGCGCTATGAAACGCCGACGCTATGCCTGAAGCGCTACGCGTGTCACATCGTGGCGCACACGCCGGTCTACGCCGCGCAGCAATTGCGCGCCGCGTACGATATCGACGCGCGTCGTATCGTCGCGATCCGGATCGCGGGCGCGCCGCGTCTTGCGGCGAATCACGATATCAAGCTGCCGGCCAATCAGGTGCTCGCGCAATACAGCGTGCCGGTGTGCGTGGCGGCGGCGCTGCTGCACGATGCCGACGATCCGTCGACCTTCGGCGCCCGCCTGTTGCAAGACGAAGCCATCCGCGAGCTCGCGCAGCGCGTGACGCTCGTCGCCACTGACGCCACCGGACTTGCAACCGTCACACGCATCACGCTCGATAACGGCACGACGTACGAACTTGAGCAGACGGACTTCCCGGGTTGTCCGTCGACACCGTTCACACCGGCCCAATTGCGCGCCAAGTTCATGCGGATGACGAAGCGACTGGGCGTCGCGGCGCACACGTTGTTCGAGCAGCTGGACCGGGTGGAAGACGAAGCGGACCTGCACTGGCTCGACGCGATGCCTGCACCGTCGCCCGATTCATTGCACAGGCCGTCGCCGGATCTATCGCTTGTACGAGGAGACCGCTGATGAGCATCGCGAAATCGCTGGGCGAACGCATCGCGGCATTCACTTCCGCCGACGTGCCCGACGAGGCGTTGCGCTGGGCGCGCATCGGCATCATCGATACGATCGGCGTGACGCTGGCGGGTTCGGCGGAACCCTGTGCGCGGATTGCGCGGACCGTGGCGGCACCGTCCAACGGTGCCGCGCTCGTGGTCGGCACGCGCGAGCGGATGAAGCCGAGCGACGCAGCGCTCGTCAATGGCACGGCCGCGCATGCGCTCGACTTCGACGATTGCAGCAATACGCTGGGCGGCCATCCTTCCGCACCGATTCTGCCGGCGCTCTTTGCGCTTGCCGAAGAAGTGCGCGCGAGCGGGCGGCGCCTCGTCACCGCTTACGTGGCGGGTTTCGAAGCGCAGGCGCGTATTGCGCATGCGGTCAATTTTCATCATTACGACAAGGGCTGGCATCCAACGGCGACGCTTGGCGTATTCGGCGCGTGTGCCGCGTCGGCGCATCTGGTCGAACTGGATGCGGCGCGGACGGCGACCGCGTTGTCGATTGCCGCGTCGTTCGCTTCCGGCATCAAGGCCAATTTCGGCACCATGACGAAGCCGTTGCATGTCGGTCATGCGTCGCGCAACGGCTTGATCGCAACGCTGCTTGCGCGCGAAGGTTTTAACGCCGGCGACGAAGCCTTCGAACATCGCCAAGGTTTTTTCAACGTCTACAACGGCGCTGGCCATTACGACGCCGAGGCGGCGCTGACGCATTGGGCCGATCCGCTCGACATCGTCGAACCTGGCATTGCGATCAAGCAGTACCCATGCTGCGGCAGCACGCACCCCGCGATCGACGCGATGCTGATGCTCGTCAGCGAATACGGACTGAAGCCGGACGATGTCGAATCGGTCGTGTCTTGGACGCATCCGCGTCGCCTTCAGCATACGAACCGCCCACAGCCGGCCAGTGCGCTCGACGCGAAATTCAGCGTGCAGTACTGCGTGGCACGCGCACTGGCGCAAGGGCGCGTGGTGCTGTCCGATTTCGAAGGCGAAGCGTACGCCGACCCGGCGATTCGCGCGCTCATGTCGAAGATCGTCGCGGAGCCGGATCCGTTGGCGGACCAGCAACCGGATCATTTCGGCGCGGAAATCGTCGTTCAGTTAAGCGATGGGCGGCGTGTGTCGAAACGCGTCGCGCGCGCGGCGGGCCGGACGTCGGCCAATCCGTTGCCGGATGCGCGGATCGAAGCCAAGTTTCTCGACTGTGCGAATCACGTATTGACGCCCGAGGCGAGCCGCGACGCGTTGGGGATGCTGTGGCGCATCGACAGTGTGGAAGACATCACTACGTTGACCGGTTTGCTCGAAGCAGGGTTGCGGCACTGACGCAGTCGTCGGGGACCGCGTTGGATAGTTTCATTCGAACGAGCAAGACAATCGCGCGGCTATGACCGCGGGCGGCTTTGCATGGGACCAGAGTAAGCGCTAAAGCGCTAACTCTGGTCGACAGCTTTGCATGGGGCTGGAGTAAGCGCTGAAGCGCTAACTCCAGCCGACAAAGGAGACAGGCATGAACGACTCACTCGTCGCGGCGCGCGTCGACCGTTTGCCGAACTCGCGGATGCATCGCGAATGGATGTTCCTGTTCGCGATTCCTCTCTTCTTCGATAGCTGCGATATCAACACGTTCGCATCGGCGGCACCCGCGCTGATCCGGCATTGGCATATCGCGATCAATGAAATCGCGCTGATCACGTCCGCGAGCTTCATCGGCATGTTCTTCGGCGCGACGCTCGGCGGTTTGCTGTCCGATCGGCTGGGGCGCAAACGCTCGCTGATGCTGTTCGTGCTGATCTCGTCGCTCGGTTCGCTGGCAACGGCGGTCGTGCCGAGCGTCCCGTATCTGTTCGCCGCGCGGGTCGTCACCGGTTTCGGCATTTCCGCCGGCATGGTGACGGTGATGACCTATATCGCCGAGCTGTTCCCGGCGCGCTCGCGCGGCACCTGGCAGTCGTGGGCCATGGTCATCAACCTGTGCGCGATTCCGCTGACGAACTTCGTCGCGCGGCTGCTCGTGCCGTACGGGCCGGACGGCTGGCGCTGGGTCTTCGTGTGGGGCGCGCTAGGCGTCGCGTTTCCGCTGATCGCAAAGCGGCTTCCCGAGTCGCCACGCTGGAGCGCGCGAGCAGGACGCTTCGACGAAGCGGAAGCCGCGCTCGCGGCGATGGAGGCAAGGAGCATCGCCGAAGGGAACGTGCTGACGACGCCCGAGGTGGTGGTGCGGCCGCCCGAAGCGCGCGAGCCGTGGATGACGATGTTCAACAGCGTCTACCGCCGCCGCACGCTCACGCTCTGCGCGATCTGGCTGCTGCAGACGATCGGCTTCTACGGCTTCGAAGCGTGGGTGCCGACCCTGTTGGTGCATCACGGCATCACGATTGCACGCAGCCTCACGTATTTCACGCTGATCAACGTGGGCGCGCCGCTTGGCGCATTGCTCGCGGTCTATCCCGCCGACCGCTTCGAACGCAAGCATCTGATCGCGCTAGTCGCGCTATTGATCGCGGGATTCGGCCTGCTGTACGGGCTGAGCTTCACGCCGGTGCTGATCGTGACGTTCGGGTTCGCGGTCGGCATGCTGACGCAGACCTTCGCGACGCTGCTCTATTCGTACACGCCCGAACAGTTTCCGACCGGCGTGCGCAATAGCGCGACGGGCCTCACGTATGGCGCGGGCCGGATCGCGAATGTCGCGAATGCCTTCGTGATCGCCGCGATCTACACGAACTATGGCTATGTGACCGTGTTCATGTATATCGCGGGCGCGTGGTTCCTGACCGCGTTGATCACGCTCGTCTTCGGCCCGCGGACCACTGGCCGCAGCCTCGAAACCCTGAACCCGGTCGTGGATGAAGTGGACGCGGCGTCGCTGACGCCGCTCGCCGAATACCCGCGACGCTAGATCACACTGGACTTGGAGAGTGAACTGATGACCCTCGACGAACTCAACGATATCGACGTGCTCGTAATCGGCGCGGGAAATGCCGCGGCTAACGCGGCGCTGGCCGCACGCGAAGGCGGTGCGAAGCGCATCGCGCTGCTCGAAAGCGCACCGGAGGAAGCGCGCGGCGGCAACTCCGCATTCACGGGCGGCGCGTTCCGTTTCGTCTACGATTCCGTCGACGACCTGTTGAAGCTTGCTCCGGATATCGCGGAACTGGATCTGCCTAACATCGATTTCGGCACCTACACGCGCGAGCAGTATTTCGACGATATCGGCCGGCTCACCGAGTTCCGCGCCGACCCGGACCTGACCGACGTACTGATCGGCAACAGCTACGACGCCGCGCTGTGGCTCAAGCAGCATGGCGTGCGTTTTCAACCCGCGCTGGGGCGGCAGGCGTTTCGTGTCGAAGGCAAGTTCCGTTTCTGGGGTGGGCTGGCTTGCCACATTCTGGGTGGTGGCACGCATCTGGTCGAAACGCTGCATCACGCGCTGAAGGACGCGGGAATCGGCGTGCTCTATCGCACGCAGGCAATGGGCCTGCTGCACGGCGACGGGCGCATTGAAGGCGTGCGCGCCATGCATGAGGGCCGGCAGGTCGACATCCGCGCGAAAGCGGTGGTGCTCGCATGCGGCGGTTTTGAATCGAGTGCGGAAATGCGTGCGCGCTATCTCGGGCCGAACTGGGACCTGGCGAAAGTGCGTGGCACACGCTACAACACCGGCTGGGGCCACAAGATGGCAATGGAAATCGGCGCGGCGGTAACGGGGCACTGGTCCGGCGCGCATGCGGTGCAATGGGACATGAACGCGCCCGAGTACGGCGATCTGACGATTGGCGATCGCTTCCAGAAACATAACTATCCGTTCGGGATTCTGGTGAACGCGAAGGGCGAGCGTTTTCTCGACGAGGGGCTCGACTTTCACAGTTTCACGTACGCGAAGTATGGGCATGAGGTCTTGCGCCAGCCAGGCCTTTTCGCGTGGCAGATTTTCGATCAGAAAGTCGTCAAGCTGCTGCGCGACGAGTACCGGATTGCGCGTATCACCAAAGAGACGGCGAACACGCTCGAAGAACTGGCGCCGAAACTCACGGGCGTCGATCCGGAAGGTTTTCTGCAGACCGTGCGTGCGTATAACGAGGCGCCGCGGCCCGATGTGTCGTTCAATCCGAATATCCACGACGGTCTGCGCACGCGCGGGCTCGGCATCGACAAAACCAACTGGGCCAATCGGCTCGACACGCCGCCTTTTGAGGCCTATGGCGTTACCACTGGCGTGACTTTTACGTTCGGTGGACTGAAGGTGTCGACGGAGGCCGAAGTGCTCGACACGTCGGGTACGCCGATTCGAGGGCTGTTCGCGGCGGGCGAGATTGTCGGCGGTCTCTACTATCACAACTACGGCAGCGGCACGGGGCTCGTCGCCGGCGTGGTGTTCGGGCGGCGCGCCGGGGCAGGCGCGGCGCGGTTGGTTGCGCGCTGATTTGGACGCTAACGGGAACGCTCGGGGGACTCACTACGATGCTGCTTATCGATAACGACTGCGTCGCGCGCGTGCTGACGATGCGCGATTGCATCGACGTGCAGGAACGCGCGTTCGCCGGGTTGCCGGATGGCGCGTCGATTGGGCGTCCGCGTATCGACACCTATGTGCCGACACAGCGCGACGACAGCTATTACCGTTTCGGCTCGGTGGACGGCGCGACCGGCGGCATTCTCGCGGTGCGCCTGAAATCGGACGTGATGGTGTGGCCGCGTGACGCCGGCGGCCGCGCTGGCAGCGAGCAGAAGTACTGCGTCGAGCCCGGCACGTATTGCGGACTGGTGATGCTGTTCAATACCGAGAACGGCAAGCCGCTCGCGATGCTCAACGACGGCCACCTGCAACACATGCGCGTGGGCGGCGCGGCGGGACTCGGCACGCGGCTGCTCGCGCGCGAGGACGCGCATACCATCGGCATGATCGGCTCGGGCGGCATGGCGGAAACGTTTCTCGAGGCGCTGGTGGCGGTGCGCGATATTCGCCGCGTGCGAGTCTTCAGCCGTCGCGAGGCGAATCGTGTGCGTTTTGCGCGGGACATGGCGGCGAAACTTGGGATCGAAATCGAAGCTGTCGGCTCGGCCGAAGCGGCGGTGCGCGGCGCCGACATCGTCGCCACCTGCACCGACAGCATGACGCCCGTGATCGACGCCGACTGGCTGGAGCCAGGCATGCACGTGGTGGCGCTCACGCCGCGTGAATTCGACGCCAGGGTGGCGAGCCGCTTCGACGTGTGCATCGCGCAAGGCCATGAACGCTTACCGATGGAGGAGAGCGAGCGCTTCAGCCAGCGCGTGTCGGGCAGCCCGAATGCGTTTATCGGCGGAAGCGGCGAGGAGCGGGCGCGTCTGCCTGTGTCGCGCGGGGAGAGAGTGGATACGACCGGCTGGCCGGTCTACACCGATGTGATAACCGGCCGCGCGCCGGGCCGCACGGATGCCCGGCAAATCACCTTCTATTACACGGTGGGCAACTGGGGCGTCCAATTTGCGGCGGTGGGCGGGCATGTGTATCGGGAAGCGTCGCGACTCGGCCTTGGCATTGCGTTGCCGGATCACTATTTCCTGCAGTCCATCAGAAATTGAAAAGAGGGCGCCCCGCCATCGTGACGCAGGGAATCGATGGCTCCGGCAGGTCGTGTTCGAGCGATCCGCGCGGGACGTGGATACGCTTTAGGACATCGTGACTTCATCTTCCTCGCGGGGTTGTGTCACGACGCCGCTCCAGTGCTTCAACTGGTCGAGTGCAAGCTCACCGAGTGCGTCGATGAACGGCCTTGAGGCGTTCACGCAATCGATCCGATGGAACTCCCTGCCGCCCCATTTGAGGAACGTGTCCCGCCCCTCAACACCGATTTCGTCGACGGTTTCGATGCAGTCGGCAGTAAAACCCGGGCAAAAAACGTCCACGCGATGCGTGCCGGACGCGCCCAGTTCAGCCAGTGTTTCCGCGGTATGTGGTCCGATCCACTCCTGTCTTCCGAACTCCGACTGAAACGTGACTCTGCAGTGTTGCGCGTCAAGGCTCAACGCCTCGGCGAGCAGTGCACCCGTCTCGAGGCACTGCGCATGATAAGGGTCGCCACGCTCGATAGCGCGTTGCGGTAAGCCGTGAAAACTCAAAAGCATCTGATCGCCTCGGGTGAAGTCGGGGCGTCCATGGACGGACCAATGCCGCCGTACGGTGTCGGCGAGTGCGGAAATATAGCGTGGATCTGCAAAGTACTGTTTGATGAAACGTACCTCCGGTTGATTGCGGATCTGTGCGAACGCGGAGGCCACCTTGTCGAAGGCAGTTGCGGTGGTCGACGCCGCGTATTGCGGATACATCGGCAAGATCACGATGCGATCGCAGCCTTGCCGGATCAGACGATCGAGTTCTTCCGCGATGCTCGGCGTGCCGTAACGCATCGCGTAAGAGACATGCACCCGTTGTCCGCGTTCGGTCAGCCAGCTTCGAAGTGCGGTGGCCTGCTGTTCGGTATGCACACGGAGCGGCGATCCGTCCGGCATCCAGATGGATTCGTATCGGCGCGCCGCCGCGTGGCTCCTGAATGGAAGCACGAGGCCGTGAAGAATGGGTTGCCAAAGCCATTGCGGCATTTCGATCACGCGTGGGTCGGACAGGAATTCCGCAAGATAGCGATGTACTTCACGCGGAGTGGGTGCGTCCGGTGTCCCAAGGTTGATCAGCAAAACTGCCGCGCGGGGCATTGAAACGGCAGGGGACGTTTTCTGAAAAGAGATGTCAGCATACATTTCGCGTCACCTAAAGGTTGGCCCTCTGATCCATTTGCGGGTTGGGCGTTGTCATCGATTGACGATTCACCCTCTGGATCAATCATCACCAATTCCGCGCTTCAGGTCCAAGTCGTATTTTCTAGCGCTTCCATAAGTCGCGACTATCGGCTGCGCGAGATGGTCTGCAATGCGTGACATTGACTTGTGCTAGCACCTATGTCATCAAGGCCAATGAAGCATGCTGGCAGTTTTCCCACGTAGATTGTCCTTATTCGACGTATGAGCTGGCATGAGGGACTTAGTATTCTGTTATCCAATCAGTAAATAATTCCAAACATGGCAACTGCACAGCGCTGCTATTCTTGAATCGACAAACGATGGTTGTGATTCGCAACGGTTTGCATCGGTTTTCATCACCCCAAATGCGAGGATAGGAACATGAATATGAAGAGGAAGTTGACTACGGTATTTGGCGCACCTGTTGCCGACAATCAGAACATTCAGACCGCGGGCCCGAACGGTCCGGCGCTGTTGCAAGATGTGTGGCTCCTCGAAAAGCTGGCGCATTTCGACCGTGAAGTCATTCCGGAGCGCCGGATGCACGCGAAGGGTTCAGGCGCATTCGGCACGTTCACTGTGACGCACGACATCACAAAATATACGCGTGCAAAGATTTTCTCGAAGATCGGCAAGAGCACCGAAATGTTCGCGCGCTTCTCGACGGTTGCCGGCGAACGCGGTGCGGCCGATGCTGAACGCGACATTCGCGGCTTTGCATTGAAGTTCTATACCGAAGAAGGCAACTGGGACATCGTCGGCAATAACACGCCGGTGTTCTTCTTTCGCGACCCGTTGAAGTTCCCGGACCTGAACCACGCGATCAAACGTGATCCGCGCACGGGCATGCGCAGCGCACAGAACCAATGGGATTTCTGGACACAGCTTCCCGAGGCGTTGCATCAGGTTACGATCATCATGAGCGACCGTGGCCTGCCGAGTTCTTTCCGCCATATGCATGGCTTTGGAAGCCACACGTATAGCTTTATCAACGCGGCAAATGAACGCTTCTGGGTCAAGTTTCATTTCCGCACGCAGCAGGGTGTCAAGAACTTGACCGACGCTGAGGCCGAGGCGTTGGTTGGCCGGGATCGCGAATCACATCAGCGCGATCTGTATGAGAGCATCGAGCGCAAGGATTTCCCGCGCTGGACGCTGTTCGTGCAGATCATGCCCGAGAAGGAAGCGGGTACGTACCGCATCAATCCGTTCGACCTCACGAAGGTATGGCCGAAGTCCGATTATCCGTTGATCGAAGTTGGCGTGATGGAGCTCAATCGTAACGCCGACAATCATTTTGCGGATGTCGAGCAGGCTGCATTCGCGCCGTCGAACATCGTGCCGGGAATCGGTTTTTCGCCGGACCGGATGCTGCAAGGGCGGCTCTTCTCTTATGGGGATACGCAGCGTTATCGTCTGGGCGTGAACTATGCGCAGATTCCGGTGAATGCGCCGAGGGGAGCGAGCTATGTCAACAGCTATCACCGTGATGGTCAAGGACGTACAGACGGCAATCAGGGTGGCACGATCTCCTACGAACCGAATACGCGCGGCGAGTGGGCCGAGCAGCCGGACTACCGCGAACCGCCGCTGAGCCTGGAAGGCGCTGCGGATCACTGGAATCACCGGGTCGATGACGATTACTACTCGCAAACGGGCGTTCTGTTCCGCAACATGTCACCCGCGCAACAGCAAGTGTTGTTCGAGAACACCGCGCGCGCACTGCAGGGCGTGTTGGATCCGGTGGTTCAGCTTCATATCGAACATTGCCGTCTTGCGGATGCGGCTTACGGTGCAGGTGTCTCTGACGCGGTCAGCAAGCTTGCGAAGGTAAATTCGAGCGGCGACAACATAAGCTAGTCGAGTGGAATCAAATGTTTCACGATGCTATCGCGGGGCGGCAAACGCTTTCATGGATTGCCAGCCCTGCGAAGTACGCCTTCGATCAGGCAAACGCCAGGGTTTCTATTCGACGCCGTGTCCGATACTTCCAAAAGGGCTTGGCCAATGGCAGTTTCTTCGAGGGGCAGGCGACTGCGGGTTTCAAGAAAATTGGAATACGGCACTGCGCTTCGATTCGTTACGCGCCTGGCGAGTGCATCGACATGGGGCTATGCTGTGACGTACAGAGGAGAGAGACATGGGCCGCAGCCAGGATCGCATCGAAAAGCGCGAGCAGGGTTGGTACCGCGAACGCGATTGCGCTTTAAAAGAATTCGTCGCGCTGCTGGAAGGCGATGACAACGGCTCGACGCGCTATGCGGAAGAAGTCACGCAGCGGATTCCCATTTACGACTGTCCGCAACTCGATGGCATGACACGCGATGCATCCCAGAGAGCGCAGTTGCAGGCGGAATGGGCTCGCGTCCTTCACGATGGCGCGGGGGTGCTGGTGCTTCGGCAGGCATTTGTCGATACTGGACCTGTCGACGACGCAACGGCCGTCTTCGAATCCATTATTCGCAGTGAACGCGAGCAAGGCTCGCATGCGGCAGACCATTTCGCAAAGGCGGGCGCGAATGACCGGATCTGGAACGCCCAGGAGAAGCTCTGCCTGCGAGCGCCCGAAGTATTCGCGGAATATTTCTCGAATCCGATGCTTATGATTGTGTCGCAAGCGTGGCTTGGACCGTGCTACCAGATGACATCACAGGTCAATGTGGTGCGCCCTGGGGGCGCTGCTCAACAGGCGCATCGCGATTACCACCTCGGCTTCCAGACGGTTGAACAGGCCGAACGTTATCCTGCGCACGTACATCGGATGTCCACCTTCCTCACCCTGCAGGGCGCGGTGGCGCATAGCGACATGCCGGTTGAAAGCGGTCCGACGAAGCTCCTGCCGTATTCGCAGCGATATGACGAAGGATATCTGGCGTGGCGCCGAGCCGATTTTCGGGAGTATTTCGAAGCCCATTTCGTCCAGCTGCCGCTCTCCAAGGGCGACGCCGTGTTTTTCAATCCCGCGTTGTTCCATGCGGCCGGCACAAATCGCACCACGGACGTTCAACGCATGGCGAATCTCTTGCAGGTCTCGTCGGCTTATGGCCGGGCGATGGAAGTGCTCGACCGCAGGAAAATGTGCGAGGCGGTTTATCCGGTGCTGCGCGAGCGCCGCGCGTCGGGGCGAATAAGTGACACGGAAGCCGCCGCGGCAATCGCATCCTGCGCTGAGGGATACCCGTTTCCTACCAATCTCGACCGCGACCCACCGGTTGGCGGGTTGGCCCCGGAAAGCCAGCAGGAACTCATGCACCGCGCGCTTGACGAGAACTGGGATCCCGCCAGATTCACGCTCGCCTTGAACGAGCAGGCAGCGCTCCGCTGATCCGCAATCTGGCACGTGTTAACAATTTCTTTAGACTCAGTCGATGGCGCAAAGGGCGGTCTGATCGCAGGATTGACCAAGCGATAGCAACGCGACGCCGCATCTTCGCGGGAGTCGTCCGGGATCGCCTCACGGCCGGTCATGCACTGACCGTTTCCGCACTTGTGGATAGGAGAAATTGACATGAAAACGCTTCGAATCGTGGCGCTCTGCGCGATCGGCATGTTCCTGGGACAAGCGTGGGCGCAGGACAAGCCAGTACCATCGGGAACCGCAACGTCTGCTCAGGATGTCGGTGGCGTCACCGACGCGTCGAGGGGTGAAACGGGAATGGCAATGAGTCCGGCGCGGCAGGCCTATCCGGACCTCAACACCCTGCAATCCGGGGAGCAAAGCCGTATCGTGGCCAATACGTTCCGCCACCACTGAGCGCCGCGCAACGGTTTTGCGCGACCGCCGTCTCGCACGATGAGTGCCAGCGAATACACTCATCGCGCGTAACGGTGGGAAGCTACGGTTCCGAACGGGGGCCGTCCGGCGAGTGATGGGGCTATGCTCCAGGTTCAGTAGCCAATGCGCTTTTCGACGTTCCGGAATCGCCCCGTCGACCGGTAGCGATGGAACCATGCATTGGTGCGAAGTTCGCACAGGCGCGGCGAATGTTCGGCAAGCGCAACGTCGAGCCAATGAAACATCTCGTCCGGCTGGTCGAGCCTCGCGTAAATTTCCGCAAACAGCAACGGCGACGTATAGCGCCTTTGACGCCTCGTCATCAGGTCCTGCAAATACCATTGAAGGACTTTTTTATAACCCCCGGACTCCCAGACCTTGCGGATAGTCTCCGCGCGGGCGAATTCGCCGCACCGCGTTAGTGCATCAATGGTCGCTTCGACTGCTTCCTCGTATTGACCCTGCTCTTCATAGGCGGTCGCCAATAGCTGATAGACGAGCGGGGAGCGATTGCCACGCCCGGCGTTCAGGCACTCCCGGATCACTTCGTCGTACTTGCCCGCCTGTACGAGCCCGAATACGCGCGATCCTTCGAACCCGAGCGGGTCGACTTTTTCGGCACGCTCGAACTGTGCTCTGCCTTCCGCTTCTCGCCCAAGCACCAGCAGGAGCCGAGCATACAAGCGGCTCGTTTCGGCGTGGCTTGGATTCAGCCGTAACGCCTCGAGGAACTCCTCCTCTGCCCGGTGCCAGTCCCAGTCATAGAAGTAGTGCACGCCGGCTAGCGCCTGGTGAGCCTCAGGAAGGTTGGCGTCCAGTTCCAGTGCTTGCAGCGCCGCCTGCCGCGCTCGCGGGTGGCCCTCCGACGGTGCACAGACTCCGTGCGTCGCAGCAGCGCCTAAAACGTTCGACATCCCCACATACCCGAGCGCGTAAGTCGGGTCCCTTTCGATCGCGAGTTCGAAGTAGCCGCGCGCGCGAACGAAGTCCTCGTCGCTCAGCGCGTGATGCGCGGCAAACCCCGCATCGAAGTGCACGCGGCGGGTCCAGTAGTAACGGCCGCGCAGATACGCGTCGTGCGCCGCCGGATCGACCGGCAAGCGTCTCGCCAGCCTGTGCCGCTGCTGGTCCGCGAGCGCGGGCGATACTTCCTGGGCGAGCGCCGCTCCAACCTCTTTCTGGATTTCCAGCGCGCCACTCGTCATCGGCTCATACGCGCGACTCCAGATCTGCACCTGGTCGAAGCAACGGATCAGTTGCGCCAGAATGCGAATCCTCATGCCGTCCCGCTTGAGCGCACCTTCCAGCACGTAGTCGATCGACAACTCGCGCGCGATCTCCGCGATACTCTTGCTGACCCGTCTGCAGTGGGCGGCGGTCGTCCTCGAAATGACGAGGATGCGCTCCGGATCGAGCATGCCGATACTGGCGGAGGTTTCGTCGGCCAGCGCGTCGCAGAAGCTGTTCTGGCCGGAGTCGCCGGTCTGGTTTTCGAACGGCAGAACCAGTATCCGCACGGCTTCCTGCGGGGCGGGCGCCGATTCCTCCGGCACGGCTCGTACGTTGTTCAGACGATAGCCTTTGCCCTTCACGGTGATGATGTGCTGCGGGTTGACCGGATCGTCGTGAAGCGCGACGCGGATTTTCCGGATCGCCGTATTGATGCAGTTGTCCGTTTCCCGATACGCGTTCGCGCCCCACAGTGCTCTCACGATATCCGCACGCGTGACGAGTTGCCCGTTGCGGGATGCCATCAGGATCAGCAACTCCATCGGCAGACGCTCGAGACTGACCTTCTCGCCAGCGCGGCGCAATTCGTAGCGCTGAATGTTCAGTTCGACATCCGCAATCCGGACGGATTCTGGCGTGTTCATCTGCGCTCCTGCCATCGCGAGGTCCGGTTCACAGCGACGACGTCAGCGCGCCGCCGCTCGCGCTTCATGCCGAATGAAGCCGCGAATGCAAGCGCCGAGCACAACACAATGACGAGCGCGGGCGCAGGCATCCAGTGCAGGCCGGAAACGAGGAAATTCGCGGCGAGCGGCGTCAGCCCCAGCGACGCGGACAGTCCGAGATTCATGGCCGTGGCAACGCCGCTGAAGCGGACGTCGACGGGGAACATTTCCGCAATCGCGCAGGCGAAGGTTCCGTTGGCGAACGAGCTGACGACGCCGGCCATCAGGAACAGCGCAGGCAGGCTCGCGTAGTGACGGGCGGCCGCGATGAAGAAGAAGGGCGCGAAAAGCGCGGACAAGACGGTTCCCGACCTGAACACATAGCGGCGCGGCAACAGGTCGCCAACGTGCGACGTCACAAGAATGCAGGCAGCCACGACGATCAGGTACCACGTCTGGGCACTCGCGATCTGGTGCGTGTCGTATTGAAGCTTTTGCAGATAACTTGGTGTGAAGCCGATAAAGATGCCACCCGACGCGCCCGCCAGCAGAGACGCGCCAGCGCCAGTCGCCAGGGGAGCGAAATGCTTGCGAAGCAGGACGGCAAGAGGCTCGCGATGCCGGGCGCCAATGGCCTGCGCGTACTCGTCGGTCTCCGCAAGCGTGCGGCGCAGGGCGAAGCTCAATAGCCCGACCATTCCACCCAGCAGGAAGCCGATCCGCCATCCGAATGCGTCGACCTGTCCGGGTGTGAGCGCTGATTGCATGGCGAGATTGATGCTCGTCGCCAGAAGCAACGCAAGGTTGACCGCGACGAACACGATGCCGCACAGAAGACCAGATCTGCCGTGCGCGGTTTCCACGGCGTAGACGATTGCGCCTGGCAACTCGCCGCCCAGGCAAAGACCCTGGATGAGCCGCAGCATGAGAAGAAGTGCCGGGGCAAGCGCGCCCCATGCCGCGTATGAAGGAAGTATTCCGATGAGAAGCGTCGAAACGGAGGCGATCATCGCCGACGAAACGAAGACGAGGCGCCGGCCGTGCGTGTCGCCGAACCGCCCAAGGAGGATGCCGCCCACCGGCCTGGAAAGGTAGCCAATGGCCAGCACCGAGAATGACAACGTCTCCGCCGGCACGCCAGTTCCTGTCGGAAAGAACTCGCTGCCGATGCTTCTTGCAAAGAATCCGAAGATGACGAAATCGAATACTTCGAGCGCCCCTCCCGTGCTGGCGACCAGAATGGTCCAGCGTTGGTGCGCTGTCATCGACTCTTTTCGGATTAGGGGCGAATCGTCGAGCATGGAAATCCCTGATATCGCCAGGCATAACTACTGTTTTAAGCGGACGCCGCGCCGGAGGGACGTGTTCAGCCACCACCGTGTCATTCCAGCTTCGAAGACGGTGCATGATCGTTCTGGCTTAAATATGATGGACGACAATTCGCTTACAAGAAAGGTCTTTAGATTCGCCTTGTGGTTCTTGATCGACGGATCGACGTGTGCCGCACTCGGGACTCGGCGCTCGGCGCGAGGTCCGCGATGGCGAGTGATACGGCGACCTGAACGCGATTACGTTATCCGGTCTCGCCGCTGGAGGTTCAGGTTATGCACCTCGCGTTCCGCTGCTTACTTCATTCGTTGCCACACAACTTTCGATGCACCATATCCGAAGCTCCCGGGCGTGACGTAGGTCAGCCGGTCGCCATCAAGGGAGAATGGGCGCCGTTGAACATCGCCGTCCCAGTTCGGAAAGGTGCTTTTCTGAATGTGGAAAACGATCACTTGTCCCGCCTGATCGACGGTATAGGTGCCAAAGTGCGCGAAGTTGCCTTGGACGATGCGTTCGTTCTCTTCGGAGGTACCCGATAAGCGGTTACCCGATGCGAACTTCGGCAAGTCGGCACGAACGCCGAGCAGAACATAGCGGCCGTCGCCGCCGAAGATGAGTTGCCCGTACGGATGCGGACCGAGCACTTCGACTTCGCTGCCACTTCTCGAGACGGTCAACGAAACCAGAGACCATGAACCCACCACGCCAGGCGCCGTCTGAGCAAAAGTCCTTGGGACAGCGAGACATATTGCAAGGGCCACCAGCACGGTGACCCGCAGGGTTTGGAGCTTGGGCTTCATGGCGTTCTCCGGCACGCGCGAGGGCGGAACCATTCCCTTCGACTCTAGGCGTGCGATGCCTGGTTCGTCTTCGATCATCAGAAGACAAGCTAGTAGCATAGCTTTCCCGACCACGACTTCCAATGAGCATCTATCCTCAAGCCATTTCCGCCGCCAGCAGATCTTCGATCATGATCGGCAACTTCCGCACGCGCACGCCGGTTGCATGATAGGTCGCATCGGTAATCGCCGCCGCGATGCCCGCAAGGCCGATTTCCGCAATCCCGCGAGCGCCGAGTTCGTTGAACACGGTATCCGGATGATCGAGAAAGGTCACGTCAAGTTCGGGAGTGTCCGCGTTCGTCGCGACGACGTAATCGGCGAGGTTGCTATTGATCGGCGCGCCCGTCTGCTTGTCGTACATTGTGTGCTCGAACAGCGCCATGCCGACGCCCATCACGACGGCGCCTTCGATCTGGTTGCGCGCGGCGCGCGGATTGACGATGCGTCCTCCATCGATCACCGTGACGACGCGGCTCACGCGCAACCGCGCGATCTCCGGCTGCCACGTGACTTCGGCGAAGTGCGCGCCGTAGGAATAGATAGAGAAGCGTTTCTTGAGCGGATCGTCGAAGCCGCCCTTGGCGCTGCCGCTGCCTGACGCCGCGCGCATCTTCGCTGCTTCGAGAATCTGGCTGAACGGCACGCCGCGCTCTGGCTCCTCGCCCTTGCGATGCACGTGTCCCGCGCTGAACGCGAGCTCGTCTTCACCCGCGCCTTGGAACGGCGAACCGTCGACGGCCGCCGCACGCGACAGCAAAATCTTGATGGCCGCACGCACCGCATCGAGCACGGCGGGAATCACCGATGCCGTCGCCGCGCTGCCACCCGAAACGGGTCCCGGTGGCAACACTGAATCGCCGAGACCGACCTCGATGCGCTCGAGCGGAATGCCGGTTTCTTCGGCGACCAGTTGCGCGAGCACCGTGTACGTGCCGGTGCCGATGTCCTGCGTGCCGCACACCACCCGGGCACTGCCGTCCGCTTGAAGATCGACGTCCGCCGCAGCGGAAAAGCGCAAGCCTGGCCAGACACAGGCGCCGACGCCCCAGCCCAAAGTCAGTCCGTCGCGCTGCATCGATCCAACGCCCGGCGTGCGCTGCGACCATCCGAAGCGTTCGGCGCCGGTGCGCAAACATTCGACGAGATGCCGTGAAGAGAACGGCAAACCCGTGCTCTCGTCGACGCGCGGTTCGTTGCGCAGCCTCAATTCGACTGGATCGAGGTTCAGCACATGCGCCAGTTCGTTCATCGCCGATTCGATTGCGTACAGGCCGGGTACGGCGCCTGGCCCGCGCATCGACGTCGGCGAACCGACGTTGCGGCGCGCGACGCCCGAGGTCACGCGCAGATTCGGCGTGCTATAGATGAGCGGCGTGACTTCGCCGCAGCTTTCCTGGTAGTCGTCGGCGATCGCGGTGTGGTTGACGTAGTCGTGCTGCAATGACGTGAGTTTGCCGTCGCGTTCGGCGGACACCCTCACGCGCTGTTGCGCGACGGGGCGATGGCCGACGTTCTGAAACATCATCTTGCGGCTCACGACCAGCTTCACGGGACGACCCATCTGACGCGTCGCCGCCGCCGCGAGCAGAGAGTGCGGCCACATCCACAGCTTGCCGCCAAAACCTGATCCGAGATAGCGGGAGATCACGCGGATCTTTTCCTTCGGCACGCCGAGCATCTGCGAGAGCGTGCCCAGGTGAACCGTAATGGCCTGCGTGGTCTCGTAGAACGTGTAGTTCTCACCATCCCAGTCCGCGATCGTCGCGTGCAGTTCGATCGGGTTGTGCGTTTCCGTCGGTGTCACGTAGGTTGCGTCGAGCGTCGCCGGCGCAGTGTCGAACGCACGATCCGGGTCGCCGCGCTCGCTCTCGACCTTGGGCTTGTCGTCGGCCTCGAGTTCGTCGCGCACGTCGTGCGGCGTGGTTTCGTAGCGGGCCCCGATCGCCGCCGATGCCGCGCTCGCCGCCTCGAAACTATCGGCGATCACGACGGCGATGTACTGGCCGTAGTAGCGGATGATGTCGTCCTCGAAGGGCGGCCGTGCTTCGTCGACGAAGCCGGTCTCCATCGAGTTGCCGGAGAGCCGGTAGAAGCGGCCGATATTCTCTCGATGCAGCACCGCGTGTACGCCGGGCATCGCCTCGGCGTCCGCGATGTCGAGCGACACGAGCCGGCCACTCGCGATTGTGCTGCACACCGGCACGGCAACCAGCAGATCGGGTAAATCGACATCGGAGGTATAGGTGGCGCTGCCGCTAACCTTCAGCGGTCCGTCGACACGCGCTTGAGGCCGTCCGATCACGGACAGCACGGAGTCGGGCAAGGTAGACATGGTGCGTTCCTATCGATGGACGGTTCAGGGCGTGGCCGTAGCCTGGGTCAGCGCATGGACGATGCAGCGGCGTGCCAGCTCGATCTTGAAGCCGTTCTGACTTTGTGGCTTGGCGTTCGCGAGCGCCGCGTCCGCGGCCTTGCGAAAGGTCGCGGCGTCGGGCGTTGCGCCGCGCAGCACGGCTTCCGCTTCGAGCGCGTGCCAAGGCCGCGTGCCGACGCCGCCGAGCGCGACGCGCACATGCCCGATGCGTCCACCGTCGAGCGTCACGACCACGGCGGCCGACGCCAGCGCGAACTCGTACGACGCACGATCGCGCAGCTTCAGATAAACCGAACGGGCGCCCGCGGGTAGAGGTGGCAGTGTCACGTGCGTGATAAGGTCGCCTGCGTCGAGCACGTTCTCACGCTGTGGCGTTGCGCCTGGCAACACGAAGAAGTCGTCGATCGCGATGCTGCGCGCGCCGCCCGTCCCTTCGATGTGAATGATCGCGTCGAGCGCGGTCAAGGCGACGTTCATGTCCGACGGGTTGGTGGCGATGCAGGCGTCGCTGGCACCGAGAATCGCGAGCGTGCGATTGAATCCCTGGATCGCCGGACAGCCCGAGCCCGGCTCGCGCTTGTTGCATGGCATCGCGGTGTCGCGAAAGTACACGCAGCGCGTGCGTTGCAGCAGGTTGCCGCCGGTTGTCGCCATGTTTCGCAATTGGGCCGAGGCGCCGGCGAGCAGCGCCTGCGACAGCACGGCGTACGGTGCGCGGATCAGCGGATGCAATGCCAGGTCCGCATTGCGCGCCGTCGAGCCGATCTTCACGCCGCCGTCGGGCAGCGCT
Organism: Paraburkholderia sediminicola; assembly: GCF_046027355.1. Classification (GTDB taxonomy): domain Bacteria; phylum Pseudomonadota; class Gammaproteobacteria; order Burkholderiales; family Burkholderiaceae; genus Paraburkholderia; species Paraburkholderia sediminicola_B. Next base: position 103,926 of record NZ_JAQQEK010000003.1, on the reverse strand, counting down.
TCGATACGGTCTAGCGGCAGCCGGCTGATGTCGATGACCCGCGTCGGCCGCTCGACGTTCAGCTTCATGAGGTCGAGCAATGTCGTGCCGCCCGCGAGAAAGCGCACTTGTGCACCTTGCTGGGCCGTTGCCGAGGCCGCGCCCGCCGCGATTGCTTCACGCACGCCGTTGGCGCGCGACAACTGGAAGATTTCCATGCTGGCGCTCCTCAGGACTGGCCGCGCACGCGCTGGATCGCCGCGACGATATTCTGGTAGGCGCCGCAGCGGCACAGATTGCCGCTCATCGCTTCGCGCACTTCGGCGTCGCCCGGCCCGACCGCTTCGTCGAGCAGCGCGACCGCGGACATGATCTGGCCCGATGTGCAGTAGCCGCACTGATAGCCGTCGCATTCTACAAACGCGGCCTGCATCGGATGCAGCGCTTCGGGCTGACCGATGCCTTCGATGGTGGTGATTTCGTCGCCGGCGTGCGTGCCGGCGAGCGACAGGCACGCATTCACGCGCCGTCCGTTGACGTGCACTGTGCACGCGCCGCATTGGCCGTGGTCGCAACCCTTTTTGGTGCCGGTGAGGTGCAGATGCTCGCGCAGCGCGTCCAGCAGCGTGGTGCGTGGATCGAGCGACAGCGTGTAGAGATTGCCGTTGACGGTCAACTCGACAGGCATCGCCGCGTTCGCGGAAGGCTGGCGACTGGCTCGGGCCGGGTCGCGGTCGGCGCTCTGTTGCGGGGTTTTGGAGGCGGTCTGTTGCATCATGCGTTCTCCTCATGGCGAGAGCGGCCACAATCCGGCCGCAATTGGCGCGGCCGGGCGGCAGGCTGAAGCAGGATTTGGAGCCATTGGCGATCGATTCGCCGGGGTGTCGGGCATTCAGATTAGCGAGCGTCGAAAGAAGCGTCACGCACGCCCAGATGAGTCAGCAGCAAATCTGATGCCCAGACGTGTCGTGCCGGAAAATCTTTTGCGACTGACCCGCTCGACTGATCACGAGTGTCGGGATCAATCTACCCCAAATGTAGAAGAAAAAAGCCGGACGCGTGAGCGCCCGGCCATTTCGAAGGAACTGGTGCATCTGCAAATATTCAACGCGTTAAAACGGCAAGCCCGGCAAATCCGGCAGCTTCAACGCATGCACGCCGATCGCCGACGCGTCGAGCCGTTCCGCACCGCCACTCGGCGTATCGACGATAAACGGCACGCCGATCTGATCGGCGCGCACGAGTTCGGTCGAGCCGCCGCCGTCGAGATTGATCGCGTCATCCGCGCCGATCGCCTTCATCAGTTGCGCCGATTGTGCGTTGGTCGTGCCCGTTGAATAACCCGCGACGCGCCCATCGATCACGACGAGATAGAGAAAGCGCCCCTGTTGCGACAGGCCGACCAGCGTGCGCGGATTCGGATTAAGCGGATCGCCTTCGTTCGGGCTTTGCGCGCTGACGTCCTGGCCGTTTTTCAGCAGAATCGCCGAGCCGGCGACCGCCGTATCGATCAGCTTCAGATCCTGCGCCGAAATCTGCGGCGCTTCGGCGATATACGCGCGGCCCTGGCGCGTGATCGCAAGTACCGCTTCACTTTGCGTCGGGTCATTGGTCAGCGGACTCACAATCTGGCCGTGCGACACCAGCAAGCCGATGATCGTCTTCGGCTCGGGCGTCGTAGCGCAGCACGGCGCGAAAAAATTCGCGTTGATTGCGAGCCGCACGCCGGTGCGTGCGGCGAATTGCGAGATCGTCTCCGACGTCGTCATCAGCGGGCCACTATGCCCGGTCGTCTCGACGCTCACGCCCGGCGCGCGCAAATCAATGCGCATCACGTATGCGCGGCTCACGGTCGGCTTGCCGCCCGAAGTTGCGGGATTCGACGGCACGGTCGCCGTTTCGGTATCCACGCCGACATACACGGGCGAGTAGCCGCTTTGCGTGATCTGCGCGGTGGGATCGGGCACGTCGGCTTGTACACTGGCCGAAGCGAGGCCGATGATCGCCGCGGCGGCGAGCGCTTTCAGAGTTGCTGAGACGGGGAACAGGGCACGCGTCATCTCTTTAGTCTCCATTGACGGCGGCGACGAAGTCGTCACTCTTACCGTGCCGCAGACGTTAGAGACGCGATATGACCAACACGTGATTTATTTTTTTCATTCGGCTTTCGAGGACGGGCGGCGTGCGCGCCAAAAAAACACATTTATCGAAAAAAAATTCAGCTGAGTCAGCGACGATGATGCCGCCGCCGCGATGGATTCCTCGATTGCCGGGCGCGGGCTTCGTGGCCCGCGCCCGATTAAAACTAGGCCTGCAGAACCTTCAGCAGTTCCCTGGCAGTCGGGCCAGATGAGGCCGGGTTCTGGCCAGTGATCAGCCGTCCGTCGACGATGGTGAGCACGGCCCAGTCGTCCACCTTTTCGAAGTGGCCGCCCAGGCGCTTGAGTTCATCCTCGACGAGGAAGGGCATGACCTTGGTGAGTCCCACGGCTTCTTCCTCACTATTGGTAAAGCTGGTGACGCGCTTACCCTTGACGAGAGGCTGGCCCTCGTAGGTCGCCTTGAGCAGAACACAAGGGCCATGACAGACGGCGGCAACCGGCTTGCCCGCGTTGTAGAAATCCTCGATCAAGGCGATCGAGTTCTTGTCATTGGTCAGATCCCACATCGGGCCATGACCACCGGCATAGAAGATCGTATCGTAGTCGGCCGCCTTGACCTCGGCGAGCTTGACGCTGTTGGCCAACACCTTCTGGGTCGCGGGATCTTTCTTGAAGCGCAGCATCGAGTCGGTCTGATTGTCGGGATCGTCGCTTCTGGGATCGATCGGTGGATGGCCACCCTTGGGTGAGGTCACGGTGACCTCCGCACCTGCGTCCGTGAATGCATAGTAGGGAGCGGTGAATTCTTCGAGCCAGAAGCCGGTCGGCTTGCCGGTATCTCCAAGTACGTTGTGCGAAGTCAAAACCAACAGGATTTTCATTGCAGTCTCCGTTCATTGAGGCCAGTGTCTACACGCGGCTTCGCCGCAGGGCATGCTTGAGATGGAAGTCGTTCCTCGGAGCAGATGTTCGTGGTCTTCGCCTTGTGGGGAAATTGGCCCGCGCGGGCCTGGAGGATGGGGGACCGCCGGGCGCGATGAAGAGGACGCTGTCATAGCGGCCTCCTATTGCCGACGCATGCGATGACCGCTTGTATTGTGGTCCGGCTCCCGCGCCGCGCCATCACACGATGGTATCGCCTGACCATGCGATGGTATGCGCAGCGCTTCGCCGTTCGACCCGACGACGCCGTGGTGCAATGCCGGCAACGCTGCTGTTTTCATGCTGGCACCAATGCAAAAGATTGTGTCGTCACGCGTCGTGTTTTCACGTTGCGTTTTCACATATTGTGTTTCCACGTAGCCGAAGCAGTGAACGGGGAACCGGTAGTCAACGCCTCTCAGGAACCAGACATGAGCGACATTCCAATGCGCAGCGAATGCGCAGTTGAGACCCTGGACGCCGGCGCGTTCGACATGAAGCTCGAGATAGTCGTCATCCCTGTCTCGGACGTCGATCGCGCCAAGCGCTTCTATGGCGAGTTGGGTTGGCGGCTCGAAGTGGGCGACACCCGGTTCACCGATGAGGTCGTCAAGGCGATTCATGCTACGACGGCGGGATAGCTACCGCGGCGCTAGAATGGAGGATGCAAAAACCATTCGACCATGCGCCGACGCTGCGTATCGAGGTCCAATACGCTCGCGGGGGATCATGGTGCGCATCTTCACATCACCTCAGGAACGTACGTTATGGCGACTTATATCGTTTTCACGAAGGAAAGCACGCTGGATCAGGGTGAGCTCGACATCTATCAAAGCAAGGTGGGCGAGACCTTCAAGGGTCATCCCGTCAAGCTTCTCGCTGTATACGGACCTCAGCAGGTTCTTGAGGGCGACCCACCAGAAGGCGTCGTAATCGTTGAATTTCCGTCGACGGCGGCCGCGCGTGCGTGGTACGACAGCCCGGCGTATCAGGAGGTCGCACAGCACCGGTTCAAGGGCGCGCGTTACCGCGCTGTTCTCGTCGAAGGCGTGTGACGAAAGGCGGCAACGATCGGCGCGTGGAGAGTCTCCTTAGTTTTTACCTTGATTGGATTCAATCTGCTGCCGCAGCCGCTCTTCGCTTTCCTGAAGCTCAGGCGTAAACGCTTCGCCAAAATCCGCGGCCTCGAAGAACGGGCGAATTTCGATTTCCGAGTCGCTTGCCATCGGGTTCGGGCAGCGGCGTACCCATTCGATCGCCTCGTCCATCGATTGCACTTGCCAGATCCAGTAGCCCGCGATCAGTTCCTTCGTTTCAGCAAACGGACCGTCGACGACGGTCCGGTCCTTGCCAGAAAACCTCACGCGCACGCCCTTCGCGCTCGGTTTGAGTCCGTCGCCGCCGAGCATGATGCCGGCCTTGACGAGTTCTTCGTTATATCGGCCCATCGCCTCGATAAGTTCCGTGCCGGGCATTTGACCGGCTTCGGATTCGGCGGTCGCCTTGACCATGACCATGACGCGCATTTCGTTTCTCCTGTCCAAAAGGTGATTCTCGGATTATGTCGGAAGGCATTCGGTGCCTTCAACACTACGACGAACGAGTGCGCGCAAAATCGACAGTTGGCATCGACGTTTTTCTGTTTCAGCGGAGATCGGGTTGTACGCCGCCTCAGCGCTCAACCACCTTGAACACCCGATTCTTGTCGAGCGTGGCTGGATCGAGCGTCTTCTCTCCGCCTTCCGCGGGCAGCGCGGGGCTGGCGTCTTCCAAAGCGCGTCCGGTATAGCGGCCCCGTGGCCGTATGACCTTGCCCACCCGGAGCTGCTCGATACAATGCGCGAGCAAACCCACGCTTCGGGCCGTTGCGAACAGCGCGAATGACGCATCGCGTGGCAATTCCAACTGCGCCGCCAATGCGGCAAGCGCAATGTCGATATTCGGCCTGAGGCCGGTCAGCTCAACCACCTTGTTGATGAACGACGTGAGTTCTTGAGGCGGATTCAGCACCTCGAGCAACGCGGCCGCCCGCGCATCGCCGTCCGGATAGAGATGATGCCCGAACCCGGGGATGGGAGTGGCCGATTGCAAATGATGGACGACGACGTGCTCCGCACCGAGTCTTCCGACATCATCGAACACGGCCCTCACGCGGCCTGACGCATCGCCATGCAGCGGGCCGGAGAGAGTTGCGAGCCCCGTGAGCAGGCATCCCGGCAGGGATGCGCCGGTGGAGGCGGTAATTCTGGCGGCGAACGCGGAACTCGTCGTCTCGTGGTCGGCCACGAGGACCATGGCGCGGCGGATGAGTTCGGCACCGTCGCGGTCCTGGCCCCAACCGAGGGCGAGCCGTTCATGCGTCGTTTGTGCATTCGCATCACAGTGCGCGCCAAACGCTTGCGCGATGAGTGCCACGAGCCGGCCAGCCTCGACATGCAATGCGCTGTCAGTGCGTCCGAGGGTCGAATGCCCGCAGGCCGCAAGCGCCGCCAGCGATGTGAACGCACATTGCCTGCCTCGCTCGCCGCCCTGTAGCGGCAGGTCACCGCTTTCGAAGGGGACGGGCGCACGCGCATTCCACAGAATGGCCGCCACGTCTTCGAGCGTCGCTGTGTCCGAAAGCCGGATGCTATCCCGTCCACGGTAATACGCCCGACCTTTCGAGAAGGTGGTAATGCCGCTATAAATGCAGGGCTCGGTGCCGAATATGGTCCCGGCGGCGAGCGCCTCGCGCTTGCGTCCAACCTGTTTTTTGCGGCACAGGCCGGCCACGTCTTCCGCACGATAAAGGCTCTTGCGCGGATCATGCGGGTCCGGCATGACCGCGATGTTGCCTCGGCTAACGTACGCATAGATAGTCTGCGCTTGCACTCCGAGTTGTCGAGCCGCTTCAGTCAGAGTGATCCAGTTTCGCATGGTATGGCAGGCAAGGTGATGCAGCGGAACGGGCAGCATGGCCGTTGCGACGCGGATCGCGCCGTGCGTGCAAGCGCAACCGATCGAGCATCAATATTGACGTCTTTTCAGGTAAAAGTCATCTCGGCGGGGCGCCGCTCCAGGATCTCGACGAGAATGTCCCCGGCTGATCGCACGAAGCAGGCTCTGACGCCGGGGCGGACCTGCTTGATCGGCTCGACGATTTCCGCGTCGCAGCGCACCAGATGCTCGAACGCGGCATCGAGATCGTCCACGACCACGCCGAAATGATCGATGCCCTGTTTCCGCTCGCCATCAGGGCGGGCGATTTGGGCGCTCGCCAGAGATGTGATGAAGAGGTTGATGCTGCCGATGCGCAAATCCACTCGCCCCGGACGACGCACGATCTCGGCGTTCAGGCAGCGCGCAAACCATGCGGCGGTGGCTTCGGCGTCGGCCGAACACAGTTGCAGATGATCCCACTTGAATTCAATCATACGATTTCACCGGATAGTCAAAAGCGTCACAGTTCGATGCGGGAAAGTTTCCCCAGCAACACGGAGTAGGAGAGCGTGCCGAGCAGGCATATCGCGCCCATCAGGTTGAGAGCCCAGTAGAAGTGGCCGGTGTGCTGGGTGATGTAGCCGATCATGAGCGGAGTGGTCACGGCCGCGATGTTGGCCGCGAGGCTGGTGATGCTGCTGGTCAGTCCCACGTACTGGCGAGGCGCGATTTCGGAAACGGCGGCCCACGACATCGAGCCGACACCCTGCGCGAAGAACGCGATAGTCAGGATGGCGATCACCAACTCGTTCGACTCGACGAAATTGACGAACACAATCGACGCGCCCAGCAAGGTGCCGATGATGAGCGGCGCCTTGCGCGCAGTGGAAAGCGACACCCCGCGGCGGATGAAGAAGTCCGAGAGGAAGCCGGCCACGAGAATGCCGAGCGTCGCGCCGATAAAAGGGAGTGCCTGGAAAATCCCGACCTTGATCATCGACATGTGACGCGCTTCGATCAGATACGTCATGAACCACGTGGTGAAGAACACCAGCAGGGTGTTGTTGCAGAACTTTCCGAGGCAAATGGCGAGAACTTGCCGATAGCTGAGCAGCTTGAGCGCCATGCGCCAATCGAACTTCTCGCGAGGCTTGCGCGCCGCCGTGGCGCCTTCGTTGATGTAGTGCAGTTCGGCTGCGTTCACGCCCGAGTGCTGAAGCGGATCGCGATAAACCCGATACCAGAGAAGACTGAACAGAATGCCGAAGCCGCCCGTGACGTAAAAGACCGTACGCCAACCGTACGCGGCGGAGATCCACAACAACAGACCGGTAAACAAGGGCGTCCCAATGTATTGCCCCATGACATAGACGCTGGTTGCGAAGCCGCGCTCCCCGGTGGGAAACCACAGCGTCACCGCGCGTGCGTTCGAAGGGAAAGCCGGCGCCTCCAGCGCGCCGATTGCGAGCCGCGATCCGAGCAGCATGTGATAGCCGGTCGCGAGACCCTGCGTCAGCGTGGCGAATGACCAGCCGACGAGAGACAGCGCATAGGCCAGGCGCGAGCCGAGAATGTCGGTCAGCACGCCACCGGGCACGAGCGCAATGGAATAGGCCAGGCCGAATGCCGCGAACAGCTCTCCCATTTGCATCTTGTTGAGCGCCAGGCCCTTCGAGAGGCCCGGTGCAACGATGCCAAGCGCCGACCGGTCCACGTAATTGAGGATGGTTGCCACGAGCAGCATCGAGAGCACGATGTACCGGACCCTGGAGCGTTTGGTGGTATCCGCGTAAGCCGCGTTTCGCGCCGGCAATGTTTGTTCCTCTACGACTTTCATCGGTGTCTCCATAACATTGGCCTGTTGTTTTTTTTATATTTGGCGAAAGGGCGATTTATCCGCGGCCGACGAACGGCATGGCGGTCGCCATGATGGTCATGTTAAGAACATTCGCTTCGAGCGGAAGACTGGCCATATGCACGACCGCATTCGCGACGTGCGTCACATCCATTCTTGCTTCAGGCGCCATGCGTCCGTCCGCTTGCAGCACGCCGCGGTTCATGCGTTCCGTGAGCGGTGTGGCCGCATTGCCGATATCGATCTGGCCGCAGGCGATGTTGAATGCACGTCCGTCCAGCGCGATCGATTTGGTGATGCCGGTCACGGCATGTTTGGTTGCCGTATAGGCGATGGTATGCGGCCTTGGCGAGTGAGCGGAGATCGATCCGTTGTTGATGATGCGTCCGCCTTGAGGGGACTGCGCTTTCATCAAGCGATAAGCGGCTCGAGCGCACAGAAAGACGCCGGTCAGATTGGTGGCCACGACATCGTTCCAGAAATCGTCCTCGTAGTCTTCCAACGGGACGGCCCCCGCGTTGCGGCCTGCGTTGTTGAAGAGTACGTCGAGCCGACCGAATGCCTCGGCAATGTGCGCAAACGCGTGCTCGACCGATGCTGCATCGGCAACGTCGGCCTGGAATACCTGCGCTTCTCCACCGGCAATGCCGATTGTCTCCTTCGTTTCCAGCAGCGGCTCGGCTCTGCGCCCGATCAGCGCGACTGCAAATCCCGCGTTGGCGAGCGCCACGGCGGCGGCGCGGCCGATGCCGGAGCCGGCGCCGGTCACAGCGGCAAATTTCTTCGATGCAGGCATTTCACTTCCTCTCGACAGTTCAGTTGAACACGGGAAGGAGATTTGCATTCGCGCCATGCGTCGAGCAATCTTGATTCGTTGAATCAACATCTGAGCGCCTTGCCGATGGGGCACGCACCAGGGTTTTCCTGATGCGCGCGTTGCCGGCAGCGCGACGGATCAGGCATGGAGAAAACGCATCGCAACGTGCAAGGTGCGCCTAGACGAATAAAGGGGGCAATCGCTTTCGATGAGTTGATTCATCCAATCAACATTGACGGTCCGGTCCGCGGTTTCGTAGTCTCTCGACGTCTGTCTACCCCAAGGAAAAACCATGCCGGAAAATAACCGCACCAGGCTGTTGATTGCGCGAAAGGTTCCCACAGCCGTAGCAAATCGCGCCGAGGCCGAATTCCATGCCTTCGTGACCGAGTCCGATATGGACGCATGGTCTGTCGTCGACTTTTGCAAGAAACACGAAACGCCGGCGGTGCTGATCGGCAAGAAGTCCGGTTTGCAAGCGGAGCACATTGCCGCGCTGCCGTCGACAGTCAGGATCATTGCGAACGCCAGCGCGGGCTTCGATCACATGGACGTGGCCGCCGCCCGCGATAGGGGCATCGTCGTCACGAACGCACCCGATGCGTTGACCGAATGCACGGCCGATTTCTCCATGCTGCTCGTGCTGGCGGCGTGCCGTCGCGCGTCGGAATACGAACGAATCATGCGCAACGGTTGGGGCAAATCATTCGGGATGACCGAGATGCTCGGTACGCGAGTCAATGGCAAGACGCTCGGCATCGTCGGATTCGGGCGTATCGGACGTGCGGTCGCGAAGCGCGCGCAGGGTTTCGGCATGCGCGTGATCTATACGGACATCAACCGTGCGGCTGCGTCGCTGGAAAATGGCGCGACGTTTTACACCAACCTCGAAGAAATGTTGCCGCATTGCCAGGTGCTGACGCTGCACGTGCCGGGCGGAGGCGTCCCGCTGATGACGAAAAAAGAGTTTGGGCTGCTGCCCACGGGGGCGGTTTTTGTCAACGCGGCGCGTGGCGGACTAGTGGACGAAGACGCGCTGCATGAGGCGCTGACTTCGGGGCATCTGTTCGGCGCCGGTCTGGACGTGTACCGGAACGAGCCCGATGTCGATAAACGCCTTGCGGGACTCGACAACGTCTTCCTGACGCCCCATATGGCCAGCGCTACGATTGAGACCCGCGACCAGATGGGTTTTACGGCGCTCGACAATATTGCCGCCGTGCTGGATGAGCGGCCTGCTCTGAATCCCGTGTGACGTTTATGCTTTATTTGAGGCGCTTACGCCTACCGCACTGAGACGCGGCGGCGTAAGCGCTAGAGCGACAGGCTAGCCGTCCGCGCGGCACGGCTTACCCGTTAATGTTTTTCAGTGCTCGCTCGGCCTGATGGCAGGGTCGCCTTCCACCACTTCGCGAGTCGCTGCCCAGTACGGCTGCTGGTTGTAGTAGCTGTACGTTGACTCGCCCCACTTCGCATCTGCCATCATCGGCCAGTGGTCCTTGTCGAAACCCGGCTCGTCCTTGAGGCGCTGTGCGGTAATGTCGACGACGAAGCACTTCTCGTCCGTATCGAGAGTCAATGCACTCCAAGGGATGGCATGCAGGTTGGAACCCATTCCGAGGAAGCCGCCCTCGGAAAGTACGGCGTAGGCGATGCGTCCGTTCCTGACGTCAAGCATGATGTCTGAAATTTTTCCAACGTGTTCGCCATCAGAGGACATGACCTTGTTCCCATCGAGCGTTGCTGCGGCCATGATGTCCGGCCCCGGACCTTCGCCCATGCCACTGCCGACGATATCGGCTCCGCGCCGGGTGTCACCTTGCGGGTTGATTGAGCCCATGATTCACCTCCTTCAAAAAAGGTACTTCAGAGGCGCGCAAGCGGCGTTCCCGAGCCGTCGGCCGCAATCCGATACGTGATGTCCTTGAACTCCGAGGCACAGAAGCATGCCGTTTTCTGGAGTAAGCTGACTGTATTAAAGGCGCGCAGCATGCTGCGTCGCGTCAGACCTCGGAGCACGTCATGAAAACGCTGGATGCAACGTCGCGCGCGGGCTGCGCCGTTGCGTTGGCGGTCCTGTCCGCAGCTTTGTCCGGTTGCTACTATTACGTGCCCTATGGCTATGTTCCGTACGGAAATGTGCCGGCGGCGCAGCAGCAATATCCGTTCTCGGTGGCCGACGCGGCGGCAAGCGGCGGAGTTGCGTCAGATGCGACTGCGTCGCCGAACACCTATATCGCACCAGTCGTACCCGTCTTCGTCGCGCCTGCGTATTACCCGGTCGCGTATCCATACTATGGCTCGCCCGCGTGGTGGGGACCATCGGTGTCACTGAGCTTCGGCTATTGGGGCGGCTGCTGTTATGGAGGCGGCCGATACGGCTACTGGGGTCGCCACGGCTACTGGGGGCACGGATATCGAGGCGGTTGGGGCGGTCATGGCGGCTGGGGTGGCCACGGATACCACGGGCAGGGTATGGGCGGCGGCCACTACTGGGGCGGTGGCGGAGGCCACGGGCGTTCGCATTGAACGTCAACTGCGATGCACCCGTGTTCGACAGTTCCGCGACAGCTTGAACCAGTGACTGAACTGATGCACGTCGACGGCGCGCGACAGTGGCCGACTAAAGGCAGAACTACCCAACTGGACGATCGTCTACTTTGACGAAGCGGCACGAGTTACTAAGCTCACTCGGCCTCGAGCACCCCTGACTACGAGGTCACGTGATCGAACAGCGCGCGTGACACAGCAACTGGATATCAGCTCACGACGGCCGAACTGTGGCCAGTCGCGTGCCGGCGAACGGATCCCGACTCCAGTCAATGGCAGGACGTGGACGGCTAGCCGAAGTCGACGTTTTCTCAACGGCGAAGTGCGCCAGCGACTGCCCGGCGCTCGTGGCTTGCCTCAGCCACTGCGGCATATCGCCCTTGCCATCCCAGGTGTCGCCGAAAGCACTGCGGTATCGCGCCGACTTTTGACGCGCCCTGTCTTCGGCAATTGCCGCCGCGAGGTCGCCCACCTTGATACCCACCTTGGTCATCTTGCGACGCAGGTATGCAATCATGCTTTGGCGTTTTTGCTCATCCATGTCGGTTTCCCCTTCGAAGTTCCGGCCTCGTAACGGTTTCGTGTCGTCTTGCTTCGCCGACGCGCCCCGCCACCAGACAATTCGGATGTCGCAAGTATCCTGTCGAGGAAATCTGGCGTCGATGTGCGATTTCTGAAAACACTGTTGCAGGCAGAGTGGCAAAACTTTCCCGACCCTAGTGACAGCGCCTAACTCAACTCGCCACGAAAAACCGGTTCCGCGTTGCGTGCAGGCGCCCGGTTTAAACATTCGCTTTCGTTTCGACTTTCTGCGCCCTATAACGTATTTGCAGGGGCGACTCTTACGTGTCGATGGGTCCATGAGATTTATCGACATTGCCTGTTCGCACGCCATCTTGCGCCCACAGACATTCGCTCGGCGCACTGCGCTTCGTATCGTTTCCCAATTACCTGAAACTTTGGCCTCGGGCGATTGGCCCGCGAATTCGAAGACGGCTTCGCATCCGCACATCCTGTTTGGATTTCAACCGCGGGACACGTGAATAACGAATCGCATGGATGGAAAACTTAAACGAGTTTAAGGAGCCAACATGAAATTACGATTGATGGTTGCTTCTGCTTTCGGGTTGCTTGTCATGGCCGGTTTTGCGGACGCGCAAAACACGCCCGAGTCTGCACAACCCGCCCCCCAGCAGAACGTCGCGACTCAGACTGATTCTTCGCCCGGTACGGGGATGGAGGCCTACGGCGGCACGCCTGATACCAGAGTCCAAAGCGGTGCGAAACGTGCCAGGCCGTGCAGGGTGGACCCGCAATGCAACGTCTTTTTTGGAGGCAGCTAAAAACCAATGGACGGCGCGCGAGTCAACAACCGGCGGTACTGTTTGCTCGCGTCGGGAAAGGGACTGGCGCCCTTGGTCGGGCTGGCCAGTTTCCCTTTCATCCGTTAAGGTCCGGGCGCGTCCTGGTATGGGAGGTCTTTGGAAATGTGAAGCATCGGTCCGCTTCAGGGGCGAGCCGAATGGACTTTGCAACCCGAGTTTGTGTGCTCGGAAATCTTGATCTGGAGGTATAGGCCGCGAACTGGACGCGTTACGACGTCGAGTTCGGTTCGGGCCAAGGCCAACCTCTTTTCTCGCCGCGCACTTCCACTTCCACGGCCGGCAAGGCCATATCCTCCGCCTCGACTGAACCCGCCTCATTGGGGGCATCGTGCGACGGTTCAGCTAGAGCGTCCTTTTTATTATTTGAAAGTCCGGTGCCGAACCACTTCACTTTCTTCTGGACGTAGGCGATGTACGCGTTCCAGCCGTCGGGGTTGCCGTCAAAAAGGTTGTGCTGAACGGTTGACGCCAATGCGTCCCGGTTGAGCTCTGCTTCAAGCAACTCCCTTGGCCACAGGAAAAACGAGCGGGCGGCGCGTGCGCTGAATTCGGCGACCGTCATTTTTGGCGCCAAGGCCTTAAGGAACGCGAAGTCCTGCAACAAAGCATGTTTCCGCACAAGATGCGCCACCAATGCGCCCGGTTCATTCGTGCCGGCTAAACAGTTCAAAGCGGCGAGAATGTCGCCCAGGTGAAGCAGCAGTTCTCGTCGATCAAATCGGTCGTCCATTGCAGTGTGTCCGTTCATTTCGTCCTTGCGGTTCGCAGCAGCGTCAGCGCTTCAAACTTGTCGATTCACAGTCAGTATGTAGTCGTGAGGGCGGTCCTGCTCTGACACAACCCTACACAGCATTCGCGCTTCTCCATACATCCGGTTCCGGAAGAAGAAATGCGAACCGAAGTTCGCATTTGTAGACGCAAAAAGTCTAAGAGAGACGAGGAGTCTTACTGAACGGCGGACACTGTCGACACGAACTGTTTTGCAGCCTTGTTGGCCGATTCATAGGTCGCATTCGCTGCCGAGAGAACCGAGTTCCACGCGGCAACAGCGGATTCGCTTCCTGCCGGCGCGTTCTTCTGGAGGTTCTCGACAAACCCTTGTGCTTCTCGTTGGAACTGTTGGCCGTGCGCTGTCGCGGCGGCGGAGATTTCGCTCTGAACGCCGGACACGATTTCGTGAACCTGGCGGCCGTATGCGACTACTTTTTCCGCCACAGGCTGCGAGAGGCTTGCTTGCAGTGCGAACAGCGCACCCGGATTGCCGGCCGAGAGGGCCTTGGCGACGATTTCCTGGTTTTCGGCGAGAGTCGCTTTGCCAACTTGCAAATTCAACGCGACCAGCTTTTCGAAGCCTTCAAATGCTTTGTTCGTCAGGCCAAAAAGTGCTTCCAGGCCGGACTGCTGGGCGGCAACCAATTGTTGGGGAATAAGAGTGCTCATCACTGCTCCGTAAGGGTAAGGCGGCAAGAGTGCGAGGGGCTCTGAGTGAAAACAAAACCGCGCGCCGAAAGTGTCAAGGCAATTTGCTGCGCTGCAACAAAACCCATTGTACGGGGGAATACCGGGAAGTCAATCAGTTTCGTCGCGTGGTTCTGTGGGGTGACTCTTTTTGCATATCTGCTTGGCCTTACGCCGGTCCGGCTACCAGGCAGAAAACGTTTTGGCAGATGAATGCCGATAGTCGCGGGGCGCCGCTAGTCCGAGTTCGCCGCGGCCGCGTAGCGTGCGGAGGAGGCGGTTATGGATTCATTGCAACTGCCTGGCCGGCGCTCCCGTGTCAACGTTGTAGAGACAGCAAGCGCTATCGCCCGGATTCATGTTCACTCAGCGCTCTTGCATCCCTGACTAGAGTCATTCTGAAAATCTCGACGAGCGGCCGCAAATTTATCCTGTGCCAGGCGGCCCATAACGGAGTGCGATAGGTGAACCAGGGCACTTCTCGTAACACGACCCCCGCGGGGGCCTGATGACGAAGGCTCCGTTGAATCATCGCGGCCCCAAGGCCGGCCGCCACCAGCCCCAATGCCGTCAAAGGCTCTGTTGCCTCCATTGAGATGGCCGGCGTAAATCCGGCGCGCGCGCAGGCCGCGACAAAGGTGTCGTGGTTGAGCACGTTCTCCTTATGCAGCACGGCAATCCAGTCGAGCTTTCCAAGTGCGGCAGGAGTGAGCCTGGGCGACGTGGCAAGCGGATGCGAATCGGGAACCGCAAGCAGCATCGGGTCGCTCAGGAGTTGCGCGCAGTCGAGGTCCGGGTCGTCCTTGAGCGGCGGCTCACAGACCAGTGCGACATCGAGACTGCGTTGGCGCAGCCCCTCCAACTGCTCGGACGACGGCAGGTTGTAGAGCGCGATATGCACAGCAGGCCGGTCTTTTCGCAAGGTGCGAAGGGCGTCGGACAGCACACCCGAATGCATCGCGTTTTCCAGATAGCCGATGCACAGCCCTCCCTCATCGCCGCGGCCCAATCGGCGCGCAAGCGACTCCAGGCGGTTCGCATGCGTCAGCAGCGCACGTGTCTCCTGAAGAAACGTGCGGCCGTCGGATGTCAGCCGGATGCGCTGCTGGCTACGCTCGAAGAGCGTCAGGCCAAGGCGTTCCTCCAACTGAGCGATTTGCCGGCTAAGCGGCGACTGCGAGATGTGCAGCCGCTCCGCGGCTCGGCCGACGTGTTCCTCCTCGGCGACCGCGACGAAATATTGAAGTTGGCGGATATCCAGCACTTAAGACCTCATGGGACACAAGATTGTCAAATTATGTCTTGGACGGACTCGTTGGCGCAACCTAAACTGACTTCACTTTCATGAACACGAGGTTCGAGATGAGCATCAGAGACAAGCTGCAAGGCGTGCTGGGCTTCGGCACAGCACCGTTAGGCAACATGTATCGCAACATCCCAGAGGCGCAAGCGCAGGCGACCGTCGATGCCGCATGGGAACAGGGCGTGCGCTACTTCGACACGGCGCCGTTTTATGGCGCCGGGCTCGCCGAAATCCGTCTTGGCGCAGCTCTGCAGAAGCACAATCGTGACGATTATGTGCTGAGCACGAAGGTGGGCCGGCTGGTTCTCGACGAAATCGAAGAGCCCGCCGCGCGCGACCTCGGTGAGAAAGGCGGGCTTTTCGAGTTTGGCCGTCCTAACAAACTCGTCAACGACTATACGGCGGACGCTACGCTTCGCTCGATCGAAGATAGTCTCAAGCGTCTGAATACCGACCGTCTCGACATAGTCTGGGTACACGATATTGCCCAGGATTTTTACGGTGACGAATGGCTCGCGCAGTTTGAAACCGCACGCAAGGGCGCGTTCCGCGTGCTGAGCCGCCTTCGCGAAGAAGGTGTCATCAAGGCATGGGGGCTGGGTGTGAATCGCGTGGAGCCGTGCGAACTGACGCTCGACCTCACTGAAGCGCAGCCCGATGGCTTCCTGCTCGCCGGTCGATACACGCTGCTTGACCATGAACGCGCGCTTCAGCGCCTGATGCCGGCGGCCGTCCAGAAGAAGGTGGATATTGTCGTTGGTGGTCCTTATAGCTCCGGGGTGCTCGCCGGCGGCACGCACTTCGAATACCAGAAGGCATCGCCGGAAATTCTCGCGAAGGTCGAGCGCATCAGGACCCTCGCGCAACGCCACCAGGTGAGCGTAAAGGCTGCGGCGTTGCAGTTTTCGCTGGCCAATCCTGCCGTCGCCGCGGTGATTCCTGGCGCCAGCAAGCCTGAGCGGATCGCCGAAGACTTTGCTGCCTTGTCGGAGAAAATCCCCGCTGCTTTCTGGCAGGAGATGCGTGAGCAGAAGCTCGTCGCCGCCGACGCTCCGTTGCCATTGCCATCCACACGTACAGGAGCCTGAGATGGCGCATACGTCAGCATCTCTCGAAGTACCGGCAACTGCCGACCGGGTTTGGCAACTGATTGGCGGCTTCAACTCCCTGCCTGACTGGCTGCCGCTCATTCCTGGCAGCGAGTTGAGTGAAGGCGGTCGGGTTCGGCACCTGAAGACCGCCGACGGACACGTCATCGTTGAACGCCTCGAAGCGTTCGATGAGAAGGCGCGCTCGTACAGCTATTCGATTATCGAAGCACCGTTTCCGGCGAGTGACTACCTGGCCACCATCAGCGTGCGGGAAGTCGCTGGTAGCGCCTCATCACGGGTGACATGGTCCGGGGGTTTTTCACCGGTTGGCGTCAGCGATGAAGAGGTCGTCCAGCTTTTTCACGGCATCTACGAGGAGGGGTTGAGGGCGTTGAAGGAATCGCTTGAATCAGGCGACAAGAAAAGCCTACGGTAGCGGCGCGGAATGGCTCATCGGACGCAAGACTGAGGGCCATCAACAACTCCACCCAGACCTGCCAAAAACGCAGGTATCGCAACTGACTACAAGTCAGAAGTTGACCCACGGAAGAGATTTCTCGGTATCGCAAAGCGGCGCCGTCTATGCCGCTTTGCTTACCCACACTCGCCGACCACCCCCGAAATTTTGAGCGCAAGGCGCAGCGCGACTGGTCCGATTCACTCCGATCTTTCTTACGCGTGCGCGGGAATCCAAAGATGGAATTCTTTGTTCACTCAAATACCGCGTGCGGATAACGTATTTCACTTCCCATTGCAGCCCAGCATAAACATGCCGGCGATTCTTTGTGCAAGGTATCAAGGAGATCGGTCGTGAGCAGCACAGGCTACAGCTACCGGAGTGATGTATGTCAACAGAGCTGATTTCCGGATCGGCGCCGGCGAGTGCGCGTCCACGCCAATATGGGCGTCGGCAGCAGAATCCGGTTCGCCGGTACGCCGGCATCGCCGTGGTCCTGCTGCTGCATATCTTCTTCATCTGGGCGCTGACGAATGGCCTTGCGAACAAGGTCGTGCAGATCGTGCAGAAGCCGATCGAGACCAGGATCATCGAACCGGTGAAGCCGCCACCGCCGCCGCCGATCCCGACGGTGAAGTTGCCGCCGCCGAAGTTCACGCCACCGCCGCCACCGCGACCATTCGTGCCACCGCCCGAAGTGGCGCTCACGCCGCCGCCCGCGCCGACGATCACGCATCAGGCCACACCGGAGCCGACGCCCGTCGCACCGCCGCCCGCGCCTGTGGCGCCGCCTGCGCCCACGCCCGCGAAGCCGGTTAGCCACGTGATCGGTGTCGTATGCCCGAACTCCGACGAGATTCGCCGCTCCATGGGCTACCCGCAGGAAGCACAGGACAACAACATCACGGGCGACGTGACGATCTCCTTCGTGGTCGACCCGCAGGGGCACGTGACCGACGAGAAGGTCGAGCAGTCCGCCGATCCGATCCTCGATCGAGCGGCCTTCGTCGCGGTGAAGAAGTTCAACTGCATTTCGCAAGGACAGCCGGTTCGCGTACAGGTGCCGTTCTCCTTCAACCTGAACTGAGCGTCGCGTGCGCGGTCCTCGCCTGCCTTGATGCAAACCCACTCAATATCAATGACTGCACCATCTGGAGCATGTATGAAGAAGCGTTCCTTTGCCGCCGTGGCGGCCAGCCTGTTGATCACGGCTACGTCCGTCAGCTTCCTCGCCGCGCCGCAGGCGGTTTGGGCCCAGGCAAGCGCGCCGGCCGCCTCTGTTGCGCCCACGCCCGTTGCATCCGGTGTAGAACATGGCCCGGCGACGTCACAGGCGAGCGCAGCCGCCGACCAGCCGGTGCCGCCGCCACTCGCGGCGACGAGCACCGAGGTGACCAACCCGTATGGTCTCAGCGCGCTATGGGCGAATGGCGACTTCGTCGCGCGTTTCGTGCTGATTTTGCTCGTGCTGATGTCGATGGGAAGCTGGTACATCATGATCACCAAGTTCATCGAACAACTGCGCGCGAACCACGGCGCGAAATCGGCCGACGAGCAATTGTGGAGCGCGCCGTCGCTCGCACAAGGCGCGGAGCAGCTCGACGAGAATTCGCCGTTCCGTTTTATCGCGCAAGTGGGGATCGAGGCCGGCAAGCACCATGACGAAGCGTTGCTTGAAGCGGTGGATCGCAACACCTGGATCGACGTGTCGATCGAGCGTGCCATTACCAACGTGTCGAACCGTTTGCAGGACGGCCTCGCATTCCTCGGCACGGTGGGGTCGACGGCGCCGTTCGTCGGCCTGTTCGGCACGGTATGGGGGATTTATCACGCGCTGACCGCGATCGGCATCGCCGGGCAGGCGTCGATCGACAAGGTGGCGGGTCCGGTCGGCGAAGCGCTGATCATGACCGCGATCGGCCTCGCGGTCGCGGTGCCGGCCGTGCTGGGCTACAACTTCCTCGTGCGTCGCAACAAGTCGGTGATGGAACGCGTGCGTGCCTTCGGCGCGCAGTTGCACACCATCCTGCTACCGGGCACGAAGCGCCAGGTACGCGCGGTCGCGAGCGCGCATTGAGCCACCCAACAGGCGGAGCTAGAAATCATGGCCATGAACGTTGGACAGGACGGTCAGGAAGACGAGGTCATTGCCGCCATCAACACGACGCCGCTCGTCGACGTGATGCTGGTGCTGCTGATCATCTTCCTGATCACGATTCCGGTCGTCACGCACACGGTACCGGTGCAGTTGCCGCAGCAGACGGTGAATCCGTTGCAGAGCAAACCGGACAGCATCGAGATCGCGGTCAACAAGGACGGCGACCTGTTCTGGAACGAGAAGCTTGTCGATACGCCAACGCTGCTCGCGCGGCTGAAGGTGGCGTCGGTGAAACTGCCGCAGCCTGAGGTGCACGTCCGCGGCGATCAGACCACGCGCTATGAATTCATCGGGCGTGTGGTTACCGCCTGCGAGCGCGCGGGGATCTCGAAGGTATCATTTATCACGCAGCCGCCGGCACGCGGCGGCTAGCTTTGCTAAGCGCTGTGCATGGGACCAGAGTAAGCGCTAAAGCGCCAACTCTGGCCGACAGCTAAAGCGCCAAGTCCGATCGACTAGCTTTGCATGGGATCGGACTAAGCGCTAAAGCGCCAAGTCCGATCGACAGGAGTCGACAATGGGAATGAACGTATCTTCGGGTGGCAACAGCGAACCGGAAGTGATGGTCGACATCAACACCACGCCATTGATCGACGTGATGCTGGTGTTGCTGATCATGCTGATCATCACGATTCCGATCCAGATGCACTCGGTGAAGATGAATCTGCCGGTCGGCAACCCGCCGCCGCAGGCCGTGCCGCCCCCGGTCGTGCAGGTTGACATCGATTTCGACGGAACGATCACGTGGAACGGCGCGCACGTCGCGGCCGGCGCCGATCTTGAGAAGCATATGGCCGAGGTCGCGGCGCAGCCGGACCAGCCGGAGATTCATCTGTTACCGAACAAGCTTGCGCCCTATAAGGACGTTGCCGCTGTGCTGGCCGCCGCGCAGCGCGAAGGGGCGACGAAGATCGGGCTCATCGGCAATGAACAATACATGCAGTGAGCGCGTCTGACCGGCTGTCCCGCGTCACGAAGGAGAACCCATGAGTACCCTCCACAATGAAATCGACCTGGATGCCGACGGACGTCACGTGGGCTATCTGCGTCTGCCTCACTCCGTTCATCGTTCCGCGTACGGCTGGATTCCGATTCCGATCGCATCGGTGCGCAATGGCGACGGTCCCGTCGTGCTGCTCATGGGCGGCAATCACGGTGACGAATACGAAGGGCAGGTGCTGGTCTCCAGTCTGATTCGCGAGATCGAGCCGCAGTGGGTGCGTGGGCAACTGATTTTTTTGCCGATGGCGAATTTTCCGGCCGCGGCCGCGGGCCTGAGGACTTCGCCGCTCGACGGCGGCAACCTGAACCGCAGTTTTCCAGGCGATCCACAAGGCGCGCCGACCGCCGCGATTGCCGACTATATCGAGCACACGCTGCTCGCACGCGCGCAATATCTGATCGACCTGCATTCGGGCGGAAGTTCGCTTCTTTACCACGGCGCCAATATGCTGGCCATCGAGCCGCGCGACCCCGAGGAAGACGAGCGGCTCAAAGCATTGCTCGCCGCGTTCGGCTTGCCGCGTGCATTTCTGCATCGGCCGAATCCGGTTCATGCGGCGAGCGCCGCGCGGCGGCAGGGCGCAATTTCCATCCTCACGGAGCTCGGTGGGGGCGGCGCCGTGCAGGCGAGCCTGCTGCGCGATGCGCGACGAGGACTGCTGAATCTGCTTGGCTACATCGGCGTGTTGAGCGGACCACTCGTTCCGGACGGGCCGCCCGCGCAGACGCGCTTCTTCACGGTGTCCGGCTCGCGCCACTATGTGTATGCCTATGATCGCGGCGTGTACGAGCCACTCGTCGAGTTGGGCGATCAAGTCGTGGCGGGCCAGCCTGCGGCGCGAATCCATTTCCCCGACACGCCGCTACGGGAACCGGTCACCTCCTTTTTCGCCAGCGCAGGCGAAGTCGTTTGCAAACGTGTGCCGGCTGCGGTGGAGCGTGGTGACTGTTTGTTCCATCTTGCCGAACCGGTTTGAAGGTGCGGCGGATAATTCCAGCGCCGTTATCCTGGACGGCTGCATGTTTTATCGGCGACGTCAGTGAGACGATTCAATTGAGCGGCGAATAGATAAGCGTCGCTATTCTGGAGATTTACACGCTTTACTAGAATTAAAATAGCGCGACCGTCGTCTGCCGGATCACGTGGAATTAGATAATTGAAAGCAATTGGAAATAAAGCTGCAGTTAGTGAGCCTCTGAGTTCGTGTCCCGAGCCGCCGCATAATAGCTGTGAGTCGGGCTTTACTGCTAGAGTGTCTGTACGTCTGAAAGCAATATGAAAATAATATGCAATTAATCTCCTGTTAACCGGAGCTATGCACTGGCAGTAGAGCCGCTGCTGCTACAGCGCAAATAATGACGTGAATTAAATATACGAATTTGCCGGAATAACGATTCGTTAAATGTTTGGTTCATTCGGAATGGGTGGCCTGTTATCTTCTTTATCGTTCGACGGCAATCAACGTCGGACGGGAAAAAGAATCCAACGACAGGAACGCCAGGGATACGAGCTATCCCCCTATTCAGCATGACCTACGAAATCATTGACACCACGCCGCTGGATCCGATTGCGCGACCGCTGCTGGACGCGCTGAACATCGAATACGCGACACGCTATCGCGAGTTCCGGCCGGCAAGCGCGGCATCGGTCAGCGAAGAGATGATGCGTTATCCGGCCGAGTTGTTCGCGCCACCCGAAGGCGCGTTCATCGTCGTGGTGCGCAATGGGGAAACGGTCGGCGGCGGCGCGTTCAAGCGCTATGACGCGACGACCGCGGAACTCAAGCGTATCTGGACACACGCCGGCCTGCGGCGTCAGGGGCTGGCTCGCCGCGTCGTGCAGGAACTCGAGGCGCGCGCATTGCGCCAGGGTTATCGCCGCGTCTATCTGACCACCGGCTTCAAACAGCCGGAAGCAGCAGGCCTCTATTTCAATGCGGGCTACGAGCCTCTGTTCGATCGTTCGATCGCACCGGAGATCCATTTTCGTCTTCCGTTCGGCAAGGATTTGCTGGAGCCGGATCGCGTCGATTCGCTACACGATCTGGTTGCGCCCGAGCCGCTCGGCCAACGCTAGTCGTGCGCGCAGCGTAGCGCATCGATCAATTCGTTCATCTCATGGGGTACATCAAATCATGAAGCAAAGCAGGGGAATTCGGGCAGCGGTGGCCGGAACGTTCGTCGCATTGGCGATGAGTGTGGCAGGCATCGCTCTGGCGGCAAGCAGCACATTCAATCTGAGTCCGGATCAGCACGACCAGGTCCGGACCACACCTGACGCCGCCGCCATCAAGGCCGTACCGAACACGTTTCCATTTGCCGCGAAGGACGAACTGGTCATCGGCATGACCGTGGCGTGGCCGCCGCTCGGCACGTATGCGACCGACAACAAAACGATCGTCGGTTTCGACCCGGATCTCGCGCAACTGGTCGCTGACGGTTTGGGGCGCAAGCTGAAAATCGTCGTGCTCGCGTGGGAAGACTGGCCGCTCGCCGTGCAATCGGGCAAGGTCGACGCGGTTCTGTCGAATGTGACCGTCACCGAGCAGCGCAAGGAGAAATTCGATTTCTCGACCTATCGGCGCGACGTGCTCGGTTTCTACGTAGCCAGTTCGAGTCCGATCAAAACGATCCGCGAGCCGAAGGACGTCGCCGGGCTACGCGTCATTACCGATTCAGGAACGAATCAGGAAAAGATCCTGCTCGCATGGGACAAGGAGAACATCGCGCACGGACTCAAGCCCGTGCAGATTCAGTACTACGACGATATCGCCGTCAGGGATGTGGCGCTGCGCTCGGGGCGCGCCGACGCGATCCTGAGCGTCAACTCGGCGCTCGCCTACGAGGCGGCGCAAAGAGGAGGAATACGCGCGGTCGGCACCATCAGCGGCGGCTGGCCGATCATGGCCGATGTCGCGATCACGACGAAGAAGGGTAGCGGACTCGCTGCGCCGCTCACGGTGCTGTTGAACGACCTCATTCGCAGCGGTAAATACACTCAGGTACTCGACCGCTGGAATCTCGGTTCCGAAGCGATCGATCAGGCCAAAACGAATCCACCGGGGCTCCCCAAGAGTTAATTCATCGGGGCAGTTGAGGCTGCCTCGATAAGGTCAGTTATCAATCGTCAGTATGACTACAGGACGGCTTTGCGCGTGGCTGCTATCGGCCACGTGCCGGAGCAGTGTGTCCGCAAATAACCAACGGAATAGTCGATGCGCGGGAAAGACAGGAAGAATAGGGCCGACCGGTCCATCATCGGGGTTCGTGGAAAAGTGCTGTCGGTTGCGGTGCTGGCAGCGACCTGCAACGGCGCGGCATGGGCGCAGAGTGCGGCTGCACCGGTGGAAGCGAGCGACACCGCGGCCGTGCCGGCCGCCGCTCAGGCCAAGACGGGACCGTCCGCAGCGACTCAGCCCGGCGCAGTCAATACCGTGCAGCAGGATACGGTGGTCGTCACGGGTACACGCACCGATACGAAGGCAAGCCAAAGCCTGACACCCGTCGACGTGATCAGCGGCGCCCAGTTGCGCACCACTGGGCAAAGCAACCTGCGTGACGCGCTCGTTCAGCTATCGCCGTCGATCTCGCGTGAGAACTACGCAGGCGATGCCGCGGTGCTGACCGATGCGCTGACATTGCACGGCCTGAGCCCGGACCATGTACTCGTGCTGGTGAACGGCAAGCGCCGTCATACCACGGCGAACATCGCGCTCGACGGCGGCCTGAATCAGGGCTCGACCGGTGTCGATATCGACATGATTCCGGTCGGCCTGATCGATCACATCGAGGTGCTGCGCGATGGAGCGGCGGCGCAATACGGCTCGGACGCCATCGCTGGGGTCATCAACATCATCCTCAAGCGCAGTTCGCACGGCGGAGAGTTGCAGACGACGAACGGCCAGACCTATGCGGGCGATGGCTTCAAGAACGGCGAGTCAGCCAATATCGGGCTGGACCTGGGCGGCAAGGGGTTTCTGGACCTGAGCGCGGAATACAATCGCCAGAACCATACGATCCGCACCGGGCCTGACGACTACTTCGGATCGTTCCAGCCGGGGCATGGCTACTACAACCCGATCGAGGGCGACCCGGCGAGCACGCGCGAGTCAGTGGGCTACAACGCCGGCTACTACCTCGGCGACGATGTCGAACTGTATGGCTTCGGCACGTATGCGCATCGCGACGCGCAGGCTTACCAGAACTATCGTCCGCCTTCAGTGCTGCCGCAAATTTATCCGAACGGCTTCGTGCCGGTGGAGACGATCAACGAGAACGACTTCTCGGTGACGACGGGCATCAAAGGCCAGAATCTGTTCGGTTGGTCATGGGATCTGAGTTCGACCTACGGCGGCGATCATGACGTCGTGGGCTTGCGCAACTCGGCCAACACGGGGCTGTATGCGACGCAGGGCTATACGCCGACCAGCTTCCACCTGTCCACCGTCAGCAACACGCAGTTGACGAACAACCTCGATTTCTCGCGGGCATTCCAGCTTCCGCTACTGCCTGCGCCGGTGAATGTCTCGTGGGGTGTGGAGCAGCGCCGCGAGACCTATTCGGTGGGGGCGGGCGATTACGCATCGTATATCGACGGCGGTTCCCAGGCGCTGCCCGGCCTTGCCCCTGTGAGTGCGAGCGATAACTCGCGCAACGTGGTCGCCACGTATCTCGACCTGTCGACTCATCTGACGCCGCAATGGACGATCGATCTGGCCGGACGCTTCGAGCATTACAGCGACGTGGGCAACACGACGAACGGAAAGCTATCGACGCGCTACGACTTCACGCCGGCATTCGCGATCCGGGGCAGCGTCAGTACCGGCTTCCGTGCGCCGTCGCTCGCCGAGGAGTACTACAGCAATATCAACGAATCGCCTGCATCCGTGTTCGGTCTGCTCGCCGCTAATTCGGCAGCGGCGAAGCTGATCGGTGCCCAGTCGCTGCAGTCGGAGAAATCGACCAACTACAACATCGGCTTCGTGCTGACACCGGTCAAGAGTCTGCACCTGACGCTCGACGCTTATCAGATCGACATCCGGAATCGCATCGTGGAAGGCGGTACGGCGTCGGGCGCGGACGCGATCGCCGCGATGCAGGCGGCGGGGTTGTCGGTGCCTACTTCAGTGCCGGCATCGGCGGTCTCGGCGAGCTACTTCACGAACGGCGCAAGCACGCGTACCCGCGGGATCGATCTGACCGGCACCTACCACACGGGTTTCGGCCGCTTCGGCCAGGTCGACTGGGATCTGGGCGTGAACATCAATACCACCTCGGTCACGCATGTCGCGACCGGTGCGAACGGCAAGCCGGAACTCAACGCGCAACAGGTCGCCTGGCTGAGTACGTCGACGCCGAAGAACAAGATCATCATCGGCGGCACGTGGCATCTGGACAAGTGGGGCGTGAGTCTGCACGAGACACGCTATGGCGCCACGTCGAGTGAGGAGACCTACATCGTCGGGCCGAACGCGTTCTCGACTACGCAGTTTCTTCATTTCGAGAACGCGGCCCGCTACATCACCGACATCGAAGTCCGCTACGACGTGACGAAGAAATTCCAGATCGCAGTGGGAGCCAACAATCTCTTCGACGTGTATCCAAGCAAGCTGCCTTACGACGCGCAACTCGAAGGCGCCCAGTACGACGCCTTCGCTTCGACGACCGGCGTGAATGGCGGTTTCTACTACGCGCGGGCTCGCTACGTGTTTTGACGTTTTCTTGATATGCATAGAAAAATTTGCTCGAACGGTTTCGCACCCCGATAGCCATAATGGGATCAGCGGAATCGTTCAGCGAATTCCTTCAATCTCTTTTCCCATGTACCACAGGGTGCATTGGGAGGGTTCGATATGTCCTACTCACTTTCGATTCTCGACAAGAGTCCGATCGCCGACGGAAAGAGTGCTCATGACGCGCTGCGTTTTACCGTGCGGCTCGCGCGGCGCGCGGAGGCGCTGGGTTACAAGCGTTACTGGATCGCCGAGCATCATGGCGCGCCAGGGCTCGCGAGTTCCGCGCCCGAGATCGTCGTGTCGCATCTGCTCGCGCACACTTCGCGCATTCGTGTCGGTTCGGGTGGTGTGATGCTGCAGCACTACAGTCCCTTCAAGGTGGCGGAAACGTTCCGGGTGCTCGCATCGCTTGCGCCGGGGCGCGTCGATCTCGGCATTGGCAAGGCGCCGGGCGGACTGCCGTTGACGACGCGCGCGCTGCAGTGGTTTCACGACAAGGCGAAGAAGCAGGACTTCGCGCATCAGTTCGCGGAACTCGACGCGTTCCTGAAGTGGGGCGTCGCGGAAGATCACCCGCTGGCAGGCGCGATTGCGCTGCCGACGCCGCCCGAAGCGCCCGAGCGCATTCTGCTGGGCGCAAGCGCCGAGAGCGCGGCGCTTGCCGCGCAGCATGGCTGGCAGTTCTGCTACGCCGGCCATTTCAATGGCGACGAAGCCAACATCGAGCGCTCGCTCGAGGCCTATCGCAATGTGACCGGACGCACGCCGTTGCTCGCGCTCTACGCGTTCGCGGCGCCCTCGCGCGACGAGGCTCGGCGTCAGGTCGGCGCACTGCGTATCTTCAAGCTGCAGCTTTCCACGGGGCAGAGCGTCAATCTCCCGAGTCCGGAGGCGGCCGCGGACTTCGCGCGGCAAACCGGCGTGACCGACTATCGCGTCGACGAACTGCATCCACACGTTATCGCCGGCACGGCGGACGATGTCCGCCAGGAACTCGACGCGTTGCACGAACGCTTCGGCATCGAGGAATTCGTGATCGACACCCCGATAACCGACTACGCGAAGCGACTCGCTTCGGTCGAGGCGTTGGCCGGCGCGGAACAGACCGCGGGCGTCTGACCTCAGCTCATCTCACTTACGGACCAGACTATGACTCAGCGAAATCTCACATTCGGCATCATGCTGCACGGCGCGGGCGGCCACATGAACGCGTGGAAGCATCCGGCCGGTCCCGCGGATGCCAGCGTCAACCTGGATTTCATCACCGGCGTCGCACAGAAGGCCGAGGCCAATGGCGTCGCGTTCGCGTTCGTGGCCGACGGGCTCTACATCAACGAGAAGTCGATTCCTCACTTTCTGAATCGCTTCGAACCCATCTCGATCCTTTCGGCGCTCGCGACGTCGACCTCGAAGATCGGACTCGCCGGCACGCTGTCGACTTCGTACAGCCATCCGTTTACCGTGGCGCGGCAGTTCGCGTCGCTCGACCTCATCAGCGGCGGGCGAGCGGGATGGAATGTCGTGACGTCGCCGCTCGAAGGTTCCGCGAAGAACTACGGCGGCCAGCATCCGGACCACGAACTGCGCTACGAGATCGCCGACGAGTATCTGGAAGTGGTGCAGGGACTGTGGGATAGCTGGGACGACGACGCATTCGCGCGCGAGCGCGAGAGCGGCCGTTTCTTCGACCGCGACAAGCTGCATACGCTCGATCACAAGGGACGATTCTTCGAAGTCGCGGGACCGTTGAATATTCAGCGCTCGCCGCAGGGGCAGCCGGTGATCTTCCAGGCCGGTTCGTCGGATTCGGGGATCGCGCTCGCCGGCAAATACGCGGACGCGGTGTTCACGCATTCGCCGTCGCTCGAGGAAACGAAGGCGTTCGCCGACCAGGTGCGCCAGAGCGCGATCGAGCACGGCCGCACGGCGACCGACGTGAAGATCTTCCCAGGCATCGGACCCATTGTCGGCGCGACGGCGGACGAAGCCGAAGCGAAGTATCGCGCGATCCGCGACCTGCTGACCATCGACGATGCACTCGCCTACCTCGGGCGTTTCTTCGAGCATCACGACTTCACGCAATACCCGCTCGACGAATCGTTCCCGGAACTGGGCGACCTCGGATCGAACAGCTTCCGTTCGACCACCGACCGCATTAAGGCCGACGCAAAGCGCACTGGTGCAACGCTGCGCCAGGTCGCGCTGGAAGTGGCCACGCCGAAGACCCAGTTCATCGGTACTGGCGAGCAGATCGCCGATGAGCTGATCCGCTGGTTCGACGCCGGCGCGGCCGACGGCTTCATCCTCGGCTTTCCGGTGCAGGCAGAAGGGCTGGACGATTTCGTTCGATACGTGATTCCGGCACTGGAGGCACGCGGACGTTACAGCCGCACCCTGGCCGGGACGACGCTGCGCGATCACCTCGGCCTGCCGCGCCGGGAAAGCCGCTACGTGACCGCGGAAACGGCCTGATGAACGGCATGCAACGCAGGAGGGCAGCATCATGAGCGACACCACCCAGCTTGCCGGTCCTGCTCACGCGGCACATGCGGCCCATGCGATCGGCGCCGATGAAGGTCACGATTACGCGCACTACCGGATCGTGCCGGCGCGGCATCATGCGCGCACGGCGGCCACCGTGCTCGCCATCGTGCTGATCGGGCTCGTAGTGAACTCGATTCTCGGCAATCCGCGCTGGGGCTGGGGCGTTTTCGCGCAGTGGTTTTTCGCCGAACCGGTGCTCTCGGGACTCGGGCGCACGCTCGTGCTGACGGCGCTCGGCGCGCTCTTCGGTTTCGCGCTCGCAACGCCGCTGGCACTCGCGCGTGTTTCGCGTTCTCCGCTGCTGGCGGGCTGCGCGTGGGCCTTCATCTGGCTGTTTCGCTCGATCCCGCCGATCGTGCTGTTGCTCTTGCTGAACAACCTCGGCTATCTGTACGAGACGATCTGGATCGGCGTGCCGTTCACGCACTTCGCGCTGCTGAACGAATCGACCACTGACCTGATCAGTCCGTTTTTCGCGGCTGTGCTCGGGCTCACGCTGAACCACGCCGCGTTCTCGGCCGAGGCGATCCGCGGTGGGATTCTGTCCGTCGACCACGGGCA
This sequence comes from Paraburkholderia sediminicola, assembly GCF_046027355.1. GTDB lineage: Bacteria > Pseudomonadota > Gammaproteobacteria > Burkholderiales > Burkholderiaceae > Paraburkholderia > Paraburkholderia sediminicola_B. The sequence continues at coordinate 75,089 of NZ_JAQQEK010000003.1, read as the reverse complement.
ACGTGAAGCGGCCGCCGCGTTGGGTTTGCCGGGCGCGCGCCAGGTCCGGCGTATCGTCCTGCCGCAGGCCATGCGCTCGATTCTGCCGACCGCCTTCAACGACGTGATCGGTCTCGCGAAAGGCACGTCGGTTGTGTATATCCTCGCGATGCCGGACCTGTTCTACACGGTGCAGATCATCTATCACCGTAATCTGGAGGTGATTCCACTGCTGATGGTCGCGACGGTCTGGTATCTGATCATCCTGACCGTGCTGTCGGCGATCCAGGTTCACATCGAACGGTATTACGCACGCGGCGCGACGCGCGAGCAGGTGGCAGTGTCGCCGCTGAGCGCGCTATTCGGGCGGTGGCGTAGCGCGCGTGCTGCTCGCAGCGAAACCTCGGCTCAGCCGGATCGCCGGCATCGCGCGCAAACGAACGTGGAAGCGACAGCGGGAGGCTGGGCTCAACGGCGCGTCGGCGGCAGGGTTGGCATCCATAACGTGTCGAAGAGCTTCGGCACGCTGAAGGTGCTCGACAACGTCTCGTTGTCGTTCCCGTCGGGCAGCGTTACCGTGATTCTCGGCCAGTCTGGCTCGGGCAAGTCGACCTTGCTGCGCTCGATCAATCACCTCGAACGCGTCGACGACGGCTTCATCGACATCGACGGTGAACTCGTTGGCTATCGCCGTGAAGGGCGCACGCTCTACGAGCTCAAGGAGCGGGGCATTCTTCAGCGTCGTCGCGACGATGTCGGCATGGTGTTCCAGAGCTTCAACCTGTTTCCCCATCTGACGGTGCTCGAAAACGTCATCGAGGCGCCGCTCGCGGCGGGCGTGCCGCGAGCGCAGGCAGAAGCGGAGGCGCGCGTTCTGCTGGCGCGCGTGGGACTCACCGGCAAGGCCGACGCGTGGCCGCGCCAGCTATCCGGCGGCCAGCAGCAGCGCGTGGCGATCGCGCGTGCGCTTGCGCTCAAGCCCAAGGTGCTGCTCTTCGACGAACCGACATCGGCGCTCGATCCGGAACTCGTCAACGAGGTGCTCGACGTGATCCGTCAGCTCGCGCGTTCCGGCACGACGCTGATCGTGGTCACGCACGAGATCGGTTTCGCGCGCGAGGTTGCCGACACGATCGTGTTCATGGATGGTGGCCGGATCGTGGAGTCCGGTCCGCCGTCGAGCGTGCTCGGCGATCCGGCTCATCCGCGCACTCGTGAATTCCTTTCGAAGGTGCTTTAAACGCATGTCTCGCGAACAACCCCGTCACCCAATTCAATCGATGACAAAACGCCGGACGTTCCTGAGCAGCATGGCCGCGCTGGCCGCCGTGCCGATCGTGTGGGCCGCCGCAATAGCACGGGCAGCCACGCAGTCTTACGACTTCAGCCCGCAGCAGCAAGGTCGCGCGCATGCGCCGAAGGATCCCGACGCGCTGCGCCAGATCACGGGTTATCGCTTCGTCACGCCCGGCGTTTTCACGGTGGCGGTAGCGCCATTCGCTGCCCCAATTGCCACGTACGCGACGGATGCCCGCAGCATCGTCGGCTCCGATCCCGATTACGCGCAACTGGTCGCCGACGCCCTCGGCCTGCGGCTGCAGATCGTGCCCGTCGCGTGGCCGGACTGGCCGCTCGGTCTTGCTTCGGGGCGATACGACGCGGTGATCTCGAACGTCGGCGTGACGGAGAAGCGTAAGCAGAAATTCGACTTCACGACCTATAGGCTGGGCTTGCACGGATTCTATGTGCGGGACGATAGCCCCATCAGGTCGATCAGCGAGCCGAAGGACATTGTAGGGCTGCGCATCATCACGGGCTCGGGTGCGATCCAGGAGCGCATCCTGCTCGAATGGAACCGACTCAACACGGCGCTTGGGCTGAAGGAGGCCACGTTGCAGTACTACGACGACGGCGCCTCGGAGCGCCTTGCGCTGCTGTCGGGCCGCGCGGATGCCATCTTCAATCCGCACGCGCCGCTTGCCTATGAAGCCGCGACGCAGGGGCAGATCCGTCAGGTGGGCACGGTCAACGCCGGCTGGCCGTTCAAGGCCGATGTCGCGATCGCGACCCGCAAGGGCAGCGGCCTCGCGCAGGCGTTGACGAGCGCGACGAATGGCTTGATCCGTGGCGGGCAATATCGCACGGCACTTGCCCGCTGGGGCCTGCAAACGGAAGCATTGGCTCACTCGGAAACCAACCCGCCCGGCTTTCCGGATGCGTGATCCCGACCGGGTGCCGTCGCATCGCCAGAACAACCAATAGGTCCCGTATGTGTGCAGTCCACATTGATCATCTTGCTTTTCTGACACCGGGCAACTACCCGGACGAAGCGCCGCTCGCGGGCTTCGAGCGGACGCTCGAACTCTTTCGCGTCGGCGAGGCGCTCGGCTACGACAGCGCGTGGGTGCGCCAGCGCCACCTCGAGCGGGCGGTGTCGTCCGCCGCGACCTTCCTCGCGGCAGCAAGCCAGCGCACGACGCGCATCGGACTCGGTGCGGCCGTGATCCAGATGGGTTACGAAAACCCGTTTCGTCTTGCCGAAGATCTTGCCACCGTCGACGTGCTATCTCGCGGCCGCTTGAACATCGGTCTGAGCGCGGGCGCGCCCGCGCACGGCATTCTGCTCGGCGAACGGCTCTTCGATGCCAATCCTGAACTGATCGATTTCTCGCACGCGCGCGTCGAGCGTCTGCGCCGCAATCTCGCGGAAGAATGGCTGGGCGACGAGCACACCTTCGTCGAATCGGCAGCGGGGCGCGTGCGGCCTCGTGTGACGCCGTATGCGCCGGGCCTGACCGAGCGGCTCTGGTACGGCGGGGGTTCGCGTCGTTCGATCGAATGGGCCGGCCGCAACGGTTTCAATCTGCTGATCGGCAATATCACGACGGGCGAGGGAACCGACGATTATCGCGACGCGCAGCTACGCCAGCTCGATCTGTTCCGGTCGCATTGGAGCGAAGCGCGGGCACCGCGTATTGCGCTGGGCCGCGTGATCGTGCCGATCGACAGCGCCGATGCCCGCACGCGACAGCGCTATCGCGAGTTCGCCGAAGGGCGTCATGCGCGCACGCTGACGCCGCATGGCGAGCGGCGCACGCTGTTCGTGCCCGATCTCGTCGGTACGGCTGACGAGATCGTCAGCCGCTTGATCGAGGATCCCGTCGTCGGGCAGGTCCGCGAACTGCGCCTCGAATTGCCGTATGACCTGCCGTTCGAAAACTATCAGCAGATTCTCGAAGATGTCGTCACGCGCGTCGCGCCCGAACTGGGCTGGCGGCTCGAAGCCGCACGCGAGCCCGCGGCCGCGTAGCAGTGACGCGTTTGCCGCCGGCTTGGCACCAACGATACCGAATACGTTTTTACTCACCCAATACGAGAGGATTGTTCACCATGAGCCGAGATTTGCTGTTGTTGCTGGAACCCGGGTTCACCGATCCCGCTTATCCCGACGAGCGCTTTGTGTGTCCGCACGGCGTGGCGATCGAAGGGTTGCTCGCGAGCGACGCCGGGCGTGCTGCGCAGCTCGATGTGAAGCGCGTGCCGTTCCCGCGGCCAAGGCAGGACGTGGTCGCTGCACTCGACGAAGCGCATCAAGGTTTGCCGGTCCTCGTGCTGGGCGATTCGCATCCGATCCCTGACGACGCGCAGACACTCGGCGACAAGCGCTTTGTCACCGATACCAGGCGGATTCTTGCGCTGCTGGCCGAGCGCCACGGATTCCCCAAGCTTCATTGAGTTCATTCACGCGACGCGCTGGCTTCTGGAGTCCAGCCACACACGCAAGGGGTAAGGCATGGTAGCTGTGTTCTCGTCAGTTGTGCCGGAGGACCGTTTCGCTTACGTCTCGGTTCACGACCCGCTGGCCCGTCCTTTGTTCGATGAATTGGCCTATGAGTACGGCAGCCGGTATGCGGGGCTGATCGATGCCGAGGAGATTTCGAACGAATTGCAGCGCTATCCGGACGAGGCGTTCGCTGCGCCGCATGGCGCGTTCGTGCTGCTATTGCGCGACGGGCAGGCGATTGCGGGCGGCGCGTTCATGCGCCATCCCGACTCGGACACCGCCGAGTTCAAGCGCATTTGGGTTAGCCGGAGCCATCGGCGTCAAGGGCTTTCACGTCGCGTGCTGGCTGAGCTCGAGGCGCAGGCTGTTCGTCAGCGCTACACGCGCGTATTTCTGAGCACCGGTCCTCGTCAGCCCGAAGCCATCGCGCTGTACCAGACGAGTGGCTATACGCTGTTGTCGGCTCATGATTTCGGTGAGGACGAGCCGCCGGGCTATCTGTTCGAGAAGGCTTTGCCGACGTTGCAGACTGGCTAGCGCGGATACGCGCTGCCTTCAATCGGTCCGCTGGGCGGCAAGCTTCGCGCTTTGTTGTCGCAGGCCTTCAAAGATCCTGTCCGATACATCGTTTGGAAACGCGGCTGGCAATAGCGCCTCGACTTCCGCGACGACATCCTCCGTCATGTCCGTGAGGGTGGTGATCATCTCCTCGACGTCAGCCGGGGCCAGCGTGACTCGTTGGCCCTGCGCAATCCAGTGGCGGCGCCGGATATCATTGATCAGATAGTGAGCGTTGTTGCCACGTACCGCCATTGCCAGTTTCACCCGACGCGCGGAAAGCAGGTTCGGTCCGTTTCCAATGATCGGGTGCGCGGAGAGGACGTCATAGATCGGCGTGGCCTCATAGCGATTGGACTTCAGGTGGGCGATGCTGAAATTCTTCGCGTGCCCGTCGGTGGCTGCGAGCATCCAGAAAACGATTTGCGTCATGAAGAAATGGCGTTGATCGATCGCGGACCGCTCTGAACCGGCCAAAACTTCCATGACCGTCTGGATTCCGGGCCCGCCATCTGACTCGTATTTGTCCGCTGCGGACGTCCCGGTCGCCTGACACATATCCTCCTGGGGAAGCCGCAGGATCCATGAACCGTCGCTCGCGTACCTGCGGTCGAATCGCTCGACGACGAGCACTTTCTGGTCCTCGAAGGTTGCGATGTCGCAACTGGCGATCGGCAAACCGTACGCGGCGACGATTTTCGAGCACAGCCACTCGTTTTCCACCGACGTGCGCATGTCGGCGCGCATGTTTCCGACCAGCCCAAGCGGTAGCTTCAGGATATGCGTGGTCGGGGTACTGCCTTCCGGGATGGCCCACTGGTCGTCGTGCCACAGAAGCGCAGTCTTTTCCTGCGCGCCGGCGATGGACAGGCGTAGGTCATCGATGGGCTCATGCTGGCCCAATACGCGCGGGGCCGTTATTTCCCGCAGCAGCCGCGCGATTTCCGACTCGTCGAGGGGGCGCCCGCTGATCTGCTCGAGATTCACGGGGGTTTCGTCTGGAGGCAGCATCTGGATGGCCCCTACGCAGTCTCGTCCAAGCCTGGCCAGTAACTCGAAAGGCGACGTGCCGCCAGTTTGGTAGCGCCCTGCAATGCGCTCGCGGATAGCCCTGCTATCAGGCAGCAGGTTATCGAAATAGTCCGAGACCACCTTGCCGCGATAGGGCTGATTGCCGGCCGTAAAAGGCAGCGAGAGCGAGAGAGGACGTCCCTGTTCGTCTGCTATCCAATCTTCGAAGTAGGTGAGTTTCTCCCCGTCCCGGGTCGTCTCCCATGTTCCGACGGGCAGCCCATTCATCCAGAGGTTCAGGCTTTTGGCGTGTGCGCGGCGGCCCATTGTTACCAGTCCTCCCGCTTCTTGGGGGCGGCAGCCATTGGCGCCGCTCGCTTCCGTGTGAGCGGCTTCGGTGCGTCTTGCACGCTACCGCGCGCCGTTGCGGCGGCGGCTTTCCGGGTACCGGCCGTCTTCGCGGCCGTAGTAGTCGCGCGCTTTTTTGTCACGCTCTGCTTCGTCACGGCCGGCGACTCCGCTGTCCGCAGACGCGCGGGTAGGCGGTCTTCGAGATCTGCCGGGCTCGACACCTGGGTCAGAACGATATCGACCTTGAGCACCTTCAAAACGAGGAATAGGCGGTCCATGCTCGCGGATTCGGGCTTTGCCTCGAGTTGGGCGTAGGTCTGCTGGGTGACCCCCAAACGGCTCGCCATCTGGGCTTGCGTGAGTCCGGCGGCCTTGCGGAAGCCCACAAGAAGTGGCCGCAACTGGCGAGGAGTTTTAACGGAATAGCCCACGGTCGACCTCGGATAGTCGTGAAAAACAGTAGCTGGTCTGTCAATGATAAAAACAGTATATATCCTGTATTCGACAAATACAAAGAATAGCCTGTAAATGGCAAATACAGGTAATAACCTGTTAGAGCGGCTCACCGGCTACGCACCTATCCGAGGGCCTTAATGCCTTTCTGGCAATTGCATATCGATAGAAATTGGAAGGCGAGGTACACGGATAGCGGTAGCATGGGCCTCCCTTCATCTGCCTCTTCCCGTGTATCAAATCGATGTCAGCCAAATCTCCACGCTTCGGCATTTGGGCGCTCGTGCATGGCAGCCGCGCGGCGCTGCAGGATCCCGCGGAACCGTATAACGCCTCGTGGGAACGCAACAAGGCGCTCGTGCTCGAGGCCGAGCGCCTCGGGTATGACTCGGTGCTCGTCGCCCAGCATACGGTCAATCCGCATGACCCCTCGCTCGACCAGCTCGAGGCATGGACGGCATCGGCTGCCTTGGCGGCGCTCACGTCGCGCATCGAGATCATTACGGCCATCAAACCCTATCTTTATCACCCGGTTGTGCTCGCCAAGATGGCTCAGCAAATCGAGCACATTAGCGGCGGGCGCTTTGCGATCAATCTGGTGAACGCATGGAATCGGCCGGAGCTCGAACGCGCCGGCATCGGCTTTCCGGAACACGATGAACGCTACGTGTACGGCCGCGAATGGATCACGGTCGTCGATGCGCTGTTGCGCGGCGAAGTGGTGAATCATCACGGCGACAACTTCCGCATCGACGAATATCAGCTGCGTCCCGCCGATCCGTTTCGCGCGCGTCCGCGGATCTATGTGGGCGGCGAGTCGGAGCCGGCGCGCGCACTGGTGGCGGCGCACGGCGACGTGTGGTTCATCAACGGTCAACCGCACGACGACGTTGCGCGTCTGATCGCCGACGTATCCGCGCGCACCCGCCCTGTCGGACAGGACGCTTTGCGTTTCGGCCTGTCGGCTTTCGTGATCGCACGCGAAACACAGGCGCAGGCAGAGGCTCACCTTGAACATCTCTTCGCGCTGGCCGAACTGGACAAGCCGCTGCGTGAGCGGCAGAAAGCCAATATCGATCCGAACGTGGTGATGATCCAGACATTCGCACAATCGGCTCGTGTCGGTTCGAACGGGGGCACGGCCGCGGGGCTCGTTGGCGATTACGATACGGTCGCGCGCCGCATTGCCGAGTTTCACCGCGCGGGAATCGAACTCTTCATGCTGCAGTTCCAGCCTTTCGAGGCCGATATGCAGAGCTTTGCGGAAGAGGTCGCGCCACGCGTTCGGCGTCTGCTTTCCGCCTGAACGCGGCGCATCTCGTTGGCGGCAACCAACGCTCGTCCCTGGAAGCAGGGACGACGCGGTTCGTGATCAGAAGAACGCACCCGTGGGCGGAAGGCGCCCAGTCAGCAAGTTCTGCCCGAGCAGGCGCTCCTTGTAAAGTCGCGGATTATGCGAGGCAATGACCTTGATATTGCGCCAGTGCCGGTCTAGAGCGCCCACACGCGAGACGACCGAGCCCGATCCAAGGTCGATCAGCCAACTGGCGATCTGCGGGGCGAGATCGTCGATCACCACCTTGGCTTCTGCCGCCGAGAGCGTGGCAGCCAGCGTAGTTTCATATTCGTCGCTTGTGCCGTAACTGTCCCAGGCGCGTTGCAGCGCTCCGACAGCGCGGTCTACAGTCGCCTCGGTGCTGGCCGCATACGCGCGGATACGACCGAGCAACGTCTGCAGTGCGGGCTCTTCGGTAGGATGCTCAGCTTCGCCATGATAGAAGTTGCGCCCCCGCGCGCGCAGAACCTCTACAGCGTCCAGTACGATGCGTCGCACGACGCCAGCGATGCAGTTGGTCAGATAGACCTGATGGAACGTGTATCCCCACGGCGCGGCTTCCTCAGGCTTCGGCGGATCCGGCGGATAAACATGGGCGGCGGGCACGATCGCGGCGCGAAAGGTCGCCGTGCCTGAGCCTGTCAGGCGCTGGCCGAATCCCTGCCAGTCGTCGTGGTCGCTGACTCCTTCGCCGCGGTCGAGCACGTATTGCACAGTCCGGCCCGCACGGCTTTCCACAGCGAGGCCGATGAATGCGTCGTTGTAGAGGTTGCCCGTCGCATAGACTTTGTCGCCCGAGCCGATGTAGGCATGCCGTGTCTCGTCCCATTCGAGCTTGGTCAACACCCGGCTCGGACGGGCGCCAGCCGCCACTGCGTCGCTTTCGGTGAAGCTGAGCCCGACTGTTTTCTTCTGCCTGGTCAGGTCGAGGACATGCGCATGGAAAGGATGGTCTCGTTGTCTAAGCGAGGCTTCGACTTGCCACAGATGGTTACGAAACGCATGGGCGATATTGGAATCGGCCGCTGCAAGATCGCGGGCCACGACGAAGAGCTCGGTCAGCGACACACCGTGTCCTCCTGCCTCGGTCGGCAGGCGCAGCGCACCGAACCCAAGCGCCTTGAGCCGCGCGATCTCGTCGTACGGCAAACGATGCGTCAGTTCCCGCTCTGCCGCACTCGACGCGATATCGGCGATGGCCTCCGAGAAGCCGAGGGTTGCGGACAGTGGCGAGACAAGCTGGGGCCGGCCGCTGCCGACGATCGTGGTGTCAGACATGCTCATGGTGCCTATCAAACCTTGATGCTGTAATCCGCGACCTTGATTCGCGAGCGGATGATCTTGCGTTCCGCGAGCCAGTCGGCTGCCCGTTGAAGTTGCGCGATGAAAGCGGCGTCGTCGGGTTCGTGGAATTGATTCACACGCTTCAGGCTGGCCAGATAGTCGCGCACCTGGTTCGGGTATTTGGCTTCTCCCTGTGCGAGCTGCTCGGCTTCGGTGGAATGCGTCGACTGCCACGCGCCTTCGACGTAGTACGCGTCGATCACTGCGCGAATCAGTTCGGAGTTCTCTTCGGTAAACTTTCGACGCGTCACCAGCGAGCTGTAATCAATCAGGAAATCGAGGTCGCGTCCCTCGTTGAAGATGTCCTTGGCGTCGTTCGAATTGCGCGCGATGTCCACCGCCGGCGACCACATCGACCAGGCGTCGACCTTGCCTTGCGCGAACGCGGGCGCGGCATCGGGCGGATTCAGATAAACGAACTCGACCTTGTCGCGGTCAACGTGGTTCTTTTCCAGCGCTGCAATCAGCAGGAATTCACCAAGCCCCGAACGGTTGATGGCGACCTTGCGGCCCGCCAGATCGGCAACCGAATTGATACCGCTCGATTTCTTCACGATGATGGCGGTCGAGCGCGGGGAATAGACGTCGAACGCATTGAAGACGATGGGTGAGCCGGCCAGCATGGCGGCCAATGCAGGCGTGGTCGATCCCCAGAAGCCGAAATCCGCACTGCCGCCGACCACGGCCTGGATCGACGGTGCATGGTTCGGGAACGGCCCGATCCATTCGACCTTGATGCCTTTTGCGGCGAGCGTCTTTTCGAACACGCCGCGTTGCTTGGCAACGTCCGGCAGGCTGCCGTACCCCCAGCCGATGCGAACCGTATCGGTGTTGCGTGTCAGCTTGCGCGGCTCGGCTGCACGGGCTGGAAACAGGCTGCCGGCAGCGGCGCCGGCCAGCAGGCCACCCGCCGCGCGCAACAGTTGGCGGCGACTCAGCGAAGAATCATTCATTCTTGTCAGGTCCTTGGAGTAATACAGGAAATCGATCAGTGAGACAGAACGCCCAGTTCTTCGAGCAGCGTGGACCGCAGTTCCTGTGGCGTGTCGTCTTTGGGTCGGAAGGAAGCCGCGATGCGCCCCGAGCGCATGACGAGAATCCTGTCAGCGAGAGTGAGTGCTTCATCGACGTCATGCGTCACGAGCAGCACGCCGGGGTGATGTCTGGCAACGAGTTCCTTGACGAGTCCGTGCATCTTGATTCGCGTGAGCGCGTCGAGCGCCGCGAACGGCTCGTCGAGCAGCAGAAGGGCGGGATCGCGAACGAGGCCCCGCGCCAACGCGACGCGTTGCGCCTGACCGCCTGAGAGATTGCGGGGCCAGTCGTTCTCCCGGCCGGAAAGCCCGACTTCGGCGAGAGCACGAGCCGCGCCGGCCTGACCGACAGTGGTTTCATGACCGAGAGCGACGTTCTCCCACAACGTCGCCCAAGGCAGCAGGCGAGGCTCCTGGAACACCACGGAAGGGCGCTCGGGCGCGCGGATCTGCCCGGCGTCAGGCCGATCGAGGCCGGCCAGCGCGCGCAGCAGGGTGGTTTTCCCGCACCCGCTTTCACCCAGCAGTGCGACGAATTCGCCTTTGTGGATATCAAGATCCAGCGCATCGATGACAACACGCGTGCCATAGCAGCGCCGCAAGCCACGTACCGATACGCCCAGCGCGGACTGACCAACGCGATCGTCGTTGACGAGTGCCGAAACTTCGGAACCAAGGGGCAGTGCGATGCTTCGGCTCATTTTGGCTCTCCTTTGGCGTAATTCGCGTGCCACGAGAGGAAATGGGTTTCGAGCAAGCGCACCAGCGCGTCCGCCACGACGCCGATGATCGCGTAGATGATCATGGTCAGCAAAATGACATTGGTTTGGAGGAATTCGCGGGCATCCATTGCGAGGAAGCCGATGCCCTTTGTCGTCGCGAGTGTTTCAGCGATGACCAGTGCGAGCCAGGCATGAGCGAGCGCATAACGTACGCCCGTGAGGATCGACGGCATCGCGCCGGGCAGAATGATCCGTCGCACGATCGCGGTCCAGTTCAGCCCGATGACCTTGGCGAGCTCCATCAGCTTCGGATCGATCTGGCGGATGCCGAGCATGGTGTTGATGTAGATGGGGAACAGAACAGCGAGCGCGACCAGAAAAATCTTCGCAACCTCGCCCACGCCGAACCAGACGATGACGAGCGGTAGCATCGCAAGGAAAGGGACCGCGCGCACCATCTGGATCGAACGGTCGAAAAGCGCCTGCGCCAACGGCGAGAAGCCGACCATGATGCCAAGCGTGATGCCGATGACTCCGCCGACTACGAAGCCCGCCACGGCACGCAGAAGCGAGACGCCGAGGTGAACGAAAAGATCCCCGTTTCTAGCCAGATCCAATGCGGTTTCGGCGACAATGCTTGGCGCCGGGAGCACCTGAGGAGCAATCAGTCCAAGCCGCGCCGCAGCCTCCCACAGCACCAGGACCAGAGCTGGGACAATCCAGGAGAGCCAGGTATAGAGCGTGCCTTTCGAAACACCTGCACGCATCCGTTGCGAAGAAACATAGCTGTTGCGAGAAGAAGTTACGTCAGCCATGTCGGTTCCATATCAGCCATGAAAAAAGACTGCTCCGATATGGAGTCAGTACGAGTCAACACACCTTGGGGCAGATGAGTTTCACCGAGTAGATATCAGTAAACGCCGGCGCCTTCGGAAGGCGAGCTTGTTATTAGAGGCCGGTTGACGTCGCAATGACAAACAGTTTTTTATGCTTTGCTTTTCAGTTTCAGCGCGTTGCTCGTGAGTGCCGCCAACCAGCACTCACGCCGGGGACGACTTCAAGTGTTGAACGACCTCGATCCCGCACGTCGCCCATCGGACGATCACGCGACCTCGGTGTGCGTATCACCAGCGTCATTCAGCACATCCAGGGCTGCACGGCAAGCGCCGTCGAGCTGTTCGCGCATCAGGTCCTGCACGTTCGGCAGCTGATTCACGATTGCATCGCGAATCCTCACTGTCTGGCTGAAAGACGCCTGCATGCGGCCGCCGCGCGCCATGGCGATGCGCCGCAGGCGGCGCACCGGACCGATCAGTCCGGCGTGGCTTTCCTGCAAGGTGTGGTTGTCGGCGATCGTCATGACGATCGCGTAGAAGCGGTCGAGCGCATCGACATAACCGGCTGGATCGTCGGCATCGACGCTCGTTCGCATTGCTTCAATCACGTCGTCGAGTTGCGCTGTGCCAAGCGCGGTGATGCGCTCAGACGCGAGTTGCACCGCGAGACATTCGAGCGCCGCGCGCACGGTGTAAATCTCCTCGACATCGCGCAGCGTGACCGCGCGCACATACGCGCCTACGCGCGGCAGCACCGTCACCAATCCCTCGCGTTCGAGCTGCGCGAATGCCTCACGCATCGGCGTGCGGCTGACGTTCAACTGTTTCGCGACCTGCACTTCGGAGAGGCGGCTGCCCGGTGCCAGCACGCCCTCGACAATCGCCTCGCGCAACGCCGGCACGACTACGCCTTCGCTCAACGAATCGCTCGACGCGTCGACCGTGCGCATCCGCGAATGGTATTTGCTCGCAATCTTATCGAGCGAATGCACGCTTTTTGCATGCTTGGGAACAGCGGCCGCAGCGGTGGTCTTGGCCGCGGTTTTGTTGGAAGGCATTGACACCTCGTCATTCTGTGAATACGCTGTATACAGATTATACAACAGGAAATGCCATGGATCGCGGTCCACTACAGCAGCCCGTTTTGATCGAGCGTGCCGGCGACGTTTTGAGCTTCACACTGAATCGTCCGGACGCGGGCAACGAGATATCCGGTTCGATGTTCGACGCGATGACGGCCGCGTTGCGCAGCGAAGCCGCCGCGCCCAGCGCCCGCGTGCTGCGCATACGCGCGAACGGTGACAGCTTCTGCACGGGTCGCGAGCGCGCAGGCCGCGACGCCGTGTCGATCCGCGCGGAAGTCGCGCGGCTGATCGAGTTGAAGCGCCTCGTGCGAGCCACGTCGATGATCTCGATTGCGCAAGTGCAGGGCGACGCGCACGGCTTCGGCTTCGGTCTTGCGATCCTGTGCGATTTCACGCTGGTTTCGTCGCGTGCTTCGCTGGCGTTTCCCGAGATGCGCAAGGGCTTGCCGCCCGCCGCGATCATGGCCTATGTGGGCCGCTACGCATTGCCGAAGGCGCTGTTTCCGATGGTGCTGTTCGGCGATCCGTTGACGCCCGCCATCGCTTTGCAGGCCGGCTTGATCACGCGTGTGTGCGAACCCGATGCGTTGTGCGCCGACGCGGACGCGTTGGCCGAACGCATTCTTGCACTCGACGAGGCCGGCACGCGCCAGTGCAAGGTGTTCTTTCAGGCCGCCGAGGAAAGCCCGATCGAACAGAACTTCCGCTGCGCGACCGACATGCTGACCGTCACCAGCCTGCGTCTGATGCAGGACCGCTGACGGCGGCCAGTCGATACACCTCGGCGCGCGCGAAGTCATCGCGGTACGGCTCGCGATCTACAGCTCGCTGGCGGCAAGCATCTTGCATGGAATCCGTATAAGGCATGGGACCGGAGTAAGCGCTAAAGCGCCAGCGCCGGTCCACACGTCAACTCGGGTCGACAGGAGGCAGACATGAATGTCAACGCAGGGCCCAGGCTGGACCGCTTGCCGATGTCAGCATTCCATCGGCGCATCATGTGGCTAATCGGCATCGGCATGTTCTTCGACGGCTTCGACATCTACGTCGCGTCGACCGTCCTCGGCGCGACGCTAAAGACTGGCTTCTCGACACTCGGGCAGAACGCGATATTCGTGTCGATGACCTTTCTCGGCATGATGCTCGGTTCGCTCGGCACCGGTTTTCTCGGCGACCGCTTCGGCCGCCGCTTCACGTATCAGGCCAATCTCGCGGTGTTTGGGCTCGCCTCGCTCGGTGCGGCGCTTGCGCCGACCATGAGCGTGCTGATCGCGTGCCGCTTCGTGATGGGCCTCGGGCTCGGCGCGGAGAACGTGGTCGGCTACTCGACGCTGGCCGAATTCGTGCCGCCGCAAAAGCGTGGCAAGCTGCAAGGGCTAATGGCTGTCTTCGTCGTGTCAGGGCTGCCTGTCGCGGGCTTGATTGGCTTGCTGCTGATTCCGGCGTTCGGATGGCGGGCGATGTTTGTGCTCGGTGGCATCGGCGCGCTGGGTGTGTGGTACATGCGCAAGTCGCTGCCGGAATCGCCGCGCTGGCTCGATTCGGTTGGCCGGCACGAGGAAGCTGACGCAATCCTGAGACGAATCGAAACCGAAGTTGTCGCGGCGCGTGCCGGCGAGCCATTGCCGCCTGTCGTCATCGCCAAGCCATCGGCAGCGCCGGCGGCGGCGCTCTCATTCGGCTCACTGTTCAGCGGCACCATGCTGCAACGGATGATCGTCGGCTGCGTGACGCTCGTGGTCATCAATACGCTGCTGTACGGCTTCGTGACATGGCTGCCGACGTTCTTCGTGCATCAGGGCTTCAGCATCGCGAGGTCGTTCAGCTTTGCGCTCGTGATGTCGCTCGGCGCGCCGATCGGTTCGGCCATCGGTGCGCTCACGGCGGATGCGTGGGGCCGCAAGCCGACGATCATCGGTGCGTCGCTCGTGGCAATCGTGTTCGGCGTGATCTATCCGTTCGTCAGTCATCCGCTGCTGTTGCCCGTCGTCGGCCTTCTGCTGACGATTCCAATTTACGTGCTGGTCGCGCTGCTGTTCGCCATCTATGTGCCGGAACTCTTTCCGACTGAAGTGCGTCTGCGCGCGTCGGGTATCTGCAACACGCTCGGGCGCGGTGCGACGATCGTCACACCGTTTATCGTCGTCGCATTGTTTGCGCAGCACGGCATTGTCGGTGTGCTGGCGCTGATGGTCGGGCTGCTCGCGATCCAGATCGTGGTAGTCGCGTGGCTTGGCGTCGAGCCAACCGGCCGCCGTCTCGAAGACCTTCAACCCACCGACAGCCCTGGTCGCGAATCGATGCGTAACGACCCGCACGCTTCGCCGCTCAAGTAATCGCGGAGAATCCCTCTATGGATACAGTCAACTCACAACATCTGGACGCACAGCTTTTCATCGACGGTGAATGGACGGACGCCGAACACGGCCACACGCTCGACATCGTCGACCCGGCGACGGGCGAAGTGATCGGCGTGCTGGCTGCCGCATCGGAACAGGATGTGGATCGGGCGGTGCGCGCGGGTCATCGCGCGTTCGAAGGCGGGGCATGGCGAGACCTGTCGATCCAGCAGCGCGCTCGCGTGCTGAACCGCTTCGCCGATCTTTTCGAAGCGGACCTCGAACAGTTCTACAAGCTCGAAACGCTGAACAACGGCCGGCCGATCTCGGAAACGCGGGCACAGATTTCACGTTTGCCGCAGTTCTACCGCTATTTCGCAGCGCTCGCGCTGACCCGGCGCAGCGACGTGATTCCGGTAGAGGGTCCTTACCTGTGCTACACGCAGCGCGTGCCGCTCGGTGTCGTCGCGCTGATGACATCATTCAATCATCCATTGATGATCCTGTCGAAAAGTCTTGCGCCGGCGCTCGCTACGGGCAACAGCGTCGTGATCAAGGCATCGGAACAGACGCCGCTCACGACGGTGCGGCTCGTACGTCTGCTGAATGAAGCAGGCGTGCCGAAGGGCGTCATCAATGTGGTCAATGGCGAAGGTCGTGAGGCGGGCGCTGCGTTGGCTAAACATCCACTGATCCGCAAGATCGTGTTCACGGGCGGCACGGATGTAGGGCGTTCCATCGGCGAAGCCGCGGCTCGCAACTTCGCGTTGACGACACTTGAACTCGGCGGCAAAGGCGCGGTGATGCTGTTCGACGACTTCGACATGGAACGCGCGGTGAACGGCGCGGCATTTGCCGCGTTCATCGGTGCGGGGCAGACCTGCGTATGCGGCGCGCGCATTCTCGTGCAGAAGTCGATTTATGCGCAGTTTCTCGAACGTTTCCAGGCGAAGGTGGCGGGGATTCGCGTCGGCGCTCCGGCCGATGTGAAGACGCAGCTCGGGCCGGTCATCTCCGGTCGCTCGCGGCAGCGTATTCTCGCGATGCTCGAACGCGCGAAGGCCGCGGGCGCCAAAGTGCTGGCGGGCGGTAATGTGCCGGCCGGCCTGAAGGAGGGTTTCTTCATCGAGCCCACTGTTTTGTACGACGTCGATCCGAAATCGGAAATCGGTCAGGACGAAGTGTTCGGCCCTGTGACCGTCGTCATGCCGTTCGACGACGAAGCGGACGCGATCCGCATCGCGAACGACACCCAGTTCGGACTCGCCGCATCGGTGTGGACGCAGGACGTCGCGCGTGCGCACCGCGTCGCAAACAGGCTCGAATTCGGCATGGTGTGGGTCAACGATCACCACCGGCTCGACCCGGCTTCACCATGGGGTGGTTTCAAGAACAGCGGCGTCGGGCGCGAGACGGGCATCGAATCGTTCGACCAGTTCACCGAGCCGCGCGCGGTAACGGTCAATACGAGCGGCAGGACCGTCGACTGGTATGCGGACGACGGCGAGCTGAAGCGGCTGAACTGAGCATGGGTACCCACTGTGTTCGAGCGCGCGCCGTTCGACAACGTGACAATGCCGTACTCAGTGATGCTCATCGGAGCACATTCTTATGAAGAGGAAAGCAGGACTTCTGCTTGCGATGGTGTTGGTCACGATGCAGTCCGCTCACGCGGCGGATCTGCTCATCCTCTCAGCGGCTGCGATGAAAGGCGCACTGGAGAACCTGCCCGAACAGTATCTGGTTGCAACAGGCGATCACGTGCGCATCATCTACGGCACTGCCGGGCAGGTGCGTGACCGGGCAATATCGGGGCAGGCCTTTGACCTCGTCATCGTCCCGCCTGAGCCTCTCGCCAAACTGACCGAGCGCCATCTTGTCAGGATGGGTTCACAAGTGGATATCGCGCGCGTGCGGCTCGGCGTCGCGGTCAAAGCGGGTGCCGCCTTGCCCGCGATCAACGACGACCCGGCGTTCACGAAGGTCCTGCTCGATGCACCTTCGATCGGTATGGCGGACCCCGCTTCCGGCGCTACCTCCGGCATCTATCTGGCCCGGTTGATTGACCGTCTCGGGATTGGCGGCACGGTGGGTCCCAAGGTCAAATATTATCCGGAAGGACAAACCGCCATGGAAGCGATGGCACGAGGCGAGGTGTCCCTCGGATTAGGACAGACCAGCGAAATCGAGCCCGTGCATGGTGTCACCCTCGTCGGGCCGATCCCGGAAGATTTGCAACTCGTGACGACCTACGCGGCGGGTATAGGGGTAAAGAGCGAGCGTCCGGACGCAGCACAAAAGCTGCTTTCCTATCTCACCGGGCCAGCAGTGCAAGCGTCGTTGAAGGCGAACGGATTCGACCTCGTCTCACCGGCGAATTGATCGGGGAAAAAACAATGAGCAACACGAAGGACACACAGCAGGCGGACCAGCGACGCCGTTTGCTGCAAGGCGCCGCGCTAACACTGATGGCCACGGCAGTGCCGCTCTCTGCCAAGGCGGCGACGCAGCAGATCATTGCGGAAGATCACTGGGCGCAGAAAGGTGCGGTGAAACTGTATCTGTATCGCAAGCGACTCGCTGACAATCGCAACGCAAAGTCCGGCCAGAAGCCTGTGTTATTCCTCGTGCACGGTTCGTCGTTTTCGGGCCGCGGGGGCTTCGACCTGCAAGTGCCGGGCACGGAGAACTACTCGTTCATGGACGAGTTTGCTCGCTACGGCTTCGACGTCTGGACCATGGACCATGAAAACTACGGCCGCTCGTCGCAGACGGATTCAAACTCCGATGTCCGCTCCGGCGTCGAGGACCTGAAAGCCGCGATGCCGGTGGTCGAAAGGGTGACTGGCCAAAAAACGTTCATGTTCTATGGCCAGTCGTCCGGCGCGCTCCGGCTGGGCGTCCTTGCGATGGAAGAGCCGGACCGCGTGGAGCGCGTGGTGCTGGATGCGATCACCTATACCGGCGAGGGCGCGCCGGAAATCATGAGGCGGCGCGCGAACATCGCGGCCTCGAGGCCAGCAACTTCCGTCCAACCTCGCAAGCGAGCTTCGATGCCATCTTCGCCCGCGACGACCCGTCGACGGTCGATCCCAAAGTGCCGAAGGCATTGGGCGACTATGAACTCAAGCTCACCAACCGGACGCCGAACGGCACCTACATCGATATGGCGATTCATATGCCGATGGTCGATCCGAAACGGCTGCAGTGTCCCGTTTGCATGACGAGAGCCGAGCACGACGGCAATGCGACCGATGCGGAACTGCTCGATTTCTTCTCGCAGTTGCCGAATAAGGACAAGCAGTTTTGCGAGATCAAGGGCGTGGCGCACATTGCGGTGCTGGGTATCAACCGGCATCGTATCTGGCATGTGATGCATGCCTTCTTCACGATGCCTGCGCAGCGTTCAGCCTGACCTGAACGAGAGCGTGCAAAAGCCGGGGAGGGCCGCTCGAGCATCTGGCTGCCGCCTCGGCTTCGTGTGGGATGCGCTAATCAGTCGGGCCACTTTCTCGTGAGCACCGACTGCCGTCCTGGGCGGTGGCCGCCGTCAGAACTTGTGCCGCATGCCTACACGAAGCACGACCTGATGATTGTCGTTCGATGGCGTCACACCGTTGATCGCGGCAACCGCCGTACTTCCCGTCGAGTCCGTGCCGGAAGCCTTTTGATAGATTCCGACGAAGTAGACATCAGTGCGCCTCGAAAGGAAATAGTCAGCGCCGAGTTGGGCCTGATGATAGGTCGCGCCGTCCCGGCCGCTAACCGAACTGCCTTTCGTGTAATCGTAGGCGGCACCCACGAGGAACGAAGGCGTGATCTGATATTTGAAGTTCGCTTCGACGTTGTTGAATATCGCCGTGCCGCGATTGCCGAATGGATTCGGTCCCGAGCCGCCGCCATCGAGATTGTCGAAACGCGTATTCGAATAGGTGCCGCCGAACGTGGCCGCGCCGAACGTGTACGCAGCGCCCGCCGCATAGACTTCCTGCGTGCGCGCATCGGCAAAGCCGGAGAACACGGGCGATGCAATGTTGTTCAACGTCGCGAGCGGCGCCGAGCCGGTCGTGTTCGCGAGCACGCTGGTGCCGTAGAACGAAGTGTTCGGATTGCGGATGTTCAGATAGCCGACGCCAAGCCCGAGCGGCCCATTGTAGTAAGAGCCGCCCAGCGACCAGATCTGATTCTGACTGAAATGACCCGCTACGCCGCCGGGACTGTAGACGCCGCCGAACGTGAAGCCGCCGTAGTTGTTGCTCGTATACTTGATCGCATTGTTGACCCGGTTCGAATTGTTGATGTTATCCAGGTCGCCTGGGTGCGCGGTGTAAAAGCCGCCCCATTGATCGCCCACTTCGAACAGGCCAACGTAGTCCACCACGGAATCATATTGACGCCCGAGTGTCACCGTCCCATAACGCGTGGCCAGTCCGACGTATAACTGACGGCCGAATTCAAGCCCACCCTGGCCGAGTTTGCCGCTGCTCAGATCCATGCCGCCTTCAAGGAGGAAAACCGCTTTCATGCCGCCGCCCAGGTCCTCGCTGCCGCGCAATCCCCAGCGGCTCGCCTGAATCTCGCCGCTCACCATGCTGTACTGGCGCGCGCCGTGTGAGTTGTTATTGAAGGTCAACCCTTCGTCGACGATCCCATAAAGCGTAACGCTGCTCTGCGCCTGTGCGATAGCCGCGTGCGTTCCAAGCGCACCAATTACTCCCGCGATGCAAAGTGACTTTTTCATCCTGTTTCCAGACTGTATCGTTGACGTTGAGTCCCTCGGTGTCAAACCAGGGGCGGATTGCGCGGTCATGATGTGCCGGCCGCGAGGCATGCTACAAAGCAGGCATCCTAAAGAAATGAAATCGAGCGTATATCGACATGAATCCGCTTCGCTCTCTTTGCGTCGGCATTCGATAGCGCCTTTGCGTCCAGATCGATTCCGGTTGCGACGAAAATTAAGCAGCCTATTTTGTCTTGTCAATGGAACATTTGACGCGCGAAATGTTCTATTGGCGCGCAAAGCGTTGAGGCTTCTGCGAAGTGCGTCAGTTGAGTGTTTTCCCCATGGAACAAGCCATCACGCGACTTGTTCTATCGTTGATCCAATCTCGTCCAGCAAACTGTCCGCTCTGATGGATCGAGCGAAACATCGAGCTTGCACGTTACTTACTGCAAGCCAGTTGCTCCCGTCGGTGTTTACGATGTAGAACAATCTTTATTTTCCAATTTGTTCTATTGACCCGACATTACGACACTTCTAGAGTGAACCCCATGGAAACCACACTGCCCCTGCCGAAATATCACCAGATCTACCTGGTGTTGCGTGAGCAACTCCAGGAAGGACGCTTCGACGAAGAAGGCGTGCCCGGTGAACATCTCCTTGCTGAACAGTTTGCGGTCGCGCGCATTACGATCCGCAAGGCAATGGAGATGCTGGTGGCGGACGGGCTGGTCACACGCCGTCCAGGCGTGGGCACGTGGCCGCAGCGCATCGATACGGGAAAAAAGCAGGGCAATGCGAAAGCCACACCGGTTTCGCGCGAGAAAGCGCACCTCACCGGCCTGCTCGAGAACATCGTGAATATGGGGTTGCGCACCACGGTCGAAGTGATAGACAGCACGGAAGTGCTCGCTTCGGACGCCATCGCGGAGGCGCTGCATCTGTCTGTCGGCGATGCCGTCTACAAGAGTATCCGGGTTCGTAGCACGTCGGCGGGACCGGTGTCGTTCATCACGACACACGTGCCGAAAGCCGTCGCCGAAATCAACCGCCGCGACCTCAAGCGCAAGCCCTTGCTGATGCTGCTGGAGGAAGCGGGCGTGCAGCTCGGCGGCGCGACGCAAACCATTTCGGCGCGCCTCGCCGACGCCGTGGTGGCGCGCCATCTCGACGTCGCGGTCGGCTCGGCGTTGCTCGCCGTGACGCGTCTCGTGCGCGACACCGACGAACGGCCGGTGCAATTGCTCCAGGGTCTGTACCGGCCCGATCGCTATCAGTATCAGTTGCAGCTCTCTCGCATTGGCGATATCGACGCCAAGGTCTGGGTCAGCGAGGAACTGTCCGCCACCTTCAACTAACGCAATCTTACGGAGATCGCATGAGTTCGCGTCGCACTTTCCTGCGTCGGTCCACCGCCGCGGCAGCACTGGTTGCAGCACCTTGGGTCGCTCGTGCCGCGAGCGCGAAGAGCATCAAGATCGGCGTGCTGCATCCCGTCACGGGAGCGTTGGCCTATTCGGGGCAGCAATGCCGGCTGGGCGCTTTGCTGGCAATCGAGGACATCAACAACGCAGGGGGCATCAAGTCGCAAGGCGGCGCGCTCGTTGAAGCCGTGGTGGGCGACGCGCAATCGCGGCCCGAGGCGGGCGCCGCCGAGGTCGAGAGGATGAACGAGGCGGGCGTATCGGCAATCGTCGGCGCCTATGCATCGGCGATCTGTCTCGCCACGACCCAGACAGCCGCGAAGTACGGCTTACCGCATGTGGTCGATGTCGGCGTCGCCGATCAGATCGTCGAGCGCGGACTCACGAATACGTTTCGCTTCGGACCCGGCTACCGGATGTGCAGCCAGCGCGCGGTCGACAACCTCAATGCGTTGAATACCGACGCGGGCAAACCGGCCAGAACGGTGATGATCGTGCACGAAGAATCGCTGTTCGGCGCCGGCACGGCTGCGCTGCTCAGCAGCGAGTTGCCCAAGTACGGTTTCGAAATCAAGGAAGTCATCAAGCATCCGAATCCGACACGCGACTTCAACAACATCGTGCTACGCATGCGCGCGGTCAATCCCGACATCGTGATTCCCGCCAACTACTACAACGAATACGCGCTGTTGCTGCGCGCCATGAAACAGCAGAACGTGCGCCCCAAAGCGATTTATTCGGTGTTGGGCGGCGCCGCATCGAGCTACAAGTTTCTGAAGGAGTTTCCGGATATCGCGGACGGCATCATCGATTGCAATCACTGGTTCAATCCGAAGGATGCGCGTGTTGCGCCGTTGCGCAAACGGGTCGAAGCGAAGGGCGCGTACTTCTCATATGAAGTGTTCATGACCTACACCGCGACGATGCTGCTCGCTGACGCGCTGGAGCGCGCGAAATCCGCCGACCGCGCCGCCGTCAATGCGGCGCTCGCCTCGAGCGCTTTCAAGGACCACATGATGCCGTATGGTCCGACGCATTTCGTCAACGGTCAGAACACCGGCGCACAACCGCTTCTTACTCAGGTGGTTGGCAACGATATCAAGGTCGTGCTGCCGCCGGCCTATCGCGAAGTTGCGCCGCAGTTTCCGCTCAAGAGCTGAGGCATTGAATGTTCGATCCGGTGATTCTCCTCTCCGCGCTGCTCAACGGACTGACAACGGGCGCGGTCTATGCGCTCATCGCGCTCGGTCTCACACTGATTTACGGCGTGCTGCACATCATCAACTTCGCGCACGGCGCGGCGTTGATGGTCGCGCTGTATGCGGTCTATCTGCTGAAGGAGCGGCTGGGCATCGATCCTTATCTGGCGCTGCCGCTGGTGACACTCGGCATGTTCGCGTTCGGCTACGCACTGCAGCGCTGCGTGATCAATCGCGCGAGCCACGGCAAGGACGAAAACATTCTGCTGGTCACGCTCGGTCTGTCGATCGTGTTGGAGAATCTGGCGCTCGTGTGGTTCCACTCCGATACGCGCAACATCGAGACGTCTTATACGCTCGCCACGGTCGCTATCGGTCCCGCCATGATCGCGTTGCCAAAGGTCATCGGATTTTTCGGCGCGCTGGTGGTGGCGGCCGCGTTGTTCCTCGTAATCCGCATGACCGATCTGGGCCGCGCGATTCGCGCCGTGTCGCGCGAGAAGCACGGCGCGAAGCTGATGGGTATCGACGTCGACAAGGTCTACGCGCTGTCGTTCGGCATCGGCATGGCATGTGTCGGCGCGGCGGCCTGTTTTCTGTTGCCAACCTATTACGTCAATCCGCAGGTCGGCAACGGCTTCGTGCTGGTTGCGTTTACGATCGTCGTGCTGGGCGGCATGGGCAGCTTCGCAGGTGCACTGATCGGCGGTCTGCTCATCGGCGTGGTCGAGTCGCTCGGCGGCTTGTGGTTCGGCGATTCGCTGGGTCAGATGGGCATCTTCGCGATTTTCATCGTCGTGCTGCTGATGCGTCCGCAAGGGCTGTTCGGAGTGAGGACCTAGGCATGCGCGACGTTCTTTCGATCCTCGTCTTCGGCATCCTCGGGGCCGCGCTTGCAAGCATGCTGCAGTCGGGCGTGTGGCTCACCTTCCTGATGATGTCGCTGTACGCCGTGTTGCTGGCGCAATCATGGAACATCCTCGGCGGCTACGGCGGTCAATTGTCGTTCGGACACGCGTTGTTCTTCGGCGTCGGCGCATACACGCAGGCAATCGCGCAATTGAGTTGGGGCTGGAATCCGTGGCTCGCGTTGCCGCTCGCCATCGCCTTCGGCGTGATCGCCGGGCTGGTGGTCGGCGCGCTCGCGTTTCGCGGCGGCCTCAAAGGTTCGTACTTCGCGCTGGTGACGCTGGCCTTCGCCGAGGTCGCGCGCATTGTCGCGGTGTCGGTGCCGTTCACGGGCGGCGGCGTCGGGCTGATGGTGCCGCTGCATGCGAGCGCCGCGAACCTGCAGTTCGGCACGCGGCGCGGCTATGTGTTCCTGCTGCTGGCATTCGTCATGATGGCGCTCGCCGTCACCGCATGGCTGCGGCATTCGCGCTTCGGCGCCTATCTGCAGGCGGTACGCGACAACGAAAACGCCGCGCGGGCAATCGGCGTCAATCCCGTGCGCGTGAAGCTGGGCGCCATCGCGCTGTCGGCGGCATTCATGAGCGCGGCGGGTGTGTGCTACGTGCAGATGTTCCAGTACATCGACGCCGATATCGCGTTCGGTCCGGCGAAATCGATCGAAGCGCTGGTCGGCGTGATCGTCGGCGGCGTGGGCACGTTGTGGGGACCGGTGCTCGGCGCGGCGCTGCTCTACGTGCTGGGCGAGTTGACCCGCAACCTGTTCGGCGAGTTGCCCGGCATCAGCATGGTGATCTACGGCGTGGTGCTGGTCCTGATCGTGATGTTCCTCCCGCGCGGAATCACGGGCGCGGGTGCGTCGGTGCGGCGCATGACCGGCCGGCCCGCGACGTCGAAGCGCAGCGGCAAGCGCAAGGAGGAAGCCCATGTCTGAAGCGCTGTTACAAGCCCGTGGCCTGTCGATCACGTTCGGCGGCCTGAAGGCCGTGCAGGACGTGAGCCTCGATGTCATGCCGAATACGCTCACGGCGCTCGTCGGCCCGAACGGCGCGGGCAAGACCACGCTGTTCGCGTTGCTGTCGGGTTTTCTGCAGCCCGGCGCGGGCCGCGTGCAGTACCTGGGCCGCGACATTACCGGCATGGCGCCGCACGAGTCCGCGCGGCTCGGTCTGACGCGCACATTCCAGATCGTGCAGCCGTTCGGCGCGCAGACGGTCCGCGAGAACATCGCGGTCGGCGCGCATCTGCATCTGCCTGGACGGCGCGAGGCGCTGGCGGCGGCAGAGGAAGTCGCCGCGCGCGTGAACCTGCACGACCGTCTCGACCAGCCCGCGGCGGACCTGACTGTCGGTGGCCGCAAGCGCCTCGAACTGGCGCGCGCGCTCGCCACCAAGCCGCGTCTGCTGTTGCTGGACGAAGTGCTCGCAGGCCTGAATCCAAGTGAAATCGACGAAATGATCCCGGTAATTCGCGGTCTCGTCGAAAGCGGCGTGACGGTGCTGATGATCGAACACGTCATGCGCGCCGTGATGAGCCTTGCCGAACATGTGTGGGTGCTCGCGCAAGGCCGTCTGATCGCCGGAGGCACGCCGCGCGAGGTGACATCCGATAGCGCCGTGATCGAGGCGTATCTCGGTCACGGCACGGCCGAACGTCTGGCGCGCGAAGGAGGGCAATCATGAGCGCATTGCTCGAAGTGGATGGGCTTCGCACGGGTTACGGCCGAACCGAAGTATTGCGCGGCATCGATCTTCGTGTCGGCGAAGGCGAGATCGTCGTGCTGCTCGGCAGCAATGGCGTCGGCAAGACCACGCTGAACAACACGGTGTGCGGAATCAATGCCGTCTGGCAAGGCGCCGTGCGCTTCGACGGGCACGAGTTGACGGGCCGGCACTATCGCGCCGTCGTGAAGGCCGGGCTGATTCAGGTTCCCGAAGGCCGGCGGATTTTCCCGAATCTGAGCGTGCGCGAAAACCTCGAGCTTGGCGCGTTTTTACGCGGCAAGCCGAATCGCGCCCGCAACCTCGCGCGCATGCTGGAGACCTTTCCACGTCTTGGCGAACGCATCGATCAGCCGGCGGGCACGATGTCGGGCGGCGAGCAGCAGATGCTGGCGATCGGGCGCGGCCTGATGGCCGAGCCGCGCCTGCTGATTCTGGACGAACCGTCGCTCGGTTTGTCGCCGTTGATGGTCGAGGAGATGTTTGCGCTGATCGCGCGCCTGCGAGGCGAAGGACTCGCGATCCTGCTGGTCGAGCAGAACGTCATGCAGTCGCTCGAAACCGGGCAGCGCGGGTATGTGCTGGAGAACGGTCTCGTCCGTTACGCCGGCACGTGCGCGGAATTGATGGCCAGCGACGAGTTGCGTCGCGCGTATCTGGGGATGTAGTCAATGCCAGTAGCACAAACGCTTGCACAAAAACTGATTGCGGCGGCCTGCGGGCGGCCGGAAGTGGAAGTTGGGGAAATCGTCACCTGCAATGTGGATCTCGCCATGTTTCATGATTCGAGCGGTCCACGGCGCCTGAAGCCCATGCTCGAACAACTCGGCGCGTCGTTGTGGGACAAGTCGAAAGTCGTGCTCGTGATCGACCACTATGTACCCGAGACCGACGACGAATCGCGCCGCATCGTGCACATCGCGCGCGACTGGGCGGTGGCGCAGCAGTTGCCGAACGTCTACGACGGCGTCGGCATCTGCCACGTCGTCTTGCCGGAACGCGGCCACCTGCGGCCGGGCATGTTCTGCGTCGGCGGCGACTCGCATTCGCCGACGGGCGGCGCATTCGGCGCGTACATGTTCGGCATCGGCAGCACCGAGATGCTCGGCGTCGCGGTGTCGGGGCAAATCTGGGTCAAGGTGCCGCGCACGTTGCGGATGAACTGGCGGCAGCGCCTCGCGCCGGGCGTCACGGCGAAAGACATGATGCTGCATATGATCGGCCGCTTCGGCATGAATGGCGGCCGCTACCAGGCCGTCGAATTTTGCGGCGAGGCCGTGACGGCGCTGTCGATGCAGGAGCGCATGACGTTGTCGAACATGAGCGCGGAACTCGGTGCTCAAGTAGGCCTGATTGCGGCGGACTCGGTGACCGCCGACTATCTGCGCGCCGTCGGCGTGCAGGACGACATCGACCTCGGCCGCTGGCAAGGCGATCCGCAAGCGCAGGCCGAGACGCACGATTTCGACGCCGCGTGGCTCGCGCCTCAGGTGGCCGCGCCGCACAGTCCGGCGAATACGCGCGACGCCGGCGCATACGGCGATGTGGCCGTCGATGTCGCCTATATTGGCGCTTGCACGGGCGCGAAGCTGGAGGACTTGCGGGCGGCGGCGAGCGTGCTGCGCGGTCATCGCATCGCGAGCGGCGTGCAGCTCGTCGTCGCTCCCGCGAGCGTGCGCGATCGCGAGCAGGCCGCGCGCGAAGGCGTGATGGCCGTGCTGGAAGCGGCGGGCGCCCAACTGCTGGCGACCACGTGCGGCGCGTGCGCCGGTTACGGCGGCTCGATCCCCGAAAACAGCACGGTGATTTCGAGTACCGCGCGCAACTTCAAGGGACGCATGGGCGCGGCGTCGGCGCGGGTTTATCTGGGCTCGCCTTATACCGTCGCGGCGTCTGCGTTGCGCGGGCGTATTACCGATCCGCGCGAGGTGCTGGCATGAGCGAACGTCCGACCAACCCGCCGCAAGTCATGCATGGACAGACGGCCGCTTCGCATCGCGTCTGGCGCGTCGGCGCGGATATCGATACCGATGCGCTCGCGCCCGGCGCGTACATGAAATTCGGTATCGACGAAATCGCGCGGCACTGTCTGGAGATCGCGCGCCCCGACTTCGCGGCGGGCGTGCAGCCGGGCGACGTGCTCGTGGCCGGCCCGAACTTCGGCATCGGCTCGTCGCGCGAACAGGCTGCGGCCGCGCTTGTGCGCCTCGGCGTACGGGCCGTGATCGCGCCGGCATTCAACGGCCTCTATTTCCGCAACGCCTTCAACGTCGGCCTGTTGCTGCTGACGTGCGCCGACGCCGGATCCATCGAAGAAGGCGAGCACATCGCGATCGACCCGCGCGCAGGCCGCATCCGCCGCGCCGATGGCGTCGAACTGACGTGCGAGCCGGTGCCCGCGTTTCTGCTCGACATGGTCGACGCGGGCGGTCTGCTCAACCTGCTCAAGCAGCGTTACCCCACATCCAACGGAGTCATCTCATGCTAGATCCCGTCACGCTGGCGGTCCTCAAAGGGCGGCTGGAACAGATCGCCGACGAAATGGACGCGACGCTCTACCGCAGCGCGTTCAATCCGATCATCGCGGAAGCGCACGACGCCTGTCACGGCATCTACGACGCGCTGTCGGGCGCGACGCTGGTGCAGGGCAAGTCCGGCTTGCCCGTGTTCGTCGGCGCGATGGCGTTCGCGGTGCGGGCGGCGATACGCGTCGCGGGCGAGCGCGGCGGCATGGTCGATGGCGACGTCTGGCTTTTCAACGACCCGTATGAAGGCGGCACGCACGCGAACGACTTCAAGCTGGTGCGGCCCGTGTTTCGCGACGGCAAGCTGTTTTGCTTTCTGGCGTCGGCGGCGCACTGGCACGATGTCGGTGGCGCGGTGCCCGGCAATTACAATCCGGCCGCCACCGAATGCTGGCAGGAAGCCGTGCAGATTCCGCCCGTGCGTATCGTGCGGCGCGGCGAACTCGATGCCGACGTGCTCGCCATCCTGCAGGCCAACACGCGTCTGCCCGACAGCCTGTGGGGCGACCTCAACGGCCAGCTCGCGGCGCTCGAGCTGGGCGCGCGCCGTCTGGACAGCCTGCTCGACGACTACAGCGACGCGACCGTGCTCGAAGCGCTCGCGCTGCTGCGCGAGCGCGCCGTCAAGCTGATGCGCTCGCACGTGGCGGCGCTGCCGGACGGCGACTACGCGTTCGACGACATGCTCGACAACGACGGCGTGCGCGACGAGCCGCTGAAGATTGCGTTGCTTATGCGCGTGGCGGGCGACACGTTGACACTCGACTTCACCGGCACGTCGCCCGCCTGCGCGGGGCCGGTGAACATTTCGCGCGCCACGGCGATCGCCGCGTGCTATGTCGCGCTCAAGCATCTCTTTCCCGACGTGCCGGCCAATGCCGGCGTACTGGACGCCGTGTCGTTCGTGCTGCCGGACGGACTGCTGATCTCGGCGGACCGGCCGCGCCCCGTCGGCGGCTACACCGAAACGATCCTGCGCATGATCGACGTGATCTTCTGCGCGATGGCGCAGGCCGCGCCGGAACTGGCGATGGCCCAGGCATACGGCACCATCAACGCGTTGTCGATCGCCGGGCATCGCAGCGAGGGTGCGCGCAAGGGCCAGCGCTGGGTGATGTTCAGTTTCTTCGGCGGCGGCCATGGCGGCCATTCGCAAGGCGACGGTCTGAGTCACGGCAATGCGCCGATCTCGACGGCGACCATTCCGCCGCTCGAGATTCTCGAAGCGGCGTATCCGGTGCGTTTCACGCAGTGGGCGTTGCGTCCCGACTCGGGCGGCGACGGCACATATCGCGGCGGTCTCGGCGCGATCTACGAAATCGAACTGCTCGAAGTCGAGGCCGAAGCGTTCATTTTCGGCGAACGCGGACGCTCGGCTCCGCAAGGTATCGCGGGCGGCGAAGCGTCCGTGCCCAACGTGTTCCGCTATCAGCATGACGGTGCATGGCATACGCCGCCGATGGCGTCGAAGATGCTCGGCATTCGCCTGAAGCGCGGCGAACGGGTGCGGCTCGAAACGCCAGGCGGCGGCGGTTACGGCACGCCTTCCGGGCGTGACGATGCCGCCCGCAAGCGCGATTCGGCAATGGGTTATGTGACGACAGCTCGGAAGGAGCAACAGGTATGAAGGCGGCTGCACACGGTTCAATCGTCGTCGGTGTCGACGTGGGGGGCACGTTCACCGATCTGTTCGTGCTCGACGAAAAGGCGGGCACGGCGCGCGTCGTCAAGGTGCCGTCCACGCGGGGTGAGGAAGCGCGCGGCTTCATGAACGGCATCGAACGCATCGGCGCACAGGACGACGACGCAGGCGAGCGCGGCGCCGGTGCGATCGCGACGATCGTGCACGGCACCACGGTCGGCACGAACGCCTTGCTCGAACGCAAGGTGGCGCGCACGGGCATCATTACGACGGCAGGCTTTCGCGACGTGCTCGAAATGCGCCGCCGCGACCGGCCGCACACCTGGGGCTTGCGCGGCAGTTTCGAGCCGGTGGTGCCACGCGATCTGCGCCTCGAAGTGAAGGAGCGCGTGCTGGCCGACGGCACGTTGCACACGCCCGTGGACCTCGCGCAGGTGCGGGCCGCCGCGCGCGATCTGCTCGAACGTGGCTGCGAAGCGGTGTGCGTCTTCTTCATCAACGCCTACGCGAATCCGCTCAACGAAGCGCAAGCCGTCGAGGCGGTGCGGGCGATCTGGCCGAACGCGAACGTGACGGCGGCAACCGAGGTGCTGCCCGAAATCCGCGAATTCGAACGATGCTCGACAGCCACGTTGAACGCCGCGTTGCAGCCGGTCGTGGGCAGCTATCTGACGCGTCTGGAAGGCGATCTGAAGGCGCATGGCTTTCGTGGCGAACTGCTGGTCGTGCAGAGCAACGGCGGCATCATGTCGCGCCAGACTGCGTGCGACGTGCCGGTGCGCACGGCGCTGTCGGGTCCGGCTGCGGGCGTGATCGCGTGTGCCGCAATCGGGCGTGCGGCTGGCTATCCGAACCTCGTGACGGGCGACATGGGCGGCACGTCGTTCGATGTGTCGCTGGTGGCGAACGGCGAAGCATCCTTGTCCGCGCAGACTTCGATCGACTTCGGCATGGTGGTGCGCGCGCCGATGATCCAGATCGAGACGATCGGCGCGGGCGGCGGCTCGATCGCGTCGGTCGATGCGGGCGGCCTGCTGCAGGTCGGTCCCGAATCGGCGGGCAGCGTGCCGGGGCCGGCCTGTTACGGACGCGGCAATCTGCGCCCGACGGTGACCGATGCCAACGTGCTGCTCGGACGCATCGCGGCGGATCGTCCTTTGGGCGGAGGCCTGCTGGCACGGATGGACGTCGGCAAGGCGCGTGAGGCGATCAGCGAGCACGTCGCCGCGCCGCTCGGGCTGAATGTCCATGCGGCGGCCGAGGCGATCCTGACGGTCGCCAATGCCAAGATGGCGGGCGCGATCCGGCTGGTGTCGATCGAACGCGGCCACGATCCACGCGAGTTCGCGTACATGCCGTTCGGCGGCGGCGGCGCGTTGCACGTCTGCGCGATGATGCGCGAAGTCGGCACCACGACGGGCATCGTGCCGCGTTTTCCCGGCGTGACGTCGGCAATCGGCTGCGTGATCGCCGACATGCGGCACGACGCGGTGCAGACGCTCAATCGCGCGCTCGCCGATCTCGATGTCGAAGACTTGCGTGCGCGCGTCGCCAGCATGGCCGACGCGTGCCAGCAGCGGCTCGACTCCGCCGGTGTCGCGTTCGACGCGGTGCGCGAGAGCGTCGAACTCGACATGCTCTACGTCGGGCAAAGCCATACGGTGCGCGTGGAAGTGCCGCGCGATGCGCTGCAACGCGCCGCAATCGGCGCGGCCTTCGAAGCGGCGTATCGCGCGGCCTATGGGCGCGCGCTCGACGGCATCGCGGTGCGCATCCTGAACCTGCGTTATGCGCGTATCGGTGTGCGGCCCAAGTTCGATCTGGCGGTGCTCGCGCCGAAAGCCACGGCGATGCCGTCATCGCTCGGTACGCAAGCCGTTTTCCACGCGGGCAAATGGTGGGACGCAACGCGCTTTGCACGCCTCGATCTGCCGGTGGATGCAACGGTCGACGGTCCCGCGATTCTCGAGCAGGGGGATACGACGATCTGGCTCGAACCCGGATTCAGCGGGCGCGTCGATGCGCTCGGCAATCTGTTGATCACGCGCGAGCCCGACTAAGGAGCCGCCCATGACGACCGACACGACGCTGGACGCGCGTCATACCGCACTCATCATCGTCGATCTGCAGAACGACTTCGTGAGTGATGGCGGTGCATACGATCGCGGCGGCGCGGCTTCGGATGCCGCGCGCGCGTTACCGCCGCGCATTGCGCCCGTGGCGCGCACGTTGAAGCAGCGAGGCGGTTTTGTCGCGGCCAGCCAGTTTACGTTGTGGCCGGATGCCCACGGCGAGCCGATGATTTCACCGCATCTGAAGCAACTGCGTCCATTTTTGCGCCGCGGGGATTTTGTCGCCGGCTCGCACGGTCATGCGACGGTTTCCGCACTTCAAAGTCTCATCGACGTGTCGGTCTGGAAGGTTGCCTATTCGGCCTTCTTTAACACGCAGCTCGACTGGGTGCTGCGCCGCGCGCGTATCGACACCGTGGCGATTTGCGGCATCGTTACCAACGGCGGCGTGGCGAGCACCGCGCGCGACGCGCACATGCGCGACTATCGCGTGCTGGTGCTGGGCGATGGCTGCGCGGCATCGACGCAAGCCGCGCATGATACGGCGCTCGCCGATCTGCGCACGATCTGCGAATTGACGACCTGCGACGCTTTCGCGGATCGCCTCGCAATATAAGCGCCACGTTTGCGCGTGCGTGCTCGCGCGCGATCGGCCTTTTGCCTTTTTGAATTGCAGGAGAAAAAAAACCATGGCGACCGAAATCAAACCGCTGAAGACACTTCTCGCACAAGGCGCTTTGCTCGCGCCTGGCGTCTTCGATGCGTTGAGCGCGCTGGTCGCGCAACAGGCTGGCTTCGAAGGGTTGTATCTGTCCGGGGCGTCGATTGCGTACACGCGGCTAGGGCGTTCCGATGTCGGCTTGACGACGTTTCCCGAAGTCGAAGATACGCTCGCGCGCATTACCGAGCGCGTCACGTTGCCTGTGATCGTCGATGCCGATACGGGCTTCGGCAACGCGCTGAACGTCAAGCGTACGGTGCGCGGCTTCGAGCGCGCCGGCGCTGCGATGATCCAGCTCGAGGATCAGACATTCCCCAAGCGTTGCGGGCATCTCGATGGCAAATCGGTGATTCCCGCCAGCGAAATGTGCGGCAAACTGCGGGCGGCCGTCGATGCGAGAGTGAGCGCCAATACGCTGATTCTCGCGCGCACGGACGCAGCGGCTGTCGAAGGGCTGGACGCTGCGCTCGAACGTGCCGAGCGTTATCTGGAGGCGGGCGCGGACGCGTTGTTCATTGAAGCGTTGCGCTCACTCGACCAGATGGAAGCTGTGTGTGAGCGCTTCGCCGGCCGCGTGCCGCTGCTTGCGAATATGGTCGAGGGCGGCAAGACGCCGATACAGAATGCACAGACGCTCACGCAACTTGGCTTTCGTATCGTGATCTTTCCTGGCGGCACGGCGCGCGCGGTGACGCATACGTTACAGGGCTATTATGGCTGCCTGCATGCACACGGGACGACCGCGCCGTGGCGGGACCGGATGCTCGATTTCGATGGCATCAATGAGGTCATTGGTACTCCGGCCCTGATGGCGGAGTCGGAGTTGTACAAGTAGCCGCTTTTGCGCATCGCCGAAGTCATTGCGATTGTTTTAACGAGTCTGGCAAGGTTGGCGTCGGCGATTGGTAGCTTGTGCGCGGTGAGCCGCGTCAGACCGCGTTTTCGCGCTCCATGCGCTGGTCGTCAGCCCCGCGCTGCGGCGTCTGCTGTGCTTTCAGATAGCGTGCGACCTCAGGGTTAGTCACGAAGCTCGCGGCGGAGGAGGCCGCGAGAATATCCCTGGCCTCTTGCGGTTTCGCGATCGCGAAGCCCTGCACGTAGTCGACGCCCAGTTCCTTCAGCGCGCGCAAGGTCTCCAGGTCTTCGACCCATTCGGCGATGCTGCGCATGCCGAGATTGCGTGCGAGAGTAATGATCGCCTCGACGATCGCGATGTCGGCCGGATGGTTGCACATCGTGCGCACGAACTCGCCGTCGATCTTCAGTGCATCGGCCGACAGCTTCTTCAGGTAACGCAACGACGTCTGACCCGCGCCGAAATCGTCGATTGCGATCTTTGCGCCCATGTCGTGCACGCGCCCGATAAAGCGATCCGTATGCTCGAGATCGTGCAGCGCGACGCTTTCGGTGATTTCGATGCACAGGTAATGGACGACGTCCTCGTGACGCGAGAATAGCGTGAACAGTTCGTCGAGGAAGTGTTCGTCGTTGAGCGAACCACCGCTCAGGTTCACGCACACAAAACAAGTGTTGGGGAGCGACGCGCGGTTCTCTCTGAGCCATGCGAGCGTCGTCGAGAGCACCCAGCGGTCGATCGCGATGATGGTGCCGGAGTCCTCGGCGGCGGCGATCAGCTTCGCGGCGGTCGCCACCGAGCCGTCCGGCATGCGCAGGCGCAGCAGCACCTCGAAGTCGAGCGCTTCCGTGGGCGCGCGCATCGACATGATCGGTTGCATCACGAGGAACAACCCCTCGGGCAGCCGGCTCTGGCCCAGCGCCTCGATCAGACTGATTTCGGCGGCGCGCTCCTCGAACGCCGGCGCGCCCTTGCGTAGCGCGACGAGCCGTGCATTGCCGCCGCGTTTCGCGGCGCGACACGCGCGGTCGGCATAGGCGAGGGCGTCCAGCACCCGTTCACCTTGCGAGCACTCGACCACGCCGATCGATCCCCTGACCTGGAACGCTCGCGTGTCGACAAGAAAGGGTGCGGAGTTCAACGCCAGCACGAGTTCGCGGCAGCGCGCGATTGCATCGTCGATAGCCATGTCCGTGAGCACACACACGAATTCGTCACCACCGATGCGCCCGATCGGGACGTGGGAGCCGAGACGCTCGACCAGGCGCGCGGCGACATGCCGTAATATTTCGTCGCCGGTCCCGTGGCCGAACAGGTCGTTGAACAGTTTGAACCGGTCGAGATCGAGATACGCGAGTGCCCACGGGCCGGTTTCGCCGCGTTGCCGGTCAATTGCATGCTCGATGCCGCGACGGTTCAGGAGACCGGTGAGGGGATCGTGCTCGGCTAAAAAGTGCAGCCGCTCCACGGCTTTCGAGCGGTCCGTCACGTCCTCGAGCGAGCCTTCGATGAAGCCTTTCGCGCGAATCGCCCGCAGTGAGTAACGCCGCGCGTCGGTCTTCGTGCCGGCTGCGCCCTCGATTTCGATCGACGCCGAGTCGTCGCGCGCGAGGAGTTCGGAAAGAACGCGCTCGGCGCCCGGGGCGAAATAGTCGGCCCAGCGATGCGTGCCGTCGTGCTGTTGAGGCAGGCCCAGCATCGAGTGCAGCGCCGGATTGGCGCGGACGAAGGCGCTTTCCCCGTTCAGCGTGAAGAGGCCGATCGGCGTGACGTCATACGTGTTGCGCAGCTCGACTTGCATTTGCCGGCGGCGCTCGCGCTCTTCGCGCATACGTTCCGCAATAGCGAACGCACAAAGCATGCTCGACGACAGCGCCGTCACGACGGGGCTCAGCGCGCCCGCCAGCGCTTTCACACCGAGGGCGGCGGCGAGCACTTGCGACAGCGTCGCGAACAGCACGATGGCCATTGACGCGACATACCAGAGCACGGTGCGCGAGCGCGCCTTGATGAACAACTGTACGAGGAAGTAGGTCAGCACCAGGATGCAGAAGCTGGCGCATGCCCACAGCACCGGAATGAAGTGCGCGTAATTCAGGGTGAATGCAGCGACCATCAGCAGGCAGCCGCCATATCGCACGGCGTGCAGGCTCCAGCGCAGGCCGATTGCTTTCAGCTCGCGGCGAAACAGCTCCACGAAGAGCGTCGTGGTTAGCACGTAATAGGCAGCGAAGGTGAATTGCCGCAAAAGCGCGATATGGTCGGGTGGGATGAGCCGGCCCATCCATTCCGTATCGAAGCCCATTGCGTTGGCGCTCAACCGGAGGTTGCCGACGAGCCAGGCGGCAAAGATCACGTAAGTCCATTCGCGATTGATGATTGCCGTAACAAACACGAAGATCGCGAGCGTCACGAGGCCGCCGGTGATCAGCGATGCGCCCTGTTGGAAATCGAGGGTTGATACCTCGAGCTTGTCAGGGCTCGATGCGGAAGCGGTGATATACGCGGGTCCGGAGAAGGTGCCTCGGCACAGGATTGGCGCATTGGGGGCGTGCTCGTCGAGCCTGAGCGCAAAGCCGGCCTTGTTGAATTGCATCGCGCCGCTCGTGTCGTGGCGGTCGCCCGAGCCGAGTAGCGTCAAGACGGGGCCCGTCCGCCAGCAGGATAGCGTCTGGGCGTGCCGCGACGGCAGGTCGATGAACGTGGTGGCGCCACTGGCCAGCGCAGGCGCCGTGAGCATGAACCAGAATGGCGTTTCCGCGAGATGGGTACTGAAACGTGCGGTAGGCGCGGTATCGCGCAGGCGGGCGATGGCGATGGCGGGTGACAGTGTCGCCGACGGATCCGCAATCACAGGAAAGCTGAGCGTGACCGTTCCCGTCGTATCGAATTGGCGCGGCGCCCAGAGCATGACTGCGACGCTGCCAAGCACGATCACAAATGGCGCTACGTATACTGAGAACCGCTGGAAAGCCCAGCCGGTCAGTCGGTCCCGAAGCGCCCACTTAATGCGTGTCATTTGCTGCCCTTCCCCAATGACTTCTTTCTCGATTTCATTGCGATGCTGCGATCCTGCGGTAGTCAGCGGCGAAAGCACGACCGTGCTGACGCCACCGACCTCTTGTCCACCCGAATGGCTTCGGGCGGACATCATGCTTTACGCCTCGCTCAGCGACAGCAGACGGCCTGAGGCGCTGCTCGGCAGGCCGTCGCACTCAGTGCGGAGGTCGGCTTCACCTTGCTTTGATGCGACGCTGACGTCGATGTCGACGTGATCCGTTTCAAAAAAGAATCCGAGGAACGGATGGTTGACCTTCGCCCAGCGCTGACGGACTAAAGCAACCGGTTTCGCCATCACTCGATGCGGCAACCCGCCAACGTGCGCCATTGGCAGGAATTCGTTCTGGCCGTATACGTCGCCGAACAGCATCGCTTCGTATTCCCGATCGAGCGGTGAACGCGCTGTAATCAACATCCAGTCGATCCCGTTTTGCGCGCAATACATGAAATATGCCTTGCACAGCGCCACCTTCACCATCCGACCGATCGCACCGCGCGCAACGCCGAGTCGCGTCGCCTCGGCGAGGCGCGCTTCGCCCAGCCAGTCCGGCAAGCGGACCGATTGTTCGACGGCAAGCGGTCCGAATGCGTTCGTCTGGACCCGCATGGTGCCGAGCGGGCCGCCATCCAGCCGCGACTGCGCGAGCAGCACGGCCGTGCCGGGCGCGCCATCCAACGCCTCGACGCCCATGGTCTCGGCGAATTCCGGCAAGTGGCGCTGATAGGCGGCGCGGCGCATCTCGACGGCCTTGTCGAGGTCCGCCAGGTTACTTACCACCTTAATCGTAAACGGCAACCTTTCCGTTTTCTTTACGGTGCTCGGATTAAAGCGCTCTCCGAGCGACGTATAACCCGTATTTTGCGACAAAACGACTGAATCGATGCGGTCCATTTTCAACCCCGTAGATAAATGAGAAAAATGTCTGTCGCTTTCGAAGCGGCAGAGTCGCTC
This sequence comes from Paraburkholderia sediminicola, assembly GCF_046027355.1. GTDB lineage: Bacteria > Pseudomonadota > Gammaproteobacteria > Burkholderiales > Burkholderiaceae > Paraburkholderia > Paraburkholderia sediminicola_B. Next base: position 38,456 of record NZ_JAQQEK010000003.1, on the reverse strand, counting down.
CCAAGCGACAAACTAGATTCTCATGAACGCAAACGCGGTGATATGCATAGCCGGGAAAATCCGGAGAGCGGGGGTTGAAAAGAGGGTTTTGGGAATCCGAAAAAATTTCGCGCCGGAGATTTCGAATCGCCTTTCTGACTGTGGCGGCGAGCGTAAATCCGCGTTTGAGGGAAGATTGGATCGATATTGCGCGGACGCCCGGTGCAAAACGCGAAAGTGGTGGCTCGGCGCACGCCGGTAACTGCGGCAGGCGCCGAACTTCCGGGTTCGGCCGAATCACGGGCCAGTTAAGACGGCAGCAGGAATGACCGTTGAACTTTGGAAGCGGCCCGTGGGGTGAAGCCGGGCCGAACGGCAGACGTGGAGCGAACCCGCCTCGCGGTCTAGTGGGAGCGTCCGCTTAGTTCCTGTAGCGGCTGACCGCAAAATCGTCGGATTCGATGGCCGGCGTTGTGCCCGACATCAAATCCGCCAGCAGTTGTCCCGAACCGCAAGACATGGTCCAGCCCAGCGTGCCGTGGCCGGTATTCAGCCATAGGCCCTGGATCGCGGTCGGGCCGATAATCGGCGTGCCGTCTGGGGTCATCGGCCGCAGGCCAGTCCAGAAGCTGGCTTGCGTCACGTCGCCTGCATGCGGGAACAGGTCGGTGACAACATATTCGAGCGTCTCGCGCCGGGTGCCGTGCAGTTCCTTGTCGAAGCCCACCAGATTAGCCATGCCCCCCACGCGAATTCGATCCTCGAAGCGGGTGATCGCGACTTTGTAGGTTTCGTCGAGGATGGTCGAGACCGGTGCCTGCGCAGCGTTGCTAATTGGCACAGTGATTGAATAGCCCTTGACGGGATAGACCGGAATGCTAACCAGGTCGCGCAGCAGTGCAGTGGAATAGCTGCCGAGTGCCACAACACACGCGTCTGCCGTCAATGTTTCGCCGTTGGAACGCACACCCTTTAGCGCGCCGCCCTCGACGATCAGGCCGTCGATGCTGCGCTTGAACAGGAACTGCACGTGGCGTGCTTGCGCCATCTCGGCCAGTTTGGTGGTGAACACATGACAGTCGCCGGTTTCATCGCCTGGCAAACGCAGGCCTCCGACCAGTTTATTCTTTGAGCCTTCTAGCGCCGGTTCGGCGCGAGCCAGTTCGTCGCGCGACAGCAACTCATAAGACACGCCCATTTCCTTCAGAACGTCGATGTCCTTGGCGGTGCCTTCCATTTGTTTTTGCGTGCGAAAGACTTGCAGCGTGCCCTGCTGGCGGCCTTCGTAGGTGATATGGGTATCGTTGCGCAGCGCCATGAAGCAGTCGCGACTATATTCGGCGAGCCGCACCATGCGTGCCTTGTTGACGGCATAACGCTTCTTTGTACAGTTAGCCAGCATCTGTGTCAGCCATTGCACCTGAAACAGGGTGCCGTCCGGCTGGAGTGACAGGGGCGGATGCTTCTGCAGCAGCCATTTGACGGCCTTGGCGGGGACGCCCGGCCCGGCCCACGGCGACGCGTAGCCCGGTGAAATCTGGCCGGCGTTGCCGAAGCTTGTTTCGAGCGCAACAGCGGGTTGGCGATCGAGGACCACCACCTCGTGACCGGCACGCGCCAGATACCAGGCGCTCGTGACACCGACCACGCCTGCTCCAAGAATCAAGACTCGCATCAACGCCTCCTTGACGAACGACTGTTCATTTCTGATTCTGGTGCAGATGCAAAGTATGACTGATGCGCCGTTGTTGCATAGTTCGGCGTTCCCCTGTGTTCCGCGCACTGGGTGACAGGGAGGAGATCGGACAGTGGCACGGGACTCAGAGCGTGATCTCTGCTCCGGTGCCTGGAATGTCCCACCATCCAGCTCAATCGCCAGTTCCTCAGTCGCGAGCGTCCACCACCTAAGCCGTGCGGACGAACAAAGCTCGGACCTTGCTCCAGAAATCCCCGCCGAGCACGAAGAAGCTCGCTACCAGCAGAAGATCACCGAGCGCCTGAAGCTGCCAGATGTTCGGCCTTAGACCTGGCCAGATCGTGTCAATATAGGGCTCAAGCATCGCCGAGACGAGTGGCAGGCAGAACATCACCAGCCCGATGGCGTGGCGGATGGGGCCGACAGTTTTGCTGGGTGCCAGACGCTTTGCATGGCCGAACACCATCGACTTGAGCTGTTGAAAGCCGGGCTTGCCCATCACCGCGATACAGGTGATCAGCAGTACCTTGTTGGCGACGAAAATCGCGCCGGTGAGTGCCGCGATGCGCGCGCCCGATGCTCCCATGGAGCCCGCCAGCGGAAGGATTAGCCACAACGCGAAGGCCAGGACGAAGATGCCGATCCCGAGCTTGAAACGCCATCCGCCCGTGGCGGGGACTTCGGCTTTGATGTCTGACGTGGTCATGACACTATCTCCTGTTTTGGACGACTAAATCGCCACAGATTGCCGCGGCGCGCGGCGTGGTTGATCGAGAAGCTGCAACACCAGGCAGGCATATAGGGAGACGGCGATAAAGAGCCCCATGCGCACCGCGAAAGCCGTGTAGACATCTTTGCCCAAGACACTGTCCTGCACCGACTGGCCTAGCAAAATGATCAGGGTAACGAACGTGTTCAGCCAGAAGCTGGGCGGGTATCGCGTGGAACTGAGGGCATACAGCTTGCGTGCCAGCAACAGGCCGAACAGCAGCATCCACAGGAAGAACATCCAGAGATGCACAAACAGACTGAGTGCGAACCAGAACAGGATGGCGAGTACCCCACCGAGTAGAGTCGAGCCGAGCAGTTCGCGAGCGGCACCACGAGCCGTAGTCGTACAACTCTGGCGACCAAGGCTGACCGCCTTCATGATGATCGGTATGTAACCGGCCGGATCGGTTAGCGTCAGCAGGAAAGCAGGCATGACCACCACGGTAGCGCGCAGCGCCAGCCAACTGGCTTTGTTGTCCGGCACCACCGGTGAGGCAGGCGGTACCGGTGCACCGGCTGGTTCGGGGAAAATCCAGTGACTGATGGTGTGCATCAGCACCGCGAGAAGCAGTCCTTTTACCAGCGCGCCGATCACCACGACAGCCAGCGCGAAACTGGCGGTACCGGCCGCCGAAATCATGGTCAAGCCGACCGCGAGGAAGAGCGTGACCAGATTGTTGCCGCCGCGCAGTCCACGGCGGAAGCTCAGGAAGAGACACAGGCCAACTAGCAGCACCCCGCTGGATGGGTAGTAGCGCAGCAAAGGGGTGAGCAGCAACCCGCTGCTGGTTGTCAACATGGCCACTAGCGCCAGGCCCACCCCGGCCTTGGGCGATAGAGGCTGGTTGCGCATGGCAAGGAGAAACACGCAGAGCACCGGGGCGATCATCGGGACCGGCACGTCCAGACCGAAGCTGGTCGCGAGGCACAGGGCGGTGCCGCTCGCAAGGCGCAGCGCACGTCGGCCGCGGAGGGCGCGCTGAGCGAGCGCGGCGCTGTCAGTAGACATACGAAAGCCAGCTCATCAAATGCAGGAACAGACGCCCTAATGGATTGAGCGGATTGCCCTGAGTGGGGAATGCCATGACTTCGGCCTGCCCGCCAACGCGGACGCCGTGCAAACTGGACAACTCGCCCTGAGTGAACTCGACGATCACCGGGAACCGTTGGGCGGGGCGCAACCAGTCGCGGCTGTTCTGCACGGTGGGCAGGCCACCCGGTGGGGCGCTAGGACCGACGCTGACGCCGTAACCGACGCTGCGCACGCGGCCTTCGAATACCTGGCCTGGCAGTGCGTCCAATGCGATGGCAACCGGAGTGCCAGGCTCGACGTGGCCGAGGTTGTTCTCCGTCATTTCCGCGCTGATCCACATATCGTGGATGGTGATCAGCGTCATCACCGGATTACCGGCCGCGGCAAACTGGCCGGCATCGGTGCGCAGATCGGTGATCAGGCCGGCCGAACGTGCCCGCACCTGAGTATTGGCGAGGTCCAGTTCGGCCTTTTCCAAAGCGGTAGCGGCACTACGCAGTTTGGCGTTGTCTTCCTCGCTGCCGCCTTCCTGTTCGCGCGCGCGTTGTACCTCGGCCCGGGCCGCGGCGACTTGACTCGTGGCCTGTTCGAGGCTGGCGCGCGCCAGCTCGAGGCGCCGCTGTGAAATGGTGCCCTGGTCTTCGCGGTACAGGCGTTCGAGACGTTCGCTATCCTGGCGTGCCTTGAGTTCGCCGGCCTGGGCGGCACGCAATGACGCCCGCGCCGAATCGATTCCCGCTGTACTGGCGCCGATCTGCCGGCGCATTGAGTCAAGGTCGGCGCGGGCGCGATCAACGGCAATCCTGTAGTGCTCCGGATCGACCTCAAAGAGGACTGCCCCAGCCTTCACATCCTGATTGTTTCGCACATATACCCGGGTCACCCGTCCCGACACTTCCGATGCGACCGGGACGACGAAGGCTTGCACCCGCGCTTGCTGCGTATACGGGGTGAGCCGGTCGGCCAACAGGTACCAGAGCAGGCTCAGGCCGATCAGCACGACGACCAGTTTGACCCCCTTCCTCGACGGATCGGCAGCGGGCGCTGGCGCGCTCGGCGCAGGGGCTGCAGGCGGTTGCTGAGTGTCGCTCATCGGAACTTACCTCTGCGCAGGGAGGCTGGTGTCGGCGGACGGACGGCTCGGCTCATCCAGCAGATCACCCCAATCGGTGCGCTTCTGCATCTGATGACGGTTGGCCGGATCAACCAGCGGTTGTTCGCTGTACCAGCCGCCGCCAAGAGCCTTGTAAAGGGCGATCAGATCGCTCACGGCGTTGCTGCGGTTGACCAGGTAAGCGTCCTGTTGTGTGGACAGCGCGCGCTGGGCATCCAGTACGCGCTGAAAGTCCGAATAGCCTTCACGGTAGAGTGCGTTGGCCAGCGTCAGTGAGCGCCTGGCGGCCAGTGCCGCATCGTGGAGGATCACGTCGCGCTCCAGTGCCTTGATCAGGCTGCTGGCGGCATCGTCGGCCTCGCGAGCCGCCTGGCGCACGTCGTCCTGGTAGGTAACGATCAGTTGTTGCAGGCGGGCATCCTGTACGCGCACGTTGTTCTTGATGGCGCCATGGTCGAACACATTCCAGCGCAGGCTGGGGCCGCCGATCAGCGTCAGGCCGTTGGGGATGCCTTCGAGGGAGCCGGCTGACCAGACGATGCTGCCCAACAGGGTCACTGACGGATAGAGATCCGCTTCGGCGACGCCGATGAGCGCCGATTGTGCGGCAATCTGCCGCTCGGCGGCGCGTATGTCCGGGCGCCGCAGCAGCAGGTTGGCGGGCACCTCTTGCAGCACCGCGCGATCGATCAGCGGGATGACTCCTTCGCTTTCCGCCAGTTCCGGCAAAGGGCTGGGCGGACGGCCGATCAGGACGGCCAGGGCATTGCGGGTACGCATTATCTGGCTTTCGAATTCAGGGATGCTGCTCAGTGTGCCCAGATACTGTGTCTTGGCTTGCTGGAAATCGAGTTCGTCAGTCTCGCCGCTCTTGAACAGCCGCTCGGTGATCTCATAGCTGCGCTTTTGCAGCCGGGCGTTGTCGCGGGCGATGCGCAGGCGCGCCTCGGCAGTGCGTAGGGCGAAATAGGTCTCCGCCATCTGGGCGTGCAGGAGCACGAGCACATCCTCATAGTTGGCTTTGGCGGCGAACCACGCGGCATCGGCCGATTCGATGGCGCGGCTGAAGCGCCCCCAGAAATCCAGCTCCCAACCGACGTCGAAGCCCGCGCTGTATTGCCAGAAGCTTTTGCTCTGCGGGTTCTGTCCGCCAGATTCCCTACGATCCCGGTACAGAACCTCGCCGCTGGCCACCTGCGCTTGCGGGTAGCGCCCACTCTGGGCGATCCCCAGTTGGGCACGGGCCTCCATGACTCGCAGGCCCGCAATCTGCACACCTGCGTTGTGAGCATCGGCTTCGGCAATCAGATGTTCGAGGGTTGGGTCCGCGAACACTTGCCACCACTGACGGGCGTCGGGTTGTAGACGGACTTCGCTAGCCTGCTCGAGAGCCGGGGTGCTCCAGTGTTCGACCCAGGCGTCGTGCCGTGGCTCGAAGTTCGGCCCCACACGCACGCAGCCGCTGAGGCAGAGTGCGCCGATCAGCAGTAACCGGTTTGAACGTGTTAGGGGCAACATGTGGCATCCTGCGCGACCAAACGAAGTCGACCGTAGACAATGCATTGCTGCCAAATCGCTCCGGTCTGCTGTTCGTTGAAGCCCACGGCGAGTATGTCGTCGGCCGAGACCACGTCGGTCGCACCTTTCCCTACCCGCCGGCTCTAGCAATTTGACTCACGCATCCGTTACCACCACGCTCGGCCCCATTCCTACTGACCATCCGTCACCGAACAGGCCATCGCGGCGAGCAAGAACGGACCGGAGAGGATCAGCCGGAAATCCCTGGTCATGGCGTACTCCGTCCAGACACTGCATCCAGAGGTGGGACCCGTGCCTGATTCAAGTTTTTTCTGAGTCACATCAATAGTGCTGGTTGTGTACTGCTCGGGACAATTGGACCTTGGTCCCATAGCTCTCCCATGGCTATTCGATCAAGCTATGGTTGCGGCGTGATCATCGGGACCGTTCGCCCATTTTGAAGAGAGTTCAGATTGCCCCGTTTTGCGGAGACGGGCGGCGCTGCACCATGCAGCGCAAGACGCACGGTAGGGGGTTGGTAGAGAAAGGAGATCGGATGTCACCATTTCTCAAAATCTGCTGGTTGACCTCATTGAGCGCTTTAGTCGCCATGTGGAGTGCGCACGCGGCGGCACGCTCTCCGGCCGATTGTGCCGCGGAGGCGGACTACGCCGCCCGGAACAGCGCGCCCGGTGGCGAGGTAGCGCGCGGCGCGGTACGAGGTGCTGCATTCGGCGCCATTGTGGGCGGAAATGCTGGCCGTGGCGCCGCTGTGGGGGGCGTTGTTAGTGGCGCGCGCAAGGCAAGGACCAAAGATAACGCTTACCGACAAACTTACGACAATTGCATGCGCGGTGGCCGTTCCGGATACTGAACAGAGGGCCTTCAATAGACCGAATGATTGGAGAACAGCATGAAGAAAATATCTCGCATCGTGATGGCCTGCGTGATCGCTGCCTCTTCCTTGATGTTGGCCTCGGTTGCGGCGGCTCAGGAAAAGGGAGGTGCCGCCGGATCCAAGGGGACTATTACGGATATGAACAGCTATCGTTGCAAGGACATCATGCGCATGTCCGGAGACGACGACCGCGGGATCCCTATCGCCCTTATGCATGGATATTTTCTGGGCAAGAAGGGTGCAACCAGCTTCGATCCCGATGTGCTGGCCAAAGTGACGGATGACTTTACGGACTACTGCCTTGATCACCCGGACGTAAAGGCCCTCGAGGCGTTTGCCAAAGTCTACAAGTAGCCTGCTCTGGGGATAGACTGCAGCGGAACTGCAGCTTGCTGTACCGACTCCGGAGATCGCGATGGGTAAGGGAAGGGAGTTTTGCACACCGCTTCCGGAGCAAGTGCGGTAGATCTGTGTTCAGGAGGGAGGCTTAGCGTGCCGCCGTGCGTGACTGACGCAAGGCCGCATGAGGGAGATAGGGCGAATTGAAGGTTTCCCGAAAGTAGTCGAGAAAGACACGCATACCGGGCGTGATCTTCCTGTCGCGTGTATAGGCAATACCACCCGCCATTGAAGGTACCGCGTTCCCCAGTGTGATTGTCTCGATACGTTTGCCTTCGAGCGACCATGGCCGGTACACCATGTCAGACAGGATGGCGACACCGCTGCCATTGGCAACCATGCTGCGCACTGCCTCGACCGAGGACGTCTGCAAGATCACGTGTGGCAGATAGTCGGTCTTGCTCCAGTAGCGCATGGCCGTGTCGGCGGCTTCGTCGACGGTCAGCATGATGAATGGCTCTTTGGCGACGTCAGCAAACGTCACAGAGCGCTTTTCAAGCAATGGGTGGTGCGACGCGACCCAGAGACGTCGCGTGGACGCGAAGATGCGCTCGACCGCGAGGCTCGAACTTGCGACATTGTCGGCAAGCAGGACGGCCACGTCATATCTGTCGGCGATGAGTCCCTCTTCCATTTCATCGCGACTGACTTCGTGCAACTGGATTGACAGTTGTGGATAAAGCGTTGCGATCCGTTGCAGGTGGTAGGGCAGAAAATAACCAAGGAGCGTGTAACTGGCCGCTACACGCACATTGCTTTCAACCGTGCTCTCCTCGCTCGATTCCCTAAGTGCCTCGTCGACGCTGGCGAGAATGGTGTAGCTGTGTTCGAGAAAGCGCCGGCCGGCATCGGTCAGATCGACACCCTGTGGACCACGCTGCAGCAGTTGCCGGCCGACGGTCTGCTCAAGGTCGCGAATTGCAATGGTCACGGCTGATTGACTGATATTCAGCTCCATCGCAGCGCGCGATAGTTGGCCGAGTTCTGCGGCGGCAACGAAGTACCGCAACTGACGAAGTGTGATGGACATGGTTTTTACGAAGCCTGGAATCGCGTGAATCCCGCTCGAAGGCCCAGGATGGCGCTGATGAGGACGGAGACTACACGCCGTTTGCCCACCTGGGTATGAAAAAAATATATACGGAGACATATAAAGAAACAACTTTTTCGAATCCTGTGCGGCGACTATCGTTGTCCCTGTGGGGTGCGGTGAAGCCCCGATGACATGGGAGACAAAAAGTGCGTCGCAATTCTGTGGACCTGAATTCGGATATGGGCGAGGGGTTTGGCGTCTGGTCGATCGGCGACGGCGTGGATGAAGCGATCATGCCGCAGATCAGTTCGGCGAACATCGCCGCAGGTTTTCATGCCGGCGATCCCTGCACGATCGCGCGTACTGTAGCGATGGCGCGAGATTTCGGCGTTGCGATCGGCGTCCATCCCGGCTATCGCGATCTCGTTGGATTTGGCCGTCGTGCGATCCATGCCTCAGCGGAAGAACTGGTCAACGACGTCATCTATCAGTGCGGCGCGTTGCGCGAATTTGCGAGGTTGCAGGGGCTGGACCTGAGTCACGTCAAGCTCCATGGAGCGCTTTATATGCACGCTGCCGTCGACGAGGCATTCGCTACAGGACTCGTGCGCGCCGTTCGTAAGCTCGACGCCAGTCTGCCGATCTACTGCATGGCGGGTAGCGTCATCGAGCGGGTGGCCAGGACTTCTGGACACCCCGTGGTGCGCGAGTTCTATGCGGACCGTGACTACGACAAATCAGGATCGATTGTGTTTTCGCGGCGAGCTCGCCCGCTTGAGCCACGCGAGATAGCGCACAAGGTCTTGCGAGCGTGTATCGAAGGGCGTGTTGTTACGACTGACGGGCGTGACATCGCCATCGAATTCGAGTCTGTTTGCGTGCACAGCGATACGCCTCATGCCGTCCTGATACTGACGGCTGTACGCGAGATATTGGCGCAGCATGGCATAGCGATTCAACGCGCTGTGCCCCGCATGAACTGACATTGCACAAACAACCGTATTCATCGTTCAAACAGTGTGGAATCCGACAGCGGTGTCCGGCTGTTCTACCCGAAAGTGATCAACATGTCCGAATTCATTCTCGAAGAAGCGACCATCGATTCCGTCCATCGCGCGCTGAAGTCAGGCGCTCTCACGGTGGAACAACTCGTCGAAATGTATCTCGCTCGCATCGAGCAGATCGACCGTAATGGGCCGCGGCTCAATTCGATCGTCTCGATCAATCCGCGGGTGCGCGACGAAGCACGCGCACTGGATCGCGAATTCGCGCGGACGGGCCGATTCGTTGGACCCTTGCACGGCGTTCCGCTCCTTGTGAAGGATCAAATCGAAACGGCCGGCATCCAGACGACCTTCGGGTCGATCGCGCAAAAAGGCTACGTACCCGCGAGAGACGCTACGGCAATTGCGCAGTTAAAGCGTGCCGGTGCGCTTGTGCTCGCCAAGACGACCATGCCGGATTTCGCCACGTCGTGGTTCGGCTTTTCCTCTATGAGTGGCGAGACCCTGAATCCCTATGACCTGGCGCACGACTCGGGAGGATCGAGCAGCGGCACGGCAGCCGGGATCGCTGCAAATCTGGGGCTGGTCGGCATCGGCGAAGATACGGGTGGCTCGATCAGACTGCCTGCAAGCTTCAATAATCTGGTGGGTGTGCGCGTGACACCTGGACTGATCAGCAGGGACGGGATGTCGCCGCTGGTCGTGTTTCAGGACACGGCGGGGCCGATGGCACGCACGGTCACCGACGCGGCGATACTTCTGGATAGCATGGTGGGTTACGATCCGCGCGACGAATACACCGTCGCACACCGGATTGCCGGTCATACCGGTAACTATGCCGATCATCTGGATGCAGGGGGGCTGAACGGTGCGCGTGTCGGCGTGTTGCGTCAGGCGTTCGGTTCCGATAGCGACCCGGCCTGTTCGATGGTGAATGCGGCGGTTCGCCATAGCCTCGAGCAGCTTCAGGCAGCGGGTGCAATCCTGGTCGAGGTGGAGATCCCGCGGCTCATGGAGCAAATCCTGGAGACGTCTCTTTACCTGACGCATTCGCGCGCCGACCTGAACGCGTTTCTCGCCGAGCGACCTGCACTGCCGTACCGTTCGCTGGAAGCGATTCGAGAAGCCAGGCAGTTTCATCCGGTGCTGGATCTTCTGCAAAGCGTATTCGACGGTCCGAAGCATCCAGAGGACGACCCCGACTACTTCCGCAAACTGGCCGCGCGTGACCGCTTTCAGCGGGCGGTTGTGAAGATCATGGCTGATGCTGACGTGCAGGCGTTGTGCTACCCCGCCGTTCAGGTTCCACCACCGAAGAAAGACGACGTGCGAGCAGGGCGGACCAATACGTTGACGTTCCCGACCAACACGCTCATAGCATCGCAGACGTGGATGCCATCGATCTGTCTGCCCGCGGGCTTCACAGAAGCAGGCTTACCGGTAGGCATGGAACTGGTTGTCTATCCGTATCACGAACGTGATCTCTTCCGTTTCGGGTACGCGTTCGAACAGGCTTCGCAACATCGCAAGGCCCCGCATGTTTGAGGTGGCCTCGCCACTTATCGTTTGACCGAGCAGAGCGCAAACAGGATGTGGCGGGTGCCGCCATCCGGAACGCGACTAACGGAAGCCGTAGACCACGACCTTTTTCCCCTCGAAACTTTCTTGCACAGCTTGCTCGCAAAACTCCGGGCACGTCACCATGCCGTCCCCGCTCTTGCCTGACACGGTGACCGCTCTGTAGACAACGGATTCGACGAGCGTCCCGTCGGCAGCGACGACGATGTTCAGATCAGTCTCGACGCCGGCCGGCACGGCTCCGCCGGGGGTATAGACGATTTTCATGGTGCCGGTGCAATCGGAGTTCACCGTGTAGGTTCCGTTCTGGTTCGGATTGAATGTAGTCAGCCCCCCTTTCGGCAGGCCGCCGATAACCCCGAAGTCGGTGCGCGTAAAACCGCCTGCGCCGTTGAACGTCACCAGGGCGACGTCGTCAAGGGTCGACGTAGAGCTGTACGGATGAACCGTCTTATCCGGTCCTATCAAGCCAATAATTTCCCCGTGACCGGTAAACCCATACGGTCCCTTGAGGGTTGCATTCGAGCAAAGACCGCCGCGGCCTTCGTGGCCGCCGTGGTCATCCGGTCCGCCGGCCTGCGCGGCGCCACTGAGCGAGAGAAGTGCAACGGCGGTTGCTGACAAAACGGTTAAACGCTTGATCTTCATGGTCATCTCCTTGTCACCCAATCAGACGCCTAACATCACGCGCGCAGAGGCCCATTGCCTGGCGGGATGAGGCGTCCAATTCAAACAAATGAAAAAAAATCGCTGCAGCGATACCTGGTTTCCGCCGTTTGCGGAAACGAGCGTTAAGAGAACGAGGGGCCGTCGATGCGGTCGGCTGTTGCCGCGTGGGATGCGAGAAAGCCTCGGCGTTGGCCAAAGTCATTAATGGCGAAACGCTTCACCAAGCAGTTATTCTTTGCTCGGTGTCGGCAGGCACGTGCAGAAGGGGTGCACGAAAGTGCGCGCAATGGTGACTTCGTGAGTCAGCCACGCTTTAAAGTCGCATAGCAAAAAGTAGCGTAATCCACGATAGTCGCAGACGCCAGATGAATATCGGACAAAAGGCAGGCGCATTCAGATGGCGCGGCGCGAATGATGGACTGTCGCGCGATAGCGGGCGACACGCAGCCGCCACAGCCAGGTCTTGCGTGACTATTTTGTGTGGGTTGTGTGATCTTCGAACGCGGAGACGATGCCGTCAATCATTGCTGCGATGCGCGCGGTATGCCGAAGGTCTTGATGCGTGACGAGCCAGATTTCGTAGACCGCCCCACGTGCGGGTTCCGGCCATATCTGCACGAGGCCGTCGTGCTCAGCCAGATGTATCGGAAGCTCACCGATGCCGATGCCGGCCTTTACCGCGGTACGCAGCATGAGGCTGGAATTGAAGGTCGATACGATGCGCCCCGCGTGTATCGGCTCGCCAGCAAGAGTCGGTGATCGATTACCGGTCCAGCTTCCCTGGTAGACGACAAGATCGTGGCCCGCGAATGCGGAGCCCGCGGCGGGCTTGCCGTGCTGTTCGAGATAAGCATTCGATGCAAAAAGCGCCATGGGCCAGCGAGCCAGGCGCCGCGCGACCAGATCGGGATTTTCCGGCTTGACTGACCGGACCGCGATATCCGCTTCACGCTTGGCCAGATTGAGCATGCGCGTCGACGTGTCCAGCAGGACGCGCACTTCGGGATGCGCGGCATGCAGGCGTTCGATGGCGGGAAGCAGGAAGTCGAGCGCGATCGAGTCGGTGCTGGTGACTCTTACGTCCCCCGCAAGCCGTGTATCCGTGCCTTGAGTTCGTCTGACGAGTTCGTGTGCGGACTGTTCCATTTTCTCCGCTGATCTCAGCGCGGCCTCGCCTGCGGCGGTCAACGCGTAACCCTCAGAGGTGCGCAGGAAGAGCGTTGCGCGTAGGGCGTGCTCGAGTGCCGCGATCCTTCTGCCGACCGTCGCCTGATCGAGATTGAGCGTCCTGGCGGCTCCACGGAGCGTTTTTTCCCGCTCCACCGCGAGAAACACTCGCGCGTCATCCCAGTTCATCGTGCCGCCCTCCTGATGCAAATTTGCATCTCACAGTGTGAATAATGCTGCGCATATTCATCAATGTCGAGCCCTATACTGAACGCAAGAGTTCCTCGTTCAACGATCCACCCGGATCAATCGAGCCTCATCTATTGAAGGAGTGGTATCCATGTCTGCTTCAACTTATGGTGTGCCGTCGTCCATGACGGCCATTGAGATCAAACAGCCCGGCGGCCCTGAGGTTCTGGTGCCGACTACGCGCCCCGTGCCGATGCCGGACGCCGATCAGGTTCTGATCCGCATCCACGCTGCTGCCGTAAACGGCCCAGACGTTTTCCAGCGCAAAGGGCTGTATGATCCGCCCCCCGGCGCTTCGGACATTCCAGGGCTGGAGGTGGCGGGTCAAGTGGTTGCTGTTGGCTCCGACGTGGCCCAATTCCAGATCGGCGAACTGGTGTGTGCATTGATTCCCGGCGGTGGCTACGCGGAATATGCGGTCGCGCACGCCTGCAACACGATGCATATCCCCAAGGGCCTGACGCTAGTGGAAGCGGGGGCGATGCCCGAAACGTTGATGACGGTATGGCTGAACCTGTTCCAGCGCGGCAAGCTGGTTGCCGGCGAATCGGTGTTGATCCATGGTGGCGCGTCAGGTATCGGTACCACGGCGACCATGCTGGCGAAGGCATTCGGCGCTGCGAAAATCATCACGACAGTTGGCTCGCCGGCGCATCGGGAGGCCAGCCTGGCGCTAGGCGCGGACCTCGCGATAAATTACCGCGAGGATGATTTCGTCGCCGAAACGAAGCGTTTTACGGATGGAAGAGGCGTCGACGTGATCCTCGACATCATTGCCGGCGACTACGTGGCTAGAAACTACGACGCCGCGGCCATGGACGGACGGATCCTCCAGGTGGGCGTGATCAAGGGGCCGGCGAAGGATCTCAACGTCGTGCCGATGTTGACGAAACGTCTAACGCATATGGGCTCGACATTGCGATCGCGTACTTCCGCGGACAAGGCGACGATCATCAACGAACTGGAACGGCAGGTCTGGCCGCACATCGAGAACGGCAAGATCAAGCCGGTTGTCTACAAGACCTTTGCGCTTGCCGATGCTCGCGGCGCTCACGAACTGATCGATTCCGGCACACATTTTGGAAAGATCGTCCTTACGACAGGTGCCGATCTCATTGGCTGAAGCGTGGCCTGCCGCCACCGGGCGGCAGGCTTGCTCGTCAGATCATTCTTTCCTCGTCTTCGGTTGTTCGGGTTGCGGGTCACGCCCGCGTTGCGTCGGCGCTCTCGTACACGCATCCGGAGGCGTTACATAGGCCACGTCGTCGCAGCAGCACGCATAGACCGGAAACCCGTACGCATTCGTGCGGATGATTTTCGTTGGCCCGTGCAGCGGGCACACTGCATTCATGTCGTCTCCTTAAACTCATGGTCGACCGGCTCGACCTCGCAGACGCGTCTCGTCGGTTCGGGACGGCCGAGGACCGGTTCGACTCGTCGATCGACGAGGGCGAGGTAACCCTTTACGGTCCGGCGCTCGAGGAGGGCGCCGGAAAACGACTCACAGCAATATTCTACGACTCTCCGCACGTCGTGGAGGCACGATGGATGTATGGCGGGAATGGCGTCCGTTCACGTAGACCGTCATGGCCCATCCACCGGCGAGGGCCGGTCGGCCGACTTCGATGGGAGTCGGAACGGGACAACCATTTCAGCTCGACAGACTACACGGCCGTGGGTGTACGCGAGCGCAAAGCGGCGGAGCTCAGTGCGGTCATGAGGCGTCATTCGCACGCACCGTTGCTCGGAAGTTCGGACGTCGGATCCACCCCAGAAAGCGGCCACTCAATTCGCGACGATGAACGTTGCTTCATCGGCCTTTGCATGGGTGCGCGGCGGCCCCCGCCGTTTCAATCGCAATCAGAGACGGCGGAGACGGAATGGCGTCCTTTGCTTGCAGGTAGCCGACCAACATCAACGGCAACGCCGTCGCGCCTCTGTCTGATTTCGCATTCGGGCACCTTCACCGCGTCAGCCATTCGGGCTTGCTCGAACCCCGTGGCGTGAGCACCGTCCTGAAGGCCCCGGGAGTCTTCGACAGGACCACCTGATCGGTCATGCCCTGATACGTGCCCAGCGGGGTCTCCGCCGTGAACAGATCGGGAGCGACGTAGGCGTGCTCGTCGGAAGATCCGGCGGTCGCCCGGGCATAGTCCCTGTCGAAGATGCCGAGCGAGAACAGCCACAATACGGTTCGGGTCAGAGAAACGGTGACTCGATAGCTGCCACCCTCGATCGCACGCCGGCGCAGCGCCGCGAGTACGCCGACCGTGCCGAGCCAGCCCACCACGTTGTCGACAATGGGGATGATCGGCGGCGATTTCGGACGCGCGAGCGTACCTTCGACGGCGAACAGCCCCGAGACCGCCGCGCCGATTTCATCGAATCCCGGACGATACTTCCAGGGGCCCTTGGCACCGTGAAGCAGGACACTGGCATGGATCAACCCAGGCCTCCTGCCGCAGAGCTCCTCGGCCTCGAGACCATGGCGTTCCAGATAGCCCGGACGCTTGTTCGCGAAGAAGACATCGGCATCCTTCAACAGAAGATCGAATTTCGCGCGATCCTCCGTCGAGTAGTCCAGGATTGTCGAGCGCATCCCAACCTGAGTGTCCCACGCGAACGCCTCGATCTCGCTGTCGTCGAACGGCCGCCAGATGTTGAGGACATCGGCCCCGTGCAAAGCGAGGTCTCTCCCGATGGCCGCTCCGGCAATCACGTGACCCATCCCAAGTGCGCGAATGCCGTCCAGCGGACTGGTGCCCTCTTTCCTGAAAGGGATCGGCTCGCTCTCGCCGATCTTTTCCACGTTGATCAGCGACATTCTCGAGAGGACCTCGGTGTACTGAAGCTCCTTGCGGAATTCCTCGAAGGTGCGCACCTTCGCGATGACGATCCCGGCTTCCGCCGCCGCATTCTCCAGGTCGTCCGCGCGCCATTGCAGAATGGCGTTGCGCACGGCTTCCGGGCTGGAGTCGCACCGGAGCAGGCTGAGCTCGCGGGCAGCCAGCTTGGGATAGATGTTCAGGGGCACGACGTGCCGTCCGTCGCGGGTTTCGCGAAAGAGATTCGTATCGACTTTGAGGGCCGGAGGACGTCCATTGATCGTCTCCCATTTCAGATCGAAGAACCCGGCGAAGCGTCGCAACGCTTTACGAACGTCCACTTCGATGTCCTGTTCCTCGCCGCTGCGCAGTCGCCATAGCGCAGCGACGCCGACGGCCTTGGCGGCCAGGGCGATCGCGGACAACGAGCCGAACCGGAAGAGCGCGGGAATGATCGGATCCCGGCCGTGGAAAGTGATCTTGCCACCGCTGTCCGCCATCGATAATCCGACGTCTTTCAGTACGTCATTGAGTGCGCCGTGCAGATCGATATCCGAGCTCCGCGCCGGATTCGCGAGTTTCAATTGAATGATTCCGGTAAGCCGATCCGGTTCGCTTTCGATTACAAGATTGGTCGAGTCTTTCATTTGAAGAATTTTTTTCGATAAGGGAGTGTCAACTGCCCACGATCGATCCACGCGAGCCGCGGCCACGCGTGGAGTGGCCGCAGCCGTACCTTTAACGCGCCTTTCCTTTGGTACGCAGTTCGATGAGGCCGAGCAGCATCTCGTCGCGCTCTGCCTCCAGCTCCTGGATGGACCGCGATCCGACTTCGGCATGAACGCCGTCGATGAGCTTCTTCTGCACTTCCGGCGTCAGCTCGGGCGAGCCGAGATCCTTCCACCCAGCCGTCATCGGACCGCTGAACTGATGGAAGAAGTGCTCGATGCCGCCCGGGCCGCCGCCGAGGTGATTGAGCATCATATTGCCCATCACGCCCCAGCGCAGGCCCGGCCCCCATGAGAGAGCGGTGTCGACGTCGGCGGCGCTCAGCACACCCTCTGCCACCAGGAAGTAGACCTCGCGCGCCAGCGCGAACTGCAGACGGTTGGCGACGTGGCCCTGCAATTCCTTGTGCAGGCGCACCACCTGTTTCCCGATTGACGTATAGAACTCCGTGGCGCGCCGGATCGTCTCTTCCGAGGTCTTTGTCCCGCCGACGATCTCGACCAGCGGCATCAGGTGCGGCGGATTGAACGGATGGCCGACGACGCAGCGCTCGGGATGCAGCACGGCGCCCACCTGGATGCTGCTCATGGGCAGGGTCGACGTGCTCGACGCGATGATCACGTGGGGGGGCAGTAGCTCATCGAGTTGCCGATAGAGATCCTGCTTGAATTCGAGCCGTTCGGGGCCGTTTTCCTGGACGAGGTCCACATTCGTGAGCGCTTGTGCGAGCATGGGCGTGAACGTCAGGTTCGCTTGCGACGCGCCGGGCGCAAGGCCCAACCTCTTGAGCGCCGGCCAGGCGGACTCCACGAACTCCTTGAGTTGGGCTTCAGCATTCGGCGCGATGTCCGTCGCAACGACCTTCAGCCCCTTGGCGAGAAACAGTGCGGTCCAGCTGGCACCGATCACGCCGGTGCCGATGACGGCGATGCGGCGAATGGGCTTGGTATCAGTCATGTCATGTCTCCAATGCGTGGGTCAGACTTCGGCATAGGCGATGCCGGTGAGGTTGCCTTGGGCGAAGAGGAAGTTGCGCTGGTTCTTTCCATCGAGGTCGGCGGAATAGACGGAGCCGCCCAGGTCTGTGACGAACATCCGGTTACCGGGAATGTCGAGTGCGATGCCAATTCCCTCCATCAGGTGCGTAACGAGGATTTCAGACGTCGCTGTTCCATCGATCGGCGCACGATTGACGCTGTTGCCGCGCGGAGGATCGCCGCGGTCGGTCCAGTAGAGGACACGCTTCGCGAGGTCGAGCTCGAGGTCGATAGGCTCCGGCAGCCGGTCGAACAGCACCTCGATGTCGGAGCGGTTTGTCGGGCCTTCGCCCTGCGGGATGTCGATATTGGCGCGGAAGATGCGGCCCAGGCCGGCGTTGTCCGGACCTTTCTGCGTCCAGTAGAGCTTCCCGTGCTTCGGATCGGTCGTGATTCCGACGCACCACCGGGTCTGGTCGAGCCGGTCCTGGTCGCCATGCCCGGTCGCGACCAGCGTCTCGACTTGAGAGCCGTCGAGGTTGGCGCGCATCACGCGCATGCCTTCTCGATCGCACCAATAGAGCTTGCCACCTGCCTTGTCGAGATGAATCTGCTTCGGTGTGTGCGTGACGCCTTGCGGGACGACGACCACGCGGTTCCTGCCATCCAGGTCGGCGCGTTCGATCGAGCCGTCGTGGAGGCCGATCGAACCCATGTTGGTCCAATAGATTTGACCGGCATCCACGTCCACGACGATGCCGTCGGGGAGGCGGCAATCCGCGACGATTGTCTTGAGGCCGGATCCGTCGGGATTGATCGAGTGAATGCGGCCACCGCTCAATTCGAGGAAAAACAATCGGCCGGAGCGGGTCGCGTCCGCGGAAAGATTCGTTCCGCTGATTCGAGGCAGGGTCATCGTGTGTCCTTTCGGGTCATTGCCATTGGAGGAGAGACTGAATGTCGAGCGCGACTGGGTACCGCCGGGTAGCCGGGAACGTGCGACAGTTGCGCAACTTGCGTTGGCGTTGGCGCCGACGACTCCGGCGCGAATTTCCTTTTGGTCGTGGCTAGAGCCTTTATGAAAGAGCCGTGGGTTTGTTCATTTTCGTGCCCGTCGTGCCGAAAAGAACGACCTCTGATACCGAAGCCAGGAGAGGTTTATAGAGCCAACTTTCTGATGGTAGTTGGCGGGGCGAAGGGCGGCTATTACATAAAGCTGGAATACGCCTGGTGTCCCGTACCCACTAGACGCATGTTGTTGCGTGATGACCGTTTGACCTTTGAAACCGGCCATCGCTGGCACGAAGTGTCGTAGGTCCGATTCGTGTCGACTCCGGAAGTTCGACGCGAGGCCGGCCTACCCCGGCCACGGTTCACCGCCGAGCTTCCGAACTCGGTTCATCTACGGACGTTCGCCCACGCCGTCGCATGGGTACATGGACGTCAGCTACGCTCAGATAGCGAGCGGCTTAAAAAAGTCGTGGCTTTTCACGTCTTGTTATTGCCTTTTCGACGGTGCACGGTTTTGCGCCTTTTCAGGCGGCGTGCAGATTCACCCGAATCACGACACGATTAGCGCGGGGAGCGCGTCCGTGCATTGGAGACCTGCCATGGCCGAAGTCCCCACAAAAAGACTGAAACTCGAGGACAATCGTTTTCTCTCTCCGCCCGTCGTCGAGGGGCCGCTGTACCAATGCGCGGTGGCGGTGTGCGTCATCGCGTATGACATCGACGCAAGCCTCGATGTGGAGGTCAACGGTACCGTCGTGGTGAGTGGCGTGCCGGGCGGCTTTCCCCAGCCGCAGGGTGCGGTGATCGGATTGCCAAGTCCTCTTGTGGCAGGCAATGTCGTGCGGGCGCGGCAAACTTCTGGCGGCGTCACGAGTGGCTGGTCATCGGCATTGACCGCGCGCGATCATACTCAGGACTTTCCTGATGGACTGCCGCGTCCGGAGATCAGTCCCGCGCCTGTCTACCGATGCGGCGCGCGGACAGGCGTGAACAATCTACTGGCTGGCTGCGACGTGTGGGTCACGGCAGATGGCGCGCAAGTGGGCAAGGTCAGCGGAGCTGCGCCCCACCAGGGAGTCGACGTGACGCCCGACTATGGGCTGCCATCAACCGTTCGCGCGTGGGCGTCATTGTGCAAGGACCCAAGCCCCCCTTCGGTGGCATTCGATACCCAGGAGCCGCCTGACCCGCTACCTGCACCTGCAATCGATCCCGTCTATGAGGGAACGCAACAGATTCGCGTGACGAACCTCGTCGACGGCGCGCGCTTTGAAATCTCGCGTAATGGCGCGTCGCTTGGCGTGTGGCGCACATGGGGATACGCCAGCCTCGTCAATCTCGGCTCTCCATTGAACACCGGCGACACGTTGACCGTGATCCAGCGAATGTGCGCGGGCAAGCCCGCGAGCCCGCCCGGTGGCGTGACGGTCCAACCGTGTTCGGCGCTGCCGGCTCCCCAGGTCTGGCCCGTGCAGGGAGGCGACACGTTTGTCGTCGTGACCCAGATGGCCAGCGGGGCCAAGATCAAGGTGTATGTCAACCATGTGAAGGCGGGTGAGAGCGGCGGACCCATCGTAGGGTTGAAGAAACCGCTACAGCACGGCGATGTCGTCGATGTAGTGCAAACGCTTGGTCAGTGCGTCAGCCAATTTGCGCAGGAACTGTTCGCACAATGTGTGGCGCCTCCCGCAGGTGCTGATCCGGCGGGGCTCGACCTCTTTCCGGTTGGACGGCAGGAATACGACGGAGGTACGGTGTCGGTCAGTGGCAACACCCTGCATGTACGGGGTAGCGTGTATTTCCCCGCCGAGGATGACGGCGTGCAGCAGCCGTTCAACGTGCGCCGCCGCAAGGGTGGCCCGTCACCCGTCGTGTTCCTGGCGCACGGCAATCACTCGCCCGCGGACCCGAGCTATCGCGGCTACGACTATTTCCAGCAGACGCTCGCACAAATGGGCATTGTGGCCGTGTCGGTCGACTGCAACGAGCTTAACGGAAACGCGTCCGGCCCCAGCAACATTCTCGATCGCGCTGATCTGATTAATGCGTCGATCCAGTACTTCACTCAGCTGAATGGAAGCGATCCGGTTTTTAAGCACACACTCGACTTTTCGAGGACGGGCTTGATGGGGCATTCACGTGGCGGTGAAGCGGTGATCATCGCGCCAGGACGCGCCACGAAGCCGGCGGGTACGACGATAGTCGGCGTGCTGTCGCTCGCTCCGACAGACTGGGGTGCGACGAGCGGACCGCCAACCGGATTTGAGTTTCTGACGTTGCTGCCTGCGGCCGACGGCGATGTCACCAGCAACGACGGAGCGAAATACTATGATCGTTGTCGGCCGCCGAAATACAAGTCGCAGTTGTACGTCGATCAGGCCTGCCACAATTATTTCAACCGGCAATGGCTGGAAAACGACAACGCAGGCACTCTGCCGACGATGTCGCGCGCCGACCACGAACGCACACTGCTGTCCTACGGCTGCGCTTTCTTTCGCGATGTGTTGGCCGGGCAGGCGACGGTCGGTTTTCTCATCGGTACCGAAGTCCCGCCAGTGGGGCCCACATCAAATGTTCACCTGGCATTCAAGTGGGCTAAGGCAACGACTGTCGACGACCATCAGGATGGCAACGGCATCGGGCTGAACTCGATGGGGCAACCCACGTCGCAGTCGGGACTGGTCGCCGACGAGTACGACTTCAACCAGACGGGACCACATCAATTCGACGGATCTTTCTACGGCGACACGATCGGTATGGTCGCCGTGCCCCGCAAGAAAGGCGCGACTTTCCGCTCGCAACTCAAAGGCAAGGGGCCGGGCGGGGGCAATGAAATCTGGATCCGCGTTGCGGACGTGTTCGATGGGCAGTTTCCGGGCGCGGCAACCGGTTTTCAGCTCGGCCTGGAACAGGTCGGGGGCACAGTCACATGGGTCGATTCGGACGATGTCGGTGGCGTGCCGCTTCCATTCAATCGCGGCGGACAGACGAAGAGTATGCTGTCTACGCTGCGATTTCCTTTGCGCTGCTTCGGATTGGCGAAACGGAGCGGTGAAGTGCGAGCAATCGTATTGCGCTTCAATCGTGCGGTGCCTCGCGCGCTGGCATTTGACGACCTGCAGATAGTGTGAACGTGGAGATAAGAATGACAACCGGCGACGACGGCGCTTCCCGTGAAGAGCTCCAGCATGCATCTCCATTCAAAATGCCATCCCTGAAGGCGGCGGTGGCCCGTCGGGTGCGCAGCGACAAGCTTCGCCGATTTGTTCTCGACGGCAAAGAAGATTGGGTGAACGAATGGATCGAGATCGATGCCGAGCTAAATGAGGATTTCCCAATCGCCGGCGTGGGGCCTGTGCTTTGGGTCGCAAAGACGCCGCTGATTGAGAGTGAGCGCTTGGCGGGGGGGCGCTATCGTTTTTTTGCGCCCGCGGATACGAAAATAAAGCAGGACGGGAAGCTTGGCCTGGGCCGCGCGGGAACGGGAGTCCCTCATATCGAGCAGCGTAGTCGCATACGGCTCGTTTGGGAGAAGCCCGAATAGCGGGCTATCTTATAGAAGCGAAGATTTGACCAACTGCGCAAACCGGTTCCTCGAGGCAAATGGAGTCCGAGCTAAACAGCGGCAATCATCAGCCGACAGTTGGGTAAGTCGGCCATTCTCGTGGAAGCGGCATCTCTGCCTAAAAAGTGCGGCAGGCTCTCGAAAAAATACCCACGTTTTTAGTCGAGTTCACGCAAACGCTCGTGCATGATTTCGACCCGCTGCAAATGATTGTTGTCCCGTTCGAGCAGGCGTTCGGCAACCAGTGAACAGACCAGATTGACCACCGCAGTCATACCGACCTTGCTGTCGAACAGCATCAGGCCATCCGTGTGGCACCGGATCACCCAGCGCGCCAGTCGCGCCGGTTTCCCCGCAATGACATCCGACATATACAGTATTGGTACGCCAGCCTCGGCCAGTGCGGCCGCGGCCAAACCGACCGCCGGCACACGGCGCCGTAAGCCGACAATGATCACGACATCCTTCGCGCTCAGGCCGCCGAGATATTCTCCGATTGTGTCGCCGGGGGCGGGCAACAACACCACGTCGGAGCGTACCTGAATCAGTTCGCGCCTGATCATCGTGGCCACCGTATGACTATGCCGATACCCAATAATCACTACGCGCCGCGCGTGCGCAACCGCCTCGACGACCTCGCTCAGCACGCGCGTATCGAGCGACCGATACGTATTCGCCAGATTCTCGACCTCGTGCCGCAAATGCTCCTGAATCACGTCGTCGAGCTTCGTCCTTGCATTCTTGCGGCCTCGATCCTGTAGGTACAACGGCGAACCGCCGACCTGCGCCGCGCGCGCAATCGCGCGCGCGTCGTCATAAGACGCATACCCGAGCTTCTGAAAAAAACGCGTCGCGGTCGCTTTCGACACCTGCGCGGTCGTCGCCAGTTCGGTGGCGGTTTGCATCGCCAGTTGTCC
This sequence comes from Paraburkholderia sediminicola, assembly GCF_046027355.1. Taxonomy (GTDB): domain Bacteria; phylum Pseudomonadota; class Gammaproteobacteria; order Burkholderiales; family Burkholderiaceae; genus Paraburkholderia; species Paraburkholderia sediminicola_B. Next base: position 15,324 of record NZ_JAQQEK010000003.1, on the reverse strand, counting down.
CGGCGCACTCAGAATGACATCGGCCAGCCGTTGATCGATCTCAGACAGTTCGTCATAGCATTCGGCGATGCGACTCTCGATCGACTGCGGTGCGCGCTTCTCCTGTTTCGTTTGAGCGTTTGACATTTCGGCCTGTGAGTAAGTAGAGAGCCCGTCGTGGTGCGATATCGGCACCGCGAACGTGCATCGCTGTTCGCGTGCACGCGCCGGGTGCAGATAGTCGGGGTCTCGCGATGACGTCATTATAGGTTGAACCGCGTTGCGTGAAATCTGTGTTTCTTGCAGACCGTAGCAGAAACGGATGTTTTTGAATGTGGATTCGTGAAACCGGTGTTTCTCATATCGAGTTGGTATGGATCATGCATTGGAGAGGCATCGTCCACCTGTCTACGGGAGCTCCCGATGTCGAAGCGCCGCCTCTCCAGCATTGCCCTCGCCGCGTTGTTGCAGTTTGCCGCATTGACCCACCCGGTAGCCTCGAACGCCGATACGCTCGACGACATCAAGAGTCGCGGCACGATGACCGTCGCAATCGATCCGACCTTCGCGCCGTACGAATACACTGACGCCGACAACAGCATTGTCGGTTTCGATCCGGCCGTCATGGCTGCCGTCGCGAAGCATCTGGGCGTGAAGATCGAATATCAGCGCATGTCGTTCAGCGGGATCATTCCGGGCCTGCTCGCGCATTCATTCGACGTCGAAGGTTCCGCGCTGAACGTAACTGCCGAACGCGCAAAGCGTCTCGCGTACATTGTGCCGACCAGCAAGACGGTGAACGGCGCACTAGTGCGCTCCGATTTCGGGAAGATTCCGCCGCAAGCCACCATCGAATCTCTCTCCGGCCTGACGGCTGCGGTCAAGAGCGCAAGCGCGCCCGAACAGATCCTCAAGCAGTTTAACGAGACGCTGAAGGCCAAAGGTCTTGCGCCGATCCAGTTGATTAGCGTGGATAGCGTTGATCAGACGGTGGCTGCATTGTTGACACGTCGCGCCGATTTCGTGTTCGACGATATGACTGTGCTCGCAGGCGTCATCAAACAGAATCCGGGCAAGCTGAAGTCGACCGGTGAACTCGGACCGTCGCAATGGATTGCCTGGGCGACCCGTCCGGACGATACGCGGCTGAACAAGGCGATCAGCGACCAGATTATCGCAATGAAAAAGTCCGGCGAACTTGCGCGCCTGCAAAAGACCAACCTGGGCGTGAGCTTCGATACGCCGACGTCCGATTTCATCCCCGCACAGTAAGTCGAGCAGACTGAATCACATGACAGAGCCAGTACAGACTCTCACCGTCAAGGCGGGACACGGCCGCACCTTCGAAGTGAAGGCGGGCCAACGATTGACGATCATCGACGTCGAGGGCCAGCAGGCCGCCGACTTCGTCGCAGTGGTTGCGTCGAACCATGGCGAGAAGCTGTCGCCGACGCATACGCGCCGTCAGCTTCGGACGCTGTTTTTCAAGATCGGCGACGCGCTTTATTCGTCGCTGGGGCGTCCGTTGTTGCGAGTGGTCGAAGACACCGTCGGTATTCACGATGCTAACGTGCCCGCCTGCGACGACACGCGTTTCACGATCGATTTCAACGTGACCGGGCATCGCAATTGCCTCGACAACATGCACGCGGGTCTCGCGCTGTACGGACTGTCGCCGTTCGATGTACCCGAGCCGTTCAATCTGTTTCAGAACGGCCCGGTCACGCGCGATTGCCGGATGCAGGTCACCGATCCGACTAGCAAGCCCGGCGACCACATCACGTTCGACGTGCTCGAAGACCTGGTGTGCGCGGTATCGTCGTGTCCGCAGGACATCATTCCCGGCAACGGTCTGAAGGTCACCGACATCGCTATTTCCATCCTGCCCGCGACCGCTGTCGCCGCCTGAACGGACTCAACATGCTGCTTCTTAAAGAACCGCCTTCGCGCGCCCCGTTGCCCCCGCAAACCGTCGCCGTGCCTGGGGGCGAAGCGCGCGCGATCGACGTCAAGGCAGGCCAGATCCTGCGTATCGAGGCGACAGAACCGGGTGCGGTCGCGTCGATGTTCGGCTTCAGCCGGATCAACGACGACGTGTATATGTCGGTCCATCACACACGCGTGTTTAGCAATTCGTATGTGTTGCAGGCGGGTATGCGAATCGTTAGCAACCGCCGCCGCGCGCTGATGGTGCTCGGTAAGGACTCGAGCGGCAAGCATGATCTGCTGCTCCCCGCATCGACGACCGCGTATCTCGCGGAGCAGGGCTACGCGGAACAGACGGGTTGCGTCGAATCGGTCGGCGCGTTGATCGAATCGCTAGGCCTGAAGCCGCCAAAAATACCCGATCCGATCAACCTGTTCATGCATGTGGCGTTACATCAGGATGGCCGCATCGAACCGCTGCCCAACACCACCCGCGCCGGTGATTTCGTCGCGTGCCGGGTGGTGACGGACATGGTGTTCATCGTGTCGGCCTGTTGCACCGGCATTGCGGGCAACGACGTGCCAGGCGCGCTCGAACTGTCGGTGGCCGAAGAACTCGACCAACTCTGATTCCGGGAACCAGCCGTGATGGGCTTTGACCCACAAGTGATCCACAGCCTGCCGACACTCATTGACGGCTGGCTGCTGACCGTGGAACTGACGCTGCTCGGCGCAACCGGCAGTCTCGTGTTCGGCCATCTCGCGCTCGCGATGCAACTGACGCGCATCGCGCCGTTGCGCTGGGCCGTGCGACTCTACATCAGCTTCATGCGCGGTACGCCTGCCCTCGTGCAACTGTTCGTGTTGTTCTTCGCGTTGCCGCTGATCGGGCTGGGCGGCCGTCCGATGCTGGCCGCCGCGCTCACGCTCGGGCTGAATAGCGGTGCGTACACGGCGGAAATCCTGCGCGGCAATCTGCGGGTGATCACGGCCGGCCAGTACGATGCCGCGATTGCGCTCGGAATGGCGCCGTGGCGCATTGCGCTTAGGATCGCGCTGCCGCAGATGCTGAAGGCGAGCCTGCCTGCACTCATCAACGAATTCACGATCCTGCTGAAAACCACGCCCCTCGCGTCGGTCGTCGCCGTCACCGAACTGACGTACGCCGGGCAGATGGTGATCGCGCGGACCTACACGTCGACGCAAGTGCTGCTTCTGGTCAGCGTCGGCTATCTGGCGGTCGCGTTGCCGGTTATCTATGCCGCGCGACGCGCGCAGCGTTCGCCACGCATGCCCGGCGTCGAACGAGGCGCCACGGGAGCGGCGCGATGAGCTTCGATCTGAGCGTTCTGTCCAACTACTGGCCGGAGCTTGCGACCGGACTCGGCAGCACGGTCTGGTTGTGTGCGGCCGGCGCCGCAATGGCGGGCGTGCTCGGCGTTCTGCTGACCGTCGGCCAGCGGCGCGGCGGTCCATGGCTGGCGGCGATGATTCGCGGTTACACCGCGTTGACGCTCGGCTTGCCGCTGCTCGTGCTGCTGTATGTGATGTTTTTCGTATTACCCGATTTCGGCGTACTGCTGCCCGCGCCGCTGGTCGGCACGGTGACGCTCGCGATCTATTACGGCCCGTACGTCGCTGAAGTGATTCAGGCTGCTGTCGCCGCCGTGCCTGCGGGAACCGTCGAAGCGAGCGTCGCGATCGGTATGTCGCCGGTGGCGATCGCGCGCCGCATCATCGCCCCGCAAGCGTTGCCGCTGCTGCTGCCCACGCTGACGGGTCTGCTCATCGGCCTGGTGAAAGATTCCGCGTTGCTCTCGGTGATCTCGGTGCACGAGTTCATGTTCGCCGCGAAGGGCGTCGTGTCCGACACGTACGCGCCGCTCGAAGTCTATTTCGTCGTCGCGATGGTCTACTGGGCCGCGACGTCCGTCGTCCACTTTTCGACCCGTCATTGGGAGCGCCGTCTCGGCCGTGCCCATCGGGTCAGCCTACGCCGGTGATCAGCATGAACCCATCCGACAGCACGCCGCCTGTGGCTTTGAAAGCCAGTGGCATCATCAAGTCGTTCGGCGCGAACCGCATTCTCGACGGCGTCGATCTGACGGTCACGCGTGGTGAAACGGTCTGCGTGCTCGGTCCGTCGGGCTCCGGAAAGTCGACGCTGCTGCGCTGCCTGAACTGGCTTTCGCCCCCGGACGAAGGCGCGATCTGGATCGGCGACCAGCGGATCGGTTTGCGCGAGAACTCGAACGGCACGACGAGCCGGCGTCCCGACCGCGAGATACGCGCGCAGCGCAGCCGGATCGGCATGGTGTTTCAGAGTTTCAATCTGTGGCCGCATATGACGGTGCTCGAAAACGTGATGGAAGGATTGCTGTCGGTCAAACGGATAAACCGTCTCGCCGCCACTGACGTTGCCATCGAAGCGCTGCGGCAGGTTGGCCTGAGCGGTAAGCACGCGTCGATGCCCGCGAACCTGTCGGGCGGTCAGCAACAGCGCGTCGGCATAGCCCGCACACTCGCGATGGCGCCCGAGGTAATCCTGTTCGACGAACCGACCAGCGCGCTCGATCCCGAGCTGGTTGGCGAAGTCCTGGCCGTGATGCGGGGACTCGCCGCGAAGGACACGACGATGATCGTCGTCACGCATGAAATCGGTTTTGCGCGCGATGTCGCGGACCGCGTGATCTTCATGGACGGCGGACACATCGTCGAACAGGGGTCGCCAGCACGAGTGCTCGATACGCCGTCGTCGCCGCGACTCCAGCAATTTCTCTATCGCTTTACCCTGGAAAATTCACGCTCATGAACTATACGAATCAATCTGCACTGACCGTCCCTGCCGGGCATGGCAAGGCAGTCCGACTGAAAGCAGGCCAGGCCGTGCGCGTCATCAATACTCATGGCACGCAAGTCGTGGACTGCTGGGCCTGGAATGCATACGACCTGAACGAATACATGTGCATGGAGACCACGCGCGTGTGGAACCAGCGGCTTAATCCGGTGGTCGGCGACAGCTTCGTGACCAACTTGCGCCATCCGATGCTGACCGTCGTGGAAGACACGACGCCGGGCGTGCATGACACCTTCATGGCGGCCTGCGATCGCAAACGCTACGAACTGCTCGGCGTGCGCGGCTATCATCGCAACTGTTGCGACAACATGTTCGAAGGGATGTTCGAACTCGGCGTGACGCCGCCGCGGCAGAACCTCGCTTCGTTCAACATCTTCATGAATATCCGCGTGCAACCGGACGGCATCACGCTACATACGTTGCCCACCGTGACGAAGCCTGGCGAATACATCACGCTACGCGCCGAAATGGATTGCTTCGTTGCGTTTTCCGCATGTCCGCAAGACATCGTGAAGATTCAGGGGCAAGGCGACAACACGCCTCAACCGGTTGACATCGCCGTGCTCGACGACTTTGTCTCCGATCTGCAAGGCACGCAATCGTGGGTTCCGGACGCCTGAGCGTTCATCAATTCAACAATCCCGAGTGGACCCTCACGCACATGGCAATCCCCGCTTTCGACCCGGACACTCCGGCCTTTACGCGCACAGGCATCAACCTCGCGGATCCACGTCTCGGCGCGCAAGCCGTGCTCACCAGTGACGATTTTTTTGCACCGATGGCCCGCATGCTGGCTCCGGAGCCGGCTGTGTTCATCGCCGGCAAATACGACGACAACGGCAAATGGATGGATGGCTGGGAATCGCGTCGCAAGCGCGTGAGCGGCCACGATTTCTGTATCGTCAAGCTGGGCGTGGCGGGCGAACTGATGGGCGTCGATATCGACACGAGCCATTTCACTGGCAACTTTCCTCCAGCGGCATCGATCGACGCGTGCCGCTCGGATGACGACATTCCGCACTCCGACACGCAATGGACCGAAGTGCTGCCGGCGGTGGCACTGAACGGCAACGCGCATCACTTTCTCGCGATCGAACCGGTCGCCGGCGCGGTCTACACGCACCTACGACTGAATATTTACCCGGACGGTGGTGTCGCGCGATTGCGCGTGTTCGGCCGGCCGCGCCGCGAACTCGCGCCGGACGCCGAATTCAACCTCGCGTCAGCGATGCATGGTGCGCGGATCGTCGCGGTGAACGACCAGCATTACGGCCTCGCTTCAAATCTGCTTCTGCCCACGCGTGCAGCCGACATGGGCGAAGGCTGGGAAACCCGCCGGCGTCGCGAACCGGGCTGTGACTGGTGCATCGTCGAACTCGCCGTGCCTGGCGAAATCTGCAAGGTCAATGTCGACACCGCGCACTTCAAAGGCAATTTCGCGGACCGTTGCTCGCTGCAAGGCGCATTCGTCACGGCAGGCACCGACGAATCGCTCATTACTCAATCGATGTTCTGGCCCGTGTTGCTCGAGGAGCAGAAGCTGGAAATGGATCGCGTGCATGCGTTCACGCCCGAACGGATCATGCCGGTTACGCATGTCCGCTTCAACATACTGCCGGACGGTGGCGTGTCGAGACTCTGCCTGTTCGGGCACGCGTCGCGCTGATCCACACCGCCTGCCCGATTTGATTGGAACAAGCGTTCCTGCTTCGAAGACTACATCATTATTTATCTTCAACGAGAAGGCGAGAGCATGGAGCTACGCGAGCGAGAGCAGGGCGGGCAGACGTAACAGTAAGACTGCCGATCGGGACGGCGAGGCAACGATATCGACCTGAACCTGCTGCGGATCCTCGACGCGGTGTACAGCGAGCGCAGCGTGAGCCGGGCGGCAGTCAGGCTCAATCTGTCCCAGCCGCGGGTCGGCAACGCGCTGGTCATCTTGCGTGGGCTTCTGGAGGACCGCCTGTTCGTCCCGACCGGCAGCGGTGTCGCGCGGACTGAACTGATGACCGTGCTGGCGCCACGTATGCGTGAACCGGATGCGAACTCGATGGTCGCGGCTGGCGGAAATCCGACTGGACCCGCGGCGATCCTATGTCGCGGCATTCGCGTCCGCATCAGCGACGGTTGTCTGCTTACGCATCACTCCCGCGTTTCGTACTTGCGCCGGAACGCCATCGGCGTCATGCCCTTCGTCGCGCGGAACTGTCGCGTGAAGTAGCTGGCCTGTCCGTAGCCGAGTTCGGCCGCGATCTGTCCGATCGGCCGATCGGGCTGCATCAGCAGCGCGCATGCGCGCCCGATCCGCAACTGGTTCAGGTAGTCGCTGATCGTCATCCGCGTGCAGCGCTTGAAGAAACGCTGCAGCTGGCTTTCGCTCATCGCCGCGAGTTCGGCGAGCATCGCGAGCCGGATCGGCTCCGCATAGTGTGCGTTCAGAAACGACATCACGCGCTCGAGCCGCGCGCGGTCGCGCGGATTGTCGACGGGTAGGAAACCCTGCAGCGCGAGCGAGCGGCGCTGCGTATCCGAGGCGAGCTGCAGCAGGACCTCGACGAGCCCGAGCCAGCGCGCGGCCGGCGGCGCGTCGCAGAGCGCGAGAAGGCGCTTCGCGGCCTGCGCGCGGACGTCGGCTGAAAACGCGAGCCCGCGCACGGACTCGGCGAGCAGCGCGCGCAGCGGCGCGAACTCGACATAGTGGGTGTGCAGCGTGTCGACCCATGCCTGCGTGAACCACGCGACGAGCGCGCGATGCGGCGCGTCGTCGCGCAGACGCTCGCGCGACTGCCACGCGTGCGGCAGGTTCGGGCCGACGAGCACGAGATCGCCGTCGCCGTAATGCTCGATGTGATCGCCGACGAAGCGCTCGCCGACGCTGTTGAGCGTCAGCGTCAGTTCGAACTCCGGGTGGTAGTGCCAGTTGAACGGAAACGCGGGCAACCGGCGGTCGAATAGCGTCCATGACTGATCGAGCGGGATGCTGACCTGTTCGAATAAGGGACGCATGACCGAAGACCTCGGAACGTGGCGATGATGTCAATCGTGCGGCCTGACGTGGCCGCGATGCGGCAATTGTGCCAAAACTAGCGGTCTCTGCAATACCGCCGCGCGCGTTACGTCGTTAATCTCTGTCCAGCATACGATGCGGGCCCACGGTGGGCCGCACGGACCGGGAGACACGATGGAACACGAACTGCGGTGGGGACTGATCGGTGCGAGCACGATCGCGCACGAATGGATGATCGACGCGATCCGTGCGCAGCCGGGTAATGCGGTGGCGGCGGTGCTGAGTGGCGATCGCGCACGCGGCGAAGCCTATGCGGCGAAGCACGGGATCGCGAAGAGTTGTACGTCGCTCGACGCGCTGCTCGCCGATCCCGGCATCGACGCCGTGTATATCAGCACGACCAACGAGCTTCATGCGACGCAGGCGATCGCGGCGGCCAACGCGGGCAAGCACGTGCTCTGCGAGAAGCCGCTCGCGATGACGCTCGACGACGCGCACGCAATCGTCGACGCATGTCGGCGCGCTGGCGTCGTGCTCGGCACGAACCATCATCTGCGCAACGCCGCGACGCATCTCGCGATTCGGCAACTCGTGCGCGACGGCGCGATCGGCCGGCCGCTCTACGCGCGCGTGTTCCATGCGGTGCATCTGCCCGAGCATCTGCAGGGCTGGCGGATCGCGCAGCCGTCCGCGGGCGCGGGCGTGATTCTCGACATCACCGTGCACGACGTCGATACGCTGCGTTTCATCCTCGACGCGGAGCCGGTCGAGGCGGTCGCGATGACGCCGCCGCCATCGCTTGCGTCCGAAGGCGTCGACGACGGCGTGATGGCCGTACTGCGCTTCGACAACGACGTGCTCGTTCAACTGCACGACGCGTTCACAGTCGCATACGCGGGCACGGGCATCGAGATCCACGGCACCGCCGGCTCACTGATCGGCCGCGATGTGATGACGCAACGCCCGGTCGGCGAAGTGATCGTGCGCGACGCGACCGGTGAACGCACAGTGCCCGTCGTTCATCACAACCTCTACGAACGCTCGCTCGCGCGGTTCAATGCGGCGGTGAAGAGCCGCGGCGTGGAGCAGCCGGCTGCGACCGGCGAGGATGGCGTGCGCTCGCTCGCCGCCGCGCTCGCGGTGCGGCAGGCGGTGCGAAGCGGTGAGCGCACGCGCGTGCAGGCCGGGCTCTGAAGGGGGCGTCGATGAACGGAGCGGATTCGAACATCGGGTGTGGGGGCAACGCGCGATGAGGGACTACGATGTGGTGATCGTCGGCTCGGGTGTCGGCGGCGGGGCGGTCGCGCTGAGCCTCGCGGGCACGGGCGCGCGCGTGCTGATCGTCGAGCGCGGCGAACGGCTGCCGCGCGAGCCGCAGAATACGGATCCGGAGGCCGTGTTCGTCGAGCGCCGCTATCGCGCGCGCGAAACGTGGGTCGATGGGGCGGGCCCGCCGTTCAGCCCGGGCCAGTACTACTTCGTCGGCGGCCACACGAAGTTCTACGGCACGGCGATGTTCCGGTTCCGCGAACGCGATTTCGAGGCGGCCGAGCACGAGGACGGTATCTCGCCCGCCTGGCCGATCCGCTATGCCGATCTCGAACCGTATTACGCCGAGGCCGAGCGCCTCTTCGGCGTGCACGGCCGCCACGGCGACGATCCGACCGAGCCCGCGCGCTCGTCCGCGTATCCGTTTCCGCCGATCCCGCACGAGCCACTGATCGGCCAGCTCGCCGAGCGACTGACGCAGGCCGGGCTGCGGCCGTTCCACATGCCGTCGGCAATCGACCTGCGGCCGGGCGGCGCGTGCGTGCGCTGCGGCACCTGCGACGCGTTTCCGTGCCGCGTCGATGCGAAGGGCGACGCGGAGCGCTGCCTGATCGATCCGGCGTTACGCGATCCGAACGTCACACTGTGGACGGGTGCACGCGCGACGCGTCTCGTCACGGACGACGCGGGCAAGCGGATCGTCGGCATCGAGCTCGACGTCGGCGGCGAGCCACGCGTCGTGCGCGCACCGCTTTTCATACTGAGCGCTGGCGCGATCAATTCGGCTTTGCTGCTGCTGCGCTCGGCAAACGCGTGGCATCCGAACGGCCTCGCGAATTCGTCGGGCATGGTAGGGCGCAATTACATGAACCACAACACAACCGCGTTGATGGGCCTCTTGCCGTGGACCGTCAACGACACGCGCTTCACGAAGACGCTCTCGCTCAACGACTTCTACTTCGGCTGCGACGACGATCGTGCGCCGCTCGGCAATCTGCAGATGCTCGGCAACATCAGCGAACCGATGATCCGCGCCGCGCGGCCGTCGCTGCCGCGCTGGGGCGCCGCGTGGCTCGCGCGTCACAGCGTCGACTGGCTCGCGATGTCGGAGGATCTGCCGCATCCGGACAGCTTCGTGCGGCCACTGGCCGACGAGCGCGTCGAGTTGCACTGGAAACGCACCAACATGGCCCCGCACGCGCGCTTTGTCGAGCGCAGCAAGCGGCTGCTGCGGCAGATCGGTATGCGCGCGGTGCTGAGCCGGCCGTTCGGGATCGATACGCCGTCGCATCAGTGCGGGACCGTGCGCTTCGGCGATGATCCGGCCATCGCGCCGCTCGATCCCTGGTGTCGGGCATTCGATCATCCGAATCTGTTCGTCGTCGACGCTTCGTTCTTTCCCTCGTCGGCGGCGCTCAATCCGGCGCTAACGATCGCGGCGCAGGCGCTGCGGACCGGTCAGTATCTGCGCGAGCGGCTGGGAACGTTCTAGGCGCGCACAAACAAATTGATGGCGGTGCAAACACAACGCCCACTCAGGCCGCATTGCCGTAGAGAGGCAATATTTTCGATTCGAGCATGGCGATCGCCTGGACGGCAAGTTGTGACAGCGTGTGCTTGCTGCTGGTCGCGATCGCAAGACGGCTGAAGAGCGTCGGCTCGGTAATGCGGATTATCTGGAAGCGCCGCTTGAGAACATCGCTGGTGGTCGCATTGAGCGACAGCACTGCATACCCGATGCCCTCGCTGACCAGATCGAGAATTGACGTCACCGCGTCCACCTCCAGCTCGATCCGCAATCTCACGCCCTGTTCCGCGGCAGCCGCCTCGACCATCCGTCTGATCGCGTGCATGCGGCCGGGGATGACCAGCGGGTAGCGCACGATTTCCCGCAGCGTAATCGTTGTCGTGGGCTCGCGCGCTGCCTCCGTGAGCGCATCACCACTGTCCGGGCCGATCAGAAACAGCTCTTCAGTAAAGATGGTCCGCTTGTCGATCAACGGCGTATCGAATGTGTCGTACAGCACCGCGACGTCGATGCGGCCCATCATCAGCCATTCGATCAGATAGGTGGACAAGCCTTGAGCCACCGAGATCGTCGCGCCGGGGAACGACGAACGAAAATCACGCACGAGTTCACGCGTGGCGACCCTGGCGAAGCTGGGGGTAATGCCGATGCCGAAATGACCGCCGACCGCGCCGTGCAACTCGTCCAGATCCTGTGAGGCGCGCTGCACCTGCTGCAGGATACCTTTCGCATGCGCCAGCATGCGCTGGCCGGCCGGCGTCAACGTCACACCGCGGCCGGTGCGCTCGAGCAGCGTATGCCGCAACTCCACTTCCAGATGCCGCACGAGCCGGCTCAAGGCGGGCTGGTTCGTGTCCAGCGTAATCGCGGCACGCGTAAAGCTGCCGAGTTCAGCGACGTGAACGAATGCCTCGAGCTGCTTCAGGTCCATTGTCGGCCAGTCATGTGAAATTCACATATCAGCTAGTTAAATATGGCGATTGTACCGATCCATCATCGCCGCCACAATGCATCCAACCCGTACAAAGCCGCGCCACGCGGCATGACATCGAGACGACGCTCCATGAAATCCTGCCTGCCTCCCGATCCCCACCCCGTTCGACCCGCTCAGCAACTTCCCGCCGGCGCATGCGATGCGCACTGCCACGTGTTCGGCCCCGCGGATCGCTTTCCCTATGCGCCGGACCGCAGCTATACGCCGCCCGACGCCCCGTTCGAGCGCCTGGTCGCGCTGCATGATTTTCTCGGCGCGAGCCGCGGCGTGATCGTGCAGGCAAGCTGCCACGGCACCGACAATACGGCGATGCTGGACGCCATTGCACGCGGCAATGGGCGCTATCGCGGCGTCGCGATCGTCGATGGCGACGTGACTGACGCACAATTGGCCGATCTCGACACGCGCGGCGTACGCGGCGTGCGCTTCAATTTCGTCGCGCATCTGGGCGGCGCGCCCGATCTCGACGTATTCGACCGGGTGCTCGAGCGTATCGAGAGCCTTGGCTGGCACGTCGTGCTGCATCTGGACGCGCAGGACATCCTGCAATACGCCGAGCGGATCGCGCGAATCAAGGTGCCGTTCGTGATCGATCACATGGGCCGCGTACGCGCCGAAGCCGGCGTCGATCAGCAACCGTTCCGCCAGCTTCTGGAACTGATGCGCAATCCGCTCGCATGGGTCAAAGTGTGCGGCGCCGAGCGCGTGTCCGCGGGCCGCCGTCCATTCGACGATGCGATTCCGTTCGCGCGCGCTTTGATCGAAGCCGCCCCCGACCGCGTGCTGTGGGGTACCGACTGGCCGCATCCGAACATCAGCAAGGACATGCCGAACGACGGCGAACTGGTCGATCTGCTGTTCCGCTTCTGTCCGGATGCGGCGCTGCGCGAGCAATTGCTCGTCACGAACCCGGCACGGCTTTACGGATTCTGAGCGATCCGTTCGCTCGACTCGCTTCCCTCACTTTTGAACTGCCACACCGAGAATGGCAGCCAGGCGGAAGTCCGGAAAACGACCGGCTTTCCGCTCACCATTCGAATCAGGAGACAACAATGATCGATATGCATTGCCAGCCGGCCCATTCGGCCCCTGCGGCTTGTTTGCGAGCGGCGTCATGAACGATAGCGCCGTCATGACATCGCCCGCGCGCAGCGCGAAGAAACCCTTCTATCGCGCGCTGTATTTCCACGTGTTGCTCGCGATCTTTCTCGGCGTGCTGCTGGGTCATTTCGCACCGTCGCTCGCCGTGCAGATGAAGCCGCTCGGCGACGCGTTCATCAAGCTGGTCAAGATGGTGATCGGCCCGATCATCTTCTGCACCGTCGTCACCGGCATGGCCGGCATGGGCGACATCAAGAAGGTCGGACGCGTGGGCGGCAAGGCGCTGCTGTACTTCGAAGTCGTATCGACGCTGTCGCTCGTGATCGGACTCGTGGCCGGACATCTGTTTCGTCCCGGCCGCGGCTTCAATCTGAATCCCGCGACGATCGATACCAAGGCGCTCGCCGGATACACGACTGCCGCGCACGAACAGAACACGGTCGACTTTCTGATGCACATCATTCCCGACACCGTGTCCAGCGCATTCTCGAGCGGCAATGTCCTGCAGATTCTGCTGGTCTCCGTGCTGTTCGGCGCCGCGCTCGCGGCTACGGGCGAATACGGCCGGCCGCTGGTTCGCATGATCGACCGGTTTGCGCAGACCTTCTTCGGCATTGTTCACATCATCATGAAGGTCGCGGCGATCGGCGCGTTCGGATCGATCGCGTTCACGATCGGCACCTATGGCATTGGCGCCGTCGTGCCTTTGCTCAAGCTGATCGGCGCCTTCTACGTGACGCTCGCCTTCTTCGTGCTGGTGGTGCTCGGCGTGATTTCGCGCTTGCTGGGTTTCAGCATCCTGCGGTTTCTGAGCTATATCCGCGAGGAAATCCTGATCGTGCTCGGCACGAGTTCGTCCGAGGCCGCGCTGCCGCGGATGCTCGAAAAACTCGAACGGCTCGGCTGTTCGAAGTCGGTGGTGGGTCTCGTGATTCCAGCGGGCTATTCGTTCAATCTCGACGGCACCAACATCTATCTGACGATGGCCGTGCTGTTCATCGCGCAGGCATTCAACATCGAGCTCAGCCTGACGCAGGAACTCACGCTCGTGGGCGTGGCGATGCTGACGTCGAAGGGCGCGAGCGGCGTGGCCGGCGCGGCCTTCGTGATGTTGACCTCGACGCTGCTGGTCTTCCCGATCATCCCGGTGTCCGGAATGGTTCTGATCCTCGGCATTCACCGCTTCATGGGAACGGGGCTCGCAATCGCCAACACCATCGGCAACGGTGTCGCCACGCTAGTGGTGTCGGCATGGGAGCACGAGCTTGACCGCTCGAAACTGAACGCCGAAATGTCGCGCCGCTACACCGAATGACAGGTTAGCCGGCAACAAAATCCCTCGTGTGTTTCGCTGTCTGCGTGCGCTACCCGCGCACGCAGCGGGAGGCGCGCGCGCGTAAAAAAACAAACTGGTTTGGAGACGGAAGCATGATGTCAGTGAACAAAACAGGATTGCTCGGGCGAGCCAATCTCAACGCTGCGTGCGTGGCAACGGCTTTGCTGGCGGCCGGCGGTGTCGGTGTCGCGCACGCAGACGATTCATCGGCGACAGCCGGCGCAGCGGCGGCTCCATCGTCTTTCGTTCAGCTATATGGGCTCATCGGCATGTATATCGACAGTTCGAAACTGAGCACGACGCGTGCGAGCACGGTGCAGCTAGGCGGCGGAGGGATGACGACGTCGTTCTGGGGCATGCGCGGCCGCGAAGACCTCGGTGGCGGCAATGCGGTGATCTTCGCTCTCGAGAGTTTTTTCAGGCCGAACACGGGGCAGATGGGACGCAACACCACAGATGGCTTGTTTTCGCGCAATGCCTATGTCGGACTGACCGGCGCCTATGGCACGTTCAAAGTGGGGGAGCAGACCAATCCGACGTATTACAACCAGCAACTCGTCAACCCGTTCGGTTCGTCCGTGGTGTTTTCGCCGTTGATCGTGCAGTCGTACACCGCGAGCTACGGCAATACGCAGATCGGCGACACGGTCTGGCAAAACGCCGTCGAGTACGTTTCGCCGAACTACGGCGGTCTCACGGGTACCGTGATTTACGGCGTCAGCAGCACCACGGGTCAACAGGGGAAGGACAACATCGGTTTGCATCTGACTTACGCAAACGGGCCGCTCACGGCGGTGTTCTCGGCGCAGCGCGTTCGAACGGCGGCCGTCGCGCCGTCGAGCGGTCAATATCTTTATCTCGCAGGCGCTGCGTACGATGCAAAGCTCGTCAAGCTCTACGGGGCCGCGCAAATGACAAGCAACAACGACGTTGAGACCGGCTCCCATACGTATGAGCTGGGGGTTTCGGTGCCGTTGACGCCGTCGAACCTGATCCTCGCCGAATGGGCGCGCACGAAGCACAGCGCGCCGTCGAACCATAGCAACGTGCGCAACACCGGTTCCATTGCCTATGACTATATTTTGTCCAAGCGTACGTATGTGTACGCGGTCTATTCCTACGACAAGCTGACAGCCAATCCGTCCGGAAGTACATACGGTGTCGGGATGCAGCACACCTTTTGAGGCAAGGCGATTGCACGGCCGAATAAGGCTCGTTTGCGAAGTCAGCGGTGCATGGCGCTTCAGTCGAGCCATTGCGCCGGTAATTCACTCAGTTGTTCGGAGCTACGATGATCATCGATATTCACGGCCACTATACGACC